>DATMVD010000013.1:0-48953 GCA_035563535.1 Pyrinomonadaceae bacterium | reverse complement strand
GGCGGCCCCTGCGGCGCGGCGATGGCGGGCGCCAGCGGGGCGTTCAAACCGGCCGGCACCGCCGGCATCTCCCCGAAGACCTGCGCCGCCATCAGCTCGATGTCGTAACCCTCGTGCCGCACGCGCTCGTCCACGTAGAGCAGAGAGAGCCCCATCATCCAGACCGGCGCGAGCAGAATGGTCGAGAGCTGCCCCAGCACCTGCGAGCTGACCGTGTACCAGACCGGCGTCCGCGTCGGGTCCATCCCCAGCGGGTCAACCCCGTTCAGGTACGCGTACCACCCGAGCGGCACGAGCAGCAGCATCGCCGCCGAGTACCAGGCGAAGCCCGTGAACAGAAACATCCCCGTCAGGCGGCGCACGTTGCCGCGCGCCAGCTCGGCGCTGCGCCCGATGGAGTCGAAGACGCCCTTCCCCTCGACCATCAGCACCTGCGGCACGTAGGCCACGCGCCCCGCCACCAGGAAGAAGACGAAGAGCGACGCCACGACCGTCAACAACCACACCAGCCCGACCGCCACCAGCCCGACCCACTCCGCGTCGGCCGACGCCAGCAGAGCCGTGACGAGCGCGGCGACCAGGAAGCCCGGGATCATCAGAAGCACCCCCGCGCCCGCGGCCGCCACCGAAGAGATGAAGAGCCAGAAGAGGACGACCAGCGTCGCCAGAAACAGCCTGCCCAGCCGCGAGCGCACGCTCCGGTAGATGAGCCGCACCGTCACCGGCTCGCCCCACAGCAGGTGCATCACGAGGTTGCGCGACGCCCCGCCCATCACTATCAACTGCGCCAGAAAGCCCAGCACCTGGACGAATAAGCCCACGAGTACGCCCAGGGCGTAGGCGGCCATCCGCCCCTCGCTCGCCGTCAGCGAGATGGCGGGCCAACAGATAGACCACAAGACCGTCCCCACCGCCGAGACAATGACGGGCGGCGCGCTGGCGCGCACGAGCGCCCCGAAGTGTCGCCGGTAGAGGCGGACGGTGCGGTCGATGAGGTCGCCCGCGCCGAGCGGGGCCAGTTGCAGGTTTTTGACGGCGAACATCGCCAAGAGTTAAGCCCGTTTTGAGTGTTTCCAGTAGTACCCGCGCCCGCCGGGGCGCCGCGGATTGTAGCACAGGCCCTCAGCCGAAAACGCGTCCGTGCCCCGCGGCCCCAGCCTCCGGAGCCCTCCGCTGAACTATATTCAAAAATTCGGAGTGGACTTCAAAATTTCGGTTCCAAAACGCGAAAGCACGTAGGGACAGGCAGTCCGGGAGCATCCCGCGTGGGCTACCAAGTCTTTTATTAACTTAACTTAGAAGGGAGAATGTCGCGTGCGGGTCGGAGGCGGCCTTTGAGTTGCTTAAATCCGTGCAGGGTAATCCTGAAAAGCAATGTGCCTTCAACCAGAAACCGAACTTCTAGAGGTTTAAACACAACGAAAGGAATGGTTAGCATGAAAACTCCCATCCGAATCTTGGCCGTGCTGGCCCTCGCGCTCTCGTTCTTCGTGAGCGCGTCGGCGCAGACGTCCACGACGGGGTCGATTGAGGGAACCGTCGTCGACGTCAACGGCGCGGCGGTTCCGGGCGTGACGGTCACGGCCACCAGCCCGAACCTGATTCGTCCGCAGTCGGCGACCACCAACGAGGAGGGCGTCTACCGCCTCTCGAACCTCCCGCCGGGGCGTTACACGGTGGTGGTCGAGGCCTCACAGGGCTTCGCCCGCTTCGAGCAGACGAACGTCGAGGTCAACCTGTCGAGGACTTCGACCGTGGCCGTCTCGCTCCGCCCCGCGGGCGCGGCCGAGACGGTCGAGGTGACGGCCAGCTCCGGCGCGGCCATCGACGTCACCACCAATACGACGGGGACGAACGTCTCCACCGAGCAGTTCTCGAACTTCCCGACGCAGCGCACCGTCCAGTCGCTCTACACCATCGCGCCGACGGTCTCGCGCTCGGGCCTGCGCGACTCCTCTGGGCGCGACCGCGACCCTTCGGTCGCCGGCTCGTCGGGCCCTGAGAACAACTACATCCTCGACGGCATCACCGTCACCGACCCGGCCTTCGGGGGCTCGGGCGCGAACCTCCCGTTCGAGTTCGTCCAGGAGGTCGAGATCAAGACCGGCGCGTTCAGCGCCGAGTACGGCAAGTCCACCGGCGGCATCTTCAACGTCATCACCAAGTCGGGCGGCAACGAGTTCCGCGGCGACGTCTTCGGCTACGTGACGACGAAGGGCATGGTGCGCGAGACTGAGCAGTTCTCCTTCACCGGCTCGGCCCCGAACGGCTTCTCCGAGGTCGACGCCGGCTTCGACCTCGGCGGCCCGATCATCAAGGACAAGCTCTGGTTCTTCGGCGCGTTCAACCCGCAGCAGCGCAAGAACTTCTTCCTGACCCAGACCTTCCGCGACGAGGTCGAGAACGAAGTCACGACGCCCTTCTACTCGGGCAAGGTCACCTGGGGCATCAACCAGAACCACACGCTGACCTTCTCGACCTTCGGCGACTTCTCGAAGGAGGAGGGCTTCCTCTACGGCAGCGCCAACCTCGGCGTCTCCGGGTTCGGTAACGACCCGTCGAGCTTCCGCGGCAGGATCGAGCGCGGCGGGTCGAACTACACGACGCGCCTCAACTCGGTCTTCACGCCCAACTTCATCGGCGAGTTCGCCTTCGGCCTGCACCTCCAGCGCCTGAACACGCTGCCCGAGGATGCGACCGACCCGCTCATCACCGACAACTTCGCGATCCTGGCCGCCAACGGCACGGTCGCGCCGGTGACACAGACCAACATCGCCGGCCAGACCGTCGCGTGCACCCGCACCGTCAACGGCCAGTCCGTCGACGACCCGGCCTGCACGACCGGCTTCGTCAGCTACGTCAACTCGCCGGGCGGCTCGCTCCAGCGCAACTTCATCCAGCAGGGCTTCGGGCTCTTCTCGACGCAGGACCGCAACCGCACCGAGTTCCTGGGCCGCCTGCAGAACATTTTCGGCAAGCACACGCTGAAGTACGGCTTCGAGTTCAACCGCAACAAGTACGTCATCGACCAGCGCTCGACCGGGCCTGACCGGACGTTCCCGAACTCGCTCGGCCTGCCCTTCGCCGGCGGCTTCACCGACACGAACCAGACGAACGGCTACCGCGTGACCAACAGCTTCACGGTCTGCACGACCCGCGGCACGACCATCGTCTGCCCGGGCGCCGCGGCCGCCGCGCGCGCCGCCGCCATCGCGGCGAGCGCCGGCTACACGGGTGCCGTCGCCACCAACCCGGCCGGCGGCGTCCCGAACCTGACGCTGGCCGAGGCGCAGAACAACCCGTTCCTGATCCTGCTCTCGACCCGCATCCGCGACTTCCAGCTCGTCGCCGACACCTACACCGACGTCGAGAGCTTCTACGTCCAGGACGAGTTCAAGCCGACGCGCAACCTCCAGCTCATCCTCGGCCTGCGCTGGGACTACCAGCAGGCCCGCGGCAACTTCGGCGAGAGCTACCTGAAGCTCAACGACTTCATCGCCAACATGCAGCCGCGCCTCGGCTTCAGCTGGGACTTCACCGGCAACGGCCGTGGCAAGGTCTTCGCCAACTTCGCGCGCTTCGTCGAGGCGCCGATCCCGCTCGACGTCAACGTCCGCGCGGGCTCCGAGGAGAGCCAGACCGACAAGAACTTCAACGTCAGCCGCTACGGCGGCGTCAACACCGACGCGTTCATCGTCCCGGGCCGCACCATCGCTAACCTCGGCGCGCACGCGACCCCGATCGACCCGGGCCTTAGCCCGCAGACGGTGGACGATTACACGGTCGGCATCGAGTACGAGGTCGTCAAGGACCTCGCGCTCGGCTTCCGCGGCGTCTACCGCGCGCAGGACAACGTCATCGAGGACGGCTCGTTCAACCAGGGCGTCGACTACTTCCTCTTCAACCCCGGCCGCCGCGTCGGCCAGGACGTGACGACCGAGGACCTGGCCTGCGTCCAGTTCAACGCCTGCTTCGGCCCGGCGCGCCGCTACTACCGCGCGCTCGAGTTCACGGCGCAGAAGCGCTTCACGAACAACTACCAGTTCATCGCTTCCTACGTCTACTCCAGCCTGATCGGCAACTACGAGGGTCTGTTCCGCAACGACAACGGTCAGAGCGACCCGAACATCACCTCGCTGTTCGACCTAGTCAGCCTGCTCAACGGGCTCTACGGCCGCCTGCCGAACGACCGCCCGCATCAGTTCAAGTTCGACGGCAGCTACCGCACGCCGTTCAGGCTGATGGTCAGCGGCTCGTTCCGTGCGCAGTCCGGCATCCCCTTCAACCAGCTCATCCCGGACGTCGACTACGGCGACAACGAGGGCTTCGGCGTGCCGCGCGGCACGGCCGTCGTGCCCCCGACCGCGCAGGCGCCGGCGAGCTTCCCGAACGTGGTTGATAGCGTCGGCAGCAACCGCACCCCGACGACCTGGAACCTCGACCTCGGCGCGTACTACCCGATCAACTTCGGCGAGGACCGCCAGCTCCGCTTCCAGGTCGACTGGTTCAACGTCTTCAACAACCAGCGCGCCATCCGCCTGGACGAGACGTTCGAGATCACCAGCGGCGTCAACGGCGTGCCCAACGTCCCGAACCCGTTCTACGGCTCGGGCCGCATCTTCCAGTTCCCTTCGTCCCTCCGCCTCGGGGCGAAGTTCTCGTTCTAGTTTGTTGGGCCGGGGCCGCTCCGGCGGCCCCGGCGAGTTCGCGG
Organism: Pyrinomonadaceae bacterium; assembly: GCA_035563535.1. GTDB lineage: Bacteria > Acidobacteriota > Blastocatellia > Pyrinomonadales > Pyrinomonadaceae > QHXN01. Next base: position 44,242 of record DATMVD010000013.1, on the reverse strand, counting down.
GGAGGAGTGCGAGTCTCTTGCACTCCTCCCTATTTTTTCTGGTATCCTGTCACCGCCGTCGGTTCCCCGTACAAACAACCTAGCCGCAGGCCGAGCCCCCATCCGAGGCTGCCCCGAAGGAGCCGGAATGTCTTCGAGCCCACAGAACCTTCTCCCGCGCGCGCGTCTCCTCGCGCTCCTGGCCTGCCTCTCCTGCCTGCCCGCCGAAGTCGCCGTCGGGCAGTCGGGCGGCGGCATCGACACCACGGGCACCGGCGGCAACCACGTCATCCAGGGGCGCGTCTTCCTCCCCTCCGGGCGCATCTCGGACGGGCGCATCCGCGTGCTGCTGGAGAGCACCTCGTCAGGCACGCTCTCGGTGATGACCGACCCGAACGGTCACTTCCGCTTCACCTCGCTGATGGCCGGCTCCTACACCGTCGTCGTCGAGGCTAACGAGCAGTACGAGGCGGCGCGCGAGTCCGTCTTCATCGAGCAGCAGACGAACCGCGTCTTCAGGGTCGCCACGCCCCGCGTCGCCACCGTCTACATCAACCTCCGTTTCCGGCGCGCCGCCGACGGCGAGACGCGCCCGCCCGGCGTGCTCAACGCGGCGCTGGCGAACGTGCCCAAGCCCGCCGTCGAGCTCTACCAGAAGGGCGTCGAGGCCGCCCGCAAGAACGAGAACGTGCGCGCCGCCGACCTCCTCCGCATGGCCGTGGACGCGCACCCCAACTTCCCGCCCGCGCTCTACGAGCTGGGCGTCGCCTACCTCAAGCTCAAGCTGCCGGAGAAGGCGGCCGAGGCGCTCGCGGCCTCGCTCAAGCTCGCGCCCGAAGACCACGGGGCGCTGCTCGCCTACGGCCGCGCGCTGCTCGAACTCCGCCGCCCCGCGGAGGCCGAGGAGCAGTTCCGCAAGGCGCTCAAGAAGAACGCGGCCTCGCCCTCGGCGCACCTCTACCTCGGCATGATCCTGCTCGGCCGGCGCGAGTTTGAAGAGGCCGAGCGCGTGCTGAGGGCGTCGGCCGACGCGGGCGGCCCCGAGGGCGTCAGGGCGCACTACTTCCTCGGCGGCCTCTACTGGGAGTTGAAGCAGTACAAGCGCGCGGCCGACGAGTTGGAGACCTACCTCAAGCTCGCGCCCGGCGCGCCGGACGCCGACCGCGTGCGCGCGACCATCAAGGGGCTGCGCGCACGTTAGCGGAGCCGAGACCAGAAGGGTCTGGATGGCATTCCCCCGTCCGCACGAAGGAAGGATTTGATGAGAAAAGAAGACCGCAAGCGAGCGCCCCTCGCGGCCGCGGCCGCGCTGCTGCTCCTGACGGCCGCCGGGTGGCCGCACGCCCCGGCCTCCCCCGCGCGCGCCGCCGAGAAGATGAAGCCCGAGGAGGTCATCGCCAGGCACCTCGAATCGGTCGGCGCGGAGGAGACGCGCAAGTCCGTCAAGTCGCGCATCGTGCAGGGCACGGCCGACGTCACGTTCCGCGCGCCGACCATCGGCCAGGCCACGGGGCGCGTGGTGATGGCCTCCGAGGGGCAGAGGCACCTGCTCGGGATGGGCTTCGATGTCGCGGGCTACTCGCAGGAGAAGTTCGGGTTCGACGGCGAGAGGGTCGCGGTCGCCTTCATCAAGCCCGGCCAGCGCTCGAACCTCGGCGACTTCCTCCAGACGCACAAGAACATCATCAGCCAGGGGCTGCTCGGCGGCGTGCTCTCGCAGGCGTGGCCGCTCTTCGACACGGCCGGCATGAAGGCGAAGGTCGAATACGCCGGAACCAAGAAGCTCGGCGACACGCTGACGCACGAGCTTAAGTACTCGCCGCGCGGCGGCTCGGACGTGCGCATCAGCCTCTTCTTCGACGCCGAGACCTTCCGGCACGTCCGCACCGAGTACACGCGCACCATCGCCGCGCAGATGGGCGCCAACCCCGACGTGTCCGGCAGCCAGAGGGAGTCCCGCTACAAGATGGTCGAGGAGTTCTCGAACTTCAGTAAGGAGGGCGGCCTGACCCTGCCGCACGCCTACCTCATCAGGTTCGACCTCGACGCGCCCGGCGGCACGTCGTTCCGGGCGGAGTGGAAGTTCGGGCTCTCGCAGTTCGCCTACAACCAGCCTATCGACCCCGCGACCTTCAACGTGGGCACGGAGTAAAGGCGCGAAGCGGTTTGCATACATCATTGCCTATCGTTTAGAGGCGGTATGCTCGTGCGAATAACGCGCTAAAGAGAACGGGCGCGGCCTCCGCGGAGGCCGCGCCCGTAGTTTTGTCAGACCCGGACTCGTCCTGGCGAAGGGTTAGAAGTCGAAGCGCGCGCCGAACTGCACGACGCGGGCGTCATCCGTGCGGGTCGCGGTGATGCGGCCGAAGTTGGTGCTGTTCACGTCGAAGATGTTGCTGCTCTCGCCGATGTTGAATTGGGCGCGGTTGAGCACGTTGAAGACCTCCATGCGCAACTGCAACTTCATCCGCTCGGTGATGCCGAAGTTCCGGAAGAGGCCCGCGTTCCAGTTGATGTACCACGGGCCGTTGAAGACGTTGATCGGCAGGTTGCCGGTCGAGCCCGGCTGGTTGCGGAAGAAGACCTGCCCGGCGAAGGGCGTCGGGTTCCGCGGGTCGGCCGGGTTGATCGCCGCCGCGCCGCGCACCTGGAGGCTGCTGAAGCCCGCCGGGAGCGGCTGCGTCAAATCAATCGGCACGCGCACGCCGGAGGTGTTGACGGCCGTGGCCTGCAACACGCTCGGGTTGATGAAGAAGACGCCGTTGGGCGTCCGGTGGACGCCGATCAGCTCCTTGATCTCGTCGGCGGTCAGCGTCGAGGTCGCCGGCTGGAGCGAGGAGCGGGCGGCGCGGTTGAGCGTGCCGCGGCCGACCCCGGCGTTGCCGTCGCGGATCGAGAGCGGCTGGCCCGAGCTGATGTTGACGATGGAGGTGAGCTGGAACCCGCCGAAAATCTTGCTCGCCGGCCCGTCGTTGAGCCAGCGCCGGTCGCGGCCGAACGGCAGGTTGTAGTTCAGGTTGCCGTTGATCGTGTGGGTGCGGTCGTAGTCGGGGCGCGCGTAGTTCAACTTCATGTTCGCGTTGTCGATGAACGGATCGACGTTGGTCTGCGTGTCCTGCGTCGTGTCCGCCAGAATCTTCTGGAACGTGTAGTTGAGCTGGTAGCCCCAGCCGCCCGTAAAGCGGCGGCGGATTTCGGCCTGGAGCGAGTTGTAGCGGAACGCGCCGCCGTTCTCCAGCGTGTTGGCGACGCCCGTGTTCGGGTTCGCGAGGAACGGGATGCCGCCGGTCGTGGCGTTGCCGATGGCGGTGAACGCCAGGTCGGCCGGGGTGCCGTTCTCCAGGTTCGTGATGATGGTGGCGGGGTTGGTCGTGAGCTTGTTGAGCACCGACAGAGCGCCGACGCCGCTCGTGAAGTTGGTCGAGGCCGGGTTCGTCGCGCGGTTGAGCGCGAGGTTCCGCTGCGCGAGGACGAAGTCGGCCAGGAAGCCGTTGTTGCGGATGTCGATCTGGTTCCAGTCGATCGAGCGGAGCAGCTCGTCGCTGCGGCTGCCGACGTAGCGGATTTCGATGGCCTGCTGCCAGCCGATCTCGCGCTGGATGCCGACGTTGTACTCGTGCGTCAGCGGGAGCTGGAGGTTCGGGTCGATGACGAAGACCGAGCCGAAGCGGTTGGCGACCGCCGCCGTGTTGTTGGCCGCGTAGGTGCGAGGCAGGACGGGCAGCGCGGGCGTGCCGAAGCTCCCGGGCAGGGCCTGGAAGCTGGGGGCCTCGGCCCTGGGCGTCAGGATCGAGCGGAGGTTGGCCGTCTCGGTGCCGCCGATGTTGGTCGTCACGTTGATGGTCTGCCCGCCGAGGCCGACGTGGTTGAGCAGCGCGTTGTCGGGCGAGCGGACGTACTCGTTGTTGTTGTAGCTGATGCGGTAGCCGCCGCGGATGACCGTGCGCCCCTCGCCGGGGAAGGCGCTGTTCAGCAAGTTGTTCTTGAAGGTCGGCGACCAGGCGAAACTGAGGCTCGGCCCGAAGTTGTTCTTGTCGGCCTTGAAGAAGTCGCCGGGGCTGCCGGCGTTGCCGCCGACGATCTGGTAGACGCCGTTCGGGTTGAGCGCCGCCTGCATCGGGGTCTGGCCCTGATCGACGCGCGCCTCGAGGTAGACCTGATCGACGTTGCGCAGCGGCGTGAAGAGGTCGTAGCGCAGGCCGAGGTTCAGCGTCAGGCGCGGCGTGACGCGCCACTGATCCTGGACGTAGCCCGACCAGTTCTCGAAGCGGAGGTCGCGGACGGCCGGCGCGCCGAGCTGGTAGCCGGTCTGCTGGTCGACGAGGTTGGCCGTCAGGGTGCCGGCGCCGATGATGCCGCCCAGCAGGTAGCGCAGGTTGTTGGCGCGGCCCAGGTCGGTGGCGTTGATGCCGCCGGGGAACATGCCGGTGGTCAGGCCGGGCGTGTTCGGGTTGTTGGCGGTGCTGAAGGTGTAGGCCGGCGTGGTGCCCGCGAAGTTGACCGCCACGATCTTGTAGGCCTGGAACTGCCCGCCGAAGCGGAGCGAGTGGTTGCCCCAGAGGTAGGTCGCGTTGTCCTGGAGGTTCCAGTAGTCGGTGTTGCGCCCCTGGTCCCGGAAGCTGCCCTCGGGGTTGGTGATGATGCTCGCCAGCGTGTTGAGGGCCTGCGTCTGCGCGGTGCTGAAGACGAAGTTCTTGGCCACGCCGCCCTCGAAGAAGAAGGGCTCGCTGCGCTGGTAGCCGGAGCGAATCTCGTTCGTCAGGTTCGAGGTCGGAGTCATGTTGTAGGCCAGGACGTAGAGCGTCGTCGGGCCGCCCTGGAAGACGTAGGGGCTCGTCTGGAAGCCGTAGGCCAGGTCGTTGCGCGCGTTGCTCTCGTCGTTCTTCTTGTAGACGAAGTTGAGGGCGTTGCGGTCGTTGAACTGCAAGTCGAAGCGGCCCGTGACGGCGTTGCGGGTGACCGGCGTCCCGATGTTGAAGTTGAGCACCTGCGTGAAGTTCGTGCCGGTCGTGGTGCCGTTGGCCGCCGTGGGCAGGTTGTTCAGGATGCGGCTCTGGACGACGGGGTCGATCGTGAGCGCGCCGCCCGCGCTGGTGAACGCCGTCCCGTTGGCCCCGGCCAGGTTGAGCCCCGAGCCGTTCAGCGTGTTGATCGTGAGCTGCTGCCCCGGCGTGATGCCCGCCGGGCAGGCGGTGGCGCCGCTCGCCGTGCAGGTCGCGGTGTAGGTGAAGTTGCCGGCGCGCGCCTGCGGCAGCAGGATCGTGCCGTTGGCCGCCGCCTGCGAAGCCTGGCGGAAGCCCTCGTAGTTGAAGAAGAAGAAGCCCTTGTTGCGCCAGGTGCGGTCGCCGCCCTCGCCGAAGCGCGGGATGCGCGCCGGGCCGCTGAAGCTGCCGCCGAACTGGTTGCGGTTCAGGAACGGGCGGGCGACGTTGTTGAAGTTGTTGAAGAAGCGGTTGGCGCCGAAGTACGAGTTGCGGTTGAACTCGTAGAGCGCGCCGTGGAAGTCGTCGCCGCCGCGGGGGGTGACGAGCTGGACGATCTGCGAGCCGCTGAACTCGGCGCCCGCGTTCTGCGTGATGACGGTGAACTCGCCCGTGTCGTCAACCGTCGGGCGGTCCTGCACGAAGCCGCCGAGGCGGATGAAGTTGTCCTGGACGTTCATGCCGTCGCGCGTGTAGTTCGTGACCGAGCTGCGCTGGCCGTTGATGGACGAACTGGTCGGGTTGACGCCGGGCAGCAGGTTGAGCAGCGCGAGGGGGTTGCGCCCGTTGATTGGCAGGTCCTTCACCTGCTGCGGGCTGATGGTCGCGCTCAGCTCGCCGGTCGTCGAGTTGATGATGTCGGCGCCGGCGATCACCGTGACGGTCTCCTGCACGCCGCCGACTTCGAGCGTCGGGTTGAGCGTGTAGGGGCGGCCGGCGTCGATCTTCAACTGGGTCGCGTTGAAGGTCTTAAAGCCGGGGGCCGTGATCTTCACCGTGTAGACGCCGGGTTCGAGCTGGGGGACGGAGAAGGTGCCGTCGGCGCTGGACTGGACGGTTCTTTCTCTCTTCGTCTGGTCGTCGATGACCGTGACGGTAGCGCCGGCGATGACGCCGTCGGGGCCGGAGACTGTGCCGACGAGGTCGCCGGTCGTCGTCTGTGCGAATGCCGACGCGGCGAACAGGGCGAGCGTCAACATTGCCAGCAAAAGTCTTTTCATCGTGGGCTTCCTCCTAGAATCGAAGCCCCCCTGTTAGTCGTCTCGGACAACGACTCGGACAACGACTACTTCGGAGCTTCGATTTTTTGTGCCTGAACTTTTCGGGTGTTGTAGGGAAGCACAAGCCGCGAGATGCTGCTGCTTTAGCTTTGAGCCGCGAATTGCAAGCATCATGCCATTATGCGGATAAAATTCAAATTGTCGTATTGACAGGAATTTTAGATTTTCTCCAAGAATTTGACTAAAATGATATTGCTAAATTCGGATTAATACATTTTTTTGGAGCTAAAAACTAAAATTATCCCGGTACGTCCATATTTATGGACATGCTCACGAAGAGGCAGGAGGCACTCCGATTCCACGCGCCACGCGAGCAAGGTCGCCGGCACCGGCGGGCGACTCTCGGTGAGGGTCGGGCCGAGGGAGGTAGACTGCAACTTCACGTTGAGGACGAGGCCCCTCTCCGGCCCGATCCCGACGCGGCCTGGCCGTACGCCGAGTCCGAGATGTTCTCCGAATCTTCATAAATTCGGATGCTTTTATTTATATTTCTGAATTTACTCCGCCATAATCTCCGTGTTTGGCCTGATATACACGACTAGGCCGGCGTCCATGCGATGGAACAATCTTTGCCATATTTTTGGTTGTCAGTCCGTTCTTTAACTGCTCCGGCACGCCGCGCCCAAGTCGTCGTACGAAATCCAGTGATTTAGCCGCGGGGACGAAGGGTGCGCCCCCTTACCATCCACTTTGGCCGCACCCAACGGCGCTTGCGGCGTGCCCGGACTTACGAAGGTCGGTTCCCGGCCCTATTTTTCTCCGCCGAGCCGCCGGAACCACGCCTGCGCCCGAACCCGCGTGGGTCAAGGCCCCTTGACCCGGGACGTATGAAGCGCCCTTTTGCCAGTTTGAAAAGGAGATTCAATCAGATGAGAAGACTCACCTCAGTGGCGTTCGCCGCGCTGTTGGTCGCCGCCCTCTGCGTCACCGCTTTCGCACAGGGCACCTCGTCGCTGACGGGCACGGTCACCGACCCGAACGGCGCCGTCGTGAGCGGCGCCACCGTCACCGTGACCAACGTCGCCACCAACGTCTCTGCCACCGCGCAGTCCACCGACTCCGGCCTTTACCGCTTCCCCACGCTGCCCGTCGGCACCTACACCATCAAGGTCGAAGCCGCGGGCTTCAGCACGGCGCAGGTCGAGCAGGTCATCCTGACGGTCGCCCAGGTCGTCACGCAGGACGTGAGGCTGGCCGTCGGCGCCGCGAGCGAGACCGTGACGGTCGTCGCGGGCGGCGAGCAGCTCGCCCAGCCGTCCGAGTCGAGCGTCTCGCAGCTCCTGAACCGCAACGTCTGGGAGACCTACCCGCTTGAGAACCGCGACACCAACGAGTTCATCAACCTGTTGCCCGGCGCGGTGCCCGACGAGTTCGCCGGCAGCACCCGCGGCGCGGCCGTCAACGGCGTGCGCGGCGGCACGGGCAACTTCCTCGTCGACGGCTTCGACAACAACGACCAGGGGCAGGGCGGCCGCGGCGCGCTCGTCTCCGGCGGCATCACCAGCATCTCGCCCGAGGCCATCCAGGAGTACCGCGTCATCACCAACAACTACTCGGCGCAGTACGGCAAGGGCGGCGGCTTCGTGGCCGAGTCGGTCTTGAGGCCCGGCACCAACGACATCCACGGCTCGCTCTTCGCGTACAACCGCATCCAGAAGCTGGCGGCCAACGACTTCTTCTCGAACCGCGAGGGCATCAAGGATGCGCTCGTGCGCAACCAGTTCGGCGGCTCCTTCGGCGGCCCCATCAAGAAGGACAAGACCTTCGCCTTCGGCACGGTCGAGTTCTCGCGCCTGCGCCAGGCCGGCCCGCTGACGACCACCAGCTTCACCCAGCAGTTCGTCAACTTCGTCCAGAGCGGCGCCTTCGCCACCTTCCACGAGTCGAACCCGGCGGGGCTCTGCCAGCAGGCGCTCGGCCACGCGTGCCCGGGCGCCTTCGCCAACTCGCGCACGCTCGGCGCGAACTACCTGAAGTACGCCGCGATCCAGAACATCCCGCTCGCCACCTCAAACTTCACGAACGAGGCCGGCGGCCTCTTCACCACGTTGTTCACCGACGCGCCCATCGTTTACCCCGTCCCCGTCTACGGCGACGTGACGGTCAGCAATCCGGCCTTCTCGAACATCGCCCGCTTCAGCATCAAGGGCGACCACACGTTCACCTCGAACACCAACCTGACCGCGACCTTCCTCTCCGAGGACTCGGACAACGGCGACACCTTCGGTGGCGGCGACCAGCCCATCGCGGCGCCCTTCTTCTCGCCCGGCAGCTCGCTCTTGGCGGGCCTGACGTTGAACCACACGTGGAGCCCGACGATCACCAGCGAGTCGAAGTTTAGCTACCTCCGCCACCGGCGCGACTTCCCGGCCTGCCCCGGCACCGAGGGCCTGCCTTCGATCTTCACGGGCTTCGACCCCATAGGCGTCCAGCTCGGCTGCTCAGCCGGCCTGCCGCAGTTCTTCACCGACAACCAGTTCCAGCTCCAGCAGCACTTCTCGCTGCTGATGGGCTCGCACAGCTTCCGGACGGGCCTGGAGTACCGCCGCATCCGCAACGGCTCCTCCTTCCAGACGACCTCGACCGGGCTCTTCCTCCCGCACGGCGTCGAGGAGCTTCTGACCGACGGCTTCTTCGGCGACGAGGCCGACCTCGCGCTCTTCGGCGAGCCGACCTTCGGCGCGTTCTTGCAGGCGCAGGTGACGCTCGACCCGCGCACCGGCGGCGCGCCCGAGTACTACCGTGGCTTCCGCGCCAACGAGTACGCGGCCTACATCCAGGACGACTGGAAGGCGCGCCGCAACCTGACCCTCAACCTCGGCCTGCGCTGGGAGTACTTCGGCCCGCCGCACAACTTCCGCCAGGGCCTGGACTCGAACTTCTACTTCGGCTCGGCGGACACGCCCGTGCCGACCGCCTCGACCAACGTCTTCTTCCCGGTCAACAACCCGCTCACGGCCAAGGTCGCGCGCGGCGGCTTCCAGCAGCGCGACAGCGACATCTGGGCTAAGGACTGGACTAACTTCGCCCCGCGCGTCGGGTTCGCGTGGGACGTCTTCTCCGACCAGAAGCTGGTCGTGCGCGGCGGCGGCGGCTTCTTCTACGACCGCATCTGGAACAACCTCTTCGAGAACATCCGGTTCAACCCGCCGACCTTCGGCTTCAACACCATCAACAGCCCGGCGATCGGCGGGCCCATCCCCATCGGGCCGCTCTCCTCGCCCGGCCTCTTCACCGTCCCGTTCCAGGAGTCGAGCCGTCAACTCTTCAACAGCCCGCTCTTCGCGGGCCTGCCGGCGCCGCGCCACATGGACGAGAACCTGAAGACGCCGTACTTCCAGCAGATGTTCCTCGGCGTGCAGCACGAGTTCGCCCGGGACTTCCTGTTCGAGTTCAACTACATCACGACGGCCGGGCGCGGGCTGACGGGCGTCATCGACATCAACACCTTCCCTGGCCGCACCCGCGGCGGCAGCACGATCCGGCCCAACACGGCCATCTCCTCGGACAACTTCCGCACCAACGCCTTCGGCTCGATCTACCACGGCGGTCAGGTCGGCGTCCGGAGCCGCGGCTGGCACGGGCTCCAGTTCAACAGTCACTACACCTACTCGAAGGCCATCGACGAGCTGAGCGACGCCTTCGTCGCCGACGCCCGCCACGGCAACTTCCGGCCGCAGAACGGCTTTAACATCCGGCTCGACCGCGCCCGCTCCGACTTCGACATCAGGCACCGCTTCGTGACCGGCTTCAGCTACGAGCCGGAACTCTGGAAGGAGAACCGCTGGCTCGGCGGGTGGGTGATGACGGGCATCGTCCAGATTCAGTCGGGCGTCCCCTTCACCGTCTACCACGGCAACCAGGACCCGAACGCCGACGGGTTCACCAGCGACCGCGCGGTCTTCCTCGGCACCGACGGCGACAGCATCTACACGGGCAACAGCCCGGCCGACGGCTTCTTCGACACGTCGCTCTTCGTCGGCATGAACACGCGCGTCGCGAACTTCCTCGCGCCGCTCACGGCGGCGGGCATCACGAGCCCCACGGCTCCGGAGCGCATCGCCGCGGTGCGCGCGGCCTGCGGCCCCAACAACGGCGTCGTCGTCACGTCCGCGCAGTGGTGGTGCGACGGCACGCTCGGCCGCAACACGTTCACCGGCCCCGGCTTCTGGAACGTGGACTTCGGGCTGCACAAGCGGTTCCGCATCACCGAAGAGCACCGCCTGACGCTCCAGGCCAACGCCTTCAACGTCTTCAACCACACGAACTTCGGCCTGCCCGTGGGCAACATGGCCAGCACCAACTTCGGCAAGTCGACCTTCACGACCGGCACGCCGCGCGTCATCCAGCTCGCCATCCGGTACGACTTCTAAGTCGGTCGGAAGTCAGAGCCTCTGACTTAAAAACTTTAAGGGCGCCGACTCGTAAAAGTCGGCGCCCTCTTTTTCTTTTGACGCTGACGCCCTCCCTCACGGTCGGGCTTGCGGCCCCGGCCCCTACCCGCCGCAGACCATCCGCCCGAAGCCTTCGAGGTCGAGCGCGCGGACGGGCAAGCCTATCTTCCGCTCAAGCTCTTCGAGCCGCGTGCCGTCGAGCATGACGGGCTCGTCCGACTTGTGCGCCGTGCGCGGGATGACGACGAACTCGCCCTCCAGCCTTCCCCGCACAGACTCGACGCACTGCCCCGTCATCAACCCGGCGACGACGATCTCTTCGCCGAAATACCTGTTCTCGACGGGGACGACGCGCAGGCGCGTGCCCGCCGCCTCGTTCAGACGCCCGACCAACTCTTCGAGCACGGGGGCGAAGAGCGTCCCCGTCAGGATAGTCCCGTGCAGGCCCGCGGCGTCGCGCACGCCCGCCTTCTCGACGCGCCGCAGCAGGCGCGCGAACTCCTCGCGGAACGAGCGCACCATGCCGACGCCGTCCTCGATCTGCGGGTAGTCGCCGTAGTGCCTCCGGCCCGGCACGTCCACGCCCGCGCGCAGGTATATCTCGTCGCCGAGGAAGGCGAAGTTCGTCCCCAGGCGCTTCTTCAACTCCCTCTGAACCGCGCCGACCTCTTGAATGATCTGGCGGCACCACCCGGGCGTGACCGGCGTCAGGCGCTCGTCCGTGTTGTAGCGCGTCAGGCCCAGCGGGACTACGGCGACGCTGCGCACGCGCGGGTACTCGGCGGCCAAATCTTCGACTGTTTTGCGTAAGACCTCGCCGTCGTTGATGCCGGGGCAGAGCACGACCTGCGCGTGTATCTCGATGCCGGCGTCCATCATCCGGCGCAGCTTGTCGTCGATGTCGGCGCGCTTCTCGTCCACCCCCAGGAGGTAGGCGCGCACCTTCAGGTCGGTCGCATGCACCGAGACGTACTGCGGGGTGAGGCGCTGCTCGACGACGCGGTTCAACTCGTCCTCGGTGATGGAGGTGAGCGTCGTGTAGTTGCCGTAGAGGAAGGAGAGGCGCACGTCCTCGTCGCGGAAGAAGAGCGCGGGGCGCGCGTCCGGGGGGTTGCCCTTGCAGAAGCAGAAGAGGCACTCGTTGGCGCACTGGCGCGGGGCGATGTTCTCGAACTGGAGGCCGAAGTCCTCGCCCTCCGCGCGCTCGACCTCGACCTCCCACTCCTCGCCGCCGCGCTTGAGCACGTCGAGCGTGAGCTCGGTCTCGCCGCCCGTGTGGAAGCGGAAGTCGAGGTAGTCGCGCACCGCGCGGCCGTTGACCTTGACGACGCGGTCGCCCGGCTCAAGCTCAAGCTCCTCGCCCAGGCTCCCCGGCTCGACCTCCGTGATGGTCACGCCGCGGCGGCGGATCTGCGTGACGGCTGGCGTGACTGCGAACTCGTACATCTCGAAATACTCTTACGTCCCGACCACTACAGAAATCTTCCCGCGCGTGTGCCCGACCCTTGAGTATGGCCGAAGCCCGGCGACACTTCAACCCGTGCGGGCGCGCTGTTCGGGCGGAAGGAGATAGATGAGCGCGCCCGCGGGCCGGTTCGCCGCGCCCGCGGGAGAAAGCATCGGCGCGGCGTTCCGCCGTGGCAAACTGACCGGGCGGCAGGTCAGAAAGAGAGATTGACTGATGCGTGCGCGCGCCTCTACATTAGTTTTAGCGCCCCCGCCGCCGCCGTCCGCGGGCACGCGGGTTGCTAAGTTTCCAGACGGCGTTAGTTCTCTCCCTCCCGCTCCGACCGCCGAGCACGCCGGAAAGGTTCTCAAGTAGACAGATGGGCATCCTGATTCAAGGGCTCGAACAGTCCGACGCGCTGACCGCGCAGGCCGCGCGGGACGAAGCGCCGCCCGCGCGCGCGACCGTCCTGCTGGCCGAAGACGACCGCGCGCTGCGCCGCTACCTCGAAGTCGTCCTGCGCCGCGCGGGCTACGAAGTGCTGACCGCGTCCGACGGGCTCGAGGCGATGAAGGCGCTGCTCTCGAACGCGGTGGACGCGGTCGTGACCGACGCCCTCATGCCGCACCTCTCCGGCCAGGAACTCTGCCGCTTCCTGCGCGAGCACCCGCGGCTCAAAGACCTGCCCGTCGTGCTGCTGAGCGGCTCCGACCCCGCGACGCGCGCGGAAGCGGCGGCGGGCGCAGACCTCTACCTCTCGAAGCCCGTCCAGGCCGACGTGCTCGCCGCCAGCCTCGCGCGCCTGCTCGCCTGAAAAATTTAACCGCGGAGACACAGAGGCACAGAGATTAATAAGGGTTAAGTCTACCCCCTAAAATCTCTGTGCCTCTGTGTCTCCGCGGCTAAATCGTCTTAACCTTCACACGCCGCCGGCCTTCGAGCTGGTCTGGGGCGTGAGGCCCAGCATCTCGTCGAGCGAAGTGTATTCGAGCCCCTGGTCGTCGGCGACGGCCTTGTAGGTGAGCTTGCCGGCGTAGGTGTTGACGCCCTCCTTCAGGCCGGGGTCGCTGTTGATGGCGTCGAGGAAGCCGCGGTTGGCCAGGCGCAGCGCGTAGGGCAGCGTCGCGTTCGTCAGCGCAAACGTCGAGGTGCGCGGCACCGCGCCCGGCATGTTCGCCACGCAGTAGTGCAGAACGTCCTCGACGTAGTAGGTCGGGTTCGAGTGGGTCGTCGGCCGCGTCGTCTCGATGCACCCGCCCTGATCCACCGCCACGTCTACGATGACCGCGCCCTTCATCACGTCCTTCAGCATCTCGCGCGTGACGAGCTTCGGCGCGGCCGCGCCGGGGACGAGCACCGCGCCGATGATGAGGTCGGCCTCCGCGATGGCCCCGTGGACGGCGTAGGCCGAGGAGGCGAGCGTCGAAATCTTCGACAGGAAGATGTCGTCCAGCTCGCGCAGGCGGTCGAGGTTCTTGTCCACGATGGTGACCTGCGCGCCCATGCCGACGGCGATCTTCGCCGCGTTCGTCCCGACGACGCCGCCGCCGATGATGACGACGCGCGCCGCGGGCACGCCCGGCACGCCGCCCAGCAGCACGCCGCGCCCGCCGTTCATCTTCTCGAGGTACTGCGCGCCGACCTGCACGGCCATCCGCCCCGCCACCTCCGACATCGGCGTGAGGAGCGGCAGCGTGCCCTTCCGGTCGGTGATCGTCTCGTAGGCGATGCCGGTCACCTTGTGTTCGAGGAGCGCCTGCGTCTGCTTCGGGTCGGGCGCGAGGTGCAGGTAGGTGAAGAGGAGCAGCCCCTCCTTCATCCGCGGGTACTCGGGCTCGATGGGCTCCTTGACCTTGACGATCATCTCGGCCCCGGCCCACACGTCGGCGGGCGTCGGCAGGATGCTCGCCCCCGCGCGCTCGTACAGCTCGTCCTCGAAGCCCGAGCCCTCGCCCGCCGACTTCTCCACGATGACCCTGTGCCCCGCGTCGGTCAGCGCCCGCACGCCCGCGGGCGTCAGCCCCACGCGGTACTCGTTGTCCTTAATCTCCTTGGGGAGTCCGACTATCACTTTTCTCTTCTCCGTTCGTTAGGATTTTTCCGCGAACTCCATTGTTGGCTCAGGTTCTTTCTCGCTGCCTAGGATTCTGCGCAAGTCGTCACGGATACCCTCCACCTCGTCCGGCTCCGCACCGAGCTTTTGGCTGAGGGTCTTGCCGAGGGCGAGGAGTAAGTAACTCAATGCTGCTTCGATGACTGCGAGTTCGTCCTCGGAAGCCCTCACATCGACTATCTCGACTGACGCAATAACCTCTTTCCGTAATGCTTCCATATTACCTTAGCCCTTCAGGCAAGTCGTCGCGGCCGATCCGCTCCCACTTACCTTCGTCCAGCCTGCGCCGCCTGTTACCCGCCGTTGTCCTGAAGCTAGTGTGATGTTCTCCTCTTCCGTAAAAACGTGCGTGCGGCCGCGCGGCCCGACGAAAACGTAGAGGCCACTCTCTGCGTCGAGCTATATCTCGTTGGCCGACTCTTTATCCTGCGCGGCCTCTGCCGTCGGCCTCTCACCGCCTTCGTGGCGCTCCTCGCCGTGGGTGTGCGCTTATTCATTCAGAGGACGCGCTTACACCTACTCGAAGTTGACCTCGTCGATCTGCGCGCGTTGGAGCTTGCCGCTGTAGTCAACGTAAATAGACTTCCACTCGGTGAAGATGTCGAGCACCTGCGTGCCGGCCTCGCGGTGGCCGTTGCCGGTGGCCTTGGTGCCGCCGAAGGGGAGGTGGACTTCGGCCCCGATGGTCGAGGAGTTGACGTAGAAGATGCCTGTGTACATCTCCTGCATCGCGCGGAAGGCGCGGTTCACGTCCTGCGTGTAGATGGAGGCCGACAGACCGTAGCGCACGCCGTTGCCGATCTCGACGGCCTCTTCCAGCGAGTTCGTCGGGATGACGGTCGTGACCGGGCCGAAGATCTCCTCTTGAGAGATACGCATGTCCGGCGCGGCGTCGGTGAAGACGGTCGGCTCGATGAAGTAGCCGTTGGCGTGCCCGCCGCCTTCGAGGCGACGGCCGCCGCAGGCGAGCCGCGCGCCGTCCTCCTTCTGGCCAATCTCGATGTAGCCGAGAATCTTGTGGACGGCGTCGGCGTTGATGACCGGGCCGACGTCGGTCTTCTCGTCCAGGCCGTTGCCGACCTTCAGGTTCTTCGCGCGCTCGACGAGCATCTGCGTGAACTTCTTGTAGACCTTCTTGTGGACGACGACGCGCGAGGAGGCCGTGCAGCGCTGCCCCGACGTGCCGAACGCGCCCCAGACCGCGCCCTCGACGGCGAGGTCGAGGTCGGCGTCCTCCATCACCATGATGACGTTCTTGCCGCCCATCTCCAGAGAGCAGATGGCGTTGCGGTCGGCGCACGCGCCGGCCACGACGCGGCCGGTCTCGGTCGAGCCGGTGAAGGAGATGAGGCGGACGGAGGGGTGATTGACAATCGCCGCGCCCGCGGTCTCGCCGTGGCCCGTGACGAGGTTGACGACGCCCGCGGGGACGCCCGCCTCCTCGCAGGCTTTGACCAGGTTGTAGGTCGAGAGCGGCGTGTCCTCGGCCGGCTTGATGACGACGGTGTTGCCGCAGACCAGGGCCGGGATGAGCTTCCACGAAGGGATCGCCATCGGGAAGTTCCAGGGCGTGATCAGCCCGCAGACGCCGACGGGCTGGCGGACGCACATGGCGAACTTGTCGGGCATCTCGGCGGGCGTGGTGAAGCCGTGGAGGCGGCGGCCCTCGCCGGCCGTGTAGTAGGTGCAGTCGATGGCCTCCTGCACGTCGCCGCCGGTCTCCTTCAAGACCTTGCCCATCTCGCGCGTCATCTCGCGCGCGTACCTCTCCTTGTGGCGGATGAGAATCTCGCCCAGGCGGAAGAGGATTTCCGCGCGGCGCGGCGCGGGCAGACGCCGCCAGCGGTCAGCCGCGGACTTCGCCGCACCGACGGCCGCCTCGACGTCTTCCCGCGTCGAGACAGGAAAACGGCCGATCACGTCGCGCGTGTCGGCCGGGTTTACGTCCTCGAACCACTCGCCCGACTGGGAAGCGACCCACTCGCCGCCGATGTAGTTCGGGTACTTCTTGATGCCGGGGCGCGCCGCCGCGCCGCCCTTCTTCTGACTCTTCCCGAGCGCCTTCTTCGCCTGTGCCATTTGTTCCTATCGTAAACTAATAGACGTGAACCGCAAAGAGCCGTGAACCGTAAACCGTAAACCGTGACAAGAGGAAGAGCGTGTCTTCTTCTTGTCACGGTTTACGGTTTACGGTTCACGGCTATTGGAACGTGAACTGAACGATCTGCTGCGTGACCCTCTCGCCGTTGTAGGCCGAGACGTGGAGGACGATGGGGTCGCCGGGCTTGAGGGCGTTGATGACGCGCTCGAAGTCGTCGATGGTCGCGACCGACTGGCGGTTGATGCGCTGGATGACCATGTTCTTCGTGACGCCCGCGTCCGAGGCGATGCCCGCCGGGTCAACCTGCTGGACGTAGAGGCCGCGCACGCCCTTCAGGTTCTGCTCGTTGGCGATCTGCGGCGTCAGCTCGCTCAGCTTGAGGCCGAGGACGGGGCGTTCGTGCTTGTCCTTGAGCGCGCCGTCCGGTTGCGCGTCCTCGACCTTGCCGGGCTTCGCCCCCGGTTTGGCCTCGCCCTCCGCCGGGGAGTTGCGCGCCGGGCGCTCGCCGATCCTGACGTTGGTCGTGCGCCGTTCGAGCTTGTCGGCCACCTCGCGCAGGTACGTGACCGCGACCGTCTCGCCGACCGGCGTGGCGGCGACCTTGTTGATGAGGTCTTGCGCGTTCTCCACGGGCTGGCCGTTGAACTCGACGACCACGTCGTTGGTCTGGATGCCGGCGGCGGCGGCCGGCCCCTTGCCGTCGGCGGCCATGTCCTTGATGATGGCGCCCTTGGCCGCGGGCAACTGGTAGACGCGCGCGAACTCGGGCCTGACGGAGTCGAGGTAGACGCCGAGGTAGCCGCGCCTGACCTTGCCCGTCGCCGTCAACTGCCTGTAGACCGAGGAGGCGATGTTGGCCGGGAGCGCGAAGCCGATGCCGTTGTAGTCGCCGGTCGAGGTGGCGATCTGCGAGTTGATGCCGATGACCTCGCCGCGCATGTTGACGAGCGGGCCGCCCGAGTTGCCGCGGTTGATGGCGGCGTCGGTCTGGATGAAGCGGCGGAAGGAGGCGCTGGGGTCGGTCTGCCGCTCCTTGGTCGAGATGATGCCGGCCGTCACCGTCTGCTCGAGCCCGAAGGGCGAGCCGATGGCGAGCACCCAGTCGCCGACCTGCATGTCGTCGGAGTTGCCGAAGTTCACGGCCGGGAGGTCGCGGCCGGCGTTGACCTTGATGACGGCGATGTCGGTCTCCTCGTCCGAGGCGACGAGTTGGCCGCGGAGCTGCTCGCCCGTCTGGAGCTTGACCATGATGCCGGTCATGTTCTCGACGACGTGGAAGTTCGTCAGGATGATCCCCTTCGGGTCAACGACGAAGCCGGAGCCGACGCCGCGCGAGGGCCGCCGCGCGTTGCGGCGCAGCATGTCGTAGAGCGGGTTGTCGCTGCCCTCCTCGCCCTCCTCGTCGTCGCCTTCACGGCCGGCCGTCTGCGGGGCGGCCGAGACGGTGTCGATGTTGACGACCGACGGCTCGACGCGGCGGGCGATCTCGGCGAACGAGGCCGAGAGGGCCTCGGGCGCGCGCGCGACCGACGCGGGCACGGCGGGCTGTTCGCCCTCGCCCGCGAAGACGCTCGTCCGGCTCAGCATCGCGCCGACGCCGACGCCGACCACGAGGCAGCCCAGCGCCAGCGCCGCGATCCACACGCGGAGGTGGCGCAGGATGGCGCGCTCCGCTTCAGTCGTATGGCCCTTCGGGATTTGCAACATAAAACTCTTCACCTTCTAAATTTCAAAAGGAGCCGGTAGGGTCAAAGCGGCCGCCGCCCACCTCCATGACGTGCCGACCGCCCGTTCTGTGCGCCGAGACGAGGGAGACTCAGGAGCCACAGTGGCGAGACCCGAGTATAACCAATGCCGCCACCCGCCGCAAAGAAAGAACCGTCGCGCGGTGGCGGCCGGGAAACTCTTCTGGGCGGCGCTCCGCCTTAAGTATAATCCGCGCGGCCGGGCGCGGGATGGCGGCGGCCGCGGAGGTCGGACGGATGGGTACGAAGATCAGGGTCTTCATTGCGAGCACGATGAAAGACCTCGCGAACGAGAGGGACGCGGTCGTGCGTCGAGTGCGGGGCTTTAACTTCGAGCCGGTAAACGCAGAGGCCTGGCTTCCGGGGGGCACCCGCGTGTGGGAGCGCATTGAGAAGGAGATCGAGTCCTGCCACCTGTTCATCCTCATTTCCGGCGAGAGTTACGGGTGGGTTCCGGACGAGGGGCCCGGGGCTCCGGACGGGCTCTCGGTGACGCACATGGAGATGAGGAAGGCGCGCGCCGAGGGCCTGCCGATCCTCCCATTCTTTAAGCGGCTCGGCTACGAGAGCACGCGCGACGAGGGGCGCGACACTCTCCGACGGGAGGTCGCCTCATGGGCCGAAGGCCGGGTCGTCGCAGAGTTTGAGTTGGCGTCCGACCTGGCGGAGAAGGTCACCTCATCTCTCGTCGAGGTCATCTCGGAAACTTACCTGACGGAGGCGGTGAGAAAGAGGGCCGAACTGGCGCGGGCGGCGGAAGGCGAGGTGCGGGCGAGCGGGAGTGAAGCGGACGCCGTCGGCGCCGAAGCTGTGGGAGTAGTCATCCCGCCCCGGCTCGTCGCCGAGGTCGCTGGCGGGGGCATGATAATGATAGCCGGGGCCGGCATCTCTCTGGCCGCCGGCTACCCCTCGGAGCGCGCCATGACGGAACTTGTCACCGCGGAACTCCGCGCCTCGTTGGGCGACCCTGATTTAGACCTGACCGGCAGGCCGTTCCAGGAGACGGCCAGCAATCTCGAAATCGCCTTTGGGCGTGAGCGCCTGCTGGAGATTTTCCGGAGGGCGATGAGCGGGCCGCAGGGGATAAATCCGACGCTTGCTCACCTGCTCGGCGTACGACTCTTTGACAGTATTATAACGACGAACTACGACACCCTCTTCGAGGAAGCTTGTACGGCGCAGGGTATCAGGCACGAGGTTGTCGAAGGGGATCTGAAATATGACGCCGGCCGAGGTTTGTGTCTCGCCTTAGCGTCCGCGCCGGACGAGAGTGACGGAGGCCATCCGGAAGATGTCAGGCCGCCCGGCGGCACCGTCATTTACAAGCTGTCGGGGTCGCTTAACCGTCCGGAGTCTCTACGCATTACCGAGCGTGACGTCTGGGAGGCGTTCGGCGACGGCCCCGCCATCTGGCAACACCTGCTCGCGGGCGTGACCGGTTCTCGCGTACTGGTGGTCGGTTCGTCTTTGCGCCACACGGCCCTCAAGATGCTCTTCTCCGATGCCGGCGAAGGAATTCGCGGCTACATCGTCACCCCGAAGGTGTATCCGTTCGACCGGCATCGTTACGAAAGCCTCAACCTTCGCCCGATTGAGGCCACCGCCGACGCCTTCTTTCGCGTGCTTACGGATGCGGTCGAAAAATACCGTCAGGCGCGGGCAGAGTGAGTCCGCGTCCCTATGCGGGTCATTTGCCTACGCCTCAAGGCCAACAGAGTCAGTCGCCTGCAAGGTCTTGGGCCTCACCCTCCCGCGCTTCGCCTTCTCCCACACCCTTCACACCCCAACGCAACTCGGACACGATGACGCCGGCGAGGATGAGCAGTGCGCCGGCGGTGGCTCGCGGGCCAGTCCACTCGGCCGAGCCGCGCAGGAGGACGGCGAAGGCGGTGGCGAAGACCGGCTCAAGGCTGAAGATGACGGCGGCGTGCGTCGCGGACATGCGCGCCTGACCCCACGTCCAGAGCAGGAAGACGCCGACCGTGGAGACGAGCGCGAGGTAGGCGAGGCTCACGGCGACCGCGCCGCTCCACTCCAACGGCTGAGTCTCGCGGACGAGCCCCGGCGGGAGCGCGCCCGCGCCGGCCAGCGCCGCGTAGACGCGCAGCGCGCCCCACGCCGCGAGGATGAGCGCGGCGGCCGTCGCGATCTGCAACGCGCTCAACTGCCGCACGTCGAAGCGGCGCGCGTAGAGGCTCAGCAGGTTGATGTGTGCGGCGAAGAGGAGCGTGGTCGAGAGCACGATGAGGTCGCCCGCGTTGAAGCCCGCGGCCTCGGCCGGCGCGAGGACGAGCGCGCCGCCGGTCGTGGCGAGGATGATCCCGAAGAGGTTCCCGCGGCTCGGTCGGGCGCGCCAGAGGACGTAGGCCACGACGGGGACGAGCGGCGTCGTAATGCCCGTGATGAAGGCGGCCTTCGCGGGCGTTGTGTAGAGCAGCCCCGTCGTCTGCCCGACGAAGCCCAAGCCCATGAGCGCGCCGAGCGTCGCGCCCGCGCGCAAGCCCTGACGCGAAGCGCCGAAGACCTGCCGCGGGAAGAGCGCCGCGAAGACGAGCGCCGCCAGTGGCATCCGCACCGCCAGGTACGTCAGCGGCGGCCAGTGGTCGAGCACGCCGCGCGAGACGGAGAAGGTCGAGCCCCAGATGATCGTCGTCAACAGTAACGCGCCGTCGGCGGCAAGATTGGTTTTGAGCTTCATATATAGGAAGTCAGGAGTCAGGAGTCAGAATAAGAACCTTCTTCATTCTGACTCCTGACTCCTGACTCCTGACTTCTAACGCTTCAAGGTCTCAGCAGGACTTTGAGGACGCCGGGCTCGGCGGCGCGCTCGAAGGCGCGGGGGCCTTCGGAGAGGGGGAACTCGTCCGTGATGAGGGCGTCGGTCTCGACCGCGCCGCGGCGCAGCAGTTCGAGCGCGGGCTTGAAGCGGCCGCAGCGCGAGCCGACGATGCAGACCTCGTCCACGACGACGGGCGCGAGGTTCAGCTCGGTCGCGCCGTGGAAGGTGGACTTCAGCACGAGCGTGCCGCGCGGCTTCAAGAGCTTGAGCGCCGTCTCGAAGCCCGCGGGCGAGCCCGACGCTTCGACCGTCACGTCGAAGGCGCGCTCGAAGGAGGCGGGCAGCTCGTCCGACCTGACCGCGCGGACGCCGCGGCCGCGGACAATCTCAAGCTTGTTGTCGTGGCGGCCGACGAGCGTGACGCCCGCGCCCGTCGCCGCCTTCAGGGCCTGCGCGCAGAGCAGGCCGAGCTTGCCGTCGCCGACGACGGCGACGCGCGTCTCGGGCTCGACGCGCGCGCGCTCCACGACGGCGCACGCGGCGGCCAGCGGCTCCGTGAAGACGGCGCGCTCGTCCGGGACTTCGTCCGGCACGGGCAGGAGGTTCGTGACGGGGAGCTGTAGGTACTCCGCGAAAGCGCCGTCGCGGCCGACGATGCCGAGCACGGTGCGCGCGGGGCAGTGGCGCGCGTCGCCCGCCCGGCAGAGCTGGCAGCGTCCGCAGCCGGCGTTGATCTCGCCGACGACCCTCCGGCCCTCAAGCTCCGGCGCGCCCGGCGCGCGCTCGACCTCGCCCACGAACTCGTGGCCCAGCGTCCCCTCGAACCCCGCGTACCCGCGCACGATCTCCAGATCCGTGTTGCACACGCCCGCCACGCGCACGCGCACCAGCGCCTCGCCCTCGCGCCCGGGCACGCCCACGTCCGCGAGGCTTAACTGATTGTTCTCGAACCGGAGAGCCTTCATTCGTGTCGGGTGTTGGGTGTTGGGTTATAGGTGTTGGGGAAGAATCGGGTTTTACCCGACACCTAAAACTCAACACCCAACACCTTCTTTAGAATCTCTTAGCGCGGAGGTAGGCGTTCTCTTTCGTCAGCTCGACGGTCTTCTCGCGGCCGTTGATTTCGACGCGGAGCCGCCAGACCAGTTCGCGCTCGCCGTCGATCTCGGCGTGTATCCACCACTTGCCCGGGGGGACGTTGAGGTCGGCCGCGCCGCCCTCGTCCAGCTCGGCCTCGATCTTCGGGCGGCCGCCCATCAGGCGCGCGGCGAAATCCTCGAAGCGCTGGCCGGGCCGCCGCTCGGAGTCGTACTCGCTGCGCGCGGCCGCCATGTCGATGGGGAAGAGCTGGAAGGGCACCCTCTTCGCCGAGACGGGGAAGCCGACGCCCTCGCGGCGCAGGCGCACGTGGAGCAGGGTCGTGCGCTGGCCGCCCGTCACGAGGCGCGACGCGGCGCGCTCGTCCTCGGGGAGACGCCGGTAGACGGCCCACACGGCCCCGAAGAGCGACGCGACGAGCGCCGCGCCCGCCGCCACCAACAGGACTCTGCGTGTGAAGTTCTGTCGCTCGCTCATCCTTCGCTCAGGCCATCAGGCCGCGCTCGCGCAGCGCGCTCGTCAGCTCGTGGTCGGACGGGGTCGAGAGCACCTGCCCGGCAATGTCCACGGTCGGCTTGCGCTCCTTCCCGCCGTTCTGTTGCCGAACCCACGCGGCGGCCGACTCGTCCTGCTCGATATTGACGTACTGGTACTGCACGCCGAGGCGGTCGAGAAACGCGCGCGCGTGCTGCGTGTCCTCACACCAGTCCGCGCCGTAGACCTTCACTCCGAACACGGGCCTGCACCTCCGCCCTCAGAAATCCGCGGCCACATGATAGCAGAGGCGGTAGTCAGGAGACAGTAGACAGTAGACAGTAGGCTCCGCTTTGGGGAGGCCGATGATGACGGCCGCAGGGTTCGGGCGAGGACAGTTTTTCTACTGACTACTGTCTACTGTCTCCTGACTACTTCTTCCTGCTACAATGTCCCTTCAAACTCGGTCGAAGGGCTTCGGCGGGCACATGACTCCACAGGACGGCGGCGCGGGCGAGACGGCGCGGGGCGGGTTCCGCGACGAGTGCGGCGTGTTCGGCATCTACGGGCACGACGACGCGGCACGCCTCGCGTACCTCGGGCTCTACCAGCTACAGCACCGCGGGCAAGAGTCTTGCGGCATCGTCGCCTCCGACGGCCTGCTCCGCTCCGAGCGCGCGATGGGGCTCGTCTCGGAGGTCTTCGACGAAGACCGCCTGAACCGCCTGCCGGGCACGGCCGCCATCGGCCACACGCGCTACTCGACCGCGGGCGAGGTCTCGGTGCGCGAGGCGCAGCCCTTCCTCATCGCGTGCAAGCACGGGCAGGTCGCCGTCTGCCACAACGGCAACCTCCCCTTCGCCACCGAAGAGCGGAAGCTGCTCGAACGCGACGGGGCCATCTTCTCCTCGACCTCCGACACCGAAGTCATCCTCCACCGCATCGCGCGCTCGCGCGCCGAGTCGGTCGAGGGGGCCGTCCCCGAAGTCCTCTGCGAGACGGAGGGCGCGTTCTCGATGCTCTTCCTCACGCCCGACGCGCTCATCGCCGTGCGCGACCCGCGGGGCTTCCGCCCGCTCGCGCTCGGCCGCCTGGACGGCGCGTGGGTCGTCGCCTCCGAGACGTGCGCGTTCGACCTCATCGGGGCCGAGTACGTCCGCGACGTGGAGCCGGGCGAGATGCTCGTCATCGACCGCGGCGGCCTGCGCTCCTCTTTCCCGCTGCCGGAGCGCCGGCACTCGTTCTGCGTCTTCGAGCACGTCTACTTCTCGCGCCCCGACTCGATCATCTACGGCCGCTCGGTCAACGAGTCGCGCCACAAGATGGGCAAGCGGCTGGCGATTGAGCAGCCGGCCGACGGGGACATCGTCGTCCCCGTCCCCGACTCGGGCGTGGCCGCGGCCATCGGCTACGCGGCCGAGAGCGGCATCAACTTCCGCTTCGGGCTGGTGCGCAACCACTACGTCGGCCGCACCTTCATCGAGCCGAAGCAGTCGATCCGCAGCTTCGGCGTGCGCCTCAAGCTCAACCCCGTGCGCGACCTCATCCGCGGCCGCTCGGTCGTGCTGATTGACGACTCCATCGTGCGGGGGACGACCTCGAAGAAGATCGTGAGGCTCGTGCGCGAGGCGGGCGCGGCGGCGGTGCACGTCCGCATCAGTTGCCCGCCGACGGTGAGCCCGTGCTACTACGGCGTGGACACGCCGAACAAGGAGGAGCTGATCGCGGCGCGGATGTCGGTCGAGGAGGTGCGCCGCTTCATCGAGGCCGACTCGCTCGGCTACCTCTCGATGGAGGGGATGCTCGAAGCCTGCGGGCTGCCCCCCGAGACCTCCTGCGTCGCCTGCTGGTCGGGCCGCTACCCCACCCGCATCAACACGGCCGCCGAGACCCAGTACGCGCGCGAGCGCGAGCCCGTCCCCTCGGACTAACTTCTTCAGGGGGTTTGAACCATGGCGACGAGAGAGAGGAAGCCCGTCAGGAAGCACAGGGTGACGGCGCAAGTCCAGATACTCGACCTGACGAAGGCCGGCAGCTCGATGAAGTTCGAGATTTACGCCAGCGAGGAGAAGATCGGCACCATCATCATCGGGCGGGGCTCGATCACGTGGCGCGGCGGACGACGGCAACGCGACAAGCGGCTTTCGTGGTCGCAGTTCGCAGAGCTGATGGACAGGCACGCTTACGGCGAGTGAAGACAAGCAGGCTTCCGGAGGTTATCTGATTGGCGCAGAGTAGGAAAGGGTGCGGGTGCGCGCTGGTGGCGCTGGCGGCGGTGCTGGCGGTCGGCGGGTACTTCGGGTGGCGGTTCGTCGTCAAACCGTACCTGGATAAGCGGAGGGAGGAGGCTCCGCCGCCGGCCTCGGGCGACGAGACGAAGGTGGTCGTGCTCGACGTGGGGCAGGGCGACTCCATCCTCGTCATCACGCCGGGCGGCAAGACGGCGCTCGTGGACGCGGGCGAGCCGGGCGACGGCAAAGTCATCCTCGCGGCCCTGAAGAAGTACGGCGTTGACCACATCGACCTCTTCGTCGCCACGCACGCGCACGCCGACCACATCGGCGCGGCCGACGAGGTCATCAAAGCGGTGCCGGTCGCCAACGTCCTCTACTCCGGCGTGCCGAACACGACGAAGAACTACGCCGACTTCCTCAAGGCCGTGGACGAGAAGAAGGTTCCGCTGCTGCGCGCCGAGCCGGGCCAGACGTTCGAGCTGGGCGGCGGCGCCGTCCTCCGCGTGCTCGCGCCCATCCAGCCCCTGTTCGAGAAGGAGGACCTGCGCTCGGGCGGCAACGAGCCGAACGCCAACTCGGTCGTCACGCGGCTCGACTACGGCGACTTTTCCGTCCTGCTCACCGGCGACGCCGAGGAGCAGACCGAGCGCGAGCGCCTGATTAAGAACGGCGCGAACATCCGCGCGACCGTCCTGAAGGTCGGGCACCACGGGTCGAAGTACGCGACCTCCGAAGACTTCCTCAAGCGCGGCGAGTTCAAGTACGGAATCATCTCCGCGGGGATGGACAACCGCTACGGCCACCCGTCGCAGGAGGTGCTCGACCGCTTGAAGGCCGCCGGGGTAAAAATCTACCGCACGGACTTCCAGGGCGAGATCGTCATTTCGACGCGCGGGCAGGAGGGCGACGTGAAGATCACGACCGCGCGCGAGCCGAAGATGAACGAGGACATGTGGGCCGGACGGCAGGCGCTGCGCGACGACTCGGCCAGGCGCGGCTTCATAGACTTCGGCGACCTCCCGCCCGCGCCGAAGCCGAAGGACGAGGCGCGCTCGAACTCGAACAGGAACTCGAACGCCAACACGAAGAGGGCCGGGGCGAGGTGAGAGTCCGCGCGGAGGCTCCGGGAGACGGCGCGGCCGTCCGCCGCGTCAACGAGTTGGCCTTCGAGGGCGGGGCGGAGGCGAACCTCGTCGATGCGTTGAGGGCGGGCGGCGCGCCGCTCGTCTCGCTGGTCGCGGAGGAGGGCGGGCGGGTCGTCGGCCACATCCTCTTCAGCCCCGTCACGGTCGAGTCGCGGGGCGGCGTGTGGGAGGCTTTCGCGTTGGGGCCGATGGCCGTCCTGCCGGAAAGGCAGGGGCTCGGCGTCGGCTCCGCACTCGTGCGTGAGGGTTTGCGGGAGTGCCTGCGGCTCGGCCGGGAGGTCGTGTTCGTGCTCGGCCACGCAGACTACTACCCGCGCTTCGGCTTCCGCCCGGCGGGGCCGCTCGGCGTGACCTGCGAGTTCCCCTCGCCGGAGGAGAACTTCATGGTCGCCGAGCTGCGCCCCGAAGCGCTGGCCGGCCGCACCGGGCTCGTCAGGTACAGGCCGGAGTTCCGCAACGTCTGAAACCGAAACAGGTCTGAGGCTATGGAGAAGGGCGACAAGTCCAAACGCACGCGCGCCGTCATCGACCGCATCGAGGACGGCGGCACGGCCGTCGTGCTCGCAGGCGATGACGAACTCAAGGTCGAGCTGCCCGCCTCGCTCCTCCCCGAAGGCGCGGAGTCCGGCAGCCACCTCTCCATCAACATCTCGCTCGACGAAGCCTCGCGCAAGGAGGCCGAAGAGCGCGTCAAGGCCCTGCAAGAGAAACTTGAGAAGCGCAGCGGCGAGGGCCGGAAGAGTTTCAAGCTCTAAAATGCTCCGCCACTTTAGGGCGTACGAATTTGAGAAAGAAGAATGCCGACTGTCCTCAGGCACGGGCCTTACAGATTCTTCTTTTACGCGGGCGACGGTGGCGAGCCTCCGCACGTTCACGTCGAACGTGACAAGAACACAGCCAAGTTCTGGCTCGACCCGGCGAGGCTGCAAAATAGTGGTGGCTTTGGCAGAACTGAGCTTAACCGCATACAACGACTGGTCGAGGATAACGGGGAAGATTTATTGAGGAGTTGGAATGACTACTTTAACGGCTGAGGCCAAGGCGCAGAACGTGGTGGTCACCGACGACGCACTCGCCGTCGATCTGAACGATGGCCGCACCATCTCGGTCCCACTCGCGTGGTACCCACGACTTCTGAGCGGGACTCCGGCGGAGAGGAATAACTGGCGACTCATCGGCGGGGGCGAAGGCATTCATTGGCCCGACCTGGACGAGGACGTCAGCGCCGAGAACCTGCTCGCAGGCAAGCCTTCCGGCGAGAGTCAGAGTTCATTCAAGCGCTGGTTGGCGTCGCGCCGGACAACGACGGCGACCGATATTGCGCTACAGCCTTGACGCGCGTGACGCGCCGAAAATAGATGAGCAAATCAATCACCTACTCCGACGCGGGCGTCTCGATTGACGCGGCGAACGCGGCGGTCGAGAAGATCAAGCGGCTGGCGCGCGGCACCTTCAACGCGCGGACTCTGTCTGAAATCGGGAGCTTCGGCGGGATGTTCGACGGCGCGTTCCCCGGCATGTCTGAGCCGGTGCTCGTCGCCTCGGCCGACGGCGTCGGGACGAAGCTCAAGGTCGCCTTCATGACGGGCGTGCACGACACGGTCGGGCGCGACCTCGTCAACCACTGCACCAACGACATCCTCGTGCAGGGCGCGCGGCCCTTGTTCTTCCTCGACTACGTGGCGACGGGCGTGCTCGCGCCCGAGACAATCATCTCGGTCGTGGACGGCATCGCGCGGGGGTGTCGGGAGAACGGCTGCGTGCTGCTCGGCGGCGAGACGGCCGAGATGCCGGGCTTCTACTCGGAGGGCGAGTACGACGTGGCCGGCTTCATCGTCGGCGTCGTTGACCGCGCGAAGGTCATCGACGGCGGCCGCGTCGAGCCGGGCGACGTGCTGCTCGGGCTCCCCTCGGCCGGTCTGCACACGAACGGCTACTCGCTCGCGCGCAAGCTCTTCTTCGAGGTCGCGGGCTACGACGTGAACACGAAGCTTGACGAACTCGGCGAGACCGTGGGCGAGGCCCTGCTCAGGCCCCACCTCAGCTACCTCCGCCCGCTCGAAGGTCTGCTCGACGGCGGGGCGATTAAGGCGCTCGCACACATCACGGGCGGCGGGCTCCTTGAGAACATCCCCCGCGTGCTGCCCGAGGGCACCGCGGTCGAAATCGACAGGGGCGCGTGGCCCGTGCCCCCGCTCTTCGGCGTCATGCAGCAACTCGGCAACGTCTCCGAAGCCGAGATGCACCGCACCTTCAACATGGGCGTCGGCATGGTCGTCGCCTGCTCGCCGGCGGACGCCCCCGCCGTCAAAACACATCTCGACAACCTCGGCGAGACCTGCTACACCATCGGGCGCGTCACCGAAGGCGCGCGCGAAGTCAAACTACAGTAGGCAGTAGGCAGTGCGCTCCGCGTAACGCTAGTTGAAGGTTTAACTCGGAAGTTCCGACAGCGGCGCTCTTAACTGCCTACTGCCATCTGCCTACTGCCTACTTCTCCTTCATGAACGTCGGGATTCTCATCTCGGGGCGCGGGTCGAACATGACGGCGCTGGCCGACGCGGTCGCCGCGGGGAGCGTGCCCGGCGCGCGCATCCGTATCGTCGTGAGCGACAAGCCGCGGGCCGCCGGGCTCGAAGCCGCGCGGGCGCGCGGGATCGAGACGGCGGTCGTCGAGCGCCGCGGCCGCACGCGCGAGGAGCACGAGCGCGAGATCATCGGTGAGTTGAAAGCGCGCGGCGTCGAGCTGGTCTGCCTCGCCGGCTACATGCGCCTGCTCTCGCCCTGCTTTACGGAAGAGTTCCGCGGGCGCGTCCTCAACATCCACCCCTCTCTGCTGCCGGCCTTCCCCGGCCTCGACGCGCAGCGCCAGGCCGTCGAGCACGGCGTCCGCGTCTCCGGCTGCACGGTTCACTTCGTGGACGAGACCCTCGACGGCGGCCCCATCATCGTCCAACGCACCGTCCCCGTCCTCGACACGGACACCCCCGACGCCCTCGCCGCCCGCATCCTCGTCGAAGAGCACAAAGCCTACCCCGAGGCGCTCGCCCTCGTCTGCTCCGGTAACTATTACATCGAAGGTAGGCGGGTCGTGAAAAGGTCAGGTCAGAACCTCCCGCGGTAGCGGGTGGGCCTTTGTTATTCGGCGCATCCGGTTAATGAAGGCCCACCCGCTACCGCGGGAGGTTCTGACCCGGCTGCCCAACCTTGAACTTTGAACTTTGGACTTGCGGACTTTAAACTCTCGCCCATGAACATCGGAGAGCAGTTGGAGTACCTGCGCAAGGGGGCGGTCGAGATCATCCGCGAGGAGGACTTGAGGGCGAAGCTGGAGAGGGGCGCGCGCGAGGGCCGGTCGCTGCGCGTCAAGTTTGGCGCTGACCCCACCGCGCCCGACATACACCTCGGCCACACGGTCGCCATCCGCAAGCTCCGCCACTTCCAGGAACTCGGCCACACCGTCATCTTCCTCATTGGCGACTTCACGGGGCTCATCGGCGACCCCTCGGGCAAGTCGGCCACGCGCCCGCAGCTCACGCGCGAGGAGATTAACGCCAACGCCGAGACCTACAAGAGGCAGATTTTCAAACTGCTCGACCCCGAGAAGACCGAGCTGCGCTTCAACTCCGAGTGGATGGACGCGCTCGGCTCCGACGGCTTCATCCGCCTCGCCTCGCACGTCACGGTCAAGCAGATTCTCGAACGCGACGACTTCCAGAAGCGCCTCGCGGAAGAGCGCCCCGTCGCGCTGCACGAGCTGCTCTACCCCTTGACGCAGGCTTACGACTCGGTCGCGCTCAAAGCGGACGTGGAACTGGGCGGCACCGACCAGAAGTTCAACCTCCTCCTGGGGCGCAACCTCCAGCGCGAGTACGAACAGGAGCCGCAGGTCGCGCTGATCACGCCGCTGCTCGAAGGCACCGACGGCGTCCAGAAGATGTCGAAGTCTCTCGGCAACTACGTCGGCATCGACGAGCCGCCGCAGGAGATGTTCGGCAAGCTCATGTCCATCTCCGACGACCTCATGTGGCGCTACTACGAGTTGCTCACGGACATGAGCGTCGCCGACATCAAACAGATGCGCGACCGCGCCGCCGGCGGCGAGGCCAACCCCCGCGACTTCAAAGTCGCCCTCGCCAAGCGCGTCATCGCCGACTTCCACTCCTCGGACGCGGCGACGGCCGCCGAGGACGAGTTCAACCGCATCTTCAAGCGCAAGGAGATACCCGACGAGATAGAGGAGCGCGCCGTCGCCCCGCAGGTCTGGAAGCTCCCGCGCCTGCTGGTCGAGACCGGCCTCGCGCCCTCGATGGCCGAGGCGCGACGCCTCATCGAACAGGGCGGCGTCCGCATCGACGGCGAGCGCGCCGCGCGCCACGAGGTTGAAGTGGAGGTCGGCAACGACCGCGCGCCCCTCATCCAGGTCGGCAAGCGCCGCTTCCTACGCGTCCGCGGAGTTTAGAGCGTATTGCGAAACAGTAGACCAATCGTTTAGAGGCGGGCTCCGCCCGCCGACCCGAGTCACATCGCGGCAGGCGGCGGGCCGCACCCCGCCTCTAAACGGGGGAGGTTAACTCAAACGCAACCCGCTCTAGTTAACCCCACGGCTTTCTTCCAACTCCTGGAGGGCCGCTATGAAAAAGAAACTAACGCGCCGCGAGTTCGTCGCTTCGGCGGTCGCGGCGTCGGCGTTGGCCGGGGCGGCGGACACGTCCGTCGGCGCGCAGGCCGAGAGGCCGAACGTCGTCTACGTCATGGCGGACGATCTGGGGTGGGGGGATTTGAGCTGTTACGGGCGGCCGGATTACAGGACGCCGAACCTCGACCGTCTGGCGTCCGAAGGCGTGCGGTTCACGCAAGCCTACTCGGCCGCGCCCGTCTGCACGCCGACGCGTTGCGCGTTCGTGACGGGGCGGTACCCGGCGCGCACGGCCGTGGGGCTCGAAGAGCCTCTGGCGTGGAGGAAGCAGCTCGTCGCGCAGAAGCGTGACCCGGGCCTGCCGCCCGAGCACCCGACCGTCGCGTCCTTGTTGAAAGCCGCAGGGTACGCAACGGCGCTCGTCGGCAAGTGGCACCTCGGCTACCTGCCGAAGTACGGCCCCGTCAAGAGCGGCTTCGAGGAGTTCTTCGGCATCATGAGCGGGGCCGCCGACTTCTTCACGCACAAGGACGCGAACGGCGAGGGCGACCTCTTCGAGGCCGAAGTCCCCGTCGAGCGCGTCGGCTACATGACCGACCTCATCACCGAGCGCGCCGCCGAGTACCTGCGACGCCAGCGCCGCAACACGCCCTTCTTCCTGAGCCTCAACTACACCGCGCCGCACTGGCCCTGGGAGGGGCCGCGGGACGAAGCGTTCAGCCGCACGCTCCCCGGCGGCTACGAAGGCTTCACCTCGGGCGGCTCGCTCAAAGTCTACGCAGAGATGATGAAGAGCCTCGACGAAGGCGTCGGCCGCGTCCTGCGCGCGCTCGAAGAGGCGGGGCACGCCCGGCGGACGCTCGTCATCTTCACGAGCGACAACGGCGGCGAGCGCTTCTCCTACAACTGGCCCTTCTCGGGTCAGAAGTTCAACCTGCGCGAGGGCGGCATACGCGTCCCCGCCCTCGTCCGCTGGCCGGGCGTCGTCACCGCGGGGAGAACGTCCGAGCAGGTCGCCGTCACGATGGACTGGACGGCCACCATCCTCGCCGCCGCGGGCGCGCGTGCGCACCCCGACTACCCGCTCGACGGCACAGACCTTTTGCCCGTCCTGCGCGGCGCGCGCGAGCCCTTCGAGCGCACGCTCTTCTGGCGCAACGACGTGCAGGGCGCTGTGCGTGCGGGGCGCTGGAAGTACCTGAAGGACGGCGCGCACGGCGAACACCTCTTCGACCTCCAGACGGACGAGCGCGAGCAGGCCGACTCGCGCAAGTCGCAGCCCGAAACCTTCGAGCGCCTGAAGGCCGAGTACCGGAAATGGGAGTCGCAGATGTTGAGGCCGCGCCCGCCGAGCGCGCGGCCCGCTGAGGAGGAGTGAGATGAGAAAAGATTACGAGACTTCCGACAACGCGTCCCTCGTCCGCCGCTGGTTCGCAGAGGTCTGGAACCGCGGGCGCGCCGAGGCGATTGACGAGATGTTCGCGGAGGAGGGCGTGGCGCACGGCCTCGCCGACGAGAGCGGGGCACCCTTGCGCGGCCCCGCCCACTTCAAAACCTTCCACGGCAGGTTCCGCGAGGCGTTCCCCGACATCGAGGTCGTCGTGGAGGACACGGTCTCGGAGGGCGACAAGGTGGCGGCGCGCTGCACCGTGCGCGGTCGCCACCGCGGCGACTCGCTCGGCTTCAAGGCCACCGACAGCCCCGTCGAGTTCACGGGGATGACCTTCGTCCGCGTCCGCGACGGCAAGATCGTCGAGGCGTGGAACAACTTCGACTTCATGTCCATGTTCCAACAGCTCAACGTGCTCCGCCTCGACTCGGCCGCGCCCGCCTCCGACCAGGACGACGCGCTGCCGGCGCTGGATTGAAGTAGACAGTAGTCAGTAGTCAGTAGTCAGTAGCGCTCCGCGACAAGGAGATTGAGGATGACAGCCGGAGGGTTCGTAATGAAAATGTCCTGCTACTGTCTACTGACTACTGTCTACTGACTACTCTTCAAATGTCCGCAGCCATCCCCACTGACGAGACGCTGATCATCGAGACGCCGGAGCGCGTGCCGCTGCACTTCGCGCTGGCCTCCATCGGCAACCGCTTCCTCGCGTGCGCCGTCGATCACTTCCTGCAAACGCTCGCGCTCGCGCTCGTCGTCCTCCTCTTTCTGCTGGCGGGCGCGGGCATCCGGGAGTGGGAGTCGCGGCTGGCGGAGGCGCCGAAGTGGGCGCTGGCGCTCCTCATCGTCATCGTCTTCCTCATCTGGTCGGGCTACTTCGTCTTCTTCGAGTGGGTTTGGAACGGGCAGACGCCGGGCAAGCGCTGGCTGCGCCTGCGCGTCATCCGCGAGGACGGCCGCCCCATCACCTTCTGGGAGGCGGCCGCGCGCAACCTCGTCCGCATCTTCGACATGCTGCCGTCGTCGCTCTACTCGGTCGGGCTGGTCGCGGTCTTCATCAGCAGCCGCGACCAGCGCGTCGGCGACATGGTGGCCGGCACGGTCGTCGTGCGCGAGCGCGAGGCGCAGGCCCCCTCGTTCGAAGAGGTCTTCTCGGCCCCGACGAGCGACGTGGCGCTGCGCCGCTCCTTCAAGCCCGTCGCCTTCAAGGCCGCGCTCACCCCGCTGACCGAGCCCGAGATCGAAGTGGTCGAAGCCTTCCTGCGCCGCCGCTGGGACTTGAACGAGCGGCCGCGCCAGTGGATGGCGTGGCGCATCGCCACCCCCATCCTCCTCAAGCTCCGCCCCGAATACGACCCCGAACAGTTCACCTACGAAGGCTTCCTCGAAGAACTCCTCCACCGCTACCGCGCCGCCCACCGCTTCGCGGACTGAAAAAAGTTTCGGGGCCGCGCGCGCAACCCACCTAGCGACACGCGGCCCCGCGGCGCGCCCGCCTCTGGCCGGGGCGGGCGCGCCGGGGTGCGCTTTGTCCCCCGCGCACCCCTTACCTGACGGCGACTAAAATGCCCATTTGCGTGAGCCCCCCTGTGATATCCTTCGCCCGTTCGAGCCTTTGAAAACTGGCCGCGTTCGGATGCTTAGCTCACCCTCAACCTCCGACGAGTGATGAGCGTCGCCAGAGAGCAGAGAAGCTGCTTCTTCTTGGCGACAACCAAACGCAGCCACATTCTATATAAAAATAGATACAGACGCAAGAACTTTGTGCGTCACCTCGTCCCGTCGGGAGGAAACTCCTGATGGGCCGTGCCGCACGCCTGAGGCCGCAACGCCTCCCCGAAAAGCTCCGCCGCATCCGCGAAGCCCTCGGCCTCTCCCAAAGCGACATGCTCAAACGCCTCGGTTTTGAGGAGGACATCTGGTACACCCAAATCTCCGGGTACGAGTTGGGAAGAAGTGAGCCGCCGCTGCTGATTCTCTTAGAGTACGCCCGCGCGGCGAACCTCTACGTCGAAGCCCTGATTGACGACGAGCTAGACCTGCCGCACAGGCTGCCCGCTCCGGCGAGGAGTGAAGGCGTCAGGCGCCGCTCCCGGTGAAAGCCGGCGGCCGAATCAACGTCGCCCCCGCCCCCCTCCCCCCTTAAATTGACGCGCCTTCCGGGCCTCGGATACACTCGTTTGTTCATCTAAAGGGCAGATTTTTCGCAGAGAGGAACTATCAGAAAATCATGGCTCAAGACATCTTCATTCTGGGCGGGAAGCGGACGCCGATGTGCCAGTACGTGGGGGCTCTGAAGGACGTGAAGGCGATTGACCTCGGCGCGGCGGCCGCGCGCGGGGCGCTCGAAGCTTCGGGCGTGGCGGCCGACGAGATCGACCACACCGTCGTCGGCAACGCCCTGCAAACCTCGGGCGACGCCATCTACGGCGCGCGCCACGTCGCGCTCAAGGCCGGCGTGCCGCACGACCGGCCCGCGCTCACCGTCAACCGCCTCTGCGGCAGCGGCATCCAGTCCGTCGTCAGCGGCGCGCACATGATCCTTCTGGGCGAAGCGCGCACGGCGCTCGTCGGCGGCATGGAGTCGATGTCGATGGCCCCGCACGTCATCTACGGCGCGCGCTCGGGCTTCGCGCTCGGGCAGGGCAAGCTCGAAGACTCTTTGATGGTCGCGCTGCTGGACACCTACTGCAACACGACGATGGCGGGCACGGCCGAGAACCTCGCCCGCCGCTACGAAATCTCGCGCGAGGAGCAGGACGCCTACGCCCTGCGCTCGCAAGCCGAGGCGGCGCGCGCGCAGGCGGCGGGCGTCTTCGCCGAGGAGATCGTCGCCGTCGAGGTCAAGACGCGCAAAGGCGTCAAGGTCGTTGACAAGGACGACCACCTGCGGCCCGACACGACGCTCGAAGTGCTGGCGAAGCTGCCGACCGCCTTCAGCAAGGACGGCTTCGTGACGGCCGGCAACGCTTCGGGCATCGTGGACGGCGCGGCGGCGCTCGTCATCGCGGGCGGCGACTACGTGCGCGAGCGCGGCGCGAAGCCGCTCGGCCGCGTCGTCAGTTGGGCCTACGCCGGGGTCGAGCCGGACGTGATGGGCATCGGGCCCGTCCCGGCCGTCCGCAAGGCTCTGGAGAAGGCGAACCTCAAGCTCGAAGAGATCGACGTGGTCGAGGTCAACGAGGCGTTCGCCTGCCAGTACCTCGCCGTCGAGAAAGAGCTGGGCCTCGACCGCTCGAAGACGAACGTCAACGGCGGGGCCATCGCGCTCGGCCACCCGCTCGGCGCGTCCGGCACGCGCCTCGTCCTGACGGCGCTCAACGAGTTGCACCGCCGGGAGGGCCGCTACGGGCTGGCCTCGGCCTGCATCGGCGGCGGTCAGGGCATCGCCATCATCTTCGAGCGGGTCTGAAGCTCGGGGTTAAGAACAGGGCCGCGGGCGGCGGCGGGCGGGTTGACGTTAACCGAACTCAACCCGCCCGCCGCCGCCCGCGGTTCCGTTTCGGCTCGAAACTTCCGGGCTTTCCGGATTTCCAGTTTTAATGCTTATTTAACTACGATTTAAGCCTGCCGAAAGCAACAACCGGTTATAGTTGCGCATCTATTTCGCGTTCACACCCCCGGCGGCTTGACCACGAACCGAGATTCGAGTAAAAGCTTCGCTTCAACCTTCGCGAGCCGGCGTCTTTCTCGAAGGATTTCCTTGGTAGGACGCTAACCCATTTAAATTACGAAAGGAAAGTCTCATGCTCCCACCCACCGGCAGGCGACTGTCTACCCCTGCGTGTCGCCGTTTCGTCGCCTCGTTTCTGACACTTTTACTCGGCATCATCCTACCCTCGGTCGGCGTCCTCCGCGGCCTGACGCCCACGGCGTCCGCCATGCCCCTCTTGGCGAACCCCTCTTCGACAATCTTCATCAACGAAATCCATTACGACGACGCCGGCACCGACGCCAACGAGTTCATCGAGATCGCCGGCCCGGCGGGCACCAGCCTGACCGGCTATTCAATCGTGCTTTACAACGGCTCCGGCGGGGCCAGCTATGACACGGACGCGCTGTCCGGCACCATCCCCGCCCAGCAGGGCGGCTACGGCACCGTCGCGCTCGGCTACGCGGTGAACGGCATCCAGAACGGCTCGCCCGACGGCGTGGCCCTCGTCGGGCCGGGCAACGCCCTCATCCAGTTCCTCTGCTACGAGGGCACCTTCACGGCGGCGAACGGCCCCGCCAGCGGGGTGGCCTGCACCGACATCGGCGTCTCCGAGGACGGCTCGGAGGCGGACGGCCAGTCGCTCCGGCTCACCGGCACCGGCACCACCTACGGCGAGTTCACGTGGGCCGCGGCCGCGCCCCACACCTCCGGCGCGGTCAACACCGGGCAGACCTTCGGCGCGCCGACGCCCACCCCGACGCCCACGCCTGAGCCGACCCCGACCCCGACGCCGACCCCGACCCCGACGCCGACCCCGACCCCGCCGCCGCCGACCAACATCATCATCAACGAGCTCGACTCGGACACGCCCGGCGCGGACGCCGCCGAGTTCATCGAACTCTACGACGGCGGCGCGGGCAACACCTCTCTGAGCGGGCTGGTCGTCGTCCTCTACAACGGCTCGAACGACCTCTCGTACCGCGCCGTCGACCTCGACGGCTTCACGACCAACGCCGCCGGCTACCTGACCATCGGCAACGCGGCCGTGCCCGGCGTTGACGTGGTCATCCCGAACGACTCCATCCAGAACGGGCAGGACGCCGCCGCGCTCTACGCCGGCGACGCCTCCGGCTTCCCGAACGGCACGGCCGTCACCACCGCCAACCTCATCGACGCCGTCGTCTACGACACGGCCGACCCGGACGACCCCGGCCTGCTCGTCCTCCTGAACGCGGGCGAGCCGCAGGTGGACGAGAACACCGGCGGCGGCGGCCAGAACAATTCGAGCGGCCGCTGCCCGAACGGCTCGGGCGGCGCGCGCAACACCGCCTCCTACACGCAGGCCGCGCCCTCGCCCGACGGCCCGAACAACTGCCCGCTGCCGCCGCAGGTGCGGACGATCCCCGAGATTCAGGGCAACACCGGAACCTCGCCCTACGACGGCGTCCTCGTCACCACGACCGGCGTCGTCACCGCGCGCAAGACCAACGGCTTCTTCCTTCAGGACGCGGCCGGCGACGGCGACCCCGCGACCTCCGACGCCGTCTTCGTCTTCACCAGCAGCGCGCCCACGGTCGCCGTCGGCGACGCCGTCCAAGTGACCGGCGCGGTGGACGAGTTCCGCGCCGCTTCGAGCGCCGAGGCTTCGACGCCGGCCGACCCCGAGACGCTGACCGAGATCGTCGGGCCGCTCACCATCAACCTGCTCTCGTCGGGCAACCCCCTGCCCGCGCCCGTCGACGCCACCGCGCTCGGCGTCTTCACGCCGGGCCACCCGAGCCGCGGCGCGCAGCTCGAACGCTACGAGGCGATGCGGATGTCGGTCGCCGCCATCACCGTCTCGCACGCGACCAACGGCTTCGGCGAGTTCTGGGGCGTCGAGCCGCCGCGGCCGCGCCCCTTCCGCGAGCCGGGCATCGAGGCCGGCGACCCCATCCCGTCCGCCGACGAGCCGCCGTTCGCGCCCAACCCGCCGCCCGCGCCGCCGATCTTCGACGGCAACTTCGAGCGCGTCATGGTTGACAGCGACGACGCGACGACGGCCGCCGGCACGCGCCGCGCGTCGGTGAACGTGACGACGGGCACGCTCGTCACGGGCATCGTCGGCCCGCTCGACTACGCCTTCGACAACTTCCGCATCGTGCTCGACTCCGGCGCGACGCCCGCGACCGCCGGCGGCGTCACGGCGGCCACGCCCGTCCCGGCGCGCACCGCGCAGGAGTTCACCATCGCGCACGCCAACCTTGAGAACTTCGGCGTCTCGAACGCGAACTTCGCCGCGCGGCTCGAGAAGGCTTCGCTCGCCGTCCGCAACGTCCTGCGGACGCCGGACATCCTCGGCGTCATCGAGGTCTTCGACCTCCCGTCGCTCCAGCAGCTCGCGGCCAAGGTCAACGCCGACGCCGCAGACCCCGGCGTCAACTACGTGGCCTACCTCGAAGAGAGCGCCTCGACCTTCGCCGACTCGCAGGACGTGGGCTACCTCGTCAACACGGCGCGCGTGACGGTCGTCGGCACGCCCGAGCAGTACCACCGCGATCTGGAGTTCACTTACCTGAACGAACAGCCCGACCTGCTGCACGACCGCCCGGCCTACATCCTGACGGCCGACGTGCCGGCCGGCGGCGGCGCCGCGATGCGCGTCAAGGTGGTGCTCAACCATACCAAGTCGCTCATCGCCGTCGACAGCCAGCAGCCCCGCGCGGGCGGCGGCACCGAGGGCGCGCGCAACCGCGAGAAGCGGCGGCTTCAGGCCGAGGACATCGCCGACCTCGTCGAGTCTCTGGCGGGCGAGAACCTCGTCGTCCTCGGCGACCTCAACGCCTTCGACTTCAACGACGGCCTGACCGACGTGGTCGGGACGCTCAAGGGCGGGCCTGCGCCGGCCGAGCAGGTCGTCGAGCCGAGCGTTGACCGCTGGGATCACACGCTGACGAACCTGCTCTCGAAGCTCCCCGCCTCCGAGCGTTACTCCTACGTCTTCGAGGGCAACGCGCAGGTGCTCGACCACGTCCTCGTCAACGACCGGATGCTGGCGCGCAACACGCGCTTCGCCTACGCGCACTACAACGCCGACTTCCCCGACTCGTTCGCCGCCGACACGACGCGGCCCGAGGCGCTCTCCGACCACGACGCGCCGGTCGCCTACTTCGCCCTGCCCAACGCCGACCTCTCCGTGACGAAGACCGTCGCGGGCGGCGCGACCGTGGTCTCGGGCTCGAACGCGACCTACAACGTCACGGTCTCGAACAACTCGGCCGACGACGCGGCGGGCATCGTCATGACCGAGAGCATCCCGGCCGGGACGACGCTGGTCTCCTTCGTCGCCCCGTCCGGCTGGAACTG
This sequence comes from Pyrinomonadaceae bacterium, assembly GCA_035563535.1. Lineage (GTDB taxonomy): Bacteria > Acidobacteriota > Blastocatellia > Pyrinomonadales > Pyrinomonadaceae > QHXN01. Next base: position 5,442 of record DATMVD010000013.1, on the reverse strand, counting down.
CGCGGCCACGCCCACCGCGCTCAACTGCGCGGCCACCTCGATGCCGGCGAACTCCAGCGCCGCCTTCGCGGTGGTCTTGAACGTGGACTGCGCGACGGGCGACGGCGCGACCGTGACGAACACGGCCTCCGTCACCTCCGCGACGCCCGACTTCGACACGTCGAACAACACCGACTCCGAGAGCGTCACGGTCTCGAACCCGGCCCCGGTCATCTCGGCCGCGTCCGTGGACAAGCCCGTGCTCTCGCCGCCCAACCACCAGATGGTTGACGTGGCGGTCAACTACACCGTCGCCGACAACTGCGGCACGCCGGTGGTCACGCTGAGCGTCACGTCGAACGAGCCGGAGAACGGCGCGGGCGACGGCAACACCGCGCCCGACTGGGAGGTGGTCGACGCCCACCACGTCCGCCTGCGCGCCGAGCGCTCGGGCGGCGGCACGGGCCGCGTCTACACCATCACCATCACGGCCACCGACACGGCCGGCAACTCTTCGAGCCAGACCGTGACGGTCACCGTCCCGAAGGGCAACAAGAAGTAAGCCGCCCGCGCGGCTCCGGACCGAAGGGGAGGGGAGGCAGGTGCCTCCCCTCCCCCTTTTTTCGCCCGCGCGGCCCGCCGGCCGGCCCCCGCAATCGGGCGCGTTCGGGGCCGGTCGCGGCCCCCTTCCGGGGCCCGTCCGGGCGCGAAATTTCCCGCGAAATTCCGGGCCGCTTCCGCCCCGCGGAAAAGTTTCGCCCGCCCCTCCCTTTAACCTTGCGCGGGCCGTGGAAATGTAGTATTTAACATGCCGTTTACGCTGTCGTAAGACCCGCGAAACCGACTCCCCTTAAGGTACGGTTTTCGGTTTTTCATCCTTATCATCTTTCACTGCCAACAAGGTAAAATCAGCGGCTTTCGGGGGCCCCGGGAGCAGGGTTCCGGCCCGCGAACCACCTCCAGAACTCTTAAGCAAGAAAAGGAAGAACTATGTCGAAACATCCCCTCCGCCAGTCGGCCTTCAGGCTGGTACTTCTCTGCTGCTGCCTCGCCCTCGGCGCGGCGCAGGCTCTCGCCCAGTCGCAGGCGAGCACCGGCCAAATCTCCGGCGTCGTCAGCGACACGGCGGGCGCGCTCGTGCAGAACGCGACCGTACGCGTCCTCAACACCCAGACCGGCCTCGAGCGCACGGTCACGACGAGCAACGAGGGTCTGTACCAAGTCGTCCTGCTCCCGTCCGGCACCTACAACGTGACGGCCGAGGCCGCCGGCTTCCAGCCCGTCACGGTCGAGGGCGCGCAGGTCACCGTCGGCGGCAGCACGGACGTTAACCTCACGCTCGGCGCGGGGGCCGTGCAGGAGAGCGTGACGGTCACGTCCGAGGCGGTCGAGACGACCCGGCCCGAGGCCGACGCCGTCGTCAATCAGGAGCTGATCGACAACCTGCCGATCAACGGCCGCCGCTTTCAGGACTTCGTGACCCTGACGCCGACGGCGCAGGTTGACCCCTCGCGCGGCCAGATTTCCCTGTCGGGCCAGCGCGGCATCAACGCCAACATCAACATCGACGGCGTCGACTACAACCAGCCCTTCTTCGGCGGCATCCGCGGCGGCGAGCGCTCGAACAACGCCTTCACCATCCCGCAGGAGTCGATTCAGGAGTTTCAGGTCGTGCCCGCCGGCTACACGGCCGAGTTCGGGCGCTCGACGGGCGGCCTCGTCAACGCCGTCACCAAGTCGGGGACGAACGACATCAACGGCTCGGCCTTCTACCTCGTCCGGCCCAAGCGCCTCGCCTCCCTGAACGCCTTCGAGCAGGAGGCCGCGCCGACGCAGCATCAGGTCGGCGGCTCCATCGGCGGCCCGATCATGGAGAACCGCTGGTTCTACTTCGGCTCGGTCGAAGTCCAGCGCGTCAAGAACCCGCGCGCCGTCCTCTTCGACCGCCTCGTCGGCTTCACGCCGTCGGCCAACGGGCTGGAGGCCTTCAACTTCTTCCGCGCGCAGGAGCAGCCCTTCGAGCAGACCAACGACGCGGAGGCCTTCCTCATCCGCACCGACTATCAGATGAGCGACGCGCACCGCTTCAACCTCCGCTACAACTTCAGCCGGAACGAGGCGCTGAACGCCAACTCGGTCGGCAACCAGCTCCAGCCGACGACGACCAGCGCGCTCTCGAACAACGGCACCGAGCAGGATCGCACGCACACCTTCGTCGGCCAGATGACGAACATCTTCAGCTCCAGCGTCGTCAACGAGCTGCGCGGCCAGTTCGCCTACGAGCAGCGCCCGCGCATCGCCAACGTCGAGCAGACGACGGTCGAGAGCAACATCGGCAACATCGGCACGGTCTCGTTCCTCCCGAACAGCCAGTCGGACAAGCGCTTCCAGATCGCCGACAACGTGACGTGGACGAACGGCAACCACACCTTCAAGTTCGGCGGCGAGTTCAACCACGTCTCGGCCGAGCAGGACTTCGGCTTCGACCAGTTCGGCCGCTTCATCGTCTCGGGCGCCTTCGGCGGCACGAGCGAGGCCACCGGCCTCGGCCGCCTGCTCGACATCCTCTCGGCCGGCGGCGCCGTCAACCGCTTCGACCAGCCCTCGAACGTCGTCCGCTACCAGAAGCAGATCGGCAACCTCAACGTCGCCATCGAGTCGGACGAGGTGGCCTTCTTCGCGCAGGACTCGTGGCGCATCCGCCCCAACTTCACGCTCCAGCTGGGCCTGCGCTGGGAGGGGCAGTACAACTCCGAGCCCGACGCCTCGAACACGGCGCTCGTCAACACCGTCAGCAACCGCACCTTCCCCGTCGGCTACAGCAACATCAACCCGGGCTTCATCCCCGACAGCGCCAACCAGTGGGCGCCGCGCTTCGGCTTCGCGTGGGATCCGTTCAGCGACTCGCGCACCGTGGTGCGCGGCTTCGCCGGCCTCTACTACGCGCGCACGCCGCTGCTGCTCTTCTCCGACCCGATCGGCACGTTCCGCACCCCCCCGGGCAACCTCTCGGTGACGCTGCCCTTCGCCATCCCGGCCGGCAACCCGAACGCGAGCTGCAACACGGTCTACTGCCAGTTCCTCCGGGTCGGCATCGACCTCAACACCACGCCGCTCGACGCGCTGCCGAACCTCTCGACCGCGCAGCTCAACGCCATCGCCGCCTCGCTCGGCCTCGCCATCGACCCGAACCGCGGCGCGCAGCCGCAGTTCATCGCGGCCGACTTCCGCAACCCGAAGTCGGCGCAGGCCGGCCTCGGCGTCGAGCACGAAATCTTTAACGGCGTCGTCGTCGGCGCGGACTTCACCTACGTCAACACCGTCTACCTCCAGCGCAACCGCGACATCAACCTGCCGGCCCCGATCATCCTCCCCGGCGACCCGGCGCAGCGCCCGTCCTTCCTCACCGGCGGCCAGACGCGCCCGATCCCCTCGCTCGGGCAGGTGCAGGTGCGCGAGTCCACGGCCCGCTCGCTCTACCGCGCGCTCACGCTGCGCACGGTGGTTCGCCGCGGCTGGGGCACGATCAACGCCTTCTACACGCTCTCGAAGTCGCTCTCGGACGACGACAACGAGCGCAGCTCGGGCGGTTCGAGTCTGGAGAACGTCTTCGACCTGCGCAGCGAGTACGGCGACTCCGACCTCGACCGGCGCCACCAGTTCGTCGCCAGCCCGCTCTTCTACCTGCCCTACGGCTTCGAGTTTTCGAGCGCCATCCGGCTGCGTTCGGGCCGCCCCATCGATGTCGGCGTCGGCAGCGACCTGAACGCCAGCGGCGGCTTCGGCCGCGACCGCCCCTTCAGCGCGCCGGGCGTGCCCTTCGCGCGCAACGCCTTCCGCAACCGCGGCTCGAAGGACGTGGACGTGCGCATCCAGAAGCGCTTCAACTTCGGTGAGGACGCGCGCCTCATCCTCTCGGCCGAGGTCTTCAACATCTTCGGCATCGACAACATCGAGCTGGCCGGCACGACCGTCACCAACTTCTGCTCGACGGGCGCCGGCCTGCCCCCGATCAACCGCTGCGGCCTCGACGGCCCGAACAACATCAACTTCCTCCAGATCAGGGAGCAGAACCCGGCCAGCGCGCGCTTCGGCGAGTTCCTCCTCAACAACAACGCCGGCGCCCCCCGTCAGGTGCAGCTCGGCGCGCGCTTCCAGTTCTAAACGAACCCGGAGCCGCAACACTCGAAGGGCGCGCCCACCGCGGGCGCGCCCTTCTTTTCTGCGGCGTGGGACTCGACGCAAAAGCAGCGGGGCCGGGAATCATCCCGGCCCCGCTGCTTCTTAACGGAGACGAATGCCGCGCGCCCGCAGGCCCCGGCAGGCCTCTCTGGGTCTTTAGTTCGCCGCCCCGGAGGTCGAGGTGTTGAAGAAGGTCGTCGCCTCCAGCACGTCCACGGGGGCGGTGATCTCCGGCTCGACGAAGGGACGCCGCGCCTCGCCCTCGGCGGCGCGCGCCGCGGGGCGCGGCTCGGTCTCGGGCTTGCTCTGCGGGTTGTGATCCATACTGCTCTCCGTGTTTCGAGGTGGTTAACGCGTGCCGGCGCATTGTACATGAACGGCGGCGCGCGAGTCGAGACTTTAGTCCGCGCGCCTTGTCCGGAGAAGAGGCGCGAGGGCCGGCGCGCGTGTACGGAAACGGACGCCCGCGCCCGCGCCGCCGTCGGCGCGAAAGCCCCGCGCCGTCGCCCAATCCCCGCCCGCTTCAAAGACTTCGCCGCGGCGCGCGAATAAAACGGCGGGGTGGCATGGGCGTTGCCAAAGTCAACTGCGAACACAGGTGGTGTGCTCAATCGTCAGTTGAGTCTTTTAACTTGAAGGAGGGTTAAGAAACATGGGCGCTCCGAACAGGGACGAAGTGGAAGGCAAATTCGATCAGGCGAAGGGTTCGATCAAGGAAGGCTTCGGCCGCGCGACCGGCGACGAGGAGATGGAGGCCGAGGGCACGGCCGACAAGGTCAAAGGCGACTTGCAGGAGGGCTGGGGCGGAACCAAGCGCAAGGTCGGCGACATCATGGAAGATGTCGGCGACGCCATCCGCCGCTAACGGGCGGCCGACCACAATCCGCAACCGACGAGGCCGCCGCGCGACTCCGCAAGAGTCGCGCGCCGGCCTCGATTCTTAAAAGCCGTGAATCGTAAATCGCGAATCGAAAAAGCGGTCGTCAGTTATCGGCCATCAGCCGTCAGTCATCGGTCGTCAGTTCTTCGTCTTTACCGACGACTGAAAACTCCTCTTCACGATTCACGGCTTTCTCCTACTCCTGCCTGACGTGCTCCGCGCCGAGGTCGGCGAGCAGTTTCTCCAACTGGTCGGCCTCCTCGTCGGTCTTCGCCTCGACGCCGATGAGGATGCCGCCCGCGCGCAGAGACGCGTCGTAGACCTTCGCGCGGTGTTCCGGAATCCCCGCGCCGACGAGCGCGCCGATGAGCCCGCCGGCCGCGCCGCCCGCGCCCGCGCCC
>DATMVD010000012.1:0-18404 GCA_035563535.1 Pyrinomonadaceae bacterium | reverse complement strand
GGCTGGTCGGTGAAGTTGCCGAACAGTTCTGCGCCCCCCGTAATGAGCCCGTCGCCGTCGCGGTCGAGCGCGAGGAAGGCGTCGTCGGAGCCGGCCTCCGTCCAGGAGAGGCGCTCGCGCTTGCCGACGCCGTTCATGTCAAAATTAACCCCGCCGCGGTTGCCGGTCAGTCGCAAGCCGTCGCCGGCCACGTCGATGAGGACGGGCGTTTGGGGCTGGTTGCAGCAGCAGGTGTCCTCCCAGTTGTAGCCGTAGAAGACGGAGGGGCAGCCGGTGTCAGGGTAGGTGCACCAGTCCACACTGCCGCCGCAACTCGGGTAGGTGTGGCTCTGCTCGAACTCCATCTTTATGAAGCCGCCGCAGCCGGCCGGGCAGGGGCTCTGCGGGGGCGTAGGCGTCGGCGTCGGGGTCGGGTCACAAAACACAAGTTCGGATACTGTAATAGACGTGTTACACGCACCGCCTTGGCTCGCAGGTCGGGTACAGGCTCTTGTAGTGTTGCGCAGCCTCGAGGGTGCTTCTGACCCCTCGTAGTCATGCAGTTGATCATCCTTGGCGACACAGAAAGCTAGCGGACCAGCAGGGCCGCACGGGACTTCTCCAGGGGGTTTGGCCTCTTTGCATGGTTCAGTCTGTAAGGTGGGTTCAACAATTTTCATAAAGGCGGGGGTCGTAGGGACGAGGGTCCAACCACTTCGGGGATTATAACCGGCTAAAAAAAAGCCGGCTCTAGAGCCGGCCTTGAGGTTGGCTGTGCCGGAGGGGCGGGGGTTGTGGTTCTCCGGTCTTGGCCTTGTTTCACCGATGCGGAGCCACTTTTTTGCGTTCTTCGGGTCACGCCGGAGAAACATACTTTTGTACCATCTGGTGCCGTCGGCGAAGATGACGTCCGTGACTGATATCTCGGCGTGCTTCAGTGTCAGGGGGTAGGCGGCTGCCGACAACGTACTGATCAGGGAGTCATAAGCCTCGTCGGTCAGCGCGATGTCTACCGAGTCCCCTGGGGCGAGTGCCTGATTCGGGGAGGCCGACGCCGATGATTGGCTCGGGTCGTAGTGATAGTCGCCGTAGGACAACGGATATATGAACGGCGGCTTACCGAGAGCTTCCTCGTCGCCCTTTTCGCCGAAAAGCCTGATTTGTAACTCGAAGTAGACGATGGGTTTCGTTGACGTATTCTTCACGCCTACGGTAATCCCCTTCAGCCATTCGTCATCCGCGCTGATCTTCCGGCCGAAGGCGACGGGCGTACCTTTCACCTTCACGTTGATGAGATCGGTCACGGGGTTTCGGTGCGTGCCCTTCTTAAGTATCTTTTCGTCCCCGTCCTGCCTGACGGCTGAAGCCCTGCTGCCGTTAAGGCGCGCGATGAGGGGAGCGGTGAGGGCCAACACAAAGACGCCGAAGATGCACCTCCGCATGAGTAGTCCGGCCATTATTGACTCCTTTGATGTGAAGCGTTAGGGGACGTAGAGTGCCGTCGTCGTGGGCGACTCACCCCACCTGAAAATATATCTATGGCCGTCAGGCGTGGTCCGGATGCGAGGTACCAGCTATGAGACTGCTACACTAAAAAGGCGGTCCGGTTAACCTTGGCAGTGCGCAGAACTTCTACTCTCATTCAAAGTCATTGTCAACGAAATTATCGCCCGCCCTCACTCCGAAACATTAGACTTATGCCCCTTGCTTCAATTGAGGCACCACAAACTCACTTCGCGCAGAATCGCCCTGTGTTGAATCCGTGTATGTTGCCGTCGTCTCGGTGGTTGAATCGCCCATCCTGCGCTAGCGTGGCGCGCGTGGCGAAGGCCACAAGGGCAAAGGACAGAGGGCGAGCCCCAGAAGAGACCCGCCCCCGTTTTGTTGTCAGGCGGCCAGCCGGCCGCGCTCCGCTTTGGGCGTGAGGCGGAACGATTGCCCGCGCGCGCTCATCTTCCGCTTGAGGAAGTTGCGCGCCTCCCCGCCCTGCTCGACGTAAGAGGCGAGCCCGGCCCCCGTGGGGAAGTATACGGTCGCCAGAGAGATCGGGCGGATGACCGGGGCCAGGGTCGTCGATAACCAGCTCATTAACACGCCCGTCTTCAGCGTGCTGGGCTACGACGGCACGGACGCCTTCCCCTTCCCCCACAGCGCTTGGGCGCAGATCGAGAAAATCCATCGGGCCGTTCTGACCGTCATCCGCGACCTCTGCCCTGCGGACGCCAGCTTCGTCTTCACGAACACGCTCGACGCGAGGGAGCCACTCGACCGGGCCTGGTTCCGCCGTGTCGAACGTTTGGCGAGGCAGAGGCGGGCTGGCTTCTTCCCCGTGTGGCTGACGTGTGAGGCCGCGGTCATCCGCCGGCGCAAGGACACGCCGGATCGTCGCGCGCGGCTGAAGGACATTGACCTGACCAACATCCGCAGGTGGAGCGAGGAGGTCGAGGTGCTCCGGGTGCCGCACCCGAACGCGCTGACGTTGGACACGTCCCGCCGCGAGCCGAGGCAGACGGCGCGGCTCATCCTGGAGCACGTGCGGAGGGCTACCCAGTCCCGCACTCGTGGCTGAGAGCCCGTTGACATCGGGGCCGTCGAAAGAATACTTTGCCGGAGTTCCACCCCTCGCGTAAGTCGCCTTAAGACCCGAAAGCAGAAAAGAGAAAGGACACGGCGGCGGCCTGACGCCTTCAAGGGTAAATAGCGATGGAAACCATCTTTCACATCACGGGGCGCGGCGAATGGGAGAGGGCCCGGCGAGAGGGGGTCTACCGGACGCCTTCGTTAGAGTCCGAGGGGTTCATACACTGCTCGCGGAGCGACCAGGTGCTTCGAGTCGCCGACAGTCTGTTCCGCGGCCGGACGGGCCTTGTGCTTCTGGAGATCGACGCCGGCCGAGTCAAAGCCGAAATCCGGTACGAGAACTGTGAAGGCGGACAGGAGGAGTTCCCGCACATCTACGGGGCCTTGAATTTAGACTCGGTGGTGCGCGTGCTGGAGTTCGAGCCGGGAGAAGACGGAAGCTTCGGCATGCCTTCGGCCTGACCGGGGAGGTGACGGACGCCGCGCTGACAGCTTTCGGGAGTCGGCAAGCCTTGAGGAAGATTCTACGAACCTGCCTGGTAACGCTCGTCGCGCTCTGCGCCTGCCGCCCGCAGAACGTCAACACCCGGGTCGGGGCCGACGCGTGGCGGGCAGACCTCCGCCACCTTGAGCGCGAACTGCCGCTCCGCCACCTCAACGCTTTCCATACCGTGAGCCGTGAGCGGTTCGCCGCCGAGGTGGCGCGCGTCGAGGGCGCGCTCCCGCAGATGAACGACGACGAACGGCTCGTCGGGCTGATGCGAATCACGGCGCTCGTCGGCGACGGCCACACACACCTCGACCTGCCGCCCGGCTTTCCGCGCTACCCGGTCGAACTCGGCTGGTTCGGCGACGAGCTGCGCGTGGTCGCGACCACGCCCGAGTACCAGGCCGCCCTCGGGGCGCGCGTGCTGGGAATCGGCGCGTCCCCGCTTGAGAGGGTGATGGCGCTCGCCTCAGAGCTGGTCCCGCGCGGTGAGAACGACGGGCGGACGCGCTTCACCGCCACGATGCTGCTCGGCTCCCCCGAAGTCCTGCACGGGCTCGGAATCATCGAAGAGCGTGAGCGCGCGCCTTTCAACCTTGAGACCACGTCGGGCGAGCGCGTCACGGTCGCGTTCGCGCCAACCAGACTCGGCGGCCCTTCCGAGCTGCGCATGGCGGGCGGAGAGACCCCGCCCCTCTACCTGCAACGGCTCGGCGAGCCGCTCTGGATGACGCTCCTCCCGGACGGCCGGACGGCCTACGTCTCCTTCAGCCGATACCCGCCGGGGCCGGAGTTTCGGGAGCACGCGTCGGCGCTGGCCCGCCTGCTGGACGAGTCCCGCGCCACCCGGCTGGTGATCGACCTGCGGCGCAACGGGGGCGGGGACTTCGGGAGCTTCCGCCAGACGCTCCTGCCGATCATACAGGGGCGCGCCGCGGTCAACCGGAGGGGCGGGTTATTCGTCATCACCGGCGTCGGGACGTTCTCCGCGGCGATGGTCAACGCCCTCGACCTGCGCCATAAAGCGAACGCCATCCTCGTCGGCTCGCCCACAGGGGCGAGGCCCAACTCCTACGGCGAGCACGGAGAGTTCCGGCTCCCCAACACAGGGCTCCGGGTCTCCTACTCGACTCGCTACTACCGGTTCGGCGCAGACTCCGAAGTCGCGGTCGTCCCCGACCGTCTCGCCGAGCCGACCTGGGAAGAGTTTCGGGCGGGCCGCGACCCCGCGCTGGAGTGGATTCTCTCTTATACTCCCGGCGAAGCGACCTCGGCCGGGGACTGAATCCGTCGTCTCGTGTGGACGTTTTGACTGCTTGAAGGCATGCTGAGCCGAGAACTGGCCCGCCGCATGGAGAGGCTCGTCGGCGCGAGGGTCGAGTCGTACGAGCGCGTCGAGGGCGGTTACACGCCCGCGCTGCGTCTGCTGTGCCGCACGGCCGGCGGCCGCCTCTTCGCCAAGGTGGGGACGACGCCCGTCACCCGCGAGGCCCTGCGCCGCGAGATTCACGTCTACGAACGCCTGGGCGGCGACTTCATGCCGCGCTTCGTGGCGGCGGAGGATCACGAGTCGGAGCCCGTCCTCGTCATCGAAGACCTTTCCTCGTACCATTGGCCGCCGCCGTGGGACGTGCGGCGCATAGAGACGGTGCTGGCGCAGATCGCCGCGATGCACAGCACGCGGGCGTCGCTCGAAACTTACGCCGAAGTGCACGGGCCGACCCGCCCGAACTGGCTTGAGGTCGCCGAAGACCCCGCGCCGTTCCTCTCGCTCGGGCTGGCGGGCGCGAGTTGGCTTGAGGCGGCGCTTCCCCTCCTCGTCGAGGTCGAAGAGGGCTGCGCCACGGCGGGCGACAGCCTGACGCACTGGGACCTGCGCAGCGACAACATCTGCCTCAAGGCCGGGCGCGCCGTCTTCGTCGATTGGAACGGGGCCTGCCTCTCCAACCCCAGACTCGACCTCGGCTTCTGGCTGCCCAGCCTCTCCTACGAGAGCGGGGTCGAGCCGGAGAGGATTCTGCCCGACGCGCCGGAGGTCGCGGCCCGCGTCTCGGGCTACTTCGCCTCGCGCGCGGGCCTGCCCGGCATCGGCGATGCCCCGCTCGTCCGCGCGGTTCAGCGGCGGCAGCTTGAGACGGCGCTGCCCTGGGCCGCGCGGGCGCTGGGACTGCCTCCCCCGACGAGCGAGGGGACGGCCTGACCGAAATTCGACGACGCGGAAGGAGAAGAAGTGATGTCTAAAGTGGGACTGGTGGTGCTGGTCTTGGGGGTGCTCGGTGTGCTGCTCGGGGGCGGCGTCCTGCTGGTCTCGCTCCTGCTGCCCGCCCTGACCGACGGGCGCACGAGCTGGGACGAGGCGCTGCTGGGCATCATCCCCGGCGCGCTGCTCCTCGCGCTCTCGCTCGTCGTCGCGGCGGCCGGCGCGGTCGTGTTGATCGTGAAGCGTAAGAAGCAGCCGCTCCCCGCGAACGCCGGACGTTAGACGCCTTGAGGTTATTTATTCGCATAGGAGATGTCTAGGTGAAGACTGTCGGGACTGTCGAAAGTTTGTGGCGCTACCCGGTCAAGAGCATGGGCGGCGAGACGCTGGCCGAAGCGTTCATGGGGTTCTCGGGCATTTACGGCGACCGCTGCTACGCTTTTAAGAATTCGGCCGCGCGGAAAGGCTTCCCTTACCTGAACGCCAACGTGCAACAACAGATGCTGCTCTACCGCCCGCAGTTCCGTTATCCCGAAAGGGCCTCCAGACCGCCGAACCTGGCCGAAGCGATGGGCATTGCGCCGGGCGTGACTCCGGCGAACGCCGAACCGGACGACCTGGCCCTGGATGTCGTCACGCCTTCGGGCGCGGCCGTCGCGGTTGACGACCCGGCGCTGACGGAGATGCTCGGCGAAGGGCTGCGCGGCGAGAACCGCCTCACGCTCGTACGCTCCGACCGCGCCCTCACGGACTGCCGCCCGGTCTCTCTGATTAGCCTGCAAACCGTCCGACAGGTCGAAGCGGAGTTGGGCGTGCCGGTCGATAAGCGGCGCTTCCGCGCGAACATCTACCTCGACCTCGCGGCGGACGGCGGCTTCGCAGAGGACGAGTTGGTCGGCCGCCGGCTGCGCATCGGTTCGAGGGCCGAGGTGCTGGTTCTGGAACGCGACCCGCGCTGCAAGCTGATCTCGCTCGACCCCGACACGGGCGAACACAACCCGGAAGTCTTACGCAAAGTCGCACAGGCGCACGACGCCTTTGCCGGCGTCTATTGCGCCGTCCTGGTTGAAGGCATGTTGACGGAAGGCGACCCAATCGAACTGTCAGACTAAGACCTCAACGCGGCAGACGAAACAATGACGAGGGTAAGAAGTTGAAAGTCTTGCAGGCAATCTTTTTGTGTCTCCTGCTGGGGCCAGCGACGGCCCTGGGCGGCGACAACTCCGGACGGCTCCCGCGGGCCGTCACGTCCGCCCTGGACAGGAGGTTCCCGGGTTGGAGGTTCTCGGAAGTGAGCGGCGACGTCCGGCAATTCCTGAGAGAGCGTCGCCCGGGCGCTCGCCCTGACCTCATCAGGGGCGACTTCGACGGGGACGGGCGCACGGACTACGCGGTGCTCATCGAGCACGGGAACTTTGACAAGAGGGGGAAATCCTTCGCCCGCGTCGTGGAGCAACTGGCCTTTCTGCGGAGGGGCTCCGGCTACAAACTTTCCACCCTGGAAAGTAGTGCGCCCGCGAACCCCGAGCTGTATCTGACGCTCGCCGAGAAGGGCGCGGAGGGGTTCGACTTTCACACCCGCACGAAATTCAGATACCCGCACGATTCGATACGCGTCAGTTATTTCGAGAAGGCCGGGGGAACATACATCTACCGGGGCGGAAGATTCCGGTACGTCCTTGAGAGCGACTGAGGGCGAGGCGCTGCGGTCTGCATTCCCTTCATCCTTCATCCTTCCTGCTTCATCCTTCCGGAGACGTTGTCGCCGATTGATTAAGTTCGGGTTCGCACATATACTCCGTGCGCTTCAGAACACGGGGCCTGTTTTCCACCCGGCTCGCGGCGCGGGCCGCTTCCGAGCCGGGGCGTCCCGGGGCTTTCAACTTCCTTTCAGGAGAAGAAGAGAAACATGAGAAAAGCAGCTCTGCCCGTCGCCCTGCTCGCGCTGGGGGCCTTGTCGGCCGCGTGCTCCTCCCCGGCGACCAACACGAACACCAGCACGACGGCTAACACGACCGCCAACTCCGCGAACGTGAAGGCGTCGAACACCGCCCCGGCCGCCACGCCCGCCGCGCGGACGACCGGCTCGCTCGCCGACCCGAAGAGTTCCATCGCCTACCAGTTCGAGCTGGTCAAGGCGGGCGACGTGGAAAAGCTCAAGAACTGCCTGACCCCGCGCGTGCGCGACGGCGTGACCAAGGAGGTCGTGGACAAGGCCCAGGGCCAGGCGGCGAATTACACCATGGATGACCTCTACGCCTCCGCCGAGATGGGCGAGGCCGACGGCAAGAAGACCGCCAAGGTCAAGATGAAGAACGGCCGCACGCTCACCACCCTCATCGAGACCGACGGCCAGTGGCTCGCCGACACCATCTGGTTCAAGTAGACATCTGAAGACCTCATGAATCGCCGCGTCGGCGGCGGTTGAATGGAAGGCCGGGCTACATTCAAGCGCCGCCGACGCGGCGTCTTAAGATGGGGCCGCCGCGATGGCGGCCTCTCTCTCTTTTTCTGTATAATCGCCCCGCCCCCAAAGTTTTTGCGCCCCGTGTCATTCGTCCCGAACGAATTACCGTGCCTATGCCCGACAAGAGCCCGCTTGAGGAACGGCCTCACGCCGACGTAAGTCAGGAACAGGCCGCGGAAGTCCGCGGCGCGGAGATGGCGCAGGCGCGGCTCGCCGCCATCGTCGAGTCGGCCGACGACGCCATCATCAGCAAGACGCTCGAAGGCGTCATCACCAGTTGGAACAAGGGGGCCCAGCGCATCTTCGGCTACACGGCCGACGAGGTCATCGGCCAACCCGTCACCATCCTCTTCCCCCCCGACCACATCGACGAGGAGCCGGCCATCCTCGCGCGCATCCGCGCGGGCGAGCGCGTCGAGCACTACGAGACGGTGCGCCGCCACAAGGACGGGACGCTCTTAGACATCTCGCTCACGATCTCGCCCATCAAGACGCCCGACGGCCGCATCGTCGGGGCCTCGAAGATCGCCCGCGACATCACCGAGCGGAAGAGGATGGAGGAGGCGCTGCGCGAGCAGACCGAGGCGCTCGCCACCATCAACGAGCTGGGGCGCACCATCTCCGCCGAGCTCGACCTCCACAAACTTGTGCAGGCCGTCACCGACGCCGCGACCGAGCTGACCGGCGCGCGCTTCGGCTCCTTCTTCTACAACGTGCTGAACGAGGACGGGGCCTCCTACATGCTCTACACGCTCTCGGGCGTGCAGCGCGAGGCGTTCGCGCACTTCCCCATGCCGCGGGCCACAGACCTCTTCGGCCCCACCTTCCGCGGCGAGGGCGTCGTGAGAATCGACGACGTGAAGAAGGACCCGCGCTACGGGAAGAACTCTCCCTACTACGGCATGCCCGAGGGGCACCTGCCCGTGACCAGCTACCTCGCCGTGCCGGTCGTCTCCCGCTCGGGCGAGGTTTTGGGCGGCCTCTTCTTAGGCCACCCGGAGGCGGGGGTCTTCACCGAGCCCGACGCGCAGATCGTCGAGGGGCTGGCGGCGCAGGCGGCGGTCGCGATGGACAACGCGCGGCTCTTCGAGGCGGCGCAGCGAGCGCGCGCGGAGGCCGAGCGACTCTACCGCGAGGCGCAGGAGTCGAGCCGCCTGAAGGACGAATTTCTGGCAACGGTCTCGCACGAGCTGCGCACGCCCCTGACGGCCATCCTCGGCTGGGCGCACATGCTCCGCGCGGGGAAGTTCAACGACGAGTCGGCCCGCCGCGCCTTCGAGACGGTCGAGCGCAACGCGCGGGCGCAGGCCCAACTCATCGACGACCTCCTGGACGTGTCGCGCATCGTCACGGGCAAGCTCCGCATCGACGTGCGACCCGTGGACCCGAACTCCTTCATCGAGGCCGCGGTCGAGGCCGTCCGCCCGGCCGCGGAAGCGAAGGGCGTGCGTTTGCAGAAGGTGATCGACACGGGGCTGGTGACGGTCTCGGGCGACCCAGTCCGTTTGCAGCAGGTGGTCTGGAACCTGCTCTCGAACGCCATCAAGTTCACGCCGCGCGGCGGGCGCGTGCAGGTCAGGATGGAGCGCGTCAACTCTCACGTCGAGATCGCCGTCAGCGACACGGGCGCGGGCATCCCCCCGGAGTTCCTGCCGCACGTCTTCGACCGCTTCCGCCAGGCCGACATGAAGACGACGCGCCAGCACGGCGGGATGGGGCTCGGCCTCGCCATCGCCCGCCACCTGGTCGAGCTGCACGGCGGCACCGTCAAGGCCGAGAGCGGGGGCGAGGGACACGGCGCGACCTTCACCGTGCTGCTCCCCGTCGCGCCCGTCTACCACGCGGAGGGGGAAGCCGCGCGCGTCCACCCCGCGGCGCGGAGCACGAGGCCCACGTTCGAGCTGTTCGACCGGCTCGACGGGGTAAAGATTCTCGTCGTGGACGACGAGCCGGACACGCGCGAGATGCTGAAGGCCGGGCTCGGGCAGTGCGGCGCCGATGTCTCCGTCGCCGCCTCGGCGGCCGAGGCGATGGGGGCGATAGAGAACTCGCCGCCCGACCTCATCATCAGCGACATCGGGATGCCCGAAGAGGACGGCTACGAGCTGATGAGGCGCATCCGCCGGCTGCCCGCCGAGGCGGGCGGCCGCGTGCCCGCCATCGCCCTGACCGCCTACGCGCGCGTCGAAGACCGCATGCACGCGCTCCGCGCGGGCTACCAGATGCACGTGCCCAAGCCGGTCGAGCTGGCCGAGCTGGCGGCCGTCGCCGCGAGCCTCGTCCGCCGCGGCGAGTGACGAGGGGGGTTCCAGGTGTCAGTAGATATTCTCAAGCGGAACAACGTGAAGGTGTCGGGGCGCGGCACGCAGCCGATGGTCTTCGCGCACGGGTTCGGGTGCGACCAGAACATGTGGCGCTTCGTCGCGCCCGCCTTCGAGCGGGACTACCGCGTCGTCCTCTTCGACTACGTCGGCTCGGGCAAGTCCGACCTGCGCGCCTACGACCCGGCGCGCTACTCGACGCTCGACGGCTACGTGCGGGACGTGCTCGACGTGTGCCGCGCGCTGCGGCTGCGCGACGTGGTCTTCGTCGGCCACTCCGTCAGCACCGTCGTCGGGATGCTCGCCTCCATCAGGGAACCGGGACTCTTCTCGCGCCTGATCCTGGTCGGCCCGTCGCCCTGCTACATCAACGACCCGCCCTTCTACCGTGGCGGCTTCGAGCGCGCCGACATCGAGGGGCTGCTGGAGCTGATGGAGCACAACTACATCGGCTGGGCCAACTTCCTCGCCCCGGTCGTCACGAAGAACCCGGAGCGCCCCGAGCTGGCGCGCGAACTTGAAGAGAGCTTCTGCTCGACCGACCCGCGCATCGCGCGCCGCTTCGCCGAGGCGACCTTCCTCTCCGACAACCGCGGCGACCTCCCGCACGTGTGCGTGCCCTCGCTCATCATGCAGTGCTCGGAGGACGCCATCGCGCCCTCCGAGGTCGGCGAGTACCTCTCGCGCCGCCTTCCCTTCAGCACGCTGCGCGTGCTCGAAGCCACGGGCCACTGCCCGCACATGAGCCACCCCGAAGAGACGATCCGCGTCATCAAGGAATACCTCGGCGATGACGCCTGAGCCCGCGCCCTTGACGGTTCGCATGGACGAGCTGCTGAACAAAGCGCCGTGCGGCTTCCTTTCGTTCGCCGACGACGGCCGGGTGCTGGCCGCGAACTCGACGCTGCTCGGCTGGCTCGGGTACGAAGGGGGCGAACTGCACGGCCGACACTTCGAGGCCGTCCTCCCGCCCGGCGGCCGCATCTTCTACCAGACGCACTTCTTCCCGCTGCTCAAGCTGCACGGCCGCGCCGAGGAGGTCTACCTCTCTCTGCGCTCGCGCGACGGCACCGACCTGCCCGTGCTCGCCAACGCCGCGCGCGTGGAGCGCGGGGACTCGCCCGTCAACGACTGTGTCTTCGTCCCCATGCGCCAGCGCCGCCGCTTCGAGGACGAGCTGCTCGCCGCCAGGCGCGAGGCCGAGGAGGCGAACCGCGCCAAGGACGAGCTGATCGAAGAGCTTTCGACGCCAGTCATCAAGGTCGCGGAGGGCGTGATGCTCGTGCCCGTCATCGGCAGCCTCAGCCGCGAGCGCGCGGACATGATGACGGCAGCGCTGCTGAGGGCCGTCTCCGAGCGCCGCGCGCGCGTCGTCATCCTCGACGTGACGGGCTCGCGCAAGCTAGGGGCCGACGTGGTGCAACACCTGACGCACGCGGCCGCGGCCGTCCGCCTGATGGGAGCCGAGTGCGTGCTGACCGGCATCGGCGCGGCCGTCGCGCGCACGCTCGTCTCGTCGGGCGCGGAACTCTCCGGCATCACGGTGCGCCGGACGCTGGCCGACGGGCTGCGTTTCGTCTGCGAGCTGCCGGCGAATAAGTAGGAACGCGGGACGGCGGCGGGCGTGGAATAGTCCGCGGGCGTTCAACCGCGGGGCCGCCCCGCGCATCTAATCCCGTCGGGGCCGTCCGTGCTTTTCGACAAGCGTCCCGCCTTTTGAGGTTGAGGCGTTTGCCTGTAGAATTGCCGCGTCCAGTTCTTAGACCCGACGGTTGAGCGCGGGCGTTTCCGGGACGCTCCTTCGGGTGTGCATTCGAGTGAGGCCGCCGACGCCGTGGGTTTTTAACCGGGAGCGCCGACGGCCTCTCCGCTTTTGTCAGTCGTGAAGGTGATTTTAATGTTCAGACGCTCCGCCGCCGCCACGCTCCTCGCCCTCCTCGCCTTCGTCGGGGGGCTCACGCCCTCGTCTGCCTCCGCGCAGGGCCTGAGCGACGTGGTGCTCATCATCCCGTTCGAGAACACCTCCGCGAACCGCGAGGCCAACTGGGTCGGCGAGAGCTTCGCCGACCAGCTCTCGGAGCTGCTCGGCGCGCACGGCCTGCGCGTCGTCTCCCCGGACGCGCGCGAGCTGGCTTACGCCCGCCTGCGCCTGCCGCTCACGGTCATCCCCTCGCGCGCCACCTCCATCAAGCTGGCGCAGGAGGCCGGCGCGACGATGGTCGTGGTCGGCAACTACGAGGTCTCGCCCCGCGACGAGAAGACCATCGCGGAGGTGCGCGGCTCGGCCCGCATCATCCGCGTCAACGAGGGGCGCATTGCGGGCAAGCAGATCGAGGGCAACCGCTGGGCCACCCACGAGTTCTTCTTCGGCGACGCGCTGACGAACCTCCAGGCCGTGCAGGGCAAGCTCGCCTACCAGATCCTCTATGAGCAGGACGACAAGCTCCCCTTCTCGCAGAACCTCATCGTCGAGCAGGCGACGAAGGTTCCGCCCAAGGCGTTCGAGGCGTACGTCAAGGGCGCGATGCTCCCGAACAACAGCCCCGATAAGCCCGCCTACCTCCAGAACGCGATGCGCGAGTACGAGAAGGCCAACCCCGGCTCGGTCTACAAGCAGGCGGCCTTCGAGCTGGGCCAGCTCTTCTACGCGCAGGGCGACGGGAAGAAGGCGGCCGAGCACTTCTCCCTGCTCCAGCCCACCGACGCGCACTACGCCGAGGCGGCCTTCTACGCCGCGCTCGCCTACGAGCGCGCGGGCGAGTTGCAGAGCGCCCTGGACGTGCTGCTGCCGCTCTCGACCCGCGCGCCCTTGACGAGCATCTACAACAACGCGGGCGCCATCTCGACCAAGGCGGCCATCGCGGAGAAGAGCGCGCCGAAGCGCGAGGCGCTCCTGAAGCAGGCGGCCAACTTCCTCAGCCGCGCCGTCGAGAGCGCGCCCGCGGAGTCGGCCGAAGGCCCGACGGTGCGCTACAACTACGCCTACGCGCTCGCGCTCTCGGGCAAGTTCCCGGAGGCGGCCGAGCAGCTCCGCGCGGTCGTCAGAGAGAACCCGCGCCACGCCGAGGCGCTCTTCCTCCTCGCCAAGATGCTCGAGAAGACCGGCCAGGCGGAGGCCGCCGCCGCCAACGACAACGAGGCGCGCAAGCTCCTCGCCTCCTACGGCCGCGCGCAGACCGAGTGGGAGAAGTCGCAGACCGTCTCGCTCCTCTCCGTCCACCTGAGCGGCAGCTTCAACCGCGCCGACTACGTCGCCTCGCAGAGGCCGACGGTGACGGACGCGCCGGGCGCGACCGCGCAGGACCTGCTCGCCAAGGCGCGCGAACTCTACACCGCGGGCCACGACGACGAGGCCCTGATGGAACTGCGCAACGTCGTCCGCGTCGAGCCGATGAACGCCGAGGCGTACCTGCTCACGGGCCGCATCTACATGCGGCGCGGCGAACTGGCCCCGGCCATCAGCCAGCTCAAGGCTTCCATCTTCTGGGACACCGAGCACAAGCTGATCGACGCGCACATCCTGCTCGGCCGCATCTTCTTAGAGCGCGGCGACCGCGCGCAGGCGACCGCCTACATGCAGAGCGCCGTCCAGATCGACCCGAACAACCCAGAGGCCATCGCCCTCCAGCGCGAGTTGCAAGTCGGCATCAAGTAATAGCGGTCAGAACCGCCCGCGGTAGCGGGTGGGGCATACTTAATCGGCGCTGTCGGGTAACAAAGGCCCACCCGCTACCGCGGGCGGTTCTGACCTGTTTGCCCTCGAAGGATGCGACTGCTGCCGCTCATCTCACTGCTCATCATTGCCGCGCCCGGCGTCGCCCTCCTCGCGTACGTCGTCCACGCTTCACGTCAACGGAAGTATTCGCGGCTGCCCCTGAACCTCGTCGGGCGCGTCGCGTCGGTCGAGCGCGCGCTTGAGCCCGAAGGGTTCGTGTTAATTGAAGGCGAGCTGTGGCGTGCGCGCGTGCGCGGCGAAGCGACGGTCGGGCGCGCCGGTTCAAAGGTGCGAGTGGTCGGCGCGAGCGGCTGTGTGCTGGAGGTCGAGCCGTTGAGCTGAGACTCTAAGAGGAGGGGGGGGAAGTTGACCCCTTCCAGAAAAGCGGGGGCGGCTTTCCTGGAAACGTCCGGCGCGGCCTCCTTTGTGGCACGCGAACTGCTTTAGAGAATGTCGGCAAGCACGGAGGAAGTTGAACCGTGACCCCGCCGCCATCACTTCTCTGAGCGTGGCCTGCCGCTACGCCAGCCGCCCGCCGAGCGTCCCTACAAATCCCCTACCTATCAAGAACCTGGCCTCCCGGCCGGGTTCTCTCGCTTTTGGGACAGATTTTTCCCAGACTCGAAATTCCCTACGTTTTTCCGAAGTCTTTAGGTGTCAACCCGCGGCGACAGTCTGTCAACCGCAAACACGCGGGCTGTCTCTCGGCGGCAACACGAACATGTCATTTCGACAAAATTTGTCACCCGGGGGGTGACGTTTTACGTCGTTCTGACCTTCGACGGCCGACGTTTTGCCGCAGCGCTTTACCCATTTCAGAAAAATTTTCCCCACCGGATTAACACCCATCCGACTGAGCCCGAACCCTTGCGACGCCCCCGCCCGGCTCTGTTAAACTCGCGGCGTGCGGGAGACCGTTTCCACAGATGCGGCGGGCCGCTCACGCCTGGACGGTTGGCTCCCGCGCGCGCGCTCGCTCATGCCGTCGCCGGCCGAAGTCTACTGCGCCGTCGCCTCGGCGCTGCTCCTCGTCTTAGCCTTCCCGGACTTCGGCCTGTGGCCGCTCGCGTGGGTCGCCCTCGTCCCCCTGCTCTTTAACGTCGGCCGCGTGCCGCGCGCGGCGCAGTCATTCTTTTCGGGATGGCTCGCGGGGACGCTCTTCTTCTACGCGAGCTGTTACTGGCTGACCTACCCGATGATTCACTACGCGGGGATACCCGCGCCGCTGGCCTACGCGCTGCTGCTGCCGCCGGCCGCGGCGGGCGGTTTCTTCCCCGCCCTGGCGGCGGGCACGCTCGCGCGTCTGTGCGGGCGAAGGGGCACGGCCGCGCTCCTGCTCGCGCCCTTCGTGTGGGTCGCGTGCGAGTGGGCGAGGCTCGGCGTCATCGGGCAACTCTGGAACGCGGTCGGCTACTCGCAGGCGTTCCAGCCGGCGCTCATCCAGTCGGCGCGCTTCGGCGGCGTCTACGCCGTGAGCTTCCTCGTCCTGGCCTTCAACGCCGCGGTCGCCTACGCGTTATTGAAGAGGAGCGTGCGCGGCACTCTCGCCTCGCTCGCCGTCACGGCGTGCGTGGCACTCATCGTTTACGGCGCGTCGTTGACGAAAGCGCCGGGGACGGAGCGCGCGCCTTCCGCACACGTCGTGGCCGTGCAGCCGAACGTCATCCCGAACTTCAACCGCGGCGAGTCGGAGTACGAGGCGCTCCGCCGCAGACACTTCGAGCTGAGCGACGAGGGGCTGCGCGCGCTCGGCGGGGCTGGCGAAGGGCTTCCGCGGGTCGTGGTCTGGCCCGAGTCGCCGATGAACTTCACGCTCGAACGCGACCGGCGCTTCCGCGAAGACTTAAAAAGTTACGTCGGCAGCCGCCGCGTCTCTCTGCTCTTCAACTCTTTGGAGCCCGCGGCGGGCGGGGGCGGCTACAACGCGGCGGTATTAGTTAACGAAGAAGGTCTGCTCGCGGCGCAGTATGATAAGATTCGCCTGATGCCGTTCGGCGAGTACGTGCCCTTGCCGAGTTGGCTGCCCGGCGTCGGGATGCTCGGCGGAGTGGTCGGCGACTTCACGCCGGGCGAGCGTTACACGCTGATCCCTCTGGGCGGTGCGGGTCAGAGTCCGAAGGCCGGCACTTTCATCTGCCTTGAGTCGGCGTACCCGGACATCACGCGCCGGCTAACGTTAGAGGGCGCGGACGTGCTCATTGAGATGACGAACGACGCGTACCAGGGCGACACGTCGATCCTGAGGCAGCACCTCTCGAACGCGGTCTTCCGCGCGGCCGAGACGGGAAGGCCACTCCTGCGCGTCACGAACACCGGCGTCAGCGCCCGCATCGACGAGCGCGGGCGCGTCTCGGACGAGACGGGCCGCTTCGTCGAGGCCGTGCGCGCGTGGCCGGTCGCGCGCACCGTCGGCAGTCAGACTTTTTACACACGCTTCGGCGACGCGCTCGCCCTCGCCTGCTCCGCCGTCAGCCTGTTCGCGCTGGCGTTGACGTTGAGGAGGAGTAGGGGCGCGCTGAGCCTGTAGCAGAATCTTTATTCCCGCCGGGAGTCGTTTGGAGGTCGAATGTCGAGAGCCTTGCAGTTGAGTGACAGCGAAGACCGTGACCTGCGCGAGCGGGCCGAGGAGTTGCGCACGCGCGTCGAACAGCTCGGGAGGTTTCTTTGATGTAGCGGCGAAGCGCGAGGAGTTGTCTAAACTCGAAGCGCGCGCGTCGGAGCCCGACTTCTGGAACGACCAGGAGGCCGCGCAGAAAGTCCTCCAGCAGCGCAGCCGCCTCGAACGAGTCATCAGGCGGCAGGAGGGTTTCGAGTCTTCGGTCGCCGACGCGGAAGTGCTCTTTGAATTCGCGGCCGAGGACGAGTCGAGCGCGAAGGAGTTGCGCGAGCTTATCGAGAGGCTCGAAACCGATGTCGCCGGGGCCGAGACCGAGATGCTGCTCTCGGGCCAGCACGACGCGCTCAACGCCATCTGCTCTGTACAGTCGGGCGCGGGCGGCACGGACGCGCAGGACTGGGCCGAGATGCTCCTGAAGATGTACCTGAAGTGGGCCGAGAAGCGCGGCTTCAAAGCCGAGGTGCTCGACATGCAGCCCGGCCAGGAGGCGGGCATCAAGGGCGCGACCTTCCGCGTCGAGGGCGAGTACGCCTACGGCCTGCTCTCGGCCGAGGCCGGCGTCCACCGCCTCGTCCGCATCTCGCCCTACGGCACGGGGACGCGCGAGACCTCCTTCGCCTCGCTCTTCGTCTCGCCCGAGATCGACGAGAACATCGAGGTCGAGATCAACGAGAAGGACTTGCGGGTTGACACCTACCGCTCGACGGGCGCGGGCGGCCAGCACATCAACACGACCGACTCGGCCGTGCGCATCACGCACCTGCCGACCGGCATCGTCGTCGCCTGCCAGAACCAGCGCTCGCAGCACCAGAACCGCGCGGTGGCGATGCAGGTCTTGCGCTCGAAGCTCTACGAGTTCGAGCTTGAGAAGCGGCGGGCCGAGACCGCCGCGCTCGAAGCGAACAAGGCCGACATCTCCTTCGGCTCGCAGATACGTAACTACGTGCTCGCGCCCTACCGCATGGTCAAGGACGCGCGCACCAAGGTCGAGCGCGGCGACGTGGACGCGGTGCTGGCCGGAGACATCGACGACTTCATCAAGGCGTACCTGCTCGCGCGCCGCGCGGCTTGAAATTAGGAAGGGCGAACGATTCTCGTGGAAGCGGATGAGACTTTCGGTTATCATCCGCTTCCGAAAGCCCCTCGCGCGGCGGTGCCGTTCCGGGCGAGGGTCGGTCGGGCTCTCACAACGGCACGCCGCAACGTGTTGCCCCCCCGGCAATCAACAAGCGCGTCGACGTAGTTCGTTGACGCACCCAGTGGTACGCCGTCTTCGAGTTCCGCGAAGGCCGACGGCCGCTTTGCGCCGTCTGCGAGGAACGCCGCGACCGAAGGCCGTGCCGCGCCTGGAACCGGAGTGACTATGGCAACAGCACAGGCCGACGTGAGGATGAGGTCGGGCGGCGCGCAGCCGCGCAACACGAGGCGCAACGAGATCGTCGCCATCGCGCTGTTCGCGCTGAGCGCGCTCCTCACCCTCTGCCTCGTCTCGTACAGCCCGAACGACCCTTCGTGGGTCTCGGCCGGGGCCGCGTCGGCGCGCAACTGGACGGGGCGCGTCGGGGCGAACGTCGCCGCGGCGCTCTTCCAGACGTTCGGGCTGGCCGCCGCGCTCGTGCCTCTGCTGTTGGTCGCCGCCGCGTGGCGGCGCTTCCGCACGCGGCGGATTCACGCGCCGCTCTCGCGCGTCATAGGCTTGACGGCGCTCACGCTCGCTGCCTCTTCGCTGCTCGCGCTCTACGTCTCCGAGCCGCTCTTCGACCACAGCTTCAACGCGGGCGGCTTCGTCGGCGTGCTCTGCGCCGAGAGCCTGAAGGGCGTGCTCAACACGGTGGGCGCGACCGTGATGCTCGCGGCCGCGGCCGCGGTCGGGCTCCTGCTCGCCACCAACTTCTCCTTCGTCGCCGCCTACGAGCGCACCGCGGCGGCGGTCACGAACCCCTCGGGCACTTTCTGCAAGACCTTCGAGCGCTTCCAGGCTTGGCGCGCCGCGCGCCGCGCGCAGGCGGTCGCGCGCGCGGAGGAGCGTCGCGCGGCC
>DATMVD010000011.1:0-16331 GCA_035563535.1 Pyrinomonadaceae bacterium | reverse complement strand
GGACCGTGGGGGACAAGGTGACGGCGGAAGTGATACGCAAGTACATCCGCCGTCACAAAGAGGCCGAAGACCCGCAGCTAGACCTGTTCGGGTGAATCCGGCGAAAGCCCCACCGCTTGCGGTGGGGATGTTTTACTATTTACCATTCACTATCCGTCGTTGCCGATGGCCTCGACGGGGCAGGCCATGAGCGCCTCTTCGCAGAGGGCGCGCTCGGCGTCCGATTGGGGCTGTTTGAAG
This sequence comes from Pyrinomonadaceae bacterium, assembly GCA_035563535.1. Taxonomy (GTDB): domain Bacteria; phylum Acidobacteriota; class Blastocatellia; order Pyrinomonadales; family Pyrinomonadaceae; genus QHXN01. The sequence continues at coordinate 16,091 of DATMVD010000011.1, read as the reverse complement.
ACGAAGGAGTAGCCGCCGCGGTCGGCGCGCGTGAAGTTCTCGGGTGAGGTGTCGCGGCACACGTCGCAGTCGATGCAGTTCGTGTCCACGTAATAAGTGCCTGGCACGTTCTCGGGCACGCGGTCGTTCGGGTCAGCCATAGTTTGGTGAATAGTGAATAGTGAATGGTGAATGGAAACTGCCTTCATCCATTCACCATTCACCATTCACCATTTACTTGATAGCAAGCATCCGGTCGAGGGCGACGCGCGCCCAGCGGGCGGTCTCGTCGTCTACGGTGATCTGGTTGACGACGCGGCCCTGCACGAGCGATTCGAGCGCCCAGGCGAGGTTCTGCGGCGCGATGCGGTACATCGTGGCGCACATGCAGAGGTCGGGGGCGAGCAGGCGGATGTCCTTGTCCGGGTGCTGCCCGGCGAGCCGCTGGACGAGGTTGACCTCGGTGCCGACGGCCCAGGCGGAGCCCGCGGGCGCCTCCTCGATGGCCTTGATTATGTACTCGGTCGAGCCGTTGAGGTCGCTCTTCTCGACGACCTCGCGCTCGCACTCGGGGTGGACGAGCACCTTGATGCCCGGCACCTCCTTGCGGATGGCGTCCACGTGCCACGGGCGGAAGCGGCCGTGGACGGAGCAGTGGCCCTTCCAGAGGATGAGCCGCGCCCCGCGCAACTGCTCGACGGTGTTCCCGCCGAGTTCCTTGTTCGGGTCCCAGAGCGCCATCTCGTCCAGGGGGATGCCGAACTTGACGCCGGTGTTGCGGCCGAGGTGCTGGTCGGGGAAGAAGAAGAGCTTGTCGGCCTCCTTCAGATACTTGTCGAAGAGCGGGACGGCGTTCGACGAGGTGCAGACGACGCCTTCGTGCTCGCCGCAGAAAGCCTTGATGGCCGCCGAAGAGTTCATGTAGGTGACGGGCGCGACCTTGAACTCGTCGAGGATGCCGACGGCGCGCAACTGCTCCCAAGCGTCCTCGACCTGCTCGGCCGTCGCCATGTCGGCCATCGAGCAGCCCGCGCCGAGGTCGGGCAGGATGACCTTCTGGTCGCCCGGCTTGAGGATGTCGGCCGACTCGGCCATGAAGTGGACGCCGCAGAAGACGACGTAGTCGGCCTCGGGGCGCTCGGCCGCGAGCTTGGCGAGCTTGAAGGAGTCGCCCGTGTAGTCGGCGTGGCGCACGACGTCGTCGCGCTGGTAGTGGTGGCCGAGGATGACGAGGCGCGGGCCCAGAACTTTCCGCGCCGCCTCGATGCGCTCGTACAGCTCGGCCTCCGACAGCCCGAAGTAGTCTTCGAGCGCGGGCGCCTGCTCCTTCACCTCAAGAGTCTCAACCGCTGTCGTCATCTTTAACCCTCTCTGCCGCAACAGGCGACTTAAGCGCCGCCCGCCGGAAACGCGAAATATAAGCCTTCAAAGGGCGACCCGCAAGCGCCGCCGGGGCCAACCGCACGCCGGAAATTAGATGCGGACGCCGCCCCGATAGTTCGTAACAGAACCGCGAGCGGTAGCGAGCGGGTGCGGGTGACTTCAGAGACGCGTCTGAAGTCACCCGCACCCGCTCGCTACCGCTCGCGGTTCTGTTTACGGGTGCGTCATCTCTTCGGGCTTGACGTACTCGTCGAACTGCTCGGCGGTCAACAGTCCCAGCTCGACGGCCGACTCGCGCAGGTTGATGCCCTTCTTGTGTGCGTTCTTGGCGATCCGTGCGGCGTTGTCGTAGCCGATGTGCGGGTTGAGGGCCGTGACGAGCATGAGCGAACGGCGCAGGTTCTCGTCGATGCGCGCGCGGTTCAGCTCCAGGCCCTGGATGCAGAAGTCCACGAAGCCGCGGCACGCGTCCTTCAAAAGCCTTATGGAGTGGAGCAGGTTGTGAATCATCACGGGGTTGAAGACGTTCAGCTCGAAGTTGCCCTGCGAGCCGGCGAACCCTATGGCCGCGTCGTTGCCCATCACCTGCACGGCGACCATCGTCAACGCCTCCGACTGTGTCGGGTTCACCTTCCCCGGCATGATCGAGGAGCCCGGCTCGTTTTCGGGCAGCACCAGTTCGCCGATCCCCGCCCGCGGCCCCGACCCGAGCCAGCGCACGTCGTTCGCGATCTTCATCAAAGACCCCGCGAGCGTCTTCAGCGCGCCGCTCGCAAAGACCATCTCGTCGTGCGCGGAGAGCGCCGCGAACTTGTTCGGGTGCGACTTGAACGGCAGCCCCGTCAGCTCCGCGATCTTCGCCGCCGCCCTTTCGGCGAACTCCGGGTGCGAGTTCAGGCCCGTCCCCACGGCCGTCCCGCCGATGGCGAGGTCGTAGAGCCCTGGCATGACGGCTTCGAGCCTTTCGATGTCTCTTTCGAGCAGCGAGGCCCACCCGCCGAACTCCTGCCCCACGGTCAAAGGCGTCGCGTCCTGCAAGTGCGTCCGTCCGATCTTGACCACGTCGCAGAACTCCTTCGCCTTCGCGTCGATGGCGGCGCGCAGGCGCTCGACTTCGGGGATGAGCTTCCGCATCTGCTCGGCCGCGGCGATGTGCATCGCCGTCGGGAAGGTGTCGTTCGACGACTGCGACATGTTGACGTGGTCGTTCGGGTGGACGGGCTGCTTCGACCCCATCTCGCCCCCGGCGAGCTCGATGGCGCGGTTCGAGATGACCTCGTTCGCGTTCATGTTCGTCTGCGTGCCGCTGCCCGTCTGCCACACGCGCAGGGGGAAGTGCTCGTCCAGCTTCCCCTCAATCACCTCGTCCGCCGCCCTCTCAATCAGACGCGCCTTGTCCGACGCCAGCTTCCCCAACTCCTCGTTCACCAGCGCCGCTGCCTTTTTAAGCAGCCCAAGCGCCCGCACCATCTCCCTCGGCATCACGTCGAACCCGATGTTGAAGTGGTGCAGAGACCTCTCCGTCTGCGCCCCCCAATACCTGTCCGCACGCACCTCGATCTCGCCCATCGAGTCCGACTCGACCCTTGTGTTCGCCGCCCTCTGCTCCGCCGCTTCCTTAGTCATAAGAGGGTTCATCCTTCAAGAAAGTAAGAGACCTTCACCCATCCAATTTTACACCCACCGCCCGTCACACGTCAGCGGCAAGCCCCCCCGAACCATCCTATCAACGACTAATCCGACTCATCACGGGGCGCGTCCGTCCCGACACAAGTCTGTTCATGGCGCGGCGCGCGGCGCGTAGACTGAGGCTCCGAACGTCTCCCCACGACGAGGAATGTGTGCGAACAGTTCGGACGCCCGCAGGGCTTCGGGGCGTCGGGCCGCCGAAGATTCCGGCCCAAGTTCCCCCGAAGCTGCGGCCCCGCCCTGCCTCGCAGGAACCCGCGCCCACAGGGTTCCGATTCGCGCACGGCCCCGCGTCAACTCCGGCCTTACAACACAAAGGAGAAAACCGATGTTAAGAAAGAAGCTCCTGCTGCTGCTCCTCCTCGTAACGTTGCTGGTGTCGGTCTCGACGAGCGACAACGCCCGCGCCTGCTCGGGCGACCTCTGCGGCTGCGGCATCGAAGGGCAGGCGTGCGAATACGAGTGCCAGTTCTACCCGCCCGAGTACCAGTGGGACTGCCGGCGCGCGTGCAGGCGCGCGGCCGTGCGCTGCTCGATTGAGTGTTGTAGCTGGTAGCGCCGCGTGCGGTGCGGTCGCGCCGGCCGCGGGTCGGAGTCCCGGCCTTTAAAACGGCAGGTCTTCGGCCCGCGCGGCGCGGTACTTCTACAGGGGCCGCGTGCGCGCGGCCTCCAGCGACGACGGGAGCGATTAACCTCATGCAGAACAAGACGCGGAAGGCGGAGGCGTTGGTCAACGTCGCCATCGTGCTGGTGGCTGTGGCGGTCTGCGCGGTGCTGGCGAGACAGTATCTCTGGGCGGGCGCGGCGGAGCGCTCGCGCGGGCCGGAGGTCGGCACGCGGGTCGAGCTCGCGGGCCTGAATCTGGCGGGCGAGGAGCGGGCGCTGCTGATCGTCGTATCGAAGGACTGCCGCTTCTGCACCGAGAGCGCGCCGTTCTACCGGAGGCTCGCGGGCGAGGCGGCGGCGCGCGGCGGGCGCGTGAAGCTCTTCGCCGTCGTGCCGCACGACGCGGAGGAGGGGCGGCGCTACCTCGGCGAACTGGGCGTCGCCGTCGAGCAGGTCACGCGGGCGCACCCCGCCGCGCTCGACGTGTCGGGCACGCCCACGCTCATCATGCTCGAACGCGGCGCGGTCTCGGACGTGTGGGTCGGCGCGCTGCCCCCCGAGCGCGAGGCCGAAGTGCTGGCTAAGCTCTGACGCCGAACAGATACGCGGAGGCCGCGCGACGTACCCCACGCGCGCGGCCTCCCGGCACAGCCCGCTTGAGGCGCGGGCGTGCGCGGGGTAGCGTTGCCCTTACGCGCCCCCCGTTACTGACGGCCTACCAAAATGCCCATGTGAGACTCCTGTGGTATATTCCCGCCGGTCTTTGATAAGGCAACGGGTCGGATGCGAAGCGTAGCTCACCCTCAGTGATGAGCATCGCCGTTGAGCAAGGAAGGTTCCTACTCACGGCGAATCAGTTACGCAATCGGATTTTAGACGCAATTGCGTCTAAAGGCAAGCGAGACTTCGTGTCGAATCCGTCAGGGGGTGGCTCCTGATGGGTTCGCGGGCACGTCCTAAACCTGACAGGCTGGCGGAAAAGCTCTTGCAAATCCGCCTCGCACTTGACCTCTCGCAAGACGGGATGCTCGCGCAGTTGGAACTGGGCGAGAGCCACTTCCGAAGCGCCGTTTCGGGTTATGAGTTGGGAACGCGAGAGCCGCCGCTGCCGATACTGCTCAAGTACGCGCGCCTCGCGGGTGTGTGCGTGGAAGTGCTGATTGACGACGAACTTGATCTGCCCGCCAGGCTTCCGGCGAAGCCAAAGCATAAAATTTAAGCAACACAGAATGGGAAGGAGGCCGCGCCACAGGCCGGAGCGCCTGGCCGAAAAACTGCGCCACATCAGGGAGGCGTTCGGCCTCTCTCAGAACGAGTTCTTAAAACACCTGGGGCTTGAGGACTTCATCTATCAGAGCAACGTCTCCGGCTACGAGTTAGGCGAGCGCGAACCCCCTCTGCCCATTCTCCTGAAGTACGCGGAGGCCGCGGGCGTCTGCCTCGACGTGCTCGCCAACGACGAACTCGACCTGCCCGCCAAACTCCCGGCCAAACCCCGGCACAAAGTTTAAGCGAAGCCGCACACATTAACGCGCGTGCACAACGCGCACGGGCGAAGGGGGCGCGGATTCCGCGCCCCCTTCGCCCGTGCATCACGGTGAGGCGTTGCCGCCTATGAACTACTCGTCCCGCCTCCCGTCTTCCTGCGCTGTGGCGCTTTGCGTTCCGAAGCCTTCTTCAGCCCAATCGCCTGCACCTCGTTCGAGTCCCGCCCGAACTGCGCCGTCACCTGATCCTTCGCGCCCAGAATCAGGTTATGAAACTCCCACTCCCTCGCCACGGCGTTGTCGCGCGCCGCCGCGTACGCCGCCTCCGCCTGCGCCTCCGCCGTCCACGCACCCCGCAACGACTCGTACACCCCCGTAATCGCCCCCAGCGCGTATACCTGATTCGCCGGACTATACCCCGCCATCGCCTGCAAAGCCGCGTACGAACTCTCATCCGCCTCAATCAACGCGGGCTTAAGGCGCTTCTCTTCGTTCCTAGCCATACTGTTTCATCCTTTCGTGAGAAAGAGAAAAGGTAGTGAGGTTCGCCCGCATAATAATCACCACCCGCGCCCCTTGCAACAGTAATTTTTACACCCCGAACACGCCGCCCGCCCGCCCGCACAACATCCCCGTGCGTCGGAACGCTATGCCCGCGCGAGGGCATGCCATGCCCACGCGGGGACATAGCATACCCCCACGCGGACATAGCATACTCTCGCGCGGGCATGCCATGCCCATCAAACGGAACACTATGCCCGCGCGCCGCAAAAGCATCCCGCCCGCCGGAAATATCCTCTCCGCGCCTCAAAAATTCCTTCCGGCAAGCAGAACATCAAACCCCTCACACGACAACCCCCCGACCTCCCTCACGAACCCTCGCCCCCCACCCTCGCCAAACTCCGCCGCGCAATCTCCGCATGCGGCGAGTCGAGTCTCTCAAAGATACTCAGAGACTCACGAAACAACCGTGCCGCCCCCTCATTATCACCTTCCTTCTCTGCGAGCCTGCCCAACGCGTGCAGGGTGAGGGCGACGCCCCCTTGGTTGCCGAGCCTCCTCTTTATTTCAAGGCTCTCGTCGTAGAAGCGGCGCGCCTCTACGATCTCGCTTTGTTTCTCTGCGAGCCTGCCTAATTGGTGCAGAGAAATGGCGATCCCACTTTGGTTGCCGAGCCTCTTCTCGATCTCAAGGCTCTCGTCGTAAAGGCGGTGTGCCTCTTTGAGTTCACCCCGACCTTGCGCGAGTATCGCCAACTGGTGGAGGACGATGGCGACGCCGCCTTGGTCACCGAGCCTCTTCGCAATCTCAAGGCTCTCATCTAAGAGGCGGCGCGCCTGTTCGAGTTCGCCTTGTTCCTGCGCGAGAATCGACAAGTGGTACAGTGTGCTGGCGACGACGCCCTGATAGCCAAGTCTCCTCGTGATCTCAAGGCTCTCGTCGAATAGGCGGCGCGCTTCAGCTACCTCCCCGCGGTTCTGATACATTATGGCTAGATTGTGCGAGAGACCTGCAATCTGCCCTTCATCCTGTAAAGCACGTGCTGCCTGAAGCGCCTGTTCACCAAACTTTACTGCTTCACCCCAGTAGCCGCGCACGCTCAGCATTCCTGTAGCACCTCTCGCCAGAGCGTATGCCATTCGCGTCACGCTCCCCCAGTCCCCGGAAGCGAAAGCCACCTCCGACGCGCCCAGCAGATTATCCTTCTCCACTTCCAGCGCGTCGTAGTTTTCGGGGGCCGGTTCTTCACGCTCTACGGCGTAGCGGAGGAAGTAGGCGACGAAGCGGCGGCGGAACTCGTTGCCGCGCGGGTCTTTCGAGAGGCGGGAGGCGGCCATGCTGCGCGTCAAGCCTTCGACGGTGAGGCGGCGGTTGCCGTCCACGCCCTTGGCGAGCCATAGCGCGTGCAGGCTCTTGACCGCCATGTCTAGCCTCTTTTCCCAGTCGTTGCCGAATCCCGCGACCTCCGCCAGCGCCTCGCGTGGCGCGCTCGGCGCGAAGAGCGAGAGGGCGAGCAGTGCGTCGCGGCCGTCGTCGCCCAACTGCGGCAGTTTGAAGGAGCGCTCGAAGACACGCTCGGCGGCGGCGCCTTCGCCCACGGCCAACTCCTCAAACACCCTGCCCGGGACGCGCGCCTCATCAATCTGTCCTACTATCCACTGCATGACATGCGGGTTGGCCTCCGCCATCTCGTAAACACGCTCGCGTACGTCAGGGGTAAAGACCTGCGGGTCTTGTGTCTGCGCGACTACCTTGCTCAGGAACTCCTCCGCCTCGTCGCGCTTCATGCCCGGAACGTAGATGGGAATCGTGCCGGTAATCTTGTCCCGTGAGGTGAACAGGGCCGAGCACTGTGCTTTGGCAAACCACGCCTCGATAAGTCTCTGCTCGTCGGGGACTATCGTCTCGAAATTGTCGAGCACAACGAGCGTCGGGCTTTCGACGACGAGCGCGCGTACCTGTTCGTCCTTCGCTTCGGGCGCGAGCGTGAGCAAGTCACGTCGCCCAAGTTGCAGGGCGACGCTGTCGAGCAGCGTGGAGAGTTTAAAATCCGGGCGGCCGTCAGCACTCGCCCAGACAACGCGCTGCGCGAAAGCCTCGCCCGACGGGCGCGTCGCCTCGACGGCGAGACGCGTCTTGCCGACGCCGCCCGGCCCGTAGAGAGTAACTAGCTGGTTGTCACGCGGCGCTAGGGTGCCTCTTAAGATGTTCAGAATGTCACGATCTTCTTTGTCGCGCCGGGGGACGAAGCCGACAGGGTGGCGCGGTATCTCGGGCAAGCTGACCGTTGAATTCGGCTCGGGCTGAGAAGGTAGGGGTGGCGTGTGTTGCGTCGGCGCGGGAGACGGTTGAGGCGTCTCGACTTTAATGACAACCTCGTGTCTCGCCGGTGGCGGAAGCTCCGGAGACGGGGGGTTGCTGAAGAGCCGTTTGATGCCCGCGTAGAGAGCCTTAATCCCTGACAGCAATGCTTTGCGGAAGATTCCCGCCAGAGCCACCAGCACCACGACGATGATGTCGGCGATGATGTTATCGCGAACGCCTTCTCGCAGCTTGCCCCATAGGTCAAGCAGGGATGTCCAGAGATCAGGTGAGGCGTCCATCACGCCGCTCTTCCTCCGTTGCGCCTCATCCTACAGTGAAACGAGAGAGAAGTGGCAGAAATATTTACGCCGGGCTTCGACTGTCGTCAGGCGGCGGTGGTGGCCAAGGATGGCGCGAGGGTCGGGCTCTGCCAGCGCTTGAGCAGGGCTTCGAGGGTGAGGCCGAAGGGGAGCCACATGAGGGCGACGATGAGGCCGGAGAAGAGGATGAGGGGGATGAGGGCCGGTTGTCCCGTGAGTTGTTGGGCGGCAGCCTGGGCGAGCGGGTACCAGGAGGTGAGCATGAGGAGGCCGCCGTAGGCCAGGCCGTGAGAGCGGAGAAGGCGGCGGAAGAGTCCTTCGTAGACGACGCCTAGAGGTATGCCGTAACTGGCGAAGGTGGAGACGACGGCGAAGGAGCCGGCGAGCGTGAAGACCGGCGCGCCGCCGTTGGCGAAGGCGATGGCGGCCATCCCGGCGCGGGCCCCCAGGCCGATGAAGAGGCCCGCGAGTAAGCCCGAGAGGGCCGCGACGGCGATGCTCTTCAAGACCCGGAGTAGCCCTTGACGGCGGGCCCTCAGGAAGAACTGCCACGCGGTCAGGAGCAGGACGGGGGCGAGCACGTATATCATGTCGGAAGCCTCCTCCCCCTCTTACGCCGGAAAGATCGCGGCCGTTCGCGGCCACCCGAATACTACTTGCCGGGCGACCTCTTCTCGACGAAGTCGGAGAGGAGTTGGGCGTAGTTGTCGGACTTGAGTTCCTTGAGTCGTGCGAGGTGGTTGAGGGCGGCGTCGCGTTGTCCCGACGCGGCGCGGGCGAGGCCGGCGAAGTAGTGCGCGCCCGCAGAGTCGGGGGCGAGTTTGAGGGCGCGGTCGGCAGAGGCGGCGGCCTCGTCGAACTTGTTCAGGCCGTAGAGGGCTTCGGCGAGTCCCTCGTGCGCGTAGGGGTTGGCGGGCTCGCGCGCGGCGGCGCGGCGGAGGTGGTGGGCCGCCTCCTCGAAGCGGCGCGTGTCGTTGGCGACGAGGCCGAGGCGGAGGAGTGCGGGCACGTACTCGGGGTCGATCTGGAGCATGCCGCGGTAGGACTCTTCGGCCTCCTTCAGGCGGCCCGCACGGAAGTGCTCGTCGCCCGCGGTGTAGTAGGCGCGCACGGCCGCCTGGATGGCGGCGTCGGCCTCGCGCTCGCGGCCGAGCTTGAGGTGCGCGAGCGCGAGGTTGAAGAGGGCCTGGCCGTAGTTCGGTTCGAGCTCGGCGGCGCGGCGGAAGGCCGACGCGGCCTCCTCGAAGCGCGCGGCGGCGAAGTGCGCGCTCCCCAGGTTGTTGTGCGCGGCGGCGAGCGAGGGGAAGGCGCGGAGGGCCTCTTCGTACTCCTTGACGGCCTGCTCGACGCGCCCCTTCTCGAAGTGCCCGAGGCCGCGCTCGTTGTGCGCGAGCGCCTTCCGCTCCTCGGGCGAGACGACGCGCACGGTGCCCGGTTTGGCCCCGGCCTTGTTGGCGTCGGAAGGGAAGTGCGTGTCGGACTTGCCCTCCTCGAAGCGGCGGCGCTGCGCCTCCGTGACGGCGCGCACCGACATCTCCATCCGCTGCTGCATCAGCGTGCGGTAGGCCGCCCCGGGGTCGAGCTGCGCGCGCGCCCGCGGCGCGCAGGCCAGGAGCGCGAGCGCCGCGAGCGGCAGGAGTGCGTAAGGGGCGCGGCGGCGCGCGCATGTCTCGTGCTTCATGGGTGCCTCCTCTTTCAGACTTTAAGACCCGCCCTCGACGGGCGCGCCCGCGTCGTTCCAAGCCTTCCACCCGCCGGCCAGCGAGTAGACGTTGGTGTAGCCCATGCGCTGGAGGTTGTCGGCGGCCAGGGCCGAGCGGTAGCCGCCGCCGCAGTAGAGGATCAGTTCCGCGCCGTGTTCGGGGACTTCCCGCTCGATGTCGCGCTCGATGACGCCGCGGCCCAGGTGCTCCGCGCCGGCGGCGCGGCCCTGCTGCCACTCGTTGTCCTCGCGCACGTCGATGAGGCGCGCGCCCTGCTTCATCCGGTCTAAAGTCTGCTCGACCGTGACCTCGCGGACACGCGATTTGGCGTCGTCCACCAGCTTCAGGAACCCTTCGGTGTGCTTCATCTCGTGCGGCGCGGCCTCCTCGGGTTTGACTTTCGTTTCGGCGGTTTGCTACATCATAGCGCTTCCCCGGTTCCCTGTGGAGTGTCTTGATGAGTAGAAGGGTCGCCCACACTTTGACGGCGCTCGCGTGCGGGCTCGCGCTCGCCGGCTGCCGCTGGTCTTACACGAGTTCCAGCTCGGGCGGCATCGGCTCGGGCGCGGGCGACGTGGGGGTCGGGAGCGCCGAGGGGGCCGACGCCGCCCTCAAGTCGCTCAACACCTTCACGGACGAGCTGCTCGCGAAGGTCGAGAAGGCGGGGGAGGCGAAGGCGGGCGTGGCCGAGGCGCAGGCGCTGCTCGACGCGCGCAAGGGCGACCTCGCGGGGCTCGTCGGCGCGCTCAAGCGTGACCCCCAGTCGAAGGCTAGGCTGCTCGAAGCGGAGGTGGACAACACCGACCGCGTCCACCGGCTTCAGCTCAAGTACGCGGACGAGGCGGCGCGCGACGCGGAGTTGAAGGCGGGGCTCGAACGGCTCATCGCCGACTACGACGCGCTCTTCCGCTGACCCGGAGACCCCTTTTGGAGTAAACGGGCGCGGGCGTCTATAATGCCGTTTGCAAAACTTCCAACAGACTCGTAAACCGTGAACCGTAAACCGTGACGAGATAAAACTGTCTTTCACTTGTCACGGTTTACGGTTCACGGTTCACGGCTTTTTCAGGAGAACCAATTTGTCTACGGAACAGTTCGACGTGACGGTGATCGGGTCGGGGCCGGGCGGGTACGTGGCCGCCATCCGCGGGGCGCAGCTCGGGCTGAAGGTGGCGCTCGTCGAGAAGGACAAGCGGCTCGGCGGGACGTGCACGCTGCGCGGCTGCATCCCGACCAAGCAGCTCCTGATGTCGGCGCACTACTACGAGAAGGCGCACAAAGACCTCAAGGACTTCGGCGTGCAGGTCTCGGAGGTGCGGCTCGCCTTCGAGGACGTGCAGAAGCGCAAGGCGAAGGTCGTGACCAAGAACTCGAAGGGCATCGAGTTCCTGATGAAGAAGAACCAGATCACGGTCTTCAAGGGCGCGGGCAGGCTGGCGCTCCCCGGCAAGGTCGAGGTGACGGGCGAGGACGGCAAGGCGCAGACCATCGTCACGAAGAACATCATCATCGCCACCGGCTCGGTCGTCCGCCCCATCCCCGGCTTCGAGACCGACGGCGAGCGCGTCGTCAACTCCGACCACATCCTCGAATTGGAGAAGGTTCCCAAGTCGCTCATCGTGATGGGCTCCGGCGCGGTCGGCACCGAGTTCGCCTCCGTCTACTCGCGCTTCGGCGCGGAGACGACGCTCGTCGAGCTTCTGCCGCGCATCATGCCGCTCGAAGACGAGGAGATATCGAAGGCGCTCGAACAGTCGTTCCGCAAGCGCGGCATCAAGTGCCTGGCGGGGACGAAGCTCGAAAAGGTCGAGAAGACGGACGCGGGCGTCCGCGTCTCGGGCAAGGACGCGAATGGCGGCGACGTGACGCTCGAAGCCGAGATGCTTCTGGTCGCGGTCGGCCGCATGCCCTACCTCGAAGGGCTCGGGCTCGAAGGGACGAAGATCAAGGTCGAGCGCGGGGCCATACAGGTGGACGAGTTCTGCCGCACGGGCGAGCCCAACGTCTTCGCCATCGGCGACGTGATCCCGACGCCGTGGCTCGCGCACCTCGCGTCGAAGGAGGGCATCCTCGCCGTCGAGCAGATCGCGGGCCACAAGGCGCAGCCCATCAACCTGCGCCACGTGCCCTCGTGCACCTACTGCGACCCGGAGGTCGCGTCGGTGGGGTTGACCGAGGCGAAGGCGAAGGAGCTGGGCTACGACGTGAAGACGGCGAAGTTTCCGTTCAGCGCTTCGGGCAAGGCGCGCATCCTCGGCGAGGAGGAGGGGTTCGTCAAGGTCGTCAGCGAGACGAAGTACGACGAGCTGCTGGGCGTCCACATCGTCGGCCCGCACGCGACCGAGATGATTCACGAGGCCATCGTCGCCCTCCACCTCGAATCGACGGCCGACGAGCTGGGGCGCGTCATCCACGCGCACCCGACCGTCTCCGAGGCCGTCATGGAGGCCGCCGAAGGCATCCACGGTTTGACCATCCATTTCTAACTCGCTCTATGAAAGAGACCCCCACGACTAAGGCCGCCCCGCGAGGCGGCAAGGGTAAAACGAAACAGGCGAAGGGCTCGAACGGCGACGACGCCGCGGCCGAGCCCTTCGTCTTCCTCCCGCCGCCGCGCGCCGAGGCCCTGTCGGTCGCAGACCCTCTGAACGAGCAGGGCGAGGTCATCTGCACGGGCGAGACGACCCTGACGAACGAGCAGTTGCTCGAACTCTACCGCTGGCTCCAACTGACGCGCCTCGTCGAGGAGCGGCTCGTCAACCTCTACCGGCAGACGAAGGTCGTGGGCGGCGTCTTCCGCTCTTTGGGCCAGGAGGCGACCGCGGTCGGCACGGCCTACGCCCTTCAAAAGCAGGACTTCATCGCGCCTCTGATCCGAGACCTCGGCGCGGTCCTGGTGAAGGGCATCCGGCCGCGCGAAATCTTCGCGCAGTACATGGCGAAGGCTTGGGGGCCCTCCGAGGGGCGCGACTTAAACATTCATTTCGGCGACATGTCGAAGGGCTTCATCGGCCCCATCTCGCACCTCGGCGACATGATTCCCGTGATGACCGGCATCGTGCTCGGCGCGCGGATGCGGAAGCTCGACACGGTCGCGGTCGCCTACATCGGCGACGGCGGGATGAGCACGGGCGCCTTCCACGAGGGGCTGAACTTCGCCGCCGTCCAGAGGCTCCCGCTCGTCGTCGTCGCCGAGCACAACTGGTACGCCTACTCGACGCCGACCTCGAAGCAGACGGCCGTCGCCAACCTCGCCGACAAGGCCGCGGGCTACGGCATCCCCGGCTACGTCGTGGACGGCAACGACGTGGTCGCCTGCTACGAGGTCATGAAGCGCGCGGCCGAGTTCGCGCGCGGCGGCGGGGGCTCGGTGATAATCGAGGCCAAGACCTACCGCCGCAAAGGGCACGCCGAGCACGACGACCAGCGCTACATCCCCCCGGGCGAACTCGAACACTGGGAGAAGCGCGACCCCCTCGACCGCTTCCACCGCCACTTGATTTCCAAAGGCGTCGCCACCGCCGACAAACTCGACGAGATAGTCGCCGACGTGCGCCGCGAGATCGAAGAGGACTCGGCCTGGGCCGAAAGCTCGCCCATGCCCGACCCCGAGAAGGCCGCCTACAACGTCTTCGACAACTCAATCGTCCCCCCGGCCTTCCGCCCGAAGGTCTTGGAGAACTAAAGATGCTGTTACCCAAACACAAGGCGCGCCGCCAAGCGTCTTCGACTCTCGAACCCCGTGACTACGGAGAGAAGAAGATGGGACTCACCTACGCGGACATCGAACTCATCAGCGCCGACGACCTCGCGCTGAACCGGCGCGGCTTCCTGCCGGAGAACGAAATTAAACGCATGCGCGTCACGGCGTTGGTAGGCAGCGGCTCGTACATGCTCGTCGTCAACGAGCAGATCAAGCAGCAACTCGACCTCCCGGTGCTGGGTGAAACAGTAGGCACCCTGGCCGACGAGAGCGAAGTCAAGGTAAAGATCGTCGGCCCCATAGAGATTCGGTTCGGAAATCGCCGCGCCACCGTGGACGCGATCATGTTTCATGGTGCCGTCGAACCGTTGCTCGGCGCGATTCCAATGGAAGACCTGGACGTGATTGTTGACCCCAAACAGCAGCGTCTAATTGTTAACCCGGAGAGTCCAAACATCGCCCGCAAGCACGTCAAGGCGACGGCGTGGGCCTAAACGCAGACATGTCAACGGCAACGAAGAAAGAGCACAGGTCGAACCGGCCGGAGCGCGGCGGGGTGGTGACGTTCGTGGAGGCCATCCGGCAGGGCTTGTGGGAGGAGATGGAGCGCGACCCCGACGTGTTCCTCATCGGCGAGGACGTGGGCGTCTACGGCGGCGCGTTCAAGGTGACGGACGGGCTCCTGGACGAGTTCGGCGAGGGGCGCGTCATCGACACGCCCATCTCGGAGGCCGCCATCGTCGGCGCGGCGTGCGGCGCGGCGCTGATGGGGATGCGGCCCGTCGCCGAGTTCCAGTTCATCGACTTCATCTCGCCGGCCTTCGACATGCTGACGAACTACGCCGCGAAGTGCCGCTACCGCTGGGGCGCAGGCATCGCCGCCGTCTTCCGCGGCCCCTGCGGCGCGGGCGTCCACTCGGGGCCGTTCCACAGCCTGAACGCCGAGGCGTTCTTCCTCAACACGGCGGGGCTCAAGATGGTCGAGCCCTCGACCGCCTACGACGCGAAGGGGTTGATTAAGGCCGCCATCCGCGACCCCGACCCCGTCCTCTTCTTCGAGCACAAGAAGCTCTACCGCCTGCCGCGCCTGCGCGAGGAGATCCCCGAAGAGGACTACACGGTCGAGATCGGCAAGGCGCGCGTGCGCCGCGAAGGGCGCGACCTCTCCGTCATCACCTTCGGCGCGCAGACGCTGACGGCGCTCGACGCCGCCGAGGAGTTGGAGAAGGAGGGGCTCGACGTCGAGGTCTTAGACCTGCGGACGCTCGCGCCGATGGACAGGGAGGCAATACTTCGGACGGCGAAGAAGACGAGCAAGGTCTTGATACTGCACGAGGCCTCGCGCACGGGCGGCATCGGCGGCGAGATCGCCGCGACCATCGCGGGCGAGGCGTTCGAGTGGCTCGACGCGCCGGTCGTGCGCGTGGCGGCGACCGACACGCCCGTGCCCTACTCGCCGCCGCTCGAAGAGTACCACCTGCCGCAGGTCAAGGACGTTCTGGAGGCCGCGCGCAGGCTGGCGGCGTATTGAAGCCGTCAGCGTTCAGCGCTCAGCCAATCTTCGTGGCGGAAGAGGTCATTTGATTTTTAACCCGGCTGTCTTTGTCCGGCTGAAAGCTGGTCGCCGAACGCTGACGGCTATAAAGGAGCGATTCATGCCGAAGTTTCTCATCGAGCGCGAAATCCCCGGCGCGGGCGACCTGAAGCCGGAGGAGTTGCAGGCCATCTCGCAGAAGTCCTGCGGCGTGCTGCAAGAGATGGGGCCTAAAATTCAGTGGGTCGAGAGCTACGTCACGGGCGACAAGGTCTACTGCGTCTACATCGCCCCGGACGAGGCGGCCGTCCGCGAGCACGCGCAGCGCGGCGGCTTCCCCGCCAACCGCGTCTCGGAAATCAAGCGCATGATCGACCCGACGACGGCGGAATAAAGCCGTAAACGGTAAACCGTAAACCGTGACAAGAAAAAGCCGTGAACCGTGAACCGTGACAAGAGGAAGGCAGTTCTTTCTTGTCACGGTTCACGGTTCACGGCTCACGCTCCCGTCACGGTTCACGCGAACGGAGTGAGCATATGGCAACGGAAGTGGTGATGCCGCAGATGGGCGAGTCCATCGCGGAGGGGACGATTACGCGCTGGCTGAAGAAGGTCGGCGAGCAGGTCGAGCGCGACGAGCCGCTCTTCGAGATTTCGACCGACAAGGTTGACGCGGAGATTCCTTCCCCCGCGGCCGGGACGCTGACCGAAGTCCTCTTCAAGGAGGGCGACACGGTCGAGGTCAACAAGGTCGTCGCCTACATCGGCGAGGCCGGCGAGGCCGCGTCCGCGTCCGCCCCGGCGGCCGAAGCGCCGAAGGCCGAGCCGCCGAAGCAGGAGGCCGCCGCCGCTTCGGCCGCGCCCGCGAGCCAGGCCGCGGCC
>DATMVD010000010.1:0-271199 GCA_035563535.1 Pyrinomonadaceae bacterium | reverse complement strand
CGCGCCCCGGCCCCGCACGCGCGGCGCGAGCGCGCGCCACACGACGCAGGCCAGCGCCGACGCGAGCGCGTTAACGGCCAGCAGCGCCGAGAGCGTCAGGCAGATGCAGAGCAGCGCGTACAAGGCCCTTTCACTCCCCTTCGCCCAGCTCGCGTCGCTTCTCCTCGACCAGCCGTTGCAGCTCGTCGAGGAGCGCGCGGTCGTGCTCGCTCACCGCGTCCACGATGCAGGCGAGCAGGGGCTCGGCCCCGCCGCTGCGCCCCAGAAGGTCGCCGAGCACGTCCTCGGCCACGCCGCGCTCGAACTCCTCGCGCGACACGCGCGGCGAGTAGACGTAGGCGCGCCCGTCCTTCTCGCGCGCGAGCAGACCCTTCTTGAAGAGCCGGTCGAGCGTCGTCATCCACGTCGTGTAGGCGGTGCGCTCGCCGAAGGCGCGGTAGATGTCGCTCGCGCTCACGCGCCCGCGCCGCCACGCCTCCTCCATCACCGTCTTCTCCAACTTGCCCAGCGCCGACCCGACGACCTCGCGTGGCCGCCTGAACCCGAAGAGTCTAAACTGCGGCACTTTCATCTACGAGGAAGCCTTCTGTCCGGGGACGGGATTGCGGCGAGAGAATACGCCGCACGCTCTGGAAAATTGAAGGGGCGGCCAGCGGGGTTCGAACCCGCGACCTCCTGATCCACAGTCAGGCGCTCTAACCGACTGAGCTATGGCCGCCACGAAGGGGAAGCGAACGGAAACTCAATACTACCAACCGCACTTGGCACTGACAAGTTGCCCGCGCCGCTCGTTCGCCAACGATGCCCCCGGCTGGACTCGAACCAGCGACCCTCTGCTTAGCCTGCCACTCCAGGTTTCCCTGGCCCCGCCGTCGGGTTGTGGTCTGGACCATATCTTGGGCATTTCAGCCCGGGTGCGTATGGCCTCTACGGAACCCCTGCGTAATCATCCGCAAACCTGACGTTCTTGGATTGATTATTTTTAGGAGCGCTGACTCTTAAGGTCACCGACTTTTTCGCGTCCTCAGCCTTGAAGTAGTAGCATCTGTCCGTCTCAGGACAGTAGACGCAGAATACATCGACCTGACCCTTGTCTATTGGCTTACCGTGAGAGCCGTTCCTGTCCGCCCACCAGTTGATGAGGTTGACTTGAAGAACGCCCCTGACACAGCTCCTATACTTCACCTGAATCCTTACGAACTTGCTTCCGTCGTAAGAGACCAGGTCAAAAGGAGCGTGCTCGGTTGAGGGGAATAAAACTAGATATCCCTTCTCAACCAAATCACAGTACGCCTTAGCAACTCCTAAGTCGCCTTTGTCCTTCGTGTGGTGCATGGATTCTACAACCTCCCTTGCACTACCTGTTAAAGACGACCGCAAGGTTTCCTCGGTGTTGTCATGGGGGCGAGGAGCCCCTTTAGAGTTCCACCGATATAGCACCCTCCACCGTGCGGATTACTCTTCTCCGCACGGGCTCCTTAGTTGAAGGCAGATGCTCTATCCGACTGAGCTACGGGAGCGCGCACTGAAACGCCGCGATGTTAACACGCGGCGCTTACGCCGTAAAACTGCCCGGGATAACGTGACAAGATTATGAAAAGCGTGGGCGCGGGGCTGTGGTAAAGTGTGCGGACTATGGCGGAGTGGGCGGAGCCGAGAGGCAGGCAGGTGCGTTGGTTCGGGCTGTTGGCCGCGACAGTGGTGGCGCTCTACCTGTGCTGGTCGATGCTCCAGCCGTTCATCGAGGTCGTCCTCTGGGCCGTCGTCCTCGTCATCGTCTTCTTCCCCGTCCACCGGCGCATACAGGCGCGCGTCAAGAGCCCGGGTTGGAGCGCCGTGCTCTCCTGCCTGCTCGTCATCTTCGTCATCCTCGTCCCGCTGACTTTGTTGACCTTCGCCGTCGTCAACGAGGTCGGCAACTTCGCGCAGATGCTCCAGCCGAAGCCGGACGGGACGGGCGGGGCGGCAGGCACTGCGGCCGGGCTGCTCGACCCGAATCACCCTTACCTCGGGCCGGCCGTGCGCTGGGTCGGGCAGTATTACGACGTGAGCAAGCTCGCGTCGCAGGGGTTCATCGCCGAGCGCCTCAAGGGCGTGAGCGGCGCCGTCGCCTCGCGCACGCTGGGGTTCGTCGGCGGGGCGGTCGGCTTCATCGTCGAGGTCTTCTTCGTCATCTTCACGATGTACTACCTCTTCCGCGACGGCGAGCGCCTGCGCGCGGCGGCCTACGACATGATGCCCCTGAGCGGCCCGCAGGCGCGCGAGATTCTCGACCGCACGGGCGAGGTCATCGGGGCGAGCGTCTACGGCGTGCTCGTCATCGCCATCATACAGGGCGTGCTGGGGGGCCTGGCCTTCTGGGTGCTGGGGCTGCCCTCGCCGCTGCTGTGGGGCGTCGTGATGATCTTCCTGTCGATGATTCCGATGCTGGGCGCCTTCATCGTCTGGGTGCCCGCGGCCATCTACCTCGTGCTGACGGGGGACTGGGTGAAGGCGATCATACTCGCCGTGTGGGGAGCGCTCGTCATCGGGAGCGTGGACAACTTCCTGCGGCCGAAGCTGGTCGGCGAGCGGACGCGCCTGCACGAGCTGCTCGTCTTCTTCTCGGTGCTCGGCGGGCTACAGGTCTTCGGCGTGCTCGGCATCGTGCTCGGCCCGGTCATCGTCGCCATCACCATCGCGCTGCTCGACGTGCTCCGGCACGCGGACGGCCCAAGGCGCGAGGTGGGCGGAAGCGATACGCTCCTGGAAGAGCAGGCGGAGCTGCGCGCCGCGCCCAAAGAGTCTTGAAGAGGGCCGCCGGGCGCGGCGGTCGGGTCTTCGGAGATGTAAAAAGAGGAAAGCCGCCAGTTTGTCGCTGGCGGCTTTCCTCTTTCTTAGGGTAAGTGCTGCGTAAATTTAGACTTACGCGGCGTTGTTGAAGGTCTCGGCGAAGACGCGGCGGCCGTTGAGCGCGTCGTCGATGATCTCGCGGACGGCGGCGACATCCGGGTTCACGTCCATCCGGTCACAGGCGCGCAGGTGGCGGATGATGCCCTCGGTCGCGATGTCCAGGGCGGGGCCGCCCAGCTTCGAGTAGCGGCGCGCCTGGATGTGGTCGATCATCTTCAGCCGTTCTGCCAGCGGAAACTTCTCGGTAGCGATCACTTTTCGTCTGCTCCTTATGTTTTCGGGCCCCCGAAAATCCAACTCGGCGGTGGGCTCAGTATTAGTGACAATTTAGATGCGTCCGGGGTGTTTCGGGATGCGAATCCGTTACAATCCCCGAATTTTCACACAATCCAGCCCACGGTTTGTAAAGCACCACACCCTGTAGGGGATAAGGGGGCTAGAAGAAAAACGCATTCTACATTGAAATTATTTGAATTGCCAGAATTTTTTTTAATGTGGTCAGACCGGAAGCGACCCGGGGGCTACCCACAGGACAAATTTGTTGCCTAGCGGGGTAAGTCGTTTTACTTGAAGGGGATGAGGGTTGGGCTGTGCGGGGCCGAAAGAAGAGACGCCGGCGAAGTCGGAAGGCAAAAGTAGCCTGCCAGAACCCGCCGGCGGTCTTTTCGGGTATTTGAGAAGTATGACTGGCTCTTCGGGCGGCCGACTACTTCTTCGGGATGACTGAGTCCTTCAAACCCTTGCCGATACGGAACTTGAGCGCCGTCTTGGCCGGAATCTGAATCGTCTCGCCCGTCTGGGGGTTGCGCCCCTCGCGCGCCTTGCGCTCGGAGAGAACGAGCTTGCCGAAGCCGGGGAGCACGAACTCGCCGTTCTCCTTGACTTCGTTGGTCGCCAGGTTCGCGAGTTCCTCGAAAATCTCCTTCACCTGAGCGCGCTTCAGGTCGTATTTTTCGGCGAAGTGGTTGACCACTTCGGACTGTGACATGCGCTTCTTACCTTCTCTCGTCGCCATTGGATGGTACGCTGCCTCCTGCAAAATAGGGAAGTAATCAAAAAGCTTGCGTCAGGACATATATCACACGACGCGGTCTCTCGTCTCGGAAAAATGGCCGAAAAAGCCATTTTTCTAAAAAAAAGTGGGGAAACTCCCGCCGGCCGCGCCGTTTGACCGACCGCCGTATGATTCGCGGACTCGGAAACCGCCCGACACGTTTTTCCACCGTCTGTTTTGCTTCGGAGAAGATTCGGGAATAAACTGTCGGTTAACCGAATTCCAAAAAAGAGAGTGGGGAGGGGAAGCCTTGACTCCGATGCGTGAGGGGAGCGCGCAGACCATCCCGACGCAGCCCTTCGAGGGGCAGCGCCCGGGCACCTCGGGCTTGCGGAAGAAGACCCGCGTCTTCATGCAGCCCGGCTACCTCGAAAACTTCGTCCAGTCGGTCTTCGACGCCGTCCGCGCGGACGCGCCCGACGGGTTCGGCGGCGAGACTCTGGTCGTCGGCGGCGACGGCCGCTACTACAACCGCGAGGCAGTCCAGACGATCATCCGCATGGCCGCGGCCAGCGGCTTCCGTACCGTGCTGGTCGGGCGCGGAGCCATCCTCTCGACGCCGGCCGTCTCCGCCGTCATCCGCCGGCGGAAGGCGCTCGGCGGGCTGGTGCTTTCGGCCAGCCACAACCCAGGCGGCATCGACGAGGACTTCGGCATCAAGTACAACACGCGCAACGGCGGCCCCGCGCCCGAGTCCGTCACCGAGCGCATCTACGCCAACACGCAGTCCATCGAGCGCTACCTCACCGTCGAGCACGAGGACGTTGACCTCGAACAGACGGGGAGCGTCCGCGTCGGCGGGACTGAAGTGGTCGTCATCGACCCGCTCGAAGACTACACGGCGGTGATGGAGGGGCTGTTCGACTTCGACCGTCTGCGCGACCACTTCGCCTCGGGCCACCGCATGCTCTTCGACGCGATGAGCGCCGTGACCGGCCCGTACGCCACGCACATCATCGAGGGCCGTCTGGGCGCGCCCGCCGGGACGGTCTTGAACGGGACGCCGCTGCCCGACTTCGGCGGGCACCACCCCGACCCGAACCTCGTCCACGCGGCGGAGCTTGTCCTGCGCATGAGCGGCGAAGGCGCGCCCGACTTCGGCGCGGCCTGCGACGGCGACGGCGACCGCAACCTCATCCTCGGCCGCGACTTCTTCGTCACGCCCGGCGACTCTCTGGCCGTCATCGCGCAGCACGCGAAGGACTGCATCCCCGGCTACCGCGAAGGGCTGGCGGGCGTCGCGCGCTCGATGCCGACGAGCACGGCCGTAGACCGCGTGGCCGAGGCCCTCGGCATCAAGTCTTACGAGACGCCGACGGGGTGGAAGTTCTTCGGCAACCTCCTGGACGCGGGGCTCGCGACCATGTGCGGCGAGGAGAGCTTCGGCACCGGCTCGAACCACGTGCGCGAGAAGGACGGGCTGTGGGCCGTGCTCTGCTGGCTCTCGATCCTCGCCGTGACGGGCAAGTCGGTCGAAGAGGTCGTGCGAGAGCACTGGCGCAGGTTCGGGCGGAGCTACTACCAGCGCCACGACTACGAGGGGCTCGACGCCGCGGCGGCCGCGGAGATGATGGGTGAGCTAAGCGGCGGCCTTAACAGTCTCGCAGGGACGCAGCTCGCCGGCAGCCGCGTCGAGCGCGCCGACGAGTTCGGCTACACGGACCCTGTGGACGGCAGCGAGACCTCGCGGCAGGGCGTGCGCATCTTCCTCGAAGACGGCTCGCGCGTGGTGCTGCGGCTGTCGGGCACGGGGACGGCGGGCGCGACCCTGCGCATCTACATCGAGCGCTACCGCGACGACGCGGGCGCGAGCGACATCGAAGAAGTCCTCGGCCCGCTCAAGCAGGGCGTCCGCGAACTGCTCCGCCTCCGCGAACGCTTCGGCACGGACGAGCCGACCGTCGTCACGTAAGCAGAACAATGAACGCGGAACGCTGAACGATGAACTGAAGGCGAGAGGCTTTCCGTTCAGCGTTCAGCGTTCCGCGTTCAGCGTTTCAGTGAATCTTTTGTCTCACAATTTCCAGCCAGAGGGCACACAGCCCGTCCGCGCGGCGTAGTATCATCCCCGAATCTTATGGTGAGCAATTCTGTGTCTGAGGGCGCGCCGACGCTCGTGATGTCTTCGCGCAGGCGTCTGGCGGTGACGCTCGGGGTCATCACGGGGATGTTTCTGGCGGCGCTGGAGGCGACCGTCGTCGGGACGGCGATGCCGACCGTCATCGCCTCGCTCGGCGGGCTGAGCCACTACAGTTGGGTCTTCTCGGCCTACCTCATCACCTCGACCATCACGGTGCCGGTCTGGGGCAAGCTCTCCGACCTGTACGGGCGCAGGCTCCTCTTCCAACTCGGCATCGCGGTCTTCCTGCTGGGCTCGGTGCTGTCGGGGATGGCGGGGACGATGACGCAGCTCATCGCGTACCGGGCGGTGCAGGGCCTCGGCGCGGGCGCGCTCGTGCCGCTGGCGATGACCATCATCGGCGACGTGTACACGGTCGAGGAGCGCGCGCGGATGCAGGCGTTCTTCAGCGGCGTGTGGGGGATTTCGAGCGTGGTCGGCCCCGTCGTCGGCGGGTTCATCACCGACCAGCTCTCCTGGCGGTGGGTCTTCTACATCAACGTCCCGTTCGGCATCCTCGCCGCCGTCATCATGCAGCTCTCTCTGAAGGAGCCGAGGCGGCACGGGCGGCCTTCGATTGATTACGCGGGCGCGACGCTGCTGATGGCTTCGATCACGCTGCTGATGCTCGCGCTCGTCGAGGGCGGGGCGACGCTCGGCGAGTTCGCGTCGGCGCGCAACGTGGCGTTGTTGATCGGCGCGACGGCCCTGGGCGTGCTCTTCGTCTACGTCGAGCGCCGAGCGCGCGACCCCATCGTGCCGCTCGGGCTGTTCCGCAACCGCGTCGTGACGGTGTCGGTGACGGCCGGGCTCCTCGCGGGCGTGGCCATGTTCGGCGCCATCTCGTTCGTGCCGCTCTTCGCGCAGGGCGCGCTGGGCGCGACGGCGACCGAGGCCGGTTCGCTCCTGACGCCGCTCATGCTGAGCTGGGTCGGGCTCTCGATCGTCGGCGGGCGTCTGCTCTTGAAGGTCGGATACAGGCCGACGACGCTGGCTGGGCTCTTTCTGCTGACGCTCGGGTTCGCGCTGCTGTCGAGCTACCAGCGGACGACGCCGCGCGTGTGGCTCTACGTCGATCTGGTGCTCATCGGGGCGGGCCTGGGTTTGACGATGCTGACGCTGCTCATCGCGGTGCAGCAGTCGGTCGGGCGCGCGCAACTCGGCATCGCGACTTCGCTCAACCAGTTCTCGCGCTCGATAGGCGGCGCGGTCGGCGTGGCCATCATGGGCGCGGTGCTCTCGGCGGGTCTCGCCTCGCACCTGCAAAGGGTGGCGCGCTCGGGCGCGGGGCCGCTCACGCCGGAGCGCGCGGCGGAGCTGGCCTCCAACCCGAACGCCCTCATCGACCCGCAGGCGAGCGCGGCGCTCCCGCCCGAAGTGCTCGACGAGCTACGGGAGTCCCTGGCCTCCGCGATTCACAACGTCTTCTGGACGGGCACGGCGCTCGCGGCTCTCGCCCTGGTCGTCGCCTTCTGGCTCCCGCGCGAAGGTGAGGCGGGCGTCACCCCGCCCGACGAAGAGACCTGCTGCGCCGAGACCGGCGAGCGCATGGTCATCGCCGAGTTCACGACGCTGGAGCCGGAAGAGGAGCCCGTCGCCTCGAAAGGGAGTTAGTCGATTGATGAAGTAAACAGGGAAGGAAATCGGGGCGGAGGGATTTGAACCCCCGGCCTCTCGGTCCCAAACCGAGCGCACTACCAGGCTGTGCTACGCCCCGCGGTCTTGATAAGTCGAAAGAACTCGTCAGCTGACTGTCGGCATTCTAACAGACCGCTTCGCTTAAGGGTCAAGTGTAACGCTCGCGGAAGTGGCGGGCGGCTTGCCTCAAAGCGCGGGCGCGGTGGCTGAGGGTGTGTTTGACCTCGGCGGGAAGCTCGCCGAAGGTTTTGTCATAGCCGTCGGGGATGAAGAGCGGGTCGTAGCCGAAGCCGCCGGTGCCGCGCGGGGCGTGGGCGATCCGGCCGCGGCATTCGCCCTCGAAGGTGTGAAGGGTGTTGGCCGTGGGGTCTGCGACGGCGATGACGCAGACGAAGCGGGCGCGTCGCTCCGCGTCGCCGGTGGCTTCGAGTTCGCCGAGCAGTTTCGACATGCGCTCGGCGTAGGTCGCCTCGCGCCCGGCGTAGCGCGCCGAGTAGACGCCGGGCGCACCGTCGAGCGCGTCCACCGCGAGGCCGGAGTCGTCCGAGAGCGTCAGCAGCCCCGTGCGCGCCGAGTAGTACAACGCCTTGATGGTCGCGTTCTCGGCGAACGTCTCGCCCGTCTCCTCGGCCTCTTCGATGTCTGGGAACTCGCCGAGCAGGCGCAGGCGGAGAGGGAAGTCCGAGAGGAGCTGCGAAAGCTCCCCGACTTTCCCCGCGTTGTTGGTCGCGACCAGAAGCTCCGTGTGTTCGTTCATGGACAGTCCGTCAGAGTCGAAATACTTTGCCGCCCGCGGCTTTACTGTTTAGAATCGTTCGGGGCTCGGTCGGCCCCTATCTCCCAAGCTCTGCGAAGAAGTCATTCTAGAATCCGCCCGCGCGGTTGGCACGCGCGCCGGAAGAGTGAAGGAACTGTCCCAGCACCCCACATCCGCGGAAGCCCTCCCGCCGGCGCAGGAGCTGGCCGTGTGGCTGCGCGCGCTGCGCAGCTTCTTCAACGCGGCCAACCACCCGCTGACCGACGCCGAGCGCGCGAGCCTCGGCGAGCGCAGCTTCAAGTGCGAGACGGGCGTCGCGCGCGACGCGCTCGTGCGCTGCCTCCACCTGCTCTCGAACCTCGCGCGCGGCGACGCGCCGGCTCAAGACATGCCCGACGCCGCGCTCGGCCTCGTCGGCGCGAAGGAGTCCCTGAGCGACCTCGGCGAAGTCTTCAAGGACGTGTCCCGCCTGGGCGAGGCGCTGCTCGAATCGAGCGCGGTCGGCTTCGCCGCGTGGTCGAGCCTCGGCAGCGTCCTCGAACGCGAGCTGAGGCGCTCGGAGGCCGCGGGGCTCATCCTCGCCGCGGGCCAAGCGGCCGCCGCGGCCGAGCTACAGGAGCGGCTCGTCAAGCTCGCGCACGGGCTGACGCCCGAAGACCTCGGCGAAGACCTGCTCGAAATCTTTCGAGCCTTCTCGCGCCTGCTCGCGCTGCTGCACTTCGTCGAACTCTCGCTCAAGGGGGACGCGCAGCTCAAGCGCCTGCTGCCGGTCTTCACTCTCATCAACGAGGAGACGCGCGCCCTGCTCGACTTCATCGAGGGGCGCGCGCTGCGCGTCGAGGGCGTCGAGAAGGCGGCCAGCGAGATCCTCGACGGCACGGCCTACGCGGTGCGGATGGAGCTGCGCAAGGCGTTCGAGCACGAGCTGACGGGATTGTGCTCCGTCCGCCAGCCGCCGCAGCTCTTCGCTAAGGTCGAGAACGCGACGGGCCTTCTGCGCGACTGTTATCAACAGTCGGTCGTCGCGCTCGCGCAGAGCTTCGAGCCCGGGCTCGACGGCGGGGCGCTCTTCCACTCGTTCACGACGAAGCTCGAACAGTCGCTCGAACTGCGGCGCGAGCTTTGGAAGCTCGTCCTGCTCGTGGCGCGCGCCTCGGCCGACGGGCACGAGCCGCCCGCGACGCACGTCCTCGAAGCCCTCAACGCCTTCGGCGAGGGCGCGCAGCGTTACCTCATGTACAAGGACTGGGAGGCGCTCGAACGCTTCATGCAGGAGGTCGATGCGGCGCGCGACGCGGGCGAGCTGTCGCGCACGCTCCACCGCTTCGAGGCCTACCTCGAAACCCTCTTCGGCCAGGTCAACATGCGCGCCGTCCTCGCCGACCGCCCCTTCGACCCGAAGTCGCTCGAACAGTAAAGGCGGAAGCCCGACCGTGAGGGAGGGCGTACGTCTCCCGCAGATACGCAGCACGGGAGACGTACGCCCTCCCTCACGGTCGGGCTTCCGCCTTACTGCGGCGTGAGCCGCGTGACGATCTCGCCGAAGAGGCCGAAGGCGGAGCGCGTCCTCTTCTCGATGCCGCCTTCGGCGAGCTGCGTCTCGGAGACGGCGTAAGGACGGCGGGCGAGCGCCGCTTCGAGCCCGCCCGCGTCGCCGCGCCGCGGGAAGGTTGAGAGCACGGCGCGCGCCGAGTCGCGCTCGTCCGTGAGCGTCCGCGCGATTGCCGCGCGGCCGGAGAACTTCGTCACCCCGGTCTTCAAAGGCCCGGCGCCGCCGCCTGTCTGATTCTCCGTGAAAGCGCGGACGCAGCGGCGCACGTCCGCCTCGGAGCCTGTAACGATGAAGTCGCCGACGAGGGCCGCCGCGCCTCGCTCGGGCTCGGCTGAGATGAGGATTTCCGTCGCGCCGTCGCGCTCGACGCGCGCGCCGCGTCCGAGGTAGGCGAGCGCCTGCTCGCGCAGCCCCGCCCTGTCGCCCACGACCGCGGCGAGCACCTTGCCCTCGCTCTCCGCTTCGAGCCGCGCGGTCGCGATCTCCCCCCTACACGCCCTGAAGAAGTCGCGCGGGTTCTCGACGCCGTAGGGCTTGACGAGCGCTTCGAGCCCGAGCGTGATGATGGTGGCGCGCGTGACGTCCGTCTGCGAAGAGAGCGCCGCGTTCAGCCCGCGCCAAGCGGCGTCGGGGCTCCGCACGCCGTAGAAGGAGACCTGGTAGGCGTCCCCGGGCAGCACTCGCGCCGCGTCGTACGCGGGCTGTTCGTTCGGCGCGAGCGGCGTCTCAAGCCGCCGCGCGAGGTCGGGCGGCAGACTCAGGAAGTAGCGGTCTTCGAGCACGCCCGCATCCACGCGCGCGCTCCAGCCTGCGGCGCCGAGCGTCTGGTTGATGAACTGCGGCAGGAAGGTCGCCAGCACGCTCTGGACGTGGGGCTCCTGCGACATGCCTCCGACGAAGGCCGGCGCGAAGACCTCGACGGCCTTCGCCGCGCTCCCACGCGGGGCGTAGCCGAAGGCCAGCGCGCCGCCCCCGCCGACGCGCAAGCGCATCTCCTTCAACTGCTCGTCGCCCGCGAGGCTCGGGCGCGCGCCTCGCCGCACGTCGAGGCACGCGCGCACCGACGCCTCGTCGTTGCCGACGACCGCCAGGCTCTCGTCCGCGGCCGCCACAATCGTGCGCCGCGCCCCGTCCTGCTCGACCCACGTGTAGAAGGGGACTCCGTCAACCTCCTTGCGCTCGAACGAGTGACGCTCGAACGCGCCGCGCGCGAAGTCGCCGACGAGCTTCTCGACGGCCGCACGCACGCGCCAGGCGGGGCTGTGCGTCTCCGCGACGAGCGCCGCGCGGGGCGTGAACTTGAGCGTCGTGTCGGACTCTTCGGCGGCCTGAAAGCCGAGCACGACGACGGCCACCTGCGCGCGCGCGAGGACGACCGTGTCGCTCGGGCCGAGGCCCGTGAAGGAGAGGAAAGGGGGCAGCCAGCCCGTCCCGCCCGGCCGCGCCTCGACGCCCGCGGCCGGCGCCAACTCCTTCCACGCGTCGGTCGAGGTGAAGGCTTCGACGACCGCCGGCAGGCTGTCGGCCTCCGCGTAGACGATTGAGTCGGCCGGGGCGTAGGCGGTCATGTCCACCTTCTGCGGGCGCGTCAGCCACAGCCACGCGAAGGCGGCGAGTGCCAGCAGCAGAACGGCGACGAGCGCCCTCCGGACGTTAACCATATGCCCCATCGTAACTTTCGCGCCGAGCGTGAGGCAAGAATGTGCGCCCCGTTGCCTCCGCGTAGAACTATCTGTCCAACCAACAGGTAAGCTCAGAAATTTCCTGGAAAAGCCAGCAAAACAATCCTGGAATGCCATTTAAACTAAGAAATATCATGGGTTAAACTTGGCAAAATACTGGTTGACACGGTTTGGCCGTGTGGCTTATAGTCTCTGTGGAAGGTGTTTCGCCCACTCTCCGCCCTGTGCGGCCGGGTCGGCCGAGGCGCCCTTGAGAAGTAGCGGCCGGACGCTTCGGCGGGTCGGGACTGCCGCCGCGCGCCGCCTTTGAAACTCAACCGAGAAGGGCACACCAGGCGCGAGCCTGGGCCGCAAAGCCGACGGGAGTCGAAGCCGAAGCAACTTCGACTCGGCCGGGTTACCGAAGGGGAGATTCTTTAAGCCGCAAACGCCCGCGCCGCACTCCCGCCTTCGGACGCACACAGCTTCAGTTCGTCAGTCAGCAGTAAACCCCTCCTCAAACCCCCGCGCGCCCGCACGGCGCGCGACCCGCGAGAGATGAAGTCCGACACACCGCACACGCAAGCGCCGTCCTGGCGCACGACGCACGCGAGGGTCTTGCGCGCACGCGCGCGCCTCCGCCAACTCCACCGGCAGCGACAGTCAAAGTCTTCGAGGAACGGATAGGCTATGTTCAGAAAGAAACTCGGCAACAAGGGCCTCGTGGGCCTGGACATCGGCTCGAGCTCGGTCAAGGCGGTCGAGCTTTCGGGCAAGCCCGGCGCGCTCTCGCTCGTCAACCTCGGCTTCGAGGGGCTCCAGCCCGACACGGTCGTTGACGGCCAGATCATGGAGCTGAACGACGTGTCCGGCGTCATCTCGGGCGTCTTCGCGCGCCACCAGTTCAAGACCGACCGCGTGGCCGCCGGGGTCTCCGGCAGCAGCGTCATCGTCAAGAACATCATCGTGCCGCAGATGACGCGCGAGGAGCTGGAAGGCTCCATCGACTGGCACGCCGAGGAGCACATCCCGTTCGAGATTTCCGACGTGAGCCTCGACTACCAGGTCGTCGGCTCCGGCCCCGACTCGCTCAACGTCCTGATGGCCGCCTGCAAGCGCGACTTCGTCGCCAACCTCAAGCAGGCCATCCAGCTCGCGGGCAAGCAGCCGGCCGTCATCGACGTGGACGCCTTCGCCTTGCAGAACTGCTACGAGGTCAACTACCAGCCGCCCGCCAACCTCGTGGTCGCGCTGCTGAACGTCGGGGCCTCGACGATGAACATCAACATCCTGCGCGGCGTGCGGAGCGTGTTCACGCGCGACGTCTCGGTCGGGGGCAACCAGTACACGTCGCTCCTGCAGAAGGAGCTGGGGCTCACCTACGAGCAGGCCGAGCAGGTGAAGCGCGGCGGCGAGGCCCCGGCGAACGTGCAGGCCGAAGAGATCGAGGCGGCGCTCGAGTCGGTCTCCGACATGCTGGCGCTCGAAATCTCGAAGACCTTCGACTTCTACCGCGCGACGGCCGACGACAACGACGGCAGCGTCCAGAAGATTCTGATCTCGGGCGGCGGCTCGAAGCTGCGGGGGCTCACGGAGTTCCTCTCGAACCGCTTCGAGATGCCGGTCGAGCGGCTCGACCCGTTCCGCCAGATCAAGGTGGACGCGCGCCGCTTCGACCCCGAGTACATGCGCGAAGTCGTGCCCGAGATGGCGGTCGCGGTGGGGCTCGCCCTGAGAGGAGTGGATGCTTAAATGATCAAGGTCAACCTTTTGGATTCGGTCACCGAGCGCAGCCAGTCGGGCGCGGCGGCCGTCGAGGCGAAGGTCGCCAACCCGGCCGCCCGCTTCTGGATGCTCGGCGCGTCGGTCTTCGTCCTGCTCGGGCTGGCGATGACCTTCGACTACTACAGCGCCGCAGCCTCGCAGAAGAAGGCGAAGGCCGAGCTGGAGAAGCAGGAGCAGATCGCGCAGCAGATGGCCGCCATCAACAAGGAGCAGGCCGACCTGGAGAAGAAGCTCAAGGACATCCAGGCGCGCATCGACGTCATCAAGAAGCTCCGCACCTCGCAGCAGGGCCCGGTCTCGCTCCTCTCCGACCTCAACGCGCGCCTGCCGAAAGACCCCGACTTCCGCCTGCTGACCATCGAGCAGAAGGGCGGCGAGCTGGTCATCCAGGGGCAGTCGCCCAACGAGTACTCGGTCACGCAGTTCGGCCGCGCCCTCGAATTCTCCGACAACCTCTTCCAGAACGTGAGCCTCTCGGCCGCGCGCGTGGAGGTCGAGATCAAGAAGGAAGAGTACGGCCCGGCCGAAGGCCCCATCGACGAGAAGTTCAAGCCCGAGGTCTTCACCTTCACGATCAAGTGCAAGTACGGCCCGAGCCAGCCGTCGGCGGACGAGGCGAAGGCCGAGAAGCCCGCCAAGAAGGGCCGGAAGAAGAAGTAGGCCGCGCCCGAAGGGGAAGGAAACGAACGATGTTGAAACTCGACGCCCTCCAAGAGAAACCCTGGTACCTGCACCTCGCCGTCTTCGGCGGGGTCGCGCTCGCCCTCTACTGCGCCTTCTGGTACTTCGCCACGCGCCCGACGCGCGCCGAGACGCACGAGATCGAGGCGAAGGTCGAGAAGCTCCGGCGCGAGAACGCCGGCGCCGTCGTCGCCTCGCAGCGCCTCAGCGACTTCAAGGCCAACTACGAGCGCGCCAAGGCCGACTACGAAGACCTCAAGCTCCTGCTGCCCGAGCAGCGCGAGCTGACGATGGTCCTCCAGAACGTGCAGGATCGCGCCAAGGGCCGCCTGACACTCACCAAGTTCGAGCCGAAGGACGAGGTGCAGCAGGACTTCTACACGGGCAAGCCCGTCCAGGTCGCCGTCACGGGCAACTACAACAGCCTGGGCCAGTTCTTCGCGCAGATGGCCTCCTATCAGCGCATCGTCTCGATCACGGACTTCAAGGTCACGACGTTCGTGCACGACAAGGACGCCGACCCGGCCAAGCTCAACCAGACCGTCACGGCCGAGTTCCTCGTGACGGCCTACTACGTCCCGCCCGAGAAGCTCCAGCCCCCGCCGCAGCCGGAGGAGGAGGACGACAAGAAGGGCAAGGGGAAGAAGGACAAGGGCAAGAAGGGTAAGGGCTCGAAGGCTCCGAAGGCCGAGTCCGCCGACTAAGAGGGGGCGGGCCGCGCCCCAGCGGGGCGGCCCCGCGCGAGCACCGGCCGCAGCCGGAACGCAGGAAGAGTTTATGAAGAACAGACACACGCCCAGCACGCTCAAGGGAATCATGGCGGCCGCGCTCGTCGCCGCGGCGGCCGCCCTCGCGCCCGCGCAGACGGCGAGCAGCACCTACCGCGCCTCGCAGCGCGACCCGTTCTCGAAGTACAAGCCGCCCGTCAGGCGCAAGGTCGAGAAGAAGGTGGCCCAGCCCGTCGCGCCGCCGCCCATCCAGGCGCGCATCGACAACTACAAGGCGCAGAAGCAGGCGGCGATGAGCCGCCAGGTCGCCGCGCCGAAGCCGACCACGGCGCTCCTGCTCTCCGAGGCGCAGGTCAAGGGCATCTTCCGCACGCCGCGCGGCTACGCCGCGATGGTCTACGCGACGCCCATCAAGCTCTCCTACGTCGTCTACCCCGGCGAGCAGTTCTACGACGGGATGCTCGTCGCCATCGAGGAGTCGCGCCTCGTCTTCCGCAAGCAGACGAAGATGACGGACGGCAAGACCGTGGTCGCCGTCGAGACCAAGCCCCTCGTCCAGCCCACGGTCGCCGACCAGTTGACCGCGCAGCACGAGGCCGAGGCCCCGGCGACGCCCGCGGCCGGAGAGAAGAAGTCCGAAGTAACCCAGCTCGTCGAGCTGCTCAAGGCGCTCGCGACCGGGGCCGCGCAGCAGCAGACCAACGCCAGCGCCGGGGGCACCGCCCCGGGCGCTGACGCCCAACCCGCCCCGCCGGAGGGGAAACCCTAAAACCCCCTGCGCAAGACCGACCCGCCGACCCGACGCCTCGTCCCGCCCGAACCCGAACGGAGGTAAAGAACCTTTCCCGGAACGCCGAACGCCGAACGCTGAACGACGAACTGAATACAACAGGTCTTGAGTTCATCGTTCGGCGTTCACAGTTCCCAGTTTGACAGCATGGCCGCGCGACTCCCGCGTTGTGCGGCGCGCGCTTCAAGGGCCGGACGAATCGCCCGGCCCCGACGAGCGTTAGCGCGTGGCGGACTGAGTCCGTGGCGGCCATCGTCCCCGAAGGATGAAGAACATGGCACACACCAAAAAATTACCCGCGGCCGCGGCGAGAGGCGCGCTCGTCCTCCTCGTCGTCGTCGCACTGGGCCAACTGGCACTCGGCAGCAGCCCCGTCGGCGCGGGCGTTGCGAAGCCGCCCGTCGCCACCAACGTGCGCGCGGCCGTCTCCGGCCCGGCCACGCTCATCACCATCGAGGGGACGGCCCCGATGCCCTACACCGTGCGGCGCCCCGACGCGCTGCACGTCGTCGTCGAGCTGCCCGGCGTTGACGGCTCGCAGCTCTCGCCCAGCTACGGCGTCTCCTCGCCTTTGGTCGAGGGGCTGACCGTCAGGCACGCGCTGCGCGAGGGCGAGCCCGTCTCGACCCTCCAGGTCACCCTGCGCGCGCCCGCGCGCGACCGCTCGCGCATCGAGGGCAGCCTCCTCGTCCTCGAACTCCTGCCCGGCGACCCGGCCGCCTCCGCGAACCCGCCCGCCGCCCCGGCGCAGACTGGCCCCACGCCCGCCCCCGCCAATGGCGGCGCGGCCCCGCAGACCGCCCAGGGGTCGCAGTACGGCCAGCCCGGCTTCGTCGGCGAGCCCATCAACCTCAACGTCGTCAACGCCGACATCCGCGACATCCTCAACTACATCACCGAGCAGTACGGCGTGAACTTCGTCGTGGACGCCTCGGTCAGGCGGGTGCCCGTCACCATCAACGTGACGGACGTGCCCTGGAACTTCGCGCTCGATTCGATCCTGAAGGCCAACCGGCTCGGCGTCGAGGTCAACGGCAACATCCTGCGCGTGGCGACGCTCCAGGTACTCCAGGAGGAGGCGAACATCCGCGCGGCCGAGGAGACGGCGCGCACGGCCCTGCGCAACGCGCAGCTCCTCAACCAGCCGCTCTTCACCGAGTTCATCCGCCTCAACTACGCGCGCGCCACGGGGTCGCTCGCCTCGACGAGCGCGGGCGCCGACGCCTTCCGCGGCGGCGGCGCGACGAGCGCGGGCGCGGGCTCGGGCGGCGACCAGGGCATCCTGCCCATCATCAAGCGCAGGCTCTCGGTGCGCGGCAGCGTCGAGGTGGACGCGCGCAGCAACACGCTCATCGTGACGGACGTGCGCGAGAACATCGACTCCATCCGCCGCCTCGTCCAGCTCCTCGACCAGCCCGAGCCGCAGGTCGAGATCGAGACGCGCATCGTGCTCGCCCAGCGCAGCTTCAGCCGCGACCTCGGCGTCCAACTCTCGGCCGGCGTCTTCAACCCGAGCCGCGGCACCGGCGTCGCGTTCAATACCGTCAACAACGGCAACCGCCCGACCCTGACTAACCCCAGCGGCCTGCCGGGCGGCCTGCCGGGCACCCCGATACCCTCGGCCGGCCAGGGCGCGGAGACCCCGACGACCGTCATCGGCCTGACGACCGGCATCTTCGGCACCGCGCAGATCGGCGCGCTCATCACGGCGGCCGAGGCGAAGGGCCAGGCCAAGATCGTCGCCACCCCGCGCGTCACGGCGCTCAACAACCGCTCGGCGCAGATCGAGAGCGGCGCGCAGATCCCCGTCATCACGCCGCAGACGAGCGCCGCCGGCAACGCGTCCATCTTCACCACGACCTTCGTCGCGGTGCCGCTCCGGCTCTCCATCACGCCGCAGATCACCGACGCCGGCACGGTCATCCTCCGCGTGACGATGGAGAACAACACAGTCAACACCACGGTCAACGCGCTCGGCACGCCCGGCATCGACACGCAGCGGATGCAGACCGAGGTGCTCGTGCCCGACGGCGGGACGACCGTCGTGGGCGGCGTGCTCAACGACCGCGAGAGCGACCAGCAGAGCCGCACGCCCGGCCTCTCCTCGCTGCCCGTCATCGGCAACCTCTTCAAGCGCAAGGCCATCACGCGCAACACCGACGAGATACTCTTCTTCATCACGCCGCGCATCTACCGGCCGGACTACCAGGGCCGCCGCATCGACACGGAGCCCGCGACGGGCACGCGCTCGGTCACGCTGCCGCAGCCCGTCCCGCTCGGCAACCCCGAGTCGAACACGCCCGCCACGTCCGTCCCCGCAGGCCCCGAGAACTCGATCCAGCAGCAGCCCGTGCTCCAGCCCGTCTACGTCCCGAACACGCCCGGGGCCGTCGCCCCGCCGACGACGCAGACTGCTACGCCGCCCCAGCCGTAAAGGAGGAGACCGCAGAGATGTTCAAGCAGGCACTCACGGAGATAGTCGAACGCACGGAGGGCGCGACCGGCGCGCTCATCATGGGCATGGACGGCATCGCGGTCGAGCGCGTGCTCCTGCCCGAGGGGAGCGACGCGAACATGGACGTGGCGGCGGCCGAGGTCACCTCGCTCGTCCGCAGCGCCATGCGCGCCGGCACCAACACCGGCCACGGCGCGCCGCAGGAACTGTTCATCAGCTTCGAGGGGGCGCGCGTCCTCGCGCGCCTCCTCTCCCCGGAATACTTCGTCGTTCTCGCCATGAAGCCCGACGGCAACGTCGGCCGCGGCCGCTACGAACTGCGTAAAGCGGAGTTGAAGCTGGCGCGCGAATTCGCGCTCTAGTAGGCAGTAGGCAGATGGCAGTAGGCAGTTAAGATAGCCCGGGCCATCACACGTAAACGAATGGGAGGCAGCGAGATTATGACTCGCTGCCTCCCATTCGCATTAGACCTGTTCCTTTAAAGTCTTCCTGCCTTCAACTGCCTACTGCCCTTCAACACTGAGGAATCTTCACCGCGTTCATGCCCCGGAGCAGGACGCGCTGGCGGCGCTGGACGCGGCGGGGGTTCTTCTGCGGGTTGAAGACGTTCAAGGGGGAGGGGATCATCGCGGCGAGGTAGGCCGCCTCCTGCGGCGTGAGGTTGGCGGCCGGCTTGCGGAAGTAGGTCTGCGCCGCGGCCTCCGCCCCGTAGATGCCGTCGCCCCACTCGATGACGTTAAGATAAATCTCCAGTATCCGGCACTTCGTGAGCGAGCGTTCGAGGAAGTAGGTGATGGCCGCCTCCTTCACCTTGCGCGCGGCCGTGCGCTCCGAAGAGAGGTAGAGGTTCTTCGCCAACTGCTGCGAGACGGTCGAGCCGCCGCGCCTGAACTTGGAGAGGTCGGGCAGCCACGCCGTCTCCTCCTCGCCCTCCGCCTTCGCCTCGCGCGCGGCCTCCTTCTGCCCCGCCTCCCAGGCCTTCTGGATGGCCTCGTAGTCGAAGCCGTCGTGCGCGACGAAGTTCACGTCCTCGCCCGCGAGCACCGCGCGCTGGAGGTTGACCGAGATGCGTGAGAGCGGCACCCACTGCTGCACGCGGCGCGGCTCGCGCCCCTCCTCGCGCGCCTCCTTCAGCCGCGTCTCGATCATGCTCGTCGTCTCGGGGTTCTTCGCCTGAAGCTCCGCCACGTGCGGGAACGTGAAGACCTGGTAGACGACGAAGATGGTGAAGAGCGCGAGCAGGACGAGCGCGCCCTTCTTGACGACGTTCCAGATGACTCTCAACATGCGAGCGGATTATATAGGGATTAGCGACCGGGCGCGACGGCATAGCGGTCGGAACCACCCGCGGTAGCGGGTGGGCCTTTGCGACACGGCCCGCCCGGGTTATCAGGGGCCACCCGCTATCGCGGGTGGTTCTGACCTGACTGCCCCGTCGAAAATCTCCTTCGCCGCGCGGATGGTGTTGCAGTGTATCTCGACGGTGTCGTGGATGTCTGAGGCGTAGCCGCCCGACATGACGGTGGCGACGGGCACGCCGCGCGCGCGGCACTCGCGCAGGACCATCTCGTCGCGCGCGCGCAGGCCCGCCAGGGTGAGCGAGAGGCGGCCGAGCTTGTCGCCCGCGTAAGGGTCTGCGCCGCCGAGGTAGAAGACGAGGTCGGGCCCGTGCTCGAAGACGCGCGGGAGGTGGTTCGAGAGGGTCTCAAGGTACTCTTCGTCCGCGGTGCCGTCGGCCAGCTCCACGTCGAGCGACGAGCGGAGCTTGAAGAGCGGGTAGTTCTTCGCCCCGTGCATCGAGAAGGTGAAGACCGCCTCGTCCGCCGCGAAGATGTGCGCCGTCCCGTTGCCCTGGTGCACGTCTAAATCGACGACGGCGAAGCGGCGCGCCGCCCCGTCCCTTTGCAGCACGCGCACGGCGACCGCCACGTCGTTGAGGACGCAAAAACCCTCGCCGTGGTCGGGGAAGGCGTGGTGCGTCCCGCCCGCGAGGTTTGCCCCGACGCCCTCGTCGAGCGCGAACCGCGCCGCCGCGCACGTCCCCGCCGTGGCGAGGAACGAGCGACGCACCAGCGCCTTCGACCAGGGCAGTCCCAGTCTTCTTATCTCCCTCTGCGTCAGGGAGCCGGCGCGCAGGCGCGTCACGTAGTCGTCCGTGTGCACCAGCAGCACGTCCGCCAAGGGCGCTTCGCGCGGCTCGTAAATCTCCGCGGGCGTGAGCGTGCCTTCGGCGACCAGGCGGTCGCGCACCAGCTCGAACTTGCGGATGGGGAAGACGTGGCCCTCGCCGATGTCGGCGTAGTAACGCGGCGTGTAACAGACCCTCATGTCGGTCTGCGGATTGTAGGGTTTCGACCCGGCCCGCGGCAATCAGACCTGCGCGGGCGCGCGGCGCGCGGCCTCCTCGGCCGTGATGAGGTAGAGCATGGGGTCGTTGAAATGCAGGTCGTCGAGGTATTGCGGCGGCGGGACGATGGGCGGGCCTTCGATGGGGATGGGCATAATCTCGGGCGGGGCCTCCTGCCTGCCGCGCTTCTCGCACAGCGCGTAAACGACCTCCCGCACCACCCACGGCGAGTTCTTCGCCGCCTCGGACCAGAAGAGGTAGAAGATGTCGCTCTCGTCGATGAAGTGGTAGAGGGAGGACTCCCATTGCACGCCCGGCTTCAACGCCATCACGTCCATGAAGCACTCGATGCCTTCGGCCCGGAGCATCTGCACGCGCTTCGCGACCTCGGGGCGGTTCTCCGAGGCGTAGGAGATGAAGGCCCTCTTGTGCTTGACGTAATCCTGCTCGGCGGCGGGCGCGTGGGTCTGCGCGGGGGGCGCGGCCTGCGGCGCGGCGGCGGCCGCGACCCTGAACATGAACTTGAGGTGGCCGACGGGGACGCGCGCGCCGTCCGCGTTCACGACGGCGACGACGACCTTGCTGAGGATGGTCTTCGGCTTGAAGTCCGCGGGGACGGTGACGCCGTAGGCGACGCACTGAACCTCGCCGTCCCAAACGATTGACTGCGTCGGCTCGTCGATTTCGAGGCCGGGCATCTGGAGTGTTAAGAACAGCTCGCGGCCGCGCTCGATGGTTTCGCTCAGCTTCTTCGAGTCGTAGCGGCGTGCGGTCGGGTCGGGGCCGCAGGCGAGCGCGTCCAACTCGCCGGCCTGCGCTTGGAGGTGCGCGAAGACCTGCACCAGAAAGCTGTCGTCCGGCTGTGCCGAAGGGGGCGCGTACGCGGTGCAGTGAACCTCGTCGGCCCGCGTCGTCGCGGCGGCCGCGGCGACGGGCGACGCTTCGGCCGGGGCGGCGGCCTCGCCCGCGTCGGCGGCCGCTCCCCCTGACAGCCTCGGCGCGAGCAGCCAGCCCGCCGTGGCGAGCAACGCGAGCACCCCGAGCACGAGCCAGGTGAGCGGACTCACCTTGAACGTGTCAACGACCTGATCACCTTTACGCGGGGGCGGCGTCATCTCGACGGTCGGCTCTGGCGCGGGCGTCGCGGTCGGCGAGGGAGTCGGAGTCGGCGTGGGCGTCGCGGTCGGCGCGGCGACCGGCAGCAGGGAGAGGGCGACGGAGCCGGCCGAGTAGGCGTCGAGGGTCACGTTCATCCACAGCCCCTCGAACCTGCGCGCGCTCACCTCGACGCGGTACGCGCCGGGCGTCCAGCCGCCGCGCATGAACCGGCCCCGGTCGTCCGTCTCGGCCTGGCCGCCGATTGCGCCGTCGGCCCGGTAGACCTTGACCAGCGCGCCCGGCACCGGGCGGCCGTCGAGCGCGTTCTTTACAGACACGTTGAGGGTGGCGTACTGCGGGGCGGGCTCGCCGCGCACGTCGGGCACCTCCGCGAGGCACGTGGCGCTGCAACGCGGGCCGTAGCCGCCCACCTCGACCGTCGCGATGAGCGGCCCGGCCTTCAGCCCCTTCGTGTCGATGAGTATCTCTTTCGTGCCCTGGCCTTCGGCGACCTGTCCCGCCGAGAGCTTCCAGTTGAAGGAGGGCGTGACGCCGCCCGCCTCGCCGAGCGTGGCGGTGAAAGGCCCGAGTAGCCCGCGCCTGACGGCGGCGTGGCAGCAGAGCGCGATGTTCGGGCAGCGGAAGGCCGCGCCCGCGCGCCTCGACGCGGGCGGCTCCGGCTCAAGTCTCGGCGGGCAGCCCCACACGACGACGCGCGCCGGGGCCGACACCGCGCGCCGCACGTCGCAGCCCGGGCCGCCTTCGACCGTGAGCGTCACGTCGTAGAAGTTCCTGCTCGGCCGCTCGCCCGAGAAGTCCACCTGCGTTCCCGTGAAGTCCCAGACGACCTCCGGGCCTTCGCCGACGATGCGCCCGCCCGTGACGCCCCACGTGTAGCGCGCCTTGCAGCCGGCGCCGACGCCCGCGGCCCTCAGCCGCACGCGCGCCGAAGAAGACTCAGGGCCGGGGCAGACGTTGGCGATGGCCGAGCTGGCCTCGATGCGGACGCCCGCCCCGCGGTTCTGTTCCGAGCCTTTCTGCGCTTCGAGCGTGGGCGGTGCCGACAAGGCGAAGAGGAAGGGCGTCGCGACGAGTAGGAGGCGAGCGATTCTTGTGAAGCCGCCCGGCGGCGGCGCTTCACGGCCGTGGGTTCGTGAGTTCACCCGGCGCATAAGGAGGATGGCCGAACAGTCGGGAAAGTCGGGCAAAGAACTTCAGTGCGGCAGAGTCTAAACCAGCCGCGTGAGGATGTAAAGAATTTTGCAGCCCCCTCGAACGAGGAGGAGGCGCTCAGCGCTTGCGCTGGCGCGGGTCGAGGTATTCGCGCAGGCCGTCGCCGAGGAAGTTGAAGGCGAGGACGGTGAGCGCGATGGCGAGCCCCGGCGCGAGCATCGCGTGCGGCGCGCGGCTGAGCGTGGCGAGGTCGCGCGCCTCTTCGAGCATCACGCCCCACGAGGGCGCGGGCGGCGGCACGCCGAGTCCCAGGAACGAGAGCGCCGCCTCCGACAGCACCGCGCCCGCCATCCCGAGGCTCGCCTGCACGATGAGTGGCTGGACGGCGTTGGGCAGCACGTGGAAGAGAAGTATCCGCCAGTCGCGCGCGCCCAGGGCGCGGGCGGCCTGCACGAAGTCGTACTCGCGCACCTTCAAGACCTGCCCGCGCATCACGCGCGCGTAGCCAACCCAGCCGATGATGCACAGCGCGAAGATGAGCTTGTTCAGCCCCTGGCCGAGGAACGCGACAATCGCGATGGCGAGCAGCAGCCCCGGAAAGGCGAGGAAGACGTTGAAGACGTAGCCCGACACGACACGGTCGATCCAGCCGCCGTAGAAGCCCGCGAGCGCGCCGATGAGAGTCCCCACCGCGGCCGACACCCCGACCACGACGAGCCCCACCTGCAAAGAGATGCGCGCCCCGAACACGACCCTTGAGAAGACGTCGCGCCCCGTCGCGTCCGTCCCCAGCCAGTGCTCGGCCGAAGGCCCCTTGTAGCGCGCCAGAAGGTCTGTCGCCCCCACGTCGTGCGTCGCGATCCACGGCGCAAACAGCGCCACCAAAACCAGCAGCACGATGAAGACGAGTCCGAAGTAGGCCAGCCGGTTCATGAGACTCTGATCCGAGGGTCGAGCCGACGGTAGAGCAGGTCGGTCAGCGTGTTCGCCAGGATGTACGTGACGCTGATGACGAGGACGCAGCCCTGTACCAGGCGGTAGTCGCGCTTGTTGATGCCCTCTTCTACTAACAGCAGGCCGATGCCGGGCCAGTTGAAAATCTTCTCGGTGATGATGGCCCCGGCGAGGAGCACGCCGAGTTGCAGGCCGAGGACGGTGACGACGGGGATGAGGCCATTCTTCAGGACGTGCTTGTAGACGACCGTGCGCTCGCCCAAGCCCTTCGCGCGCGCCGTGCGGACGTAGTCTTCGCTCATCTCTTCGATCACAGAGGAGCGCACCATGCGCGTGAGGAGCGCCGAGAGCGCCGCGCCGAGCGTGACGGCCGGCAGGATGATGCTCGACCAGCCGAAGCGCCCCGAGGGGTCGAGCCACCCGAGCCACACGGCGAAGATGTAGATGAGCAGCGGCCCCACGACGAAGCTCGGCAGAGAGATGCCGACGAGCGCGACGACCGAGAGCGCGTTGTCCAAGAGGTTCCCGCGGTTCGTCCCCGCCACCACGCCCAGAGGCACCGCGATGGCGACGGCGACGAGCAGCGCGGCGACGGCGAGCTGTATCGTCGCGCCGTAGCGCGAGAGGATCAGGTCGCGCACGGGGCGGTCTGTGCGGAACGAGTTCCCCATGTCGCCGCGCAGGATGCCGCGCCAGTAATCGACGTAGCGGTTGTCCGCGCCGTTCCACTTGAAGCGGCGCGGGCCGCCCTCCTCGTCCGCGGCGTAAGTGAAGAAGAAGGCAGGGCGGTCGAGGCCGTGCTTCTGCCGGAACTGCGCGAGCGCCTCGGGCGTCGCGGCGTCGCCGAGGATGGCGGTCGCGGGGTCGCCGGGGACGAGTTCAATCAGAATCGTCACCAGGCTCACCACCGTCCACACCACCAGCAGCAGGATGAGCAGACGGCGCGCGATGTCGAGCAGCTTGCGCTTCATCGAACCTGACTTAACTTAGAAGGGAAGTCGGATTGCGGAGAGATGATAGCAAATAAACCTAGCCCGACGAACTCAAATCCTCGACGGCGGCCCCGACAACCACCAAAGAGGCAGAATTCGCCGGGCTAGTTCAGTGGCCGCAGCGTATGCGAGGCGCGGCCAAGCCCATAATTTCAGGCGGCGCGGGAGCCCGTGTGCAGCGCGGCGATCCCGCCCGTCAGATTCTTATAACCGACCCCCTCAAAGCCCTCCTCGCGCATCAGCTCAACCAGACGCTTCTGGTCAGGGAAGCGCGACACGGAGTCGGGCAGATACTCGTACGCCCCGCGCGAGCCGCTCACCCAGCCGCCGACGCGCGGCAGCACTCGCGTGAAATAGAAACGGAACAGCGAGCGGAAGCCCGGCACGACGGGGCTCGAAAATTCGAGGACGGCCAGACGGCCCCCCGGCCTCAAGACCCTCCGCAGCTCGCGCAGGCCCTCGCGCACGCCCGCGAGGTTCCGCAGCCCGAAGGCGATGGTGACGGCGTCGAACGTCTCGTCCGCGAACGGGAGACTGAGCGCGTCGCCCTCGACGAATGGGACCGCGCGGGAGTCTGCGTCGGCCTTGCGCCGCGCGACCTCAAGCATCGGGCGGCAGAAGTCGAGCCCGACGACTCGCCCCGCGCCCGCGTCCGCGAGCACGAACGAGAGGTCGCCTGTCCCGCAGGCGACGTCGAGGACGCGCGCTTCACCGACGAGCGAAGAACGTAAACTGCGCGCGACCTCGCGCCGCCAACGTTTGTCAACGTTCCCCGAAAGCAGGTGGTTCAGAAGGTCGTAGCGGCCGGCAATCCCGGCAAACATCGCCCGCACGCGTCGCGCGTGCTCGACCTTTGACACCTCTGTTTCAGGGGAATTACGCAAATAGGTTATGTGAAGGCGTGGGGCCTTTGGTTGCAGTTGACTTGCAGTTTCTTTGCGAGTTGGGGGCGACTTGTACGCCCCTTCACGGCCGTTTCAACTGGAGCGTCGGCTGCTGCGGCTTGGGCGTGGGCTGCGGCTGCGGGGGCTTGGCGGCCGCCTCGCCGAAGACTTCGACCGTGCCGACGCGCGCCAGCTCAGTCCTGAGCTGCGCGGCGTCGCCGAGCGCGACCGTGGCGACGGGCGCGTGCAGGAAGAGGCGCGCCGCGACGCGCTGTGCGTCGCCCGGCGGGAGCGCCTGCGCCGCGCGCGCGAGTGCGTCGGCCGTGGCGGCCTTGTTCTTGTACGTGTGCTCGTCGAGCCATGCTGAGGCCGCGGCCTCGTCGCCCGAGACGTTCGCGCCGAGCGCGGAGGCGGCCGCCTGCTTCGCCGCGTCAAGCTCCGCGGCCGTGGGCGCATTCGTCGAAAGGTCGTTCAGAATTTTGCGCGCGGCTTCGAGCGCCTTCGCGGCCTCGGCCGGGGACTGAAGCGTAGCGCCCATGCGGAAGATGCCGTTCTCCCTGTAAGCGTCGTGGCCCGCGTAGGCCGAGCGCTCCCGCAGCTCGGGCATCGCGGCGAGCCAGCGCGCGCGCACGACCTGCGCGATGACCTGCGCGGCCGGCGAGTCGATGTCCGTGCGCGCGAAGCCGCGCAGGGCGAGGCGCAGCTCGACGCCCGCGGCGTCCGCGCGGTTGACGACGAGCGTGCGCTCGTCGGGCGGCTCGGGAAGCTTGAAAGTGGCGGGGACGGCGCGGTCGCTCTTGCGCCAGCCGCCGAAGGACTCGCGCATCGAACGCATCACGCGCTTCGGCTCGAAGCCGCCGACGATGACGAGGGTCGTGTTGTCGGGGTTGAGGAAGCGCTCGCGCAGGAGCAGGATGTCCCCGCGCTGGGCGGCCGCGAGCGACTCGGGCGTGCCCGCCGTGCCGCGGCCGTAAGGGTACGCGCCGAAGAGTCGCGCGGCGGCGGCGAGGTCGGCCGCCGCCGCGGCCGTCTGCGTCTTCTCGCGGAGGGCCTTGACGCGCGCCGCGCGGACGCGCTCGAAGTTCTCGGGCGTGAGCTGCGGGTTGGTGACGGCGTTGCGCGCGAGTTCGAGCAGGCGGTCGAAGTCCGTCGAGCGCCCGGCCAGGGTGATGTCGATGGCGTCGTAGCCGAGGACGACCTCGATGCGGCCGCCCAACTCCTCCGTCACGTAGTCGCGCGTCTGCTGGTCGAACATGGCGTCAACCAGGGTCGCCATCAGCCCCTCTTTGCCGGCGAGGTCGAAGGCCGCGCCGCTGTGGACGCGGAGCCGGATGAGCACGTTCTGGTCGGCCGGACGGCTCCACATCAGGATCCGCAGTCCGTTGAGGAGCTGTTCGCGGCGCGGCTCGGGCGCGGACTGCGCCGGCGCGGCGACCCAGGCGGAGCAGAGCAGGAGGAGCGCGGTCAGGGCTCGCAGCGAAAGTTTTGGGCTTTTCATAGCTAATCAGGTCAGTACCACCTGCGGTAGCGGGTGGGTCGTCATAACCCGAGGGCGCCGTGTCGCCGGAGTCCCACCCGCTACCGCAGGCGGTACTGACCCGGTTTTTTACGGCAACGGGGAGCAGTTCCCGGAAATCTTAGATGCAGGCGCGGGAGGCGTCAAATGCCTTCGGGCGGGGCGGGGCGGGCCGTCTTTTTTCGGGGCGGCGGGCGGTCAGATGGCAGCGATTCGGGCGGGCGGGGCATCAAAAGCTGTTCAGAGAGCACCTTGCGGACGACCCGCCCGCCCGCCAGCCGCACGCAAGGCTCCGCTCCGGGGCTTGAATGGTTCGGAAAAAGTTTGTAACTTGGGTACAGCACGGGCTACCCTTTCCCCGCGTGGTTCGACGGGAGGTTCCTTAAGAAAATGAAACAGTGTCCTACGTGCCAAGAGGAGTTCGCGGATAAGTTCGGTTTCTGCCCGGTGGACGGGACGCCTTTGGGCGTCCACGCCGAGGGGGCTGCCGCCTTCCGCGCGGCGGACGAGTCGGTCGTGACCGCGGCGGCTCCGCCTGTCGGCGCGTCCTCGTCTAACGGCGCGGGCGGCGCGAACGGCGCGAACGGTTCGGAGACCTCCGAAGCGACCGCGGCGGGCGCAGGTCTACCGCCGACCCCGAACGAGCGCGAAGAACTCCACCTGACCTTC
This sequence comes from Pyrinomonadaceae bacterium, assembly GCA_035563535.1. Classification (GTDB taxonomy): domain Bacteria; phylum Acidobacteriota; class Blastocatellia; order Pyrinomonadales; family Pyrinomonadaceae; genus QHXN01. The sequence goes on along the minus strand of DATMVD010000010.1, from coordinate 243,454 downwards.
CTCGAAGACGAGGGCCTGACGCGCCGCCTCATCAAAGAGCTGAAGGCCGTCGGGCACGACGCCGAGCTGACGTGGCCCGAGTTCAAGCGCGACCCCGTCGGGTTCACGAAGCGGTCGGCCAGGGCTTACGGCACGGCGGGCTGGAAGTTCATCTCGCAGCGCAACGTGGCGCTTGCGATCTCGGCGGGCATCGTCGTCACCTTCGGCATCATCGGCATCGTCGCCGTCCTGGAGCAGCTCCGGCTGCGGAACGCGGCGGCCAGCACCAACCCTTACGAGAATCTTGAGATCGTCGGCTACGTCGAGAACGAGATTCCGAAGGAGCAGCCGACGCCCGACAAGGGCCCGGCGGGGACGAACGAGGGGAAGGGCGGCGGCTCGAAGCCGAAGTATGAGAAGCCGGGCGGCGGCGGCGGCGGCGGCCGCCAGGAGCAGACCCCCGCTTCCGCGGGCAAGCTGCCCCCCGCGCAGTTGGATCAGCCGCCCATCAACCCGCCATCGCCGAAGCCTCCGGTGATGAACGCGCACCTGCCGGTGCCTTCCATCATCCAGGCCGACCCGGCGCTGATTAAGGCCGACGACCGGCCGCTGCCTTACGGCGACCCGCGCTCGACGGCGACGATACCCTCTTCGGGCCAGGGCCGCGGCGGCGGCATGGGTGACGGCACCGGTGGCGGCATCGGCACGGGCGACGGGACGGGCTACGGCCCCGGCCGCGGGTATAACACGGGCGGCGGCGACGCGCGCGAAGGCGGCGGCGGCCCCGGCGGCGGAGGCGGCGGTGGCGGCGTTGACTACTCGCGCCCCTTCCGGCAGAACGAGGTGACGCGCAAGGCGATCATCACCTTCAAGCCGGAGCCGGGCTTCACCGAGGAGGCGCGCAAGAACAACGTGACAGGCGTCGTGCGGCTCCGCGCGATCCTCCACTCCTCCGGCGGCATCCAGGGCATCAGCGTCGTCAAGGGCCTGCCCGACGGCCTGACCGAGAAGGCCATCTCGGCCGCGCGCCAGATACGCTTCACCCCGGCCGAGAAGGACGGCCGAAGCGTCTCGCAGTACGTGGTGCTGGAGTACAACTTCAACATTTACTGAAGTAGACAGTAGACAGTAGTCAGTAGCCAGTAGAAAAGAGAGGCGGCGCGCTCGGCTTATAACCGGAACGCGCCGCCTCTGTTTTCCTACCGACTACTGACTACTGTCTACTTTCTCCTGCTATACTCTCCCGCGAAAGCTTCATCCTTAAACTAAGGAGTCGCGTTTGGCGGAAGCGTCACAGAGGGCTGTGAAGGTCGTCTGCGTGGCGAGCCACTTCAAGGGCGCGGACTTCCTGCGCGAGTGCAAGCGGCAGGGGGCGCGTGTCGAGCTGCTGACGCGCGAGCGCACGAGGGGCGAGCCCTGGCCGCACGACTCGCTCGACGCCGTCCATTACCTGCCGGACGACGCGGGCGGCGAACTCGTCGCCCACGCGGCCGCCTACCTCTCGCGCGAGCAGAAGATCGACGCGCTCGTCGCGCTCGAAGAGTTCGACGTGGTGACCACGGCGCTCGCGCGCGAGCACCTGCGCCTGCCCGGCTTCGACAGCGCGCGAGCGCGCCTCTTCCGCGACAAGCTCGCCATGCGGCAGCGGGCGCGCGACGCATCCCTGCGCGTCCCCGACTTCGTGCCGCTCTTCAACTACCAGGAGGTCGGCGAGTACATGGAGCACGTGCCGCCGCCGTGGGTCGTCAAGCCGCGCTCGGACGTGTCCGCGTCCGGCATCCGAAGGCTGGAGGAGTCGGAGCACGTCTGGCGCGCCATCGAAGCCCTCGACGCGCGCGAGGCTTTGCAGGACAAGTCCTCCTACTACCTGCTCGAAAAGTTCGTCCGCGGCGAAGTCTTCCACGTCGATTCGGTCTCGGAGGGGGGCGAGGTCATCTTCAACGGCGCGAGCCGCTACGGGCGGCCGCCGCTCGATGTGGCGCAGGGCGGCGGCGTCTTCACCACGCACACGCTCGACTACGACTCGCAGGAGTACCGGGAGCTGACGCGGCTCAACGCGGAGCTGCTCCGCGCGCTCGGCCTCGAACGCGGGGCGGCGCACGCCGAGTTCATCCGTGGCGCGGAGGACGGCGAGTTCTACTTCCTCGAAGTGGCCGCGCGCGTCGGCGGGGCCTTCATCGCCGAGACCCTGGAGGCCGCGACGGGGCACAACCTCTGGCGCGAGTGGGCGCGAGTGGAGGTGGCGCACGCGCGCGGCGAGCGAATAGGGAGGCTCGAACCGAGGCGCGAGTACGGCGGCCTCGCCCTCTCGCTCGCGCGCCAGGAGCACCCCGACACCTCCCGATACGACGACCCCGAGATCGTCTTCCGCGTGGAGAAGCCGTACCACGTCGGCCTCGTCGTCCGCTCCCCCGACCTCGCGCGCGTGCGCGGTCTGCTCGAAGACTACTCGGAGCGCTTCGCCCGGGACTTCAGCGCCGTCATCGCGCCGCCCGAGCGCCGCGGAGTTAACTTGTGAACTTGGAGGAAGCTTAATGACTCAGCCTCATGTCGCGCCTTACGGTTCGTGGAAGTCGCCGATCACGTCCGACCTCATCGTGACGGCGACGGTCGGGCTCGGGCAGATCGCGCTCGACGGCGCGAACACCTACTGGGTCGAGCTGCGGCCGTCGGAGGGCGGGCGCAACTGCGTCGTGCGCAGGACGCCGGACGGCCACCTCTCGGACGTGACGCCGCAGGGCTTCAACGCGCGCACGCGCGTGCACGAGTACGGCGGCGGCGACTTCGCCGTCGGCGACGGCGTGGTCTACTTCGCCAACTTCGCCGACCAGCGCGTCTACCGCCAGCGGTTCGAGGCCGCGCCGCAAGCCTTAACGCCCGAGGGCAAGTTCCGTTACAGCGACTTCCATCTCGACGCCGCGCGCCGCCTCCTCTACGCCGTGCGCGAAGAACACACCGGAGAGGGGGGCGAGGCCGTCAACACGCTCGTCACGGTTAACGTTGACGGAGCGTCGGGCGAGGACGGCGGGCGGGTCATCGCCTCGGGCAACGACTTCTACTCGTCGCCGCGCCTGAGCCCGGACGGGAGGCGTCTCGCCTGGCTCACGTGGAGCCACCCGAACATGCCCTGGGACGGGAGCGAGTTGTGGGTCGGCGAGCTGAACGCGGACGGCACGTTGGGCGAGTCGCGCCGCGTGGCGGGGGGGGACGACGAGTCCATCTTTCAGCCCGAGTGGTCGCCCGCGGGCACGCTCTACTTCGTCTCCGACCGGAACAACTGGTGGAACATCTACCGGCTGAACGAGGACGGCGCGACGGAGGCAGTCCACGAGGCGGACGCGGAGTTCGGGCTGCCGCAGTGGCTCTTCGCCATGTCCGCCTACGCCTTCGCTTCGGACGACCTCATCGTCTGCGCCTACGCGCGGCGCGGCGACTGGAGCCTGGGGCTGCTCGACACGCGCCGCAAGACCTTAGAGCGCGTCGAGCTGCCCTACACGGACATCACCTACGTCCGCGCCGACGCGACGCGCGCCGTCTTCCGCGCGGGCTCGCCGACGATGCGCGCGGCGGTCGTCGAACTCGACCTGAAGACTCTTGAGGCGCAGGTGCTCCGCCGCGCCAGCGAGACCGACGTAGACCCGGCGTACTTCTCGACGCCGCGCGCCGTCGAGTTCCCGACCGAGGGGGGGCGCACCGCGCACGCCTTCTACTACCCGCCGCGCAACCCCGACTTCGTCGCGCCCGCGGGCGAGCGCCCGCCGCTGCTGGTCAAGTGCCACGGCGGCCCGACCTCCGCGGCCTTTTCGACCCTGCGGATGGAGACGCAGTATTGGACGAGCCGCGGCATCGCCGTCCTCGACGTGAACTACGGCGGCAGCACCGGCTACGGGCGCGAGTACAGGCAGCGTCTGAACGGCGAGTGGGGCGTGGTGGACGTTGACGACAGCGTCAACGGCGCGAAGTTTTTGATAGAGCGGGGCGACGTTGACCCGGCGCGCTGCGTCATCACGGGCGGGAGCGCGGGAGGCTACACGACCCTCAACGCGCTCACCTTCCGCGACACCTTCCGCGCGGGCGCGAGCCACTTCGGCATCGGCGACCTGACGGTCTTCGTCGGCGACACGCACAAGTTCGAGTCGCGCTACCTCGAACGGCTCATCGGCCCCTACCCCGAGCGCAAAGACCTCTACCACGAGCGCTCCTCGATCAACTTCACCGAGCGGCTCTCGTGCCCGGTCATCTTCTTCCAGGGCTTGGAGGACAAGATCGTGCCGCCGAACCAGGCCGAGCTGATGGTCGAGGCCCTGCGGAAGAAGCGGCTGCCCGTTGCCTACGTCGCCTTCGAGGGCGAGCAGCACGGCTTCCGCAAGGCCGAGAACATCAAGCGCGCCCTCGACGGCGAACTCTACTTCTACTCCCGCGTCTTTGGCTTCCCGCTCGCGGACAACGTCGAGCCGGTCGAGATTGAAAACCTGTAAGAGCCGTAAACCGTAAACCGTGAACCGTGACGAGAGAGGAGATGACTCCTTCTTGTCACGGTTCACGGTTTACGGTTTACGTGCTTTTCCGGTTTAGCTCCGGGGGCGCATCGGGCGCGACTTGCGCTTGTTGCGCTTGCGGGCGAGGGCCGACTTGAGCTTGGCCTTCTGGCCGCGGGACATGAAGAAGGCGTGCTTCTTCGCGTCCTTGATGATCTCCTCGGACATCACCTTGCGCTTGAAGCGGCGCAGCGCGCTCTCGATGGACTCGCCCTGGTTGACGACGACTGTTGCCATTACATTTCTCCGTTCTAAAGACTGATGAAACTCGCGCCCGGCGACCCGGCGCCCGGCGAAGACTCAAGACTCTGCGTCTGTTTCTCTCTTAAACTCTATCCGTTAAATCCGCAACACCCGCCTCTCGGTCGCGAATAGCGACGACAAAAGCAACAGCTATTTTGCCTGCCGAATCGAGTTCTGGCAAGTCAACAGAACCGCGAGCGGTAGCGAGCGGGTGCGCGCTACGACAAAAGCCCTTTCAAAGTAACTCTGACCCGCTCGCTACCGCTCGCGGTACTGTTAGGAGCCTTTGACGGCGGGGTCTGTAATTATCACGAAGTCGCCGAGTCGGCCGAGGGCGGCGTCGAAGTTGGGAAAGGTTTCGGCGGGGACGATGGTGAGGACGACGGCGCGTGCCTTCGACCGGTAGCGCGCGAGCTGTTCGGGGACGCCCATGCGCTCCTCGCTGTGGAAGGTGCCGTTGACCTGCACGACCAGCGGGTCGCGAACGCGCTTCAGGTACTCAGAGATGGCGTGGGCCATCGAAGCGTCGCGCAGCGTCTGCGCTTCGAGCAGGTGGAGGCCGCCGTGCGCGCTCGGCCCCGCGCCCGCGCCGCCCATGAAGCGGTTGAACTTCGCCGCGTATCCTTCAGACGCCGGGGGGAAGGGCAGCGGCGGGAGCCACGACTTGACCGCGACCTGCGGGAGCGCTGTGAGCGAGTCCGGCCCCCGGCTCGACACGCGCGAGACGTAGCGCGCGGGGGCGTTGGCCGCGATGACGGGCAGCTTGTGCGCGCGCGCGTACTCGACGAGCGGCCTGTAGTCCGTCTCGTAGTTCCTCCACGGCCGGCTGCTCAGAAGAAAATGCCTCTCGCTGATGAGTCCCGCGAGGTACTCGTCCAGCACCGTCTGCACGTCGCGCTCGAACATCTCAAGCGAGAGCGCGACGGCGCGCCTCTTCGGAGAGGAGGGGCCGTAAGCCTCGTCCGTAAGGCGCAGCAGCTCAGCCTCCAACGTGTGCGCTACGGGGTTGTCGTGCGTCTCGCCGACGAAGAGCACGTCGGCGCGTTCGAGCGAGTTGATAATGTTTTGCAGCGTGACGGCGCTGCCCTTCGCGTCGAAGGCGCGGTAGTGCGCGGCGGGCGCCTGCGCACCCTCGGCGAGTTGTGCCGTGAGGGCCGCGAAAAGTAGTATGCTGCCGAGGCGTCTCGCTCCGCACTTCATCATGTTTGACCTTTTAGCACGCCGCCGCGCGCGCCGGCAACGCCGACGCCGCGCGCGCGGGGCCGGGGCCGTCACGCGAGCCAGAGGAGGGAACCGATTTGGAAATTTACGTCAGCACGGACGTGGAGACCGACGGGCCGATCCCCGGCGTCTACTCGATGCTGTCAATCGGGTCGGCGGCCTACCTGCCGGACAAGACGCTCCACGGCGGGTTCACCGCGAACCTCGAGACGCTGCCCGGCGCGCAGCAGCACCCCGACACGATGAAGTGGTGGAAGACGCAGCCCGAGGCGTGGGCCGCCTGCCGCCAAGACGTGCAGCCGCCCGAGGAGGCGATGCGGCGCTACCTCGAATGGCTCAAGGCGTTGCCGGGCGAGCCGGTCTTCGTCGCCTACCCGGCGGCCTTCGACTTCATGTTCGTCTGCTGGTACCTCAACCGCTTCACCGGCGAGAACCCCTTCGGCTGGCACGCCCTCGACATCAAGACCTTCGCGATGGCCCTGACGGGCCGCGACTTCCTCAACACCGTCAAGCGCAACATGCCCCGCGACTGGTTCGACGACCTGCCCTACACGCACAAGGCGCTCGACGACGCCGTCTCGCAGGGCGCGCTCTTCTGCAACATGCTGGCCGAGCACCGGCGACGATTGAAGGCCGGCGGGTGAGGGCGCGTCCGGCCCGCGGCTCAAGGAAAATGTTCGTTGACAGCCGGGGCGGGCGTCTCTAATCTTCTCCGCAGCAGCCCAGCGCCGGAGGCGAATCATGAGAACACTCCTGCTCCTGCCGCTCCTGTTGACGCCGGTCTCGCCCTTCCAGCACGGCGCGGGCGAGGGCCCGCCCTTGAACGTGGTCAGCGCGAAGTGGACGAAGACCCGGCAGAAGGTGGAGAGGCCCGACACGCAGGGCTCGGCGCCCGCGGCGGCCATGACGGCGGCGGACAAGAACTACGCGCGCAACCGCCGCGCCAACCAACCCTCCGCAGTCCTTGACCCCAACGCCGACACCATCGACGCCCGCAGCGCCGCCATAGAGAAGGCCGTGCGCGAGTCGCGCTCGCAGGTCGTCGAGGTCGAGGGCTACGTCTACCGCGTCAAGTTGCAGAACCCCGCGCGGAAGAACGTGGACGTCGTCTTCTGGGAGTACCAGTTCGAGGAGACGGCGAACCCTTCCAACCTCACGCGGCGGCAGTTCCTCTGCGGCGTCCAGATCAAGGGCGGCAAGGAGAAGGAGGTGCGGGCCTTCGGCGGCTCGGGGCCGGCCGGGGTCGTCAGCGCCGCGAGCCTCGCCAACGGGTCGGCCGACCCCTTCGCCGAGCGCGTCCTCATCAACCGCGTCGAGTACGACGACGGCTCCATCTGGCAGCGCAAGGGCTGGAGCTACGCCGAGGTGCGCGCCTCCATCCAGCGCGCGGTCTCCACCCCCTGGGGCGCGGAGATGTGCCGCGCCCTCTGAGCTAAGCAGGGGATAAAAATTTTCGGTTGACGCGCGGCGCGCCGTCGCGTAGAAGTGGAAGCGGTCGTACGCGCGCGCCCGACAACGCGCGCACAGTCGTCACCCTCCCGCGGAGAATCCGATGAACAGAACGCGCGTCCTCCTTCAGACGATGATCACGCTCGCCTCGGCCTCGCTCGGGCTGGTGGCGGCGCTCGCGTGGAACGAGGCCATCAAGGCCCTCATCAGAAGAGTCCTGGGCGAGGACGACAGCCTCGCCGGCCTCCTCATCTACGCCATCCTGGCGACGCTCATCGCCGTCGTCGTGCTCCTCATCCTCGGCAGCGCCGCGGCCCGCGTCGGCGGCGAAGCCGTCATCGACCGCGAGGCCGAGGGCTAAACCGATTCGACCGGAAGCACACCGAAGCCGATAAGCACCTGCGGGGCCGCCCGACGCCCGCGGCCGTCGGGCGCGCGCCTTTAACGAAACCGATGCTCGTCCCGACCCCGACATCGCAGACCGACTGCGCCGCGCCGCCCGTGCCGGACGGCGAGTTCCGCAAGCACCCAAGGTTCCGCTCGAAGTTCCTGCCGACCGCGCGCGACGTGCTCGTCTACCTGCCGCCCGGCTACGAGCGGGAGGCGCCGCGGCGCTACCCCGTGCTCTACCTGCACGACGGGCAGAACCTCTTTGACGGCGCGACCGCCTACATCCCGGGGCAGGACTGGCGCGTCGGGCAGACGGCCGGCGCGCTCATCCGCGAACAGGCCATCGAGCCCGTCATCGTCGTCGGCATCTACAACACCGGCCACGCGCGCGTCGAGGAGTACACGCCGAGCACCTGCCCGCGGCTGAAGGTCGGCGGCAAGGCAGACCTCTACGGCCGCCTGATCGTCGATGAGCTGAAGCCGTTCATCGACTCGCACTACCGCACGCTCGCGGGCGCGTGCGACACGGGGCTGGGCGGGTCGAGCCTGGGCGGGCTGGTGACGGCCTACCTCGGCCTGCGACACCCGGGCGTCTTCGGCAAGCTAGCCGTGGTCTCGCCTTCGGTCTGGTGGGACGGCCGGCGCATCCTGAACGACGTGAAGTCGCTGGAGTCAAAGACCGGCGCGCGCATCTGGCTCGACATGGGAACGGAAGAAGGCCCGCGCGCCGTCAACGACGCCCGGCTCCTGCGCGACGCGCTCCTCGCCAAGGGCTGGAACCTCGACCGAGACCTCCGCTACCACGAAGCCCACGGCGCACGCCACACCGAAACCGCCTGGGCGCAGCGCGTCGATCCGATACTTCGCTACCTGTACCCGAAGCAGTAACAGAACCGCGAGCGGTAGCGAGCGGGTGCGGGATACACGCAGATGCCTCTGTGCTGTATCACGCACCCGCTCGCTACCGCTCGCGGTTCTGTTAGCGCTTTTTTCTCTTCGACCGACGAAACTTCTTCATCCCTTCCTCGACCAGCTCCCGCGCGCGCGCGGGGCCGGAGCGTGCGAGGGGTTTGAACTCCTTGCCCTTGACCTGGTTGTAGGAGACGAAGAAATGCTCGATCTCTTCGAGGAGGGTCGCGCCTAAAGATTCGAGCCCGCGGACGCGCGTGTGCAGGCGCGAGTCGGCGGCGACGCCGACGAGGCGGTCGTTGCGCGTCGTCTCGCCGTCGCGCTCGGTCTGCTCGGCCTCGATGACGCCGACGAGCCGCGTGCGGACGAGGCAGCCAGCGAACGCCGGCTCGTCCATCAGCACCAGCACGTCGAGCGGGTCGCCGTCGCCGCCCAAGGTCGAAGGCACGAAGCCGAAGTCGAAAGGGAAAGACGCCCCCGACGGCAGCACGCCGCCCAGCTTGAAGAGCCCGAGCCTCTCGTCGTAGTCGTACTTGTTGCGGCTCCCCTTCGGCGTCTCGATGACGACGTTCAGCTCTTCGTCGTCGTGAAAAGCTTCGAGCGTTAGAAGATTAGTCCCCGCCATTCTCACCACCCGCGTTGAATCTCCCAGCGGTCAACGACGCGCGAGCCTTCGACGACGTGGTAGTGCGCGTGCTGCGCGGCGGAGAGGCACGAGTGATTGGCTAAGATTCTGACGCGCGCGCCGACGCGGAGCGCGTCGAGCAGACGGCCGTCTTCGACCGAGACCTCGCCGTGCTCCTGCGAGAGAGCGCCGACGCGCAGGCCCGTCTCCGCGCCTTCAAGGTCGAGCACGCGACCGTAGCCGCACGAGGCGTCGAACTCGACGGGGCCGCGGTCTTTCGAGAGCGCGATGGCTCCGGCGTCGAGGACGACCTTGCGGCGCGCGCGGTCGCGGTGGACGACCGCCGCGAGCACCGTCAGCGCGCAGTCCGCGAACGTGCAACTGCCGAGCGTGGCCTGGAAGGCGTCGAAGAAGATGTAGTTTCCGGGGCGCGCCTCGTCCACGCCTTCGAGGTGGTCGTAGTGGGTCGCGGTCGGGGTCGAGCCGACGCTGACGACGGGGACTTCGACGCCGTCCGCACGCAGGCGCGCGGCGAACTCCGTCATCACGTCGCGCTCGCGGCGCGCGATTGCGAGAAGCTCTTCGCGCGAGCGCGCGTGGTAGGAGTGGCCGGCGTGCGTGAGGATGCCGGCGAAGCGGAGGTTCGCCGCGTCGTCGATGCGGCGCGGGATTTCGAGCGCTTCGGGCCGGTCGGGCTCGACGCCGACGCGGTGGTAGCCGCAGTCAACCTTCATGAATAGGTCGAGCACGACGCCCGCGCCCCGCGCCGCGTCGTCGAGCAGCGGCGGGATGCTCACGTCGTCCGTGAGGAGCGCGAAACGTTCGCAGAGCTTCGACAACTCAATCGCCTCGTCGAACTTCCCCGGCTCGACGGGCACCGCGTAGGTGATGTCCTTAAAGCCGTGCGCCGCGAAGGCGTGAGCCTCGGCGAGCGTCGAGACGGTGATGCCGCCCGTCTGCCCTTCGGTCTGGATGCGCGCCACCTCCACGCACTTGTGCGTCTTGACGTGCGGGCGCAGGCTCGCGCCGAGCCCCCTGATGCGCTCGGACATCCGCGCGGCGTTGCGCCGCACACGCTCCACGTCGAGGACGAGGGACGGCGTCTTGATGTTGTTCAAGTCCATACGCGTTAGTGTTGAGGGCGACTATAACACTAACGCGCTTCCGCTTCATTGCACGGTGATGAAGACGCCTGTGCGGCCGGTCGCGCCGTTGGAGGTGGTGACGACGACGGCGGCCGGGCCGTTGACGCCGTCGGGGATGACGGCGTTGATCTGGTCGAGGCCGCCGAAGCCGCCGGAGGGGCCGGCGTAGTTGACCTTGGCCGCCTTGCCGCCGATCTGCACCGTGACGGGCAAAGAGTTGCGCCAGCCCGTGCCGAAGAGCGCGACCTCGGACGCGGCGCCTGCGGTGCGCGCGGGGAAGGGCGCGCTCGTGTAGAGCATGCCGGAGACGAGCAGCGCGACCGCCTCGCCCGTGCCCGTCTGCGGGACGGTGAAGAGGCCGGGGTTGGCGCTGACGAATGTCGCGTCGTCGGCGGCCGTCACGTTGCCGTTGACTGTGACGATCACGGAGCCGACGCCCGTGCCGAGCGCGTCGGGGACGTGGACGTGAACCTTCGAGTCGTCGAAGGAGAGGACGGGGACTTCCAGTCCTTCAATCGTCACGCGGACGGCGCGCGTCGTCGCCTCGGCCTGCGTCGCGCCGCTGAAGCCGCGCGTCAGCCCCGCGCCCGTGATGGTCGCGAGGCCGCCGGTCGGCGGGTCGCCTTGCAGGCTCGCGCTGTTGGTCGCCGAGAGGCGCGCGACCGAAGGGAGCACGGTCTCGACGCCGAAGGCGAGCCCGGAGTAAGCCTGCGTGAACTCGTCGTCGGCGAGGACGAAGGCGGCCCCGTCGCGCAGCACGCCGTTGAGCGCCGGGTCGGGGAAGGCGTAGACGTGCGGGATGCCTCCGTTGCCGCCGTCTTCCGCGAGGTCGCTCTCGCCCATCGCGTCCTGGATGACGAAGACCGTCCCCTCGCGTGAGACCGTCAGGCCGTGGAGGACGAGGTTGTTGTCGATTGACAGTCCCTCGACGCAAATTTCGTCTACGTCGGCGTAGCCGTCGCCGTCCGTGTCGTAGAGGGCGAGCATGTAGGTGTCGTTGCCCGTCGAGTGCGTGAAGACGACGCCGCGCGAGTTGGCCGCCACGTCGAGCGGCGCGTCGGTGTCGAAGGGGAACGAGTAGAAGGGCTGCGCGTCGAGCGTGTCGGGCACGCCGTCGTCGTTCGTGTCGCGGACGACGCGCAGCTCGTTCGACTCGAAGTCTGCGACGAGGAGGTCGCCGTCGGGGAGGAGCGCGAGGCCGTTGGCGTTGAAGAGGCGGTCACTGCCTACCTCGACGAGCGTGCGCGAGCGCGAGGGGTCGAAGCCGCCGGTCGAGGGGTCGCGCACGAGCAGGACGACGCCGGGCGACTCTTCGTTGTCCGGGTCGTTTGGGTCTTCGTTGTTGTAGAAGCCGCTTGAGGAGACGACGACGAACTCGCGCCCCGCCTTCGACGTGCCGGCGACGACGGCGACGGCCGAAGGCAGTCCGAAGTCGCGGCCGAGGTCGTAGGTCGAGGCGGCGTCGCGCACGTAGTCGCCGTTGGTGTCTAAGGCGAGGACGAGGATGCCGGTCGCAACGTCGTCCGAGGTCGTGGAGGTTCCGCGGTCGTCGATGGCGGTGAAGACTTCGTAGCGCGCGCCCGTGCGGCCGACGGCGATGTCGTAGGAGCCGCCGTCCGCGTCGAAGGTCGCTCGGTCGTCCGCCCGCAGGTCGCCGTCGCGGTCAACGAACTCTTCGTGCGTGCCATCGGGACTCACAAGGCTCAACTGCGAGACGTGCAGCACGCGGCTCAGAGGCGTCCCCGGCGCGATGGCCGCCGAAGGGTTCGCGCGTAAGGTCTGGGTCGAAGCGCGTGCCTTCTCTTTCCCCGCGCCCTTCGTGGCTCGCATGGCGCGCGCGGGCGGGCGCTGTCTTGACCCCGCGTTCTGATTCAAAGGCCGCGCGACCGTCTGTCTGTCCGTACGTCTGCCTTTGGGCGTGTAAGCGTTGGGGCGCGACGGCGTCTCGCCGATGCTTACGCGCGAGGCGAGCGCGCGTCGGCGGTCGGGTCTGTACTTCTTCACCGACGGAGCCTGCGCGCTGCCGACGCGCGGGGGCGGGGCAGCGACGCACAGGAGTGACAGGGCAGAGACGAGCACGACGAGGTGTGAGCGGGCGCGCATCGAAAATCCTTTCGGCTGTAAAGGAGAGTAGGCAGTAGGCAGAAGGCAGTAGGCAGTTGGAAGCCCTGCGGTCAAGACGCGAGTTTCCCTACAACACCCTTGGCGCGGAGCGACTGCCTACTGCCATCTGCCTACTGCCTACTGTTTCTGCGGCGGCCGCGGCGTCGTGCGACGAGTTGCGTCGGTCGTGTCCGCGCGGCGCTGCGGCCGCCGCCAAGCGGAGGCGCGAGGCCCCGTCTCGCGCCTCCGACTCTCGGGTCAGCGGTTGTCCGGCCTCACCTTACCCGGCCGCGGCGCGTCCGGGTCGCGCTGGCGCGGGGCCTCTTGTCGAGGGGCCTCCTGACGGGGCGGCGGGTCATTACGGGGAGGAGGGTCGTGGCGCGGAGCCTCCTGCCGCGGGGCCTCGTAGCGCGGCGACTCCTGTCGCGGCTGTTCGCGGCGCGGCTCGGAGCGCGGCGCTTCGTAGCGCGGCGACTCGCGTCTCGGCTCGGCGGGGGCTTCGCGCCGGGGCGCGGGCGACTCGCGCGGCGGCGAAGGCTCGGGGTTGTAGGAGGGCGCTTCGCGTCGCGGCGCAGACTCCTCGCGTCGCGGCGGGGCGGAGGAGCCGCCGCCGTCATCTTCGCGCGGCCGTATGCGCGGCTCGTGGCGCGGGCGGTAGACGGGGCTTGAGCCGTCTTCCCGAGGCCGCGTCTCGCGCGGGGCTTCGGAGGTCGGCTGGTCGGACGAAGGCTGCGTGGGTCGGACGCGCGGCTCGCCGTTGTCTCCGCCACCTCCGGTGTTACGCACGCGGCGCTTGGGCGACACGGCGTCGTCATTGGACGCGCCCCCGCCGCCGGGCGCGGACTCCGTGGGCACGTCGGGGCGTGTGGGACGCACGCGCGCGGGGCGCGCCGATTCGCCGCCCGGGCTTGTGCCGGGAGTGCCGGAGGAGCGCGGGCGCTCGAACGCGCCGGTGCTCACGCCCGGGTCGCCGCCGACGGGCGTCGTGCTGCTGCCGCTCGTCACGTCGGGCGTCGAAGGCACGCGCGGCTCGCGGTTGTTGAAGACGCGCGTGCGGCGCAACTCGCCGTCGAGGGGGACGCCGGGCGTGCGCGCGGCGGCTCCGGTCGGGCGGTCTGCGACGGCGCGCGGGGGCATGACGGGAGTCGGGCGGTTGATCGTCAGAGTGTCGCGCCCGTCCCCGCCGGCCGTCCTCGCGCCCCCCACGCGCGGCCCGCCGCGCACGGAGCCTGCGCGCTCGACGGGCAGGTGCCCGCGCACGGGCTCGCCCGTGAGTGCGCGCTCGGCGATGTCGCGGGCCGCGGGTCTCGCTCTTAAAGCACGGTCGCCGAACTCTCGCGCGGGCGCGTGCGAGACGGCGCGCAGCCAGTGCGGGTTCTGTCGGCGTAGGTGTGCGAGGTCGCGCCCGCGCAGCGGCGAAAGGCGGTCGTAGCCGCGCGCCCAGTGGCGGCCGCGCGGGTCGCGCTGGCCGTAGGTGAGCGGATACCAGCAGACGTGCCGGTCGCGCCCGAAGTCGAGCGTGACGAAGACGACGAGCGCCGGCCTCCACCACGCGCGCCGGTAGCGGTAGCCGTAGCCGCGCGGGGCCCAGCACCAGTTGTTGTTGACGTAGACCCAGCGGCCGTAGTGATAGGGGGCCCAGCCCCAGGGCTCGTCCGCCACCCACGTCCAGCCGTAAGGCGGGCACCAGACCCAGCGCCCGTAGCGGTACGGGGCCCAGTCGTTATAGACGTTGACGGCGGTCGTGTGCGGCCGCCAGATGTAGCCGTAGTCTTTGTGGTACGTCCAGTCGCCGTAGGCGTCCAGCTCCTCCGCGCCGTACACGTCCGAGTCGTAGTAGCGCTCGCGCCCCTCGAACTTCAGGCGCTCGGCGAGGTAGCGCTCGCGGTCGTCGTTCCATGTGTCCCACTCGTCGAACCCCGCGGCCGACGCGAACTCCCAGTCGCTCTCGCCCGAGCCGTCGGGCGCGAGCCGCGCCGTGCGGTTGTTGCGCAGGACGAAGCCCGAGTTCTGCGAGTAGATGCGCGCGCGCCCGTCCTCGCGCACGGTGACGCGCACCGCGCCGCCCTGCTCGACATCGACGCGGTACTGGCCGACGCGCTCGGGGGCGACGGTCACGCCGGGCGCGTCAAGCTCGAAGTATTCCTTGGCCTTGTCCAGGCGCGAGAGGCGGACGGTGGCCGTGCCTTCGGAGAGGCTGAGCGCGACGCCCTCGTCGCGGAGCGTGACGACGCGGATGACGGAGTCGGGGCCGACGCGGACGAAGTTGCGCGCGTCGGCCTGTATCTCCAGGCGCGCGTCGCGGCCCGTGGAGAGCACGTCGCCCTCGACGAGCGGCGCGTTCAGGCGCGCGTCCTCCCACTCGTCGTTGCCCGCGCGCTTGAGGCTGACCTCGCCCTTGAGGAGGCTGATGCGCATGACGCGCGCGCGCTCCTCGTACTCGTCTTCGTCGTTGACGGTGTCTTCGGCGCGCGCCACCGCGCTCAGCAGAAAGATTGTTAAGAGAAACAGGAGGAGAACGGTCGGCCCGGAGAGACGAGAACGCATACTGGACGCTCCTTCGTTGCGAACGAAACGGGCTCTGCTTGGGGGCAGATTCAGGGCGGACGAAGCCTTGCTTCCCCGGCGGGAAGAGAACTCGCGGGGGCTTTCGTCCTTTGCCCGCGGCCGGTGCAAAGCACGTGCCCGTCGTCGAAGTTTGAGAACGTGAAGAAGCTTGTCAGGACATTTTCATGGAATGAAGCGGGACGGCATCGACGCGCCTATGCCAGATGGTGCAGGCCGAGCACTATTTGGTATGAGGAGGCTCGGGGGTCGGTTCGTCGAGTGAGAACGCCATAATGGTCAGGGCCACCCATTACCGCGGGTGGCCCTGACCCGGGCTCTTTAGCTCACTTCTTGTTCGGCCCGCGCAGGGGCGTGAAGGCATTGGCGAAGACGTAGTCGGCCACGCGCCTCCCCTGTGTGATGCCCTCGGTCTTGTCGAAGGCCCAGTGGATGCCGAGGTAGATGCGGCTCTGGCCGTTCTCCTCCTCCGCCTCGGAGAGCGTCTCGAAGCTGCGCGGCGAAAACGCGCGCGTCACCCCGTCGTTGCCGACCGTGACGCCGTTCAACTCGTCGGAGACGAAGGTGAAGGGTATGCGGTCTGTGCCGTAGAACTTGCGCAGCGTCTGGAAGAGCGCGCCGCCGAAGACGGCGTGCCCCGAGGGGTAGGCGGGGAACGGCGGCGTGAAGTTCGGCCCCGTCAGGTTCGAGGCGGGCGCGCCCAGCGGCGTAAAGTTCGGGTCGCCGAACGTCGCGCCGTTGCCGTCGCCCAGGCCCGTCGGCCCCGTCCCGGCGTCCGACTCGCGGATGCCCGTGATGGGGCGCCAGAACTGGTAGTAGTACTTCGACTCCCACGAGGCCACCCCGGCGTCGGCCAGCGCCGTGTTGAGGAGCGCGAGCAGGCGCGCCGTCTCGACGGCGTCGGAGCGCATCTGCCGGGCGATCTGGACGGCGATCTGGTTGTAGAGGCGCGGCGGCGCGCAAAGGCTCGGCGTGCCGTCGTAGGCCCAGTAGATGCCGATCTCGGTCTGCTCGGGCGTCCGCACGGTGGGCGTGTTGATGCCGTCGCCGCCGAGCCGCTGCACCTCCTCGAAGGCCGCGGCGTACTCGGGACTGTCGAGCGCCGGCGGGGGCGGGGTGCGGAACTGCGACGCGGACTGCATGACGAACGGCGTGACCTCAGACCAGTGCGCGCCGAGCGCGAGCGGGATCATGCTGATGGGGTCCCGGCGCCACTTACCCGGGTCGTCGCTCGTAATGAACTCGAAGCCGACGCGCGGCTCGTCGTGCAGCGAGCCGTCGCCGGCGCGCAGCGCCAGGGTCGCCGCCGCCGCCTGCTGGCCGATGCGAATGCCTTCCGCCTTCTGCTTTCCTTCCTTGATGCGCGCGAGGTCTTCGATGAGAAGCTGGGTGCAGGCCGCGGCCTGCGAGGGGAAGAGTGCGTTCAGCGTGTCGTGCGCGGCCTGCGCGATGGCGGCGTCCACGGAGGCGCTGGGGCTGCCCTTCGGGACCCCGACGTAACTCCGGTAGCCGCCCTTGATGGCGTTGACGGCCTCGAAGACGGCGATGTGGACGATGGCGATGGCGCGGCTGGCGCGGGCCGGCCCGAGCTGCTCGCCGAAGACGCGCGGGTCGCCGGGGAGGACGGGCGTGTGGTCAAGGCCGCTGGAGTTGATGGCGACTTCGTTCCAGTGGCGGAGCATCGTGAGCGTGTCGTGCGGCGAAGGGTGTTTCGGCTTGGCCGGCTGAACCGCCGCGGGCTTGTAGCGCGGCCCCCAAACGTCTTCGGCGCGGCGCGCGCCCCCCTGCGGGCGGGCGGGGACGGCCGCGCAGAGAATTAGCAGGATGATGGTTGGGGTGATTAGTCTCCGACTTCTCTGCGTGTTCATGTAGACTCCTCTGAAGCGGGTCAAGGCCCGGTAAGGACTCATCCGGGGCCTGTCAGATGGTGGTGCATTCGAGAGACTGAAACTGCCAGCGCGCTCGGGGAGCACGGGCGCGGGGACTTCAGCCCACGGGCAAGAGGGCTAAGAAGCTAAGCCAGGACCGGCCGCCAAGTCAACAGCGGCCGAGCCCTCAGTGCCGCGCCCCGCCCGCCGCTCCGGCACCTGTGGTGAGTTCGGAAAAGCTGAGGTTGAGGATGGGGTACTGGCGCCAGTCTTTGTAGTCGTAGTGCCACCACTCGGGTTCGTAAGGGGTGAAGCCTTCGGCCTCCATCGCGGCGCGGAGCAGGTCGCGGAGGCGGCGCTGTTCGGGCGTGCCGCCCGCGTAGTTGATGTGCGAGCGCTCCGACATCTCGTCGTACTCGCCGGGCATCGAGACCTGGCGGCCGGTCTTCAGGTCGTAGAGCGTGAGGTCTACGGCGCAGCCGCGGTTGTGGCGCGAGCCCTTCGCGGGGTCTGCGACGAAATGCTTCTTGTCCGCGGGCGTGATCTCCCAGAAGAGCTTCGTCACAGACCAGGGGCGGTAGCCGTCGAAGACCGTGAGCCCGTAGCCCTTCTTTCTCAGAGCCCGGCCCGCGCGCACGAGCGCCTCCGCGGCCGGGCGCTGTAAGAACGCCCGCGCCTCCGTGTAGACCGCCCGCCCCGTGAAGTTGTTCTCGGTCGCGTAGCGCATGTCGAGCTTGATCCTCTTGTCGAGCTTCACCAGCTCGACCAGGTCGGGCTCGCGGAACGTGCCCTCCTGTTTGGGGGGGCGGTCTTGCGCGCGCGCGGACAGGAGGGCGAGCGCGCACAGCAGCGCCGCCAACGTCCGCCGCGCGCGCATGAAGTTCGGCGTGTGTCTCACCTGCGTCCTCACTGCGACCAGGGCTTCGGCTTGCGCTCCCAGCGGTGGGGGCGCAGCTCTTCGAGCAGCTCGTCGCCGAGCGGGCCGGCGTCGCTCGCGGCGGCGTTCGACTCGACGTTCCTGAGCTTGCGCATCCCGGGGATGATGGTCGAGACCGTCGGGTTCGAGAGGATGAAGCGCAAAGCCATCTCGGGCATCGAAAGCCCCGCGCGCTCGGCCACAGGCTTCAGGGCGTCGGCGCGCTCGACGCTCGGGATGAGGTTCTCGGGGACGAAGTAGGTGTTGCGCCAGTCACCCTCGGGCCAGATGCTCTCCTTCGTGAGCGTGCCCGTCAGAGTCCCCTCGTCGAAGGGCACGCGCGCGATGACAGCCACGTCGTGCTCCTGACAAGCAGGGAACAGCTCGTCCTCCGGGTTCTGGTCGAAGATGTTGTAGATGACCTGCACGGCGTCGATGAGTCCCGTGCGGACGGCGCGCACGCCGTTCCAGGGCTCCCAGCGGTTGATGCTGATGCCGACGGCCCCGACCAGACCTTGAGAGCGCAGCTCGTCCATCTTCTTCGCCCAGCGTTCGTCCCCGACCCAGTCGTCCTCCCAGACGTGGAACTGCATCAGGTCGAACTTCTCAAGGCCGGAGTTCTTCAGGCTGCTGTGGACGTACTCCTCGATGTGGTCGGGCGGGAACGTCTCGTCGAGCGTGAAGCCGCGCTGGCTCGGCCACTTGAAATTCCTGGGCGGTATCTTCGACGCCGTGTAGAGCCTCCTGTCCGGGTTCGCGCGGACGAGCCGACCCAGAAGCCCCTCGCTGTGACCCTCGCCGTAGCCCCAGGCCGTGTCGAAGAAGTTGACGCCCAACTCGACCGCGCGCTGGAGCGAGCGCATCGACTCCTCGTCGTCCGAGCCGCTCCACCCGCCCATGCCCCACATGCCGTAGCCGACCTCGCTCACCTCCCAGCCCGCCCGCCCGAATCTTCTGTACCTCATCGTCCCTCCGTGGATGATATTGTCCGCGATTTCGTCCCCGCCGCAGGCCGCCTCGTCACGCCGAGTGCGCCGCCCGTCACAGGCCGTATCGTTTCGTCACAAATGGATTGGCCGTTATCCGAAAAGGCCGCATCTTACGCGTTAATAAGGTCGGGCGTGCGCCTTACGAAAAAAGGAACCGCCCCCGAAGATTTTTTGAAACCTACTGTCAGGCCGCGCCACTAACAGTGACGAGTAAGGCCGAAAGCCCTGGCGTCGCCGGACGCGAGAAGGAACCGAGGGGGCGGCCCGCGCGTTTAAAGCCATGAACTCTTATTGGTGAACGCCGGGCGACATTGTAAGCCAAAAAAAGTTGCCACGAAATCCGGGCGGGTGGTGTTTCGGGGGTAGTTACAGCCGGTCAAGCAGTCGAGGCTGATTCAAGTTTTGAGGCCGCACGGGCCTACGGAAAAAGCGGGTGGAGTTATGAAGCACAGATCAGTCATCGCGTTCGTCATCGTCGCCGCGGCGCTCTTCGCGCTGCCGCAGCTCTCGCACGACCTACAGGCGCTGAAGGGCGCGGCCGGCGCGCGGCTGCACCGCGAACTCCTGCACGCGTTCCTGAGTCTGCCCGCGGGCGAGCCGACCTCCGCCGTCATCGTCCAGAGCCCGTCCGACAATCTTCTCGCCTCCTGCACGAAGGAGAAGTCGGACGCGGCGGCCGCGAAGTCCGGCAAGGTCGGAGCGTACGGCCGCGCCGAAGGGCGCGCCTCGGGGAAGACTTCTGAGGAGAGCGCGATGATCGGCGACCCCGCGCACGACCCCGTCAACAAGCACGTGGCGAGCGCCGGGGTGAAGGAGGCCGCCGACGTGGTCGTCGCGTCGCTGCCCGAGATCGAGGTCGAGACGGCCGAGGTCGCGATGCTCGTCCCGCCGGACTCCCGCATGGATCCGCGCGCCCCGGCCGACACTCTCGTCGTGACCGACGCGGCGCGCGCCGAAGCCGACAAACTCCGCGCCGAGGCCGTCAGCCTGCGCGCGGCCTACGTCACGGCGGCGCGCGTCCAGGCGAACGGCCCCGAGTGGCAGAAGGCCACCGAGGAGGCTTTCCGCAGGCTCAACGGTTCGCTGCCCGGCACCTACGAGTTCCGCCTCGTGCGCGACGGCGCGAAGGGGAAGGTGCTCAAGCTCAAGTGCAACGAGTGCCCCGCGACCGCGCCGCGTCTGACGCGCCTGCCGCGCCAGGCCGCGTTGACCATGCCGCTGCCCGCGCCGGTCGCGCCGGCCGAGTCTCTGGGCGAGTAGCAGCTTCGAGGGGTGAGGCGACCGACCGCCTCACCCCTTAACAACTCTTTGCGGCGTCGCTCAAGCGCCGCGGACTGGATTCGGGGCCGGAGGCGAACACGCCGACGCCCCCGTGAACAGGCGGGACGCAGGCCGGGACGACCAAACCCCTCCGCATCGCTCCCGGACTACAAAGCAAAACTGAAAGGCAGAATCGGCCGCGAAGGCGCGGGCCGCAGCGCGCAGAGGTCTGCGTGTGCCGAGGGCCGCGGTGTGCGCCGCGCCTGCCGGCGTCGAAACAAGAGCCCATGAACAACCTTCAGAGAGTCGCGCTGCTTTGCGCCGTCGTCCTCACCCTCACGGCCGCGGCGGCCGCGCAGTCAGCAAGCACCTCACCGACGCCGCAGGTGGCAAAGGCCGTCACTCCGACGCCCGTCCCCGCCTCTTCGCCCGCCGCTTCGGCGACGCCAGCCGCCGCCTCCGCGGCCGCGCCGGTTGCGGCCCCGAAGGCCGTGCCGAGGGGCCTGCCCCCGCTCCCGCCCGAGAAGACGCAGCCCGTCCGCATCGCGCGCTTCGACAAAGCGCCCGTCATCGACGGCAAGCTCGACGACGAAATCTGGAAGTCGGCGGCGGTGCTGAAGGACTTCTACCAGATCAACCCGGGCGACAACATCGCGCCGTCCAAGCCGACCGAGACGATGCTCGGCTTCGACTCGAAGTTCCTCTATATCGCGTTCCACTGCTTCGACGAGCCGGACAAGGTGCGCGCCACTCTCCCGAAGCGCGACGACGTGATGAACAACGACGACAGCGTCCGCATCATGCTCGACACCTTCAACGACCGGCGCAAGGCTTACGTGCTGGTCTTCAACCCGCTCGGGGTGCAGCAGGACGGCATCCGCACCGAGGGCGTGGGCGCGGACTTCACGCCGGACATCGTGATGGAGTCGAAGGGCACGATCACCTCGGACGGCTGGGTCGTCGAGGTGGCGGTGCCGTTCAAGTCTCTGCGCTACGAGGCGGGCAAGGACAAGCTGTGGGGCGTGAACGTCTTTCGCATCATCCAGCGCCTGAACGGCGAGCAGGACTCTTGGATGCCCATCTCGCGCGAGGTGACGGGCCTGCTCAACCAGGCCGGCTACATCACCGGCCTCGAAGGCATCTCGACCGAGCGCTCCCTCGAACTCATCCCGAGCTTCATCGTCTCCGAGACCGGGAGGCACGTCCGCGCGATGAGCCACGCGCAGGCGAGCGCGCTCGGCGTCCCAGACAGCGGCGTCTTCGTCAACCAGCCCGTCGTGTTCGACCCGGGTCTGACGGCGAAGTTCGTCGCCTCCTCCGCGCTCACCTTAGACCTCGCCGTCAACCCCGACTTCGCGCAGGTCGAGGCCGACGCGACGGTCGTCACGGCCAACCAGCGCTTCCCCATCTTCTTCGAGGAGAAGCGCCCCTTCTTCCTCGAAGGCATCGAAATCTTCCGCACGCAGATCGCGGCCGTCCACACGCGCACCATCGTTGACCCGGACGTGGCGGCGAAGGTGACGGGGCGCAAGGGCAAGTACACCTACGGCCTGCTCTACGCCTCGGACAACGCGCCGGGCAACTACGAGGACGACGTCCGCTACGACCCCGAGCGCCTGCCCTCGGCCTTCGACCGCCTGAACGGGCAGAACTCGAAGGTCGGCATCCTCCGCGTCAAGCGCGACTTCGGCAAGGAGAACTTCTTCGGCTTCCTCGCCACGTCCTACAACTTCGCCGACAAGAGCAACTACGTCGGCGGCTTCGACATGCGCCTGAAGTTCGACAAGCAGACCTCGCTCGACTTCCAGGTGCTCGGCACCAACGCCAACTTCTGCTCGCTGGCGAAGGATGAGGCCGACGACAGTTGCCGGACGCAGAACGGCTTCGTCTACGCCTACAACTTCAACAAGAATACGCGCCACACGAACTTCAACGTCAACGGCGTCGGCCGCACCCCCGGCTACCACGCGCTCGTCGGCTTCACGCGCCGCGTCAACACGAACGGGCACAACCTCAACTTCGGCTGGTGGACGGAGCCGAAGCCGAAGGCGAAGGTCACGCAGTGGGAGACGTACCACTACGCGGGCGGCAGCTTCGACTGGCAGGGGCGCTCGCAGAACTGGACGTACGAGGGGCAGGTCGGGCCGAACCTCCAGCGCCAGAGCTTCATCCGCGTCGGCTACAACACCGGCTACGAGCGCGTCTTCGCCTCGGAGTTCGGGGCCGATCGCTTCGCCAGCGGGCTCCCGGAGACTTCGGAGACCTCGAAGAACGTCTTCGCCTACGCCGGCTCGACGCCGACCAAGCGGATCAACTTCTTCTACTTCTTCGGCTACCGCTGGGGGCAGCTCGACTACGACTTCGGCGCGGGCCGCCGCTTCCCGCGCGTCAGCCCCTCGGCCCTCGCCGCGCGCGAGGCGAGCGCGGCCGGGCGCTGCGCGGGCGACGCCGAGGACTTCGTCGCGCCGGCCGACTGCGCCGACCTCTTGCAGCCGGGCGGCGGCGACTACCTCTACACGAACGGCAACGTCACGTATAAGGCGACGAAAGACCTCAACATGACGTTGAACTTCTCGAAGAACCGCCTGGTGCGCGAAGACACGGGGGAGGTCGCCTTCGACACGAACATCCTCAGCCTGCGGACGACCTACCAGTTCACGCGCTTCGCCTTCACGCGCGCGCGCATCGACTACGACTCGACCACCTTGCGCTACAGCGGGCAGTTCCTCTTCGGCTGGACGCCCAACCCGGGCACGGCCTTCTACGTCGGCTACAACGACGACCTCAACCGCAACTACTACAACCGCTACTCGGGGCAACCCGAGCAGGGCCTCCTGCGCAACTCCCGCAGCTTCTTCATCAAAGCCTCGTACCTCTTCAGAAGAAGCTTCTAAAGCTGTAAACCGTGAACCGTAAACCGTGACAGGAAGAAGGCAAGTCGCCTTTCTCTTGTCACGGTTTACGGTTCGCGGTTTACGCTCCCGTCACGGTTTACGGTTTACGGCTTACGCCTCCTGGATGTATGATGCGTCGCCCGACGTTTCCGGGGGCGGCCGCCCTCGCCGGAGTGTCGGGCCGCCCCGCAACCTTCTGACGGTTTTTTCGTATAACAACGACGGACAGCGCCGAGGCCGATGGCTCGGAGGGAGCCGAGAGTTTTCAACGTGCCGGCCGCGGTGTTCAGGCGTTAACAGTGAGCGCCATTCTCATCATCTCAGTCTTCCTGCTCTTCGTAGCCTCCTTCGCAATCCTCCGCACGAAACGCTCCAGGTCTCAAGAGGTCGCGGGCGAGCTTCCGCCGGGCGTCAGCCCGCGCGGGCTCTTCGACCCGGCCCCGCAGGACGACGAAACTCCCAAAGAGAGCCCCGAGCAAGTCAGGCGCGGCCGGCTGCGCGAGCGCGCCGAGCGCGGCGAACTCTCGGCGCTCTCGGAGGCGCACGACACCGGCGACGCCGCGCTCTACCGCTTCGTCCTCGACGGGCTGGTCGGCCGCGCCTCGGGCGACCCGGCGCGCGTCCGCGAGCTGGCCGCACACGTCGCGGGGGGGCGGAGCTTGCGCGCCTCGCCCGAGCTGGCCGAGATGCTGCTCGGCGTCTGGCGCGAAGGGCCGACCGCCTCCTCGACCGCCGAGCTGCTCCGCGTCTCGGCCCTCTCGGACGACGCCGGTACGTTCGGCCGCGCCGTCACGGAGGTCTTACAGCTTTGGGAGGCGGGCGGGCTCGACCGGCTCGCCGCGGAGGACTTGCGCTCGCTCTTCGAGGCCGAGTACTGGCTGCTCTCCTCGGAGGCCAAGCGCTCGGGGGCGGGCTTCGTCCTCAAGCAGAAACTCGCCGACGTGCGGCGCAGACTTTCGGCGCGCGCGCGCGGCGGGCCGGAGACCACAACAGACGCGGGACTCCACGGGGGGGCCGCCGCACAGAAAGAAAGGCCATGAACGAAACACTTCTCGGGTTAGTGCCGATCCTCGTGATCGGCTTCATCGCGTTCATCGTGCTGGTCGTGCTGATCCGGCGCTGGCTGGTCAACGTCGGCGCGCGCGAGATCGCCATCAAGGAGCGGCGCTACATCGGCGCGAAGATGCCGCCGGGTCGCGTCGTCGCCACCGAAGGCGAGGTCGGCATCCAGGCCGACGTGCTCAAGCCCGGCCTCCACTTCGTCAAGTGGCCGTTCGAGAAGGTCGTGCGCAAGGTGCCGCTCATCGAGATCGGCCCGGACGAGCTGGGCGTCGTCGAGGCCATCGACGGCGAGCCGATGCCCCCCGGAAGAAACTTCGCGCCCGACCGCGCGCAGAACGCGCACAACAACTTTCAGGACCCCATCGCCTTCATCAAGCAGGGCGGCGTCAAGGGCATCCAACTCCGCACGCTGCCGCCGGGCCTCTGGCCGATCCACCCTTACCTCTTCCGCGTCTCGGTCTCGAAGATGACGGTCATCCCCCCCGGCAAGGTCGGCATCGTCACGGCCTCCGACGGCGACCAGCTCGACGCCGGGCGCCTGCACGGCAAGGCAGTCCAGGGCCACCGCAATTACCAGGACGCCGAGCAGTTCATCGCCAACCGCGGGCAGAAGGGGCCGCAGGTCGAAATCCTGACGCCGGGCACCTACCGCATCCACACCCAATCGGTGCCGCTCGAAGGCGGCGACCCGAAGCCCGGCCTCTTCTTCATCCGCCTCTACGACGCGACCGTCATCAACGAGAACAACATCGGCCTCGTCGAGGCTTTGGACGGCGCGCCGCTCGACCCGCGCGATTACGTGGCGACCGAGATCGTCGGCCACGACAACTTCCAGGACTGCAACGAGTTCATCAGCCGCGGCGGCCAGCGCGGCCCGCAGCGCGACATCCTCCTGCCCGGCACCTACTACATCAACCCGCTCGTCTTCAAGATCATCCCCGAGACGGCGCGCGAGGTGAAGCCGGGCGAGGTAGCCGTCATCGTCTCGAACGTCGGCAAGGACCCGACCGAGGAGATACGGCGCGAGATGGCCGACAAGGTGCGCCTGCGTCTTGAGAAGGAGGAGCATGAGCAGGTGACGAAGGCCGTCCAGCGCCTCGACCAGATCGCCGGCGAGCAGCGCGGCCTCTCCGAGATTCAGGAGGAGCTGATGACGAGCGACCCGGCCGACGCCCGGCTCGACCAGGGCGCGCACGAGGCGTACGTCGTCCCCGAAGGCTTCCGCGGCATACAGGAGACGGTCGTCGGCCCCGGCAAGTACTACATCAACACGCTGGCGATGTCGCCCATCGTCATCCCGACCACCAACATGACAGTCGAGTGGACGGCGGAAGAAGTTGACAACACCTTCGACCCCTTCGAGGTCATCTCGAAGGACGGCTTCACGATGAAGCTCGAAGTGCGCGTCGTCTTCCGCGTCAAGCCCGAGGACGCGCCCTTCATGGTCGCCAAGATCGGCAACACCGACAAGCTCATCCAGAACGTGATGCACCCGCTCATCGACTCCATCTTCCGCAACCAGGCGTCGGAGTCTTCGGCGATGGCCTACCTCCAGAACCGCCACGAGGAGCAGGAGCGGGCCGAGGCGCGCGTCCGCATGCACCTCCTGAAGTACCACGTGGACGTGGTCAACGTGCTCATCTGCCACATCCACCTCCCCGAGGAGCTGATGAAGACGCAGACCGAGAAGATTCTCGCCGAGCAGCGCCAGAACATGTTCAACGCGCAGCGCGAGGCCGAGGAGAAGCGCATCCAGTTGGAGAAGACCAAGGCGCACGCCGACAACCAGCGCGACCTGATGGCGGCGACGGTCGGCGTCGAAATCTCCTCGCGCCGCGCCGAGCAGCGCAAGGCCGAGGCCGAGGGCGAGGCGCACTACATCCTCGCCACGGGCAAGGCCGAGGCCGAGAAGGTGCGCCTGATGGGCGAGGCGCAGGGCGTCGCCTACCACGAGCAGGTCAACGCTCTGGGCCCGCAGGGCGTCGCGCTCGTCGAGACCCTCAAGGTCATCGGCGAGAAGGGCGTCCGCATCACCCCCGACATCCTCGCCTCCGGCGGCACCGGCGACGGCGGCGGCGGCATCGGCACGCTGCTCCTCCTGAGCCTCTTCAAAGAGCGCCTCGGCATCGACGGCGCCGGCAACGGCGCCGCCGGCAATGGCGTGAAAACGGTCAAGTAAGTCCGTAAAAAGGCTCAAAATGACTTTCGGCCGCTCGGCGACGGGCGGCCGAAATTTTTTTGAAACCTCCGCTTGACCTGACCCGTACTCTGTGTCACTGTATTAGTTGACTGATACAGTCGCGGTCGGGGGGAGAGTTGTTCATAAACATCGACCCGTCGAGCGGTCTGCCGATATACATCCAGATCGCTCAGCAGATTAAGACGGCGGTCGCCATGGGGCGGCTTCAGCCGGAGGACCCGCTGCCGTCCGTTCGGCAGTTGGCGGTCGAGCTGGCGGTTAACCCGAACACGGTGGCGCGCGCCTACCTCGACCTTGAGATTGAGGGCGTCATCTACAAGCGGCAGGGCGCGGGCACGTTCGTCTCAGGCCAGGGCGTCGAGATGACGAAGGGCGAGCGCCGGCGGGTCTTGAACGAGCTGCTCGAAAAGGCCCTGGTCGAGGGCGTCAACCTCGGGCTGACGGAGCGCGAGCTGCGCCAGGCGTTCGAGCGCGTACTCGAAAAGATTCTGAACGCGCACGCGCCCGAGGCGGTCGGCAGGTGAGGCATCACGAGAGAGAGTCATGACCCTAGACTTCGATAACGTATTGGAAGACAACGCCATCGAGACGCGGAACCTCGGGCGCAAGTTCGGGAAGTTCGAGGCCGTGAAGAACGTCTCCCTGCGCGTGCCGAGGGGGACGGTCTTCGGCCTGCTCGGCGTGAACGGGGCGGGGAAGTCCACCATCATCAAGATGGTCATGGGCCACCTGCGGCCGACGACCGGCGAGATTAAAGTCCTCGGCCGCGCGCTCGGCGAAGACCTGCTCGGCATACGGAGCCGGGTCGCGTACGTCTCGGAGAACCGCTACCTCTACGAGTGGATGACGGTCGAAGAGAGCGTGCGCTTCACGCGCGCCTTCCACGGGACGTGGGACGACAGGAAGGCTTCAGACCTCCTGAAGCGCTTCAGCCTCCCGCCCGAGAAGAAGGTGCGCCAGCTCTCGCGCGGCAACCGCGCGCGCCTCTGCCTGCTGCTCGCGCTCTCCTTCAACCCGGAGCTGATCATCCTCGACGAGCCGACCTCGGGCCTCGACCCCATCGTCCGCCGCGACTTCATCGAGAACATCGTCACCGAGATCGCGGACGAGGGGAAGACCGTCCTCTTCTCGTCGCACATCGTCGAAGAGGTCGAGCGCGTGGCGGACTACGTCGGCATCATCAACGAGGGCGAGCTGCTGCTCGTCTCCACGCTCGACGACATCAAGGCCAGCTACAAGCGCGTGCGCTACGCGACGAACGGGACGCGGCCCGAGGTGGCGGGCGTCCCCGGCGTGCTGGCCGTCGAGAACGGGCGGCACGAGCAGGTGCTGATGGTCAGCACGTGGGGCGACGAGACGCTGCGGACTCTGAGCGAGCGCGGCGTGAAGAACCCGGAGGTGTTGCCCATCTCCCTGGAAGACATCTTCGTGAACACTGTGCGCGCGGAGCGCGAGCGGAGGGCGAACTCGTGACGAAGAACATCCTCAAGGCGATGCTCTGGAAGGAGTGGCGCGAGACGCGCTGGAAGTGGCTGGCGTTCGCCGTCGCGTTTCACATCCCGCTCTGCATCGCGACGCTGGTCATGGCCTTCCGCGAGGAGGCGCGCTTCGACCTCTACGCGCTCTCGGACTCGGTGGTGGCGTACGCCTTCGAGTTCGCGCTCGTCTTCCAGTCGGGCTTCCTCATCACGGCGGGGCTCTTCCTGCTGGCCTTCTTCGCGGTCGGCTCCATCGGCGCGGAGCTGGACAACCAGAGCATGTTCTTCCTCTTCGAGCGCCCCGTCCACCGCTGGCAGATTCTCCTCTTCAAGTATGCCGTGGGGGCGGTGCAGACGACGACGTGCGTCGGGCTCTCGCTGCTGACGACGCTGACGGCCGTCTACCTGGTGGTGGCCGCGGCCGCGACCAACGTCACGCTGGCCGGGTCGTGGGAGACGTTCGCGCTCGTCGTGGCGAACGGCGCGCGGGGGGCCGTGTGGACGACGGTCATCGCCCTGATGGTCTACTCGGGGACGTTCCTCTTCTCGGTCTGGTTCGAGAAGTGGTGGATCGCGGTCATCGCCGGGGCCGTCTCGCTCGTCCTGATGTTCTACTTCTTCGGCAGCAACCTCATCGACTGGGTCATCAGCAAGGCCGCGCCCAGCTCGGACAACATCAACCTGGAGTTATACGGCCGGCTCGAAGTCATGCCGATCCTCGCCATGCTGATGATTTCGGCGGGCCTGTACTTAGCGTCGCAGTACGTCTTCGCGCGCAAGGAGATGAGGTAGGAGTGATAGCGCGTAAACCGTGACAGGAAAGAACTGTCTTTCTCTAATCGCGGGTCATGATTAACGGCTCATTAACTTGTCACGGTTTACGGTCTTAACGGAGGTTCATGATGGAAAGACTGAAGAGCAAAGGTTTCATACTGTTTGCGGCGGCGGTGCTCTTGATCGTTGGCGTGGCGGCGGCGGTGGAGATCGCGCGGCCGACGAAGGCCGAGAACCCGCGGCTGGAGCGGCTGCTGCCGGCCGACACGGTCGGCTTCGTCGAGGTCAACGACCTGCGCGCGCAGGCGCTCAAGGTCATCGAGAGCGAGGCGTGGCGCGAGTTCTCGCGCGAGAACTCGGCGGCCAGCTCGCTCTTCATGATCGGGGCCAACCACGCCGGCACGCTCGACGCGAGCTACGCCCTGGCGCTCCTGGGCGTCTCGCAGACCGAGGACGGCAAGCCCGCGCCGCAGTTCGTCATCGTCGGGCAGTTCGACGACTGGGACTCGCGCTACACCTTCGAGAACCGCGTGCTGCGCTTCGTCAAGGACGGCAAGTCGAAGGGCGTCGAGGCCAAGACCGAGGAGGTGGACGGCGTGCGCGTCGTCACGGTCAAGAGGCTCGGGGTCCAGCGCTTCACCTACGCGGCGAAGGACTCGCTGCTCGTCGTCTCGAACACCGACGCGGCCGTCCGGCGCGTGCTCGACGTGCGCGCGGGCCGGGCGCCCTCGCTCGAAACGAGCGAGAAGTTCAAGCAGGCGCGCGCGGGCTCCGGCGCGGTGGACGGCATGTTCGGCTACCTCGACGGCGCGGCGCTGACGGCGATTGTGGACAACGCGCAGGTGGGCGGCGACGAGAAGGCGGCCGAGCGCGTCGCGGCCTTCCGCCAGCTCTTCCACGGCCTCGGCGCGGCGAGCGTGCAGTCGGCCTCGTTCACCTCGGCGTTCGAGGACGGCCGCGTCGTCGAGCGCTTCCAGGTCGTCGCCCCGACGCGCGAGGGCGTGCTCGCCACAATCGCCGCGAACCCGCCGACCGAGGCGAGGCTGCTCGCGCTCGTGCCGGAGACGGCCGTGCAGGCGTTCGACGCCTCGGTCGCCAACGCGCCGCAGACCTTCGACCAGATGTTCGCGCTCGCCTCCGCCATCTCGAACCAGGCGGGCAAGAAGGGGCCCGAAGAGGGGCTCGCCCTGTTCACCGAGAAGACCGGCATCGACTTCCGCTCGGAGGTCGTGGGCGCGGTCGGCACAGAGGTCTGCGTGGCGCAGTTGACCGCGGTCGGCTCCGAGGGGGGGCCGAGCGGCGTCATCCTCGTCAACCTGAAGGACGAGGCGGCGTTCGCGGGCGCGCTGGCGAAGTTCGCCGAGAAGAACGGGCGCGAGACGACCGAGCGCGAGTACAAGGGCGTGAAGGTGCGCCGCGTCGCGGGCAAGGAGGGTCGCGGGCTCGAGTACGCCTTCGTGGGCGGCAACTTCGTCGGGAGCGGCAGGCCCGAGAACGTCGAGCGGGTCATCGACACGGCGCAGGGCGGACGCTCTCTGAAGGACAGCGCGGCCTACCAGTCGGCCGCGGCGCGGTTGCAGGGGCCGGCGCAGTTCGTCTACTTCAACACGAACTCCGACTACCTCAACCGCCTCGGCCGCACGCTCCAGGGCGGCGAGCAGACCTTCAAGACTGAGGGTCAGATCGCCAACCTGCGCCCGAGCTTCGCCTTCGGCGTGACGCGCGCGGACGGCTTCTACGTCGAGAGCCGCACGCCGCTCGGCACCTTCCCGCGCCTGCTGACGGCCGTCTCGTCAAGGCTCGGCGGCGAGGAGCAGAAGAAGGAAGGCGGCGCGGAGTAAGACCGCACACGGAACAGGGGGCGGCGGCGAGCGTTTCCGGGTTACTTCAAACGAGCCCGGAACCATAAGCTCCGCCCCCTCGCCGCGCCCAGTCTCACCCACGCACTCGTAACGAGCCGTACCTCGGGGGCGCTCCACGTCGCCCCCGTCCACAGAACACAGAGTATCCCCTCAAAGCACCACGGGTCGATGAGCGGCGGGCGTGCGCCTGCGTGGGCATCGCCTACTCTTCGTGAGTTGTGCTTCGGTGAGCTTCTACTGTCCGTCCGTAGCTTACCTTCTACCGTTTAGAGGCGGGCTCTGCCCGCCGGAGCGCGATACATCGCAGCTTGAGCCGGCGGGCAGAGCCCGCCTCTAAACAGGGGGTTGAACTGATCGGCAGACTGCTCCAGGTATGGACTCTTGGAAAATACTGAAATGAGGAAGTGAATGAAGTACCTCGCTAAAAATAGACGCTTTCCCCTTCTCGTATCGTTCGTGGTCGTCGCCCTGCTTGTCGGCGCGCGGGCTTACGCGCAGGACAAGACCGGCGAGATCGACAGGGTCTTCGGCTGGGCCACTCCCTCCACGCCCGGGTCCGCGGTCGCCGTCTCGCAGCGCGGGAAGCTGGTCGTAAACCGCGCTTACGGCTCGGCCGACCTCGAGCGCGACGTTCCTTTGAGCCCGAACTCGATCCTCGACATCGGGTCGGTGCGGAAGCAGTTCGTCGCCGCGGCCGACCTGCAAGCCTTCGCGGGCCGGTATGAAAGCGACGAGGTCGGCTCGGTCTTCAAGGTCGTGGCCGGACAGGGCAGCCTGATGTTCCACCGGGAGGGTTCGGGAGGCAAGGGTTCCGAGTTGAAGCCCGTCTACCGCGACACCTTTCAGATAGGCCCGGTGACCATACGCTTCGTTCGGGACAGTGCCGGGAAAGTCTCGGCCTTCGACTACAGCAATCCGCTGATCCGCAACTTCAGGTTCACGCGGGTGAGCGAGCGCTGATAACCGCGACGCGCCCAACACCGTTCGCGGTTCTGTTTGGTAAGAGGCAAAGATGCCAACACACTTGATTGAGACGCGGCAGCTGACGCGCCGCTTCGGGGCGCGGCTCGCCGTGGACGACCTGAGCTTGCAGGCCCCGGAGGCGGGCATCTACGGGTTCCTCGGGCCGAACGGCGCGGGCAAGACGACGGCCATCCGCATGCTGCTCGGCCTCATCCGGCCCGACGCGGGCGAGGTGCTCCTGTTCGGCGAGCCTTTGGCCGCGAACCGTCGAGCGCTGATGCGGCGCGTGGGCGCGCTGGTCGAAGCGCCCTCGCTCTACCCGCACCTGACCGGCCGCGAGAATCTCGAAGTCACACGCCGGCTGCTCGGCGCGCCGCGGGCCTTCATCGACCCCGCGCTTGAGGTCGTGCGACTGGCGCAGGACGCCGGCCGGCGCGTGCGCGAGTATTCGCTCGGGATGCGGCAGCGTCTGGGGCTGGCCCTGGCGCTGCTGAACAAGCCCGACCTGCTCATCCTCGACGAGCCGACCAACGGCCTCGACCCGGCGGGCATCCACGAGATGCGCGACCTGCTGCGCCGACTGCCCAAGGAGTTCGGCGTCACGGTCTTCCTCTCCAGCCACCTGCTCGGCGAGGTCGAGCAGACCGCCACCCACATCGGCATCATCCACGAAGGCCGCCTGCTCTTTCAGGGCACGCTCTCCGAGTTGCAGGCGGCGCACCGCGCCCGTCTGACCCTCGGCGTGGGACAGACGGAGCAAGCCGTCCGATACCTGACGGCCGCCGGGTGGGGCGTCGAGACGCGCCCCGACGGGATGCTGAGCGTCTCGGCCGTGACCGCCGAAGAGGCCGCCCGCGTCAACCGACTGCTGGTCGGCCAGCACGTCGAAGTCTTCCACCTCTCGCCGGCGCAGGTCTCGCTCGAAGACATCTTCCTGACGCTGACGGGCGGCCCGGAAGCCGCGAGGAGGGCCGCATGATGCCTCTGCTCCGTGTGCTGCACGCAGAGCTTCTGAAGCTGAGGCGTACGCTGGCCTTCCGCGTCATCTTCGTCCTGCCGCTGCTGGTCGCGCTGCTGCAATTCTTCGCCCTGCTGCGGACGAAGAAGTTCGGCGCGGACTTCAAGCTGTGGGAGACTTTGCCGTCGAACATGCTCGCCGTCTGGGCGGTCTTCATGATGCCCCTGCTCATCACGCTTGAGACGGCGCTGCTCAACGGCATCGAGCACGGCGACCGGCAGTGGAAGCACATCTGCGCGCTGCCCGTCCCGCGCCACGCCGTCTACCTCGCCAAGTTCGTCGCCGCACAGGGCCTGGCCGCCGCCAGCACTCTGTTCCTCTGCGTGCTGGCCGCGCTGGTCGGCGTGGCGGTCATGCGCCTGCGGCCGGAGCTGGCCCACGCCGGCCCCGTCCCCTTCGGCTGGCTGGCGAAGTACGCGGGGCTGGTCTGGGTGGCGGCGTGGCTGATTATCGCCATCCACACGTGGGTCAGCGTCCGCTGGTCGAGCTTCGCGGTGGCGCTCGGCGTCGGCATCGGCGGGACGTTCTTCGCGCTCTTTGCGGCGAGCGCGTCGGCGGGCGAGTTCTACCCGTGGCTGCTGCCGATGAACGTCTTCAAGGATGAGAGGTTGACGACGGCGCTCCTGCTCGGCGGCGCGGGCGGGGCGCTGGCGGCGCTGCTCGGCTGCCTTGAGTTCGTGCGGCGCGACGTGGCTTAGAGCGGTTTGTGTTTGAATTTACCGACGACCGTTTAGAGGCGGGCTCCGCCCGCCGGCCCGCCCTGCGATGTCAGTCGGGCCGGCGGGCGGAGCCCGCCTCTAAACGATAGGTAATAAGTCTGCGTTCTCTGCCCAAACCAACCCTCCCAGCCTTCCTCCTCATCTGAGCACAAAATTTCTGCGGCGCTCGCCAACCGAATCCGGCGCCGCGGTGTCTTTTCCTGTGAGCCCGCGGGGAGCGGGCTCGCCCGGGGACTCTAACCGTTGACCAGCGAGAACGAACTGATCCGGCGCGCGCAGGGCGGCGACCTCGAAGCCTTCTGCCGACTCGCGCGAGAGTACGAGCGGCGCGTCTACGCGCTGGCGCTCCACTACTGCCGGCGGCCCGAGGACGCCGAAGACCTCTCGCAGGAGGTCTGGCTCAAGGCGTTCCGCTCGCTCAAAGGGTTCCGCTTCGAGTCGAGCTTCCACACGTGGCTGCGGCGGATCATGGTCAACGCTTTTCTCAACCACAGGCGGGCGCAGGAGGTAACGCGGGACGAGGTGAAGACCAGGGTCAAGCTCGACAGCCTCGAAGAACTCCTCGAAGAGCAGACGCTCGCGCGGGGGTTGGCCGACGAAAGGGCCGAGGACGGTTATCACAACCGGATCATGGCCGGGCGCGTCATGCGCGCGCTCGGCGAGCTGACCGAGCAGCAGCGGCTCATCTTCCTCCTCAAGCATCGAGAGGGGATGACGAGCCAGGAGATCGCCGAGGCTTTGAACTGCTCGGCGGGCACGGTCAAGAAGTCCCTGTTCCGCTCGGTCGAGAAGCTGCGCGCCGCCCTGGGCGTGGGCGAAGAGCTGCCGCTCGGGGCGGGCGGCAAGAGTTAGTGATGAGACACGATTGCCAGGCGACCGAAGAGTCACTCGTCGAGCTGCTGTTCGGCGAGGTGGAGGGCGGCGCGCGCGAGGCGCTGCTCGAAGAGGTCGTGCGCTGCGAGCGCTGCGCGGCTCGGTACCGAGGGATGGCCGAGACGCTGCGCGTCTTCGACGAGGCCGCCGAAACGTCTCTCCCGGCGGAAAGTTTCTGGGACGGCTACGAAGAAAGACTGAGGCGACGTATGGCACAAGAGATTCGGACAGACTTCTGGGGGCGGCCCGAGTTCGCGCGCGGCGAGTACCGCCTGACCTTCGTCGAGGACGAGGGGCTCACACGGCGGCTCGTCAGAGAGCTGAAGGCCGTCGGGCGCGAGGCGGGGCTCACGCTCCCCGAGTTCAAGCGCGACCCCTTCGGCTTCGTTGGGCGCTCGGTCGAGGCGTACGGCCGCGCCGGGTGGGCCTTCTTCTCGCAGCGCAACGTCGCGCTGGCGACGACGAGCGCCTTCGTCTTCGTCACGCTGCTGCTCGGCACGGTCTTCGCGCTTGAGCGGATGCGCGCGCGATACGTAGCGTCCGCCAATCCTTACGTGAACCTTGAGGTCATCGGCTACGTCGAGAACGAGATTCCGAAGGAGCAGCCGCAGCCGGACAGAGGCCCCGCGGGCACGAACGAAGGGCGCGGCGGCGGCTCGAAGCCGAAGTACGAGAAGCCGGGCGGCGGCGGCGGCGGCGGACGCCAAGAGCAGACGCAGGCTTCCGCGGGTAAACTCCCGCCGGCACAACTCGACCAGCCGCCCATCAACCCGCCATCGCCGAAGCCTCCGGTGATGAACGCGCACCTGCCGGTGCCTTCTATCATCCAGGCCGACCCGGCGCTGATTAAGGCCGACGACCGGCCGCTGCCTTACGGCGACCCGCGCTCGACGGCTTCGACGCCCTCGTCCGGTTCCGGCAAAGGAGGCGGGATTGGCGAGGGCACGGGCGGCGGCGTGGGCTCCGGAGACGGGACGGGCTACGGCCCCGGCCGCGGCTACAACACGGGCGGCGGCGACGCGCGCGAGGGCGGCGGCGGCCCCGGCGGCAGCGGCGGCGGCGTTGACTACTCCCGCCCCTTCAAGTCGGACGAGGTGACCTCCCGCGCCGTCATCACCTACAAGCCGGAGCCGGGCTTCACCGAGGAGGCGCGCAAGAACAACGTGACCGGCACGGTCAGGCTCCGCGCCGTCCTCTCCGCCAACGGCGCGGTGACGAACATCACCATCATCAAGGGCCTGCCCGACGGCCTGACCGAGAAGGCCATCGCCGCCTCCCGCCAGATCAAATTCCGCCCCGCCCAGAAGGACGGCCGCTCCGTCTCGCAGTACGTGGTGCTGGAGTACAACTTCAACATTTATTGAAGTAGTCAGTAGTCAGTAGACAGTAGTCAGTAGGAAAAACTAAGCGGCGCGTCTCGGTAGCCAACCGGACGCGCCGCCCCTTTCTTTTCTACTGACTACTGACTACTGACTACTTTCCTTCCGCGTACTTCTCCGCGACCCGGCGGATGCGGCGGATGCCCTCCTCTAACCTCTCCATCGAGGTAGCGTAGGAGACGCGGACGTAGCCTTCGGAGCCGAAGCCCGCGCCGTCGGTGACGACGGTGTGCGCCTCGCGCAGGAGGCGGTCGGCGAAGTCGGCCGAGGTCTTCAGCTCGCCGCCCAGGCAGCCGCGCACGCAGGGGAAGACGTAGAAGGCTCCCTCGGGCGTCGCGCACCCCAGCCCGGGAATCTCTTCGATGGCGCCAATGAGCCAGTCGCGGCGGCGGCGGTACTCGGCCAGCATCTCGCCGACGCATTCCTGCGACGACTCGAAGGCGGCGACGGCCGCGGCCTGCGAGATGGAGCTGGGGTTGCTGGTCGAGTGGCTCTGCACCTTCCCCATCTCGCGCGTCCATTCGGCGGGCGCGATGGTGTAGCCGATGCGCCAGCCCGTCATCGCGTAGGTCTTCGAGAAGGAGCCCGCGATGCAGAGCCGCTCGCGCAAGCTCCGGTCGAGCGTCGCCGCGCTGAAGACCTCGGCCGGCTCGTAGACGAATTTTAAGTAACACTCGTCCGAGACGGCGTAGACGCCGCGCTCGGCGGCGACGCGCAGGATGCGCTCGAACTCGGCGGGCGGGATGACGCGCCCCGAGGGGTTCGAGGGCGAGTTGATGATGATGAGCCTGGTGTTCGGCGTGATGGCCGCCTCGACCTGCTCGGCCGTCAGTTGGAAGCCGGTCTCCTCGGTCTCAACGAAGACGGGGCGCGCGCCGGCGAAGGTGGCGATCTCGGGGAAGGTCACCCAGTAGGGCTTCGGGATGAGCACGTCGTCGCCGGGGCCGCAGAGCGTGACGACGGCGTTGAAGATGCCCTGCTTGCCGCCCGCGGTCGCCGTCACCTCCGAGGGGTTGACCCGCGCGCCGAACTCGCGCTCGTAGTAGGCGGCGACCGACTCCTGAAACTTCTTCGTCCCGCCCGTCGGCGTGTACTTGGTCTGGCCGTCGCGCATGGCGCGGGCGGCGGCCTCCTTGATGTGCGCGGGCGTGTCGAAGTCGGGCTCGCCGGGGCCGAAGTCCACCACGTCGTGCCCCTCGTGGCGCAGGGCGATGGCCGCCTGCATCGCGGCCAGAGTCGAGGAGGGCTGCATCCGCGCGACGTTCGGCGAGACGGGGAAGGGGATTTTGACTGCGGTCTCTGTCATCCTGTTGCCTGCTGTTCAGAACTATGACGAGCGAAGGTGCGATGGTATCCGCATTCACGTGCGTGCGCAACAGTACAAGACATTAACCACGGAGACACGGAGACACAGCCCGTCGAGTCATCCTCTTCAAGCTGTGCCTCCGTGTCCCCGTGGTTAAATCAGAGTCGAGAGTCAGCGCTTCTTTGAACTGCCCTTCTTGCTTCCGCCTTTCTTACTGCCGCCCTTCTTCGCTCCGCCCTTCTTGCTTCCGCCCTTCTTACTCGCGCCTTTCTTCGCGCCGCCCTTGGAAGCCTTGCCGCCCTTCTTGCCGCCTTTCTTGGCGGGGCCTTTGTTCTCCTTCTTGCCGCGCCCCGAGCCGCTCTTCTTGCCGCCGCCCGACGACTTGTTGACCGTGGCCCAGGCGCGCCGCTCGGCCTCCTCTTCCGAGACGCCCCGCTCCTCGTAGCCCTCCTCGATGTGCTCGGCCTGCCGCTTCTGCTTGTCTGTGTAGGCGCCCTTGTCACCTCTAGGCATACTTCGCTCCTCCGTGTCGGTCGAAAGTGTTGGGGGGGGGTTCGGGCGTGAGTATAGCACCGGGGGGCGCGGGCCGTTTTCACTTTTTGCCGAGCTTGACGCGCATGCGCTCCTCGACGGCGGCGGGGACTAAGCCCTCGATGGTGCCGCCGAGCGAGTAGACCTCTTTGACGAGGCGCGAGCTGACGTACGAGTACGACTCGGCCGCGAGCATGAAGACGGTCTCGATGGCGGGCTCCTGCCGCCGGTTCATCAAAGCCATCTGCAACTCGTACTCGTAGTCCGAGATGGCGCGGATGCCGCGCACGACGGCGTGCGCCTGCTGCTCGACGGCGTAGCGCATCAGAAGGCCCTGGAACGAGCCGACGCGCAGGCGGCAGCCGCCCGACTCGACGAGCTTTAAGACCTCTTCAAGCATCTCGCGCCGCTCCTCGACCGTGAAGAGCGCGCGCTTCTCCGGGTTGACGAGGACGGCGATGATGATCTCGTCGAAGAGCTTCGAGCCGCGCTCGATGATGTCGAGGTGGCCGTTCGTCACGGGGTCGAAGGAGCCGGGGTAGATGGCGCGTCGCATAGGCGTTGGGCTGCGGGCCGCGGGCGAAGGATGGGGATGTCAGCGGCGAAGTTAACACAAAAGCGCGCGGCCGAGAAGTTTCCAAAACATTCCGGCCAACGCGCGGCCGCGCCGCCGCCTTCCAAGGGCTGAACGACTTCCAGACTTCGCCGGGGAGGCCCCGAAGCCCCGCACGCCGTGAAGATTCGACCCAAAGCTCTTGCGGACGAAAGGAGATGACGATGATGAAACGCTCGCACCTGAAAATAACCACCGCCGCCACGCTCTGCCTGCTACTTACGGCGGCGGCCGCCGCCGGCCAGAGCCGGCCCCGGAAGATGGGGACGCTGCCGTCCGTGCAGAAGATCTACATCGGCGACATGGGCAACGCCGACGAGGCCGACCGCTTCCGCCTCCTGCTCGAAGAACAGCTCCTCAAGCGGGGCTTCGACGTGGTGCTCCGCCCCGAGGACGCCGACGCCGTGCTGAGCGGCGCGCTCTCGGTGCGCACCTACGACCGCAAGTCGGAGGCGCGGGTCGCCGTCCGGCTCACCTCCCCCGAAGGGCAGGTCGTCTGGGCGAAGGACTTCGGCCACAAGCGCATTGTCAACCCGCTCAGCTTCCAGGAGCCGACCAAGCGCCGCGCCGAGGAGGTGGCCGAGGCCCTGCGCCGCGACTTCAGGAGGCCCACGAAGTAGGCGCGACGCCGAAGGTCGTGTCGGACGAGCCGCCGCCGCCGAAGCCCGCCGGCGCGCCGACGGCTTCCTTGACATGTCCGGCAGGCGGTGTTTCAATGCTCGGCGAACGTGGTGAGTTAAGGCGACTTGCGGCCACGTAAAATAAACCGCTAAACAGCTCGGGGCGCTTCCCCTGAAGAGGCCCGTAAAGAAAGGCTTTCGTGAGTGAGCCCCGCGTTGTTCGGCGCGGGGTTTCTCTTTGCGAGGGAAGCGCGCAGGCGGAAAGGCTGAACCCGATGAGCGATTTTCTGAAGACCTTAAACGAGCGCGTCATCATCTTCGACGGCGCGATGGGCACGAACTTACAGGTGCAGAACCTGTCGGTGGACGACTACGGCGGGGCGCAGTTCGAGGGCTGCCCCGAGTACCTGCTCGTCAGCAAGCCCGAGGCGGTCGAGCGCGTCCACGCGGACTTCTTCGAGGCCGGCTGCGACGTGGTCGAGACCGACTCGTTCGGCGGCATCCCCTACGTCCTCGACGAGTACGGCATCGGCCACATGGCCTACGACCTCAACGTCAAGGCCGCGCAACTCGCCAAACGCATCGCCTCGGACTTCTCGACACGCGAGCGCCCGCGCTGGGTCGCCGGCTCGATGGGGCCGGGGACGAAGTCGCCCACGCTCGGCCACGTCACCTACCGGCAGGTGAAGGAGGCTTACGCCGTACAGGCGCGCGGCCTGCTCGACGGCGGCTGCGACCTGCTCGTCGTCGAGACCTGCCAGGACTTGCTCCAGACGAAGGCGACGCTCGCGGCCATCTTCGAGGAGTTCAAGCGCCGAGGCGCGCGCGTGCCCGTCTTCGCGCAGGTGACGATTGAGCCGTGGGGCACGATGCTGCCCGGCACTGAGATCAGCGCCGCGCTCACCGCGCTCGAGCCCTTCCCGATTGACGTCATCGGCATGAACTGCGGCACGGGGCCGCGCAACATGACCGAGAGCCTGCGCTACCTCTGCGAGAACGCGCGCCTGCCCGTCTCCGTGCTGCCGAACGCCGGCCTGCCGGAAGTTAAAGACGGCAAGATGCACTACGATGAGACGCCCGAGAGTTTCGCCGCGCAGGTCGAGCACTTCGCGAAAGACTTCGGCGCCAGCGTCGTCGGCGGCTGCTGCGGCACGACGCCCGCGCACATCGGGCTGCTGGTCGAAAGGCTCGGCAACCTCACGCCGAAGCGGCGCCGGGGTTCGGTGCTCCCCGCGGCCTCGTCCATCTACGTCCAGCAGCCCTACGTGCAGGACGCCTCGTTCCTCATCGTCGGCGAGCGGGTCAACGCCTCGGGCTCGAAGAAGATGCGCGACCTATTGAACGCCGAGGACTGGGACGGCCTCGTCTCGCTCGCGCGCGAGCAGGAGCGCGAGGGCGCGCACGTCCTCGACGTGAACGTGGACTTCGTCGGCCGCGACGGCGTCCGCGACATGCACGAGCTGGCCTCCCGCCTCGTCACGCAGGTGCGCATCCCGCTCATGTTCGACTCGACCGAGTGGGAGAAGATGGAGGCCGGCCTCCAGCACGCGGGCGGCAAGTCGATCCTCAACTCGACGAACTACGAGGACGGCGAGCCGCGCTTCAAGAAAGTCGTCGGGCTCGCTCAGGAGTACGGCGCGGCCGTCGTCGTCGGAACCATCGACGAGGAGGGCATGGCGCGCACGGCCGAGGGCAAGCTCAGGATGGCGAAGCGCGCCTACGAGCAGGCGACGAAGGAACTCGGGTTCCCGGCGCACGACATCTTCTTCGACCCGCTGGCGCTGCCCATCTCGACCGGCATCGAGGAAGACCGCCGCAACGCCGCCGAGACCGTCGAGGCGCTGCGGAGGATAAAGTCGGAGCTGCCCGGCTGCTACACCATCCTCGGCGTCTCGAACATCTCGTTCGGCCTGAACGCCGCCTCGCGCGTCGTCCTCAACTCCGTCTTCCTGCACGAGGCCGTCGAGGCGGGGCTCGACTCGGCCATCGTCAACGCCTCGAAGATCGTCCCGCTCAACCGCATCCCCGAGCGCGAGCGCGAGGTGGCGCGCCAACTCATCTACGACGAGCGGAAGTTCGAGGGCGACGTGTGCACCTACGACCCGCTCGCAGAGTTCACGAAGCTCTTCGAGGGCGTCAAGGCGAAGAAGGAGCACAAGGTTGACGACAACCTGCCCGTCGAGGAGCGCCTCAAGCAGCACATCATCGACGGCGAGAAGATAGGGCTCGAAGACAACCTCAAGCTCGCGCTCCAGAGCTACAGCGCGCTCGACATCATCAACAACATCCTGCTCGACGGCATGAAGGTGGTCGGCGAACTCTTCGGCAGCGGGCAGATGCAGTTGCCGTTCGTCTTGCAGTCGGCCGAGGTGATGAAGGCGGCGGTGCGCTTCCTCGAACCGTTCATGGAGAAGAAGGGCGGCGCGACGGCGAAGGGGACGATGGTGCTCGCCACGGTCAAGGGCGACGTGCACGACATCGGCAAGAACCTCGTGGACATCATCCTGACGAACAACGGCTACAAGGTCGTCAACCTCGGCATCAAGCAGCCCATCGAGGCCATCCTCCAGTCGTCCGAGGAGCACAAGGCCGACGCCATCGGCATGTCCGGCCTGCTGGTCAAGTCCACGCTCATCATGCGCGAGAACCTTGAGCTGATGAACGAGCGCGGCATCAACGTCCCCGTCGTGCTCGGCGGCGCGGCCCTGACCCGGCGTTACGTCGAGGAGGACTTGGAGTCGCTCTACCAGGGCCGCCTCTTCTACGCGCGCGACGCCTTCGACGGCCTGCACACGATGGACTTGCTGACCGGCTCGGGCGCGCACGCCGAAGGCGCGCCGAAGGCGGCGAAGGCCGCGGCCGGGGCGGGGAACGGCTCGACCAATGCGGAGTCCGACGACGCGGAGGAGCTTGTCGGCGAGGACGCGAAGCTCGGCGTGCGTGCGGCGCGGGCGCGGCCTCGGGGCGTGCTCAAGTCGCGCGAGGCCGCCTCGCACACGGAGCGCTCGGACGTGAACCCGAACGCGCCGATTCCGACCGCGCCCTTCTACGGCTCGCGCGTCGTCGAGCACGTCCCGCTCGAAAGAGTCTTCAGGTTCGTCAACGAGACGGCGCTCTTCAAGGGGCAGTGGCAGTTCAAGCAGGGGCGCAAGACGGCGGAAGAGTACCGCGCCTTCGTCGCGGAGAAGGTGCGCCCCGTCTACGACGAGTTGAAGCTCCAAACGGAGCGCGAGAACCTGCTCGTCCCGCAGGTGACTTACGGCTACTTCCCCTGCCAGTCCGAAGGCAACGACCTCGTCGTCTACCACGACGACGGGCGCACGGAGCGCACGCGCTTCACCTTCCCGCGCCAGCCCGGGGGCCGCCGGCTGTGCCTCGCGGACTTCTTCGCCTCGAAGGAGTCGGGGCGCGTGGACGTGGTCGCCTTCCAGCTCGTCACGGTCGGCCGCCGCGCGTCGGAGTACGCGCACGAGCTGTTTCGCACGGACAACTACTCCGACTACCTCTACTTCCACGGCCTCTCGGTCGAGGCGGCCGAGGCGCTCGCCGAACTCTGGCACAAGCACGTCCGCGAAGAACTCGGCATCGCCGGCCGCGACGCCGCCGAACTCGCGAAACTCTTCCACCAGGGCTACCAGGGCTCGCGCTTCAGCTTCGGCTACCCGGCCTGCCCCGACCTCGAAGACCAGACCAAGCTCTTCGAGCTGCTCCAACCCGAGCGCATCGGTGTCGAGCTTTCGGAAGAGTTCCAGCTCGTCCCCGAGCAGTCCACCTCCGCCATCATCGTCCACCACGAGGAGGCGAAATATTTCTCGATAGACTGACGACGTTATAGCGGTCAGAACCACCCGCGGTAGCGGGTGGCCCTTCGTTACCCGGCACGTTCGGTTAGCACAGGGCCACCCGCTACTGCGGGTGGTTCTGACCTGTCTGTTCCCGCTTGCGCGACTCCGCCCGGTCGATTAACTTTGATCCTTCGCCGATGATGGAAACGACCGCCGAGACAGATAACCCCGCGGAGACGACTGCCCCTGTGCCGACGGCCGAGGAGTTGGCCGTCCTCTCGCCGTTCGAGCGGTTCGCGTTCCGCCTGACATGGCGGATGAACCGCGGGGCCTGGAAGCGCTTCTGGACGTTCTGCCAGCGGACGCTCGGCGCGGGCTGGATTCACGTCTCGACTTACAATTTGATGAGAGTGAGCGGGCTCGAACACGTCGAGGCGGTCTCGCGCGAGCGCCCGCTGCTGCTCGTCGCCAACCACCGCTCGTTCTTCGACATGTACGTCGTCTCGACCGTGCTCTTCCGAAAGACGAAGTGGAGGAAGCAACTCTTCTTCCCCGTGCGCGGGCGCTTCTTCTACGACACGGTCGGCGGCCTCCTCGTCAACCTCCTGATGGGCTGGTGGTCTATGTTCCCGCCCTTCTTCGCGGGCGGCGACAACCCGAAGACCGAGCAGCGCGAGTTCGACAGGTTCTCGATGCGGCTCCTCGCGCACCTGTGCCGCGAGGGGGCGGGCAACGTCATCGGCTTCCACCCCGAGGGCACGCGCAACAAGGGCTCCGACCCGTACTCGTACCTCCGCCCGCAGCCCGGCGTCGGCAAGCTGATTAAGGACGCGCGCCCGCAGGTCGTCCCGGTCTTCATCGCCGGGCTCGGCAACGACCTCCCGAAACAGGTGCTGGGGAACTGGCGCGGGGGCGAGGCGGTGCGCGTGCGCTTCGGCCCGGCCATCGACCTCTCCGACTTCTACGAGCGGCGCGACTCGGCGCGCACCTACCTTGAGATAGCGGCCTTCGTCATGTCGAAGATCGCCGAGCTGGGCGAGCAAGACCGCGCGCAGTTCGCCCTCAGTCAAAAGCCGACAGTCGAAAATGTCTTCGCTCCCACTCATCATAGTTAACCCGGCGTCGGCGTCGGGCGCGACGGGCAGGGCCTGGCCGGGCGTGGCCTCCGCCGTGCGGCAGCACT
This sequence comes from Pyrinomonadaceae bacterium, assembly GCA_035563535.1. Classification (GTDB taxonomy): domain Bacteria; phylum Acidobacteriota; class Blastocatellia; order Pyrinomonadales; family Pyrinomonadaceae; genus QHXN01. The sequence goes on along the minus strand of DATMVD010000010.1, from coordinate 199,994 downwards.
TCGGCCCGTTCGAGGCGGCCTTCACCGAGAGGCCGGGCGAGGCCGTCGAGATCGGTGAGCGCGAGGCGCGCGCGGGCCGCCCGTTCGTCATCGCCTGCGGCGGCGACGGCACGATCAGCGAGGTCGCGAATGGCATTCTGCGCGCGGAGTCCGAAACAGAACTAGGCATCCTGCCGAGCGGGACGGGCGGCGACTTCCGGCGCACGCTCGACATCCCGCGGCGGGCAGCCGACGCCGCGCGCGCTCTGCGCGAGGGCTCGACGCGCGTGATGGACGCGGGGCGCGTCACGTTCACGAACGAGCGGGGCGAGGAGGGGTCGAGGTTCTTCGTCAACGTCGCCTCGTTCGGCATGGGCGGCGACGTGATCAAGCGCGTGAAGTCGCGCGAGGGGCTGCCGGCGGGCGCCGCGCGACTGCTCGGCGGCCGCCTCTCCTTCGCCGCCGCCGCCCTTCAGGCGGCCGCCACCTTCGAGAAGCCTCGCGTGCGCGTCTCGCTCGACGGAGGCAGGGAGACGCACCTGACGGTCGCCAACTTCTGCGTCGCCAACGCGCGCTACTTCGGCGGCGGGATGAAGATCGCGCCCGACGCGAAGGTGGACGACGGCCGCTTCGACGTGGTCGCCGTCGGCGACGTGTCGGCGCTGACCGTGCTCGCCAACTCATACAAACTCTACCTCGGCACGCACCTCGGGATGCAGGAGGTGCGCCACGCACACGCCCGCCGCGTCCGCGCCGAGTCTGCCGACGGCTCCGTCGTTAAATTAGAGGTTGACGGCGAGCTGGCCGGACGCCTGCCCGCCGAGTTCGAGTTGTTGCCGGGCGCGTTGCGCGTGAGGTGCTAGAGCGGTGTGCGTATCAACTCACCTCCCGTTTAGAGGCGGGCTGTGCCCGCCGCGTGCCGCGGTGTGACTCGGGCCGGCGGTCGGAGACCGCCTCTAAACGGACGAAGGGAAGCTCACGCGCAAACCGCTCGCGGTACTGTTTAGCCGGCGGTTTTAAACGCGGCGTTGCCGAGGAAGTTTTCGCGGACGTAGGTGACGGTGTCGAGCAGAGTCTCCTGCGGGTCGCGCGGGTCGAAGCCGAGGTCGGCGTGCGCCTTCGAGGCGTCGAGGTACCAGAAGTATTCGGCCATCTCGATCTCGGCCGGCTCGACGGGCGGCGCGAGCTTCCAGTGCTTGTAGAGTGAGCTTAGCCCGCGCGCGCCCGCGAGCGTCAACTTTGACGGCAGCGAGAGGAAGGGCGCGGGAACCTTCGTGATGCGCTCCAGCCGGCCGAAGAACTTGTCGAACGTCCAGTTGGCCGAACCCAGAAGGTAGCGCCCGCCGTGCGCGCCGCGCTCCATCGCCGCGCGGAAGCTGGCGGCCGCGTCGCGGGCGTCAACAAAACTCAGCCCGCCCTTCGGCACCGTCGGAATCTTGCGCGCGAGGAAGTCGAGCACGACCTTCGTCGAACTCAGGCGCTCGTCGCCGGGGCCGAGCAGCAGCGACGGGTTCATGATGACGAGCCGCCGCCCCTTCCCCGAGAAGCTCTCAAGCGCCGCGCGCTCCTGGTAGACCTTGCTCGCGTAGTAGGGCCAGCGCGAGACGATCTCCAGAGGCGTCGGCCAATCCTCGTCGGGCAGCACGCCGCCATCCTCGGTGACGGCCACCGTCCCGCTCGTCGAGGCCATCACGATCGACTTGACGCCCGCCTGGAGGGCCGCCTCGCACAGCACGCGCGTCCCCGTCACGTGCAGCTCGTACATCAGGTGCGCGTCCCCCGGCTCGCGCGAGACGCGCCCCGCGAGGTGGTAGACCTCGCCCGCGCCCTCGCACGCGCGCCGCACGTCCTCCGGCGACGTGATGGAGCCCACGACCGTCTCCACGCCCAGCTCTTCGAGCCACGCCGGGGCCGAAGTCGAAAGCACGCGCAGCGACCCCGCGCCCTCCTCGGCCAGAAGCCTCACGAGGTGCGAGCCCAGAAAACCCGTCCCGCCCGTCACGAGCGTGACCGGCTTCGCCCTCTTCGTGAGGGAAGTGTTTTCGGGCGCGACGGCGTCGGCCTTCTTCGTCTTCGTCGCGGCCTTCTTTGTGCCGGTTTTCTTTGTCGTCGCCATTAACTTTGAGGGTCTTGGTTAATCGCCGGTCGTCGCCATCTCGCTCTCGTCGTGCGCCTCCGGGGTCTCGTGGCGGCGCTCGGCCTTCCAGCGGCGGCGCAGCGCCGTGGCGTCGAAGGCGTGGCGCGTGCCGTCGCGGAGGTTCTCGATCTCGTGGCGGACGAGCGCGGCGACGAGGCGGTAGGCTTCCGCGCGCGGCATGCCCTTCGTCAGCCCCTCCAGCTCTTCGATGTCGAGGTAGCGGCCGATGCGCGCGCCGACCTCGCGCCCCTTGAGGAAGGTCGAGCCCTTCGGGAAAGCCTCGTACGTGCCCCAGAGGTAGGCGGGCAGGATGCCCGTGCGCGTGTTCAAGGCGAGGTAGGCGAAGCCCGACTTGAACTCCGCCATCTGCCCCGTCATCGAGCGCGTGCCCTCGGGGAAGATGAGCGCCGAGTAGCCGCGCTCAAGGAACGAGCGCGCGTGCCGGAGCGACTGCCGCAGGCTCCCCGAACGCTCGATGGGCACGATGTTCGTGAAGTTGTTCATGTAGGCGCGCTTGTACTTGTTGTCGAAGAAGTAGTCGGCCGCCGCGAGCGCCACCATGTCGCGGCCGTACTCGCCGAGCGCGTACTTGATTAAACCGGTGTCCAGGTGCGACGTGTGGTTCGTCGCGCAGATGAAGTTGGTGTGCGTCGGGATGTTCGACTGCCCCTCGACGTGCGCCTTGAGGACGTTCTCGTAGAGCGCGCGCTGCGCCGCGTCGATGACGCGGTTGCCGGTCGAGCGCAGCAGCGTGGGGACGGAAATCTCCTTCTCCGACTCTCGCGCGTCCTCCTCGGCCCGCGCCTCAGCCGCGCGGCGGTTGGCGGCCGTCTCGCGCCGCTTGACGACCGAGTAGAGCTCGCGCACGTCAACCACCTCGTTCAAAGTGTCGGGCGAGACGAGCGCGCCGCCCGCCTGCTCGATGGCCGAGGCCAGCTCGACGAACATCAGGCTGTCGAAGCCGAGTTCCGAGAGGCGCGAATCCAGAGTGACCTGCGCGCGCGGCCGCGACGAGACGTTGGCGACCAGCCCCAGCAGCCAGTCGGCGTCGTGGTGCTGCTCGCGCGGCGCGGTCTTCTCGGTGATGCCGGCGCGCTTCGACTCTTCGAGCGACTGGATGAGCCTGACGACTTCGCGCCGCTTCACCTTGCGCGTGGCCGTGCGCGGCAGCTCCTCCTCGGCGAAGTAGAGCGACTTGACCCGCTTGTAGAAGGGGAGCGTCGAGGAGACTTCGCGGAAGTGGTTCTCGACGCGGCGTTGGACTTCGTCGCGCTGAAGCGCGATGTCGTGGTCGTAGTCGGGGAAGACGAGCGCCGCGACCTTCTCGCCGATGCCGTCGGGCAGGCCCACGACGCCGATCTCCTTGACGTAGGGCGAGTCCTTGTAGAGCTCCTCGATCTCGTCGGGGTAGACGTTCTTGCCGTTCGTATCGACGATGATCTCCTTGGAGCGGCCGACGAGGTAGAGGTTGCCGTCCTCGTCGATGCGGCCGAGGTCGCCCGTGTGGAGCCAGCGCGAGACGATGGCCGACTGCGTCGCCTGCTCGTTCTGGTAGTAGCCGAGCATGACGTTGGGGCCGCGCGCGATGACCTCGCCGATGCCGCTGGCGTCCGGGTCGCTGATGCGCAGCTCGACGCCGGGCAGGGGCCGCCCGACGCTCGCCGCGTTGAGCGCGTTCTGCGGGCGCGTCACGGTTAGCACGGGCGAGGCTTCGGTCAGCCCGTAGCCTTCGAGGATGGTGAACCCGAGGCCGTGCATGTCGCGCTTCACCTTCTCGTTGAGCGCCGAGCCCCCGCTTATCAGGTAGCGAATCTGCCCGCCCAGGCCGGTGTGGATGGGGCGGAAGATGACCGAGCCGAGGTTCAAGGGCGTCCGGTCGCGCAGGCGGCTGTTGAACTTGATGAGCGCCTCGGCGACGTTGCCGACCCACTCGCCGCGCTCGCGCAGGCGGTTCATGATGCGGCGGTGCAGGAGTTCCCACAGCGCCGGGACGCCGACCATGCCCGTGACGTGCCCGTTCTTGATGGCGCGGGCGAGTTCCTCGCCGTTCAGGTCGGCCAGGTACGTTATCTGCGTGCCGCGGCTGAAGGGCGTGAGGAAGCCGGTCGAGAACTCGAAGGTGTGGTAGAGCGGGAGCACGGAGAGGATGCCGTCGCCCGTGTCCATCTCGAAGACCGACGAGAGCATCGAGACCATGTTCGTCAGGTTCTTGTGCGAGAGCATGACGCCCTTCGGCTGCCCAGTCGTGCCGGAGGTGAAGATGAGCGACGCGACCGCGTTCGGCGAGACCTTCGCCGGCAGGAGCGCGATGCGCTCGTCTTCCGACTGTTCGTCGGTCAGCTCGAAGACTTCCGCGTAGCGCCAGATGCGCGCCTCTAATCTCGCTTCGAGAAGCTTCTCCTGAAGGTCGGCGTGCTCATCGTCGGCCTTCTCGCCGAGGACGAGCCCGGTGGCTCCGCTCGCGCGGACGAAGTTGACGAGCTCTTCCGTCTTGCTCTCGGGGTCAACGGGGACGCAGGTCGCGCCGGCCTTGAGGACACCGAAGTAGCTGATGCCCCACTCGGGCGCGTTGTGGCTGACGAGCAGCACGCGGTCGGCGGGCTTCACGCCTTGAGAAGCGAAGAAGGCGGCGGCGCGCGTCGCAAGCTCCTGTATGTCGGCGTAGGTGTACTGCTCCTTCTGCCCGTCGCGCTCGATGCGCATGGCGACGCGCGTCGAGTAGCGCTTGGCCGAGGTCTCGAAGAGTTCGAGCAGGTCGCGGTAGGTGTAGACCCTGCGGGGCTGCGCGCGCATGTCCTCTTCGAGCGTCGGGAAGACCCACTTCTTGAGGCCGGGGAAGTGGACGTTCATCATGTAGTCGTACCAGTCGAACGCCTCCGGGTCCCAGCGCAGCAGCCGCCGCTCGTCCGCGGGCACCTCGGCGAAGAGCGCCCGCACGTTGTCGGCGCGGAAGATGTACTCGTTCTCGATCATGAAGGGGCGGAAGAGCTCGAACGCCGCCTTGGTCTCGCGCGTCACGGCCTCGACGCGCTCGACCGTGGCCTTCGCCTGATCGACGAGGTGCGTGAACTTCCCGCCGCCCCAGCGCGGCCGCACGCGGTCGAGGAGCGAGGAGGCGCGCTTCGCCGCGGCGTTGACCATCGGCGTGGACAGCGCCTCGAAGCGCGCGGGGGTGACGGGCTTGGCCTCCATCCGCCCGGCCAGCTCGTTGAGGAGCCGGAAGCCCGTCTCCTTCTCCCGGAAGTGCTTGCGCTTGTAGAGCCCGACGAGGTTGACGATCCGCTCCAGCGTGTTCGGGTTGCTGTCGCCCGTCGCGGCCTGGTAGACGAGCCGCGGCGTGTCGGTCACGATGGCCTCGGCCGCCGCGCCGAGCATGACGGCGGCGACCTGATCGACCGGCGTGATGTCGAGGATGAGCTTGTCGTTGACCGGAATCATCTGCTGCCCCTTGAGGGCGATGAAGATGATGGGGGCGGTCGTCGTGAAGCCCTCGTTCCAGCCGGGGAAGGGGAAGTCCTTCGCCGACTCGACGATGGAGGGGCGGACGATGGAGCGGACGATGTCCGATTCGGCCGCGACGAGCTGCTCGCCGAGGCTCTTGGTGTAGGTGTAGATGTTGGGCCAGCCCCAGAAGAGGGCGCGCTCGGTGCCCAGCTCGGTCAGGCGCTCGCGCGTCCACAGCTTGCGCTCGCGCGCGACGGCGAGCCCCATCTGGTCGAGGTCGTCGGGGTCGCGCCCCTCCTCGTAGAGCCGCTTGCGCGCCAGCTCCCTGAAGCGCGCGGCCTGCAAGGCGTCGCGCGCCTCCTCCCTGACGCGCTCGGCCAGCTTCGCGCAGTCGCGTATCTCCTGCTCGGCGCTGAACTCGACGCCCGGCAGCTCCTCCTTGCGCGGGAAGTAGCCGAGGACGGGGTCGCTCTCCCAGACGGGCCCCGAACGGTTGCCCGCGACGAAGCAGGTCGAGATGTGGACGAGCGCGGGGCGCTTCATCCTTTTGACGAACTTGATGACGTTCTGCGTGCCGACGACGTTGGTGCGCAGCGCGCTCTCCAAGGGCGGGTTGAAGGTGACGTTGCCCGCCGAGTTGACGAGCACGTCGATGTCTCCGGCGACCTCTTCGGCCTCCTCCTCGGTGAAGCCGAGGCGCTCCTCGCTGATGTCGCCGTTGACGAGCCTGACCTTGTCGCGGATGAAGTCCTCGAAGGCCGCGCCGTAGCGCTCGCGCAGAGGGTCGAAGGGCGGGGCGGTGATGACGTTGTTCCAGAAGCGGGCCTCGGACTCTTCCTTCCCGCGCGCGCGCACCGTCACGTAGACCCGCCCGATGCCGGGGAAGCGGTCGAGCAGCATGGAGAGCGCCACCTTCCCGACGAACCCCGTCGCGCCGATGATGAAGACGTTCCGGCCGTTAAAAGTCTCTGTGGGCGAAAATTTCATAGTCACTAGCGAGGATGTCCGAACGTCCGCCTATTCTCGCACAACTCAGCTCATATCACAGATGGCGATGACGGGCTGGTGGAGCATCGTGATCTGGGCGGAGCGGCCCATGTAGCTGCGGGCCATCGCAATCGCCTCGGTTAAATTATCCGCGCGCTCCCAGCCCATCGCGGCCGGGACGTGCGCGTTCTCGGCCCCGGCGGCGATGACGCGGCCGACGTGGGCGCGGCCGTTCTCGGCCCAGTACCACATGTAGAAGGGGTGCGCGCCGTGGTAGGCGTGGCCGCGCCGGTACATCTCGATGTAGGAGGGGTTGGTGGCGAACTCGCGCTCGTACTTCTCGCGCAGGACGTGCGAGTCGCGCGTCTCGGGGAGCAGGCGGTTGAAGAACTCGATGTAGCTCGGGTGCTGGACGTGGTCGAACTCGTCGTAGCAGGGGTGGTGCAGGATGAGCACGCCGCCCTTCTTCAACAAAGGCTTGCCGCGGTACATGTTGAAGTGGTAGCCGAGCGCCATCACCTGCACGAGCAGCGGGTTCAGAGACGAGTAGACGTTGTACGGCGAAATCTCCGGGATCGGGCAGATGAGGATGTCGCACTGGCCGTCCACGGGGACGACGTACTGCTGCATCGACTTGCTGATGATGCGCTCGTGCACGGGCTCGGTGCGCCCGGCCTCGACGGCGATCATCTCGTAGTCGGAGGTGAGCGAGTTGTACATCTTGCGCTTCGCCGCCAGGGGCATCTTCGACATCGTGAAGCGCATGGCCTCGTACTTCATCCGCTCGTAGGCCGAGAACTCGTCCTCGTTCTTCGTGAGGAAGGAGAGCTCGCCCTTGAACATCTGGTTGTTGACGGTCGTCTCGATGTGGAAGACGTTGAGGTGCTCGTCCACGAGCTGGCCGAGCCGGTCGATCTTGCGCCGCAGCTCGGAGTTGGCCGGGTCCATGTAGCTGTCGGACTCGCGGATGGTGTCGGGCTCGTGGTGGGGCCTTAAAGATTCGTAGTCGCACAGCCCGACGGCGACCGACTTGTGCCCGCCGTTCATCGGGACGAAGTTGAAGTTGAGGTAGATGAGCAGGTCGCTCTCGGCCGCGCGGCGGTTCAGGGAGAGCTTCTCCTTGTGGCGCGTCTCGCCGATGACGACCATGCCGTCCGGGTCTTCGGCGTCGTGGTTGTAGAGGCGGTCGGGCCAGAAGGCGTCGAAGACCCTCTGGCCGCACATGCGCCTGATCTCCCACTCGGTCATCCGCCGGTGGAGCGAGATGGCGATGATGAGGTGCACGTCGTCCACGCCGTTCGCGTGAAGCAAGTCCAGAAGGATTTCCAGAGCCGTCTGCCGTATGTCGGGCGTGCGCATCGGCGGCAGGGGCATCGAGAGGTCGTCAATCGCGATCGTCACCTTCATCCCGGGCTGCAACTGCGCGTAGAGCGGGTCGCAGTCGTGCGGGTGGTTCAGGGCGTAACGGATCGCGGCCTCGCGGTTCGGCAAGCCCCTGACGGGCGCGTTCGGGTAGATGACGCGCGTCCCGACGGGCAGGTCTTCGGGAATAAAATCCATCCCCGTCGAGATGATGCGCGGCGCGCTGTCGCGGTCGATGAAGACGACCGACTCGTGGACTTTTCTTCTGAGTTGGAGAGCCATGGTTTAGTAAATGGTGAATAGTAAATGGTAAATGGAAAGAGCTAGGTTGCTTTACGTTTCAGGTGTCGGGAAAGGCCGGTGAGCATGCGGCCGATTTTATCGACCGCCGCCGACAACTCGGAGTACCTGCCTTGCGCCAGATACCCTAGCCGATATGCAATTGTTAGTTCAGTTTCAGGCTCGCTGGCCGACCCTTGTGCGTTGGATAAGAAGTGCATGAACACTTTGGGCGACTGCCGGGCCGCGCCCTCGGCGATGTTCGCGGGAACCGAGACGGCTGCTCGCCGTATCTGCGAAGTCAATCCGAATTTCTCTTCTTTAGGGAAAGCCTCGGTCGAACGATAGACCTCAACAACAAAATCCATTGCCGAACTCCACACCTCCAGCTTTTCATGAGGTCTCATCGTCAAAGAACCTCCATTCACTATTTACTATTTACCATTTACTTAAGGTTCAGGATCGGCCAGTCGTGGTGCATGGCCGTTTGTTTGAGCCGCATGTCCGGGTTGACGGCCGCCGGGTGGCCGACGATGGAGAGCATGGGCAGGTCGCTCATGCTGTCGCTGTAGGCGTAGGAGTCGCTCAGGTTGATGCCGTGCTTCTCGGCGTAGGTGCGAATCCAGGAGGCCTTGGTGGCGGAGGCGAGCACGGGGGGGAGGAGCCGCCCCGTGGCGACGCCGTTGACGAACTCAAGGCGGTTGGCGACGAAGTCGTCCACGCCGAGGTACTCCATCAGGGGCGCGACCGAGAAGTCGAGCGCGCCGGTGACGACGACCTGCCGGAGCCCGAGGCTGCGCGACTTCCGAATCAGCGTCTTCGCGCCGGGGAAGACGGCGGGCTTCAGAACGTCCTCGAACAGGTCCTGCGCGAAGAAGCGCAGGCGGTCTTCCGACTGCCCCTTGTAGCGGCGGAAGAAGATGTCGTTGAAGACCATGCGGCTGTAGGCGTCGGCCGCGGCGAACAGGGGGATGCTCACCAGGGTCGAGGCCCCCTTCTGGATGGAGCGCAGAAGCCCCTGCTGGTTGCGCGCGTAGAAGCCGAGCGTGTGCACGAGGTTCGTGCTCACCAGAGTCCCTTCGAGGTCGTAGAAAGCGGCGGCTGCCAAAAAGAGTCCTCCAACTCAAAACGGGTCGGAATACTGCTGCGGCCCAAATGCTCCGGCTTAAAGTTGTTGCAGGGCGGAAAGTTTACCCTATTTCGACCCGTTTTTGTAACCGCCGTGCGTTTTCAACAGTTTAGCCGGGGGCGCGGGCATCCCTGCCCGCTAAAGCGTGCGAGAGCACGCCTAGCCGTGAAGCTTCATCCCGCGACCCTGGATTTAAAGTCTCACGGCCTTCGCGCCGGCGCGCTCTTGGTGGGCAGGGATGCCCGCGCCCCGGCGTTCAATTGTTTTGTCGTCGGGCGCTGTGTTATTTTCCAGCCGATCCAGTCTCCCGGGAAAATTATAATGAGTAGTGAAGCACTGACGGCTCACACGGGGAAAGGCTCGCGCCTGCGCGGGCTGACGGGGGAGCTGCGCGCGCTCGAAGAGCGTCTGCGCGCGGGCGGCGGCGCGGACAAGGTTCAGAAGCAGCACGAGCAGGGGAAGCTGACCGCGCGCGAGCGCGTGGCGCTGCTGCTCGACGAGGGCTCGTACGCGCAGGAGATCGGGCTGCTCGTCGCCTACGACAAGTACGAAGGCGGCGCGCCCGCGGCCGGGGTCGTGACGACCGTGGGGCGCGTCGGCGGCCGCGAGGTCGTCGCCGTCGCCAACGACGCGACGGTGAAGGCAGGCTCCTGGTGGCCCGAGACTATAACGAAGATTCTGCGGGCGCAGGAGGTGGCGATGCGCTCGCGCGTGCCCATCGTCTACCTCGTCGATTCGGCGGGCGTGAACCTGCCGTACCAGGGCGGCGTCTTCCCGGGCCAGTACGGCGCGGCGCGCATCTTCTATTACAACTCGATCATGCGGCGCTACCTGCGCGTGCCGCAGGTGGCGGCCGTGATGGGGCCGTGCGTGGCGGGCGGCGCGTACCTGCCGGCGCTCTCCGACATCATCATCATGGTCGAGGGCACTTCGTTCATGGGACTCGGCGGGGCGAACCTCGTCAAAGGGGCGACGGGGCAGACGATCGACAACGAGACCCTGGGGGGCGCGCGGACTCACAACGAGATTTCGGGGGTCGCGCACTACCGCGTCGAGTCCGACGAGGCCTGCATCGAGAAGATTCGGGAGGTCATCGCGGAGCTGCCGACGCCCGAGATGCCGCGCGTCTCGGTCACGGAGCCTGAAGACCCGGCCCGCCCGCTCGCAGACCTTTACGAGATTCTGCCGGAAGACCACCGGCACCCTTACGACTCGCGCGAGGTCCTGAACTGCATCCTGGACGGGGGCCGCCTCGACGAGTTCCAGGCCGACTACGCGCGCGAGATGATCACGGGGCACGCGCGGCTCAGGGGGATTCAGGTCGGCGTCATCGCCAACAGCCGCGGGCTCGTGCGCGAGAAGGGGAAGCCGCCGAAGTTCGGCGGCATCATCTACACCGAGTCGGCCGAGAAGGTCGCCTACTTCATCGAGACCTGCAACCGCCACCGCACGCCGCTCCTCTTCATACAGGACGTGTCGGGCTTCATGGTCGGGGCCGACGCCGAGCACTCCGGCATCATCCGCGCGGGCGCGCGCTTCGTCGAGGCGATGGCGACCGCGACCGTGCCGAAGATCGTGCTCACGGTCAACCACGCCTCGGGCGCGGGCTACTACGCGATGGCGGGGCAGGGCTTCGACCCCGACTTCATCTTCAGTTGGCCGACGGGGCGCATGGGCGTGATGGAGGGCGACTCGGCCGTGCAGGCCATCTACGGCACGCAGCTCGACCGGCTGAAGCGCGAAGGCAGGGAGCCGGACGAGAAACTGAAGGCGGAGATGGCGCGCGTGCGCGAGGACTACGAGAAGCAGCTCGACGCGAAGTACGCGGCGGCGCGCGGCTACGTAGACGCCGTCATCGCGCTCGAGGAGACGCGCGACGCGCTCGAGCTGGCTCTGGGCGTGAGCCTCAACTACTCGGGGCCGCACCTCGGCCAGTTCGTGCTGCCGCAGACGCTCGCCTGAAGTGGAGGGGGGCCGGGGCCGTCCGAGCCTTTGAAAAAAATCCGTGCAACGCTCACCCCGTTGTGCGAAACTTGGCCCAACCAAGCAATCCGAATCCAGAGGGTTTCCACACTTTCGCTGACGTGTGCCGGCGCGAGTCGCGGCGCGCGCAGCAGCAGACAGGAGGCAAACCATCCGTGAGCAACAAGAGCACAGTGAGATTTTTCGTCGTCCTTCTCTTCGCGGCCTTCTCCAGCGCCGCGCTCGTGCTGGCCGACGCGGGCGCGCTCGTGCAGAACACCAACACCAGCACGACCGAAGAGAGCGTCCAGAACGACAACGCGAACGCCAACATGACCGCCCCGCGCCGCGGCCGGAGGGGGAGACGCCGCCCCGCCGCCGCGGCCGACGCCAACGCCAACACGACGATGGAGCCCGGCACGACGCCCGAGACCTCGGGCGCTGCGGCCGCCGCGCAGGACGACGACTCGCGCGGCGACCTGAGCGGCGAACAGGTTGACCTGTCCGGCACCTACGAGGGGCGCGTCACGACGACGGGCGGCCACGAGATGGCCGGCCCGGCCACGCTGACCATCACCGGCAACACCTTCACGCTGACGGGCGAGGGCATGAACCACAACGGCCGCGTCTACGCCGTGCTCACGCGCGGCGAAGCCAGCGCGGCCTTCTACTTCACGGACATCTCGGTCGGGACGCCGCCCACGCCCCTCGTCTTCAACGTCCGCGCGCGCAAGCGCGGCGAAAGTCTGCGGCTCTGGCCCGCGCCCCAGACCAGCAACAGGCTGACGTTCACGCAGGGCCGTGGCCGCTGACCGAAGTAAATCAGGCGTGAACCGTGAAGAGCCGTGAACCGTGAGCCGTAAACCGTGACAAGAAGAAAGCAGTTCTTACTTGTCACGGTTTACGGCTCACGGTTCACGGCTCTTCACGGTTTACGGTTTACCGTCCACGCCTGATAGTATTCTCCCAACCGTAACTTTATGAGCAGACGTAGAGAGACGATCCGCATCGCCTGCGGGCAGGGCTTCTGGGGCGACATGCTCGACGCGCCGGTGCGCCAGGTGAGGGAGGGGCCGGTCGATTACCTCATGCTCGACTACCTCGCCGAGGTCACGATGTCGATCATGCAGAAGCAGAGGGCGCGCGACGCGGGCGCGGGCTACGCGCGCGACTTCGTGCCGCTCATGCGCGAGATACTGCCCGACTGCGTCGAGCGCGACATCCGCGTCACCGCCAACGCGGGCGGCGTCAACCCAGAGGGCTGCGCCGGGGCCGTGCGCGACGCGGCGCGCGAGCTCGGGCTGTCCGGCAAATTAAAGATCGGCACCGTCACCGGCGACGACATCATGGGCCGGCTCGACGACCTGTTGGGGCGCGGCGTCGAGCTGCGCAACATGGACACTGGCGCGCCGCTCTCCGACGTGCGGGACCGCGTCCAGAGCGCGAACGCGTACCTCGGCGCGTGGCCGATTGTCGAGGCTTTGAATCAGGGCGCGCGCGTCGTCGTCACGGGCCGCTCGACCGACACGGGGCTGACGCTCGGGCCGATGATTCACGAGTTCGGCTGGGGCGAGGCCGACTGGGACAGGCTCGCCGCCGGGACGGTCGCCGGGCACATCATCGAGTGCGGCGCGCAGTCCACCGGCGGCAACTGCCAGTTCGACTGGCAGAACATCCCCGACCTCGCAAACGTCGGCTTCCCCATCGTCGAAGCGGGCGCGGACGGGACGTTCGTCGTGACGAAGCACGAGGGCACGGGCGGGCGCGTCAACGTGCCTGCGGTCAAGGAGCAGCTCGTCTACGAGATGGGCGACCCGCGCGCCTACATCACGCCCGACTGCGTCGCCGACTTCACCACCATCCGGCTCGAAGACGCGGGGCGCGACCGCGTCCGCGTCCGCGGCGTGAAGGGGAGCCCCGCGACGGAGTTCCTGAAGGTCTCCGTCAGCTACTCGGCGGGCTTCAAGGCCGTGGGCACGCTCGTCTACGCCTGGCCGGACGCGTACGCGAAGGCGCGCGCCGCCGACCAAATCTTACGCGCGCGGCTCGAAAGGCTCGGGCTCAAGTTCGAGCAGATTCTGACCGAGTTCGTCGGGGCCAACGCCACGCACGGGCCGCTCGCGGGCGAGCCCGACAGGGACGCGCCCGAGGTGCAACTGCGCGTCGGCGTCCGCGGCGAAGACCGCAAATCAGTCGAGCGCTTCACGAAGGAGATCGCGCCCCTCATCCTGACGGGCCCGCCCGCCGTCACGGGCTTCGCGGGCGGACGCCCCAAGGTCGAAGAGGTCGTCGCCTACTGGCCCGCCCTCATCCCCAAAACCGAGATCGAGCCCCGCGTCGAGGTGACGGAAGTTTGAAGGACGACAATTCTGCACTCCTTTGGAGGCGCGAACGCTCGGAGCAGGTCGCGGACTGCCGCGTCTTCAAGGTGAGGCGCGACTACTCGACCTCCGCCTTCGACCGGCGCGTCCACGACTTCTACGTCATCGAGGCTTCGGACTGGATCAACGTCATCCCTCTGACGAAGGATAACGAGGTCGTGCTCATCGAGCAGTACCGACACGGCACGGAGGCGGTCTCTCTGGAGATACCCGGCGGGATGGTTGACCCTGGCGAGGAGCCTTCGGCGACGGCCGCGCGCGAGCTGTTCGAGGAGACGGGGTACGAGGCCGCCGAAGTCCTCTTCCTGGGCAAGACGCGGCCGAACCCCGCGATCCAGAACAACTGGATTCACACCTTCCTCGCGCGCGGCGTCGAGTACAGGCAGGAGCCCGCGAACGACGGCACGGAGCGGACGCGCGTGCGGCTCGTCCCGCTCGGGCAGATACCGGCGCTCATCCGCGAGGGCGTCATTGACCACTCGCTTGTCGTGGTAGGATTCCACTGGCTCGCGCTGTCGGAATTGCGGAAGTGAAAATCGGTGGGCTACTCGGTGCTCATCATCGACATGTTCCGATACGACCCGAAGGAGGACTACGTCATCGAAGGCTTCCCGACCTTCGAGCTGGCGAAGGAGTTCGCGCGCCGCTGGGTGAGGGACTCGGTCGAGGAGCAGCGCAAGCCCGGCCAGTCGAAGGAAGACCTGCGTAATATGTGGTACACCTTCGGCGAGGACGCGTCCGTCTTAGAGAGCGAGCCGCACTACGCAGGCTCGCACGAGCTGGACTATTTCATCGAGCACCCCGCTGGCCCCGAGGAGCGCGACTGGCAGGCCGTCAGGAAGCTCGCAGGCATCGGCTGATATGAGAGTCAAACTTCTGAAACTCGCGCACGCGCGCTCGGGCGACAAGGGCGACACGGCCAACGTCGGGCTGATCGCCCTGCGCGAAGAGTTCTACGCGCTGCTCGCGCGCGAGGTCACGGCCGAGCGCGTCAAGGAGCACTTCCGCGGGATGGTGCGCGGCGGCGTCGAGCGCTTCGAGCTGCCCAACCTCGGCGCGCTCAACTTCCTCCTGCACGAGTCTCTGGGCGGCGGCGGCACGCTCTCGCTGATGACCGACGCGCAGGGCAAGACCTTCTCGACGGCGCTGCTGCGGATGGAGATCGACGTGCCCGACGAAGAGGCGCGCTCTCTAGGAATCGGCGGGTGAAAAGATGAGCGAAGACCCTTCAAACCTCGAACCGGAAATCCGCCACGGCTACGCGCAGGTCGGCGACGTGCGCCTGCACTACGCCGAGTGCGGCGAGGGCGAGCGGCTCGTCGTGCTGCTCCACGGCTTCCCCGAGTGCTGGTACTCGTGGCGGCACCAGTTGAAGGCCCTGGGCCGCCGCTTCCGCGTCGTCGCGCCGGACATGCGCGGCTACAACCTGAGCGACAAGCCGGGGCGCGTCGAAGACTACCGCATGCAGCGCCTCGTGGACGACGTGACCGGCCTCGTCCGCCACTTCGGCGCGCGCGAGGCGGCGGTCGTCGGCCACGACTGGGGCGGCGCGGTGGCGTGGGCCGTCGCGCAGCACTACCCGGATTACGTCTGGAAGCTCGCGTCGCTCCAGACGCCGCCGCCCGCCGTCTGGGGGAGGAACCTGACGCTCAAGCAGCTCCTGCGGAGCTGGTACATGTTCTTCTTCCAGCTCCCCACGATCCCCGAGTGGTGGATTAGCCGCGACGACTTCGCCGGGTTGGGTCAGACTTTACGCGCGACCTCCCGCCCCGGCACGTTCGGCGACCAGGACATCGAAGTCCTCAAAGCCGCCCTGCGCGAGCCGGGCGCTCTGACCGGCGGCATCAACTACTACCGCGCCAACCTCCGCGCCTTCCTCAGCCGCGGCTTCGGCGGCCGGCAGATAAGGCCGCACGAGCGCATCCGTGTCCCGACGCTCTTCATCTACGGCGAGCGCGACTTCGCCATTCTCCCCGAGACGGTCGCGGGCGTCGGCGACTACGTGGATGCGCCCTACACGGAGCTGCGCCTCGGCCGCAGCAACCACTGGGTGCAGCAGGAGTCGCCCGCCGAAGTCAGCGCCGCCCTCCTGAAGTTTCTGGAAGACTGATTCGATGACGGAGAACCCGCCAGTCATTTACGCCGTCGAAGGCCACGTCGCCCTCGTCACGCTCAACCGGCCCGAGAAGCGCAACGCGCTGAACGACGAGCTGGTCGGCGGCCTGAAGGAGGCGCTGCGCGACGCGGACGCGCGCGAGGAGGTGCGCGCCGTGCTCCTGACGGGCGCAGGCGCGGACTTCTGCTCGGGCGCAGACCTCTCGGCGCTCAGGAAAATCTCGGAGGGGTCGGTCGGCGACAACCTCGAAGACGCGCGCTCTCTGATGGAGCTGTACGCGCTCGTCCGCCGCGTGCGCGTCCCCGTCGTCGCGGCCGTGCGCGGGCGCGCGCTGGCGGGCGGGTGCGGCCTGGCGACCGCGTGCGACGTGGTCTTGGCCGCGGCGTCGGCGCGCTTCGGCTACCCGGAGGTGAAGATCGGCTTCGTGCCCGCGATGGTGATGGCCATCCTGCGCCGCAACGTCTCGGAGAAGCGCGCCTTCGAGCTGGTGACGCGCGGGCAGGAAATCTCGGCCCGGGAGGCCGAGAGGGTCGGCCTCGTCAACCACATCTACGAAGACGAGGAGTTCGAGTCGCGCGTCGAGCGCTACGTCTCCGACTTCGAGCGCGTCAGCCGCACGGCCGTCGCGCTCACCAAGCGCCTCCTCTACCAGATGGACGGCCTCACCTTCGACGCAGCCCTCCAGACGGGCGCCGACCTCAACACCATCGCCCGCATGACCGAAGACTGCCGCGCCGGCGTCGCCCGCTTCCTGTCGAAGACGAAATGAGGGTGAGTGTGAAACGGCCCCGGTCGTTATGGGGCCGCAGGATACGACCCGCCCACCTCTCGGAATCAAAAAAGCCAGTCGAAGCGCCCCACCCCGGCCTCGAGCTGTAAGAACTCTTCCGGCCTAGAAGGGGATGTCGGCGTCGTCGATATCTTCCGTTTCTCGGGTCGCGCCTTCCGCCCCCGAAGAGATGACCTGCTCCAGCCTCCGGTTTACCTCGGTGACGAACCCTTCCACCTCGGCGATGACGGCGGCCACGACCTCCTCGTCAATGTGCACGTCATCCCCGTCCTTCGTCTTCCCGTTTCTGTGTACCAGATCGTGCCTGGTCGAAATGGCTCTCGCCACCGCCTGAAACTTAGGAAACTCTACGTCGAGAACCGCCTTGTATATGTTGCTCACTTTGGGGAGGTTGTGATACATCACGTCGAGCATCTCGCTCTTCGCGATGTCGCGAACCCTTCTGGCGTAATCGTAAAGCTTCCCCATCTCCAGCTTCTTGTCCCCGAAATCGTAGTTGGAGAAAAAAGACTCCAGAAATTTCTCCTTCGACAGGACGTTGTTGATGAACGCGTCGGACAGGTACGTTTCGAGGCAGGTGATGGCGCCGATATACGTCTGCCTGCGGAGGGTTCGTAAGTCCCTGGGGTCGGGGACCTCGACGGCGTTCAGCCGTCTCAGGCTTGAGATCTCTTCCGAGAAGGTCCGGTAGTACTCGACGTTCGACGTTACCGCCTCGACATAGTCCTCCTCGTAGTCTAAATCGAAGTCCGCGTCGAAGAGTTTATAGTCCGTCACCACCCAATGGCCGTTCTCCTGCGTTATCTCCCCTTCTACGGTCGCGCAGATCCCGTCCCAGGGACTCGGGGCCTCCTCGTCCTGGTCGCCGGTCCAATAAAGGGCGACGGCAAAACCTATCGTGCCTTCGTCCACGTCCCACAGCCTTAAGCCCTGATAGTCGTCGAGACCCCACCCGTAACAGTTACTGCGCGCGACAAGGTCAATCAACACGGCGTCGTTCCCCAGCAGCTCGTTTGCGAAGCTGTGTATCAGGTCTTCGACAATTTCTATCTGCTCATACGGCTTCATAATTTGTCTCCCGGGTGATTGCTCCGGCCTGGTGCCGGGCGCGGGACGCCGGGCCGAAAGATATTCTTACAAAGCCTTGTCCCACCGGCCAAGAGCCCGGCTCGCGGGGCGCCGGCGGCGCGCGCTTCCTGAACAAACGCCGAACAGGCGCTTGCGCGCGCCGCGCCTCAATCCAAAATTTCATTCAGATAATTCAAAATTCCGAATGGGTGAAGACCGTAGCGGCCGCGGGCCCCCTTTTTTTATAACAAATCATCGGTGACAGGTCGGGGCCGGTGGTGGAATAATGCTTGCCTACCAGAAAGGCTCATCACGCGAGTGTTAGGGCCTGATCCGTACCTCGTCTGCGACCACCAAAGGAGGCAAGTCGTGAGCTTTAACCCGAAGGAGCTTTCCAAGCATCTAGCCGCCCTGCTTATTCTCACCGCATTGTTCGCGTCAACGGCCTACGCGCAGAGGACGAACGCCGACCTGACGGGTCGCGTGCTCGACCAGAACGGCGCGGCCGTCCCGAATGCCACCGTCACCACGCGCCACACCGGCACGGGCGCCGAGCGCACCGCGCAGTCGAACGCGGAGGGCGACTACGCCATCCGCGAACTCCCGCCCGGCCGCTACGACGTGACCGTCGAGGCGCCCAACTTCAGCAAGGCGCTCGCCAAGGACATCGAGCTGAACGTCGGCTCGGCCGCCTCGCTCAACTTCGACCTCAAGCCGGGGCAGATCACCGAGACGGTCGAGGTCGCGGCCGGGGGGGCGCTGGTCGAGATGACCCGCTCCGACATCGGCGGCGTCGTCACGCCGGTCGAGGTCGAGAACCTGCCGCTGCTCAACCGCACCTTCGCCAACCTCTCGGTCATCATGCCAGAGGCGCGCCCCGCCGGTAACTTCGACCCGACCAAGACGCGCGTCGGCAACGTCGCCTTCAACGGGGGCGACGGCCGGCAGGTGGACGTGAACGTGGACGGCGGCGACAACAAGGACAACGTGGTCGGCAGCCTCCTCCAGAACTTCTCCTACGAGTCGATCCAGGAGTTCCAGGTCCTGCAGCACCGCTGGACGGCCGAGCAGGGGCGCGCCGTCGGCGGCGTCGTCAACGTCATCACCAAGTCGGGCGGCAACGACTTCCACGGCTCGCTCTTCGCCAACTTCCGCGACGAGAAGTGGCGCGCGCTCGACTTCTTCGAGAAGCAGCGGCAGGCGTCCGACCCCACCTTCAGCAAGCCCTCGTTCGGCCGGCAGGAGGTCGGCGGCTCCATCGGCGGGCCGATCAAGCAGGACAAGCTCTTCTTCTTCTTCGCGCTCGAACGCTTCCGCGAGCGGCAGAACGTCGCCGTCCGCCAGGACGCCTTCACGCAGTTGAGCCTCGTCCCCGGCGCCGAGGTCGTCTCCGAAATCCCGACGCCCTACAACGACACGCTCCTCACGGCGAAGATCGACCACCGGATTTCACCCGACCAGTCGATGTTCTACCGCTTCGCCTACCAGAAGAACGACTCGCCTAATGACCAGGTGACGAACCCGGCCGTCACCGACCTCTCGGGCGGGAACTTCACGAACAACAAGCTCTACAGCTTCGTCGTCAACCACTCCTACACGCTCAGCCCGACGAAGCTCAACCAGTTCACCTTCCACTTCCAGGACTTTAAGAACGAAATCCTGGGCGTGACGACCAACCCGCGCCTCGTCTTCCCCGGCGGCATCGAGATCGGGCCGAACGTCAACACGCCGCAGGCGACGCTGGAGCGCAAGTACCAGTTCCGCGACGACTTCTCGATGCAGACCGGCAACCACGGCCTCAAGTTAGGCGTCAACTTCATCCACACCATCCTCGACGGCTACTTCTTCTTCGGTTCGAGCGGCTACACCGTCACCTTCTTCGACTCGCCCTCGGTCATCGCGGCGCTGCCGCAGGGCTTCTCGACGCCGGGCGTGGTGCAGTCCATCTCGTACGCCACCGGCGAGGCGAGCCACGCGCAGACCCTGAACCAGCTCGCCTTCTACGTGCAGGACGACTGGAAGGTCAGGCCCAACCTGACCCTGAACCTGGGGCTGCGCTGGGACGCCAACATCGGGAACCTGCCCGACCAGACCAACAACCGCACCTACGCGCTGCTGCGCCAGATCAACCACCCGGTCGCCAACGCGCTCACCGCCGACCCCGAGAAGTGGAGCCGCACGACGCCGAGCTGGAAGGAGTTCCAGCCGCGCGTCGGGTTCGCCTGGGACCCGACGGGGACGGCGCGCACGGTCATCCGCGGCGGCTACGGCATCTTCTACGACCAGCTCTTCCAGAACCTGACCATCTTCGGCATGGCGCAGAGCGGCGAGGAGATTTACCAGACGGTCATCAACCTCCAGAACGCGCGCAACGCGCAGGGCGTCGTGACGGGGCAGATACCCAATTTCCGCTTCGGCGTTGACCCACTGCCCGCGCTGCCGGCCAACTTCTCGCTGAGCGAATTGGGGACGGGCAGCTTCGGCCGCATCACCGACCCTGAAGTCTCGGAGCCCTACGTCCAGAAGTTCTCGCTCGGCTTCGAGACGCAACTCCGCCCCGGCATGACGCTTTCGAGCGACTACGTCCACACGCTCGGCCTCCACGAGCCGCGCGTGATGGTCATCAACCCGCAGATCCGTCAGGTCTGCGACCCGGCCTTCCCCGGGGCCGCGCCCACGCTGGCGCTCTGCCCGCGCGGCGCCAGCACGCGCCTCTTCGACACGGCCTTCGCCGCGGCCGGGCTCGCGCCCAACCGGCTCGAACAGATCAACATGATCGGGACGACCAACCGCTCGCTCTACGACGGCTGGACGACGACGCTGCGCGTGCGCCGCCGCGGGATGGTCGGCTCGGCCAGCTACGTGCTGGCGAGCGCCAGGTCCTGGGGCGGCCAGCCCGTCGCCTCCTACACGGGCAACGGCATCGCGACCACGCCCGAGAACCAGTTCCGCGAGGGCGAGTTCGGCCCCGTCCGCTTCGACGAGCGCCACCGCATCGTGATGAGCGGCGTCTTCGACATCCCCTGGGGCTTCCAACTCTCGCCCATCGTGCAGTTGGCGAGCGCGCGCCCATACTCGCCGACCACCGGCGTTGACATCGACGGCGACGGGCTCGCCACCAACGACCGCCTCTGCGCGGGCGTCTCCCCGGTGTCGATGCTCCAGGCGCTCCTCACCAACAACGCCCTGCCGGTCGCGCAGCGCCAGACGCCCTCAGCCGTCGTGCTCGGGCTTAACCCGCTCGGCTGCCAGCAGACGCGGGTCAACAGCCAGCGCAGCGGCTTCATCGTCCGTTCCGACGGCACCATCGAGGAGCGCAGCGGGCGCTTCTTCAACGTAGACCTGCGCGCGGCCAAGAACTTCAACTTCGGCGAGAACAAGAGGCTGAGCGCCTACCTCGACTTCTACAACCTCTTCAACACGGAGAACCTCGCGTTCTCGAACCGCTTCGGCCTCGACCCGGCCACGAGCCTGACCGGGTTCCTGCAACCGGACTCGCTCTACGGGCCCGGCTTCGGCCCGCCCGTCGGCCGCCCCTTCACCCTCCAGATCGGCGCGCGCTTCAGCTTCTGATTCGCCGCCGCGTTTGAGGGGTAAAAAAAGTGCCGGAGGTTCACTGCCTCCGGCACTTCTCTTTTACGCTCCCGCGGCTAACGTCACCGCACCTTCCCGACTAACTCCAAAGCACATTCGAGCGCCGGGTCGCCGAGCCTGCTGACCAGCCCCATCTCGAAAGCCTCCGCGGCCGAGAGTCGGCGCGCGGTCAGGAACATCTCGAACGCGCGGGCCGCGCCGATGAGCCTCGGCAGACGTTGGGTGCCGCCCCAGCCGGTGATGACGCCGAGGCGCGCGCCCGGGTGCGCGAAGACGGCCGAAGGGGAGGCCACGCGGACGCGGCAGGCGAGCGCGAGGTCGAGCCCGCCCCCGATGCAGAAGCCGTTGACGGCCGCGACGGTCAGTTGACGTGCGTCCGCCACTCTTTGAAAGAGTCGCTGGCCGCGCTCGGCGTAGACGCGGGCGGCGTCCGGGGTGAGCGCTTGCAGTTCGCGTATGTCCGCGCCCGAGGCGAAGGCGTCGCCGGTGCCCGTGAAGACGACGGCCGAGATGTCCGCGCGCGCTGAGAGGGAAGAGAAGGCTTCGTCCAGTTTTGAGAGCGTGGCGGCGGAGAGGGAGTTGCGTCGTTCCGGACTGTTGATGCGCAGGACGGCGAGCGTGCCGCGCTCTTCTATGACGACAGGCCCGGCGCTCACGCGCGCTGGCCGACGTTCTCGCGGAGGAACTTGACGATGTCTTCCGTCGAAGTGCCGGGGAGGAAGACGGCGGAGACGCCCTGCTCCTTCAGGCGGGGGATGTCCTCCTGCGGGATGATGCCGCCGACGATGACGAGGCAGTCGTCCATCCCGCGCTCGCGCAGCAGCTCGACGATGCGCGGGCAGAGCGTGTTGTGCGCGCCGGAGAGGATGGAGACGCCGACCGCGTCCACGTCCTCCTGCAACGCGGCGGCCGCGATCATTTCCGGCGTCTGGCGCAGCCCCGTGTAGATGACCTCCATCCCCGCGTCGCGCAGAGCGCGCGCGATCACCTTCGCCCCGCGGTCGTGGCCGTCGAGCCCGGGCTTCGCGACGAGGACGCGAATCTTTCTCTCGCTCATCTTAGAAAGCCGGCTCCTCGTAGAGTCCGTAAACGTCGCGCAGCGCGTCGCAGATTTCGCCGAGCGTGGCGTAGGCGCGGACGGCCTCGATGGTCGCGGGCATCGTGTTGTCGCCCGCGCTCGCGGCCCCCTTCAATTTTTCCAGAGCGTTCGAGACGGCGCCGTTGTCGCGCCGCGACTTGGCGCGGTGCAGGCGCTCGACCTGGCGTTCGCGCACCCCCTCGTCGATGACGAGGATGGGGACTTCCGTGTGCTCGCCTTCCATCGAATATTTGTTGACGCCGACGATGGTCTGGTCGCCGCGCTCGACGGCCTTCTGGTACTGGTAGGCCGACTCCTGAATCTCCCGCTGCGGGAAGCCCTTCTCGATGGCCTCGACCATGCCCCCGAGCGAGTCGATCTTGTCGAAGTAGTCGAGCGCGCCGTCCTCCATCTTCTTCGTCAGAGACTCGACGAAGTAGGAGCCGCCCAGAGGGTCTACGGTGTTGGCGACGCCCGTCTCCTCGGCGATGATCTGCTGCGTGCGCAGCGCGATGAGGGCCGCGCGGTCGGTCGGCAGCGCCAGCGCCTCGTCGTAAGCGTCCGTGTGCAGACTCTGCGTGCCGCCGAGCACGCCCGCGAGCGCCTGGATGGCGACGCGGACGATGTTGTTCAGAGGCTGCTGCACGGTGAGCGAGACGCCCGCCGTCTGCGTGTGGAAGCGGAGCTGGAGCGTGCGCTCGCTCTTCGCGCCGAAGCGCTCGCGCATCACGCGCGCCCAGATGCGGCGCGCGGCGCGGTACTTCGCGACCTCCTCGAAGAAGTCGTTGTGCGCGTTGAAGAAGAAGGAGATGCGCGGGACGAACTCGTCAACGTCGAGGCCGGCGTCCACGCCCCACTGCACGTACTCGACGCCGTCGCGCAGGGTGAAGGCGAGTTCCTGCAACGCCGTCGAGCCCGCCTCGCGGATGTGGTAGCCGCTCACCGAAATCGGGTTGTATTTCGGGACGTGGCGCGTGCAGAACTCGAAGGTGTCGATTACGAGCTTCATCGCCGGGCGGATCGGGTATATCCACTCCTTCTGCGCGATGTACTCCTTGAGGATGTCGTTCTGGAGCGTGCCGGAAATCTTGTTAAAGTTTGCGCCCTGCTTCTCCGCGACGACGAGGTACATCGCCAGCAGCACGGACGCGGGCGCGTTGATCGTCTGCGAGACGGTCACGTCTTCGAGCGGGATGCCGTCGAAGAGCACCTCCATGTCCGCGAGGCTTGAGACGGCGACGCCGCACTTGCCGACCTCGCCTTCGGAGAGCGGCGAGTCGGCGTCGTAGCCCATCAGCGTCGGCAGGTCGTAGGCGACGGAGAGCCCCGTCTGCCCGTGCTCCAAAAGATATTTGAAGCGCGCGTTCGTCTCCTCGGGCGTGCCGAAGCCGGCGAACTGGCGCATCGTCCAGAGCTTGCCGCGGTAGCCGGTCGGGTGTATGCCGCGCGTGTAGGGAAACTCGCCGGGGTAGGCCGTGTCGCGCTCGAAGTCAACGTCCGACACGTCGGCGGGCGTGTAGAGGCGTTTGACCTCGTCGAGCGAGACCGTCTCGAAGCGCTTCCTTCTCTCCGGCCGTTTTTTAAGGACCGGCTCCAGGGTCTCGCGCTCCCAGCGCTCGACCGAGGCTTCCGCGGGCGAGTTCAACTCTTTCGTCTCGGGCATATCTTTGCTTTCGCTCCGTCCGTCAGTGCCGCGTGCGCAATTTTTTTTATGAACCGATAAGAAGTCGATATTAGTTGACCCGCTCAAACAGTGTCAACCAACTCGCCGGCACACGTTTGCGGCCAAAAAAGGCGGCGCGGCCGCACGCCTCGAAGCGTTGTGGCCGCGCCGTGCAGGCAGGGGACCTACGGCGGTTAACGAGCGGGTCAAACTCAGGCGGGCGTCAGGAAAATCAGGATGGCGAGCACCCGCCGCCTAAAAATCAGGATATCAGTCGAGCGGCACCACGACCTCGTTAGCCCGAACCATGTTCAGACGCGCGCGGGCGGCGGCCTCCCTCGTGCGCGGGTCACTGCGCAGGCGCTCCACGTCGCGTCGGAGCGCGTCGTTCTTCTCACGAATCCCCTGGACTTCCGTCGCCATCTGCTCGAAGCGCTGCTCGGCCGCGCCGCGCGCGGCGTGCGTTCGCATCGTCACCGTGATGCAGACGGCGAAGGTGGCCAGCATGATCATGCTGAAAACGACCCAGGAAGGGATAGAAAAATCACGCCGACGGACGTCCGCACGCGTGCTGACGACGCCGACGAAGGGTTCGGCCGCGGGGGAGGGAAGCGAGAAGGCGCGCGCCGCGGGGCGCTGCGCGTCGAGTCGGGAGTCTGTCCAGAAAGGGTTTGCGGCCATGAGTTTACGTGCTCCTCCGTGTTCTCTTATCGGGTCAAAGACGCGTCCGCCGTTCGATTGGAAACGGCGCGGAGACCGTCGGGACGAGGTGTTCTAATATTTAAACCGGCTAGAAGGTCTCTAACCTGAAAACAAAGAAGACAGCGCAGAGGGGTTATTTGCGGCTACTTCTACCCGGCGCTCTTGGATTCGGCGACGAGGTTGTCGGAATTTAGCACTTGCTTAAGATGGTGTAAAGACCCACGTTTTCAACGGTTTGTACGGCTAAGTTGAACATTTACTTGAACTAAGGGCGATGTGGCCCCAGTTTTGGCGAACACGGGGCGAACGGAAATCCGCCGTTTGGGCAGCCCCGCAGGATGACCTTTCATGGCAGTAAGATAGAAACCGCGGCCCGGCGTCACAGGTGTGGAAAAGATGACTGTGATAACGAACGGCCTAATCTATTGGGTCAACGACCGCAATGTTTAAACAATAATTAAAGAAGTTGACAGCAGGGCTTTCAGTTCTTAGACTGGCAGAGACTTCGGCCGAAATTTCCGCGCCGGCGTCCGGACAAAATCTGTTGTGATTCTCCCCGAATCGCCTGTTTCTTGCCTGTTTTCCTCAAAAAGTGAATTTCTGAGGGGTTCGGAACCCGGAATTTTTCTATTTAGACAAAGGGTTTTATGTCAGGCTTATCTCCGGAGTTACAGACGGGGACGGGGATGAACGAAGCGCCGAAAGGTTTCCAACTGCCTCTGGCGGCTATGGTTCGGTCGCTCTGCCGTGCGGCAGACACGGGCTCGGACGCGCTCTACGACGTGATGCTGAAGGTCGCGTTGATGGTGGACGCCGCCGCACACACGTACGGGATGGCGACTTTCTCGCAGAAGGCGGGAGAGCTCGCGCGCCTGAAGTGGGTCGAGGGGCTCGACGCGGAGGAGACGGCCGACGCGGAGGCGACCGTCGAGTCGTTTCTGAGCGGCACGGAGGCCGGGCAGGAGCCGAAGTCAGGTGATCGGAAAATCTGCCTCGTGCTCTCTGCCACGACGCCGCAGCGCGAGGGCGCGGCCATCTACGGGCGTTTCGTGCGCCCTTTGACCGAGGCGCAGGCTTCTGAGCTGAGGATTCTGTCGGACGTGGCGCGCCTCGCCCACACTCACGCGCGTCTGCGCGAGGAGTTGTACAAGCCCGTGAAGGCTTTCAAGCCGGCGGAGGTCGCCGCGGCCAGCCTGCCGGGAATGGTCTTCGTGAGCCGCGCGATGAACGCGCTGGCGCACTCGGTCGAGCGCATCAAGGATTCGGAATCGACCGTGCTCATCACGGGCGAGTCCGGGACGGGCAAGGAGTTGGTCGCGCGCGCCGTGCACCGCCTGAGCCGCCGTTCGCAGTCCCCCTTCATCCCCTTCAACTGCACGGCCGCGCCGTCCGACCTCATCGAGAGCCTCCTGTTCGGACACCGCAAGGGCGCGTTCACCGGCGCGCACACCGATCACGACGGGCTCATCCGCGCGGCCGAGGGCGGCACGCTCTTCCTCGACGAGATAGGCGACCTGCCGCTCGCCTTGCAGCCGAAGCTTTTGCGCTTCCTGCAAGAGGGCGAGGTTCACACGCTCGGCGAGCGCGCGCCGCGGAAGGTGAACGTGCGCGTGCTGGCGGCGACGCACAAGGACCTGTACAGGGCCGCGCAGGAGGGGACGTTCCGCGAAGACCTCTACTACCGCGTTGCGGCGCTGACGGTGCACGTGCCGCCTTTGCGCGAGCGCCCCGAAGACATCGGCGCGCTCATCTCGCACTTCCTCTCGCACTACGCGCGCCGCAACGAGCGGGCGGTGGCGGGCATCACGGCCGACGCCATCGGCGTGCTTCAGAGCTACGCGTGGCCGGGCAACGTGCGCGAGCTGGCGGCGGAGATCGAGCGGCTGGTGCTCTACACGGACGAGGGCTGTTACATCACGACCGAGAACATCAGCGCGCGCGTGCGGCCCGCGGAGCCGCAGCCGGAAGCTTGTGCGGCTCCGGGGCAGGTGCCTGCGCACCTGGAGAACATGCTCGAAGACTACGAGCGGCGCGTCGTCACCGAGACGCTTCGTAGGAACGACTACAACGTGGCGCGCGCGGCGCAGGCGCTCGGCCTGGGCTCGCGCCAGACGCTCTACAAGAAGCTGAAGCGGCTGTCGATCAACGTCGGCGACTTCCTACAGGACGAGCAGCAGCACGGACTGCAACTGCGCGCCGACAGGATTTGAGGGCCGGCGCGCTTCTCACACAACGACCCTCCCTCCGCTCACGTCTTTCCCGACACGAGCCCCGCGGGCGCCCCCCTTATGCTCATCACCTACGTCCTGCTCTTCGCGCTGACGATGTTCATACATGAGCTGGGCCACCTCGTGGCGGCGCGGCTCTGCCGTATAGGCGCGACCGAGCTGGGGCTCGGGTGGGGGCCGAAGCTGTTTGAGAAGAGGTTGTTCGGCGTCCGCTTCAAGCTGCACCTGCTGCCGGTCGGGGCGTACGTGCGTCTGGACATGAAGGGGTTGCAGACGAGGCCGCTCGGGCAGCAGGTGTTCGTGCTGCTCGCGGGCGTGATGGTCAACCTCGCCGCGGCGCTCTTGACGCAGGGGACCTGGTTCGGGTTGTTGAACTACTTCCTGGCGGCGACGAACCTGCTCCCGCTCTACCAGCAGGACGGTTGGAAGTGCGGCATGGTGATGATCCGCGCGGCGCTCTCGCGGCGCAGCCCGCTCGTCGAGTGGACGTTCACCGTCGCCGGCGGCTTCATCAGCTTCACCGCCATCGCCTCCGTCGCCCTCCGCTACCTCTAAAGCCCTCCTTCGTTCCCTCACGTTCCGACTTCAAAAAATCCGGTTGTCGCCTTCGGTCACCCGAGGGGTGCGCGGGGGCGCGTCGGTTGTCAACCGGCAGCGACAGGGTTCTAAGTCGCTGAAGAGGTTTAGCTTCGGCCAGTCAAGGCGCGCGGGCGAGGGCTCGCGCGCTTTTTTGTTTGTCGCCCGCGGTTGACAGGCATCGGGTGAGGGCGACTTGAGTTCGGCTGTTTCATTGGGCTTTGGGGCAGTCCGGGTTGTGGCACGGGCGTTGAAAAGGGGAATGCGTCGGAAGCTGAAGCGGCTGCGAGGTTGGTGGCACTGCCTGGCGGTCGTGACGCACGGAGAAAAGGTTGATGAAGACAGTCCTGACAAAAACGCTGGTGGTGATCGTGGGGGGCGCGCTGGTCGTGCCGTTCGCGGCCGCGGCCGTGCTCGTGGGGGCGCGGGCCGTCGCGGGCGCGGGCGGTGCGAAGCAGTTGCTCTTCGCGGTCGGGCTGGCGCTGGTCTGGGCGCTCTTCGGCGGCGTGAAGGGCTTCGCGCGGATGGGTGACGACGAGCGAGAGGGGCATGAACTGCTCGTCTTTCACCACTCCGGCGAGGCCCGACGCCACGCCTTCCTCCACACGCGCGGGCTCTCCTGAGTCCGCAAGAGACGTCCGGCGGCCGCCTCGCGCGTCTGATACGGGCCAGAACCCTTGACTCTCAAACCCATCTCTAAAGGAGCAAACGAACAATGTTGAAGAGATTCTTCCGCGACGAAACCGGTCTGGAGCTTTCGGAGTACGCGGTCGCGGCCGCGCTCGTCATCCTCGTCGCCGCCGGCGCCTTCTCGGCCCTCGGCGGTTCCATCGACACCGTCATCGGCCGCCTCGACTCCGCGATCAACGGCGACACCGGCACCCCGTAATAGGGCGCAGATTCAGCGGCGGCGCGCCGCGGCCTTTGGAGTGCCGCGGCGCGCCTCACGCCGACCGCAGACCCGCAGTCCTTCCCTCTTTCATACAAAACCGAATAGGTCAGTCAGGCCGAGTCTTAAGACCATGCCCGTCGCATTCAAAATCGTCGATTTCACGCTCTTAGTCCCGCTCGCGGTCTTAATCACCTATTACGACGTGCGCTACCGGCGCATCCCGAACGTCTTCGTGCTGGCGACGCTGGTGAGCGGGCTCCTGATAAACGGCATCCTGAACGGGTTCGCGGGGCTGGGGGCGAGCGTGGGCGGGTGCCTGATCGCCTTCGCGATGATGTTCGCGCTGCACCTGTTCGGGGCGATGGGGGCGGGCGACGTGAAGCTGTTCGCCGCCATCGGCTCGGTCGTCGGCTACAGCCTCGTGCTGCCGACCTTCGTCGTCGTCGTCCTGACGGGCGGCGTGTTCGCCGTCATCTCGACGGTGCGCGCGGGGACGGTCGTGACGACGATGCACCGCGTCCTGCAAATCTTCGTCGGCTTTCTGCCCGGCTGGCAGATGCCGCGCTTCGCCATACCGGCCGACCGGAGGCTGACGATCCCCTACGGCGTCGCCATCTGCTTCGGCAGCCTGATCTCGCTGTTCCTCTTCCGCGCCTGACCCCGAGCGGCCGGGCGGTTGCACACACTTTTCGACGGAGAACCTGAAGCCATGCGGAACAAACGTCTTCTCTTCGTGCTCGCGGGAGCCGTGGTCTTCGGCCTGCTGGCCGCCGTCTCGGTCAACCGCTACCTGTCCAACGCGCAGGCGTTCTCACGCAACATGAACGAGGTGGTGGTCGCGAAGGTAGACATTGCGCTCGGGACCACCATCGTCGCCGAACAGCTCACGAAGGTGCAGCTCCCCGCGGGCGCCGTCCCCGACGGCGCTTTCAACACGCCCGAGAAGCTCGTCAACCGCGTGGCCGTCGTCAACATCGCGGCGCGCGAGCCCGTCACCGACTTCAAGCTCGCGCCCGAGGGCTCGGCCGGCGGCCTCTCGTCGGTCATCCCCGAGGGCTACCGCGCGATGACGGTCAAGGTGGACGACGTGATCGGGGTGGCGGGCTTCCTGCGCCCCGGCGCGATGTGCGACGTGCTGACGGTCATCGAGCAGGCGGGCGACGCCGCCCGGCGCAACCCCATCTCGAAGATCGTCCTCCAGAACGTCAAGGTGCTCGCCGCCGGCCAGAACATCGACAAGCCGAAGGATCAGCGCGAGGCCGAGCAGGTCAAGGCCGTCACGCTCCAGGTGACGCCCGACCAGGCCGAGAAGCTGGCGCTCGCCTCGACCGAAGGGAAGCTCCGGCTGGTGATGCGCAACTCCATCGACCAGGGCGACGAGCAGACGAAGGGCGTGGACAAGAACGCGCTGCTCCAGGGCGAGCACGCCACCCCGGCGCCCGAGCCCGGCGCGCTCAAGAGTGAGCAGCCGAAGCCGTCGGCCCCCGCGCCAGCCCCGCGCCGCCAGCGCGCGCAGGCCCGCCCGGCCGCGCCCGCGCCGCCTCCTCCGCCGCGCCCGAGCGTCGAGATGATTCAGGGCACGAAGAAGAGCACCGTCGAATTCCCTTGAGCTTAAACGCGGGGCGTTGGACGCGGAACGATGGACTGAAAGGCTTTCCATTCCGCGCTCATCGTTCAGAGTTCATCGTTCCACTTTAAGGAGCTTGAAGACCATGCAGAAACGTTCTCTCGTCGCACGCCTGGCGCTCGTCATCAGCGCGCTCGTCGGCATCCTGTCGGTCGCGCAGACGGCCCTGGCGCAGAACTCGGTCGGCGGTTCGTTCGAGAACCCGGCCAAGGAGCCCACGCAGATCAACGTCCTCGTCGGCCAGTCGCGCGTCATCAACTTCGACAAGCCTATCGGCCGCTTCTCGGTATCGAACCCCGAGGTGGCCGAGGCCGTGCTCGTCGCGCCCGACCAGGTGCTCGTCAACGGCAAGGCGTTCGGGCAGGTCAACTTCATCGCGTGGGCGAAGGAGGGCGGGCAGTTCATCGTCTTCGACGTGTTCGTCCGCGCCAACCTCTCGCTCATCGACTCGCAGATCCGCGCGCTCTTCCCCAAAGACGACGTGCGCCTGAGCCAGGCCAACGGGTCGGTCGTCATCTCGGGCACGGTCGCGCAGGCGAAGACGGCGCAGGAGGTCGATGCGGTCGTCCAGGCGGCCGGCTTCAAGACCGTCAACATGCTCCAGTCGCCCGTCAAGCAGGCGGCGCAGGTGCAGCTTCAGGTGCGCGTCGCCGAGGTGAGCCGCAACAAGATGCGCGAGCTGGGCACCTCTTACGGGTACGTGCAGCACGGCACCATCGGCTACCTCAACAGCGGGGCGGGGCCGAGCCAGTTGAAGAACACGACCATGTCGCCTTCGTCCGTCGTCTCCGAGACCATCCTGAGCCCGGCGCTCAACCTGTTCCTCGGCAACGGCCCCGCGGGCCTGACCGGGATGCTGCGCGCCCTCAAGTCGGTCGGCGCGATCCGCTCCCTGGCCGAGCCGAACCTGATCGCGATGGACGGCCAGCAGGCGAGCTTCCTGGCCGGCGGCGAGTTCCCCATCCCCATCGTCCAGACGGGCTCCGACAAGGCGGCCGTCACCATCGTCTTCAAGGAGTACGGCGTCCGCCTCAACTTCAAGCCGACGATCATCGACGAAGACCACATCCGGCTCGAACTCGAACCCGAGGTCTCGACCATCGACTTCTCGAACGGCGTGAAGTTCGACGGGTTCCTCATCCCGGCGCTGAAGACGCGCCGCGCGAAGACCGGCGTCGAGCTGCGCGACGGGCAGAGCTTCGCGCTCGCCGGGCTGCTCGACAACAACGAGGTGCAGTCCTTCTCGAAGGTTCCCGGCATCGGCGACATCCCCGTGCTCGGCAACCTGTTCAAGTCGAAGTCGTTCACGAAGCAGGAGACCGAGCTGATGTTCATCGTCACGGCACAGCTCGTGAAGCCCGTCCGGCCCGACGACCTGCCGCAGATGCGCGGCGTGGACGGCCTGAAGAACGGCTCGCCGCTCGGCGTCGAGCCGAAGGGCGAGGGCATCCAGGGCGACCACGGCTTCTCGACCGGCGCGGGCGCGACCACCGGCACGGCGGCCCCCGCCGCCCCCGCGGCCACCCCCGCCGCGCCCTCGACGCCCGCCAAGACGGACGCGAAGACCGAGGCCGTGACCGAGGCGAGCCTGAAGCCCGAGCAATAAACAGGTCAGTACCGCCCGCGGTAGCGGGTGGGCCTTTTTTACCCGCCGCGCTCGGTTAATCAAGGCCCAACCGCTACCGCGGGCGGTACTGACCCGGTAGTTCAGGGAGAGGAGGCAGGGGATGACGGACAAGCTTGAACACGTGCGGGGCGGCGGTCGTGGGGAGCGCGGCTCCGTCCTCGCGTTGAGCGCGGTCGGGATGGTGATCTTCCTCGCGGCGGTCGGCCTGTGCGTCGATGTCAGCCACTTCTACCTCGTCAACGCCGAGTTGCAGAACGCGGCGGACGCGGCCGCGCTGGCCGGGGCCTCGGCGCTCAACTCGCAGCCCGTCGGCATCACCAACGCCGTCACGCGCGCGACCGAGGAGCTGACGAACAACTACGAGTTCAACAACAAGGAGGCCGAGATCGGCCCCGAGAACGTCACCTTCGCCGTCAACCTCGACGGCCCTTACATGAGCGCCGACGAGGCGGACGACGCGGGCACGGCCGAGAAGATCCGCTTCGTCAAAGTCGTCGTCCCGCCGAAGGCCGTCGGCGTCTTCTTCGCCCAGCTCGCGCTGAACACCGACACCGTGAACATGTCGCGCGAGGCGACGGCCGGGATGTCGATGCCGCCGAACGTCTTCTGCGACTGGATTCCGCTGACCGTCATCGAGGACTCGGCCGACAAGCTCATCCCGGGCCAGACCTACACGCTGCGCGCCGCGCCGCAGAACAGCGTCTCCTCGGGCAACTACCAGATACTCGCCGTCAACGGCCGCGGCGGCGAGGACGTGCGCGAGGACATCGCGAAGGGCATCAAGCAGTGCGCGAAGCCCGGCGACGAGTACACGATAGACACCAAGCCCGGCGTCTCCGCGGGCGCGGTGCGCCAGGGCATCAACACGCGCTTCGACGAGTACCACGCCGGCATGGACCCCGTGACCTACCCGCCCGACCCGAACATCAAGGAGTACATCCGGCACGACGAATACGGCAAGCCCGGCTACCAGCAGCCGCCGAGCCACGACCCCGTCCCCGGCCGCCGCCTCGTGCTCGTCCCCATCGTCTCGAAGGATCAGTTCCAGAGCGGGCGCGACACGGTGACCTTCGACCGCTTCGCGCTCTTCTTCCTCCGGACGAAGGTCGGCAACGGCAACGGCGGCGACTTCGAGGCCGAGTACGTCGAGCTGCCCACGGCCTACGGCGCGGGGGCCTACGCGCCGGGCGGCGGGCCGGTGACGCCCTCGCTGGCGATGCCGGTCATCTACAGGTGAGCGAGGCCGGGAGGTGGACTGATGCGCCCGTACGCGAACAGAGTGCTTCAAAGGCTGCGCCGCTTCGGGGCGTGTGACGCCGGCACGCAGTTGGCCGAGCTGGCCATCGTGCTGCCCATCATCCTCGTGCTCTTCGGCGCGACCGCGGAGTTCGGGCGCTTCTTCTACACCTACACCACGCTGGCCAAGGCCACGCGCGCCGGGGCGCGCTACCTGACGGCCGGGAATCAGGCGAACGACGCCGACGCGAAGCGCCTGGTCGTCAGCGGCACGACCGGCGACGGCGCGTCGCCCATCCTGTCGGGGCTCTCGGACGGCAACGTCATCATCACGCGCGAAGGCCCGACCGGCTACCCCGAGACGGTGAAGGTCGAGATCAGCGGCTACCAGTACGAGCCCATCTTCGACCTGGGCAAGCTGATGGGCAATAGCTTCAGCCTGAACGTGGACGTGAAGCCGAGCACGACCATGCGCTACATCAACAACTGACGCTGCGGCGGCGGAGGGCTTGAGAGTCATGAGGCGGAAGGCATGCATGGGCAAGGGGCAGCGCGGCTCGACGCTCGTCGAGTTCGCCATCGGCGCGCTCGTCTTCTTCACCGCGACCTTCGCCGTCCTCGAATTCTCGCGCCTGCTCTGGACGCACAACGCGCTCGCGGACGCCGCCCGCCGCGGCGCGCGCTACGCCGTCACGCACAAGGAAGATGAAATCGACGACGTGAAGAGCATGGCCGTCTACGGGAACATCTACGGGGAGGGGCAGCCGCTCGTCGCGGGCCTCACGCCGGAGATGGTGGAGGTGGACTACACGCCTTCGAGCATCCCCGACGTCGGCTTCGGCTACCCGGACGGGTCGGTGACGGTCTCGATCCCCAACTACGAGTTCAGGTTCGTCCTGCCGTTCCTCACCGAGGGCGTCACGCTGCCCGAGTACCGCACGACCTTGACGGCCGAGAGCGCGGGCATCATCCCCGACCCCATCACCTCGCCGACGCCCGAGCCGAGCCCGAACCCGAGCCCGACGCCAGGGCCTTCGGCCACCCCGACGCCCGCGCCGACCGCCACACCGCAGCCGACCGCGACGCCCGATCCGACGCCGGGGCCGAGCGCGACCCCGACGCCCGTGCCGACGCCGCAGCCCACGCCCACGCCGCCCGCCTGCAAGCGGGGCGACAGTCCCGCGGACACCGGCTGCTACTGCAAGCCCCCGATGAAGGTGTCCAAATCCGGCAAGTGCCAGTGACGCGCCGAAGCGCCGGCAGCGTAGTCCGCAGACTCGTCCAGAGGAAGAGTGATGACCCAACAGCTAACCTTCGCGATCCTGAGCACCGGGCTCGAATGCTTCAAGGAGCTGCGCGGCGCGCTGGCCGCTCAGGAAGGGGCGCGCCTCCTCGTCGGCGGCGACGACCCCGAGCAGATTTTTCAAGAGATCGTCAGCCTCGCGCCGAACGCGGCGGTCATCTCGCTCGGCACCTCGCCCGACGTGGAGCTGCGCATGGTCGCGCGCATCGCCGCCGAGTGCCCGCGCACGGCCGTCATCTGCGCCTCGCGCGACTCCTCGCCCGACACCATCCTGCGCTCGATCCGCGCCGGCGCGCGCGAGTTCCTGCGGCTGCCCGTCATCCCCGAGGAGTTCAAGACCGTCTACCGGCGCATCGCGGAGTTCTGCGCCGAGCAGCCCGAGGCCCCGAAGAAGCGCGGGCGCGTCGTCGCCGTCTTCTCCAGCAAGGGCGGGACGGGCACGACCTTCGTCGCCTCGAACGTCGCCGCCTCGCTCGACGCGCCGACCGTGCTCGTTGACCTCAACCTGCACGCGGGCGACCTCGGCCTCTTCCTCGGCGTCGAGCCGAAGTTCTCCATCGCCGACGTGGTCGAGCACCGCGAGCGCGTGGACGACTCGCTGCTAAAGAGCTTCCTCGTCCCGCACTCGGCCAGGCTCTCCCTGCTCGCCGCGCCGCGCGAGGCCGACTCGGCCGACGACATCGAGCCCGAGCACGTCTTCCAGGTCTTGGAACTGCTGCGCGAGCGCTTCGACTACGTCGTCATCGACCCGCAGCACACCTTCGACGCGATCACGCTCGCGGCGCTCGACCAGGCGGACGACATCCTGCTCGTTTTGACGCTCGACATCCCGGCCATCCGCAGCACGCAGCGCGCCCTGCAAATCTTCGACCGGCTCGGCTACCCGCGCCACAAGATTCACATCGTCGTCAACCGCTTCAGCCGCCAGATCGACTTAGACCTCCGGCAGGTCGAGCGCTTCCTCGGCGAGCGCGTGATGGGCTACGTGCAGAGCGACTACAAGACGGCGGTCAACTCGATCAACCTCGGCAAGCCGCTCGTCGAGTCGGAGCCGAACTCGAAGATCGCGGCCGAGCTGCGGCAGATCACGGCCTCGGTGACGGGGACGCCCGTGGCCGCGCCCGCCTCCGAGTCGCGCGGCGGGCTGCTCGGCTCGCTCTTCCGCCGCCGGGCCGAGTCGCCGCGCGTGCTGATGCCCGCGGCGGCGGGCAAGGAGAAGGAGCCGGCCACGGCCTGAAGCGCGCGGTAAAGCTTCGGGTCAAGACCTCAAACCACAGCGGGGCAGATAAACAGTCATGGCACTTCGCGAAAGACTAATCAGGGAGACTTCGGCGAACGGCGCGGCGCTCTTCGGGCGCGGCGGCGAGGAGGGCGGGCAGTCGGGGGCGCAAATCTTCCAGGAGATGAAGGCGCGCCTGCACCGCTCGATCATCAACCGGATGGACTTGTCCAAGCTCGGGCAGTTGGAGCCCGAGCAGCTCCGCTCGGAGGTGGCGCGGCTCGCCGAAGAACTCATCGTCATCGAGAACGCGCCGCTCTCGTCTTCGGAGCGCGAGCGCCTCGTCAACGAAGTCCGCCACGAGCTGTTCGGCCTCGGGCCGCTGGAGCCTTTGCTCGGCGACCCGTCCATCTCCGACATCCTCGTCAACTCGCCGAAGAACATCTACATCGAGCGCGGCGGCAAGCTGGAGCGCACCAACGTCGAGTTCAAGGACGACGAGCACCTGATGCGCGTCATCGAGCGCATCGTCTCCTCGGTCGGCCGCCGCATCGACGAGGCGC
Source organism: Pyrinomonadaceae bacterium (assembly GCA_035563535.1). Classification (GTDB taxonomy): domain Bacteria; phylum Acidobacteriota; class Blastocatellia; order Pyrinomonadales; family Pyrinomonadaceae; genus QHXN01. Next base: position 164,052 of record DATMVD010000010.1, on the reverse strand, counting down.
AGCCGATGGTGGACGCGCGTCTGCAAGACGGCTCGCGCGTCAACGCCATCATCCCGCCGCTCTCTCTGGACGGCCCCGTCCTCTCCATCCGCCGCTTCGGCGCCGACCCGCTCAGGATGGCGACGCTCATCGAGAAGAACGCGCTCACCAGGGACATGGCCGAGATGTTCGAGATGTGCGTCGTCGCGCGCCTCAACGTCCTCATCTCGGGCGGGACGGGCGCGGGCAAGACGACGCTCCTGAACGCGCTCTCCTCCTTCATCCCCCACGACCACCGCATCGTCACGATTGAAGACTCGGCCGAGTTGCAGTTGCAGCAGCCGCACGTCGTCCGCTTAGAGACCCGCCCGCCCAACATCGAGGGCAAGGGCGAGGTGACGCAGCGCGACCTCGTCAAGAACGCACTGCGCATGCGCCCCGACCGCATCGTCATCGGCGAGGTGCGCGGCGGCGAGGCCATCGACATGCTCCAGGCCATGAACACCGGCCACGACGGGTCTTTGACGACCATCCACGCCAACACGCCGCGCGACGCCTTAGCGCGTCTTGAGACGATGATCCAGATGACGGGGATGCGCCTCTCCGACCGCGCCATGCGCCAGCAGATCGCCTCGGCCGTCAACCTCGTGATTCAGGCGTCGCGCCTCTCGGACGGCACGCGCCGCATCACCTCCATCTCCGAGATCACCGGCATGGAGGGCGAGGCCATCACCATGCAGGAGATTTTCCAGTTCGAGCGCCAGGGCGTGGACAAGGACGGCCGGGTCGTCGGCCGCTTCCGCGCCACCGGCATCCGCCCGCGCTTCGCCGAGCGGCTCAAGCAGTACGGCATGCAGTTGCCGCGCGTCTTCTTCGAGGAGTAGCCAGTAGCCGGTAGTCAGTAGACAGTAGGCGCTCCGCGGCCACGTCCTGACTGCTCAACGGCGAATGTTCTTCTACTGACTACTGACTACTGTCTACCGGTGAAACAATGATCTCCTTCCTGGTTTTCATCACCTGCATGCTCGGCGTCTTCGGCGCGTACCTGTTCGCGACGCGCGAGTCGGAGGCCAAGCGCAAGCGCCTGCAACAGCGCCTCGCCGAGACGCTGCTCTACGCGGGGCATTCGGACGACGTGGAGGTGCAGTTGGCGCGCCGCGAGCTTCTGAGCGAGATACCCTCGCTCAACCAGGTGCTCGTGCGCGTGCAGTCGGCCCTGCGGCTCAAGCGCGTGCTCGACCAGGCCGACCTGCACATCACGGTGACGCGCCTGCTGATGTTCTCGGGCATGGCGGGGCTGCTCGCGGCCTTCGCCGTGTCGATGTTGACCATCTCGACGCTGCTCGTCGTCGCCGCGGGCCTCGCGGCGGCGGCCGTGCCGTTCGTGCACGTCTTCTACAAGCGCCGCCAGCGCCTCAACGCCTTCCTCGTGGCGCTGCCCGACGCGCTGGAGCTGATGAGCCGCGCGCTCCAGGCGGGGCACGCCTTCGCCGAGGCGCTCCACATGGTGGCGAGCGAGATGCACGAGCCCATCGCCACCGAGTTCCGCAAGACCTACGAGGAGCAGAACCTCGGCCTCTCCCTGAAGCTCGCGCTCGAGAACATGGCCGAGCGCATCCCGCTCCTCGACCTGCGCCTCTGCATCACGGCTATCATGATCCAGCGCGAGACGGGCGGGAACCTCGCCGAGATTCTCCAGAAGGTGGCGCACACCATCCGCGAGCGCTTCCGCATCCTCGAAGACCTGAAGACTTTGACGACCAGCTCGCGCCTCTCGGCGTGGATCCTCTGCGGCATCCCGATCTTCGTGGCGCTCGCCGTGACGGTCATTAACGGCGAGTACATGAGCGTGCTCTGGTACGACCCGCGCGGTCACAAGCTCATCTTCGCCGCCTCCGTCATGCAGCTCCTGGGCATGCTCGTCGTGCGGAAGATTTTGAAGATAAAGATTTGACGTAAACCGTGAACCGTAAACCGTGACAAGTAAGAGCACCTTTTCACCCGTCACGGTTCACGGTTCACGGTTCACCATCCTGTCACGGTTTACGGTTTACGGTTCACGGCCATGCTAATCATCACCGCATCCATCTTCGTCTGCGTCACGCTCGGGGCGCTGGGGCTCTACTGGCTGATGTTCCGCCCGCCTTCGGCCGCGACCGAGCGTCTGCGGAGCATGGGCGAGTCGGGCGGCGTCGCGCCGAGTGCCGCGGCCGTCACGCTCGCGCCGGAAGTCTCGCCCGCGGGCGCGCTGGCCGAGCGCATGGCCGCGCCGCTGCACAAGCTCGCGCCGCCGTCGGCGGCCGAGGCGCACAACCTGCAAAAGAAGCTGATGCAGGCCGGCTACCGCTCGGCCGGCGCGCCGGTCATCTTCCGCGCCGTGCAGGTGGCGGCCTTCACGGGGCTGCCCGCTTTGGTGGCGCTCGCGTGCGCCGTGCTCGGCCGGCCGCTGGGGAGCGCGCTGATATGGATCGGCGTGGGGGCGGGCCTGGGGTTCATCGGGCCGCGCTTCGTGCTCGACCGTCTGGTGAAGGGGAGGCAGTTGCGCATCCGCTGGGGGCTCGCCGACGCGCTCGACCTGATGGTCGTCTCCATCGAGTCGGGGCTCGGCCTGAACGCCTCGATGGTGCGCGTCGGCGACGAGCTGAAGGCGGTGCACCCGGACGTAAGCGAGGAGTTCGAGATCGCCAACCTCGAAATCCGCGTCGGGCGCGAGCGTGAGGAGGCGCTGCGCAACCTCGCCGAGCGCACGGGCGTGGACGACCTCCGCAGCCTCGTCGCCATGCTCATCCAGGCCGACCGCTTCGGCACCTCCATCGCGCGCGCGGTGCGCATCTACTCCGACTCCCTGCGCACGAAGCGCCGGCAGCGCGCCGAGCAGGCGGCGCAGAAGGCCGCGGTCAAGCTGCTCATCCCGCTCGCGCTCTTCCTCTTCCCGACGCTCTTCATCGTCGTCCTCGGCCCCGCCGCACTCAACCTGATGGACACGTTCGGCAAGATGTAGAAAGGGGATTAGTCGTCATGAACACGCGCAGGGTCATCATCATCTTCGCAGCCTTCGCCCTGATAGTCAGCGCCACGGCGATCTGGGACGCCTCGGGCGACGAGCGCGACGGCGACGCGGCCTCGAACATCGTCGCCGCGTCGGGCGCGGAGGCGGGCTCCGAAGCCGCCCGGCCGAAGAAGAAGGGCGGCCTCTTCGGCAAAATCTTCAAGGCCCCGTTCAAGGCCGTCGGGAAAATCTTCGGCAAGGACGACGGCAACAAAATCGCGCGCATGACGGAGAAGGACGCCGAGCGCTTCGAGAGCACGGGCGTCGTCCGCGTCGAAGACCGCGACAACCGGCGGCCCGAAGCCAAGGGGGAGGGCGGCTCCGCCCGCGACCACCTTGAGCGCGGCCGCGCCCTGCTCGAAGAGGGGAACCTGAACGAGGCCATCGCCGAACTCTCGCGGGCGGCCTCGCTCGACCCCCGCCTCACTCAGGCGCACAGCCTGCTCGCCGTCGCCTACGACCGCAAGGGGCTGCGCGACCGCGCCGAGGACTCCTACCGCCGCTCGATGGACGTGGACGACCGCGACCCGCAGGCGCTCAACAACCTCGGCTACTCGCTCTACCTGAACGGCAACTACCGCGCGGCCGTGGACAGACTGAAGAAGGCCGCCAGGCTCGCGCCGAATGACTCGCGCATCCTCAACAACCTCGCGCTCGCTCAGGTTCGGCTCGGCAAGTACGACGACGCCTACCGCAACTTCGCGCGCGCCGAGGGCGACTTCCAGGGCCGCGCCAACGTCGCCGCGATGCTCATCCGCGCGGGGCGCGAGGACAAGGCCGTCGAGCACCTCGAAGCCGCGCGCAAGCTCCGGCCCGAGGCGGAGAACGTCCTGCGCCAGCTCGCCGAACTCTACGAGCGCACCGGCCGCGCCGACCGCGCCGCCGACGCCCGCCAGACACTCGCGGCGATTGACGCCCGGCAGACCGCGGCGGCCGCCGCCGAAGAACGATAAGAAACGGAGCCTCGTGATGACGACCCACACCGGAATCCTGACGCGCGTCGAGATCGAATCGATGGGCCCGCCCGTCCTCGAAGAGCTGCGCGAGGCCGACGTGCCGGCGAGCTTCCTGTGCGACCTCGCCCTGAAGCACGTCGCGCAGATGCCCGAGCCGCACACGCGGAGCATCTCGGAGGAGCTGAAGCTCCCGCGCGCCCTCGTCGAGGAGATTCTCATCCACCTGACGCGCGAGAAGATGATCGAGGTGAAGGGGCAGGTCGCCGTCGGCGCGACGCGCTACGCGATGCTCGACCGCGGCTGGGAGCGCGTCGCGCGCGTGCGCGACCTCTGCGGCTACGTCGGCCCCGCGCCCGTAAGCCTCAGAGACTACGCGCACATGATGCGGTTGCAGGCCGTGCCCGCGCGCGCCGCGACCGTGGACACCGTGCGCGCCGCCTTCCGCGACCTGGTGCTCCCCGAGTCGCTCATCCAGACGATGGGCTGCGTCATCAACTCGCGCCGCTCGCTCTTCATCACGGGCCCCGCGGGCACGGGCAAGACGGCCGTCGCCGAGCGCATCAACTCGGGGCTGCCCGGCTACATCTGGATACCCTACGCCATCGAGGTGGACGGCCAGATCATCCGCGTCTTCGACACGCACAACCACCGCCCCGCGCCCGAGACGGAGACGCCGACCGACTACGACCGCCGCTGGGCGTTGGTCGAGCGCCCGCTCGTCATCGTCGGCGGCGAGCTCACCCTCGACGACGCCGACTTGCAGTGGAGCGAGGCGGCGCGCTTCTACGAGGCCCCGTTCCAGTTGAAGTCGAACGGCGGCACGCTGGTCGTGGACGACTTCGGCCGCCAGCGCGTCGAGCCGCACGAACTCTTGAACCGCTGGATCGTGCCCCTGGAGAAGCGCGTCGATTACCTGACGCTGCACACGGGCAAGAAGATCGAGGTGCCGTTCGAGCAGTTGGTCGTCTTCTCGACGAACCTCGACGAGAAGGACTTGGTTGACGAAGCCTTCCTGCGCCGCATGGGCTACCGGGCGCGGGTGGAGCCGCCGACGCCCGCGGCCTACGTCGAGATTTTCAAGCGCGCCGCCTACACGCGCGGCCTGCGGGTCGAGCAGCACTGCATCGACCATCTGCTCAACAACTACATGCTCGAACACCGCCAGATGAAGGCGTGCGAGCCGCGCGACCTGCTCGACCGCATGACCGACATCTGCCTCTTCGAGGCGCGCCCGCCCGAGGTGAGCGTGCGCCTCATCGACGCGGCCTGGCGCAACTACTTCGGCTCCTCGCACGGCTTCGCCGCGCAGGAACAGACGCGGAAGAACACGGGGGACTTAGCAGATGCGAACCCGCTCCAAATCTGAACGACTGCTGACGAAGGGCCCGCTGCTCGTCGTCATCCTTCTGGCTATGTCTTCGACGGCGCTCGCCGACCAGTTGAAGCTGAAGGACGGGACGACGATTGAGGTCGATGAGGCTTGGGAGGATTCGCACGGCGTCTGGTACAGGCGCGGCGGCGTGACCAACCTCCTCGATAAGTCGCGCGTGCGCGAGGTGGTGAAGGCCGCCGCCGCCGCCGCGAAGGAGGCGAAGGCCGCGGGCGAGTCGTCTGTCGTCAAGGCCGCCGATGAGGCTACGCGGAAGGCCGAGGAAGTCCAGACCGTGTGGATACACCTCGTCGGCGGCGCGAAGATGGAGGTGGACGAGGCGAGCGAGGGCGCGGACGGCGTCTGGTTCAGGCGCGGCAACATCTCGACCTTCGTCGAGAAGGCGCGCGTCGAACGCATCGAGCGCGAGCGCCTCGCCCCCGAAGAGGTCGCGGCCGACGGCGCGCCGAAGAAGAGGCGCGAGCGGCGCTGGACGACGGGCAGCGCCAAACTCGACGCCATCATCCGCCAGAACGGCGCGCGCCACGGCGTAGACCCCTACCTCATCTTCTGCGTGATGGAGCAGGAGTCGCACTTCAGCTCGAAGGCCGTCAGCCCCGCGGGCGCGCGCGGCCTGATGCAGCTCATGCCGGGGACGGCCGCGCGCTTCGGCGTGCGCAACCCGCACGACGCGGCGCAGAACGTCTCGGGCGGCACGCGCTACCTCAAAGAGCTGCTGCGCCGCTTCAAGGGCAACGTCACGCTCGTGCTCGCCGGCTACAACGCGGGCGAGGGCAACGTCATGCGCTACGGCTACCGCGTGCCCCCCTTCCGCGAGACGCGCAACTACGTGAAGCGCGTGGGCGGGAAGTACGCGAGGGGAGAGTAGGCAGTAGGCAGACGGCAGTAGGCAGTCAGCCGCACTTCGCAAGGGCGCGATTGTTCGGCGCCGGAGTTCGCCGAGGTCAAAACATGAACGTTCGAGGGTGTGCTGCTCTTGACTGCCTACTGCCATCTGCCTACTGCCTGCTGTCTGCTGGAAGTTTCCCCCCGTTGCGCCTGTCTAATGGCTGAGGTGTTTTGAGGATGAAGACACGCCTGTTGAGTTTCGTCCTGGTCTTCGCCGCCGCGGCCTCCGCGGCGCAGGCGCAGGCTCCGGCCGGTTCGACGACGCTGACGAACGCGTCCGTCGTGAAGCTCGTCCGCGCGGGGTTCAAGGAGAAGACGGTCATCGCCATCATCAACGCGCGCCCCGTCAGCTTCGACCTGTCGCCCGACCGACTGATTGAGCTGAAGAAGGGGGGCGTGCCCGAGCGCGTCATCCTGGCGATGCTCGCGCGCGCCGAGTCGGTCGATTTCGCGTCCGACGGCTGGGACGAAGACGAGATGCCCTTCGGCGGCTTCGGGCGCGAGGGCGGCCGTCAGGGCTCGCCGGGCGCTACGGGTTCAGACCCCGGCGAGGTGAACATCTTCGGCTCGTCGGGCGGTTCGAGCGGGCAGACGCGCTCGCGCGGCCGTGACGGCGGCGACAGCTCCGACACGATGACGACGGGCAGCGCTTCGGTGCGCATCATCAAGCCGCCGACCGAGGCGGGCGGCTCGGCGAAGCTCGAACGCACGCCGACGCTGACGAACGACTCGGTGGTGGAGCTGGTCGAGGCCGGCTTCTCCGAGGGCACCATCGTCCGGCGCATCGAGCAGTCGCCGGTCGAGTTCGACCTCGCGCCCGCGAAGCTCGCCGAGCTGCGCAGCCGTCGCGTGACCGAGCCCGTCATCAACGCCATGCGCGCCGCGATGGGCGAGGACGAGAAGGAGCCCGCGCGCCCCGAGAAGTGAATGATGAGAGCGGCTAAGAATTCGTTAACCACAGAGACACAGAGGCGCAGCCATAAGCCGGGAAGCCGTGTCTCTGTGTCTCTGTGGTTAATTCTCGTCTGCGGCGTGTTCGCCGGGCTCATTCACGTCCCTGCCGCCTCGACTCAGAATCGCGGGCGCGGCACCCGGCCGGCGGGGCCGTACGTGCCGCCTTCCTCCGACGAGCCGCCGCCCAACCCCTGGCTGAAACCGAGCGTCGCGCCGCGGCCGCAGGAGGCGCAGGTTGAGAAGCAGCGGGACGAGGAGGTCAACGAGGACGAGGTCGTCCGCATCAACTCGTCGGAAGTGCTGCTGCCCGTGACGGTGCGCGACTCGTCGGGCGCTCTGGTCACGGGCCTCACGCGCAAAGACTTCAAGGTCTTCGAGGACGGGCGCGAGCAGCCCCTGAGCGACCTCTCGTTAAGACAGGTCCCGGTGGACGTGGCGCTGCTCGTGGACGCCTCCTCGTCGGTCGCCGAGAGCTTCGAGGACTTCCGCCGCGCGGCCGAGGAGTTCGCCGGGCGCGTCGCGGAGGAAGACCGCTTCTGCCTCGTCAAGTTCGACGACCGCGTCGAGCTGCTGCTCGACTGGTCGAAGAGCCGCCTGCAACTGCGCCGCGCCCTGAACCGGCTCTCGACCGGCGTCTTCACGCGCTTCAACGACGCGCTGCTGCTCTCGGCGCGCGAGCAGTTCCGGAAGAACGAGCGGCGGCGCGCGCTCGTCGTCCTGAGCGACGGCATCGACAGCAACCGCGGCTCGGCCACCGCCGAGGCCGCGCTGCGCGCGCTCCTTGAGACGCAGGTCACGGTCTACGCCATCGCCAACACGGAGATCGAGCGCGCGCGCAAGACCGCCGAGCTGGACAACCTGCTCGGCGCGGGCGACGCCTCCGTCCGCTTCAACCAGCTCCGCATCGGCGACCTGCGCGAAGGCTTGCGCGTGCTCGACGCGAGCGAGCAGAACCTGTCGGTGCTCACGCGCGCGACCGGCGGACGGCTCTACCGCCCGCGGAGCTTCCGCTCGCTCGGGGGCGTCTACGCCGAGATCGCCGACGAGCTGCGCCACCAGTACGCGCTCTATTACACGCCGACCGCGCCCGCGCGCGACGGCCGCTTCCGCCGCGTCCGCGTCGAAGTGCCCGGCCGCGACTACGAAGTCACGAGCCGCGTCGGCTACTACTCTCAAAGGCAGTAGTCAGTAGTCAGTAGACAGTAGCCAGTAGCCAGTAGGAAGAAGGTTTTTCTACTGGCTACTGGCTACTGGCTACTGACTACTCCCATTTGACACCCTCCGACCGGCTCGTTTATAACGTTCGCGTCAGTTAGGACACGTTCAGGGCATGACGCACAACCCCCACACCGCAGCGCACCGCCATCATGGCCACCACGGCCATGCGCGCGGCCGCGTGTGGGGTGATTCGTAGAGCGCCGGTTCTCGGGCAGTAGCAGGGCGCGGAAAGATTTCACCGGCACACGCCGCACGCGACACCGTCTGTGTCGGGCGGCGTTTTCGTTTTTGGCGTTCGAGTTCTGATGGAGCCCCTTTCCAAAATTCCCGGCGGGATGCGCTACTACTTCGGGCGTGAGGCGCGCCTGCGCCGCGCGGTCGAGACGGCGGCGATGGCGGTCTTCGACGGCTGGGGCTACGAGGAGATCGCGACGCCCTCCGTGGACTACTACGCGCTGTTCGAGCGCGGCATGGGGCGGGTCGAGGCGCAGCGCGCCTTCCGCTTCGCCGACACGGACGGCCGCCTGCTCGCGCTCAGGCCCGACATCACCTCTTCGGTCGCGCGCGCCGCGGCGACGCTCTTCGCCGGCGCGCCGCGGCCGCTGCGCTTCTGCTACGCCGCTTCGGTCTTCCGACAACTCCCGCACTCGCGCGCCGAGTGGCGGCGGCAGGGGCGGCAGCTCGGCTGCGAGCTGATCGGGGCGGGGCGCGCGGACGCGGACGTCGAAGTCCTCGCCATCGCCGCCGAGGTGCTCGAACGGCTCGGCCTCGCGGGCTCGTACCGCGTCACGCTCAACCACGTCGGCGTCTTCAACGGCGTCGCCGAACAGCTCGGCCTCTCGACGGACGCGCGCGAGGAGATGCGGCAGCTCGTGGACGCGCGCGACGTGGGCGCGCTCGGCGAGTTCCTCAAGACGCTGGGCCGCTCAGAGGCGACCGTCCGGCGCGCCTCGCGGCTCGCGCGACTCTCCGCGGGGCGCGCGATTCCGGAAGGGGCGCGCGAGACTCTTGCGAACGAGCGCTCGCGCGCCGCGCTCGACGAGCTTGAGAGGCTCCTCTCCGCGGTCGAGGCGCTGGGCCTCAGCGAGGGCTTCTCGGTCGATCTGTCGGACGTGTCGGGGCTCGACTACTACACGGGCCTCGTCTTCAAAATCTACGTCGAGGGCGCGGGCGCGCGGGTCGGCGGCGGCGGGCGCTACGACGACCTGACGGCCAACTTCGGCCGCCGCGAGCCGGCCATCGGCTTCATGCTCGACCTCGACGCGCTCACAGAGGTCATCACCCGCCGCGACTTCGAGACGCAGAACGGAGCGGAGACGCCCGCCGCAATCCACGGGGACGACGTGACGGAACGCTTCCGCGACGCGCGACAACGCCGGGCGCGCGGCGAGCGGATAAAGATGGATTAAGATGCTGACGATTGCGATTGCGAAGGGCAGGATGCAGCGGGACGCGCTGGCGCTGCTGGCGCGCGCGGGCGTGCGCGTGGGCGCGGAGGCTTTGGCGTCGCGCAGGCTCGCCGTCGAGGACGAGTCGGGCGGCTACCGCTTCGTCTTCGTCAAGCCCTCGGACGTGCCCGTCTACGTCGAGCACGGCATCGCCGACTGCGGCGTCGTCGGCCGCGACGTGCTGCTCGAAGCCGGGGCCGACGTGTTGCAGCCGCTCGACCTCAAGATCAACCGCTGCCTCATCGCGGTCGCCGCGCGCGAGGGCGGCGAAACCTCGCGCGCGGGCGTGCTCCACGTCGCGACGAAGTACCCGCGCGTCACCTCCGCGCACTTCGGGGCGAAAGGCGTCCCCGTCGAAATCATAGAACTCTCGGGCTCGGTCGAACTCGCGCCCGTGCTCGGCCTCTCCGACTGCATCGTCGATCTGGTCGAGACCGGCCGCACACTCGCGGAGAACGGGCTGGCCGTCGTCGAGACCATCACGGAGTCCACCGGCCGCCTCGTCGTCAACCGGGCCAGCTACCAGTTGAAGGCCGAGGCCGTCACGAAGTTGATCGGCGACCTGGGCCGTGTCGTGAGCGAGGGAGGGGCAGAGGGTTGATAGAGGTCGTCACAGACATCGGACGCCGCCGCGAGCGGCTCGCCGCGATACACGCGCGCAGCGTCGCGGCCGACGCGGAGCTGACTTCGGTCGTCGCGGCCATCGTGGAGGACGTGCGCCTCCGCGGCGACGCGGCGCTCGTCGATTACGCCGCGCGCTTCGACGGCGTGCGCCTGCGCCCCTCGGAGCTGCGCGTCGGAGAGTCGGCGCTGCGCGAGTCGGCCGCGAGCGTTGACGCGCGCGTGCTCGAAGCCGTGCGCGCGAGCGTCGGGAACGTCCGCGCCTTTCACGAGCGCGAGTTGGTTGAGAGTTGGGAGTTCGAGGCCGGGCGCGGCGTGCGGCTCGGCCAGCGCGTCTCGCCGGTCGAGGCGGCCGGCCTCTACGTCCCCGGCGGGACGGCGAGCTACCCCTCTTCGGTCGTGATGAACGTCGTGCCCGCGCAGGTCGCGGGCGTCAGCCGCGTCGCCGTCGTCACGCCGCCGCGTACTCTGAACGAAACGCCCGCCGTCGCCGCGACGCTGCTCGAGCTGGGCGTGACGGAGGTCTACCAGGTCGGCGGCGCGCACGCCGTCGCCGCGCTGGCTTACGGCACTGAGACCGTCCCGCGCGTCGATGTCATCACGGGGCCGGGCAACAAATTCGTCGCCGCCGCCAAGCGGCTCGTCTACGGCGCGGTCGGCATCGACTCGGTCGCGGGGCCGTCCGAGGTCGTCGTGCTCGCCGACGAGTCGGCGCGGGCCGACTTCATCGCCGCAGACCTGCTCGCGCAGGCCGAGCACGGCGAAGACGCCTCCGCGGTTCTCGTCACGACCGACCTCGAACTCGCACGGCTCGTCGCCGCGCAGGTCGCGCTTCAGGCCGAGACGCTCCCCCGGAGGTCTGTCGTCGAGCGCTCGCTCGCGGACTTCGGCGCCGCCTTCGTCGTCGGAGACATCGAAGAGGCTTGCGGGATAGTCAACGAACTCGCGCCCGAGCACCTCGAAATCATGACGCGCGACCCCGACGCGTGGGCCGCGCGCGTCCGCCACGCCGGGGCCATCTTCTACGGCGAGCACGCGCCCGAGGCCGTCGGCGACTACTTCGCCGGCCCCAACCACGTGCTCCCCACGGGCGGGGCCGCGCGCTTCTCCTCCGCGCTCGGCGTCCACAACTTCCAACGCCGCACCAGCGTCATCCGCTACACGCGCGAGGAGCTGCGAGAGACCGCGCCGCTCATCGCCGCGCTCGCCGAAGCGGAGGGCCTGGACGCGCACGCGCGCTCGGCCTTGATTAGAGTGAAGGGTTGAAAGGGCAGATGGCGAACCCGCTCGACAAGATTAAGCCACGCGTCCGCGGGCTGAAGGCTTACACCTTGAAGCCCGACCGCGGCGCGGTGAAGCTCAACCAGAACGAGAACCCGTGGGGCGTGCCGGCGGCCTTGAGGCGCGAGACGATCAAGCGGATGAAGTCGCGCGACTGGTCACGCTACCCGGACTTCGTGCCCGCGTCGCTTCACAAGAAGCTCGCGGGCTTCGCGGGCTGGCGCGCGGACGGCGTCGTCGCGGGCAACGGCTCGAACGAGCTGATACAGGCGACGTTGATGGTGACAGTCGCCGAAGGGAAGCGCGTGCTCATCTCGGAGCCGACCTTCGCGCTCTACCGTCAGGTCGCGACCGTGCTCGGCGGAGAGGTGTTGAGCGTGCCCCTCGACGACGGGCTGGGGTTCGACGTGCCCGCGCTGCGCGAAGCAATCGAACGCGAACGACCCGACGTGACCATCCTCTGCTCGCCGAACAACCCGACGGGCTGCCGCGTCGAGGAGGGCGCGCTCGAAGAACTTTTAGAGACGACCGGCGGCATCGTCGTCATCGACGAAGCCTACTTCGAGTTCTCGGGGCGCACGGTCGCGCCGCTCCTCGCACGCCACATGAACCTCGCCGTCTTCCGCACCTTCTCGAAGGCGATGGCGCTCGCGGGCCTGCGCGTCGGCTACCTCCTCGCCGCGCCCGAACTCGCGCGCGAGGTCTCGAAGGCCGTGCTCCCATACAACCTCAACCTCTTCTCGCAGACCGCGGCCGAGGTCGCCGTCGAGCTGTACGAGGCGGAGCTGCGCCCGACGGTCGAGCGCGTCATCGCGGAGCGCGAGCGACTGTTCACAGAGCTTCGGAACATCGAAGGGCTCGCGCCCGTCCGCTCGTGCGCGAACTTCATGGTCGTTCGTTCCGCAATCGAGCCGCGGCGCGTCTACGACGAGCTGCTCGAACGCTTCGGCGTGCTGATTCGCGACGTGAGCGGCTACCCGAAGCTCAAAGACTACTTCCGCGTCAGCGTCGGCACGCCGGAAGAGAACGACCGTTTACTTAAAGGCTTGCGCGACATCTTCGGAGGATGAAAGGCTGATGTCCACAGAACTACAGACGAACGTGCGCGAGGCGGAGGTGCGGCGCAGGACGAAGGAGACGGACGTGCGCGTCCGCCTCTCGCTGGACGGGACGGGGCGGTCGCAGGTCTCGACCGGCGTCGCCTTCCTCGACCACATGCTTGAGCTGTTCGCGCGCCACGGACTGTTTGATCTGGAAGTCGAGTGCCGCGGCGACCTGCACATCGACGACCACCACTCGGTCGAGGACGTGGCGATAACTCTGGGCCAGGCGTTCTCCGAGGCGCTCGGCGACAAGGCGGGCATCTCGCGCTACGGCGAGGCGACCGTGCCGATGGACGAGGCCCTGTGCCGCACTGTTGTAGACCTTTCGGGCCGCTTCTACCTCGTCTATGCGGTCGAGACGCGGCGGCACGTGATCGGCAACTTCTCGGTCGAGCTGGCCGAGCACTTCTGGCGCTCGCTGGCCGAGGCCGCGCGCTGCAACCTCCACATCGACTGCCTGCGGGGGCGCAACACGCACCACATCCTCGAAGGCACGTTCAAGGCGACGGCGCGCGCTCTGCGCCGCGCGGTCGAGCGCGACCCGCGCGTGACGGGCGTGCCGAGCACGAAGGGCACCCTGTGAGCGTCGCCATCATCGACTACGGGGTCGGCAACCTACGCTCGGTGGAGAAGGCTTTCCACGCGGGCGGGGTGGAGGCGCAAGTCAGTTCAGATGAAAAGACGTTGCGCGCCGCCGACAAACTCGTGCTGCCGGGCGTCGGCGCGTTCCGCGCGTGCATGGGGGCTTTGACGGAGCGCGGCTTCGACCGCCTGGTGCGCGAACGCGTGGAGGCGGGGACGCCGCTCTTAGGCGTCTGCGTCGGGATGCAGATGCTCTTCGAGGAGTCGGAGGAGTTCGGCACGACGCGGGGCTTAGGCTTCCTGCGCGGCCGCGTGCGACGCTTCCCCGACGGCCTGCGCGTGCCGCAGGTCGGCTGGAACCAGGTCGAATGGAAGGGCGGGCACACGCTCTCCGAGGGGATAGGCGACAAGACCTTCTTCTACTTCGTCCACTCCTTCTTCTGCGAGGCGGACGAGGCGGCGGCGGTCGTCGGCGAGACGGAGTACGGCATCACCTACCCTTCGGTCGTCGCGCGCGGCAACGTCTGCGGCGTGCAGTTCCACCCGGAGAAGAGCCAGGCCGCCGGGCTGCGGCTACTCAAGAACTTCGCGGAGTGCAAATAGGGTTAGTACCACCTGCGGTAGCTGGTGGTACTGACCTGATTCATCATGCTGGCTAAACGCATCATCCCGTGCCTGGACGTGGACGCCGGCCGCGTCGTGAAGGGCATACGGTTCGTGTCGCTGGTGGACGCGGGCGACCCCGTGGAGCAGGGGAAGCGCTACGACCTCGAAGGCGCGGACGAGCTGACGTTCCTCGACATCACCGCCTCCTCCGACAAGCGCGCCATCGTCTCGGAACTCGTCCGGCGCGTGGCCGACGAGGTCTTCATCCCGCTCTGCGTCGGCGGCGGGCTCGGCTCCATCGAAGACGTGCGCGCGGTGCTGCGCGCGGGCGCGGATAAAGTCTCGCTCAACACGGCCGCCGTCGAGCGCCCGGAGTTCATCACCGAGGGCGCGAACGTCTTCGGCAGTCAGTGCATGGTCGTCGCCATCGACGCGCGCCGCCGGAAGGGGGGCGCGGGCTGGGAGGTTTACACGCACGGCGGGCGGCGCGGCGTCGGCTGGGACGCGGTCGAGTGGGCCGCGCGCGCCGAGAGCCTGGGCGCGGGCGAGATTCTTCTGACGAGCATGGACAGGGACGGGACGAAGGACGGCTACGACGTGGAGCTGACGCGCGCCGTCGCGGACGCCGTAACGATCCCCGTCATCGCTTCGGGCGGCGCGGGGCGGCTCGAACACTTCTACGAGGCGCTGACGGCGGGCGGCGCGAGCGCCGTGCTCGCCGCCTCGCTCTTCCACTTCGGCGAGTTTCAGATAGGCGAGGTAAAGTCCTACCTGCGCGAGAGGGGAGTCTTGGTGAGATGAGTGTGAGGCCGGAGGACGTGCGTTTCGACGAGCGGGGCCTGGTCCCCGCCGTCGTGCAGGACGCGCGGACGCGCGAGGTGCTGACGCTCGCGTACATGAACGAGGAGAGCCTGCGCCGGACTCTTTCGGAGGGCGAGACGTGGTTCTGGTCGCGTTCGCGCTCGGAACTCTGGCACAAGGGCGCGACCTCGGGGAACACGCAGCGCGTCGTCGAGGTGCGGCTCGATTGCGACGCGGACGCCCTCGTCGTCCTCGTCGAACCGCGCGGCCCCGCCTGCCACACCGGGGCCGTCTCCTGCTTCCGCGTCGAAGAGGTCGGGAGGGACGCCGCCGGAATCGGCGACGTGCTCGAAGGGCTGTACGCGGTCGTCGAAGGGAGGCGGCGCGAGATGCCCGAGGGCTCTTACACGACCTACCTCTTCGAGAAGGGCCTGAACAAGATTCTGAAGAAGGTCGGCGAGGAGGCGGCCGAGACCATCATCGCGGCGAAGGACGAAGACGAGGGCGCCCTGACGGCGGAGGCGGCCGACCTCGTCTACCACCTCGTCGTCCTCATGGTCGAGCGCGGGTTGACGCTCGAAGCGCTGGCGGGCGAGCTCGCGCGCAGGCGCGGGGGAGGGAAGTCGGATGAGTGACACGGGGTTGAAAGAGCTGCTCGACTTCTCGGTCTCCGCCGCGCGCGAGGCGGGCGAGATAACCCTCAAATACTTCCGCCGGAAGTTCGAGACGCGCCTGAAGGGCAAGGACAACTTCGTCACGCAGGCCGATACGGAGGCCGAAGAGTTCCTGCGCCGGGAAATCATGAAGCGCTTCCCCGGCGACGCCATCGTCGGCGAGGAGGGCGGCGTGACTGAGGGCTCGACGGGGCGGCGCTGGATCATCGACCCCATCGACGGCACGTACTCCTTCGTCCACGGCGTCCCCTTCTACGGCGTGCTGCTGGGCTGTGAGGTTGACGGCGACCCCGCGGTCGGCGTCATCAACATCCCGGCGCTCGGCGAGGTCGTCTATGCGGCGAAGGGGCTCGGCTGCTTCTGGAACGGCGAGCCGGCGCGCGTCTCGCAGACCGAGAGGCTCGAAGACGCGCTGCTGCTCTCGACCGACTTCGGCTCGTGCGCGCGGTACGGCTTCGGCGCGCCGGCCGACGTGTTGCAGCGGCGCGCGGCGCAGAGAAGGACCTGGGGCGACTGCTACGGCTACGTCCTCGTCGCCACGGGGCGCGCGGACGTGATGCTCGACCCGGTGATGAACGTCTGGGACTGCGCGGCGCTCCTGCCCGTTCTGGAGGAGGCGGGCGGGACGTTCACGGATTGGCAGGGGCTTCGGACGATCCATTCGGGGAACGCCGTGGCGACCAACGGGGCTCTCTTCGGCGAGGTCATGCAGATTATCAAGGAAAACGGCCGGAATCCCTAAACTTTCCCACCCCCGCGAGTCAAAAAAGCCGGCCCCTCCCGCTAAGCTTGCGATGCGTGTGTCATTAGTCTACACTGCTCGACGATAAGAGGGTGCCGGGGCTCTTTGACTCGGATAACCCTCTTCCGTCGGGGGGGCCAAAAGTCGGCAGGGAACACTTTCCCCTGTTATTTCTTCACTTAAGCAAAACCCTCGCGGCTGGCATAGTCATTGCTGAAAGCCTTGTGCCGGTCTACGTCTGGCCGGCGGTAAGATACACAGGAGAGGTTTGGTATTCCCGACGGGCGCCGGGTCGAAGCTTTCCGAAGACCTCGAACCCGGCGCCTTCGAACTAATAGACCGCCGTTCGGCCGCCACGGCCGTTCGCGTAGATGGATGAAGGGACGAAGAATGAAACCGATTAAGCACGCTGAGAAGGCACTGGCGACTGTCGCGGGCGGCCTCTTCAACACAATCCAGTTTTTCAACCAGTACAGGCCGAACGAGTCGTTCATCCCGAAGTGGTCGGACAAGCCTCTGCTCAAGTCCTGGCAGAAGTCGAAGCCGCCGCTCGGCTTCCCCCGCACCACCGACTCCCTGTGCCCGAAGTGCGTCATCGAGGCGCGCAACAAGATTCTGAGCGCGCCCACCATCGACCCGTCCATCCTCGTCCAGGAGAAGGTCGGCGAGATCAAGGCGCAGATCATCGAGCGCGACGGCCAGATCTGGATGGTCAAGGACTGCCCCGTCCACGGCCACTTCGAGGACATCATGGCGATTGACTCGAACTTCCTCAAACACATCGAGTCGATGTTCCCCGGCCGGGACATCCAGGCGCACAACGACGAGGGCCTGCACGACCACGGCTCCTCGTCCATCAAGTACGGCCGCGGGTCGGTCCTGACCATCGACCTGACGAACCGCTGCAACATGATGTGCGACCCGTGCTTCATGGACGCCAACCAGGTCGGCTTCGTCCACGAGCTTTCGCTCGAAGAGGTCAAGGAGATTCTCGACAAGGCCATCTCGATTAAGCCGCGCCGCCAGATGTCGGTGCAGTTCTCGGGCGGCGAGCCGAGCATCTCGCCGCACTTCATCGAGGCCATCCGCTACGCGCGCAAGGTCGGCTACAACTCCGTCCAGTGCGCGACCAACGGCATCGAGTTCGCCAAGTCGAAGGAGTTCGCCAAGGAGGCCGCCGAGGCGGGCCTGCGCTACGCGTACCTGCAGTTCGACGGCATCGGCAACGACGCCAACTCGCACCGCCAGGTCGGCAACCTCTTCGACGTGAAGCTGCGCGCCATCGACAACCTGCACGCGGCGGGCGTCGAGATCGTGCTCGTCATCACGCTCGTCAACGGCATCAACAACGACCAGGTCGGCTCGGTCATCCGCTTCGCGCTCGACAACCCGAAGAAGATCGCGTTCCTCTCGTTCCAGCCCGTCTCGTTCACGGGGCGCGACGAGGAGATCACCGACGAACGCCGGATGCAGCAGCGCTACACGCTCTCGCACCTCGCGCACGACGTGAAGAGCCAGGTCGGCATCACGGAGCCGAACCGCGACTGGTTCCCGCTCAGCTTGATGGGCGCCTTCGCCGACTTCGCCGACCTCGCGCACGGGCCGGACGCCGAGTGGGGCCAGGTCTCGTGCGGCTGCCACCCGAACTGCGGCGTCGGCACGGCCGTCATGATCGACAAGGAGACGAAGGAGATGGCCCCCGTCCCCGAGTTCCTGAACATCCCCGGCCTCGTCAAGGACATGCAGCGCATCACCGACGCGGGCCGCGGCAAGTGGATGTCGAACCTGATGATGGGCCTGACGCTCCTGAAGCACTACAACCCTTACAAGGCCCCTTCGCAGTTCTCGCTCTACGAGCTGTTCAAGAAGTTCGACAAGTCGTTCGGGCTGACCGGCAGGCAGTACGGCCGCGTGGACGGCAGGCGCTCGAAGCAGGACATCGAGGCGCGCCGCGCAGACCGCTGGAACTTCCTCTTCATCGCGGGCATGTGGTTCCAGGACTTGTTCAACTACGACTTCCGCCGCACCGAGATGTGCATCATCCCGTACGGCACGCAGGAGGGCGAGATCAGCTTCTGCGCCTACAACACGGGCATCGGCTGGCGCAACATCATCGAGCAGATGCACCAGAACGCGACCGTCGCGCAGTGGTACAAGGAGCACGGCCGCCACGAAATCTTCGCCAAGAACAAGAACGTCGAGCTGGCCGACGCGCCCGTCAGCCTCGTCCTGAACGAGGTTGACCTCCAGCGCCCGAACAAGCCCCAGATGGAGGGGCCGAAGACGGCCGCCGAGGAGGCCGCGATGATGCGCAAGCTCTACCAGGAGATGGTGCTGAAGAAGAAGCTCGGCGCGGACGTGGAGAAGAACACGCCCGTCCAGATCAAGGGCCTCTCGCGCAAGAGCAACGAGACGGCGAACGCCTAAACCGGTTCGTCAAACAACCCAGGAGAGCCCCGCGGCCGTTAAGAGTCGCGGGGCTTTTCCTTCGGCCGCGGTCGCTTGAATAAATCATTACGTTAAGGTGTAATGTCTGGCGGTTTAATCGTATGGTTCGCATTCTTCTAACAAACGACGACGGCATACATTCCGACGGCCTCACGAAGTTGGAGGAGGCCCTGCGCGAGGTGGGCGACGTGTACGTCGTCGCGCCCGCCTCCGAGATGAGCGGGGCGTCGCACAGCCTGACGCTCTCGCGGCCTCTGCGCATCCGCCGCATCGACGAGCGCCACTGGACGGTGGACGGCACGCCGACCGACTGCGTCACGCTCGCGCTCAACCAGATCCTGGGCCCCGACGAGTTGCCCGACATCTGCTGCTCGGGCATCAACTACGGCGCCAACCTCGGCGACGACGCGAGCTACTCGGGCACGGTGGCCGGCGCGCTCGAATCGACGATCCTCGGCGTGCCGGGCCTCGCCTTCAGCCTCGCCACGCGCGAGAACTTCGACTTCACGCACGCCGCGCGCTTCGCCATCACGGCCGTCCGCAAAGTTTTGGAGGAGCCTCTCCCCGAGGGGACGCTGCTCAACATCAACATCCCGCCGGGTGAGGTCGCGGGCGTGCGCGTCACGCGCCAGGGCATCAAGAAGGCGCGCCCCATCATCACCGAGCACATCGACCCCCGCGGCAAGGCTTACTACTGGATCGGCGAGGAGTATTTCGGCACGAGCACGGAGGACGGCACGGACTACGCGGCCGTCGAGGCGGGCTTCATCTCGGTCACGCCGCTTAGGAGCGACATGACCAACCACAGCGCGCTCGACGCGCTCGACCTCTGGAACCGCATGGGCGTCGAGGCGGTCGAGGGTCGCGAAGAGGATCAGCCGGCGGGTCTCGGTTGAAAGTTTTCGGCGAGTTCGGGAAGAGGGCTTTGAGTTCTTCGTCTTCAAACTGGTCGGCCGCGCAGTCCACGGGCTACCGCATCCCGCGCCAGCGCATGGTCGAGCGCCTGCGCGACCACTACCGCATCCGCGACCCGCGCGTCCTCGAAGCGATGGCGGAGGTGCCGCGCCACCTCTTCGTCCCCGACGCCTTGCAGGGGCGCGCCTACGGCGACCACGCGCTGCCCATCGACGCCAACCAGACCATCTCGCAGCCCTACATCGTCGCCCGCATGACGGAGCTGCTCGAAGCGGACAGGTCGAGCCGCGTGCTCGAGATCGGCGCGGGCTCCGGCTACCAGACGGCCGTGCTCGCGCGCGTCGCCGGCCAGGTCTACGCCATCGAGCGCATCGCGGAGCTGGCGCGGCAGGCGCAGACGCGCATACGCTCCCTGGGCATTTACAACGCGACGGTCAAGTGCTTCGACGGGACGATGGGCTGGAGCGCGCACGCGCCCTACGACTGCATCCTCGTCGCCGCGGGCGGCCCGCGCGTGCCCGAGCCCCTGCTCGCGCAGCTCAAGACGGGCGGCCGCCTCGTCCTCCCCGTCGGCGAGTCGCGCGAGTCGCAGCGCCTCATCCGCGTCGTCCGCACCGAAGAGGGCTTCCGGCATGAGGAGCACGGCGCCTGCGCCTTCGTCCCCCTCATCGGCCGCCACGGGTGGAGTAACGAAAGCTAATGGAATCCATTTACGAACTCTTACACCAGCTCAAGGAGCTGCTGAACCCGAAGAACATCATCGACTTCCTGACGACGAAGGGGCTTTGGTTCACCTACATCGGGCTGATCGTCATCGTGTTCGCCGAGACGGGCCTCGCCGTCGGCTTCTTCCTGCCGGGCGACTCCCTGCTCGTCGTCGCCGGGCTGGTCGCGCGCATGCACCCCGACCGGCTGAACGTCGTCATCCTGCTTGGCACGCTCTTCGTCGCCGCGGTCGTCGGCGACGCCGTCGGCTACTACACCGGGCTCAAGCTGGGCCCGAGGCTCTTCACGCGCCAGAAGTCGCTCTTCTTCCGCCCGAGCCACCTGCAGAAGGCGCACGAGTTCTACGAGAAGTACGGCGGCAAGACCATCATCATCGCGCGCTTCGTGCCCATCGTCCGCACCTTCGCGCCCATCGTGGCGGGCGCGGCGCAGATGTCCTACCGGCAGTTCGTCGTCTACAACGTGGTCGGCGGCTTCGCCTGGGTCTTCAGCATGATCCTCGCCGGCTACTTCCTCGGCACCCTCGTCGAGCGCGCCTTCGGCATCAAGCTCGAAGACCACATCGAGTGGGTCGTCATCATCGTCGTCCTGCTCTCGCTCACCCCCCCGCTCTACGAGTACCTCAAGTCGCGCCGCGAGAAGAAGGCCCGCCTGCGCGACGGAGACCTGCGTGTTTGACAGTATGAATTTCGACACTTAGAATGCTTTAGCAATCTTCGACGGGGCGTGGCTCAGCCTGGTAGAGCGCTCGGTTCGGGACCGAGAGGTCGGAGGTTCGAATCCTCTCGCCCCGACTCTCTTAAAAGAAGGAAGGCCACTCATCACGAGTGGCCTTCCTTCTTTTTGTGTTGAAGTCGGGTGGCTTCAGGGCTTGTCCACTCGGAGTATCGCCTGGAAGGGCGGGGCGGGGTTGGGGTAGGGGGGCTCGGGGTCGGCCTGGAGGAGGCGGAAGTTGTAGCCGAGGGCCGAGACGGGCGCGTTGTCGGGGAAGGGGCGGGGGGCCTGGCCGCGGATGGAGAGGATGAAGCGGGCGGTCTGGCCGCCGGGCTTGACGGCCTCGACGAGGATGGAGAGGGAGCCGGCGTGGACGCACTGGACGTTGCGCGGGCAGCGCGAGTCGAAGCCGACGTCGATGACGGTGACGCGCAGCTTGTCGGGCAGGAGGATGGCCGTCTCGTTGAAGCCGACGGTGAAGGGCGTGCCGAAGGCCGCCTCCTTCTGCGGCTCGAAGAAGCGCCGGCGGTACTCGTCCGAGGAGAGGAACGCCTTGACCATCTCGGCGCGGACGAAGTCGCCGCCGAAGTCGTTGAGCTTGTCGAGCCAGAACGCGTAGCCGCCCTCGTCCGGGTCGCGCCTGAGGTAGCCGAGGTACTGCATCAGGACGAAGGCCGGGGCGAATTCGCGGCGGCGGAAGTCCTCGTCGTCGGCCACCTTCAGGAGCACGCTCGCGCGCGTCTCCGTCCCCGCCTCCAGCCCCGCGACGAGCGCGGCGGACTCCGGGGCCGAGAGCGCGCCCGAGGCGCGCGCGTTCAGGCGCTCGACGTACTGCGAAGGCGTCAGGCTCTCGGGGAACTGTTCGCGGAAGGACGCGCGCGTGACGAACTCCTCGGCGAAGGCGCGGCGGTTGGCCGCAAGCCGCGCCTGCCAGTCGCCCTGCCCCACGACGACGCCCTCGCCCAACTCGCGCGCCTCCTTGACGAAGCTGCGGTAGGGAACCCGCGCCTCGAACGCGAGCTTGTAGAGCCTTTCGAGGAGGAAGGCCGTCTCCTGGTGTTCAATCGAGAGGAAGAAGGCCGCGCTGACGTTGATGCGCTTGACCTCGCGGCACTGCGCGTCCGTGCCGCACTGCTCGATCTCCTGCGTCCAGAACTGTAGGCCCTCCGCGTCGGGCTCGCGCGAGAGGAAGTCGAGGTAGTGCTGGCGGACGAAGAACTCCGACTCGTCGATGGGGTTTGCAGTGCCCGGGTGTTCGTCGTCGTCCAGGATGCTCAGTCGTGCGTCGGCGGGCGCGTCGAGCACCGCCGCGCCGCGCAGGTTCGTGAGCGTGACCGTGAGCGACTCGTCCCCCTCGACCGTGCGGTCGTCGTTGACGGTGACGCTGAAGGTCTTCAGGGCCTTGCCGGGCGCGAAGCGCAGCGTGCCGCGCGCGGTCGTGAAGTCGGAGCGCTCCGAGGCGGTCTCGCCCGCGCTGGTCGAGTAATCGACCGAGACCTCGCCCGAGAGGTCGCCCACGCGCGCCACGCCCACCTGCGCCGAGCGCCCGGCCTCGCCGACCGTGTACGCGGCCGAGTCGAAGTGCACGCGGCTCGTCCCGGCGGGGGCGGCCATCTCGGAGAGCTTTGCGAGGAAGCCCCCGTAGACGAAGTCGAAGCCGGGCGCGCGCACGCCGCGGTAGGCGTTGGCCGTGGGGAAGTCGTCCGACTCGGTGTAGCCGAGCAGGTAGACGAGCCCCGAAGGGCCTGCGTGGATGTCCGCGCCGAGGTCGTAGGAGCTGCCGCCGAGGCGCGTCGCGTAGAGCGCCTGCCCCGCCGGGTTGAGCTTGATGACGTAGGCGTCGGACGGGCCGTTGGGGTTAGACTGGAGGGGGTCGGACGGGGCGGGGAAGTCGGCCGAGACGGTGATGCCCGTGACGTACGCGTTGCCGGCGGCGTCGGTCGCCACGGCCGTCGCGTACTCGCCGCCGCAGAAGGTGACGTCGCTGATGAACCTCGAACGGCACATGTCCCGCGGCGTGCCGCTCAGGTAGGTTGAGTAGACGAGCCCCGCGCCCGCCGCGTTCAGCTTCGAGAGGAAGCCGTTGCCCTGCGGGTCGCGCGCGGTCGGGTGGAGCGCGCCCTGCACGGGGAAGTCCGGAGAGTCCGTGATGCCCGCGACGTGCACCTGGCCCGCCGCGTCGAGCGCCGCGCCGAAGGGGATGTCGCTGTGCGTGCCGCCGACGTAGGTCGAGTAGACGAGCGAGGCCCCGCCGGGCGCGAACTTCGACACGGCCACTTCGGTCGAGAAGAAGCCGACGGGCGTCTTCGCCGCCGTCTGGTAAGCGCCGGGCGTCGTCGGGTAGTCGCGCGAGTAGGTCGAGCCGACGAGGTACGCGGCGCCGGCCGCGTCCGCCAGGACGTGCGCGTCGAAGCCGCTCTCGGCGTCGCTGCCGCCGACGTGGGTCGAGTAGACGAGCGACTTGCCGTCGGGCGCGAACTTCGTCAGGAAGAGGTCTTCGGGGCCCTTCTTCGTCGGCTGAAGCGCGTCCTTGACGGGGAAGTTGTTCGAGGTCGTCCCGCCCGCGACGTAGGCCGAGCCCGCGGCGTCGAGCGCGATGCTCCGGCTCAGGTCAGAGCCGCCGCCGCCGAGGTAGGTCGAGTAGACGAGCGAGGAGCCCGCCGGGTCGAGCTTCGTGACGAAGCCTTCGTAGCTCCCGCCGCTCGCTGTCTGGAACGCGCCGGGCGTGACGGGGAAGTCTCTCGTCTCGGTCGTGCCCGTGACGTATGCGTTGCCGGCCGCGTCCACCGCGATGCCGTAGCCGCGGTCGCTGAGGCCGTCGAAGCCGCCCTGATCCGTGCCGCCGAGGTAGGTGAGGTAGTTGAGGGATGTGCCCGCCGGGTCGAGCTTGGCGACGAAGGCGTCGGTCAGGCCGCGGCGCGCCGTCTGGAAAGCGCCGGGCGTGGCGGGCAGCTCGCCCATGAAAGCCTCGGCCGTGCCGACGACGTAGACCGCGCCCGACGAATCCACGGCCATCTCGACGGCGCTGAAGAAGTAGGTCGAGTAGACGAGCACGGGGTCGATGACGAGCGCGTGCGCGGGGTCGTACTCGCCCACGCGGAAGCTGACCTCGTTGCGCCCGCGCAGGACGTAGCCGCCTTCGACCGCGCGCCGCGCGCCGTCGATCTGCTGGTAGATGACGGGCGCGCTCTGAGAGACAGTCCCGGCCCTGGTGTGCAGCAGCAGCCCGCCGTCCTTGCCGATGCTCAAACCGTCCGCGCCGCCGAAGCTCAACCTCACGTCGCGGTGGTCTGCGCCGGGCGCGAGCACGAAGTCGTATTCGAGGCGGCCCCCGTCGTCGCCGCCGTGGAAGACGAGGTCAACGCCGGGGTAGAGTTCGCGGTAGCGGACGCCCGAGAACGTCTTGAGCCCCGCGCGCCACTTCGAGGCGTCGCGGCCGACGAAGTAGTTGACCGTGCCTTCGAGCGCGCCTTCGCCCACGATCTCGGGGCGCGGATTCGCGCCGACGAAGCGCATGTTCACGAGTTGATAGGAGGGCTCGGGCGCGCGCGTCCCGCGGGCGTTCTCCCCAGGCGCCTTACGGAACGGCGCGCGGCCCGAGCCCTCCTTCCCGCCGCCCTTCAAAAGGGCGAGCGTGACCCCACCCGCTCCGAGCATGAGCGTGTGTCCCGCCCCGCGCGAGACGAAGCGCGCGCGGGGGTCGGCCTGCCCCGCGTTCTCCTCGAAGAACGAAGGCAACTGCGCGACAGACTTCTTCACGCCCCGCCCGGAACCGGCTGTGTTGATGTGCGCGGACGCGGGCGCCGTGCGTGAGGTCTCGACGGCGCGCGTTGCAGCCGGCTTCAGGCCGAGGACGAGCGCCAAAGACAGGAGCGAGGCCGTGAATGTTTGGCCGTTGCGGAGGTGTGTCAGGTGCATGGCTGAGTCCTTCGATGTGTGGACGCCGTTCGAGCCGCACGGAAACTTGATTGAGACTGTACGTTACAGGATGTCTGTTGACACCCGCGCGGCACCGGCATATCCTTCCCGCATCTAATTCGTAATCTCGCCGGAAAATGTCGCGCGGGATTTGCACCTCTGGCCCTCAGTCTTCCAAGGAGCTCACCCGTGAAGAAGCCGGCCCCTCAGACCGTCAAACTGCCGGCGTCCCCCGCGCCTGTTAAGAAGGCTGCCGTCCAGCCCGACGCGCGGCGGAAGCCCGTCGCGCCACCCGCGTACCGGCCGCAACCTCTGCCGAAGGCCCTCCAAAGGAAGGCCGCCCCTTCGCCGCCGCAGGCGACCGCCAGTCCGAAGCACCCGCCCGCCGCGCCGCCGGTTTATCGTCCCCAAGCGGTGCCCAAACTCTTACAGAGGAAGGAGGCCGTACTGCCGCGAGCGGGTGCGGCTCAACCGCGCCGCACTCCTCCCGCGCCGCCGGCCTACGTCCCCCGGCGGGAGGAGACTGCGCAGCTTATGCCCGCCAACGCCACACGACCGCCGGAGACCCCGACGCCGGCCTCCCGCACCGGGCACGGAGCACCACGGCCCGGACAGCGCGGCGGAAGCGGCGCACGGAACAATCCGCCTTCAAACACGCCGCCGAGTCCCATCCCCGGCGCGCGTCCGGGCAACAGAACGGCACGTCCCCTTCCGGCACCCGCGCCTTTTCGGGGCGCCGTGCAGCGGATGCCCTTACCGACCGAACTCGTCAGCCACATCATCAGCTTCACCAACCCGGATCGGGCCGAGCACACCAATTACAGCCTTGTCTCCAAGCAGTTCCACGAGGCGGCCTACGACCAGGGCGTACGCGACGAATTGTGGTACGGGGAGAACTCGCTCGCGCTGAACGCCCAGACACAACAGGAAGGCGCGCAGCACCGCGGCCCCCTCCAAGCCTCGTATCAGGAGGGCTCCTGCCGTCCGATTGCGCAGGCCATCGTAGCCCGCCTCACGCCCCTGGAAGTCAGTTGCATGGTCGGGGTTCTGCTCGGGCTGAAGGGGTGTTACTACATCACGCTCTCCGGCACCAAGTTTGGGACCGAAGGCCAGACGAAACTGGCGGCGCTCAAGATAGCCTGCGCGTCCGTCCCCGGCCTGACCTGCTACGAGGTTGTCGAACTCGGCAAGGTCGCCCGGCTCGACAGCATGGGGCACATCCCGCCAAACACCGTCAAAAATTTCAACGGAACAACCGTCAAGAGCGGGTTCGACGACGCCTCGACGAATGACGAGAGGATCAATGCGCCCCCCGGCACCTGCGCCCTGCCGCTCTTGATTGAGGCTTGCCGGCTGGCCGGGGACGCGCCGAAGTTCATGAGCGAGGTCCGCTACGACCCCGGCGGCAACTCGCCCGTCAAGGTTCGCATTGACCCGGACACAATCATCGAATGCGACCACAACGTTCCGACTCCGTCCTGCCCCAACTGTCGCGCCCTGACGCCGGCCCAGCTTAAGGGGGCCAGAAAGAGGGAGCGGGAATTTTTCCAAGGCATCAAGGCCAAGAAGCTGGACGCAGAGTTAAAACAGAAGCTGGCCGAAGAAGAGCTTGAGGAGAAGCAGCGGGCACAGCAAACCCGCCGCGAGATCAACCGGCAGCGAAACGAGCAGGCGGTGGTCGCCCAGTCGCAGTACGACAAAGTCGCATTTGGCATCCTCCGAGATGACGGTGTCTTTAATAAGATTCGAAGCGACAAAAAGCTTAAGAAGAAGCTTGCTAAGGCATCCGACGAAGAGATTTTCGGGTACCTGAAAATGGTCACCACCATCACCCCCCACAACGCGAGCAGTTTCTCCTTCAGTGATGACATCCGCACCAATCTCGCCAAGCACCTTGCCGAGTTCTAGCACCTTTGAACCGACCGGAGCGCCGCCGCACTAGAAGCTGAAGCGCAGCGCGAGTTGGACGGAGCGCGGGCCGCCGACCTGGTAGAGCGGGCTCAGGCCGCCGTTGACGCCGCCCGTGCCGAGGCTGCGCGCGAGCGTCTGCACGCTCTGCCCGAAGAGGCGGTTGGACAGGTCGCCCACGGGGTCGCCGAAGTTCGGGTGGTTAAAGACGTTGAAGAACTCCGCGCGCACCTGAACCCGCGCCGTCTCGCCGAACGCGAACTGGCGGCGCACGGCGAGGTCGAGCTGCGCGAGCCCGAAGCCGCGCAGAGCGTTGCGGCCGAGCGAGCCCTGCCGGCCGACGACCGCGCGGAACGCCGCCGGGTTGAGCCGCCGCCCGCCCGGGGCCGTCGGGTCTGCAAGGTAGACGGGGACGCCTTCGAGGAGGTCGGGCCGCAGGGCCTCGACCAGGTCGCCGGTGAAGACGCCGGTCGTCCGGACGATGTTGACGGGTGTGGCCGTGCGCGCGCGGAAGATGGCGTCGAGCGACCAGTCGCGCAGCAGGGCGCGGGCCGCGCCCTTCCTCCCGGGGCCGGGCAGGTCGAAGCTGAACGCGCCGCTCAGGGAGTGGCGCACGTCGAAGCTGGAGGGGCCGCGCTCGGTGCGCGTGTTGAAGCTGCCGAAGAAGAGCAGGCCGGTCGCCGAGTCGTCGGAGTCGTCGTCGATCGAGTGCGCCCAGGTGTAGGCGACGTGCGCCTGTAAGCCCCGCGTGAGCCGCCGCGCGTAGACCGCCTGCAGCGCGTTGTAGTCGGACGTGCTGGTGTTGGTCATCAGTCGCACGACCGCGAAGTTCTCGTTAGGTCTTATCAGGGCCGACTGCCGCAGCAGCCGCCGCCCCGCCGCGCCGACGTACGAGACCGAGAGCGACTGACCCGCGCCGAGCGGCTGTTCGAGCGCCGCGCTCCACTGCACGGTCAGGGGCAATTTCAAATCCGGCGCGAAGGCGTAGACCGTGCCGAAGGGCGGGTCGAGGTTGAGGGGCGGCGGCTCCGCCAGCTCGGGCGTGAGCGGGAACGGGACGTTAGAGAGCAGCCGCTCGCGCGCGTACGGGAAGACGCTGCCGAACGCCTGCGCCGCCTGCCCCGTGCCGAGGTCGTAGAAGATGCCGAGGCCGCCGCGCAAAGTCGTACCCCTCTCGGGCGAGAGCAGGTAGGCCGCCCCGGCGCGCGGCGCGAAGTTCTGGTAGGTCGTGCGCCAGAGCGGCGTGCCGCGCGGCGCGAACGTGATGACGCGCGCGGGAGGGGTGCCGCCGACGCCGATCAGGTTGAACCCTTCGCCGTTGCCGAAACCCTGGAAGACGGCCGGGTGGTTGCCGTTGCGCTCGGAGGGCGGCGGGTTCAGCTCCCAGCGCAGGCCGTAGACGACCGTCAGGTACGGCGTCACGCGCGCCGCGTCCTGCGCGTAGAGCGAGAGGTTGTGGAAGACGGGCTCGCGCGGCACGTCGTCGGCCGTGACCTTGACCTGGAAGGCTCTTCCGGTCGTCGCCGCGGCGCTCACGCCGTTCGTCGTCGAGTCGCCGAAGATGACGGTCTGCGCGTAGTTGAGCGGGCCGTAGACGGGCGTCAGCCGCCGGTAGTCGAAGCCCACCTTCAGCTCGTGGCCGGAGTGTGCGACCGAGACGTTGCCGACGAGGTTGAGCTGCCGCTGCCGGTTATCGACGTTCTTCCCCGTGCCGAAGCCCGCGTTGAGGCCGCCGCGCAGCGTGACTTGAAAGCCCGACGTTTCCGGCCGCGCGAACGGGGGGAAGAGGAGCGAGTCGCCGGGCGGCGTCGCGCCGCCGAAGTCGTCGAGCGTCAGCTCGGTCTCGCCGCGCGCGCGGCTCCAGTTGAAGCGGAGGTCGCCCGTCACCTTCGGGTTGAAGGCGGCCGTCGCGCCGGCCGTCAGAGTCTGCGTGTCGAGCGCGGTGCGGTTGACGGTGTTAAGGCTCTGCCCCGTCGAGCCGGGCGTGCCGACGCCGCCGCGCTGCGACGTGCGCGAGGGCGCGTAGGCCGTGCGCGCGAAGGCCGTCAGCCGGTTGTTGACGACGAAGTCGAGCCGCAGGCTCGCGGCGTCGAAGCGCGAGGGGTCTGTGTAGGCGGCGGCGAACTCCGCGAAGCCGTTTCCGAGGTCCGCGCCGTTCGGGCGGGGGAAGGCGTTCAGCAGCGGCCGCACCTGCGCGGGCGCGGTGGCGCGCGCGCCCGACGAGGGCACGTCGGTCAGGGCGTACTGCGGCTGCCGCAGGCGCATGCCTTCGTAGGAGGCGAAGAAGAAGGCGCGGTTGCGCCGGATGCTCCCGCCGAGCGTCGCGCCGAAGTCGTGCTGGCGGATGGCGGGGCGCGCCAGGCCGCGGCTGTTGGCGAACCAGTCGTTGGCGTCGAGCGCGCCGCCGCGGAAGTACTCGAAGGCCGAGCCGTGCAGCTCGTTCGTCCCCGAGCGCGTGGCGATGGCGACCTGCGCGCCGGGTGTGCGCCCGAACTCGGGCGCGTAAGAGGAGGTCATCAGGCGGAACTCTTCGAGCGCGTCGAGCGAGACGAGGTTGTTCGCGCCGCCGAGCACCGTGAGCGCCGGCAGCCCCCCCGCGGCGGCCTGGCCCGGCGACGCGCCCGCCGAGACGCCCACGTTCGCCGAGACGCCGTCCACGGTGAAGTAGTTGGCGTTGGCGCGCTGCCCGTTGACCGAGAACTGCCCCTGCTCGTTGAAGGTCGTGCGCGTGAGCACGGCCCCGGGCGCTAGCTCGAAGAGCGACTGGAAGCTGCGCCCGTTGAGCGGGAGGTGTTCAACGAACTGGCGGTTGACGACCGTGCTGACCGAGCTTGAGGCCGAGCGCTCGACGTTCGAGCTGAGCGCGTCGATGATCGTGACCGACTCGCCGACCCCGCCGACGTGCATGCGTATGCGGAGCGCCAGCCGGTCGCCGACGTTGAGCACGACGTTCCGGTACTCGAACGTGGCGAACCCGTCGCGCTGCGCCGTCAGGGTGTAACGGCCGGGCGGCAGGAGCGGCACGACGAACGCGCCCTCCCCGCCCGTCACCGCGTGGCGCTGCACGGCCGTGCTCAGGTTCAGTACGGTGATCTCGACGGCCGGTATGACCGCCCCGTTCTCGTCCAGCACCGTCCCGCCCAGCGTCGCCGCAGGCGACTGCGCCCGCGCCGCCGGGACGCACAACAAGGCCGCCGCGAGCACCAACGCCCGCGCCGCGAACCCAACACACTTGTTCGCCTTACCCAACATCACTTCGCTGTTGCAACCGGGTCAGAACCACCCGCGGTAGCGGGTGGGCCTTACACTGACGGCTTGATGGTTGATGAGAGTCGCGCTGTCTTCAATCATCCGGCATCTGTCACGCCCACCCGCTACCGCGGGTGGTACTGACCGCTATCTCCTTCAGAACCTTATGCCGAAGCCGACGCTGCCCTGGAAGTTGTGCGTCGTGCGCGCCGGAACCTGTACGAGCACGGGGGTGGGTTGCGTCAGCACGGGAACTTGATGCTCCCGCGAACGCAGCACCGTGTCGCCCAGGTCGAGGCGGAGGATGCTGCGCTCGGTCGGGTACATCTCCACGACGCCGCCCAGGTCGAAGGCGAAGTCCGTCCGCCCGAGCTTGTCCACACCGAAGCAGCCGGGCGGGGTCGGGATGAGTGGGATGCACCCGACGTTTCCTTGCAGCTCACCCGCCGTGAAGTGGACGAAGCCCGGGCGCGCCTTCGCGAAGACGCCTAAGCTCTCCCCGCGCTTGCCCGCCTTGATGCCGAACAGCCCCTGGAGCTTCCGCCCGCCCGTGAAGTCGTCCTCCGTCACCTCCCCCTCGCGCGGGAAGAAGTTGACCTCGGCCTCCAGCGTGACGTAACGGTTGACGTTGTAGCCGAGGCGGGCGCCGACGCCGGCCTCGGTGGCGCGGTGTTCCGTGGTCGTCATCACGAAGGCGCAGACCGGCGCGGGGCAGGGGGGGAAAGAGGTGGCCGATGCCGACCCGTTATCCACGTTCATGGCGGTGATAAGCCCGCCGACCTCCCACCTCGTTTCGTTATCCTGCGCGCGGGCCGCGCGCGGCCCCGCGATGAGAATCGCCGCCGTGAAGATGAGTGCGAGCAAGAGAGACCTGTGCATGTGTAACCCTCCGGGTTGAATGTTTGTGCCCCGCGCGCCGGCCGGGAGACTTGGCGCGTCCGTGCGAGGGTCGGGTTTGAAGTCAGTACGAACTCAGCGCTCGTACGCCTGTTCGATCTCGGCCGCCAGCCGCTCGGACGAAGAGAGCTGACGCCAGAACTGCTGCGACTTGATCGCGGCGGCCGACCCCGCGCCCTCCGAGATGGTGAAGGCCGAGCGCACCGCGCCGTCCTGCGCGTAGCTCAACTGGAGCAGGCGCTCGGCCGCCTGCCGGGGCGAGCCGCCCGCCGCGTCCGAGCCCGCGCCCTGCGCGCCGAACACGGCCGCCAACTGCGCGCGCAGCGCCGCCGCCTCGCGCCTGTAGGCGCCCGCGTGCTCGCGCACCATCGAGAGCCACTTGGCGCGCGCTTCCGCGTCGAGCGCGCGCACCTCTTCGGGCGTGAAGCGCCCGGCCATCTTCTGCAACGCCGAGGCGTGCAGCAGCGCCCGCCGCGAGTGGCTCATGGCGCGCGCGGCGAACTGCTTGATGGCCGCGTCCACGCGCTCGCCGTCGCTGAGCCGCGCCGCGAAGTGCGCGCGCAGTTCGGCGTCGGCCGGGATGCGGCCCGCGCTGACGACGACCTCGCGCTCGGTCAGCCTGTCGGGCGTGCCCGCGCGCTCGCGCCGCGCGAGGGCCTCCGCGACCGTCGAGACCTCGACGACGACCGCGGGGTTGTTCAGAACTGGGCCGAGGGCGCTGAGGATTGCCTCCTTGCGGCCCTCGGACTCGACGAGCGCCTCCACGCGCAGGGCTCCTCCTGTGGTGCGCCCCATGCTGACCTGCTCGCCGAGATTCGCCTTGATTCGATTGAGGAGGTAAGCGACCTCCACCTCCAGCTCTGCGGAGGCGACGGAAGGTTGCTTAGTCGCAACCGCGGCGTGCCGGGTTGTCCCGTCGCCCTGAGACTTCGCGCCGTCGCCCGCGCCCTGGGCCGCCCTGTCCGTGCCGAGCAACTCGGGTTCGAGCCGGTAGACGCCGGGCGGCACCTCTTCGGCGCGCCTGCGTTCGAGCCCGCCCTCGATGAGGCGGTACTCGAAAGCCTCGCCGCCGCGGCGCACGACGAGCGTCATGCGGAAGGCGTGCAGGTTCGACTTGTTGAGCCAGAGCCGCGCATCCTTCAACCCTTCGCCGTCAAACGACAACTCGCGGCCGATGATGTAAGCCCCGAGCTTGTCCTCAACCTTCAACCCCTCCTCGCCCGCGGCGAGTGATTTGAAGTTCGAGGCCGAGGGGTCTATGCGCCACACGTCGCCGGCCGCGAGCAGCTCGGCGGGCGGCACAGCGCCCGACTCGGTCGGCGCGGAGCCCTTACGGTAGACCGTGCTCGTGCCGTCCGACTTCGTCCACTCGCCGGCGACGAGTCGCCCGTGCTCGTCGTAGAGACGGCGCAGGCGGATGCCGCTCGCGCCGCCCTGCCACGTCTCGACCCGGCGGCGCGTGACGGGGCCGCGCCCGTCGGCCCGCGCCTCCTCGACGAAGACCGTGCGGTGCTGAACCTGAGTCGTGCTCAGGGCATTCGACTCTTCCGCCGCGGCCGCGCGCCGCAGAAGCTCCGCCGCGGAGACGGGCGGCACGTACAGCTTCGTGAAGAGCAGCGCCGCGACGACGAGCGCCGCCAAGCCGGCCGCGACCGCGCCGGGGCGGAGGACTGCGAACGGACTCCCGACACGTCCCAACACCTTCGAGAGCCAGCGCCACACGGCGACGTGCGGCAGGACGCGCCCGCCCGCGCGGCTGCTTTCCCGCGGTCTTTCATCTTCGCTTACGGCCTCCGGCTCGAAGGCCATGAGCGGGTCGCGGTAGACGACCTGCACGGTCGGCGCGGAGTCGATGTAAGAGAGGCGCGCTTCCAGAGTGCGCCGGTCGCTCAGGCCCACGCTCACGACGCAGTCGCCGTCCGGCCCCGAAGGCCGGAGCGCCGGGTCGAGGTAGAGCAGGCGCACGTCCTGCTCGCTGAAGATTTCGACGAAGCTGACCTCCTCGCCCGCGCCCACGTTGAGCTTCTGCTCGTTGACGACCGAGCCTACTCTTTGCGCGCCCACGGGGCGGCCGTTGACCGACACGCACAGCTCGCGCGGCCTGTGCTCGAACACGTCGCGCGCGCGCTTCCTGCAACGCGAAGTCTCCTCGGCGGTCGCGCGCCCGCCGCCGCCGCCTTCGCCCCCGTCGTTATTGTCGCCGTCGTCGCCGCCGCCCCCGCGCTTGCGCCGCGGCTCCGCGCCGAGCGAGTCCACGGGGAAGCGTTCCGAGAGCAGGGGCAGCCCGTGCAGGTCGTTGACCTCGTCGATGCAGCGCGGGCAGCTCACGAGGTGCGCCAGCGTCGCGCAGTCGGGCCCGCCCTTCGCCTCATAAATCTTCGAGAGGCGTTCGCCCGCCACGCACTCGCCGCGGCGCGAATCGAAAACACGCCCGCGGAGGTCGCGCAGAAGCTCCTCGGGCGTCTGCACGTAGCCGGTCGGGGCGGCGCGCACGGCGCGCTCCTTGTTGATGAAGCGCAGGCTCTCCGGGTCTTTCAGGTACTGCCGCGCCTCGCCGCGCGCCACGCGCAGGCGCTCCTCTACGGCCTCGCGCGTCGAGCCTGTGAAGCGCGCGATCTCGACGGGGTAGTAGCCGTGCATGAAGCGCAGGATGAGGACGCTGCCGGCCTTCGAGGACTCCTTGCGCACGCAGGCGTAGTGGCAGACCTGGCGCAGGTCGTCCTGCACGCGGATGAGGTCACGCGGGTCGGCCGCGCGCAGCACGAACTCGGCAGAGTCGTACTCGAAGACCGCGGGCTCGTCGCCGCGCCGGCGGCCCGCGCGCCTCATCTGCGAAATGTTCAGGTTGCGCAACATCTGGTAGAGATAGCCCTCAAGGTTCTGGATGCGCGCGAGGTCCGGGCGGGCGAAGGTGAACTGGACGAAGGCGTCGTGGACGAGGTCTTCGGCGCGCCCGGCGTCCCCCCCCGTCAGGCGCAGAGCCCACGCGCGCAGAGGCCCGTAGCGCGCGAGAAAGACCTCCTCGTGCGAGACCGCTTGCTGCTCCTCGGCGCGAAAGATTTCCGAAGGCTCCAACATCACTCTCAACCCTTAAGACGCGGGGCGCGGGCGCGAACCCACGGGCGCGGACGGAAAACTTTATCAGTTTTCGGGAGCGGGGCCGTACCGCGCCGCCCGGCCGCGGCACGTCGTTTGAAACAGGACTCGGGAAGAGCAATTTTAACGAGCCGTTTTCGGACAGGCCGAGCCCTGTCCGGCGGCGGGGGTGTCCGGAAAACGTTTTCAAGAGGAGAAGTCGAGATGGCAACAATCGAAGAGAGACTGACTGCCGCGGGGCAGGACGTGTCGGAGTTGACCGGCGGGGAGACCGAGACCTCATCCCGTTCCGTCAACGTCGGGCAGTACGAGCGCTGGGCGTCGGCGGTGGGCGGCGGCGCGCTGGCGCTCTACGGCATCACGCGGGGGAGCCTGGGCGGCATCGCGCTGGCGCTGGTGGGCGCGGCGCTCGTCCAGCGCGGCGTGTCGGGCCACTGCAACCTTTACGAGGCGATGAACTTCAACAGCGCCGGGGGCGAGGGCTTGCGCAACAGCGAGAACGTCTCGGTGCCGGGCGACCGCGGGACGAAGGTCGAGCACAGCGTGGTCATCAACCGCCAGCCCGCCGAGCTGTACGAGTTCTGGCGGCGCTTCGAGAACCTGCCGCGCTTCATGAACCACCTGGAGTCCGTGAAGCGCTTCGGCGGCAACCGCTCGCACTGGGTGGCGAAGGCCCCGGGCGGGACGACGGTCGAGTGGGACGCGGAGGTCTACAACGAGAAGGAGGGCGAGATGATCGCCTGGCGCACGCTCGAAGGCTCGCAGGTGGCCAGCGCCGGCAGCGTCCACTTCGAGCAGGCGGGCGAAGGCGCGACGAACGTGCGCGTCAGCCTCAAGTACGACCCGCCGGGCGGCAAGCTCGGCGCGCTCGTCGCGCGCCTCTTCGGCGAGAACCCGCAGCGGCAGATCGAGGAAGACCTCGCGCGCTTCAAAGAGATCATGGAAGGGGGCGCGGGCGCGTCGGCCGGCGACACGCAGTCCGCCGGCGCTTCGTCGGGCCGGTAGGGACTGAGGGAGGCTTAAGCGAATGGCAGACGAGAGAGAGGACGACATCGGGCACGACTCGACGACCGCGCCCGGCGGCAACAAGGAGCGGACGGGAGACCCCGGCCGCACCCCCGGCAAGGCCGAGGGCGACGAGGAGACCGTTGACCAGGACCTGAGCGAGAAGAGCTAGCTGCGAGATCATAGCGGTCAGAACCGCCCGCAGTAGCGGGTGGCCCTTACTTAACCGGCACGTCCGGTTTGTAAAGGGCCACCCGCTACCGCGGGCGGTTCTGACCTTTTTTTAGACCGACACATGCTCCCTTCCGTCTTACGTTGTGTGCGCGGGTGACAACCTGAAGCGTTTTACGCATGAGCAAACCGACGACCGTTTAGAGGCGGGCTGTGCCCGCCGGGGCGTGCTGCGATGTATCACGCGGCGGCGGGCACAGCCCGCCTCTAAACGGGAGGTAGACTGATCGGCAAACCGCTCTAATTAGTGATTGTTGGCCCGTAGCCGCTGTGCTATATTTTCCGCGCCAAAGGCGGGCGGCCACGCCTACACCGTCCGCCCCGACAAGAGTTAGCCAAGCCTCTCAGCTAAAGTTTAAGCCCTTCAGCCCGTAGTCTTATGACAGAGCATCTTTTCCCCCGTGCTTACGCGCGCCTTGCGCGCTGGCTCTGCGCCGCCGTCTATCTGTCGGCGCTGGCTATCGCCTCAAGCGGGCAGAGCCTTCCGGCGGGCAGCCCCGTGCTCCTCACCGAGGGGACGGGGCAGACGACGCGCGCCGTGGCCTACGAGGCCGTCACCTTCCGCTCGGAGCCCTTCCCCGTCGTCTCCCCGGTCAACTGGAACGCGGACAAGTCGAACACGCGCGACCAGCAGACGCGCGTGATGCTCTTCGCCATGAACCTGCCGCTGCTCGCGGGTGAGGGCGCGAACGCGCTGACCGCCGACGCGCAGGACGCCGCGGGGCGCATCTACCCACTGAAGGTGGAGGCGCTGACGAAGCCGCCCTACGACATCTTCGACGTGGCGGGCAAGCAGCACGTGGGGCAGCCGCAGGACTGGCTCTGGGCCGTCACGCTCCGCCTGGACGAGGCGATGAACGACACGCTCGGCGACGTGCTCGTCCGCATCAACCTCCACGGCCTCTCCTCGAACCGCGTCCGCATCGCCGTCGGCCAGTCGGGCGGCGGCGTCAGTAACGACCCCGCGACCGAGTTCGTCTCGGCCGCGCCCGCCTCCACCCCGACGCCGATGCCGCCGCTGACGCCGAAGGCTTACGGCACCGGCGAGGCTTCGACGGCCGACGTGACGCGACTCTTAGAGCAGGCGACGTGGGGGCCGAAGCCGTCCGAGGCCGCGAGCGTCCAGGCGCAGGGTCTGCGCGCCTTCATCGACGAGCAGTTCAACGCGCCCGTGCTCAACACCGCGAAGGGCTCGGACTTCCCCGACCTTCCAGTTGTTGTCAACGACAGCAACACGATGTGCCCCTCCTCACTCGACGCCAACGCGCGCACCATCTGCCTGCGGGACAACTACTCGATCTACCCGCTTCAGGTGCAGTTCTTCAAAAACTCCCTGACACGTTCCACCCAACTCCGCCAGCGCGTCGCCTTCGCGCTCCACCAGATATGGGTTGTCTCCGGGCGTGACATCCCTCTGCCTTGGTGGATGAACGGGTATCTTCAGACGCTCGACAAGCACGCGTTCGGGAACTACCGCAACCTGCTCAACGATATGACGCTCAACCCGGCAATGGGTGAGTACCTCAACATGAACCAGAGCACGGCGGGGAACCCGAACGAGAACTATGCGCGCGAGGTTCTGCAACTCTTCTCGACGGGCGTCAACAAACTCAATCACGACGGCACTCCTGTCCTCGACGCGCAAGGGTCGCCCGTGCCTGTCTACACACAGGAGGACATCAATGAGTTTACGCGCGTGTTCACAGGCTGGAACTTTGCGGGCGTGTTCCAGGCCGGCGCGACCAACTTCCGCGACCCGATGGTGCCGCGCGGCGGCACGACGCACGACCGCAGCGCGAAGAACCTCTTCGGGACGGCGCTCGCGGGCTGCCCCGGCACGAACGGCGCGACCAACGCGGCCTGCGCTCAGACGGAGCTGAACCAGGCGCTCGACGTGATCTTCAACCACCCGAACGTCGGCCCCTTCGTCTCGCGCCAACTCATCCAGCACCTCGTCACCTCCAACCCCTCGCCCGCCTACGTCGCGCGCGTCGCCGACGCCTTCGACAACGACTGCGCGGGCCTCTACCCCGAGAGCCCCTGCTCCAACCAGCGCGGGAACATGAAGGCCGTGGTGCGCAACATCCTGCTCGACCCGGAGGCGCGCGGCGACGTGAAGACCGACCCGAGTTACGGACGCTTGCGCGAGCCCGTCCAGTACATCAACAACTTCCTGCGCGCCTTCAACGCGACCTCGGACGGCGTCATCGCGCAGTGCACGGGCGGCGGGGTCGGCGACGCGCCGAACGCGATGGGGCAGCCGCTCTTCCTGCCCGCCACCGTCTTCAGCTACTACGAGCCCGACTACCAGGTGACGGGGACGCGACTGACGGGGCCGCCCTTCCAAATCCTGACGACCTCGACGACGCTCCGGCGCGCGAACTACGTCAACCAGATGCTCTACTTCGGCATCCAGGCGACGGGGGCCGGGAACTGCGGGAACAACGCCATCCCGACGGGGACGCAGATTCAGATGCTGCCCGTCATCAACCTCGCCGACAACCCCCCGGGGATGGTTGACTACCTGAACAACCTTCTGCTGCACGGCACGATGTCGGCGTCGATGAGGCAGACGGTGTTGGACGCCATCAACGCCATCCCGACCGGTTCGTCGGACTACCAGCGCCGCCGCGCGCAGACCGCCATCTACCTGGTCGCCACGTCGGCGCAGTACGAGGTGCAGAGGTGAAGAGCATGACGAACGCCCGCAGAGACTTCCTCCGCGCCTCGGCCTGCACGCTGGGCGGGCTCGCGCTCGCCTCGACCGTCGAGAGCCTCGGCCTCGTCGAGACTTACGCGCAGACGGCCGGGGACTACCGCGCGCTCGTCTGCGTCTTCCTCAACGGGGGCAACGACGGGGCGAACATGATCGTGCCGCTCGACGCCGACTCCTTCAACCAGTACACGGCCATACGCGGCCCCTCGACGCTGGCGCTCGCGCAGGCGAGCCTCGTCCCCGTCAACCCGCCGAGCCAGGGCCGGCAGTTCGGGCTCCACCCGAGCCTCGCGCCCGAGGTCGCCAACCCGTCCGTGCAGTTCAAGGGGCTGCTCGACGTGTGGAACCAGGGGCGGCTGGCGGTCGTCTGCAACGTCGGCCCGCTGGTCGAGCCCCTGACGCGCGTGACCTACCAGAACGGCACGGGCAAGCGCCCGCTCCAGCTCTTCTCGCACTCCGACCAGATCAACCTCTGGCAGTCGGCCGTCGCCAACTCCGTGAGCCGGACGGGCTGGGGCGGGCGGCTGGCCGACAGGTCGGCGGCCCTCAACGGCTCGTCCACCTTCCCGCAGGTCGTCACCATCGCCGGCATCAGCCTCTTCGTGACGGGCGCGACGGCGCTGCCGCTCGCGCTGGGCGACTCGCGCTCGACGCTCGGCGCGGCGCTCCCTCTGACGATGACGGCCAACTCCTCGGGCAGCTCCGCCACGGACGTGCCGACCCGCCGCGCCGCCTTCGACGCGTTGCGCGCTTTCGACGCCGAGAAGGTGCTCGTCCGCGCCGACGCCGACGTGCGCTCAAGCGCCCTCCGCACGAAGGCGCAGCTCGACACCGCGCCCAACACGGACTTCGCCAAAATCCCGGCCACGGCGCTCGGGTTCCAGCTCGAACAGGTCGCGCGCCTCATCGCGCTGCGCGACACGCTCGGCGTCAAGCGGCAAATCTTCTTCTGCCAGCTCGGCGGCTTCGACACGCACTCGAACCAGCGCGTCGGCAACGGGCAGGACGCGCTGCTCCTGCAAGTCGCGCAGGCGCTGCGCGGCTTCTGGGACACGCTCGGCGATCTGGGCATGCAGGACAACGTGACGACCTTCACGCTCTCCGACTTCGGCCGCACGTTCCAGCCCGCGGGCTCCGGCAGCATCGTGGGCACGGATCACGGGTGGGGCAATCATCACTTCGTGATGGGCGGCGCGGTGCGCGGCGGCAACTTCTACGGCACCTACCCGACGCTCGCGCTCGGCGGCCCCGACGACGCCGACACGCGCGGCCGCTGGATACCGACGACCTCCGTCGAGCAGTACGCGGCGACGCTCGCCTCCTGGTACGGCCTCTCCGCGAGCGACTTCCCGGCGGTCTTCCCGCTGCTCGACCGCTTCCCGACTCCGAACATGGGTTTTATGTTGTGAGCGGCGTCTTCATTAAGTAATGTTCAAAATCAAAATCCTCGCGCTCGCACTCTTCGCCGCCTTCGCGGCCGCGCTCCTGCTGACGGACAACTTCGCGAACCCGCACGCGCGGGCCTTCTCGGCGGGCCCGCCCGCGGGCTACACGCACGCGCCGGGCGAGCTCGACTGCGCGGACTGCCACACCACGCCCGCGCAGAGCAGCGGCACGCTCACGCTCAACGTCCCCGACAATTACACGCCGGGTCGAACCTACGACATCACGGTCACGCACGCGAGCGGAGACGCGACGCGCGTGCGCTGGGGCTTCCAGATGACGGCGCTCGACGCGGCCGACCAGAAGGCCGGGGCCTTCGCGCCGGCCGACGACCTGACGCGCGTCGTCAACGGCGAAGGGCCTTTCCCCGCGCGCGAGTACGTCGAGCACACTTCGGCGGGGACGTTCCCGGGTCAGCAGAACGGCGCGGGCTGGACGTTCAAGTGGACTGCGCCCGCGGAGGACGTGGGCCCCGTCACCTTCTACCTCGCGGGCAACCAGGCCAACGGCGACGGCAACAGCTCGGGCGACAACATCTACTTCACCTTCAAGTCGGCGACCTTCCAGCCGGCCGCGCCCGACTTCCAGGTCTCGGTCTCGCCCTCCTCGCGCACCGTCGTCCGGGGCTCGAACGCGACGTACGACGTGACCGTGACGCCGCTGAACGGGTTCACGGGGGCGGTCACGCTCAGCGCCTCGGGGCTCCC
This sequence comes from Pyrinomonadaceae bacterium, assembly GCA_035563535.1. Taxonomy (GTDB): domain Bacteria; phylum Acidobacteriota; class Blastocatellia; order Pyrinomonadales; family Pyrinomonadaceae; genus QHXN01. The sequence continues at coordinate 123,787 of DATMVD010000010.1, read as the reverse complement.
GGCCGGCGCGACCGCCGGCTTCCAGCCCGCCTCCGTCAACATCGACGGCGCGTCGCCGCAGACCTCCGTGCTCACCGTCTCGACGGCCGGCTCGACGACGACCGGCCCGCACACCTTCAACGTCAACGCGACGAGCGGCGCGCTCTCCCACTCGGCGCAGGCGGGCCTGAACGTCGCCGCGCCGACCGACGCAGACCTCGCCGTCACGCAGAGCGTCTCGCCCAACCCCGCGCAGGCGGGGGCCGACATCCGGTGCACCGTTAACGTCGTCAACAACGGCCCGGCCGCGGCGCAGTCCGTGCGGCTCATCGTGGTCATGCCGGACGCCCTCTCGGCCTTCACAGAGGGCGCGAACGGCGACCGCTGCCAGCTCAGCTCGGCCGGGCCGAACCTCGTCGGGTACGACTGCACGCTCGGCGGGCTCGCCCCGGGGCAGGGGACGGCCGTTGACTTCACCTTCCGCACGGCGAGGGTCGGCCCCTTCAGCACGACGACCACGGTCAGCGCCTTCGAGCACGACCCGTTCCCCTCGAACAACTCCGTCCAGCTCGCGCTCTCGGTCGCGGCGCAGTCGCCCGCGCCCACGATGACGGCGCAGGGGCTCGGCGTGCGCACGGTCGTCTCGGGGCTCGACCAGCCGACTTCGATGGCCTTCCTCGGCCCCGCGGACTTCCTCGTGCTTGAGAGGGCCACGGGCCGCGTCGTGCGCGTGACGAACGGCCTGAAGAGCGGCGTGGCGCTCGACCTGCCCGTCAACTCCGCGTCCGAGCGCGGCCTGCTGGGGATCGCGCTGCACCCGAACTTCGCCGCGAACCGCTTCGTCTACCTCTACTGGACGGAGAGCCTGACGGGCCAGGACACGACGGCCGTCGATTTGACGCCGCTCCTGGGCAACCGCCTCGACCGCTACGTGTTGAGCGGCACGACGCTCACCTTCGACCGCACGCTGCTGCGCTTCCGCGCCTTGCAGACGGACGCGGGGCAGCCCGCGCGCGGCAACCACAACGGCGGCGTGCTCCGCTTCGGCCCCGACGGCAAGCTCTACGTCTTCGTCGGCGACGTGGGCCGCCGCGGCTTCTTCCAGAACCTGCCCTGCGGGCCGACCTTGACGTGCCCGACCAACCCGCCGCTCGTCCAGGACGACGAGTTCGGCGGCCCCGAGCCCGACGACGCGCACGCCACAGGGGCCATCTTCCGCCTCAACGACGACGGCACGACGCCGTCCGACAACCCCTACGCGCAAATCCCGACCGTGCAGGGCGGCCCCATCGTTGACAACATCCGTCGGCTCTACGCCTACGGCGTGCGCAACTCTTTCGGGATGGACTTCGACCCGGTGGGCGGCCACCTCTGGACGCAGGAGAACGGCGACGACGCCTTCGACGAGATCAACAGGGTCGAGTCCGGATTCAACGGCGGCTGGGCGCAGTTGATGGGGCCTTCGTCGCGCATCGCCGAGTTCAAAGCAATCGAGGTCGCGCGCGGCAACAGCCTCCAGCAGAACCGCTGGCCGCCCGCCAACATTGCGGACACGGCCGCCGAAGCGCTCGCGCGCCTCTACCAGCTCCCCGGCTCGAAGTACACCGAGCCCGAGTTCAGTTGGAAGTACGCCGTCGCGCCCTCGCCCGTCGGCTTCGCGCGCGGCGCGGGGCTCGGGCCGCAGTACGCGGGCGACCTCTTCGTCGGCGCTTCGCGCACGACGCTGCTCGGCGGCTACCTGATGCGCTTCGAGCTGAGCGGCGACCGCAAGACGATTGCTTCGACCGACTCGCGCCTCGCCGACAAGGTGGCCGACAACGCGGACAAGTTCGACCTCGCGGAGAGCGAGAGCCTCGTCGTCGGGCGCGACTTCGGCGTCACGACCGACATCCAGACCGAGCCGTCGAAGGGGAGCCTCTACGTCGTCTCGCTCTCGAACGGCGCGGTCTACGAGGTCTACGCGCGCCCGAGCCTCTTCGTCGCCGGGCCGGTCGGCGCGCAGGAGACGCCGCCCAATGACTCCCAAGCCTTCGGCACCGCGACGATACTGCTCGACGCGGACGGGCAGACGGCGCACGTCTCGCTCCGCTTCAGCGGGCTCACGACGCCGCAGACCGCCGCGCACCTGCACGCCCCCGCGCAGGGCGGCCAGAGTGCCCCGCCCGTCTTCGACCTGCCCGCGGGCAACTTCACAGACTTCAAGGTCACGCTCACGCCGCAGCAGGTCAGAGACCTGCGCGCCGGCCTCTTCTACGTCAACGTCCACAGCGAGGCTTTCCCCGCGGGCGAGATACGCGGCCAGTTCGGCCCGGTCGAGTTCTCCAACGTCGTGCAGTTCGAGACGGCCGCCCCTTCGGTGAGCGAGGGCGCGGGCTTCAAGACCATCAGGGTCGAGCGCCTCGGCGACACGTCGGTGGCGGCGGCCGTCGGCTACCGGACGGGGGACGGCACGGCGAGCGAGCGCCGCGACTACACGACCGCGCGCGGCGTGCTGCGCTTCGCGCCGGGCGAGACCGTCAAGAGCTTCGACGTGCTCGTCACCGACGACGGGCTCCAGGAGGGCGACGAGACGGTCAACCTCCTGCTCGAAGACCTGCCAGGCGGCGATGCGTCCCCGAGCTACCCGAACGACATCCTGAAGATCGTAGACAACGACGCCGCGAACGCCCCCGCGAACCCCCTCGACGACTCGCAGTTCTTCGTCCGCCAGCACTACCGAGACTTCCTCAACCGCGAGCCGGACGACTCAGGCTTCCAGTTCTGGGTGAACGAGATCGAGCAGTGCGGGGCGGACGCGCAGTGCAGGGAGGTCAAGCGGATTAACGTCTCGGCCGCGTTCTTCCTCTCCATCGAGTTCCAGCGCACGGGCCTGCTCGCCTACCTCGCGAACCGCGCGGCCTTCGGCAACTCGACGACGGCCCCGCAGGTGCCCGTCAGTTACAGCGACTTCATGCGCGACGTGCAGGCGCTCCAGCGCGGCTACGTCTTCGGCGCGCCCGGCGCGGAGGCCGTGCTCGAAGCCAACCGGCGCGCGTACTTCGACGAGTTCGTCACCCGCCCCGAGTTCGTCTCGAAGTACGGCGCGATGACCAACTCGCAGTTCGTCTCCAGCCTGCTCGCCTCGAACGGCCTCGTGGGCGTGGTCGGCAACCTCTACGTCGCGCGGCTCGACGCCGCGCAGCAGGTTCCGCCCAACGGCTCGCCCGCCACGGGGGCCGTCATCATCCGGCGGCCGCACACGGGCGCGTTCCCCGGAGAGAACTTCGCCTCGCTCTACCTGAGCAACCTTTCGAGCCCGGTGACGGCGGTGCACATCCACGGGCCGGCCAACGCCGGAGCCGAAGGCCCCTTGCTCCACACGCTGCCCGCGGGCGAGTTCGCAGACCTCCAAATCCCCTTCACGTCGCAGGAACTGTTCCACCTCTTCGGCGGGGGTCTCTACGTTGACGTGCACACGCAGAACAACCCCGGCGGCGAGATACGCGGGCAACTGCCGCCCACGCGCTTCAGGGTGGACGTGCTGACGCGCGCGCTCGACGAGGGGATTCTGACGCGCGCGCAGGTCTTCCGCATCGTGGCCGAATCCGAGGAGCTGCGGCTGGCCGAGTTCCGCCGCGCCTTCGTGCTGATGCAGTACTTCGGCTACCTCCGGCGCGACCCCGACGCCGAGGGCTTCAACTTCTGGCTCGGCAAGCTCAACGAGTTCAACGGCGACTACATCCGCGCCGAGATGGTCAAGGCGTTCATCTCGTCCATCGAGTACCGCCAACGCTTCGGCTTATAGGCACGCCCGACTCGACGCGCGGAAACGGCCTCGGCGGAGCTACCTCCGCCGGGTCTATCCGCTCCCCCGGTCTGCGTAAATAATCGTCAACTGACTTCGGCCGGGACGCGCGGCTCAGGCATCCGACTAGCGGCCCACGCTCCCTGTGAGCTATACTTCGCCGGCGCAGTAAACATCTGTTGACCCAGCCTTCGGCGCTCTCCCCGACATCTCATGTAACTGCGGTCACGGACTCGCTTTCATCACACCGCTACCTTGTTTCCGGCGGAGGCGCGCCCGGAAGCGGCGAGGGCGGTTTAGAAATTTCCTCCTACCCGAACGGCAGGCAGAGCACCTTAAAACTATGCAGTACATCATCACATTCACGGCCCGAGCCTTAACCTCATGCCTGCGGCGGCGTGTCCCGTTCCTGACCGTCTGCTTCGCGGTATTGCTCGCATTGCCCGCGGCGTTGTCGCGCCCCGCCGGGGCGCAAGCGCCCGCCGCGTGCGAGGCCCCGATGTTCAAAGTCTTCAAAGACTACATCAGCTTCTCCAGTGGTGGCTCTCGGCCACAGTGGTTGACGCCGGCCGATTTCAACGGCGACGGCCTGCTCGACGTGGCGGTAGCGAATCGGGGTAACACCGAGCACAACCTCTTTGCAGGCTCCGTCTCCATCCTACTGGGCGACGCCGCGTCGGTCTTCAAGCAGCGCGTCGATTTGAATGCCGGCCGGAACCCGAGGGCCGTCCTCGCCGGCGACTTCAACCGCGACGGCAAGGCCGATCTGGCCGCGCTCACCTGGGGGCCGGTCTGCTGCTCGGACAGCCTGGTCTCGATTCTGCTCGGGAACGGCGACGGCACTTTCAAAGCGCCGGCGGACTTCGCGCTCGGCTCCAACGTGTCCTCGATGGTGGTGAGCGACTTCAACGCGGACGGCAACACCGACGTGGCGGCGAGGGGCGCGTCCGGCCTCGTAGTGCGACTCGGCGACGGGGTCGGGGGGCTCTACGGGGTCACCTTCTACGCCACCCCGGGCGCCCCCGGCGCTCTCGCCCCCGGCGACTTTAACGGCGACGGCCGGCTCGACCTGGCGACGGCGAACCCGCACGGGGGTTGATGTCTCCGTTTTGCTCGGCGACGGGGCCGGCGGCTTCGGCACGCCGAGCGAGTACGGCGTGGGGGAATGAGCCGAGGTTCGTCCTCGTCCACGACTTCGACCGCGACGGCAAGGATGACCTGTTGACGGCGAACAACGCCGGCAACAACCTCACTTTCCGGAAGGGTGACGGGGCGGGCAGCTTGAGGCCGCCGGGTTTCTTCCCCGTCGATCCGGTCTCTCACGCGGCCGGCGGCGACTTCAACGGCGACGGCCGGGCCGACCTCGCCGTGGCCGCGCAGTCAGGCATCTTTATCCTGCTCGGCACGGGCAACGAGAGTTTCAGGCTGGGGTCGAAGTTGCCGTTGGGGGCATTTACCTACGTCGCCGTGGTAGACTTCAACGGCGATGCCAGGCAGGACCTGGCGGCTTCCAGCCCTACCCAGGGCATCCGGGTCGGGCTCGGCGACGGCGCGGGGGGGTTCGGGCCTTTTACCCGCAAAGACCCCGTCTCGCCGCTGCCGGCGCCGTTCGTGCCGGCGGCTGCCAGGTCTATCGCCGTCGCCGACTTTAACGCCGACGGCAACGCCGACATAGCCGGCGCCGCCGGCGGCAGAATCTCAATCCTGCTGGGGGACGGGAAGGGGGACTTCGCCACCTCCGAGGTGGCGGTCGAGGGCAGACAGATTTCGGTCATCACCGCGGACCTCAACCGCGACTCCAAAGGCGACGTGGTGGCGCTGAGCGACCGAAGCGATATCACGGTTCTCTTGGGAGACGGGACGGGAAAATTCTCGACCCCGGTCGCGGTCGGGTCCGTGCTCAGCCAGCGCTCGTCCGACAACGTGCAGTCGATGGCGGCGGGTGATCTCGACGGCGACGGGAACGTCGATCTGGTCTTTCCGGACAACAGCCAATTCAGCCCCATCACCGGCCCGAAGGGTCAGGCCGTGGTCTACCTGGGGAATGGCGCGGGGGGTTCCGGGCGCCGGTCACCTACGCGGTCAACCGGAACATCGATTGGACGGCCCTCGCCGACTTCAACGGGGACGGCAAACTCGACATCGCCTTCACCGGAAGGGGTGAGGCAATCGGCACCCTCTCGGTGCTCTTGAACGAGGGCGGGGGGACCTTCTCGGCGCCCACGGTCTTCCAACTTACGTCGGGAGGGGCCTTCCTCCTGGCCGGCGACTTCAACGGCGACGGCAGTTCCGACCTCGTCACGAGCGCCGGCGCCCACCTCTTCGCGAGAGACGACGGCATTCTCCTCTTCGAGGGCGGCCCCTCCAGCGTCTACGTCATCTTCAACAGTTGCCCTGCGGCCGCCCGTTGGCCGCCGTCGGTGCAGTTTGGCGCGCCCTCCTTCGACGCGCTGGAGAGCGACGGCGTCGCGCAGGTCACCGTCACCCGCTCCGGCAACCTGAGCGGCGAGACGACGGTCGATTACTTCACGTCCGACGGCACGGCGAGCCAGGTCTCCGACTACACCACGGCCCTCGGGAGGCTCCGCTTCGCCCCGAACGAGGCCAGCAAGACGCTCCGGATCATCGTCACCGACGACGCCTTCGTCGAGCCTTCGGAAACATTCGTGGTCTCACTGGCTAACCCTTCGGGCGGCGTGCCGGGCGCTCACGCGAGCGCCACCGTCACGATCAAAGACACGGACACGTCGCAGGGGCCGAACCCCATCACGCAGGAGGCAGGCAACGCCGCCTTCTTTGTCCGGCAGCACTACGCGGACTTTCTCGGCCGCGAGCCCGACGCCGAGGGCCTCCAATTCTGGACGAACGAGATTACGAGCTGCGGCGCCGATCCGGTCTGCACGGAGGTCAAACGCATCAACGTCTCGGCGGCCTTCTTCCTCTCCATCGAGTTCCAGAACACGGGCTACCTCGTCGAGCGCATGTACAAGGTCGCCTACGGCGACGCGACCGACCCCTCGACGGGGCTCCAAGTGCCCGTCATCCGCCGCTCGGAGTTCCTGGCCGACACCCCGCTCATCAGTTCGGGCGTCATCGTCGGGCAGGGCGATTGGCAGACGACGCTCGCGAACAATAAGGCGGCCTACACCCTGACCTTCGTCCAGCGGCAGCGGTTCACAGACATCTACGGCGGGCTTTCGCCGACGGACTTCGTCGCCAGGCTCGACGCGAACGCGGGCGGCGTGCTCAGCCAGGCGGAGCAGGAGAGCCTCGTCAACGAACTGGCGACGGCGACCGACCCGGTCGCGGCGCGCGCCTCGGTCGTGCGGAAGGTGGCCGAGAACGCGGAACTGGACAGGCGGGAGAAGAACCGGGCCTTCGTCTTAATGGGGTACTTCGGCTATCTCAGGCGCAACCCGAATGACGCGCCGGAGAAAGACCTCAACTACGCCGGCTGGAAGTTCTGGCTCGACAAGCTCAACGAGTTCAACGGCGACTACGTCCGCGCCGAGATGGTCAAGGCGTTCCTCGACTCGATTGAGTACCGGCAGCGGTTCGGCCAGTAGGCTGATTGAACATCCCCGGAGGGGACACAGACAATAGCCGGGGCAGAGCGAACGACAGTGAGCGCCGCCCCCGGTTAAGGACGATGAAACAATCCGACCCTGAAGGGGTCGCACACCGTCACACGTGCTGCGACCCTTTCAGGGTCGGATTCATCTTGCTGCGCTTTCCGGGGGTGGCGCTCGCCTGCGGCTCGCTGACCCCCGGCTATTATCTTCATCCCCTCCGGGGATGATCGCCTATCTTTACCTCATTCCGAGCATCAACAGCAACGACCTGTCGTGAACGGGGCCGCCCGACTCGCGCCAGCGGTGAACCGGCTCAAGCTCTTCTTCGGCGACGGGGCGTTTGGCGAGGCGCGCGGCCGGGGTCTTCTCGAAGGCGTGCTCGGTGAGGGCGATGTGCGGCTCGCGCACGGCGAGCGGGCGACCCGCGGCCAGCGCCGCCTCGGCCGACTCCACGTCCGGGTAGAACTCGTGGTAGACGAGCACGTGCCAGACCGCCCCGTGCCCCTCGCCCTCCGACCCGAGCACGCGCAGCAGCCCGAACCCGCTCTCCATCTGAAACACGAGGTCGTCGCCCGGTGCGTAATTCAGCGCCATAAAACTCTCCCCCTGACCGAAGCTTAGCCCACCTTCGCGACCTTTGCATCTTGACTATGGACGCGTCGCGGCGGGCGGTTTACTATCTGGCTCGATGAGCGGCGAGCGGGATCATTACGCGACCCTGGGCGCGGGGCGCGACGAGGCGCGCGAGGAGATCGAGCGGCGCTACAAGCGGCTCGCGCGCCGGCACCACCCCGACCGCGGCGGCGACGAGGAGGAGATGAAGGCCGTCAACGAAGCCTGGCGCGTCCTCGGCGACCGGGAAGCGCGCCGCGACTACGACGCGCGCCACCCGCAGTATTCACGCACGCCTTACGTCTCGCACAGGGTCGTCACCTCGCCCGGCGCGAAGGCCGACCCGGTCAGCGGCCGGCTCGTCGGCGCGCTCCTCTGCCTGTTCGCGGGTCTCGTGCTGCTCTTCCTCGTGAAGGCGCACTACGTGATGTTCCTCTGGCCGCTCGCGCTCCTGGCCGTGTGCGTCGTCGCGGGCGGCGTCCTGATGGCGCACGGCGCGATGACGTTCGCGCGCGGGCAGGTGCGCCCCGGCCACCCCGCGCGCCGCCACGTCTGGGCGCAGGAGGTCTTCTTCTGGGCGTGCGTCGTGTCGGGCGGCTACGGCGTCTACCTTCTGCTGAGGGCCGTCTGAGCTTATGCGCGTCCGCGGGCTGGAACTGCTCTTCCTCGAAGTCAACAGCCTCGACGAGTCGCTCGACTTCTACCGGCTCGGCCTCGGCTTCGAGCTTGAGGCGCACGCGCCCGAGGCCGAGCCGCCGATGGCGACGCTGCGCGCGGGCGGCCTCCAACTGATGCTCGCGCAGGTTCCGCTGACGATGGCGCGGCGCGGCCGCGGCGTACACTTCTTCCTCACGGTCGAGGACGTGGACGAGTTCTACGACTTCGTCCGCGCGGGCGGCATACAGATAGCGCCGCCCGCGGACGAGGGCTGGGGCGGCCGCTTCGTCACGCTCGAAGACCCTGACCACTACCGCCTCTTCTTCGTCGCCTGGCACGACGAGGGCGCGCGCCCTGAAGGCGGCGCGCCCGGCTTGTGGAACTGAAGCCCGAGTCTCTACAATGGCCCCAGCCTTACTCCCGATGAACGGCGCGCCGCGGACGCTCCCGGGCGGCGCGTCTCAGCTAAGAGTTAGAGCCTTTGAAGACGGACGTTGAAGCGTCCGCCGAGGGAGCGTCTATGCGTTACGTCGAAAACCCGCCGAACCCCTGGCTCTCGACCAGCGTCGAGTGGATCGGCGAGCCGCCCGACGCGCGCGTCGAGGTCTTCGAGGAGACCGAGACGCGCAGCATCATCACGCACAACAAGAGCCCGGACGTGGGCTTCGACTACTCGGTCAACTGCTACCGCGGCTGCACGCACGCGTGCAGCTACTGCTTCAGCCGCCCGACGCACGAGTACCTCGGCTTCGGCGCGGGCACGGACTTCGAGACGAAGATCGTCGCCAAGGTGCGCGCCGCGGAACTGCTCCGCGAGGAGTTCATGCGCCCTTCGTGGAAGGGGCAGACCGTCGTCTTCTCCTTCACGTCCGACCCTTACATCCCGCTTGAGTTCAACTATCAGCTCACCCGCAAATGCCTCGAAGTCTGCCTTGAGTTCCGCAACCCCGTCGGCGTCGTCACCAAGTCCGCGCTCGTCCGGCGCGACAAGGATTTGCTCTCCGCCCTCGCCCGCGAGGCCGGCGCGAGCGTCTTCTTCTCCATCCCTTTCGCCGACGACGAGACGGCGAAGGCCCTGGAGCCGACCGCGCCCCTGCCCGCGGCGCGCTTCCGCGCGATGCGTGAGCTGGCCGAGGCGGGCGTCCCCGTCGGCCTCGCCATCGCGCCGGTCATCCCGGGCCTCAGCGACTCGCACATCCCCGAGCTGCTCAAGCGCGCGAAGGAGGCGGGCGCGCGCACGGCCTTCATCAACCTCCTGCGCCTGCCCGGCAACGTCGCGCCCTACTTCGAGCAGCGCCTGCGCGAGCGCCTGCCGACGAAGGCCGACCGCGTGCTCGCGCGCCAGCGCGAGGTGCGCGGCGGCCGCCTCAACGTCAGCCAGTTCGGCGAGAGGATGAAGGGGAGCGGGGTCTACTGGAAGCTGATCGAGCAGAGCTTCCGCGTCCACTGCGCGCGGCTCGGCTTCAACCGGGAGGAGGGGCACGCCTACGAGTCCCGCCCGAGCACCTTCCGCCGCCTCTCGCCGCAGGGCTCGCTCTTCGACTGAGCTGCCCGGGCGTTAATCTACCCGGCTCACCCGTGCGGAGAATTTGTTGGAACCAGTCGCCACAAGCTCAGTTATTATAGTTGCAGCTTATAGCTGTTTGCATTTGAGTGTGACCAATTCAGCGTCCGTTTAGAGGCGGGCTGCGGCCCGCCGTCGCGAGCACCGCGGATTGAGACGGCGGGCGGAGCCCGCCTCTAAACGGTCACACTCAATTGCAATCCGCTATAAGCAGAGTCGGTTCACCCCCTTTACACATGCCGCGGCCGCCCGGCCGCACAGGTGATGCCCATGAAGTATACGGTCGTCGCACTCCTGATCGCCGCGCTCACCCCCTCGGCCGTTCTTGCCCAATCCCCCCGGCGGGAGAGTCCCCCATCGCCTCGGCCGAAGAATCAGGGGCAGTCGGTGGAGGTGCCGGTCACGCCGCAGCCCGACGCGCCGCTCCGCCTCTCTGTGCAAGGCAGTCGGCTGGGAGACAGCGGTTGGCATGCAGGCTTGAGCCTGTATCGGATGAGGGCCTCCGTCGAGAACGTTAGTCACCGGGACATCGGCTTGTACACCCTCCGCAGAGGAGCCGTGGGGTCAAACAGATATGTGGGCCGCCGATCCAAGAACATCAGGTTGCCCGGCTTCTCGTTGCCGGGCAAAGCCTTGCGGCCCGGCGAGGTGGACGTGACGGAGGCCGAGGCGCCCATCCTCAGCCACTTGTTCCCCAAGATCACCTATGAAGTCGAATCGGTCGTGTTCATGGACGGCACGATCTGGTGCACCGACGAGTGCCGCATGGCCGAGTACGCGGCCGGGGATTTGGCGGGCGGGCGCGCCGTCGTCAGCCGCCTCCTGAAGGTGTTGGAGCAGGGCGGGCTCGACGCCGTGATTAATGCACTCAGGGAGAAGGTGGCGGAGGACGACCCCGTCCCCGCGGTGCAGGTAACCACGGGGGAGTTAGTTGACATCAAACCGCCCCCCGGACGCCCGCCACACTGGGAGGAGGGGTTCCGTAAGGCCGCGAAGTGGGTGGCCGACATCTTGTGGGTGCAATACGTGCATCACGGCACGGGGCAGATCGAACGTACTCTCAGGGACGCGTACAGCGTGGCGGAGGCGAAGTAGAGAGCGTTTGACTGCCCCGGGTGATACGGCGCAGGTGAGCCGGCTATATTCTTGCCCTGTGTTGAATGACCGTCATCACGGTCGCGGGGTAAGACATCCGGGAGGATGAGAAAAGTTGGACAAACGCCCCTCAACAAAACTCTTCAATCCGCCGCGCGCCTCCCGCTATAATGTGCGCGCTCTGGCACCACACGAGGCAGGAGGGAGTTGAGGGGTATGGTTACGATCAGACACGTGGTCTGCAACCGTGAGTCCTACTTCGTCAAGGACACGGCCACCGCGATGGACGCCGCCCAGTACATGGCCGACCGTCAGATCGGGGCCGTCTGCGTGCTCGACGCCGACGACAAGCTCTGCGGCATCTTCTCCGAGCGCGACCTGCTCAACCGCGTCGTCGTCAAGAGGCTCGACCCCGCCGATGTTCCCATCCGCGACGTGATGAGCGAGCCGCGCGCCGTCATCGACTGCGCCGACACGCCGCACGAGGCGCTGGAGCGGATGGAGCGCATCGGCAGCCGCCACCTGCCGGTGGTGGACGGCGACAAGTTCATCGGCATGCTTTCGATGCGCGACATCATGCGCGTCGAGATCAGCGAGCAGGGCGCGGAGCTGCAACTGCTCCACGAATACATCTCGCACTGACCGACCTGACAGGCGAACAAAGGGGCGCGGGGATTAGTCCCGCGCCCCTTTGTTCATATCCCTTCTGAAACCCCTACGCCCCGCCGCGCCCGCGCCACGCTTCGAGCACCTCGCGCTCCTTCTCCCGCGCGAGCCCTGCGCGGCGCTCCGTGTCGGCGGGGCGGGACAGGTCCCACTCAAGCGTGTCGCGCACGGTCTCGGAGAGCGGGCGGAACCTGAGGCCGGCGGCGAGCGCCTTCTCCACGCTCACCTCCATGAAGTGGCGGTTGACGTTGTCCTCGCCCGCCTGTGGCGTCCACAGGGGCATCTCCATCCAAGGCCCGACGCCCGCGTCGAGCAGGAACCGTTCGTCCGCCCAGACGAAGCGCGCGTCGCTTCCGGTCGTGCCCCTGCACACTTCGAGGACGCGCCCCATCGTGAGCCTGTAGTCCGGCCCCGTCGCATTAAACGTTCCGGCGCGCCGGGCCTCGGCCATCTCCAGAATCCACGCGGCCAGATCGCGCGCATCGACGAACTGCACCTGACGCTCGGGGTCGCCGGGCGCGAGCACTTCGCCGCCCTCCGAGACGCGGCGCGGCCAGTATGTGAAGCGGTCGCTGTAGTCGTGCGGCCCGACGACGAGGCCGGCGCGGACTTGGAGCACGCGCCCCGGCATCTCCTCTTCGGCCGCGCGCTCGCACAAAGCCTTGAGCGCCCCGTAAACCTCCCAGAAGAAGGGCGCGGCCGTCAGCTCCGACTGCTTCAACGCCTCGGCCTCGCGCAGGCGCTCGTCCGCGATTGTGCCGACCGGATAGCTCTCGTCCACGCCCGGCACGCTCGTGTCCCTGTAGGCCGACTGACTCGAAACGAACGTGTAATGCTCGACGGCGTCGCGCAGCAGCCGCGCCGAGTCGCGCACCACCCGCGGCGAGTAGCCCGAGGGATCGACGACCGCGTCCCAACGCCTTCCCCTCAACGCGTCCAACCCGCCGTCGCGGTCTCCGCGCAGCTTCTCGACCTCCGGGAACAGCCCCGGGTTGAGCCGCCCGCGGTTGAACAGCGTCACCTCGTGCCCCCGCGCCAGCGCCCCTTCCACCACGTGACGCCCGAGGAACTTCGTCCCGCCAAGAATGAGTAACTTCATAAAAAACTCGTGAACCGTGAACCGTAAACCGTGACAAGGGAAAAGCAGTTCTCTTCTTGTCACGGTTTACGGTTCACGGTTCACGCCTCAGAGCGTTCGCGTCACCTTCGCCAGCGAGCGCGGGGCGTCGGGGTCGAGGCCCTTGGCGTCGGCGAGCAGGGCGGCGAAGAGTTGCGCGGGGATGATGTAGGGGATGACCGAGAGCGTCTCGTTAACCTCGGCGGGCAGGCGCACGGCGCGCGTGGCGAGCGAGGCCGCCTCCTCGTCCGAGGTGAAGGCGAGCGTGTCGGCGCGCAGCTCCTTCAGGCGCGCGAGCAGGTCGCGCACGCCCGCGAGCGTCACGCCCGGCGGGGCGAAGGCGAAGATGGGGAAGTGGCGCTCGACGACCGCCAGCGGCCCGTGCAGGAAGTCGGCCGAGGAGAAGCGCTCGGCCACGACGTAGCAGGTCTCCATCAGCTTCAGCGCCATCTCGAACGCGTTGGCGTAGACGAGCCCGCGCCCGACCACGACGCAGTTCTCCATGAAGACGTAGCGCTCGACCATCTGCTCGATCTGCGGGCGGAGTTGTAAAGCCTGGGCGGCGAAGTCCGGGATGGCTTCGTAACCTAACCGCATCCCGCCGTCGGCCAGGGCCTCGGCCAGCATGTAGAAGTGCAGGAGCTGCCCCGTGTAAGTCTTCGTCGCCGCCACCGAGCGCTCGCGCCCGCCGTGCGTGAGGAGAGTCTCGTGGACGACCTTCGTCATCGAAGAGTCGGGCTCGTTCGTGATGCCGACGGTGCAGAGCGCGCCCGAGGCGCGCGCGTCCGCGAGCACGCGGTTGATGTCCTCGCCCTCGCCCGACTGCGAGACGCCGATGACGAGCGCGCGTCCGAGCCTGAGCCGCGCGCCGTAGAGCGTGTTGACCGACGGCGCGGCCAGCGCGACGGGGATGCCGGTCGTGATCTCCAACAGGTAGCGCCCGAAGAGCGCCGCGTTGTCCGACGAGCCGCGCGCGACGAGCACGATCAGGTCAACGTCCTGCGCCCGCAAAGACGCCCCGAGCCGCGCGACCTTATCCTTCTCCTCCGCGATGGTGCGCGCCAGCGCCTCCGGCTGCTGCGCGATCTCTTCGAGCATCAGTGACACTTCGCGAGTCTCTCCTCAGAAAAGTTTAGAGCCGTGGGCGCACGCACGTCGAAGCGCGCCGGCTCTCTTTTATCATCATGTGACAGCGCCGCGCCATCGGGAGCGACCACCGCGAACGCCCCCGGCCACACATCCGACTCGCCGTTGACACCCCACCCCTCCGGTAATATCTTCCCCCTGCGCCCGCCGCCTGAACCTCGGCCACAGGCGTTCGACGTGTGACGACCGGAGGCCGACCCATGCGGCCTTTCACGCACCACTACGGAATCAGACCGAATGGTTCGGCTTTTGACGCCCGATTGCGGAGTTGGGCCGAATCATTCGGCACAATAGTAGTTATGCCGCACAGGTGACCATGCAAGGCTATCGAAACACTTATCTGATTATTGGCGGGGCGCTGAGTGCTCTGGCCGCGTTGTTACACGTGGGCTGTATCCTCTTCGGCGCTCCCTGGTATAGATTCTTCGGCGCCGGCGAGCGGATGGCGCGGATGGCCGCGGCCGGGCACTGGTACCCCGCGGTCATCACTTCGGGGATTGCCGCCGTTCTGTCGTGCTGGTCTCTGTACGCGCTCTCGGGCGCGGGCGTCATCCGCAGGCTCCCGCTCGTCCGCCCGGCGCTGTGCATCATCACGGGCATCTACATGCTCCGCGCCGTCGCGTTCGCGCCGTTTCATGCGTACTTCCCCGGCAACAGCACGGCGTTCTGGCTTTGGAGTTCGGCCATTTGTTTTGTGATCGGGCTGGTACATCTGGTCGGCCTGTGGCGGGCTTGGCCTCGCCTACGGCCCGCAGCGGCATAACAACGGCATGCGCCCGACCGCCGACACGGCGGCTGTTATCTACCTTCAATCACGCGGGGCGGCGGGTGATGCCTGGCGTTAGATTGCTCTCATACTCGACGGAGGTTTAAGGATGCGGAAAGTGAAGTACCATGTCGCCGCTACCGCTGATGGCTTCATTGCCCGTGCTGACGGCTCCTTCGACTGCTTCCCCATAGAGGGCGAGCATGTGACGGATTACCTGGACTCGTTAAAGTCCTACGGCGCCGTCCTGATGGGGCGCAGGACCTATGAGGTGGGGTTGAAAGCGGGCGTCACCGACCCCTACCCTTACCTGGAGAGTTACGTCTTCTCGCGCACGATGAGGGAGAGCCCGGACGCGCGGGTCGAGGTCGTCGCGGAAGACGCGGCCGCCGCGGTCAGGAAGCTGAAAGGCGAACCGGGCGAAGACATCTACCTGTGCGGCGGCGCGGAGTTGGCGGCGGAGTTATTTAAGGAAGGTTTGGTTGATGAGGTCATCCTGAAGGTTAACCCGCTGCTGCTCGGCTCCGGTATCCCGCTGATGTCCGACATCGGCAGGCACGTTGAGTTGGAGTTGATCGACAGCAAGGTTTACGAGAGCGGCGTGGTGCTGCTCTCCTATCGCGTAAAGAAGTAAGGCGTTCGGGCCGGCGCTGCTTCGTATCGCGCCGACGCGATCTAACACGGGCCTGCACCCGACCGCCGACACGACAGCCTTCAAATTCCTGCACAGATGCGGGGCGGCGGGTGTTGCCGGGCGTTAGGCGTTTCTTTGTGGGTTAGGTGTAAAACATCGTGCTGAGAACTTGATTGTGTTCTAGCGATATAAAGAGCAGTCCTTCATGAGCCTTTCGCCTCAAAGTAAGTCCGGCGTCAGACCCGCCGAAGCGCGCCCGCCTGCGGGCGGGTGGCGCGGCCGCCTGCATGAGGTCATCTTCGAGGCGGACACCCGCGCGGGCCGCGCCTTCGACGTTACGCTGATCGGCCTCATCCTCCTGAGCGTGCTCGCCGTCATGCTCGAAAGCGTCGGCTCCGTGCGCGAGCGCTACGGCGCGCGGCTTTACGCCGCCGAGTGGGCCTTCACCATTCTCTTCACGGTGGAGTATGCCCTGCGGCTCACGAGCGTCAGGCGGCCCCTGCTCTACGCTTCGAGTTTCTTCGGCGTCGTCGATCTGCTGGCGATAGTCCCAACCTATCTGAGCCTCCTCGTCCCCGGCAGCCACTACCTGCTCGTCATCCGGATACTCCGGTTGCTCCGCATCTTCCGCATTCTCAAGCTCGCCGAACACCTCACGGAGGCCGACGTGCTGATGCGCGCCCTGCGGGCGAGCCGGCGCAAGATCAGCGTCTTCCTCCTGACGGTGCTGACGCTGGTAGTCGTCATCGGGACGCTGCTCTACGTCATCGAGGGCGAGGAGAACGGGTTCACCAGCATCCCCGCGAGCATCTACTGGGCGGTCGTCACGCTGACGACCGTCGGCTATGGCGACATCTCGCCCAAGACGCCCGTGGGGCAGACGCTGGCGGCGGCGGTGATGATCATCGGCTACGGCATCATCGCGGTGCCGACCGGGATCGTCACGGTCGAGATCGCGCAGGCCGCGAGGAAGCCCGTCACGACTCAGTCCTGCCCGGACTGCTCATCCCAGGGGCACGACGCCGACGCCATCCACTGCAAGTATTGCGGGGCCAAACTGTAGGCCCGGCGCGGGCCTTTCGTTGGGCTGCTTCGTTGAGCGTAGAATCTGAATAATGGGGGTGCCCGATGAGGTTTATCTGCCTGTCGGCCGTGGTCGTACTGGCGGCGTCTTACGTCGTAGGCGTCGAAGCCTCGGCGCGGGGGCCTTTCCCGGCGCGGCCCGAGGTGTTGGTGGCGGGGAAGTTTCGCGGGGCCGAGGGCATCGCCTTCAACGGCGAGGGACGGCTGTTCGTCACCGCCGACGACGCGCTCTGGGAAGTCTCGCCCGGCGGGGAGGTCAGGAGGGTCATGGGACTGCACTCGGCCGTCGGCCTCGCGCCCATCGGCCGGAGGGATTTGATCGTCGCGGACTTCGGCCCGACGAACGCCGTGGCCCACGGGCCGAACCGCGACGGGGTGGTGCTCAGGGTCACGCCCGAGGGCAAGGCGACCGTCCTCGCCAAGGGCATCGGCGACCCCAACTTCGTACTGCTGCTCAAGGGAGGGTCGCTGCTCGTCTCGGACGATTTTACGAATGAGATTTGGGAGGTCACGCTGAAGACCGGCCGGGTCGCGCTCTTCAGCGAATCGGTCGCCTACCCGAACGGCATGGCGCTCTCGGCCGACGGCCGCACCCTCTACGTCGCGCAAATCTTCCGCGACTTCCGCCACGGCGTCCGCCCCATCCCCTGCGACGACCGCGTGTGGCGCATCCCGCTGCGGGGCGGCCGGCCGGCCGGGCCTCCGTCGGTCGTCTTCAAGACCGGCGGCGTGGGGTGCAACGACGGGCTGGCGTTGGACACGCGGGGGCGGCTCTACGTCGCCGCGAACCGTGAAGGGAAGGTCTGGCGGGTGGACCCGGCCGACGGCTCGGCCGTGCTCGTCGCCGAGCAGGCCGCGGCGAGCATCGCCTTCGGAGAGGGGAAGTTCGACCGCGACTCGATATACGTCACCGAACTCCGCGGCGGCCGGATTCTGAAGATTCCGGTCGGGGCGAGGGGCGCACGCCTGCGCCGTTGACTAGGATTTCATGATAAAGCAATCGGGCTGGCAGGCGCTTGATGCGCGGCGTTAGGCGATTTCCGTTACATGAAAGGGGTTCACATTATGAAGCTGAAGCGGGTTGTCTCACTCGTCATCCTTGCGGTCGCTTTATTCGCCGTCGCAGGCTGGCCCGGTTACGCCCAGAAGAGGGATGCCGGGCGGGCGGTCTGGGAGTACAGAGCGCTCGTGAATGCTTCCGAGCCGGACTTGAATAAGCTCGGGGCCGAAGGCTGGGAGATGGTCGGCTTCTCCATCGACCAGTCGCAAAACAGGGTCTTTTATTTCAAGCGGGCCAGGTAGCTCACGCGGGTCGTTGAAAGATGCAGTGTCCCTCCCGGTCGCGCCGGGGATTTCGGCCGCGTTAGTCTTCGCGCCGCCCCGGTGGGCGCGAGTACGGATGCCCTCATAAGCCCCGGCGAAGCAGATTTTAACTCCGCGGCGCGAACCGGCGTCTCCGCGTTCAACGCCCTTCGGGCGCATCCGGACGCAAGCTGCTATTATTGTCGGCGCAAGTGCTCCGACGCCACGTCCCGAATATTTATCAGCAGACATACGTGATGAGCGAGACCCCTCAGACAAAAAGGGAGGCGCGCCGCGCCGCCCTGCTCCTGCTCCTGGCCTGCCTGTCCGTACACGCGTTCGCATCCGACGCGCGCGCACGGCAGGCGCAAGTACCGGCGACGGTTAAGAATCCTATTCAGGTTATCCCCGCGCCGAAGTCAGTTTCGGCGACGGGCGCGGACTTTTCGCTGTCGCGCGGCGCGCGCGTCGTGGTCGCCGACGCGAAGTCTGAGGACGACCGCTTCGCCGCGCAGGAGTTCGCAGACGACTTGCAGGAGACGGCCGGCGTCGCGCTCAAAGTCGGCGGGGGAGGGAGGCGGCAGATTCTCGTCGGCCCGCTCTCCAACAGGCGAGTCCTTGAAGCGGTCGGGCGCGCGGGCGTGGCCGTGCCGGCCGAGCTTAACGAAGAGGGATACGTGCTCGCCGTGACCGGAGAGTTCGTCGTGGTCGGGGGGCGTTCGGCGGCCGGGACGTTCTACGGCCTACAGACTTTGAAGCAGCTCGTGCGCGGCGAGGGGGAGGGCGCGTACGTGCAGGGCGCGCGCGTCGTGGACTGGCCGTCGGTGCGCTGGCGCGGGCTCTCCGACGACATCAGCCGCGGCCCCGTCCCGACGATGCAGTACCTCAAGCGGCAGATTCGCACCCTCGCCATGTTCAAGATGAACATGCACAGCCTCTACATGGAGCACGTCTTCGGCTCCGCGTCTCACCCGCTCATCGCGCCGGAGGGCGGCGCGGTCACGCCCGCCGAGATACGCGAGCTGGTCGCCTACGCCCGCCGCCACCACGTCGAGCTCGTCCCGCAACAGCAGACCTTCGGCCACCTGCACAAGGCCCTGAAGTTCGAGCGGTACAACGAGCTGGCCGAAGTCCCCTACGGCGACGTGCTCTCCCCCCAACAGGAGGGCACGTATAAACTCGTCGCCGACTGGTACAGGGAACTCGACGAGCTTTTCCCGAGTCAGTTCTTCCACATCGGCGCGGACGAGACCTTCGAGCTGGGGCGCGGACAGAGCGCGGAGGCCGTGAAGGCGCGCGGCATCGGCCCCGTCTACTTCGACCACCTCAAGCGCGTGCGCGAACTGCTCCTGCCTTACAAGCGGCGGCTCATGTTCTGGGGCGACATCGCGCTCAACCACCCGGAGCTGCTCCCCGGAGTCCCGCGCGACATGATCGCGATGAACTGGGACTACTCGGCGCGTCAGAATTTCGAGGCGCGCATCGGCCTCTTCAAGAAGGCGGGCCTCGAACAGTTCGTCTGCCCCGGCGTGCAGAGCTGGAACCAGATTTTCCCGAACACGGACACGGCCGCCGTCAACATCGTCAACTTCGTCCGCGACGGCCAGCGCGCGGGAGTCCTCGGCGTGATGAACACGCAGTGGGACGACGACGGCGAGTCGCTCTTCGAGAACTCTTGGTACGGCGTCGTCCTCGGCGCGGCCGCCTCCTGGCAGGTCGCGCCGCTCGACCTCGCCGCCTTCGAGCGCGACTTCGACTGGGCCTTCTTCCGGCACGAGGGCGACGATCTGATTAAGGCGACGCGCACGCTCGGCGCGGTCAACACGAAGCTCGGCATCAACAACAGCGACCAGCTCTTCTGGCGCGACCCCTTCACGGACAATTTCCAGGAGAGTATCGCGCGCAAGCTCGAAGAGCAGACGCGGCAGATGCGCCTCGACGTTGAAGAGGTGCAGGAGACGCTCATCCGCGAGCGGCCGCGCGTGCGTCGCAACGTTCAGACGCTCGACTCGATGCGCTTGGCGGCGCGGCGCTTCGACCACCTGGGTCGGCGCGCGCAAGTCGTCGAGCAGCTCAGCCGCGACTACTGGGAGGCGTACCTCAACCTCGGCGACCGCCAGCGCGTGCGGCGTCTGCGCCCGTACGCCGGCACGATCTACAACTCCCTGCGCGAGATGTCGGAGGAGCTGACGGAGCTGCGCGAGGCGTACCGCGCGCAGTGGCTCGCGGAGAACCGGCCGTACTGGCTCGCGAGCGTGCTGGCGCGCTATGATCTCGCGGTCTCACGCTGGCTCTCGCGCTCGAAGCAGTTGGAGGAGGCGCTGCGCCTCTACGACCAGACCTCCACTCTGCCCGCGCCCGCCGAGTTCGGCCTCGGCCCGCGCCCCCCGCAGGAAGATTGACGAAAAGAACAGGGATGATTTTAAGGGCCTTCATCTGCGCGGCAGTCGTCTCGACGGCTGTTTCGTTCACGCCTTCGAGTGTCGGGCTGTCGCGTCAGCGTCGCGCGGACGGCGAGGCGCGTTGGGTCGAGGAGACGCTTAAAAGTCTTTCGCTGCGCGAGCGTCTGGGGCAGATGTTGATGACGCCCGTGCAGGTCGAGCAGGCGACGGGCGAGCGCCTTGAGGAGTTGAAGCGGCAGTTGACCGAACTGGGCCTCGGCGGCGTGGTCGTGCGCGGCGGAACGCCCGAGACGGTCGCGGCGCTGACGAACGAGTTGCAGAGGGCCTCGCGCGTCCCTCTTTTGGTCGGCGCGGACTACGAGCGCGGCCTGCGGATGCAGATGAAGTCGGCCGGGACGCCCTTCACCAACAACATGGGCGTGGCGGCGGCGGGCGACCCGCGCGCCGCGTTCGAGCAAGGCAGGATTACGGCGCAGGAGGCGCGCGCCGTCGGCGTCAACTGGCTCTTCGGCCCCGTCGCAGACCTCAACAACAACCCCGACAACCCCGTCATCAGCGTCCGCTCCTTCGGCGAAGACCCGCGGCGCGTGGCCGAGTTCGTCTCGGCGGCCGTGCGGGGGACGCGCGAGGGCGGCGCGCTCTCGACCGCCAAACATTTCCCCGGCCACGGCGACACGGCGGTCGATTCGCACATCGGGCTCCCGACCATCGGCGCGGACCGCACGCGTCTCGACCGCTTGGAACTCGTGCCGTTCCGCGCGGCGGTCGCGGCGGGCGTGGACGCGGTGATGACGGCGCACATCGCCCTGCCCAAAATCACGGGCGACGGACTGCCCGCCACGCTCTCGCCGAAGGTGACGACCGAGATGTTACGGCGCGAGCTGAGGTTCGACGGCCTCGTCGTCACGGACTCGCTCGGCATGGGCGCGATAACGAAAGGATTCCCGAACGGAGAAGCTTCCGTGCGTGCGATTCAAGCGGGCGCGGACGTCGCGCTCACGCCGCCGGAGTTGAAGGCTTCGCTCGACGCGCTCGAAGAGGCGGTCAACAGCAAACGCCTTTCGCCCGAGCGCGTGGACGAGAGCGTGCGCCGCGTGCTGCGCGCGAAGTACCGCCTCGGCCTCGCGGAGCGCAGGACGGTTGACCCGTCGGCCGTCAAAAATCTCGTCGAGAGGCCCGAGGCCCTCGCGTCCGCGCGCCGCGTCGCCGAAGCCTCCGTCACGCTCTTACGCGACGGCCGCGGGCTTCTGCCGCTCGACGCGAAGCGCGCCGCGGGCGCGGCCTTCGTCGTCGTCGCCGCGGACGAAGACCCGGAGGAGGGGCGCACGTTCGTCCCGCAGGTTCAAAAGAGAGTCCCCGGCGCGCGCGTGCTCCGCGCAGACCCGAAGACCGACGTGGCCCGGTATGACGCCCTCCTCTCCGAGGCGACGAAGGCCGAGACCATCGTCGTCGCCGCCTTCGTCAAACGCGCGGCGGGCAAGGGCACTGTGGCGCTGCCGGAGCGCCAGGCGGAGTTCGTCCGAAAGCTCGTCGCATCGGGCAGGCCGGTCGCGGTTATAGCCTTCAGCGGCCCGTACCTCGTCCGACAGTTCCCCGACGCGGCGGCCTTCATGGTCGCCTACGGCATCGAGGACGTGGCGCAGGAGGCGGCGGCGCGCGTCCTCTTCGGCGACGCGCCCGCGCGCGGCCGCCTGCCCGTCACGGTGCCCGGCCTGTTCGGCGCCGGCGCCGGCATTCAGTTCAAGGCGAAGTAGGATTCGGGCGCTAATATCGTTACCCCACCTGCTGTTACTCATGTGCCGTAAAGTAAAGCTTACGATTCCACACTTGGGTTTCAGTTTCCCCTAACGCGTTGTAGTAGTCGCGGGCGTTTGCCAGATTTCAATGTCGGCGCGCCCAACAAGCGCATGCACCCGACCGCCGACACGCCGGCTTTCATGTAACTCAATTTTGTGGGGCGGCGGTTGATGCCGGGCGTTAGATTCCTATTGAGTGGAAAGTAAAGGACTAATCGGAGGACGTGTGCGAGAACTCCTTTCCAACTTGTTGAAATTGCTAGGAGTCAGACCCCGACCTGATCGGCCGTCTTTAACACAGCAGCAGCAGGAAATCCTTCACGTTCTCCGGGCCGAATCCGGGAGGCTCGGCTCTGACGGCTCGTTCACGTACCAGAGCGAGTGGCTGGGCTGGCTCCCCTTTGGTCAGTACCATTGTGTCAACGTTCAAGGGGCGAGTGTCTCTGATCAGTTCCCCTCGGGTTGGGATCTCTCCGACCTGGATGCCTTAGTCGCATTCGGGTTGGCCGAGAGGTTGGGCGAACGAACTTACGGGGAGACGGACAGTGAGGTCTTATACCGATTACGGCGTGAGCCGGAACAATCCAGCTAAAGGCGGGGGAATCTAACAACGGGATGAACCTGACTCGCAAACAAGCGGGCCTCTCATCTTCAACCCCTCCCGCTCGCCGGTTATCCCGGGCGTTAGGCTGCCACAAGTCTCGAAGCTTTCAGCGGAGCAGCCTAACGACGGCACGCGCCCGACCGCCGACACGAATCATTTCATCTACCTTCAGAGGCCCGGGAAGGCGGGCGCAGCCCGCCTCTAAACCGTGGGTGAAAGGGCCGCACTCACACGCTACCCGATGTAGAAGGCCCGCTCGGAAGCCGGCTTTTTTATGTACATTTGACTCTCGGGAGTGTTTGCGTCTATAGAACAGAATGAGACGCACCCTCACTGTAATGCTGAATTGATAAAGAAGGGCTTAACCGTTCCGGGAGAGCCTGATATGTTAATGCCCGAATGTGAGATTTGAAATTCTTGAGGAGGGGAACCGCGTGAGCACGAGAGTCGGCGAGTCGCAGGCCGGTGTGAGGGCCGAAGAGGAGACCGCGCGCGCACGCGCGGGCGGCGCGATAGGTGGCGACGGGATCAGCAAGGCCCCTTCGGCGGCGCGCCTGCGTTCGCTCGACGTGTTCCGCGGGATGACGGTCGCGGGGATGATTCTCGTCAACAACCCCGGGACGTGGGGCGCCATCTACAGCCCCCTCAAGCACGCCGAGTGGCACGGCTGGACGCCGACCGACTTCGTCTTCCCGTTCTTCCTCTTCATCGTCGGCGTCTCCATCACGCTCGCGCTGTCGCGCAGGGCCGAGACGGCCGGGAGCAAGCGCGACCTCTACGTCAAGATCGTCCGCCGCTCGGCAATCATCTTCGGGCTCGGGCTCTTCCTGACGGCCTTCCCGTTCTGGGACTTCGGGGCGAACAGCTTCATAGACCTTTCAACTCTGCGCCTGTCGGGCGTGCTCAACCGCATCGCCGTCTGCTACCTCTTCGCCGCGCTCATCTTTTTAAAGACCGACTGGCGCAGGCAGGCTTACATCTTCGGCGGGCTGCTCGTCGCCTACTGGGCGATACTCGCCTTCATGTCCGCGCCGGGCTTCCCCGCGGGCGACATGACGAAGGAGGGGAGCATCGCCTCTCACGTTGACCGCGTCGTGCTCGGCAAACACATGTGGAGCGGGGGGAAGGGCGTCTACGAGCCGGAGGGCATCCTGAGCACGCTGGGCGCGCTGGCGACGACCTTCGCGGGGGTGCTGACGGGACACCTTCTGCGCTCGCGGCGCGGGGACACGGAGAAGGTCGCGGCGATGTTCGTCGCGGGCGCGGTGGCAATCGCCGCGGGCTGGGCCTGGAACTACTGGCACCCCGTCAACAAGCCCCTGTGGACGAGCTCTTACGTGCTTTTCACTTCGGGGATGGCTTTGCAACTGCTCGCCGTCTGCTACTGGCTCATCGACATCAAAGGTTACAGGCGCTGGTCTGTGCCCTTCGCCGTCTACGGCACGAACGCGCTCGCCGTCTTCTTCCTGACGGGCATCGCCGCGGAACTGTTAGGGGTCATCAGGTTCACCGGGGCGGACGGCAAAGCGGTCTCGCTCCACGGCCTCATCTTCGGGAACCTCTTCCTGTCGTGGGCCTCGCCCGTCAACGCCTCGCTCGCCTTCGCCGTCTGCTTCGTGCTCTTCTGGCTCGGCGTGATGTGGCTCTTCTACCGCAAGAACATCTTCATCAAGGTGTGATGAGAGGGCCGCTCGCCTTCATCCTCGTGCTCCTCTTCGCCTTGACGGCGTCCGCGCGCGCCGAGCCCGCGCGCGTGCGCCTGAGGGTGATGTCCTACAACATCCACGTCGGCATCGGCATGGACAAGAAGCTCGACCTCGCGCGCATCGCCGAGGTCATCAGGCGCGAGCGCGCCGACATCGTCGGCCTTCAAGAGGTTGACCGCGGCGTCGAGCGCACGGGGCGCGTGGACGAGATGAAGGAGCTTGCGCGCCTGACGGGGATGGACTACGCCTTCGCGCACAACCTCGACTACCAGGGCGGGCAGTACGGCGTGGCGGTGCTCTCGCGCTTCCCCATCCTCGCCATCGACCACCGGCGCTTCGCCAACCGGCGCGAGCGCGAGCGGCGAGGGTTTATACGCGTCGAGGTCGAGGTTGAAGGACGCCGCCTCAACTTCGTGACGACGCACCTGGACTATCAATTCCAGGACGGGCGCGTCTTCGAGACCGGGCAACTGCTCAAAGCCCTCGAAGACGTGCGCGGCCCGCTCGTCGTCGCGGGCGACTTTAACGAGGAGCCGCGCGTCGGCGCTTACGAGATGATGATTAAAGCCGGCTTCGCCGACGGCTGGGCGCAGGAGACCGCGGCGGGACTGACCTACCCCGCCGACAAGCCGACGAAGCGCATCGACTACGTCTTCTACCGCAACCTCGGCGGAGACGTGCGCGCCGACGCCTCAGTCCCCGAAACCCTCGCCTCCGACCACCGCCCCCTGGTAGTCACGCTCAAGTTCTGAAAAGCGAGTAGGCGGTAGGCAGCGGGCAGTGGGCAGTCAGATCGTTTTAGCAACGAAGCCAACCCGCAGCCCCGAAGGGGCGGCATAAGGTAGCCAGGGGCTGCGCTCAGGCTAAAGCCTTCGCTTGCCCTTGGCTACTTTATGCCGCCGCTTCGCGGCTCAGACGCGCGCCGAACTCAACCGGCGTTAACTGCATACTGCCTACTTCCTTCTGTATCCCGGCCCGCGCAGGGAGCGTCCGGCGTTGACGTTGGTGCGCTTGCCAGCGTCAACTTCGATTTGGCCGTTGACGACAACGTACTCGATGCCTTCGGGATACTGGTTCGGCTGCTCGAAAGTGGCAAGGTCGCGGACGCGGGCGGGGTCGAAGACGGTGATGTCTGCGAAGGCCCCCGCGCGGAGTACGCCGCGGTCTTTAAGCCCGACGCGCGCCGCGGGCTGTCCCGTCATCTTGTGCACGGCCTGTTCGAGCGTGAGCAGGCGTTCGTCGCGGACGTAGCGCGAGAGGATGCGCGGGTAGGAGCCCCAGCCGCGCGGGTGCGACTTAGAGCCCGAGAGCGGGCCGTCCGCCGCGCGCGCGCCGCTGTCCGTACAGATGCTGACGAAGGGCTCGCGCAAGGCCGCGCGCAGGTCGTCCTCGTTCATCATGAAGTAGATGGCGCCGGTCTGGCCTCGGTCGGCGACGATGATGTCGAAGAGCGTCTCAAGCTCGTCCTTGCCCCGCTCCTTCGCAATCTCGGAGACGCGCTTCCCCTGAAAGTTTTCCAGCTCGCGGTTGAAGACCGAGCCGACGAGCACGCCGGAAGCGCCGCCGCTCCCGAGGTAGATGTTCTCCCACTCGTTCGAGTCCTTCAAAATGTCCGCCCTGATTCGCGCGCGAGTCTCGGGGTCGCGCAGGCGGGCTATCATCTTCTCGCCGCCGCCTTCGACGGCCCACGGCGGAAGACACGCCGCCAACCCCGTGGAAGCGGCCGTGTAGGGATAGACATCCGCCGTCACGTCTAAGCCCCTCGCGCGCGCCGCGCGAATCTTCGCGAGCACCTGCGGCATGCGCCCCCAGTTCTTTCGGTAAGCGGCCTTGAGGTGCCAGATTTCGGTGGGGATGCGCGCACGCCGCGCTATCTCGAAGACTTCGGCGAGCGAGGCGTCCAGGGCGTTCGCCTCGCTGCGCTGGTGCGTCGCGTAGATGCCGCCGTAGCCGCGCGCGACCTTCGCCAGCTCGACTATCTCGTCCGTCCCGGCGAAGCGCGCGGGCACGTACTGGAGCGAGGTGGAGAGGCCGAGCGCGCCGTCCTCCATCGCTTCGGCGACGAGTCTCTTCATCTGTTCGAGTTCTTCCGGCGTGGGGTCGCGGTTGTCGAAGCCGAGGACGTAGGCGCGCACCTGCGTCGCGCCGACGAAGGTGGCGAGGTTGACGCCCGAGCCTTGCAGGTCGAGGCGGCGGAAGTATTCGTGGAGCGTGCGCCAGTCAACGTCGAGTTTGTAGCGGCGGTTGAAGGGCTCGTCCTCCTTGAGCGTCCGCTCGTTGACCGGCGCGATGGAGCCGCCCTCGCCCGTGACCTCGGTCGTCACGCCCTGCATCACCTTGCTCATCGCCCGCGGGTCTATGAGGACGTACTGCTCCGACTGCCCGAGCATGTCGATGAAGCCGGGGGCGACCACGAGCCCCGCGGCGTCTACCGTCCGCTTCGCGCGCGCGCTCGCCGGGACGCTGCCGACGCGCACGACGCGGTCGCCGCGCACGGCCACGTCCGCCCTGAAGGCTCGGCGGCCCGTGCCGTCTACGACGCGGCCGCCCCTGATGACGAGGTCGTACACGGCGTCGGGGTTAGTCGCCCGCGCCCTCCTCTGCGCCGCCGTGGGGTTGGACGTGAAGAGGCCCGCGGCGACGAGACAGGCGGTGAAAGTGATGCCGAAGAATTTTAGAAGGGCGCGCATGTGCGGGGTTCTCCCGGAAAGTTGCTGAGACGGCGGGGGCGATTATAATCAGCGCGGAAGTTTTCCGAGAGATAAAATTTAAGGGCCGGGGAAGAGGACTTTCTTGAAGAGAGAAGGAGCGGTCACGCTCGGCGAGTTGGCGCGCGCCGTGGGCGGAGAGTTAGAAGGAGAAGCCGGGGCGCGCGTCTCGGACGTGACGCACGACTCGCGTCAGGCGGGGGCGGGCTGGCTCTTCGTCGCCATCCGCGGCGAGAAGGCGGACGGCAACCGTTTCGTCGCGGACGTGGAGCGGCGGGGCGCGGCCGGCGTCGTCTCGGAGCTTGGGCGGCCGCCGGATTTTGGAGGGGGCTGGATTCGAGTCCCGGAGGCGCGCCGCGCACTTGCGCTCGCGGCGGCGGAAGTCCACGGGCACCCCTCACACAGGTTGAAACTCGTCGGCATCACGGGGACGAACGGGAAGACGACGACCGCCTACCTCGTCGCCTCCGTCGCCGAAGCCGCGGGGGTGACGACGGCCCTCGTCAGCACGGTCGAGTACCGCGTCGCGGGCGAGCGGAGTCCCGCGCTGCACACGACGCCGGAGGCGAGCGACGTGGAGCGCCTGCTGCGCCGCGCCGTGGACGCGGGTTGCAGCGTGGCGGTGATGGAGGCTTCGTCACAGGCTCTAGACCTGCGCCGCTGCGCCGCGCTCCGTTACGAGGTCGCGGCCTTCACGAACCTGACGCGCGACCACCTCGACTATCACGGCACGATGGAGGCTTACTTCGACGCCAAGCGGAGACTCTTCGACGGCTCCCTGGGCGAGCCGCCGCGCACCTCCGTCATTAACGTTGACGACGAGTACGGCGCGCGGCTTTACGAAGAGTTGAAGGCGGCCGGACGTGACGTGCTCCGCTACTCTTTAAACAGGGAGGCGGAGGTGACGGCGCGGGGCGTCGAGTTCTCGATGGGCGGGACGCGTCTGACGCTGCGGACGCCCGCGGGGGAGAGGGAAATCCTGTCGCCGCTCGTCGGGCGGCCGCACGTCTACAACATCCTGACGGCCGCGGGGTGCGCGCACGCGCTCGGGCTCGGGCCGGAAGAGACGGCCGCCGCGCTCTCAAAGTGCGGGGGCGCGCCGGGACGCTTCGAGCGCGTCGCGCACGGCGGCGACTTCGCCGTCGTCGTCGATTACGCGCACACGGACGACGCTTTGCGCAACGTCCTGCGCACGGCGCGCGACGTGTCACGCGGGCGCGTCATCACCGTCTTCGGCTGCGGCGGCGCCCGCGACCGCACGAAGCGCGCGCCGATGGGCGAGGCCGCCGCCTCGCTCAGTGACGTGGTGATAGCGACCTCCGACAACCCTCGGACGGAAGACCCCGAGGCCATCCTGCGCGACGTGGAGGAGGGCTTGAAATCTTCGGGCCGGCCTTACCTGAAGATCGTTGACCGAAGGGAAGCAATCTTTCGCGCCGTCGCCGAGGCGCGCCCGGGCGACATCGTCGTCATCGCGGGCAAGGGGCACGAGGATTACCAGATCATCGGCGCCGAGAAGCGGCACTTCGACGACCGGGAGGTCGCGCGCGAGGCGCTGGAAGAAGGCAGTAGACAGTAGTCAGTAGCCAGTAGGCTCCGCTCGGCTGACGTTGAGGATGACAGCCGCAGGGTGAGCAATCAGGAAGGGGTTTCTACTGACTACTGTCTACTGTCTACTGTCTACTTATTCAAAGGAGACCAACGGATGAAAGTCATCGTCACGGGTTCGACCGGCCTCGTGGGCCGCGCGCTGGTTCGCTCGCTGCTCGCGGACGGGCACGAGGTGACGCGGCTGGTGCGCGGCGGCTCACAGGGCTACCGCGCGCCGGGCACGGCCGCGGTGCATTGGGACCCGGAGCGCGGCGAGATCGACGCGCAGGCGCTCGAAGGGCACGACGCGGCCGTCCACCTCGCGGGCGAGAACGTCGGCGAAGGGCGCTGGGACGAGGAGAAGAAGCGGCGCATACGCGAGAGCCGCGTGAAGGGGACGACCCTTTTGGCGGGCGCGCTGGCGGGCCTGAGCGCGAAGCCGAAAGTTCTCGTTTCGGCGTCGGCCACGGGCTTTTACGGCGACCGCGGGGCGGAGATTCTGCGCGAGGAGAGCGCTTCGGGCGAGGGCTTTCTGAGCGAGGTCTGCCGCGAGTGGGAGAAGGGGACGCTTCAGGCGAGCCAGGCCGGGATACGCGTCGTGCACCTGCGCATAGGGCTCGTGCTCGCGGGCGAAGGCGGGGCTTTGCAGAAGATGCTCACGCCCTTCAAGCTGGGGCTCGGGGGGAAGGTCGGGAGCGGGGGCCAGTACATAAGCTGGATCACGCTCGAAGATTTAATCGGCGTCATCCGGCGCGCGTTGGAGGACGAGTCTCTGCGCGGGCCTGTCAACGCGGTCGCGCCGCAGCAGGTGACGAACGCGGAATTTACGAAGGCGCTCGGGCGCGCGCTGGGTCGGCCGACCTTCTTCGCCATGCCCGCCTTCGCGGCGCGGCTCGCGTTCGGCGAGACGGCCGACGCGCTCCTGCTCGCCAGCACGCGCGTCGAGCCCGCGCGGCTCAAAGAGATTGGTTATCAGTTCAAGCACCCCGAGATCGAGGGGGCGCTGCGCTCGGCGTTGGGGAAGTAAGCCTCAGAACTGCGTGGCGTCGTAGCTCATGCCGAGGGTCATGAGCTTTTGGAGGAGGGGCTCGTAGTCGAGCCCCGCTTTTTTTGCCGAGTCGGAGAAGTAGTCGTCGCGCGCGACGTTGGGGTTCGGGTTGGCTTCGAGCAGGTAGAAGCGCCCGTCCGCGGTGAGGCGGTAGTCGAACCGCGCGTAGCCGCTCAGCATGAGGATGCGGTAGATGCGTTTCGAGAGGCGTTCGAGCCTGCGCGCCGACTCGGGCGGGAGGTCGGCCGGGCCGTCCGAGAAGCCGACCTCGCGCTGGTAGTCCGGGTTCCACTTGACGCGGTAGGTGGCGATGTTGGGCGCGCCGTCGGGGAGATTGTCGAGCCGGTGCTCCCACGGGGCGAAGGTCTGCACGCGGCGGTTGCCGGCGAGGCCGACGTAGATTTCGCGCCCCTCGATGTACTCCTCGGCGATGGCGTCGGAGTAGGTGTGGCGGTGGATGAACTCGACGCGCTCGGCGAGCTTCTCGTCGCTGCGGACGACCGACGCCTGCGAGATGCCGACCGAGCCCTCGACGATGGTCGATTTGACCAGCAGGGGGAACTTGAGCCTCGCCGGGCGACGCACCTTGCGGCCGTAGGGGAAGACCGCGAACTGCGGG
The DNA here is from genome assembly GCA_035563535.1 of Pyrinomonadaceae bacterium. GTDB lineage: Bacteria > Acidobacteriota > Blastocatellia > Pyrinomonadales > Pyrinomonadaceae > QHXN01. Next base: position 93,337 of record DATMVD010000010.1, on the reverse strand, counting down.
ACGGGGATGCGGTGGTAGGTGAGAATCTTCTTCGAGAGCGCCTTGTCGTGCGAGAGCGTGAGGCCGCGCGGGTTGCAGCCGGTGTACTTCTGCCCCTTCAGCTCCAGGTAGCTGACGACGTGCTGGTCGAAGAGCGGGTAGCCGTCGAACTCCTCGATCAGGTTGAAGGCGACGTGCGGGCGGTGGTCGTCGATGGCGACGTGGATGATGCCCAGCTCGTTCGAGAGCCCCACCGTGTGAACCTCGTGCCCCATCGCCTTGAGCGCCGAGACCACGTCGTACTCGGTCTTCCAGTCAAGAATCTGTTTCTCCGTAAAGCCTTCCAGCGAGTCGGGCGGGATGAGATTCTCCTGGCAGAGGACGACGACGCGGAGCCTCTTCGCCGGTCGGGATTTCTTCATAGGGGAATCCTGTGGTAGCCGCTGTGGACGACCTTCATCGCCTGCACCGTGAGCAGGACGAGCGCGGCGGCCCGCGCCTCCTCCTCCTCGCCCGCGACGCGCAGGCGCAGGAGCTTCGAGCGCTCGACGACCTTCGCGAGGAGTTGCGCCAAGGTGTATTGGTGGAGCCCCGTCCCGCGCGCGACGGCGTGGACGAGCGAGCGCGCGCGCCGCCTCAGGAAGCTGGCGGCGGTCGGCCCCTCCGCGCCCCGCGGCGACGCGGGGAAGACCCGGTGCAGGTCGCGGTCGAAGTCCGCGGGCCACTCGATGGAGTAGTGCTCGCGTTTGCGCCGGTAGTGCTCGGCCAGCGTCGTGCGTAGCTCGGAGAGTTCATCGACGCGCTCCCTCCGCCGGTTCTTCGGGGCGCGCCCGGCCGCCTCGCGCATCAGGCGGTCAACGTATTCGAGCTTGGCGAGCGCCCCCCAGCCCTCGTAGCGGCGGCGCCAGCGCACGTCGCGGGTGGCGAGCCAGACGGCGAAGGTCTCGGCGAAGTCCTCGGCCGGGTGGGCCTGCGCGTACCATGCGCCGAGGTGGAGGACGAAGTCGCGGCTCGTCGGGTCGGGCTGGTAGGAGTCGGGGTAGGGCGCGTTGTAGCGGCCGAAGAGTTTGCGCCAGCGGGGGCGCGCGCGGAAGAGGAAGGCGTTGTCGATGGCGTGCCCGGCCTCGTGGCGCATGATGCGCAGGCACTCGCGCTCGGTGCCCCCCTCGACTTCGAGCATCTGGCGGCGCTCCAGCCTCATCAGGCGCGGGTGCGTGAGGTAGAAGGGGATGGCGAAGCCGGGCACGTCGTCGGGCGAGAACCACTCCTCGGAGAGCCAGACGTGGGGGCGGAAGCGCAGGCCCGACTCGTCCAGCTCGAAGTGGAGGCGGCGCACGCGCTCTTCGAGCGGCGTCCCCTCGATGCGCACGGGGAGGTCACAGAGGCGCAGGGAAAGAAGCTCCTCGTCCGTCACCCTCTCCCAGTCGAACCTTCTTCTCACGGCGTTCGCCATCGAAGAGCCCGCGCCTCCACGCTCAGCTTAAATCCTCCTCCCGGGGCGCGGGCGCGACCGAGGGGCGGCCGCGGAAGAAGAGGTAGTAGACGGGGAAGCCGAGGCCGATGAGCAGCAGGCCGAAGATGGCCTCCGAGGGCGCGGCCCAGAAGGTGTTGATGAGCAGGAAGGCTGTCACGAGCAGAAAGAGAATCGGCACGACGGGGTAGCCCCAGGCTTTGTACGGCCGCTCGGCGTGCGGCTGCCGTCGGCGGAAGACGAAGATCGAGGCCGTCACCAGCCCGTAGAAGATGTAGGAGCCGAAGACGACGTAGTCGGTCAGCTTGTCGAACTTCTGGAGAATGAGGACGAGCGCGCACGCCCACAGCCCCTGCGCGAGCACGGCGCGGGCGGGGACGCGCGTCACCTCCGAAATCTTCGAGAGCCTCTCCCAGAAGAGGCCGTCGCGCGCCATCGCGTAAGGCACGCGCGCGCCCGTCAGCACCGACGTGTGGAGCGTGCCGACCGACGAGGCCATCAGCGCCGCCGCCACCAGCCCTGCGACCAGCGCCTTCGCCGACTCGCCGAAGGTTGACATGAAGGAGTTCGTCACCTCGGCCGCGACCGAGGAGTTGGCCGAGACGTTCGCCACGGCCGTCGGCGACAGCGCGTAGAAGTAGGCGGCGTTGATGAAGACGTAGAGCAGCATGATGAGGATCGTGCCGCCGATGAGCGCGATGGGGATGTTGCGCTGCGGCTCCTTGATCTCGCCGGCGACGAACGTCAGGTTGTTCCAGCCGTCGTAGCCCCACAGCGCGCCCAGCATCGCCGCGCCGAAGCCGGCCACGCCGAGCACCGCGGACGCCGACACGCCCTCGCACGCGCCGCCCACGTTCGCCAGCGCGAAGTGGCCCCAGCTCCCCTGCGCCAGAAGGAACGCGCCCACGCCGACGCCCATGACGAGCGCGAGCTTGACGAGCGTGAGGGCGGTCGCCACCCACCCGCTCACCTTCACGGCCGCGCAGTTGAGCAGCGTGATGGCGGCGAGCACGAGAATGGCCGTCAACTGCACGCCGAAGCCGCCCAAGCCTTCGACCCTTCTGCCCGTGAGGTCGTTGAGCGAGTTGGCGAAGATGAGCGCGACCGAAGCCTGCGAGCCGGTCTTCGCGATCAGTATCTGCATCCACCCGCTCAGGAATCCCGCGCCCCGGCCGTACGCCTCGCGCATGAAGACGTACTCGCCGCCCGCGCGCGGCATCATCGCCGCCAGCTCGGCGTAGGTGAGCGCGCCCGCCAGGCTCAGGAGCCCCGCCACGACCCACACGGTCAGAACCATCCCCGGCGTCCCCACGTTGCACGTCATCACACGCGCCTTCAGAAAGACGCCCGTCCCGATGACGTTCCCGATGATGATCGACACGGCCGCCACGAGCCCGAGCCCGCGCACCAGCGTCAGGTTGCGCTGTTCAGCTTTTGACATAGGAGTTCAGGTGCGCGAGCGAGGGCCTTCAACGGCCGCCCATCGTGTAGGCCGCTACGCGCCACGTGCCGCCCTCGATAGTCAGAATTATGACCTCTTCGACAGACTTCCACTTCTCGAAAGAACTCTCGAAGCTCAGGAAGATACTCCCGGCTTCGGGGTCGTAGAATTCTACGTGCCTTATTCTGCGCGACTTGAGCTTGCCGGGCCTGTCGAGAAACTGCCTCCACTGCTCCGCGTCGAACTTCGCCTTCATCTCGACCGAGAGCGCCTCACGGCCCTCGGCAATTCGGCGCTTGTCCAGCAGCCGCAGCCACCTCTTGGTCAGGAGTATCAGCGCGGCCGCGTCCGCCTCGGAGACGCTCCGCCCCCTCCATTCGCTGACGATGACCTGCGCGATGTCGTCGGCGGCCGTGGCGATGAACTGCCGCGCGCCCTCGGGCTCGTCGGCGTTGACCTGGACGGCCACGGATATCTTGGGGTACGCGTAGTAGCGCACGTCTGAGAGGTAGCCGGGGAACTCGCTGGCGTGGCCGTATGCCCACCCCCACCTGTTCTCATGTACCCGTGTGCCGAAGCCGTTCTGCATCTGCGCGACCGCCTCGGGCCGCAGGACTCGCCCGCCGTAGAGCGCGCTTGCCCAGCGCGCGAGGTCTTCGGCCGTGGAGGCGAAGCCGCCGCCCGCCCACTCCCACTGCGGGTTGACCGTGAAGCGGCCGCCGACGATGACGGGCTTACCCTTTAAGTAACCGTTGGCGACGCCCGGCAGCGTCGGCGCGTTTGACGGGATGGTCGCGTCGAGCCGCAGCGGCTTCAGGATTCGTTCCGCGACCAGCTCGTAGAGGGGTTTTCCTGCCGCCTTCTCGACGGCGAGACCGGCGAGTATGTAGTTGGTGTCGGAGTAGTAGGAGCCCATGCCCGCGGGGAAGAGCGGCCGCTTGCCGAGGACGTAAGCCAACAACTCCTCGCGCTTGATATCCCTCGCCGAATGATTGAACAGCTCCTTTAGGAAGCCCTCGTCCTCGGCGTGATTCGGGATGCCGCTCGAATGGTTGAGCAGCATCTTGAGCGTCAACTCGTCCGCGTTCGGCAGTCGCGCGAACCACTTCTCGCCGCCGAGCAGTTCCGCGAGTCTGCCGTCGAGCGAGAGCTTCTTCTCCTGAACCAGTTGGAGCGCGACGGCCGCGACGAAGGTCTTCCCGACGCTCCCGGCGGGCATCCTGTCCGTCGGCCTGAGCGGCGTTTTCGCTTCGAGGTCGGAGAGCCCTGTGGCGACGGAGGCCGAGCGCCCGTCGGGCAGAACGAACCCGGCGGTCGCGCCCGGAAAGTTCCAACGCGCGCGCGCCTCGTCGAGCTTCGCCTGAACCGCGCGGACGACGCGCGCGAGGTGCTCGCCGTCGCCCTGCGGCGCGGCCGTCTGCGCGTGCGCGCGGGCGGCGTGCGCGAAGAGCAGCGCAGCCAGAATCAGTGTGCGGCGGGCGCTCATGTGGGGCAGTCCCTACCAGACCTCGTTCGTCAAAAGGTCTTCGTACGTGTCGCGGCGGCGGATGAGTTCGGGTCGGCCCCCCTCGCGGACGAGGACGACGGCGGGGAGGGGGCGGCCGTTGTAGGGGAACATCTGCGCGATGGTGTAGGCCCCGGTGTTGAGGAGCGCGAGCAGCTCGCCCGGCCGCACGTTGTCGGGAAGCTTTCTGTAGTCGGGCAGGCGGCCTTCGCGCTCGATGTCGAAGTAGACGTCGCCCGAGTCGCACAGGGGCCCGGCGACCTTGTAAGGCTCCTCGGCCGGGGCGTCGGCGCGCGAGGCGGAGACGACGTGGTAGTACCACTTGTAGGTCGTCATCGAGAGCAGGAGGTTGAAGCCCGCGTCCGTGAGGAGCCACACGTCGCCCGTCTCGGGCCTCCGCTTGATGTTGCGGACGGAGGTGAGGAGCGTCCCCGCGTCGGCGATGACGCTGCGGCCGGGTTCGAGAAGGATGGTCAAGCCTTCGAGCAGGTGGGAGGCCCGCGCCGTGCGCGCCGAGTCGCGCGCCGCCCGGAGCGCCGCCGAGAGCACGTCCGCGGGCTCAAGCTCCGCGCCGAGCATCTCGCGCTCGCCTTGGGGAAGCTCGTCGGCCTGCGAGCGGTCGCGCAGGTAGTTGACGGGGATGCCGCCGCCGAGGTTGATGTGTTCGAGCGCGTGGCCCGACTCCTCGTGGACGGTCTTCAGATGCTCCCACATCGTCTTGAACGCCGCGGCGAACGGCTCCACGTCCGGCGTCTGCGAGCCGACGTGGATGTGTATGCCCGAGACGTGGAGCAGCTCGGGCGAGCGCAGCGCGCGGCGGAAGGCGTCGAGGACTTCGGAAGAGGTGATGCCGAACTTCGAGGTCAACAGGGCCGTCTGAAGCCCCAGGTGCGAGCGCGTGCCGATTTCGGGGACGAGGCGGAGCGCGACGCGGGCGCGCTTGCCGAGCGCGCGGGCGCGTGCTTCAATCAACTCGATCTCGTAGACGGAGTCGGCGTTGATGGAGTAGATGCCGGCGCCGATCGCCTCATCGACCTCCTGCGGGGTCTTGCTCGTGCCGTTGAAGATGAGCTGGTCGGGGCGGAAGCCGGCGCGCAGCGCCTTGAAGAGTTCGCCGCCCGAGTTGACCTCGCAGTCGATGCCGCTGTCGCGGACTACGCCGAGCAGCCCCATCGTCGAGTTCGCCTTCGAGGCGTAGAAGAAGCGGACGGGGTGCCCGACGCCCTCGGCGGCTTTCTTAAGCCTCCCGACGTTCGAGCGGACGCGCCGCTCGGAGAAGACGAAGAGGGGCGTGTCGAACTCCCGGGCCAACTGCGCCGAGTCCGCGCCGTCGATGAAGAGTCGCCCCTCGCGCGCTTCGAGGTAACCGGGGATCGCCCAGGCGGGGGCGACCGTCGTCTGTGGCATCTGCTCTCTACTCCGTCAAGAAAAGTTTCTGTCCGCGGCGGTTGCAGCGAAGATAGTCTGTGGGTCGGCGACCGTCAAGCACGTGGAACCATGACGACCGAAGTCCGGGACATAAACGCCGACACGGCTGACGACTCCGACTGGGCGGGCGTGCGCGCGGAGTTTCCGGCGGCGGAAACTTACGCGTACCTCAACAGCGCGGGCGCGGGGCCGGTCTCGCGCCGCGTGAGCGAGGCGGCGGCGCAGTTCTACCGCGAGTCGTCGGAGTCGGGCGACCGCCTCTGGGAGCACTGGCTCGCGCGGCGCGAGCGGGCGCGGGCGGACGTGGCGCGCCTCGTCAACGCCGAGCCCGAGGAGATAGCCTTCACGACGAACACCTCGTCGGGCATGAACCTCATCGTGGACGCGCTCGAAGGCGCGGGGCCCGTCGTCTCCTGCGACCTGGAGTTCCCGGTCACAACCATCCCCTGGCTCCACCGGGGCGCGCGCGTCCGCATGGTCGAGGCGCGCGGCGGCGTCGTGCGCGCCGAAGACGTGCTCGCGGCCGCGGGCGCGGAGAGGTCTGTCATCTGCCTGAGCCACGTCCAGTACTCGAACGGCCTCCGCATGCCGGTCGAAGAGGTCGGCGAGGGGAAGGGCGGCCACCTCTTCGTCGTCAACGCGGCGCAGTCGGCCGGCGTTTTCCCCATCGACGTGAAGCGTATGAAGATCGACGCGCTCTGCTCGACGGGGCACAAGTGGCTGCTCGCGGGTTACGGCTCCGGCTTCGTCTACCTCTCGCGCGAGCTTTTGGGGAAGACGAGGCCGCGCGCCGCCAGTTGGATGAGCGTCGAAGACCCCTTCGCGATGCGCAACGACTCTTACGAGCTGCGCACGGACGCCGCCGCGCGCGCCGAGACCGGCTGCCCGCACTTCGCGGGAATCTTCGCCCTCGGCGAGTCAGTCCGCCGCCTGCTCGAACTCGGGGTGGAGAACGTCGGGCGGCGCGCCCTCGCGCTCAACCGCTGCCTGACGGAGAGCCTGAAGGCCGCGGGGCACGAAGTCCTCTCGCCGCTCGGCGAAGAACGCCTCCGCTCCGGCGAGACGCTCGTCCGCGCCGCAGACCCCCGCGCCACGGTCAGACACCTCGCCCGCCGCCGCGTCGCCGTCACCATCAAACCCGAAGGCTTCCGCGCCGCCACGCACTACTTCAACGACGAGTCGGACATCGAACGTCTCGTCGCCGCCCTCGACGAAATGCGCGACGGGAAGGGGATTTGACAGGTGTAATGTGGTTGAGTATCTTTTTAACCGTTACTTGCGGTCGTGGAGCAATGCTATCGCATTAGCTAATGGAAACGAGAGAAAAAGGAACCCTCACAGAATCTAAAATACTCGCCGCATTCGTGGAGGCGGGTTACTTGGTATCGCTCCCTTTTGGTGACGGTCACAAATACGATCTCATCGTTGATGACGGGCGGAGCATCCAAAGGGTTCAATGTAAAACAGGAAGAGTTCGTAACGGCGGCTTACTGTTCAACGCTTGCAGCTTTTCCGGAAACGCAGGAACGAGACGAGACTATAAGGACGCGGCAGACTTGTTCGCAGTGCTTAATCTAGAGACCGGGGATGTGTACGTAATTCCAGTTGGGGAAGTTGGGCATACGGTTGCCAGCCTTAGATTAAACCCAACTCTGAGCGGGCAGAATAAACGAATAAGGTGGGCTAAGAATTACCTTTTAACTTCATGTGGTGAGCAGGATGAAATAGCGCAGGCTTAGCTCGATTGCTATGCGGGTTTCTGTGAAGATACGCTGTTAATGCGCGAGTAGCTCAATGGTAGAGCATCGGCTTCCCAAGCCGAGGGTTGCGGGTTCGATCCCCGTCTCGCGCTTTGTTTTCAACGACTGAAAGGCGCCATCCAGGCGCCTTTTCCTTTTACGGGCGGGAGTCGCGCGCGGTGTTATACTCGGCAGCGAATCGCGCCCCGCGGGGCTTTCACTTTCGGGAGGGTTAAGGCCGTGGCCGAGACGAAGAGTTGGACGGTCATCTGCCCGTGTTGCGAGGCGGTCATCGTGGTGGACGCGCAGACGGGCGTCATCATCTCGCACGAGGAGAAGGCGAAGCCGCTCGCCTCGTTCGAGGAGATGGCGAAGGAGATGGAGAACCGGAAGAAGCTGCGCGAGCAGGTCTTCTCGCAGGAGCTGGGCTCGGTCAAAGACCGTGAGCGCCTGCTCGAAGAGAAGTTCAAGGAGGCGATGAAGCGCGCCGAGAAGGACAAGGGTAAGGACACGCCCTACCGCAACCCGCTCGACTTCGATTAAGGGGACTAAGGCGACCGGCGCGCCTCGGCCTCGGCGAGCCAGCCGCGCCGCAGGTCGGCTTCGGGCACGCTTGAGAGGTAGGGCTTGAGGTCGAGGACGGGCGTGCCGTCGAGCATGTCCAGCCCGGCGACCCTCAGACGCCGCCCCTCGCGCCCGAGCAGCCGGACGACCGTGAGGCCGAGCGGGTTGGGGCGGCGCGGCGAGCGCGTGGCGAAGACGCCGTGCGGGCGAGTGTCGGTCGGCGGCACGCCCTGAAGCTCGAACCCCCCGGCGCGGTCGAAGACCCAGATGACGAAGAGGTGCGAGAAGCCCTCGATGTCTAAGAGGCCCCCCTCGAACTCCGCAAGAATCTCGATAAAGCCTTCCGCCTCGTGCTTCGCGCCGCAGCCCTTCGGCACCTGCGAGGTGTCCGTGTACTGGCTCCTGACGAAGCCGACCGGCCGCATCTCGAACATGGAACGAACCTCCCGTTTGATGTAAGAGTATTTAACCACAGAGACACAGAGACGCGGCTGGAAGCACATAAGTCTTCCAGCCGCGTCTCTGTGTCTCTGTGGTTAATCTCAGGCCCCCGCGGCCGCTTCGGCGGGTCGCCAGCGGAGGACGGGCTTGCGGGCGGCGGCGGCCTCGTCGAGACGGCCGACGCGCGTCGTGTGCGGGGCGTCCAGGACGGTCTGCGCGTCCTCGGCCGCCTCGCGCGCGATCTCCTTCATCGCGTCCACGAACTGCTGAAGCTCGGCGCGCCCGACCGACTCGGTCGGCTCGATGAGCATCGCGCCCTGCACGATGAGCGGGAAGTAGATCGTCATCGGGTGGAAGCCGTAGTCGATGAGCCGCTTCGCGATGTCGAGCGTGTGAACCCCTTTTCGCGTCTGCCGCTTGTCGGTGAAGAGGCACTCGTGCATCGGCGGCGAGTCGAAGGGGCGGTCGAAGGTGTCGGCCAGGCCGTGCGCGATGAAGCGCGCGTTCAGCACCGCGGCCTCGGTCGCCTCGCGCAGGCCGTCGTTCCCGTGCGTCAGGATGTAGGCGAGCGCGCGCAGGTGCATCCCGTAGTTGCCGTAGAAGGCCTTGACGCGCCCGATGGACTGCGGCCGGTCGAAGTCGAGTCTGTAAGCGTCGTCGCCCGTCCTGGCGACGCGCGGGACGGGGAGGAAGGGCTCAAGCTCCGCGGTGCAGCAGCAGGGGCCGGAGCCGGGGCCGCCGCCGCCGTGCGGGGTCGAGAAGGTCTTGTGGAGGTTCAAGTGGATCACGTCCACGCCCATGTCGCCGGGGCGCGCGACGCCCACCAGCGCGTTCATGTTCGCGCCGTCCATGTAGACGAGCCCGCCCGCCCCGTGGACGATGTCGCAAATCTCCTTGATGTTGCGCTCGAAGATGCCGCACGTGTTCGGGTTCGTCAGCATCAGCCCCGCCACTTCGCCCGCCGCGCACAGTTCGCGCAGGTGTTCGAGGTCGGTCAGGCCCTCGCTCGTCGAGCGGATGGTCTTGACGGTGAAGCCCGAGAGGTGGGCCGACGCGGGGTTCGTCCCGTGCGCCGAGTCGGGGATGAGCATCACCTTGCGGCGCTTCGCCTCGTCCGAGGTCGTGCCGTCGCGCGCGTCGAGGAAGGCGCGGATCATCATGATACCGGTCATCTCGCCGTGCGCGCCCGCGGCCGGTTGCAGGGAGACGCCGGGCAGCCCCGTTATCTCCGCCAGGTGTTGCTGCAACTCGTACATCACCTGCAGAGCGCCCTGCGCGTCCTCCGCGGGCGCGAGCGGGTGGAGGTTGGCGAAGCCGGGGATGCGCGCGACCTTCTCGTTCAAGCGCGAGTTGTACTTCATCGTGCAGGAGCCGAGCGGGTAGAGGCCGAGGTCGATGTTGTAGTTCCACGTCGAGATGCGCGTGAAGTGTCGCACCACGTCGGGCTCGGACAGCTCGGGCACGCCTTCGAGGTCGTCGTCGCGGCGCAACTCCGCCGGGAGCAGCTCGTCGAGCGCGGTCTCCTCCACGTCGAGCGCGGGCAGGCGGTAGCCGCGCCTTCCGGGCTGCGAGCGCTCGAAGACCAGGGCCTCGTTCTGCGTGACGTGCGTGGTCGCTTTCGTGATGGTCATGACGCTTTGAGCCCTTCGACGAGGGCGTCGATGTCGGCGCGCTTGTTCGTCTCGGTGACGCAGACGAGGAAGTCGTTCGGGCGCTCCGGGTAGTAGCGCGAGAGCGCGAGCCCGCCCGTCACGTTGTGGCCCTCGGCCAGCTTTCGCAGGAGCGCGGCGGCGTCGGACGGCGCGCGGACGACGAACTCGTTGAAGACGGGCGCGGAGTAGGGAAGTGAGTAACCCTCAATCCCTGCTATCTGCCTGCGCGCGTAGGCGGCCTTCTGCGCGCACTGCGCGGCGACCTCTTGCAGGCCGCGCCGCCCCAGCGCCGTCATGTAGATGGTCGCGGCCAGGGCGATCAGGCCCTCGTTGGTGCAGATGTTCGACGTGGCCTTCTCGCGCCGGATGTGCTGCTCGCGCGTGGCGAGCGTGAGCACGAAGCCGCGCCGCCCCTGCTTGTCGTAGGCGACGCCCGCCAGACGCCCCGGAATCTGCCGCGCGTACTTCTCGCGCGTGGCGAAGAGCCCGACGTATGGGCCGCCGAACGAGACGGGCACGCCGAACGACTGCCCCTCGGCGACGACGATGTCCGCGCCGCACGCGCCGGGCGAGCGCAGCAGGCCGAACGAGGCGGCCTCCGTCACGACGACGACGAGCAGCGCGCCCGCCACGTGCACCTTGTCGGCGAACGCTTTCAAGTCCTCGACGCAGCCGTAGAAGTTCGGCGACTGCACGACGACCGCGGCCACGTCCTTCTCGAGCGCCGCGGCGTCGAGCGCGGTGCGCCCGCTCGCCTCGTCAACCTCCAGCCTTCCTAACTCAATCCCCGCGTGCGCGACGTACGTCTCGGCGACGCTCAGATACTCCGGGTGGACGGCGGCCGAGACGAGCACGCGGGAACGCCTCGTGACGCGCTCGGCCATCAGAACGGCCTCGGCCATCGCCGTCGAGCCGTCGTACATCGAGGCGTTCGCCACGTCCATCCCCGTCAACTGGCAGACGAGCGTCTGGAACTCGAAGATGGCTTGCAGCGTGCCCTGCGAAATCTCGGGCTGGTAGGGTGTGTAGGCGGTGAAGAACTCGGAGCGCTGGATGAGGCTGTCTACGATGGTCGGCGCGTAGTGTGAGTACGCGCCCGCGCCGAGGAAGCTCGGCCTCCGCGCCGCCGCATTTCTAGCCGCCATCGACTCGAACAGTTCCAACAGCTCCGATTCGGCGAGGGCCGCGGGCGTGTCGAGCGGGCGCTTGAGCAGGACGTCCGGAGGGATCGAGTCGAACAGCTCTTCGGCCGAGCCGAGCCCGAGGCCGCGGAGCATCTCCTGCCGCTCTTCCGGCGAGTTAGGGATGTAGCGCACGGCCTTCTCTTACTCCAGCGACCCGATGTAGTCCTCGTACTCGGCGGCGGATAGGAGGCTGTCCACCTCGCCGCGGTTGGAGAGCTTGAGGCGCAGCATCCAGCCCTCGCCGTACGGGTCGTTGTTGACCTTCTCGGGCTCGTCGGTGAGCGACTCGTTGACCTCGGTGACCTCGCCCGCGACGGGGAGGAACAGCTCGGAGACGGCCTTGACCGACTCGACCGAGCCGAACGTGTCGTGCGCCGAGAACGACTCGCCCGCCTTGGGCAGCTCGACGTAGACCACGTCGCCCAGCGAGTGCTGCGCGTGGTCGGTGATGCCGACCGTGCCGGTGTCGCCCTCGACCCTCAGCCACTCGTGATCCTTGCTGTAGTACAAGCCTTCGGGAACGTTTGCCATGATTCTCCTTGGTAGACAGTAGTCAGTAGCCAGTAGACAGTAGGAAAACCTTTCTAAGCCGGGTGGTCAGCCTGTCAGTGTCAACGTTCCGTAAGCGGAGCGCTACTGTCTACTGACTACTGACTACTGTCTACTCCTCTTATAAAACGGCACGGGGACGATCTGCGCGGCGACTTTGCGGCCGCGCACGTCTATCTGGATTTCGCGGCCGGCGGTCGCGTGCTCGGCGGGGACGTAGGCCATCCCGATGTTCTTCTTCAGGTGCGGCGCGGGGCTGCCGGAGGTGACGTGGCCGGCATGCTCGCCTTCGACGTACACGTCCTGGCCGTCGCGCGCGATGCCGCGCTCGGTGACCTCGAAGCCGACGAGCTTACGCGTGACGCCCTCCTCCTTCTGGCGCGCGAGCGCCTCGCGCCCAGTGAAGTCGCCCTTGTTCAGCTTCGTGATCCAGCCGAGGTTTGCTTCGAGGAGCGTCGTCTCCTCCGTTATCTCGTGGCCGTAGAGCGCCATCCCCGCTTCGAGCCGCAGGGTGTTGCGCGCCGCTAGCCCGCAGGGCAGGACGCCGTCGGGCTCGCCGTAGCGGCCCGCGTCGAGCATCTTCTGCCAGAGCCTTTCGGCGTGCTCGGGCGCGGCGTAGACCTCGAAGCCGTCCTCGCCGGTGTAGCCCGTGCGCGAGATGATGGCGTCCACGCCGTCAACCTGTCCCTCCCGGAAGTGGTAATACTTGATCTCTTCGAGCGGCGTCTCGGTGAGTGTCCGGAGGATGTTGAGCGCCGAGGGGCCTTGCAGGGCGATCTGGCAGAAGTCTGCGGAGCGGTTCGTCAGTCGAACGTCCTCGTCGCCCCTGTGTGAGTTGATCCACTCCCAGTCCTTGTCCGTCGTCGAGGCGTTGACGACGAGCAGAAGGTGCTCGGGGCCGAAGCGGTAGACGAGGAGGTCGTCCACGACCGTCCCGCGCTCCGTCGTCAGGGCAGTGTACTGCGCCTGACCGTCAACGAGCTTCGACGCGTCGTTCGAGCAGAGGCGGTTGACGAACGCAATCGCGTCGGGACCGCGCACCTCTATCTCGCCCATGTGCGAGACGTCGAAGAGGCCGGCGCGCGTGCGTGTGGCCGCGTGCTCTTCGACCGTGCCGGCCGGGTACTGGACGGGCATGTCCCACCCGCCGAATTCGACCATGCGCCCGCCCAGGCGGCGGTGCATCGCGTTCAAAGGCGTCTGCTTCAGCGTGGTCGCGCTCACACTCTTTTCCCGAAGTTCACCGGTCGGCCGGTTATCCAAATTGCATGCTGTATTGAACGAAGCTGAAACCTAACACGCCGCCCGAGAGGGCGTCAAGCGAGTGCCCGTGCGCGGGAATCCGGGGGGCGCGCGGAGCCTCCGGCGGGCACTCCGGCGAACCAAATCTGTTTAATTTCGGCCACGCACGCGCTAGTATAAGACTCGCCATGAGAACCAGCGCCAGTCCGATTCAAACGCGCCGACCCCGCCGTCAACTCCCTTTACTCTCAGCCTGCGTCCTGACTGTCATCGCCCTCTGCGCCGCCGCGCGCGCGCAGGAGGGCGACCTGGCGGGCAGCGCGGGCGTCTTCATCGAGCCGAAGCGCGGGAGGGAGGCGGCGACGCGCGAGCGCGGCGAGCCGAAGCGCACGACGCCGCGGCGCGCGCGGACGAAGCCGGCCGCGCCGAGCACGGCGAACACGAGACCCGCCGCGACGAACACGAAGGCCGCGCCCGCCGTGACGGCCGAGTCGCTCAACGCGCGCGGGGCGGCGGCCATCGACGCGGGGCGCTTCGACGACGCGGTCGAGCCTCTGAGGCAGGCCCTCAAGCTCAAGCCCGATTTCGCCGACGCGCACTACAACCTCGGCGTCGCGCTCGGCGCGACGGGCCGGCAGGACGAGGCCATCGAGTCCTTCAGGCGCGCGGCGGCCATCGACCCGAACGACTCGGAGGCGCAGTTCGATCTGGGCGAGGCGCTCTACGCGAAGGGCAAGTACGCGGAGGCGGCCGAGGCTTTCGCGCACGTGACGCGCGTCGCGCAGGTGAACGCGGAGGCGTTCGAGAACCTGGGCGACTCTTACAGCGCGCTCAAGCGCCACGCGGAGGCGGCCGCCGCCTACCGCGACGCGGCGCGCCTGAAGACGGGCGACGCGGAGGTCTTGCAGAAGCTCGGCTACGCGCTCGGTCGCAGCAAGCAGTGGCCCGAGGCGACCGACGCGCTGAAGAAGGCCCTGGCCCTCAGACCCGACAACGCGGAGGCGGTCGTCAACCTCTCCTGGGTCTACAACCAGTCGGGGCAGTACCGCGCCTCCATCGACATGCTCAGGCCGTTCGTGGCCGCGCACCCGGACTCGACGGACGCGCTCTTCAACCTCGGCACAGCCTACGGCCACCTCGCGCAGAAGGGCGCGAGGGGGGACAAGGAGAAGAAGGCGCTCCTGGCGCAGGCCGTGGAGACGCTCAACCAGGTCATACGCCTGAAGCCCGACTGGCCCGAGGCGCGCAACAACCTCGGCTTCGCCCTGGGCAGCCTCGGCCGCTACAAAGAGGCCATCCCCGAGCACGCGGAGGCCGTGCGGCTCAAGCCCGACTACGCCGGCGCGCTCTTCAACCTCGCCTATGCTTACAAGAAGAGCGGGGATAAGAAGATGGCGCTTGAGACGCACAAGCGCCTTCAGGCCATCAACCCGGGCATGGCGGAGAGGCTGTACCCGCTGGTGAAATAAGAAGGCCGTGAGCCGTAAACCGTAAACCGTGACAAGAAAAAGCCGTGAACGGTAAACCGTGAACCGTGACAGGAGGAAGCAGTTTCCTTCTTGTCACGGTTCACGGTTTACCGTTCACGGCCTTCTAGAAGCTGTTGTCGGCGACGTTCATCTTCTGGAGGACGAAGACGACGCGCATGGTCTGCGGCCGCCGGTCGAGCGAGGCGGGGACGAAGGCCGGGTTCTTGCGCAGGGCGTTCTGGAGGTCTTCGACCATGCGCCGGTTGCGCGGGGCCTCGACCACCTCGGCGAGCGAGGCCGAGCCGTTGGCGTAGACATCCGCGACCACGATCATGTCGTCGTCGGCGGGGTTGCCGTCGCGCGGCGGCGCGACCGTCAGCGCGGCCAGCGCGCCGCGCGGGTTGAGCGTCGGCGACTCGGGGCCGAAGTTGTTGGCGCGCACCGCGGCCGCGAGGTCGGGCGCGAGCGGGCGGGTCACGTCGTAGCCGCCGCCGTCGGCCCAGCGCGGCTGCTGGCCGCTCTCGAGCGCCTGCGCGTCGGCCAGGTTCCGCAGGATGACGAGCTGGTGCTTCAGCGCGCCGAAGACCGCCACGAAGAGCACGGCCGAGTAGATGGCGCCGACCGAGTAGGGCATCACGCGCACCGAGAGCCAGCGCGCGGCGCGCTCGGTCAGCGAGATGCGCGGCGTGCGCTCGAGCGCGGCGCGCTCGATGACGAGCGCGTCGCGGATGGAGGCGGCGAGGTCGGGGGGCGGGGCGGGGCGCGCCATGAGCGAGAGGCCGCGCACGAGCGCGCGCGTCTCTTCGAGCTGATGACGGCAGACCGGGCACGCGCCGACGTGCTCTGAGAGCGCCGCGCCCGCCTCACGCGAGAGCGCGCCGTCAAGGTACGGCGAGAAAGCCTTCTGAGATTCCGAACACGTCATCATAATGCTTGGGTGGTAGGTGTTGGGTGTTGGGTGCAGGTTAAAGCCAAAACCTAACACCCAACACCCAACACCCTCCCCGGATGGCTGGCCGACCCCGGCTGCTCCCTTAAAAGTAAGGAAGCAGTGTTGCGGTCTACCTCGGCAGGCGCTTCCGACGCGGTGCGCGGCGTGCGGCTGTAGAATAACGGGTGTTGCTGGCCACGTTTTCAAAACCGCCCGCCCGGCGTCCTCCGCGTCTGCTCCGGCGAGTTCACCCTCCCGCTTCCAAACCCCTGGCACCGGGTTATCTTGGTTGAAGCCGGGGCGGGGCAGCCATCCGGATTTTTGATTTTAGATTTGCGATTTGGAGGCTGTCCTTCCGGGACACATAAATCGAAAATCAAAAATCTACAATCTAAAATTACAAAGAGCCTTCGAGCCTGCGCCGCAGCTCGGCGCGGCCCCGGTTGAGCCGCGACTTGACCGTGCCGACGTTGAGGTCGAGCGTGGCGGCGACCTCTTCGTACGAGAGCCCCTCGATGTCGCGGAGCACGATGACTTCGCGGTAGGGGCGCGAGAGAGACCTGAGCGCGGCGTGCAGCGCCCGTTCGCGCTCGCGCGCCAGCGCCTGCCGCTCCGGGTCGAGCCCTTCGCCCCCCGCCAGCCCCGCCGAGAGCGGCGTCTCCTGGCCGTCGGAGACGGGCGCGTCGAGCGAGACCGTGCGGTCGCGGCGGCGGCGCTTCCACCAGCGCCAGCGGTTGCGCGCCTGGTTGACGGCGATGCGGTAGAGCCACGTCCGCAGGTCCGCGTCGCCGCGGAAGCTCGCCAGGTGGCGGAACGCTTGCAGGAAGGTTTCCTGCGCCAGGTCGCGCGCCTCCTCCGGGTCTTCCGTCAGGCGGTAGAGCAGGGCGTAGATGTCGCCGTGCCGCTCCTCGACCAAGCGGTTGAAGGCCAGAGGGTCGCCCGCCCGGAGCCTTTCAAGGAACTGCTCTTCGGCCGAGGGCACAAAGCGCACCTCCGCCGAGGCCGCCACGTCGGCAGCACCCTCGAGTTCCGCTTCCATGCGGAGGGCGATCGGCTCTCCGAAGCTCACAAGCGTCCTCCGTCGGCCCGGGAGGGTCTGTCGAAGGGCCTCGCCCCCTTCAACTGAGACGTTTGACAGCGGCCCGACGGCCTTTGTTCCGAAAAAAGTTCCACGCTGTTCGTTGGATGCGGCGGCGCACTCAAAGTGTCCGACAGGATAGCGCCGCGCGCCGCCGGCCGGCAACGAAAAATTCTCGATTTGACCTTGCTTGACATCCCCCTAACCCCCCGTTAGAGTGGGTTTTTGCCTCGAACTCCACTAAGGAGAACGCACCCGACAGTGCGGTCTTGCACCGGATAAAAGCAGTGGCCACAACGACAAAGAAACGCGCAAAAGAGCTCAAGCACGACAAGTTCCGCGACACGACCTTCGACGCCTACGGCCGCATCTCGCACCGCTTCGAGGGGAAGGGGCGCACGATCCTCTATGCCGCGGTCGGGGCGGTCGCGCTCGTCGCCCTCCTCCTCGTCTTCAACTGGTGGCGCGAGCGCCGCGCCGACGCCGCGCGCCTCGCCCTCGGACAGGCCATCAAGATCGCCGAGACGCCCGTCTCGACCCTCCCGCAATCGCCGGGGCAGACCGGGCCGAGCTTCGCGACCGAGCAGGAGCGCGCGCAGAAGGCCGTCGAGGCTTTCCAGAAGGTGCAGAACGAATACGGCTCGCCCTACAAGGAGCTGGCGCGCTACTTCGCCGCGACCAACCTCCTGTCGGTTGACCGGCCGAAGGGGCTCGGCGAGCTGGAGGCGCTGGCGAAGGACGGCGACGCGGACGTGGCGGCGCGCGCGCGCTTCGCCCTGGCGCAGGCGCGCGAGGCCGACGCCCAGTACGACGCCGCGGCCGCCCTCTACCAGGAGCTTCTGAAGAGCACGTCGGGTGCCGTCCCGCCGAACGCGGTCAGGCTGCGCCTCGCCTCCGTCTACGAGAAGCAGGGGAAGAAGGACGACGCCGTCAACCTCCTCTTCCAGATGGTCGAGGCGTCGCGCAACGCCAAGGGCAAGGACGACAAGCCCCTGCCCGAATCCAGCGTCACCCGCACCGCCGCCGACAAGCTCCAAGAGCTGAGCCCCGAGCGCTACGCCCAACTCCCGAAAGAGCCCGCGCCGACCGGCGGACTCGGCTACTAAAAAGAGCGTGAACCGTAAACCGTAAACCGTGACAGGATAAAACCGTCTCCTTCTTGTCACGGTTTACGGTTTACGGTTCACGGCTTTATCCTGTGGATAATCTCACGCACTCGCTCGTCGGGCTGGCGGCCGCGAAGGCCGGGCTCGGGCGCGTCTCCCCTTACACGACGTTCGTGTGCGTCGCGGCCGCGAACCTGCCGGACGTGGACATCGTCGCGCTCGCGCGCGGGCCGGCCTTCTACCTCCAACATCACCGGGGGATAACACACTCCGTCGTGGGGACGCTGGCGCTGGCCGTCGCGTTCCCCTTGCTCTTCTGCGCGGCCGAGCGCGTGTGGGCGCGTGCGCGTGGGCGTGAGCCGCGGGCGCGTCTGAAGGGGCTGCTCGTCTGTTCGCTCCTGCTGACGGCGTCGCACCCGCTGCTGGACTGGACGAACAGTTACGGCGTGCGCCCCTTCCTCCCCTGGGACGGCCGCTGGATTTACGGCGACCTGCTCTTCGTCATAGACCCATGGGTGTGGCTCACGCTCGGCGGCGCGTGCTTCCTGCTGGCGAAGAGCCGCCGGCGCGCGGCCGGGTGGGGCCTGCTGGCGCTCGTCATCACGCTGCTCTTCGTACGCGTGGCGACGCGGCCGGACTCGGACGTCCCGGCGGGCGCACTCGTCTTCTGGTGCGCCGGGCTCGCGGTCTTCGCCGCCCTGCGTTGGAAGGGGGTCGGCGAGCGTCCCGGCGGGCGGGTCGCGGCGACGGCGCTCGCGGCCGTCGCCCTTTACGGCGGGGCGATGTCGCTCGTGCAGTCGCGTGCGCGCCGGGGGGCGGAGGCGTTGGCGCGTGAACTCGCCGCGCGGGACGGCGGGCGGGTGTCGCGCGTGGCGGCGACGCCCGTGTTGGCCGACCCGCTCACATGGCGCTGCCTCGCGGAGAGCGACCGCTCGACCGGGCGTTTCGACATGACGTTGGGCGAGTCCGGGCCGGACGGCCTGCGCAACGTGGCGAGGTTCGAGAAGCCTCCAGCCGAAGACGAAGGGATAGTCCGGCGCGCCTCGGAGGACTACGCCGCGCGCGTGCTGCTCGACTTCGCGCGCTTCCCCGTGGCGCGCGTGCGGCGCGCCGACGCGGGCGGCTGGGTCGTGCAGTTCGCAGACCTGCGCTTCACCGAGCCCGGCTCGCGCGCCCGCCCCGGCGGCTTCGCGCTCGACGTGCCGGTGAGCAGTAGGCAGTAGGCAGATGGCAGTAGGCAGTTGAAGACCCCACTGTCGGAACATTCGAGTTAATCCTTCAACACCCGTCACGCGGAGCGGCTGCCTACTGCCATCTGCCTACTGCCTACTGCTTTCGTCTTGAACTTTAGACTTTGAAGCTTTATTTTGGACGGCGTCTACTCGCTCCCCCTTCTTCTCTGAAAGGAAGCCCGAAGCCAATGAGCAAACTGAAGCCCGCGAGGCTCCTGCTGCCTCTCGCACTCCTCTTCGCGTTCGCGCACACGGCGGCGGCGCAGACCGACGCGCGCCGGGCGCTCTCGGCCCTGCCCGACTCGCAGGCCGTGCTCTACGTCAACGCCCACCGCTTCATCCACGAGGTGCTGCCGCGCGTGATGCCCCCGGCCGAGTACGCGAAGATGCTGGCCGAGGCGCAGAAGGTCGGCTTCGACCCGCGCGGCCTCGACTACGTCGCCGTCGTCGCGCGCCTCGCCGACCCGCCGCCGCCCAACAACCTGCCCGAGTTCGCCGTCGTGCTGCGCGGCAACTTCAACGCCGACACCCTGCTCGCGCTCGGCCGCGTGGCCGCGGGCGCGCAGAACGTCACGACGCGCAGCGAGACCTACGGCTCGAAGACGCTCGAGATCATCGACCTCCAGAGCATCTCCAAGAAGGAGTGGCCCAAGGACACTGTGGTGGGGCAGGGGGAGGCGAAGCCGACCCCGACCCCGACCCCGATTCCCTACCCGGAGGTGGCCGTGATGGCGCTCGACGCCAACACCCTGGTCGCGGGCGTGCCCTCTTACGTCAAGGCCGTGGTGGACGCGGCCGGCGGGCGCGGCGCGCTCAAGGCTTCGATGGTTGACCTCGCCGCGCGCGACCCGCAGGCGCTCTGGAGCCTGACGGTGGAGCCGCCGCCCGTGCTCGTCGATTACCTGCACAAGGTCGGCTTCCCGAACAACAAGGAGGCCAACGAGATGATCGACTGGGTCAAGCAGGTGAACTTCTCGCACGGCATGGAGGCGCTCAACTACACCTTCAACGCGTCGCTGCTGACGGACGCGCCCGAGCACGCCTCCGCCTTCAGCGGCCTCATCCGCATGGGGCTGCTCGCCGCGCAGACGGGGCTCAGCGCGGAGGCGGCCAAGCAGACGCCGAAGCACAAGGACTACGCGCAGACGCGCGCCGCGCTCGACGCCATCAAGACGTTCGTCAACCGCACGGAGGGCAACACCCTCCTGCTCAGCTTCTCCGTCCCGCAGAAGGCGGTCAACGACCTTGTCAGGAAGGAGTGGGCCCCCAAGAAGGCCAAGCCCACGACCTCCGGGCCCGCCCGCCGCCGCGCGCGGCGCAGGTGAGCGAGGAGCGGAAGAGTGGCAGCGACCCCCTCTGAGAAGAAGCGCGTCGGGCGGATCGTGAAGCTCCTGAAGAGGGAGTACCCCGACGCGCGTTGCAGCCTCGACCACACGAACGCGCTTGAGCTGCTGGTGGCGACGATCCTCTCGGCGCAGTGCACGGACGAGCGCGTCAACGTCGTCACGGCGAGCCTCTTCCGCAAGTACCGCACGTGGGAGGACTACGCCTCGGCCCCGGCCGCGGAACTCGAAGCCGACATCAAGTCCACGGGCTTCTTCCGCAACAAGGCGAAGTCCATCCGGGGCGCTTGCAGGCAGATAGGCGAGCGCCACGGCGGGCGGGTGCCCCGTTCGATGGAAGAGCTGCTCGAACTGCCCGGCGTCGCGCGCAAGACGGCGAACGTCGTGCTCGGCAACGCCTACGGGATAGCCTCCGGCGTCGTCGTGGACACGCACGTCTCGCGTCTTTCGGCGCGGCTCGGACTCTCCGGCGAGAAGGCCCCCGAGAAGATCGAGCGCGACCTCGCGGGGCTCCTCCCCGAGTCGGACTGGATCGCCTTCTCGCACCTGCTCATCGCGCACGGCCGCAAGGTCTGCAAGGCCCGGACGCCGCTCTGTAGCGAATGCGTCTTAGCCAGGCTCTGCCCCTCCGCGGGCATCGGACAGTAGAGATTCACAAGGACATCACCCAACACACGGATAAAGCAATGAACAGAATTACCACTCGAATGAGAAGGCTCGGGGCTCTCGCGCTCCTCGCGTGCGTGCTGTGCCCGGCCGCCGGCGCGCAGAGGCTTCAGTACCCCGCGTCGAAGAAGGTCGAGCAGTACGACACGTACTTCGGCGTGAAGGTCGCAGACCCTTACCGCTGGCTCGAAGAGGACGCCGCGACGCCCGAGGTCGCGCGCTGGGTCGAGGAGCAGAACAAGGTCACCTTCTCCTACCTGGAAAAGATTCCGTACCGCGCGCGGCTCAAAGAGCGTCTGACGCGCCTCTACAACTACGAGCGCTACACCGCGCCATACCGCCGCGGCGACTACTACTTCTTCACGAAGAACGACGGGCTCCAGAATCAGAACGTCGTCTACTTCCAGAAGGGGATCGACGGCGCTCCGGAAGTCTTCCTCGACCCGAACAAGTTCTCGGCCGAGGGGACGACGAAGCTCGGCGCGTTCTCCGTCTCGAACGGCGCGAAGCACGCCGCCTACTGCAAGTCTGCGGGCGGCTCCGACTGGCTCGACTGCTACGTGATGGAGGTGGCGTCGAAGAAGCAGCTCGCGGACGAGCTGAAGTGGGTCAAGGTCTCGGGCCTCGCCTGGGCCGGCGAAGGCTTCTACTACAGCCGCTACGACGCGCCGGAGAAGGGCAAAGAGCTGACCTCGAAGAACGAGAACCACAAGGTCTACTTCCACCGCGTCGGCACGCCGCAGTCGCAGGACGAACTCGTCTACGAAGACAAGGCCAACCCGCAGCGCTTCCACATCGTCTCTTCGACCGACGACGAGCGCTTCGCCGTCATGGATGTCTCCGACCGCGGCAAGGGCAAGAAGGGCAACGCCCTCTTCTACCGCGACGTGAAAGCGGGTGACAAGACCTGGAAGCCCGTCGTCGCCGAGGTCACGGACTCGTCCTTCTACGTCGTCGATAACGTCGGCGACAGGCTGCTCGTCGAGACCGACCACAACGCGCCCAACGGCCGCGTCTTCCTCTTCGACCCGAAGAGCCCTTCGGAGAAGGACTGGAAGGACGTGCTGCCCGAGCGCGCGGAGCCCTTGCAGAGCGCCAACACCGGCGGCGGCAAGCTCTTCGCCACGTATCTGAAGGACGTGACGACGCGCGCCTACGTCTACTCGCTCGACGGCAAGCTCGAGAACGAGGTGCAGCTCCCGACGCTCGGCATCGCGAGCGGGCTCGGCGGCCAGAGGGACGACCGCTTCGTCTTCTACACCTTCAACTCCTTCACCTTCGCGCCGTCGATCTACCGCTACGACATCGGGACGCGCAAGTCCACGCTCTGGCGCGCGCCGCAGATCCCGGGCTTCCGCCCTTCGGACTACGAGGTCAGGCAGGTCTTCTACAACAGCAAGGACGGCACGCGCGTCCCCATGTTCGTCGTCCATAAGAAAGGCTTGAAACTCGACGGCCGCAACCCGACGCTGCTCCACGGCTACGGCGGCTTCAACGTGAGCACCACGCCCGGCTTCAACGCGATGCGCCTCGCGCTGTTGGAGCAGGGCTTCGTCTACGCCTCGGCCAACATGCGCGGCGGCGGCGAGTACGGCGAGAAGTGGCACGAGGCCGGGACGAAGCTCAAGAAGCAGAACGTCTTCGACGACTTCATCGGCGCGGCCGAGTGGCTGATTAAGAACAAGTACACGTCGCCGGACAAACTCGCCATCCACGGCGTCTCGAACGGCGGCCTGCTCGTCGGCGCGGTAGCTAACCAGCGCCCCGAGCTGTTCAAGGCCGTCATCCAGCAGGCGGGCGTGATGGACATGCTGCGGTTCCACAAGTTCACCATCGGCTGGAACTGGGTCGCGGACTACGGCTCCTCGGACAACGAGGCCGAGTTCAAAGCCCTCTACGCCTACTCGCCGATTCACAACGTCAAGGCGGGGACGAAGTACCCGGCGACCCTCATCACGACAGCCGACCACGACGACCGCGTCGTCCCCGCGCACTCCTTCAAGTACGCGGCGGCGATGCAGGCGGCGCAGGCGGGCGACAACCCCGTCCTCATCCGCATCGACACCCGCTCCGGCCACGGCGCGAGCAGCACGACCAAGGCCATCGAGCAGAACGCGGACATCTACTCCTTCCTCATGTACAACCTCGGCGTCACGCCGAAGTGGGAGGGGGAGAAGGAGGTCAGCAGGCAGCAAGAACGAGTAGGCAGTAGTCAGTAGCCAGTAGGAATACTAAGCGGCGCGCCTCGGCCTTCGGGTCGGGCGCGCCGCCTCTCTTTTCTACTGACTACTGACTACTGTCTACTGCGCTTGCAATGCGTTATCATTCCCGCGTTCTGCCGCCGAAAACATTCCGGGGAGTCCGTCCTTGTCCGAGAAGCGACCGCTCACAGTCCTCTGCATCGCCACCTTCGAGAAGGGGCAGGAGTTCATGCGCGAGTGCAAGCGGCAGGGCTGCCGCGTGCTCGTCGTCACGATGGAGAAGCTGCGCGACGCCGACTGGCCGCGCGAGTCGGTGGACGAGTTCTTCTACCTGCCCGAGGACTACAAGCTCGAAGACGTGACGAAGGGCGTCAGCTTCATCGCGCGCACGCGCGAGATCGACCGCGTCGTGCCCCTGGACGACTTCGACGTGGAGACGGCCGCGAGCTTGCGCGAGCACCTGCGTATCCCCGGCATGGGCGACACCACCGCCCGCCACTTCCGCGACAAGCTCGCCATGCGCGTCAAGGCGCGCGACCACGGCGTCCTCGTCCCCGAGTTCGTCCACGCGCTCAACCACGCGCGCATCCAGGACTTCACCAGCCGCGTCGCGCCGCCCTGGGTCTTGAAGCCGCGCTCCGAGGCTTCGGCCGTCGGCATCAAGAAGGTGAAGAGTGCGGATGAGCTGTGGCCGCTCCTCGAAGAGCTGGGCGACCGCCAGTCCTTCTACCTCATCGAGCAGTTCATCCCCGGCGACATCTTCCACGTCGATTCGATCGTCTGGCAGGGCGAGACGCTGTTTACGGCCGTCAGCAAGTACGGCCAGCCGCCGATGACGGTGGCGCACGGCGGCGGGGTGTTCATGACGCGCACCGTCCCGCGCCAGTCGGCGGACGCGCAGGCCCTGGAGTCGCTCGACCACGAGCTGATCCGCACGCTCGGGCTCGTGCGCGGCGTGACGCACACGGAGTTCATCAAGGGCGGCGACGGCCGCTTCTACTTCCTTGAGACGGCGGCGCGCGTCGGCGGGGCCAACATCGCCGAGACGGTCGAGGCCGCGCGCGGCGTCAACCTCTGGCGCGAGTGGGCGCGCATCGAGGTCGCGGGCGAGCACGGCCACTACGAGCTGCCCCCCACGCGCGACGACTACGCCGGCATCGTCATCACCCTCGCCCGCCAGGAGTGGCCCGACACCTCCCGGTACGACGACCCCGAGGTCGTCTTCCGCCTCCACAAGCGCCACCACGTCGGCCTCCTCGTCGCCTCGCACGACCCCGCGCGCGTCGAACAGCTCCTGCACTCCTACGCGCGGCGCTTCCTCGAAGACTACAGCGCCACGCTCCCCCCGGCGGACAGACCGACGAGTTGAGGGGGGCGACAGCCACGCTTATGCCGAGAGATTTAATCCGCGAATACCTGAGCTTCCTGCAAGTCGAGAAGGGGCTCTCGAAGAACTCTTTGGAGAGCTACCGGCGCGACCTCGCGCGGCTGAGGGCTGCGGCCGAAGGCCAGGGGCGCGAGCCGCACCTGTTGGGGAAGGCGGAGCTGACGCAGTTCGTGATGTCTTTGAGCCGTGAGGGGCTGGCTCCGTCGTCGGTGGCGCGGACTCTGAGCGCCGTGCGCGGCTTCTACCGCTTCCTGCTGCTCGACGGCCACATCAAGTCAGACCCGAGCGCGGACATCGCGCGCCCGCAGGGCGGTCAGAAGCTCCCGCGTTTCCTGACGCAGGCGGAGATGGAGCGGCTGCTCGAAGCGCCGGACACCTCGACGCCCGAGGGCGTGCGCGACCGGACGCTCTTCGAGCTGATGTACGCGACGGGCCTGCGCGTCTCGGAGGCGGCCACGCTCCCGGCGGCGAACGTGGACGTGGACGGCGGCGTGCTCTACTGCTCCGGGAAGGGGAGCAAGCAGCGGCGCGTGCCCGTCGGGCGCTCCGCCGTCTCGTGGCTGCTGCGCTACCAGCCGGCGCGTCGCTTACTGCTCGCGGGGCGCGAGTCGCCGCACCTCTTCGTCGGCTACCTCGGGCGCCCGCTGACGCGCCAGCACGTCTGGGCGGCGCTCAAGCGCGCGGCCGAGAAGGCGGGCGTCGAAGGCGTCACGCCCCACGTCCTGCGCCACAGCTTCGCCACGCACCTGCTCGAACACGGGGCCGACACGCGCAGCGTCCAGGCCATGCTCGGCCACAGCGATCTCGCCACCACACAGATTTACACGCACGTCACCAGCGAGCGCATCCGGAGCGTCTACGAGAAGCATCACCCGAGAGCCAAAAGAGAGTAGACAGTAGACAGTAGTCAGTAGCCAGTAGGAAGACAAAGCGGCGCGCTCGGACTAATGACCGAGACGCGCCGCCTCTGTTTCCTACTGCCTACTGCCTACTGCCTACTTCTCCTCACATGCTCTTCAGACTCACGTTGCCCGACGCCGAAGAGATTTTGAGGACGCGGCCGCCGCTGCCGAGCTGGCCTTCGGCGCGCGTGCCGGAGCCGTAGGCGTCTTTCTTGACCTCGATGGGGAAGTTCGTCTCAAGGTCGCCGGAGTTGGTGGACATCGAGACGCGCGCGTCGAGGGTCGAAGGCATGCGGACGCGCACGTCGCCGCTGGCGGTGCTGAAGCGCATGTCGCCGGTGCCTTCGACGCGCGTCATCTCGACCTCCAGGTCGCCGCTGGCGGTGGAGGCGTTGACCGTCCCCGTCGCGTCGTTGACGCGCACCGTCCCGCTCGCCGTGGAAGCCTTGATGTCGCCGCCCACGCCGCGCACCGTCACGTCGCCGCTCGCCGTCGAGAGGCGGAGCCGCCCCGTAAAGCCCTCGGCCTTCACGTCGCCGCTGGCCGTCGAAATCTTGTCGAAGGAGATGTTGCCCGAGCGCGGCACGCGCACCTCGAAGCGGACGCTCGCGTTGCAGTTGCGGCAGTCGCGCGGGTAATCGACGCGCAGCTCGACGCGCCCCTGCGTGCTCTCGTCAACGACCTCGACCACGTCGCGGTCGCGCCCCTCCTTGTAGGCGCTGACGACGACCGCGCTCCCCTCATAGCCGACCAGGTTAATGTCGCCCGACACGTTGGCGATCTCGACCGAACCGCCCGCCGCGAGGTTGTAAGTCTTCTGAAAATCCTGTGCCGCCGCGCTCACAGCCGCCGCCGCGCACAGCGCCAGCGCCCCCACGAAGTTCAACAAAGTCCTGCGTCCCATCACTCTCACACTCCTCTCCTGTGGTGAAAAACTAGAAACCAACCGTCTCTCATCCGTGTAAACACCGCGGGTCGGAATTTTGTGGCAGGAAAAAATCAGAAGGCAGTAGACAGTAGTCAGTAGCCAGTAGAAAACCCCGTCTTTCTACCGGCTACTGACTACTGTTTACTGTCTACTCAAACGCTTTGTCCCGCGGCGTGGCCCGAGGCCCAGGCCCATTGGAAGTTGTAGCCGCCGAGGTGGCCGGTCACGTCCACGACCTCGCCGATGAAGTAGAGGCCGGGGACGTTGCGCGACCCCATCGTTTTGGACGAAAGTTCGTCGGTCGAGACCCCGCCGCGCGTGACCTCCGCCTTCTGGAAGCCTTCGGTGCCCGCGGGCCGGATGCGCCAGTCGTGGAGCATGGCGGCGACGCGTTCGACCTCCGCGTCGGTGTAGGCGCGCAGGGGGCGGGGCGGCGCGAACAGCTCGGCCCAGACCTGCGCGAAGCGCCTCGGCAAATGCTGCGCGAGCGCCGTGTGCAGCTCCGCTCCGGCCGCGCGTCTGTGTTCGAGCAGGGCGCGCGCGTCCCGGCCCGGCAGGAGGTCTACGGACAGCTCCATGCCGCGCGACCAGTAGGAGGAGATTTGCAGGACGGCCGGGCCGCTCAGGCCGCGGTGCGTGACGAGGACGTTCTCGGCGAACTCGGCCCCGTCGCAGCGCACGACCGCCGGGACGGAGACGCCGCTCAGAGGTTGGAACCCGGCGAGGTCGCGCGGCGCGAGCGTGAGCGGGACGAGCGCGGGCTCCGGCTGCACGACCTTCAGCCCGAACTGCCGCGCGAGCCGGTAGCCGAAGTCGGTCGCGCCCAGCTTCGGTATCGAGAGCCCGCCCGTCGCGACGACCAGAGACTCCGACTCGAACTCACCGCGGCCGGTCTTAACCTGAAAGAGTCCGCTCTTACTTACTTCCTCGACGCGGCAGCCGGTGACGACGCGGACGCCGGCCGCGTCGCACTCCGCGAGCAGCATCTCGATAACCTGCCGCGAGCTTCCGTCGCAGAAGAGCTGCCCGAGCTTCTTCTCGTGATAACGGATGGCGTGCCGCCCGACGAGCGCGACGAAGTCGGCGGGCGTGTAGCGCGCCAGCGCCGACTTCGCGAAGTGCGGGTTGCGCGAGATGAAGTTGCCCGCGGTCGTGTTGACGTTCGTGAAATTACACCGGCCGCCGCCCGATATCTCTATCTTCCTCCCGACGCGCTCGTTGTGCTCAAGCACCACGACGCGACGGCCCCGCCCGCCCGCCACGAACGCGCACATCAGCCCCGCCGCCCCGCCGCCGATGACAATTACATCAACTTTCATATAGCGGTCAGTACCGCCCGCGGTAGCGGGTGGGCCTGGCGAGTGCAGCCTGACTGATTGATAACAGCGTGACTCTCATCAGCCATCAAGCCGTCATGGTAAGACCCACCCGCTACCGCGGGCGGTACTGACCATCTTTCTCAAGCAGCGGCTTCAGGTGGCGGTAGACGGTGGCGGCGACGAGTTTCGTCCCTTCCGCGTTCGGGTGGACGCGATCCTGCTGGTTGTACTTGTCGATGCCGGCGACGCCTTCGAGGAAGAAGGGGATGAGCGGCACGTCGTGCTCGGCGGCGAGAGACTTGAAGGCTTCGCTGATCTCGACCTCGTAGTCGCGGCCCGTGTTGGTGGTCGTCAGCATCCCCGCGAGCAGCACCTGCGCGCCGCGCGACTCGGCGCGCTTAATGATCTCGGAGAGGTTCTTCTTCGTCTCCGAGACGGGCTGGCCGCGCAGGAAGTCGTTGGCCCCGAGTTCGAGGATGACGAAGCGGACGCCCCCCGCGTCGAGCGACCAGTCGATGCGCCGGACGCCGCCCGCCGAGGTGTCGCCCGAAACCCCGGCGTTGACTACCTCGTACTTGAACCCGTCGGCGTCGATCATCTTTTGCAGCAGGGCGGGGTAGCTCTGCTGCGGCTCAAGGCCGTACCCGGCGGTCAGGCTGTCGCCGAAGGCGACGATTTTAGGTACAGTCTCCGCAGGCGTCTGCGGGGAGGCGGGGGCGGGGGTCGTTTTCGCCCCGGCCGGAGAAGGCTCGCGCGAACCGCCGCCGCAGGCAGCGTGAAGCAGTGCGGCGAGAATCAAAAGAGCCGCGGGCGAAATCTTTTTGAATGCGGGCAGCAGGGTTTTCATGATCGAATTATACCAAGTCTCAAAGACCGTTCAGTCCGGCGCGGAGCGCCTGACCATCCTGCGCGAGCTTGACCTGCGGATTCCCGACGGCCAGTTCGTCGCCGTCGTCGGCCCCTCGGGCAGCGGCAAGTCCACGCTGCTCGGCCTCGTCGCCGGGCTCGACGCGCCGAGCGCGGGGCGCATCCTCATCGACGGCGAGGATGTCACGCGCATGGGCGAGGACGCGCTGGCGCGCCTGCGCGGGCGCAAGCTCGGCTTCGTCTTCCAGTCGTTCCACCTCATCCCTTCGATGACGGCGCTGGAGAACGTGCTCGCGCCGCTGGAGATCGCGGGCCGCCGCGACGCGCGCGAGCGTGCGCGCCGCCTGCTCGAAGACGTGGAGCTGACCGAGCGCGCGCACCACTACCCTTCGCAGCTCTCGGGCGGCGAGCAGCAGCGCGTGGCCGTCGCGCGCGCCTTCGCCAACGAGCCCTCGATACTCCTCGCAGACGAGCCGACGGGCAACCTCGACTCGCGCAACGGCCGGCACGTCTTCGACCTCATGGTCGAGATGAACCGGCGGCACGGGACGACGCTCGTCCTCGTCACGCACGACCACGACCTGGCCGCGCGCGCCGACCGCCGCATCTCTCTGCGCGACGGGAGCGTCGTGGCCGACGAGACGCGGGACGAAGGCGTCAGGGAAGAGAACGAAGAGCTGGAGGAGGCGACACGTCGTTGAGCTTCATCTTCAACCTTGCGTGGCGCGAGCTGCGCGCGTCGTGGCGGCGTCTGCTCTTCTTCTTCCTGTGCATAGGCATCGGCGTGGGCAGCATCGTCGCGCTGCGCTCGATGATTCAGAGCCTCAACCGCGCGGTGGCGGGCGAGGCGCGCGCGCTGATGACGGCCGACGCGCAGGCCGAGACGACGCGCGAGTGGGCGGCAGAGGCGCTGGCGAAGATTGAAAGGGTGGCGCGCCCGCCGCTCGTCGAGGCGCGGACGGAGACGATTGAAGCGCCGACGATGCTTCGGCCCGCCGACGAGGGGCGCGGCGGGACGCTGATGGTCGAGCTGAAGGGCGTCGAGCGCGGCTTCCCGCTCTACGGCGACTTCAGGCTTGAGGACGGCCGCCCGTTCGACTTCGCGCTGGTCGAGAACGGCGGGGCGGTCGTCGCGCCGCTGCTGCTCGAACGTCTGAGCTTGAAGGTCGGCGACCGCGTGCGCATCGGCGAGCGCGAGTTCGAGATACGCGGCGTGTCGAAGCAGGAGCCGGGCACCTCGGGCGGCGGCTTCCGCCTCGGCCCGCGCGTCTTCGTCGCGGGCGCGGATTTGGAGGCGGCGGGCCTGACGGGCTTCGGCAGCCGCGCGCGCCGGAAGATACTCTTCAAGACGGCCGAGGGGCGTCTGAGCGAGTTCGTCAGCGCGCTGCGGGCGGAGGTCGGGAACAACAACTTCGTCAACGTGCGCTCGTACAGGGACTCGGAGGAGAGCCTGGGCGCGCAGTTCTCGCGCGCGGAGAACTACCTCTCTTTGACGGGGCTGGTCGTGCTGGTGCTCGGCGGCATCGGCGTCTCCTCGGTCACGCGCGTCTTCGTCGAGCAGAAGAAGAAGTCAATCGCCGTGCTCAAGTGCGTCGGTGCGACGGGACGGCGGCTGACGCTGGCGTACCTCGCGCAGGTGCTCACGCTCGGCGCTCTGGGTAGCCTGCTCGGCGTCGGGCTGGCGAAGGCGGCGCTCCTCTTCGTCCGCGCGCGCTTCGCGGAGAGCCTGCCGCCGAACCTCTCGTACGACCTGCAAACGGGCGCGGTGGCGCAGGGGCTCGGGCTCGGGCTGCTCATCTCTCTGCTCTTCTCGGCGCTGCCGCTGCTGCGCATCCGCCGCATCAAGCCGAACATGCTCCTGCGCGAGGCGGAGCAGGACGCGCCCGGCAAAAAGATCGACCTGTGGCGCGCGGTCGTAGCGGGCTTTGTGCTCGCGGGTCTGCTTCTGCTGACCTCTTGGCAGGCGGGCTCGCTTCGCGTGGGCGTCTTCTTCCTCGGGGGCCTGGGCGTGACGGCGCTCGTGCTCTACCTGGCGGCGTGGCTGCTCATCTTTCTCGTGCGGCGCGCGCGCGGGTTGGGGACGTTCGCCGTGCGGCAGTCGATTAACAGCATGCACCGGCCGGGCAACCAGACGCGCGTCATCGTGCTGGCCGTGGGGCTCGGCGCGTTCCTCGTGCTGTCGGTTCAGGCGTTACAGGCGGGGCTGCTTGACGAGTTCGACGTGGCGCGGCGCGGCAACCTGCCGAACATGTATCTGATAGACGTGCAGCGCGACCAGGTCGAAGGCGTGCGCGAGATCGTGGAGCGGACGACGGGCGCGAGCGCCGAGCTGATCCCGACGCTGCGGGCGCGTATCGCCGCGGTGAACGGGGAGGAGGTTGACCTCGAAGCGGCGGGCGTGCGCGGCGAGCGCGGGCGTCTGGGGCGCGAGTACGTCGTCACGTACAGGCCGCGGCTCGACTACAACGAGACTTTGGTTGCCGGGAAGTTCTGGGACGAGTCGCCGTCCGAAGAGGCGGAGGTGTCGGTTGAGGAGGTGCTGCGCGGCACGGGCGGGATTGACGTGGGCGGCACGATAACTTTCGACATACAGGGCCGGAAGGTGACGGCGCGCGTGACGAGCGTGCGGCGCGTGGACTGGCGCAACTCGCGGACGGGCTTCCTCGTCCTCTTCCGTCCGGGCGCGTTGGACAAAGCGCCCGCCACCTTCGTCGGGGCCATCGACGGGCCGACGACCGAGCCCGAGCGCTCGCGCTTCCAACGCGCAATCGTTGACCGCTTCCCCAACGTCTCCGTCATCGACGTGGCCGACATCGTGCGCGGCGTGAGCCGGATTCTGTCGAACATCACTTTGGCGGTGAGCTTCATCGGCGGGTTCGTCTTTTTGAGCGGCGCGCTCATCCTCGTCGGCTCCATCGCCATGACGAAGTTCCAGCGCGTCTACGAGGCGGCGGTCTTGAAGACGCTCGGCGCGCAGCGGCGCGTGCTGCTGACGATTATGCTCGCCGAATACGGCCTGCTCGGACTCGTCGCCGGCCTCGTCGGCGCGGCGGCGGCCAACGGCCTCTCCTACGCCGTCTCGCGCTACGTCTTCGAGATCGACTGGGCCTTCGCGCCCCTCCTCAACGCTACCGGCGTCGCCGCCACCATCCTCCTCGTCGCCGCCGTCGGCGCGCTCTCAAGCCTCGACGTTTTAACGAAGAAGCCGCTATCAATTCTTAGGGCGCAGTAGCGTTACGGTTAATTAACCACAGAGACACAGAGGCACGGCTTGAAGAGATACTGTCTTCAAGCCGTGCCTCTGTGTCTCTGTGGTTAATTGTTTACTTCAGTCGAGCGGCTTGAGGTCGGGCTCGGCCCAGTCGGCGCGGGCTTCGGGGGAGAAGAGGCGGTCGCGGGTGTAGTACGAGAAGGGGAGGGCCTTGTCGTGCGTCGCGGCCAACTCATTAGTATGCTCGCCCCGCTTTGGACAGTTTCAGTAACCTGCTCATGTTCACTTCGCGCACGGGCGGAGGGTTGTGAGCCGGGTCGGGGTGGTCGAAGCGGCTGGCCCATAGACGACGCCGCCACGCGTCTCCGAAGCTCTGGGCGAGCTTTTCGTGCGCGTACTTAAGTCTTTCGCTCCGCGACCCTTCGCGTACGACCCGCAGGTGGCCGATCTCGTGCAGCAGTACGTCGTAGAGGAGGAAACGTCTGACCGCGATTTCCGGCCACTGGCTGCCGCGCACGGCCCCGAACATTTCGGGTGTCTGGCCCGGGACTAAGAAGCGGGTCAGGCTGACTTCCGGCGGCAGGGCGCAGAGCGAGATGTCGCGCCCGCGAGGGTTCGCGTAACCCAGGATGCGCGCGCCCCGGCTCCGGTCGTTAAAATGGACGGCCCTGAGCCCCTGCCAAGCCTCCGGCGGCAGTCTGCTCAGGGCGACCGACACGTCGGACTCGTTAAGATAGTGCCTCCGGTCGCACCCGACGTCGGAGTATGAGAATCGAACTTTCCGCATAAGACCGATTTGCGAGATAAAATGAGGCCCCTCTCGCCGGGAGCGCGGGCATCCCTGCCCGCCAAAGCGTGCTGCAAGCACGCTTCCAAGTTTTTCCCTTTATCTCAACGTCGAGACATAAAGTCCCACGGCTTTCGCGCTAAAGCGCTCAAGGCGGGCAGGGATGCCCGCGCTCCCGGCAATTAGTCACCTTATTTCGACCCGCAAGTCGGTATTACGAAGGCTTGGTATCGCGATTCCAGGCTTCGGAATCGCGATACCAAGCCAGGGAATCACAATTCCTCTCTTGGGAATCGCGATTCCCTGGCTTGGTATTGCGATTCCAGGGTTGAGTATCGCGATACTAAGCTTGGGAATCGCGATTCCCCACTCGCGTAACGCAATCCCCCAGTCGCGTAACGTGATTCCCCACTGAGGAATCGTAATTCCCCATTGGGAAATTACGATTCCTCAACCGCGTAACACAATTCCCCACCGGAAAATCGCGATTCCCCGGTCGCGTATCACGATTCCCCAATGGGGAATCGTAACTCCCAAATGGTGAATCACGATTCCCCGGTCGCGTAACGCGATCTAAAGCTTGGGTATCGCGATACGAAATGCTAAAAATGCGATTCCTGACGCGAACACCGCACACGACTGGGCGGATTCCTTAGATATACCCCGGGGAATCGCGCCTTCAGGCGAACAGAGGGCGGCGCGTGACACCTCATCGGGCGTACTCCCGAGCGCGCCAATTCTACGCCTGGTCGAGAGGACGCAGGTCGGGCTCGGCCCAGCCGGCGCGGGCCTCGGGGGAGAAGAGGCGGGCGCGGGTGTAGTACGAGAAGGGGAGGGCCTTGTCGTGCGTCGCGGCCAGTTCGTTGGCGAGGCTGACGAGGGCGCGCGCTTCGTTGCGCTCGGCTTCGAGGTAGGCGCGCACCGCGCGCAGCCAGAAGAGCGTGAGCGTCTCGTGGTAGCCGCCCGCGGCCGTCTCCACGATGCCGTGCGCGGCGTTGTAGCGCTTGATGCCGCGCCGGACGCGCGCGACCGCCTCCGGCCAGTCGAACTGCAAGAGGTGCCAGAGCGCGACCGTCAGGTGGGCGGCGTGCGTCCACTCCTCGCGCGGCAGCGTGCAGTCCTCGAACCGGCGCAGCAACTCGAACATCTCCTCGCCGGTGCGGAACGTCTTGGCCTCAAGCGTCAGGATCGACATCTCTCCGACTCCGAATCACAGGTACGTGAAAAGCCCTGAAAGGTTCGTGCGCGCGGCGACAAGGTTTCGACGAAACGACTTCGCTGCTCTACCCTTGAGCTACGGCAGCGTTATGGCTGGCTGCCGCCGGGACTCGAACCCGGAACCCGCGGCTTACGAGGCATGTAGTTCCGCCTGCATTCGCCGCACGCACGAAAGAGAAGTGGCGACAAGATTGATGAGAGTTACCAGACGCTTACGCGACCGGTGTAGGACTTGAACCTACGACGAAGGGTTGACCCATCGCCATCACCATGTACTCACATCGGCATTCGCCACGTACAAAGAACAGTGAACGACAAGTGTTGCAGAATGTGGCGACAAGAGTGGTGAGAGTTCACCCCCACATGTGACGGGGGTGGCAGGAGTCGAACCTACTTGACCATGTACTCACACCTGCATTCGCCACGTACAAAGAACCGGAGGGCCGACAAGAGTTACCGTGACGACGTTTTCACGTTACAGGTGATGTAGTCACGGCGGCATTCGGCCCCGAAGGGCTGAGATAAAAGAACAAGTTAAAGAGCAGGTCGAGGCCGACAAGTAAACTCTCGTGACGACGTACTCGTTACCAGACGAATGTAGTCACGAACGCATTCGGCCCCGGCCGATTGCGGGTTTCGGATTGCGGAAAGCGGATTGGAGAGAAATTGACCGAAGCAACACTCTCATCAATCCGCAATCCGAAATCCGCATTCCGCAATCCCTCAAAGAGCGACCTGCTCGATGACGCCGACCCAGTGGTCTGCGCCGAGGCGGCCGGCGGCGAAGTCCGCGACCACGTCGAAGACCTGGTCGCTGAAGCCGCCGACGTTGAGCACGTCCGCCGACTCGGCCGCCTGCACGGTCTGGTACGGCTGCACGTCCACGCAGACCATGCGCGCGCCGGGGTTGCGCCGCTTGAACTTCGCGAACTCCTGCATCGTCGCCGTGCCGCGGCCCGCGCGCGCGTCCACCCACGACTCGTAGTCCGAGACGTAGAGGATGAGGTCGCCCTCCGCCCCGCACTCGTTCAGGAGCCGCAGCGGGGCCGAGCAGTTCGTGCCGCCGCCGCCGACCGACGCCAGCTTCTGCGCGTTCGTCATCACGCTGTCGCGGCGGTTCAGGTTGAGCCCGCCGACCACGTCGTGCTCGAACGGCAGCACCTCCGCCGTCGGGTTGCGGCGCAGGACGGCCGCGGCCACCAGCGCCGCCACGTCCACGCAGCGCACCGCCGAGGTCGAGCCCTTGCGGTAGCCCGTCACGGGCGACTGCATCGAGCCCGACACGTCCGGGCAGACGTAGACCTTGCCCTCGACGCGCGGCACGTTCGAGATGGCGACCTCCATCGCGTCCTGCAAAGCCTCGCGCACCGACGCCGGCACGCGCGCGTCCGTCGAGGCGTAGGCGACCATGAGCTGGTAAGGGAAGACGCGGGCCTTCTTCACCTGCTCGGGGTCTGCCAGGCGGCCCGCGACCAGCTCGGCCATGCCGGGCTCGTCGAAGACGCCGTGGCGCGCGAACGTGTTGAGGTTCATGCGCGTCATCTGCCACGGCGCGCGGCGCGCGATGGCCGTCCACTCGGCCTTACCCAGGTCGAGCGCCGTCAGCATTTGGAACGGCACGTCGGGCACGTTCGCACGCTCGCCGGCCTTGAACGCCTCGAACTCGCGGACGAGCGCGGGCAGGGCCTCCGCGTTGTGCTCGCGGCCGACGAGGTAGCCGTACAGGGCCTCGCGCTGCGGGTCGCGCGGCTTCGGGTGCACCATCTTCACGATGTCGGCGAACGACGGGGCCTGGCCGACGCTCGCGCGGAAGACTGCCGACGGCTCGCGCGCCTCAAGCCACTCGCGCACGAGCCGCTTCGGCGCGGTGCCGAGCGACTTGCGACCCGTAGTGCCCGAGCGGACGATCTGCACGAAGTTGCGCAGCATCTTGCCGTTGTCCACGACGCGCGGGAAGACCCGCGCCAGCAGGCGCACGTCTCTGCCCGCGAGCACCGCGAGCAGGAGCGCGGGCGTGTCCTTCATGAAGCCGCGCTCGCGCGCGTAGACGGCCGTCTTCGCGACGAACTCCGGCTCGACCTGCCCGCACAGCTCGAGCACCTTCGCGAGCTGCTCCTCCGCGCCCGCGTAGAAGGTCGCGCCGAGGCAGCCCGTCGCAGCGTACTGCGCGAGCGCCTGCTTCGGCGTCAGAGCGTAGGCCGGCGCGCCGTGCTCGTTGCGCGCGTCCGCCGCCGGGACGAGCTTGCCCACCAGCGACTTGAAGAGCGACTTGTTCGCCATCGTAAGTGTTCCCCCTTTGACAAAGGTTCAAAGGTCTCTTTGAAGGCAACCGAACTACCTTGAGGGTGAACTGCGGAGGAAGGACTCGAACCTCCGTGACCTGTTTCAGAGACAGGCAGCCTGCCGTTAGCTGACTCCGCAATGGAAAGTCGGCGCGGGAGGACTCGAACCTCCGACCTCTCGATTATCGGTCGAGCGCTCTACCATCTGAGCTACGCGCCGCGGACGTGTGACATAGGCCGGGTCGGATTTGAACCGACGATCCCCCGCTTAAAAGGCGGATGCCTTGAGCCGCTTGGCTACCGGCCTGCTTTATTGACAAACTCCGGCCGAGGGACTCGAACCCCCATCATCTTCATTAACAATGAAGCGCCTTACCTTTCGGCTAGACCGGATCGAAGAGGTCGCGGGGGCGGGAATCGAACCCGCCTTTGGTGGACGGCTTATGAGACCGCCGTGCCCGCCAGGGCACATCCCCGCACACTGACTGCGGCGGCGGGACTCGAACCCGCACACACTGGTTTACTAGACCAGCGCTCTGTTTATCCGTTTGAGCTACGCCGCAATGAAGCTGTGAGGGAGTTGGATGGATTGGGTGAGACTCGAACTCACACCTAACAGTTTGCAAGACTGTCGCTCTGCCAAGTTAAGCTACCAACCCGAACTCTAAAACAATCGCGGAGGCGGGACTCGAACCCGCGGCCGACACGGTTTATGAGACCGTCGCTCTGCCACTGAGCTACTCCGCAGCGACTTCATTAATGAGCCTGGCAGGACTCGAACCCGCGACGACCCGTTTAGAAGACGGGTGCTCTAGTCCAACTGAGCTACAGGCCCGCGTGAAGGCGATGGCGGGACTCGAACCCGCACAAGTCCGCTTACGAGACGGATGCTCTGCCAGTTGGAGCTACATCGCCGCATGTTGGACGGGGCGGGCCGCCGGTAGTCGGCCTCTCGCTCCACGGTCGCGCGCGCCCACGCCCGCGCGCGCGATGAGCCGCGCCCCGATGTAATAGCCGGTGAAGGAATCGAACCTCCGACTTCCTGTTTGTAAGACAGGCGCTCTAGCCTGGCTGAGCTAACCGGCCGGATCGGAACGACGAATTAGGAACGCTGAACGATGAACTAAAGACATCTGGTTTTCAGTTCATCGTTCCTATTTCCTAGTTCATCGTTCCAAAGATGGAGGCAGTTGGAGTCGAACCAACCTCTTCGGCGTTTCAGGCCGACGCTTGCCCACGTCAGCTATGCCTCCGCGCGTCCGCTGCATTCGTGTGTGAAGGAGGTGGGCCGGCCGTCCGGCCCACCTCCGCGTTCAGGCCGACTCGCGCCGCTCACTGTTGAGCGGCACGCCCTCGATGTCGAGGTACT
Source organism: Pyrinomonadaceae bacterium (assembly GCA_035563535.1). Classification (GTDB taxonomy): domain Bacteria; phylum Acidobacteriota; class Blastocatellia; order Pyrinomonadales; family Pyrinomonadaceae; genus QHXN01. The sequence goes on along the minus strand of DATMVD010000010.1, from coordinate 55,847 downwards.
TGCGCCACGCCGGGCGCGACTCCGCGTAGTGGCAGAGCAGGAGGTGTTCGAGGCCGTAGCCGAGCGGGCGCTGCGGCGTGAGCAGGGGCATGCGCGCCTCCTCGGGCGTGCGGCTGCCCTTGCGCGTGTTGCACGCGACGCAGGCCGTGGCGAGGTTCTCGGGCGTCGAACGACCCTCGCGCGAGCGGGGCGTGATGTGGTCGAGCGTCAGCTCCGCCGCGCCGCGCTTCTGCCCGCAGTACTGGCAGCGGAAGCGGTCGCGGACGAAGATGCGCAGGCGCTTCATCGACGCCGTCTGGCGGCGGCGTCGGACGTTGACGTAGCGGCGCAGGCGCACCACGCTCGGCACGCGGAACTCCGCGCGCGGCGAACGCAGCACCCTCTCGCCGTCGAACTCCTCGACCGAGACGGCGCCGCGGATGACCAGGCACATCGCGCGCGCCACCCCGACCGTGCCCAAAGGCTCGTACGAGAAGTTCAGGAGCAGAACACGGCCGTTCAGAGTGCTCATCCCGGCAAGACCTCCTTTCATGAGTTTGAGTAAACAGTAGACAGTAGTCAGTAGAAGAACTTGTCCCAGTGAGTAATCGGCACGTAATTGCGGAGCACCTACTGGCTACTGACTACTGTCTACTTCTAAAGGGAAGTGCGGGCGGCGTGAGGGGCCGCGCGGGGTGCGCGACCCGCCCGCAGTCTGTTAAAGGCCGTCAGTCGAGGAAGGCGACGCGCGGCGCGAACGGGGCCTCCTGCTCCGTGTTCATCGCCACGCGGTGCCAGCCGTCGAGCACGACGGTCTTGTGATCCTTGTGCCACACGCGCCCGCGCACGTAGACCGCGGGGTTGCGCCGGAACTGCCGCCAGCCCCAACGCGCCGCCTTCGGGTTGCCCTTGACGATCCGCTCGTACTGCGAGGGCAGGACGCCGTTCGGGTGGCGCGGGCAGACCCAGACCAACTCGCCGCCGAAGCGGTACGCGAACTGGCACGTGTGCGGCTTGCTGCCGCCGCCGCGGCTGAGCGGCTCGTTGCGGCACACGAGCCATTCGGGGACGTTGAGCCTCGGCTCGGGGACGAAGAACCACTCGCCCTGACGCACGAACGCCTCGTTGCGCCGGCTGAAGCGATCCTTCTGCCGGCGGAGGTTGGCTATGACGGCCCAGCGCACGACGGGCGGCTGGAGGGCCTCGAACGCCGTAGCGACGCTCGACACGTGCATGCGCGGCACGGCGCAGACGAACCAGTGGCGCTCGTCGTGGCCGCAGAGGAACTTCTCCTTCGCGCCCTCGCGGCGGCCGAGCAGGAGCAGGTGGCGCACGTCGGGCCGAAGGTCTAAGACCTCGTACTCGACGCGCTCGTCGCGCCCGACGCGGATGTCGAAGAACTCGCCCTTGCCGTCCGTCCCGATGTCGATGCCGGGCGGCTGCGGCGACCAGCGGTAGTAACCGTTCACAACTTCTCGAACCTGTAGGCGCGCACCCATGCGCGCGAACTTATCGACCAACAATCCGGTGTCCATAACCTTTCTTTCTACCTTCGCCCCTCGCGGGGCCTTGCCTTCGGCCGGACGCGGACGTTAGCCCACCCCTCGGGTCGAGCCCTTGCGGTAGATCAGAACGGCCGCGCCCTCCCCGCGCCGCCCGAAGGCGCGCAGGAAGAGTCTCGCGACGTAGAACAGCCTGAGCCGGTACACTGCGCGGCCTCCTTTCTCGTGTGTGTGGGTTGAAGTTTGGCGAACGTGCGGCCGTTCGCCGTCTGAGAGCGCACGGTCGGAATCGAACCGACATCTACGGTTTTGCAGACCGCCGCCTTGACCGACTCGGCCACGTACGCCTGTTTTGGAAGTTGCCCGTGCAGCCTGTTCCCGGCCGCAGTCTTACACTCATGCTGCTGCGGCCTTTCGCGCGCGGGCCATGCGGAAGGCGGGACTCGAACCCGCAAAGCGAGTTTGGAAGACTCGAATGTTGGCCTTTACATCACTCCCGCGAATGGAAGAGGGCGGTGCAGGAATCGAACCCGCATCTGGAGCCGTTCGAAGCGGCCCGCTTTTAATCCGTTAAGCTAACCGCCCGGAAGCGTGAACCGTGAACCGTAAACCGTGACGAGATAAAATCTGTTCTTCTCTTGTCACGGTTTACGGTTCACCGTTCACGGCTTTGAGGAAGTGAACGGCGGGATTTGAACCCGCGCCCCCGGCGTGGCGGGCCGGTGCTCTAGGCCAGGCTGAGCTACGTCCACGTATGAAGTCGGAGCGGTGGGAATCGAACCCACGTCGTCTCGGTCCCAAGCCGAGTGCCTTTGAATCCCCTAGGCTACACTCCGAAAGTTAATGCGCCGCGCGGGACTCGAACCCGCAGCCCCCCGCTTAAGAGGCGGGTGCTCGTGCCTGTTGAGCTTGCAGCGCAGGTGAGAAGGCGAAACGGACGAGATTCGAACTCGCGTAGTCTGGATCGACAATCCAGTGCCTCAGCCGCTCGGCCACCGTTTCGTAAAGTTAGGTAGGGCGTGCGGGACTCGAACCCGCGCTTACGCGATAGAGAGTCGCGCGCCTTAGACCTGCTTGGCTAACGCCCCGCGTTCGATGTTGGGTTGGCCGGCGGGATTTGAACCCGTCACCTCCGCGGTCACAGCGCGGCGCTCTGCCTGGTTGAGCTACGGCCAAAGTGAAAAGGTCTGACAGGGGTGGCGGGGCTCGAACCCGCGAAGCCCACTCGGGCGACTGTTTGAAGGACAGCCCGCTTTGCCTTTTGCATACACCCCCGTGGGTTTAAGTGGGGTGTTGGGCGTTGGGTTCTGGGTGTTGGTTAAAACCCGGTTCTTCCCCAACACCCAGAACCCAACGCCCAACACCCCTTCGACGTTGGCAGGGGCGGCCCGACTCGAACAGGCATCAGTCCCTTCGACGGGAACACGGGGTTGGAGCCCGCTGCATTGCCTTTATGCTACGCCCCTGTTGATGCGCGCGGAGAGACTCGAACTCTCACCGTGCATTTTTTAAGAATGCCGCCTCTGCCTGCTTGGGCTACGCGCGCGTTTGATGCGCGCGGCGGGAGTCGAACCCGCACCGAGACTCTTTTTGAGAGAGCCACCTCTGCCGATTGGGTCACGCGCGCTCTTCCATGAAGAAATACGGGAGGAGGGACTCGAACCCTCAAAGGCCGCCTTCTGAGGACGGTGTGTTTGCCGTTTACACCACTCCCGCGTGCGATGCTGGAGGAGGGACTCGAACCCTCAGCGGGCAGTTAAGCCCCCGGCGCGCTCAACGCCGTGCGTTTGCCGTTACGCCACACCAGCCGAAACCGACGAGCCACTCCGGGGGAAGGAGTCGAACCTCCATGACCTGTTCCAAAGACAGGCGTCCTCCCTTTAGACGACCCCGGAAGGGAAGCGAACCCGGCACGACTCGAACGTGCGGCCTCAGGCGTCGCAGACCTGCGCTCTGATCCTTCTGAGCTACGGGTTCGGAAGAAGTACTGAGTACTGAGTGCTGAGTACTGAGGACTGAGTGGAAGACAAGGCTTGCTCTTAACTCAGTACTCAGCACTCAGCACTCAGTACTTCGGAAGCGGAGGCGGTGCGACTCGAACGCACAGGGGCGCGGACGCCCGGCGGCTTAGCACGCCGCTGCACTGCCTTTTGTGCGGCGCCTCCGAAAGGGGTTCTGGGTGCTGGCTTTAACCAGCACCCAGAACCCAACACCTAAAACCCTTTTTGAAGGAAGGTGTGGGAGTCGAACCCACAGAAGCGTTTAAGCTCCGACAGTTTTCGGGACTGCTTGGCGTGCCCGTGCCCAACCTTCCGTCGATGCATCAGGAGGGACTCGAACCCCCAGGCTCGCGAAGAGCAACGGCTTTACAGGCCGCCTGCCAGACCGATTCGGCGTCTGATGCAAATAAATGATGAAGGCGGGCGAGCGGGTGACCCTCCCGCCTTCATCCCTCAAGGTAATTCGGTTGTCAAACAGCAAAAGAAAAGGAGCGGGCCTTCTGCTTCCCCAGAGGAAGCGGGCCCGCTCCGCGCAAGTCTCTACGAACTATTTCGAGATTTGGGGAGCGGGAGGCCGCCCCCCGCTGAATCAATTCTGTAACTGCCGACGATCTTTGCGCGCCCACCCTTCGGGTCGAAGGGCCTGGGCGGTAATGCTATGACCGACGAGATTAAAGGCCGACTGGCTCGGGCAGGCGACGCCCCTCGCGCCCGCGCCCATATACGGGGCGGACGTTAGGCCGGCGGCCCGTTGTGTGGTCGCCGTCGCGCGTCTGTCTATGTTCGAGTTCGTCGTCATCTGTAAGTCTCTCTTCTCAAGAGGTCGGCCCGCGGCGCGGGCGACGGTCTGCAATATACGCAGACTACTTTATGATGTCAAGCACTTTTTTCAGGATGCCTTTCCGGCCCTCTTTTTCGGGGGCGGACGGGGTTGAACCCCCGGGCGCGCGGGGGCCATACTGTGGCGCGTATGCGGCCCACCGTCATCGCCGTCGGCGGCTTCAACTCGGACTCGGGCAAGACGACGCTCGTGTGCGAGCTTTTGCGCGCGCTCGGCGGGTGGGAGGCCCTGAAGATGACGCGCGGCCACTACCGCTCCTGCGGCCGGGACCCGCACGCCTGCTGCGTCGCGCACCTTCTGGGCGGGGAGCCGGTCGTCCGCTCCGGCCGCGCGGAGACCTACGCGCCGGGCAAGGACACGGGGCTCTACTGGGAGGCGGGCGCGTCGGACGTGCACTGGGCGGTCGTGACCGACGCGCAGGTCGAGGAGGGCTTCCGCATGGCGCTCGCGCGCGTGAAGTCGCCGGGCGTCGTCGTCGAGGGGAACAGCTTCCTGCGCTCCTTCGAGGCGGACTTCACCGTCCTCGTCGCGCGCCCCGACGTTCTGAAGATCAAGCCGACCGCGCGGCGCGTACTGCCCAGGGCGTCGGCGCTCTACCTCTCGGACGCGGGGCGGGGGATTGACCCCGTCAGCCGCGCGCGCTTCGACCGCTGGTGGCGCGATTCTGGGTTGGAGGAGGCTTCCCCCTCGCTGCCCGTCTACACGCGCGAGAGCTTGGCCGAGCTGAAGGAGCGCGTCGCCGGCGCGCACGGGCGGTAAACTTTTGAACGGAGGCTGAGGTCGGCTGAAGTGGAAGGAAGAATATTCCAGCTCAACGTCTCGGGCGGAGGGGTTCCGAAGCTCGCCGTCCGCGAGGCCGTGCTGACTTCGGAAGGCCTGGAAGGAGACCGCCAGCGCGACCTGCGTTACCACGGCGGCCCGCAGCGCGCCCTGTGCCTCTTCGCGCTCGAACGCGTCCTGGAGCTACAGGCGGAGGGGCACCCGATCTTCCCCGGCTCGGTCGGCGAGAATCTGACGGTCGTCGGCCTCGACTGGGCAGGGCTGGCCCCGGGGGCGCGGCTCGCGCTCGGCGAGGAGGCCGTCGTACAGATCACGAGCTACACCTCGCCCTGCAAGAATATCAGGGCCTCCTTCGCGGGCGGCGACTTCAAACGCATCTCGCAGAAAGTCCACCCCGGCGACTCACGCCTCTACGCGCGCGTGCTGCGCCCCGGCCGCCTCTCCGTCGGCCAGCCGGTCAGGTTGTTGAACGAGTCTTAGACTGCCTGACGGCAAAAAAGAAAAGGCGTCGGGAGCCCCCACCCCCGACGCCTACGGCCACTCGCGTGGCCTGCCCCAAAGTTTCACTCGTTCTCAGAAGGAACGCCCGTTAGGTGAGAAGGATACTAACCCCCACGCCCGCCCCTTTGGTTGCAGTTTGATTGCGACCCCGAGACGATTCACATACAGATAAAAAAGTCGCGACGGTCTGGAGTCGTCGCGACTGACTTCGGTCTGTAGGATTTTCAGTTGATACACCCGGCAAGGCTCGAACTTGCGACCTTCTGATTCGAAGTCAGACGCTCTATCCAACTGAGCTACGGGTGCGTGCGGCGGCGCGCCGGTGCGAGGATAGCACAGGCGCGCCGGGGTGTTTAGTGTGACGGCTGGGCGGGCGTGGCGGCCGGGGCCGTCGTCGTGCGTCCGTGGAACTCGCGGCGGACGTAGCGGACGAGGTTGTTGATGCGCTGCTCGTCGAGGCGCCCCTTGAAGGCGGGCATCTCGTCGCCGCCCTCGCGGATCTGCTTGGCGAGTTCCGCGTCCGAGTCCTTCAGCCCGTGCTCGCGCAGGCTCAAGACCTTGATCGTCTCGCCCTTGTCCAGCTCGACCGTGCCGCCGGTGCCGTCGGCCTTGTGGCACTTGATGCAGAACTGCGAGTAGTCGGCGGCGGCCGCGGCCAGCTCGTCGGGCGTCGCGGCCGGGGCGGGCGTCGGCGTCGCCGCCGCGGCGTTGGCGGCGGGTCGCGCGTTCGAGTTCGCGTTCTGTGCGGTCTGCGTGCCGTCGCAGGCGGCGGCGAAGGGGAGGGCGGCGAAGAGGGCGAGTGCGATCCGTTGAAGTTTCATGCGCTCGAAGAAGGCGGCTCGGAGACCGTTCCGGTTGTCCGTCGTGTTGGAAGAGCGGGGCGAGTATAGCGTAAGGGCGCGGGAGTTTGAAGGAGCCCGCGGGCGGACTTGAAAACAATGTGCGGATGCACGCGCGGCGGTTTGCAATCCCGGGCGGCGCGAAGCACAATACGTCTCGCCCGGCATGCACTCACTCTCCTCCGATGGCGCGTCGCGCGCGTAGAGTAGAGACAGCCCTTCAAACCCTTAATGAACGTCTTGAGGAAGTAAGACCATGAGCACGGAACATGAGCAGGCCGGCGGGGGCCGCCCGACGCTGCGCCTGGCCGACAAGGCCGAGCGCGAGGCCGAGCAGCCCGAGAAGGCCCCGAAGATCGCCCGCCAGTTCGTCACCTTCACCTTCTACAAGGCGCGCCCCGAGTGGCGCATGCTCGACGCGCAGGCCAAGCTCGACGCCAAGCGCGAGTTCGTCGAGGTCTTCGAGTCCTACCGCCGGCAGCTCCTGATGCACTGCTACTCCATCGTCGGCCTGCGCTCGAACGTGGACTTCATGATCTGGCGCATCGGCTACTCGCTCGACCCGTTCCAGGAGATGTCGGCGCGCCTGAACGGGACGGCCCTCGGCCGCTACCTCGACGTGAGCCAGTCGTTCCTCTCGATGACTAAGCGCTCGATGTACATCGACAAGGACAACCCGGAGCACGTCGAGGACCGCCTGCACATCGTGCCCGGGCAGTCGAAGTACCTCTTCGTCTACCCGTTCGTGAAGACGCGCGAGTGGTACGGCCTGCCCGTCGAGCAGCGGCAGGAGATGATGGACGAGCACATCCGCGTCGGCTCGAAGTACCGCTCGGTCAAGCTGCACACGACCTACTCCTTCGGGTTGGACGACCAGGAGTTCGTCGTCGCCTTCGAGACCGACTACCCCTCGGACTTCCTCGACCTCGTCCAGGAGCTGCGCGAGTCGAAGGCGAGCCGCTATACGCTGCGCGACACGCCCATGTTCACCTGCCGCCAGCTCCAGCTCGGAGAGTGTCTGGACGAGCTGGGTTGATGCGGTAACGGAAAATTCACCACGGAGACGCGGAGGCGCGGCTTGTTGACTTACCGTCTTCAAGCCGCGCCTCCGCGTCTCCGTGGTTAACGATTGCGCCGCTAAGACTCAATCTGCGATTATGCGCGAATGCCGCACGATGTAGTTGTTAAGCGTCTTCTCGCGCTGTTCATTGCCGCAGTCATCTCTCCTTTAACCCTCCACGCACAGAACAACCCGCAGCCGAACCAGACGGGTCGCTTCGAGTACCTCTGGTACGAGGCCGAGAACATGGGCGGGCTCTCGCTCGACGCGCGCAACGAGCCGCGCATCTATCCCGTGTGGCAGAACCTTTCGCGCGAGAAGGCGCCGGGGTGGGGCATCAACGGGCCGGGCGTCTCGGCCGAGTGGACGCAGGGCGGCGAGAGCGAGTGGAACTCGGTCGCGGCCTCGCCCGACGAGACGCGCGCGGCGCTCTTTCAGGAGGTAGAAATCCCGCGCGACGGCGAGTACCGCGTCTGGGCGCGCTACGCCGACTGGGCGCGCAAGGGCGAGAGCTTCGCCGTCCGCGTCACGCAGCAAGGGCGCGAGGTCTTCCGACACGAGTTCGGCGCGCATGATGTGCTCGACCCGCACGACGAGGTGAGCATGTACTGGGGCTGGGCCTTCGCATGGGACGGCTCGCCCGCGGCCTCTCTGAAGAAGGGCCCGGCGCGCCTCTCCGTCGAAATCGAGAAGGCGGCCGGCGCGCATCGTCAGGTCGATTGCGTGCTCGTCACGAACGACCTCGGCTTCCAACCCGAAGGCCGGCGCAAGCCGCCCTTCCACGCGCAGAGGGTTTTGAGCGACTGGTCGGCGAAGCGGACGGCGCTGACCCCTCTCCTCGAAAAGCCGTCTCCGACTGAAGCGACGCCCGCGCTCTGGCGCCGCCCGGCGCTCGCGGGTCGCGACTTCCTCGTGCCCTGGAACATCTCGGAGGGGTTCTGGGACATCTACGGGCGGCCGACGAGCGAGCGCCCGCTCTACCCCTTCCACGCCGAGCCCTTTGAAGCCTTCGTCGAGAAGTACAAGGGCGCGCAAGACGTGCCCATCTTCAGCTCGCCGCTCGTCGTCCCCGTCTTCCACGTCAACAACATCCCGAAGCACCTCAAGGAGGGGAGCGCCTTCCTCGACTTCATACGGCGGACGCGCTCGCCCTTCGCCGTCAACATCAACTACGGCTCGGCCAGCTTCCCCGAGGCGGAGGGCGCGGCGGCGCTCGGGCTCCTCGGGGGCGAGCTGCGCGGGCAGTTCGTCGGCTGGATTTCGGGCGAGAGCATCGGGCACGTCTACGCCGCGATGGCGTCGCGCACCACGCTCACGCCCGACATGCCCCGCCGCGCGATGCTCGAAGCCTACCGCGCGGGCTACACGCGCGCGCTCGAAGAGAAGTGGGCGGGCGTCTTCCGCACTCCGTCCGGCGCGCAGTGGGACAGGCTCATCCCCGCGCAGTCCACCTCGACCACGGCCTTCTCGCACGCGCTCTTCGACTGGGGCGTGCGCACGCTCGGCATGGAGACTTCCGCGGTGCAGCCCGTCTGGGCCATGCGCATCGCCTTCGTCCGCGGCGCGGCGCGCCAGTACGGCGGCAACTTCCTCTACTACCACGCGCCCAACTTCGGCGACACGGCCACGACCTTCACCAAGGAGCAGAACTTCGCCGGCCCCGACCACTTCTTCCACTCGCGCTACGGCGCGACGATGGGGCCTTCGCTCTCCTGGTACAGGAAGAGCTACTACCTCTACTACATGTCGGGCGCGTCGGCCGTCTACCTCGAACAGGGCTTCGACCAGTTCTTCAAGCCCGCCCCGGGCGAGCACCCGTTCCAGCTCAACCCGCTCGGGCGCATCACCGAAGAGTTCGTCCGCTTCGCGCAGGGGCACGCGGAGCGCGGCACGCCTTACACCCCCGTCGCCTTCCTGCTCGACCCCGCGCACGGCTGGGACATGACCGACTACCCGCAGCTACCCCTAGGCGTCTCGCCCGTCAACCGTTCCGACCGCGCGCTGCGCGAGCTGTTCCTCGCCGCCTACCACCCCGCCGCCCTAGACGAAGGAGAGCCCGCGACGGCCGAGCGTCAGGCTTTCACCAACTCCGCCTTCGGCGACATCTTCGACGTGCTCGTCGCGGACGAAAAGAGGGCCGACGCGGTTGACGCCTACCGCGCGCTCGTCGTCGGCGGCCGCGTCGAGTGGACGCCCGCTTGGGCCGCGCGCCTGAAGGCTTACGCGGAGAAGGGCGGCACGGTCGTCCTCAACGCCGCGCAGGCGAAGGGCCTCCCCGCCGAGCTGCTCGGCGTCCGCCTGTCGGGCGCGACGGCCGAGGCCGACGACGCCCGGTGTGCCGCGCCGGGCGAGCCGCAGTCGGACTTGAGCGGCCAGGTCTATCGCTACGAGCGCGTCGAGCCGCGCGGCGCGGAGGTTCTGTTGAAGACGCCTTCCGGCGACCCGCTCGTCACCGTCAAACGCGTCGGCCGCGGCCGCGTCGTCTACTGCGCCGTGCCCGACCTGCTCGGCCTGGACGAACGACTCGTCCCCGCGGCCGCGCACCTGCTCGCGCACCTCGCTTCGGACGCGACGCCCGTCCGCGTGAGAGGCAACGTCGAGTACCTCGTCAACCGCAACGCGCGCGGGTGGGTAGTCACGCTCTTCAACAACCGCGGCGTCTACAAGCCGCAGCAGGGGATGGCGCAGGTCAACCGCTCCGAGTCGGCCGAGGTCAGGCTCGAAGAGAACGGCGCTCCATTCAAACGCGCCGACGAATGGACGACCGGCTCGGAGCTGAAGGTCTCGGGCGGCGTCGTGACGGTCACAGTCCCGCCCGGCGGCATCCGCATCGTGGAGCTTCTGCCGTAGATTGCATTAGCTCGGAAAATTCTTTTAGGATAGCCCGTCCGACGGGCAGGCAGCTCGACGTTACAAGGGGAGGCGCATGAAGGTCGCGAGGCACTACCTCGTCAGCGGCGAGGTGCAGGGCGTGGGGTTCCGCTTCTTCGCGCAGCGCGTCGCCGCGCGCCACCAGGTCACGGGCTTCGTCCGCAACCTGCCGGACGGTCGCGTCGAAGTCCTCGCCGAGGGCACGCCCGAGGGCATCGAAGGCTTCAAACACGACATCGCCGCCGGCCCCCGACACGCCCGCGTCGAACAGGTCGAAGAGGTCTCCGTCGAGCCGACCGGGCGCTATCCGACTTTCCGAATCGAAAGGTGAAAAAGCAGTAGGCAGCAGGCAGTATGCAGTAGGCAGTTGGTTGAGGGTAAAGTGCCCTGACCGGTATTTCGCAACTGCTTTGACTGCCTACTGCCATCTGCCTGCTGCATACCGACTCATGGATCAACTCAAACAACTCATCCGCGAGGTGCCGGACTTCCCGAAGCCGGGCATCAACTTCTACGACATCACGACGCTGCTCAAGCACCCCGAGGGCTTCCGCCAAGTCATCGACGCGCTCTCGGGCGAGTTCAAGGGGCAGCAGGTGGACACGGTCATCGGCATCGAGGCGCGCGGCTTCATCTTCGCCCCGGCGATGGCATACCAGCTCGGCGCGGGCTTCGTCCCGGCGCGCAAGCCCGGCAAGCTCCCCTCGGAGTGCGCCACGGTCTCCTACGACTTGGAGTACGGCCAGGACGCGCTTCAGATGCACCGCGACGCCGTCGGCTCGGGCCAACGCGTCATCATCGCCGACGACCTGCTCGCCACCGGCGGCACGGCCGCGGCCGTCGTCCGCCTCGTCGAAGAGCTCGGCGGCACCGTCGTCGGCCTCGCCTTCGTCGTCGAGCTGGAGTTCCTCCCCGGCCGCGAAAAGCTCAAAGGCTACGACGTGCGCTCGCTCCTCAAGTACCAGTCCTGACGAGTTTGGTGTGTGAGGAATGGAAATGAATGAGCCTGGCAGGACTTGAACCTGCAACCTACGCCTTAGGAGGGCGTCGCTCTATCCGTTGAGCTACAGGCCCGGACGCGGCGATTATTACAAACGGCCGGAAGCTCTGGCAAGTAACCTCGCCCCGGAGGTCAAGATGAACAGGGAAGAGTGCCTCACCGGGCTCACGCTTTACAAGGGCAACTCGTCGGAGGCCGTCGTCCTTTCGGCTTACGTCCATGCCGGGTTCCTCGTCAGCCTCCCGTTCGGCGGCGGCGCGGCCTATGACTTCATCGTGGACACGGGCGCGCGGCTCGTCCGGGTTCAAGTCAAGACGGGGAAGTTGGAGGAAAGTTGTGTCGTCTACAACTCGCGCAGGCATCGCGGGAGCAAGTATGACACCTTCAGCCCCTACCGTGAGGACGAGGTCAATTTCTTCGCCGTGTGGTGCCCCGAGAACGAGCAACTCTTTGCGGTGCCTGCGGAACAGTCGCTTAACACCGAAGGCCGGTTGAGGCTCGCCGAGACGAGGAACTGTCAGGCGAAGAAGATAAGGTGGGCACGCGAGTTCGCCTGGGAAAGGCACATTCAGGAGCTAAAGGCCGAACGTACGCGTCGAAATGGATTGACCGCCGAGGCCGAGTGTTATAAAAGTTCCCCCAGTCGAGCTTAACAACTGAAGTCGGCGAGGAGGAAGCTATGACTACCATCCTGATCGTTATCCTGATCCTTCTGCTCATCGGCGCGGCCCCGGCCTGGCCTTACAGCCGCAACTGGGGTTACTACCCGAGCGGGGGGCTCGGCCTCATTCTGCTCATCATCATCATCCTACTGCTCATGGGTCGCCTCTAGCGCGGCGGGCAGTCGCCGCGCAGAAAAATCTTGTGTCGGTTCTCGTCTGCGTGTATCATCCCGGCGGTTGGACATTCTTTCGCGGGTGAAACAGGTATGCTCTCTTACGCAAACGTCGAATCCGTCATGTGGCCCGACCGCGCGACGCGCTGCGCGCGCCCGCTGTTTATGACGACCGTGTCGGCGGGCTTCCCCTCGCCGGCCGAGGGCTACATCGAGGGGCGGCTCGACCTCAACCGCTATCTCATCAAGCACCCGACGGCGACCTTCTACGTGCGCGTCTCGGGCGACTCGATGTCGGGCGCCGGGATTAACCCCGGCACGATCCTCGTCGTAGACCGCGCCGTGAACGCGGAGGACGGCGACATCGTCATCGCGCGCATCAACGACGAGCTGTGCGTCAAGCGCCTGCGCGTCCGCCACGGCCGCATCTGGCTCATGCCCGAGAACGAGCGCTTCCAGCCCATCGAGGTCATCGAGACGATGGACTTCGAGGTCTGGGGCCGCGTCATGCACGCCATCCGCTCGTACTAAAAAGCCGTGAACCGTAAACCGTAAACCGTGACGAGAGAGGAACTGTCTTCATCTTGTCACGGTTTACGGTTCACGGCCTTCGGCGGAGTCTGACGACTTCGTCGAGGATGCGGTGTGCGGCGTCGAGCTTGGACATGAGGGGGAGTGCGGCGGGCTGTTCGCGGTCGCGCGTGAGGATGGTGACGACGTTGGTGTCGGTGTCGAAGCCCGCGCCGTCCTGCATGAGGTCGTTGGCGACGACGGCGTCGAGGCCCTTGCGCGTGAGCTTGTCGCGGGCGTTCTCCAGGACGCGCTCGGTCTCGGCCGCGAAGCCGATGACGAGCAGGCCGTCGCGGCGCGCGCGGGAGACCTCGGCGAGGATGTCGGGCGTGGGCTCCAGCGTGAGCGTGAGGGCCGACCCTGTTTTCTTCATCTTCTCTTGAGCGCGCGCGGCCGGGCGATAGTCGGCGACCGCCGCGGCGGCGATGAAGACCGTGGCGTGTTCGACCTCGCGCGTGACGGCGGCGCGCATCTCTTCGGCCGAGAAGGCCCGGACGGTGCGCGCGCCCGCGGGCGGCGCGGCGGTCGTCGCGCCTGCGACGACCGTCACCTCGGCCCCGCGCCTGAGCGCCGCCTCGGCCACGGCGAAGCCCATCCGGCCCGACGAGTGGTTGGAGATGAAGCGCACGGGGTCCAACTCTTCCCGCGTCGCGCCGGCGGTGACGAGCACGCGCTCGCCCGCCAGGTCTTTCAAACGCCCCGCCAACTCCCTCAACATCCCGAGCGCCGCTTCGACGATCCTTTCGGGCTCGGAGAGTCTTCCGGGGCCGACCGTGCCGCAGGCCATCTCGCCCGCGTCGGGCTCGACGACGCGGACGCCGTCGGCGCGCAGCCGCGCGAGGTTGCGCTGCGTCGCGGGGTGCAGGAGCATCGTCGTGTTCATCGCCGGCGCGACCAGCACCGGCGCGTTCGAGGCGAGGTAGGTCGAGGTCAAAAAATCGTCGGCGACGCCGTTGGCGAACTTGGCGATGATGTTGGCCGTGGCGGGCGCGACGACGAAGAGCTCGACCGTCTGCGAGAAGGTTATGTGCGCGATGGGGTCTGGGTTGTCAGGCGCGTAGTCGTCAACGACGACGTGCGCGCCGGAGAGCGCGCGGAAGGTGAGCGGCGTGACGAACTCGCACGCCCGCTTCGTCATCCCGACGCGCACCTCGCAGCCCGCGCGCTGAAGGCCGCGCAAGACCTCGACGGCCTTGTAAGCCGCGATGCCGCCCGCGACGCCCAGCGCCACGCGCCTGCCGGCGGACTCCGCCCCGCCTGTCGTCCTCGAATCGTTTGCAGCGTCGGAAGGCATAGGGAAACTTTACCGTTTGTGGGAATGTAGCACCGCCCGTCGCGGGCGCGCAATCTATTGCTGGGAGCGCGGGCATCCCTGCCCGCCAAAGCGTGCTGCCAGCACGCTTAGCGCAGAAGCTCTACGCTTCAACGTCGAGGATAAGGCTTCCCTACTTTCGCGCTTAAGCGCTCATGGCGGGCAGGGATGCCCGCGCTCCCGGCGATGAGTTGTGATAATATTCGACACGTCCCGAAACCCCCTTTGAAGACGGAACAGAGAGGCGGACTCCGCTCGGGGTCTTGGGTGAGAGAGCGATGAGAAAACGTACGCGCACGCTCGGGCTGCTCGCACTTTGCCTGTTAATCCTCCCCGCAGTCGCGTCGGCGCAGACGCGGCGGGGGGCGCGCTCGGGCGGCGGCGAGGCGGAGTTCGGGCCAAACGTGCGCGCGTACCTCGGCTACCTGCGCACCGAGCAGGAGGTCGTGGACGACCGCGCGAGCCGGCGCGAGATCGACCGGCGCTACTACATACACAACTCGAACCGCATCCAGGCGCTGCGCCAGATGGCGCTCCGCATCGCGCGCGAGAGCGGCAACGACTACCTGCCCGAGTTGGAGGCCGTCTCGCAGGACGAGTTCGTGCAGTTCTTCGAGACGCCGCCCAACCCCTCGGAGCTACAGCCGGACGGCGTCCTCGAATACAAGTTCAGGTATCTCGGGACGGTCTTGACGAAGGGCGAGAAGTTCTACCTCTTCGCGCGGCTCGACCCGTACGAGCAGGCTGAGCTGAGGAAGAGGGGCGAAGGCAGGCAGCAGACGCCCGTCAACGCGGAGGCGCAGCCCGCGGTCAACGCCGCCTCTCAACCTGCGGACGGGGCCGACACCGTCGTCCGCCCGCGCCGCGCCGTCGCACCCTTAAACCAGACCCCGCCTCATCCCTGAAAGATGCGCCAGAACTCTTTCTTCGACGTGGGGGCCGAGCCGGGCGAGCGCGACGCCGCACGCCTCGTCCTCTACGCGCTCGGAGACTTTCAGGAGCGCGGGAAGGTCCTCGCGGGGCGCGACCTCCCCTTCGACCGGCTCCGCGGGGCGTTCCGCCGCGCCGCCGCGGCCTTCGGCGCGCCCGAGCTTGACGACGAATCCGCCGCCGCGACCCTCGACGCGCTCGGCGCGAACGTCCGCCGCGTCCCGACCTTCTTCGCCAAGCACCCCTTCCGCGTCGTCGTCCCGGAGCCTCTGGCCGAAAAGTCGCGCCGCTTCTTCCTCGAAACGAAAAAGAGAGACTAAAACCTCCGACGCGGGACGAATGATGTTTACGCGGGCGAGCGCCCTCTGCTAACATACGCACTCGATTTCCCGTTCACAGACCACAGGCCGAAGCCACACGAGCGGGGCGGAGTGTGAGTCGCAAAAGAGTCGGCGAGAGTCGGCGGAAATTTCTGGGCAGCGTGGGCGCCGCGGCGCTCGTCGCCTCCACGTCGGCGAAGGGACTGGGCGCGCAGAAGCAGGGCGAACTTCACCCCTTCGGCTTCGTCATCCACGGCGGCGCGGGCACCATCGAGCGCAGCCGCATGACGCCCGAGCGCGAGCGCGCGTACCGCGAGAAGCTTACAGAGGCTTTGCTGGCGGGCTACGAGGTTCTGAAGAAGGGCGGCCCTTCGCTCGACGCCGTGGTCGCGGCGGTAACCTTGTTGGAGGACTCGCCGCTCTTCAACGCGGGCAAGGGCGCGGTCTTCACCAGCGCGGGGACGAACGAGCTCGACACCTCCATCATGGACGGCCGGACGCTCAAGGCCGGCGCGGCGGCGGGTCTGAAGCGCGTGAAGAACCCGATCCTGCTCGCACGCCTCGTCATGGAACAGTCGCCGCACGTCATGATGACGGGCGAGGGAGCGGAAGTCTTCGCCGCGCAGAAGGGCCTGGAGCTGGTCGATCCGAAGTATTTCTATACGGAGGAGCGCTGGCAGCAGCTCCAGAAGGTGAAGGGGGCGGAGAAGAACCCGCCGCCGAAGCAGTCGAGGCTCGAGAGGGAGTTGCGCTCCTTCGACGAGCACAAGTTCGGGACGGTCGGGGCGGTCGCGCTCGACCGCGGGGGGAATCTGGGCGCGGGGACTTCGACCGGCGGGATGACCAATAAGCGGTTCGGCCGCGTCGGCGACTCGCCCATCATCGGGGCCGGAACTTACGCCGACAACGAGACTTGCGGCGTCTCCTGCACGGGCGACGGCGAATATTTCATCCGCGCTTCGGTCGCGCACGAGGTCTCTTCGAGGATGCGTTACGCGGGGGAGTCGGTCGAGCGCGCGGCGGCCGGGGCCCTGGAGAAGGTCGGGAAACTGGGCGGCACTGGCGGCCTGATCGCCCTCGACCGCCGCGGAAATTTCGCGACGCCTTTCAACACTTCCGGCATGTACCGCGGCGTCGTCGGCCCCGACGGTCGGCCGCGGGTCTCAATTTACAAAGACTAGCCCGCGGCGGCACGCGCGGGAAGGGTCGGGAGGGGGGTCGGCGGCGAGCCAAAAATAAGGGTTGACAAATGCACCCCCCTTGCCGCAAATTGTTGAAAAATCGTTGAATTGACGGAAATGTTTATTGACACGCGCGCCCGAATCGTGTAAAAAAAGGCGGTCTTTTGAAGCCCACAGTGGCTCTCAACCTGCTTTTATGAGACACCGCGCGGGCTAGAACCCGAGACGGATTGGCGAGAAAAACACTAAAACAAATCGTCTCAGGCGAGTCTTTTGTAGCCTACGAGCCGAAAGACTCGCGGCGCGCTCTCTCAAAAAATTGACAGTTTCACCTACGGGAGGAGAAGTAATGACTAGCAGAACCTGGAGCCGTACGCCCATCTCGCTCGCCCTGGCGCTCGCCATCCTGTGCACATACTCGATGGTCGGCTTGGCGCAGACGGGGCAGACCGGCCCGACGGGCGACCTTTCGGTCGTCGGTGAAGTATCCGTTAACGGCACGAGCGCCATCTCGGGCGCCACCGTCTTCTCGGACAGCACGATCACGACCGCGCAGAATTCCAGCGCCGTCGTCAGCCTCGGCAAGCTGGGCCGGGTCGAGCTGCTGCCGAACTCAAGCCTCAAGCTGAGCTTCAACGAGACGGGCGTCAGCGGCATGCTCGACTCGGGCCGCGTGCGCGTCTCGTCCTCGTCGGGCGTCGCGGCCACGGTCACCACCAAGGACGGCGCGGCGGTCGCCGACAACAGCCAGACCAACGTCTTCATGGTTGATGTCGAGTGCGGCAACACGGTCGTCTCCACCCAGGCGGGTCGCGTCGAGCTGCGCGCCGGCAACAGCGTGAAGCAGATCGCCGCCGGCGGCCAGGACACGGCCGGCACGGCCACCCCCGGCACCCGCTGCACCCGCTTCCAGCAGCCCGAAATGCGCGGCCTTTCGAGCGGCGCTCTGGCGGCGCTCCTGCTCGCGGCGGGCGGCGCGATTGCGGCGGCCATCATCGCGGCCACGCAGGACAACGACTTCAACTTCGGCGGCACCCCGATCGTCATCAGCCCCGCGCGCTAAACTTCTCCCAGGGTTTCGCGGCTCAGGGCTCCGGTTGTGCCGAATTAACGCTCGAACCCGGTTCGACCCCACACCTTTGCGGGTCACGCGCATGCAGCGCCGCGTGACCCGCAACCTTTTGTCTGAGATAATCACCCGCTGGTTAGCAATCCCACCACCGGAAAGGTCGTTTTAAGCAAGATGCACATCGCGGTAATCGGGACGGGTTACGTCGGGCTCGTGACGGGAACCTGTTTCGCGGAGTTCGGCACGTCGGTGACCTGCGTGGACGTGGACGCCTCGAAGATCGAGCGGCTCAAGCGGGGCGAGATGCCCATATACGAGCCGGGCCTGGAGCAGCTCGTCGCCAAGAACACTCAGGCCGGCCGCCTCAACTTCACCACCGACATTAAGGCGGCCGTCGAGCAGAGTCTGGTCATCTTCCTCGCGGTGGGGACGCCCCCGCGCGAGGACGGCTCGGCCGACCTCTCCTACATCGAGGGCGCGGCGCGCGACGTGGCCCGCCACATGAACGGCTACAAGGTCGTCGTGACGAAGTCCACGGTGCCCGTGGGGACGGGCGAGCGCCTGCGCCGCCTCATCCGCGAGCACCAGACGAAGTTCGACTTCGGCATCGTCTCTAACCCGGAGTTCCTGCGCGAGGGCGCGGCGATTGACGACTTCATGCGGCCCAACCGGGTCGTCATCGGCAGCAGGGACGAGGCCGCCATCGCCATCATGCGCGACCTATACCGCCCGCTCTATTTGATAGAGACGCCGGTCGTCATCACGTCTCTGGAGGCGGCCGAGCTGACGAAGTACGCCGCCAACGCCTTCCTGGCGACCAAGATTTCCTTCATCAACGAGATCGCGAACCTCTGCGACCGCATCGGCTGCGACGTGCACGACGTGGCGCGCGGGATAGGGATGGACAACCGCATCGGCCGCTACTTCCTGCACCCGGGGCCAGGCTACGGCGGCAGTTGCTTCCCGAAGGACACGACGGCTCTGATGTCGG
This sequence comes from Pyrinomonadaceae bacterium, assembly GCA_035563535.1. Classification (GTDB taxonomy): domain Bacteria; phylum Acidobacteriota; class Blastocatellia; order Pyrinomonadales; family Pyrinomonadaceae; genus QHXN01. The sequence goes on along the minus strand of DATMVD010000010.1, from coordinate 37,266 downwards.
TGGCGAAGGAGTACGGCGGCGAGGCGCGGATCGTCGAGGCGGTCGTCGAGGTCAACCGGCTCCAGCGCGAGCGGATGGTCGAGAAGATCGAGCGGCTCGTCGGCGACGTGAACGGTAAAACAATCGCCGTGCTCGGGCTCTCGTTCAAGCCGGAGACGGACGACATGCGCGAAGCGCCGTCCGTCGACATCGTCAGGGCGCTGCTAGCGAAGGGGGCCCGGGTCAAAGCCTACGACCCCGTCGCGACGGAGCAGGCGCGCACAGTCCTGCCCGAGATCGAGTACGCCGAGGACGAATTCGGCGCGGTCGAGGGGGCGGACGCGCTGGTCTTCATGACCGAGTGGAACCAGTTCCGCGCCCTCGACATGCAGCGGGTCAAGGAGCTGATGCGCTCGCCGAAGGTCGCAGACCTCCGCAACATCTACGAGCCCGAGCGCATGCGTAAACTCGGCTTCGACTACGTCGGCGTCGGAAGGTGAAAGAGCCGTGAACCGTAAACCGTAAACCGTGACAAGAGGAGAGCCGTTCCCTCTTGTCACGGTTTACGGTTTACGGTTCACGCGTATAACTCTCTTATGGCTCTCTCGGGAACTTATCTGGTGACGGGCGGGGCCGGGTTCGTGGGCTCGCACATCGCGGCGGCGCTGGCGGGGGCGGGGGCGCGCGTGCGCGTGCTCGACGACCTCTCGACCGGCTACGCGGAGAATCTTGAAGAGGTCGGCGGCGACGTGGAGTTCGTCCGCGGGGGCTTGACCGAGCCGGACGCGTTGGAGCGCGCGCTGCGGGGCGTCGAGGTCGTCTTCCACGAGGCGGCCATCCCGTCCGTGCCGCGCTCGGTCGAAGAGCCGGAGGCGACGCACCGCGCCAGCGTGGACGGCACTTTCGCGCTGCTGGTGGCGGCGCGGCGCGCGGGCGTGCGGAGGGTCGTCTACGCCGCGTCGAGTTCCGCGTACGGCGACCAGCCGACGCTCCCGAAGACCGAGGAGATGCGCCCCGAGCCCCTGAGCCCCTACGCGGCGGCGAAGCTCGTCGGCGAGTATTACTGCCAGGTCTGGTCGCGCGTCTACGGCTTCGAGACGGCCTGCCTGCGCTACTTCAACGTCTTCGGCCCCCGCCAGGACCCCAGCTCTCAATACTCGGGCGTCATCTCGCGCTTCATCTCGGCGCTCTCGTCGGGCGTGCAACCCGTCATCTACGGCGACGGCGAGCAGTCGCGCGACTTCACGTACGTCTCGAACGTGGTGGACGGGAACCTCCGCGCCGCCGAGAGCCCGCAGGCGGTGGGGCGGGTCATCAACCTCGCCACGGGGCGGCAGACGACGCTCAACGAACTGCTCGAAGTGCTGAAGAAGATAACCGGCCGGACTGAGGTGGAGGCCGAGTACCGCGAGCCCCGAATCGGCGATGTGCGCCACAGCCTCGCCGACATCACGCTCGCGCGCGAGCTGTTAGGCTATGAGCCGTGGGTCGGGCTGGAAGAGGGCCTGCGCAGCACAATCGACTGGTGGAAGAACAGCCGCTACGCCCGCGCTTAAAAGCGCCGTAAACCGTAAACCGTGAACCGTGACAGGAGGAAGGCAGTTCCTTCCTGTCACGGTTCACGGTTTACGGTTTACGGTCTTTACCCTTCGGCCAGCTTCCGCAGGCTCTCCGTGTAGGGCGGGCGGGCGACGCCGCGGTCGGTGATGATGGCGGCGACGAGTTCGCCGGGGGTCACGTCGAAGGCGGGGTTGACGACCGAGACGCCTTCGGGGGCGAGCCGTTGGTCGCGGATGTGCGTGACCTCGCGGGCGTCGCGCTCTTCGATGGGTATCTCGTCGCCGGTGGCGAGCGAGAGGTCTACGGTCGAGACGGGGGCGGCGACGTAGAAGGGGATGCCGTGCTGCTTGGCGAGCACGGCCACCATGTACGTGCCGATCTTGTTGGCCGTGTCGCCGTTGGCGGCGATGCGGTCGGCACCGACGACGACGCAGTCGATCTTGCCCTGCTTCATGACGTGCCCGGCCATGTTGTCGGTGATGACGGTGACGGGTATCTCGTCCTTCTGAAGCTCCCAGGCGGTGAGGCGCGCGCCTTGGAGGAAGGGGCGCGTCTCGTCGGCGATGACGGCGACGCGCTTGCCCGCGTCGCGCGCGCCGCGCACCACCCCGAGCGCCGTGCCGTAGTCGCCGGCCGTGGCGAGCGCGCCCGCGTTGCAGTGCGTGAGGACGGTCGCGCCGTCGGGAATCAACTCCCCCCCGAAGCGGCCGAGCGCGCGGCTCGACTCGATGTCCTCGCGGAAGATCGACTGCGCCTCTTCGATCAAGTCCTTCTTAATCTGCTCGGCGTCGGCGCCCCCGGCCTTGGAGCGTCGGAAGCGCTGGCGCATCCGCTCGATGGCCCAGAAGAGGTTGACGGCCGTCGGGCGCGTCTTCGACATGACGTCGCAGAAGTAGTCGAAGTCCTGCTCCAAATCCTCGACGGAAGTCCCGACGGCCTGCATCGTGCCGAGCGCGAGCCCCATCGCGGCCGAGACGCCGATGGCGGGCGCGCCGCGCACGACCATCTGTTTGATGGCCTCGGCCACCTCCTCGCAGGAGCGGAAGGTGAGGTACTTCTCCTCGGTCGGCAGCAGGCGCTGGTCGATCATGCGGACGCCCTCGTCCGACCACTCCACGGTCTTAATCATCGGCTGAAAGAGTCTCCTCGGAAGTTTTGCAAAAGAAGGGCTATCTTAAGGGAGCGGGACGGGGCGGGCAACCTCGGACGGGTTAAGAGAGTGCTGGGTGCCGGGTTTTAGGTTTTGGTTTAAACCAAAACCTAAAACCCGGCACCCTCTTATCCTGTTTAATCCACCGCGCGGTCGAGGTCGGCCCTCGTCAGGAAGCCGCCGACGAGGAAGACGAGGCCGAGCAGGATGTGAACGAGGTGGTCGGGCGACGCGAGTTCGAGCGAGCCGGGGAGCGCCGCGAACAGGCTCGAATCCTGCCCGTGCGCCGGGACGCCCGCGACCGTGTGCGCGCCCGCGCCGCCGAGGAGGAACCCGGCCACGCCGAGCAGTAAGTAGACGACCCCGAAGACGATGCAGAAGAGGCGCGCCCCCGCAAGCGTCCCCGCGAAGCCGAAGTAGAGTGCGAGCGCGCCCGAGATAAGGTGGACGAGGTTGTGGGCCAGACTCAGGTGCATGCCCATCAACCCGGGGGCCAGGAAGCCGAGAATCCCGACCAGGATGAACACGACACCCATGATCTTCGCGATTGTTTTGGCCATAACTCTTTAGTTCCTCCTTGGGAAGAAAAGGTGGAGAGGGGCGTCGCCCTCTTTCTCTTCTGCGAAAGGCCGCGGTCTAGGGGGCCGCGGCGTGTCATGTGGGAACGAGTGGACACATTTTACACTAAGTACGGAGCAGAGCAGTGTACGGATTTTAACGGAGCGCGGCGGACGAAAGTGCGCCTGTTGAGGGGGACGTTTGGCCTTTGTTATACTCGCCGCGCTGCCGGGGCATGAAACATTAAATCGGTCGCGCGCGTGCGTGACGTGTGCGGGAGGGGGCGTTTGCGGGCGAGCGCGGAGCCGAAGCTGGTCAGCCCGTCGGAAGCTTGGGCGCTGGTCGAGTCGGGGCGCGGGCCCGTCTTCCTCGACACGCGCAACCCCAAGCACCGGGGGCAGAGCGAGTACCAAATCCCGGGCTCCCTGCGCATCTGGCGGCTGGAACTGGAAGAGAGGATCGAAGAAGTCCCGCGCGGCCGCCCCGTCGTCATCTACTGCGCCTGACACTACGAGCATTCGAGCACCCGTGCGGCGCTCATCCTCGAAGAGTACGACTACACAGACCTGCACATCCTCGTCGGCGGCTTCAACGCCTGGCGCGACGCCGGGCTCCCGCTTGAGGCCAAAACTTAGAGACGGACGGGCGGCGCGAGGTGCCCCCGCCGCGTAGAGCCACGGCGGAAGGAGGGCGGTTTGAGGATGCCGGAAGACTTCGGGTGGGAAGTGCTGCTGGAAGTCATTAAGACGCTGCTCTCCCTCGTCCTGCTCGCCGCCGGTTGGCTATTCGGCCAGCGCATCGTCGCCTACTGGGATGACAGGAAGAAGCGCAACGAGATGGACATCGCCGCCGCGCAGCGCTTCTACGATCTGTACGGCGAGTTCAAGGCCATCACGCGGCTCTGGAGCACTTTCTCTTTTCACGCGCGGGCCGGGCAGAGGGGTGAGGACAGGATAAATTTCCCGCCCGACGACGACACGGTTCGGCTGGAGTTGCTCCGGCGCTCCGCCGCCGCCGAGAGCGGCGTCGAGGCGCTCATCCTCAAGCTGGCGGTGGAGCGGAAACTCGAACCCGGGCAGCTAGAGACGCTCGGCCTATTCCGCCAGGCGTACCAGAGACTCAGAGAGACCATACGTGAGGACAAGGAGTTCTCATGGTTCTCTCACACGGGCGCGTACGCGCTCTTCAACGCACTCGCCGCAAAGGTCGCGCACATGATTTCGTTCGACGGGAGGCCGAAGTTTAAACTGAGGTTGAGGCGTGGCGGCGGCGCCGCCGCGGACGAGAAGGTGAAGGAAGCGCTCCTGAACCTGCGGAAGGTCACGGGCTACGGCCCCGGCGACTTCAACAAGCATGCCAGTGACGCTATTCCTGTAAGACCGAAGAGCGGGGGCGCCGAGGGGCAGGCCCGGCCGGGGGCGGGTGAACGCGTATGAAAGAAGGTTGGGAGGCCGTCATCGGCCTTGAGATTCACGCGCAGTTGAGCACGGAGTCGAAGATTTTCTGCGGCTGCTCGACGCGCTTCGGGGACGTGCCGAACTCGAACACGTGCCCGGTCTGCCTGGGGCTGCCCGGGTCTCTGCCCGTGCTCAACCGGCGCGCGGTCGAGCTGGGCGCGCGGGCGGCGCTGGCCCTGGGGCTGCACGTCAACGAGGTCTCGATCTTCGCGCGGAAGAACTACTTCTACCCGGATTTGCCGAAGGGCTACCAGATTTCGCAGTACGACCGGCCGTTCTCGGAGAAGGGGCTTCTGGAGATCATGACCGCCGAGCGCGACGAGGGTGGGCACGCGCGCGAGTGGCGGCCGATGCGGGTACGCATCACGCGCCTGCATCTGGAAGAGGACGCGGGCAAGAACGTCCACGAGGGGCTGCCAGAGACCGACCGCTACTCCTACATCGACCTCAACCGCGCGGGCACGCCGCTCGCCGAGATCGTGACCGAGCCCGACTTCAGAACGTCCTGGGAGGCTTACGACTACGTCAACCACGTGCGCCGCGCGTTGCAGTGGGTGGGAGCAAGCGACGCGGACATGGAGAAGGGGAACCTCCGCTGCGAGGCGAACGTCTCGGTGCGCCGCGTGGGCGACGAGAAGTTCGGGACGAAGGTCGAGCTGAAGAACCTGAACTCTGTGCGCTTCATGCAGCGCGCCATCGAGTTCGAGATCGAGCGTCAGATCGCGCTCATCGAGTCGGGCGGGCGCGTGACGCAGGAGACGCGCCTGTGGGACGAGCGCGCGGGGCAGACGCGCGTGATGCGCTCGAAGGAGGAGGCGCACGACTACCGCTACTTCCCGGAGCCCGACCTGCAACCGCTGACGGTCGCGGCCGAGTGGGTCGAGCAGGTGCGCTCCTCGATGCCAGAGCTACCTGACGCGCGCCGCAGGCGCTTCACGGAGCAGTACGGACTCTCCTTCAGCGACGCCTCGCTCTTCGTGCGCGACCCGGCGCTGGCCGACTTCTACGAGCGCGCGGCGGCCGCGTCGAACGCGCGCGGCGCGGCCAACTGGCTGAAGGGCGAGCTGCTGCGCGAGCTCGACGCCGCGGGGACGCAGGCCGACGAGTCGCCCGTCTCGGCCGAGGAGCTGGGCGCGCTCGTCCGCGCCGTCGAGGAGGGGCGCGTCAGCGGCAAGCAGGGCAAGGACGTGCTCCTCGAAATGTTCAAGACGGGCAAGGGCGCGAACCAGACCATCGAAGACCTCGGGCTCGCGCAGGTCTCCGACGCGGGCGAGATCGAGAGGATCGTCGCGGACGTGCTCGCCGCCAACCCGCAGCAGGTCGCAGCCTACCGCGGCGGCAAGGAGGCCCTCTTCGGCTTCTTCGTCGGCCAGGTGATGAAGGCGTCGAAGGGCAAGGCCAACCCGAAGGTCGTCAACGAACTGCTCAGAGGGAAGTTGAAGTCAGAGTGATGGACTACAAGGGGAAGACCGCAATCGTCACGGGCGGGACGAAGGGCATCGGGCGCGCCATCGCGGAGGCGCTGGCCGGAGAGGGCCTGAACGTGTGCGTCGGCGCGCGCAACCTCGACGAGGTGAAGCAGACCGTGCGCGAGCTGGAGGGCGCGGGCGCTGCGGCGACCGGCGCGGCCTGCGACGTGCGCGTCTACGAGGAGGTCGAGGCGCTCGTCGCCCACGCGGTCGAGGAGTTCGGCGGCGTGGACGTGCTCGTCAACAACGCGGGGATTGGCCTCCACAAGTTGGTTGAGGAGACTTCCCCCGAAGAGTTCCGGGCCGTCCTGGAGACGAACCTGTTCGGCGTCTTCTACGGCTGCCGCGCCGCCATCCCCGAGATGAAGAAGCGGGGCGGCGGCTACATCGTCAACGTCTCCTCGCTCGCGGGCGCGAACCCGCACCCGCGGATGGCCGCCTACAACGCCTCGAAGTTCGCCCTCAACGGCTTCAGCGAGGCGCTGATGCAGGAGGTCAGGCACGACCGCATCAAGGTCAGCTACGTCATGCCCGGCTCGGTCAACACGGAGTTCGGCGGCGGCACCGTCAGCGAGGAGAACGCCTGGCAACTGCAACCCGAAGACATCGCGCGCGTCGTCGTAGACCTCCTCCGGCACGACCGGCGCAGCCTGCCGAGCCGCGTCGAGATTCGCCCGAGCATGCCCCCGAAGAAATAGAGGACATTTCAAAACCGGAGGATTAGCCACGGAGGCACAGAGATGAAGGAAAGATTTTCAGAGTGATTCCTTCATTATTACCCTCTGTGTCTCTGTGCCTCTGTGGCAGTTTTGAAACTGACTCCGAAGAATAAAGGAACTGTCCGAAACCCTCAGATGGAACCAGCCGAGCAGATAGCCGAGGCGCGCGAGAACGCCGACGAGGAGTTCAAGAGCCGCGCCGCCCTCATCATCGCCTTCATGGCGACGCTCCTCGCCATCACGAGCCTCGGCGGCGGCAACGCGGCCGAGGACGTGGCGAACAACAACATCCACGCCAGCGACACCTGGGCCTTCTACCAGGCCAAGAGCATCCGCCAGACCACGATGAGGGTCGCCGCCGACGGCCTCGAAGCGGACCTGCGCGCCAACCCGAACATGCCGCCGGAGGCGCGCGACTTCGTCCAGAAGAAGATCGACGAGTACCGCGCGACGGCCGCGCGCTACGAGGACGAGCCCGACCGTGAAGACCCCGCCGACCCCTTGAAGGGCGAAGGGCGCAAGCAGCTCAGCGCCCGCGCGCGGGACTTCGAGCAGAAGAGGGAAGAGGCGTCGAAGCAGGACCCGAACTTCGACTTCTCCGAGGCGCTCTTCCAGATCGCCATCGTGCTCGCCTCGGTCGCCATCCTCTCGGGGTCGCGCCTCGTGCTGCGCCTCTCGCTCGTCGCCGGCTTCGCCGCGACGCTGCTGATGCTCAACGGCTACTTCCTTCTCCTGCCGAACCTCTTCTGAAGCCGGATGCGGGCCGTACTGCAAAGGGTGACGCGGGCGTCGGTGAGGGTCGAAGGCCGCACGGTCGGCGAGATCGGCGCGGGGCTCCTGGTGCTGCTCGGCGTCGCGCGCGACGACGAAGAGCGCGACGCCCTCTACCTCGCCGAGAAGGTCCTCAACCTGCGCGTCTTCGAGGACGCGGAGGGGCGCATGAACCTCTCCCTGGCCGAGGCGGGCGGCGCGCTGCTCGTCGTCTCGCAGTTCACGCTCTACGGCGACGCGCGCAAGGGCCGCCGGCCGTCCTGGTTCGACGCCGCCCCGCCCGAGCGGGCGCGGACGCTCTACGAGTTCTTCGTCGAAGAGGCGCGGCGGCGCGGCGCGCGCGCCGAGACGGGAAGCTTTCAGGCGATGATGGAGGTCGAGCTGGTCAACGACGGCCCCGTGACGATACTGTTGGACAGCAGGAAACTCTTCTAACTAAAAATGCCCAAGCCGAAGACGCTCATCATACTGATCTGCCTGGTGCTCTTAACCGCCCTGTCGTTCATCACGTACAGGCTCGACCGCACGACGCGGGAGAGGGTCTCCGACGAGGCGGAGCCGCCGGGCGGGGCGCAGGTGAAGCGGGGCGCGAAGCCGGAGGCGGACGCGGAGGCGGTCGTGCTCGAAGTCGAGTCGGGCGGCTTCTCCTACGGCCGCATCGTCGTCGAGCTCTACCCGAACGTCGCGCCCTTAATGGTCGAGCGCTTCAAGCAGCTCGTCCGGGAGGGCTTCTACGACGGGACGGCCTTCCACCGCGTCAACGCGCTCTCGGGCGTCGTGCAGGGCGGCGACCCGAACTCGAAGGACGAAGACCCCGCGAACGACGGCGGCGGCGGCTCGGCTTACGCGAACGTACCGGCCGAGTTCAGCGACATCCCCTTCGACCGCGGCATCGTCGGAGCGGCCCGCGCGCGGGACGTCAACTCCGCCAACAGCCAGTTCTACATCACGCTGCGCCGCGTGCCGCAGTGGGACGCGCAGTACACCGTCTTCGGCAAGGTCATCGAAGGCATGGGCAACGCCGACGCCATCGCCGGGGCCCCCACGCGCCCCGCCCCCTACACCGAGAGCCCCGCCGAAAAGATCGTCATCAAACGCGCGACCCTGCAACCGCGCGCAAACTTCAAATAGCCGTAAACGGTAAACCGTAAACCGTGACAAGTAAGAACGGGTTTCTTACTTGTCACGGTTTACGGTTTACCGTTTACGGCTTTTATATTGTGTCGTCTTCGGTCTTCGAGCGGGGGTCGAGCTCGAAGCGGCGGCGGTCGCGGCGTTCGAGCTGGTCGTGGAGGTCTAGCTCCTGGTTGTCCTCGAAGTTGACGCCGACGGCGTGCGCGTTCTCCTCCACGTCGGACTGGTCGGGGGTGGGGTTGTCGCCCGCGACCGACTCGGTGCCGCTGTCGTTCACGTCCTCCCACGCGGCGTCGAGGTCGCCGCCCGAGTCCTGCGGCGAGGCGGCCGTGTTGTTGCGCAGGCGCTGCGCCAACTGGCCGGGGTCTTTCGGCGCGCGCGCGATCTCCTCCTCCATGAACTCCTCGATCTCCGGGTCGGGGGCCACGTCCGGGTTGTTACTCAGGTACTGAAAATCTTCCGGCCTCTTCTTCGGCATCCTTAACCTCCAAACGTAATACGGCTCTGAAAATCTCTCCCCGGAGATTACCCCGACACTCTTTACGCCTGCTTCGCTAAAGTGCGCCAAATATAACAAATTGCCTAAGGCACCGGCAAACAGCCGTTCTGAAGGTGATTGACATCTCACTTACTCAATCATATCGTTCCCCGCGCTGAGATATTTCTCTGACTTCACTGGAGCAACCCGCCATGGCGAATGCGAAGCACTTGAAGATTTTGAAACAGGGCATCAAGGCATGGAATGAGTGGCGCGAAGAGAGTGAGGCGGTGCCAGACCTCAGGAACGCGGACCTAAACAAGGAGTATCTGATGGGCATCAGGTTCCACGGCACTATGCTCGGGGGCGCCAACCTCAATAATGCTAACCTTGGTTACGCCACCCTCAGTAACGCCGACCTAAGCGCCGCGAACCTGCGCCACGCACGACTAGTCGGGGCGAAGCTGTGGGACGCCAACCTCCGTGGGACAGACCTCAGCCACTCGCACTTGATGCTCGCCATCCTGCGCGGGGCAGTCCTCGCTGGCACGGACTTCTCCGACGCGTCCATGATGGGCACTGTCATCAGCGGTGTTGACCTGAGTGAGGCGCGCAACCTTGACACCGTCAAGCACCACGGCACGTCGAGCATCGACATCGACACCATCTTTAAGTCTGGGGGCAACATACCCGAGAGTTTCCTGCGGCATTGCGGCGTGCCTCAGGAATTCCGCACATACATGCGCTCTCTGACGATGAGGGCGATTGAGTTTTACTCGTGCTTCATCAGTTATTCGAGTAAGGACGATGAGTTCGCGCGGCGCTTATACGCAGACTTGCATAAGGAGGGGGTGAGGTGCTGGTTCGCGCCCGAAGATATGAAGATAGGCGTGCCCTTACGCGTGGGGATCGACGAGGCAGTGAGGCTGCATGACAAACTGTTACTGGTGCTGTCGAAGCACTCGGTCGCGAGTCAGTGGGTGGAGAAGGAAGTAGAGACAGCATTCGAGAAGGAGAAAAAACAGAAGAAGAGGGTGCTGTTCCCGATCCGGCTTGACGACGCCGTGATGAGAAAGAAGACGGGCTGGGCGGCGGACATCAAGAAGTCGCGGCACATTGGGGATTTCAGGGAGTGGAAGAATCACGACTCGTACAGGAAGGCTTTCGAGCGGCTGATGCGGGATTTGAAGGCGGAGACGGGGCGGTAGGGGCGGGGCGAAAAAAAGTCTTGCGCTGGGGGCGTTTTGGGTATATAAAGCGCCCGTCGTTCATAGTGAGTTTCTCCTAAACTCTATCTCACGCCGGCGGTTTGGGACGTCGGCGCTTCCTCACGAAGTGCAAAGTTTCGTGAGCGGTTAAAAAGGCGGTGCCGGTCTTGGGACGGCGCCGCCTTCTTTTGTGCCCGCGGGGGGGCTTGCTTGACGATTGCGGGGGGCGAACTTAAGATGAAGGGTAACCTCTTGCTGTACAAATTCACCCGTCTGAACCACCCCGGCGTCGGGGCCAGGTGCGGGTGGAGTCCGCCGGGCCGAGCCTTATTTGAGAGAGAATAATGTCACACAACCTCTTCGACACGCTGCAAACGTTCACCACGGAAAAAGGGAAGTCGGGGCAGTTCTACTCGCTGCCGCAGTTGGAGAAGGGGGGCGTCGGGCCGGTCTCGCGCCTGCCCGTCTCGATCCGCGTCGTGCTCGAATCCGTCCTCCGCAACTACGACGAGCGGGTCGTCGAGGAGTCGGACGTGCGCGCGCTCGCCAACTGGGAGCCGACGGCCGAGCGCACCGACGAGATACCCTTCAGCGTGGCGCGCGTGCTCTTGCAGGACTTCACCGGCGTGCCCCTGCTCGTAGACCTGGCCGCGATGCGCTCGGCCGTGCAGCGCATGGGGCGCGACCCCAAGATCATCGAGCCGCTCGTCCCCGTAGACCTCGTCATCGACCACTCGGTGCAGGTGGACTTCTGGGCGAGCCCCGACGCGCTGCGGCTCAACATGGAGACCGAGTTCCGCCGCAACCGCTCGCGCTACCAGTTCCTCAAGTGGGGCATGCAGGCGTTCGAGAGCTTCAACGTCGTCCCGCCCGGCATCGGCATCGTCCACCAGGTCAACCTCGAATACCTCGCGCGCGGCGTGATGGAGAAGGACGGCGTCTACTACCCCGACACGCTCGTCGGGACCGACTCGCACACGACGATGATCAACGGGCTCGGCATCGTCGGCTGGGGCGTCGGCGGCATCGAGGCCGAGGCCGCGATGCTCGGCCAGCCCGTCTACATCCTGACGCCCGACGTGGTCGGCGTGAACCTGACGGGGAGTCTGAGGGAGGGCGTGACGGCGACCGACCTCGTGCTGCGCGTGACCGAGATGTTAAGGAAGGCGAAGGTCGTCGGCAAGTTCGTCGAGTTCCACGGCGAGGGCGCGGCCAGCATCCCCGTCGCCGACCGCGCGACCATCGGCAACATGGCCCCCGAGTACGGCGCGACGATGGGCTACTTCCCCGTGGACGAGAAGTGCTGCGACTATCTGTTGGCCACGGGTCGCGGCGAGGAGCAGGTCGAAGTCTTCCGCGCCTACTACCAGGCGCAGGGACTGTTCGGCATACCGCGCGCGGGTGAGATCGACTACAGCACTACGCTCGACCTCGACCTCTCGACCATCGAGCCGAGCGTGGCGGGGCCGAAGCGCCCGCAGGATCGCATAGAGCTTGCGGGGCTCAAGGAGAAGTTTGAAGACCTCCTGCGCAGGCCCGTCGGCGAGAACGGCTACAACCGGCCGGAGGGGCAGCTCGGCGAGCGCTTCCGCGTCGACTTGAGCCGCGAGGTGCACGAGGTCGCGCGCTCGCTGCCGGTTCTGCCCGGCGCGATGCACGCGGGCGGCGGCGCGCAGGAGCCCGAGACCGTCCCCCACACGGTCGCGACCGAGACGGTCGGGAGCCTCGGCTCGCGCTCGGAGAGGAATACGAGCTCGCTGACCGAGGTCGAGATGATGAACAACCGGCCGACGCCCGACCGCGTCGATTACGAGGAGAAGACGGCCGAGTTCCGCCCCGCAGTCCAGACGGACACCGAACTCGGGCACGGCGACGTGGTCATCGCGGCCATCACCTCCTGCACGAACACGTCGAACCCCGGCGTGATGCTCGCCGCGGGGCTGCTGGCGAAGAAGGCGGTTGAGCGCGGGCTGAAAGTCCCGCCGGCGGTCAAGCCCTCGCTCGCGCCCGGTTCGCGCGTCGTGACGGAGTACTACCAGAAGACAGGGCTCCAGCCGTACCTCGACCAACTCGGCTTCAACGTCGTCGGCTACGGCTGCACGACCTGCATCGGGAACTCCGGCCCGCTCGACCCGCGCATCGAGTCGGTCATCAACGAGCACGACCTGGTCACCGCCGCCGTGCTCTCTGGCAACCGCAACTTCGAGGCGCGCGTCCACCAGTCGGTGCGCGCAAACTTCCTGATGTCCCCGCCGCTCGTCGTCGCCTTCGCGCTCGCGGGCCGCGTCAACATCGACATGCAGAACGAGCCGCTAGGCAGGGACAAAGACGGCAAGGATGTCTACCTGCGCGACATCTGGCCGACGCTCGAAGAGGTCGGCGAGGTGCTGGGCGCGGCGACCGACCCCGACACTTACCGCAGACTCTACAGCGACTTTTCGGAGGCGAACCCGCTCTGGAACGACATCCCTTCGGTGACGGGCGAGGTCTACCAGTGGGACCCGCAGTCCACCTACATCCAGGAGCCGCCCTACTTCGAGAAGTTCAGCATGGAGCCGGGCAGCTTCTGCGACATCCTCGGCGCGCGCCCGCTCGCCGTCTTCGGCGACTCGGTGACGACCGACCACATCAGCCCCGCGGGGGCCATCAAGGTCAAGACGCCGGGCGGCCGCTACCTCCTGCTGCGCGGCGTCGCTCAGGAGGACTTCAACTCCTACGGCTCGCGCCGCGGCAACCACCAGGTGATGGTGCGCGGCACGTTCGCCAACGTCCGCATCAAGAACCTGCTCGCGCCCGGCACGGAGGGCGGCGTCACGACGCTCCAGCCGACGGGCGAGCAGATGCCGATCTACGACGCGTCCGTCCACTACCAGGCGGCGGGCGTGCCGCTCGTCGTCTTCGCGGGCGAGGAGTACGGCACGGGCTCCTCGCGCGACTGGGCGGCGAAGGGGACGCTGCTCTTAGGCATCAGGGCTGTCATCGCCGAGAGCTTCGAGCGCATCCACCGCTCGAACCTCGTCGGCATGGGCGTGCTCCCGCTCCAGTTCAAGAACCACGTCAACGCCGAGACGTTGAACCTCGACGGGACGGAGACCATCGACATCACGGGCCTCCAGGCCGGCGAGATCACGCCGCGCCAGGACGTGACGCTCCGCATCCGCCGCGCCAGCGGCGAGGTGCAGGAGATTCCCGTCACGCTCCGCATCGACACGCCGATTGAAATCGAGTACTACCGGCACGGCGGGATTTTGCCCTTCGTGCTCCGGCAGTTGATCTCGGAAGCGCAGTAGTCAGTAGTCAGTAGTCAGTAGCCAGTAGAAAAACCAAGCGGCGCGTCCGAAGCCTTCGGGCCGAACGCGCCGCACGTCTTTTCTACTGACTACTGACTACCTCCCCTGTACCTTGGCAGGCCGAACCTCCACGTTATATAAAGCGAGGGTGGGGAATTTCATCTACACGGCGGCGGGGGTCGTCCTGCTGGCGCTCATCATCTTCGACATCTACGCGACGGTGCTGCATTCGAGCGCGCGTTACGGCCCCGTCGGCGAGTCGCTCAACCGCGCGGTCTGGCGCGTGGCGCGCGCCGCCGCCTTCCGGCTCTCGCGCGCCCACCGGCACCGGCTCCTCAACATGGTCGGGCCGCTGCTGCTCCCGCTGCTCATCGCCCTCTACATCGTCCTGCTCACGCTCGCCTTCGGGCTCATCTACTACCCGCACATCCCCGGCGGGTTCACCTTCGGCGTCGAGCGCCCCGAGCCGGGCTGGGTGGACGCCGTCTACTTCAGCGGGGTGACGCTCACCACCGTCGGCTACGGCGACGTGATGCCGCGCACGCCCGTCCTGCGCTTCCTCGCGCTCTTCGAGGCCGCGTCCGGCCTCATCGTCATCACGCTCGCCATCACCTACATCCTCACCGTCTACGCGGCGCTGGAGCGCAAGCGCGCCGTCGCCGTCTCGCTCTACCACCAGGCGGGCGAGGGCGCGGACGTGGCCGGGTTCATCGCGCACCACTTCGTCGAGGGGCGCTTCTACGGACTGCGCGACGCGCTGCGCACGGTGACGCGCGACCTGCAGGGGCTGCACGAGTCGCACATCGACCACCCCGTCATCCACTACTTCCACCCCGTCGAGGTTTACAAGGGCACGCCCCGCGTCCTCTTCCTGCTGCTGGAGACCTGCGCGGTCATCCGCGCCGCGCTCGACCGCGAGGAGAACGCTGACCTGCGCAACTACCCGGAGGTGCGCACGCTCGAAGCGGGCGTGCGCCACGTCCTCAAGGAACTCATCGCCTCGCTCGACCTCGAACGGCGCGAGTGGCCGCGGCGCCAGACCGAGCGGGAGGCGCTGGAGGCCACCGAGCGCTGGCGCCACCGCTACGCGCAGACGCTCGCGCGCCTCCGCGAGTCGGGGATAGGGGTACGCCACGACACGGAGCAGGGCTGGGAGGAGTACCGCTCGCAGCGCGAGGAGTGGGAGTCGAAGCTGCACCGCCTCGCCATCCACCTCGGCTACGACTGGGATGAGGTGACCGGCGACCGCGACCTCGAGTACGCGGCGGACGAGGCGAAGGCGGAACCGGTAGAGCAGTAGGTGGTAGGCAGTAGTCAGTAGGCTCCGCTTCGCGGAGGTCGTGGATGGGAATCGTCGGGTTCAGGCGTCGAAGGCTCTTCTACTGCCTACTCCCTTTTTGCCTCCCGCCCGCCGCGGGTGTACAGTAGGGGCATACCATCAAGCCGGAACGCAATCCAAAGGACGCAGCACACACCGAGATTCATCCGGAAGAGGAGAAACACCATGTCATCAGCGAAGTCCGCATCCGAGACGCCACGCAAGTACCAACTCTTCATCGACGGCCAGTGGGTTGACGCCGAGTCGGGCAAGACCTTCACGACGCCGAACCCCGCGACCGGCCAGACGCTCGCCGAGGTCGCCGAGGGCGACAAGGCCGACATCGACAAGGCCGTCGCGGCCGCCCGCCGCGCCTCCGAGGGCAAGTGGTCGAAGGTCTCCGCGCGCGACCGCGGCCGCATGCTCTACAAGCTCGCCCAGCTCATCGAGGCCAAGATTCCCGAGCTGGCCGCGCTGGAGACCGCCGACAACGGCAAGCCCATCAAGGAGACCTCCTACGTAGACCTGCCCCAGGTCGTCGAGAACTTTGAATACTTCGCCGGCTGGGCGACGAAGATCGAGGGCGAGACCATCCCCGTCCCCGGCCAGATGTTCAACTACACCCTGCGCGAGCCGGTCGGCGTCTGCGGCCAGATCATCCCTTGGAACTTCCCCCTGCTGATGGCCGCCTGGAAGCTCGCCCCGGCGCTCGCCGCGGGCAACACCGTGGTGCTCAAGCCCGCCGAGCAGACCCCCGTCGGCGCGATGGAGCTGGCCTCGCTCATCCAGGAGGCGGGCTTCCCCGACGGCGTCGTCAACGTCGTGCCCGGCTACGGCGAGACGGCCGGCGCGGCGCTCGCCTCGCACCCCGGCATCGACAAGGTCGCCTTCACGGGCTCGACCGAGGTCGGCAAGATCGTGGCGAAGGCCGCGGCCGACAACCTGACGAAGGTCTCGCTCGAACTCGGCGGCAAGGCCCCGAACATCGTCTTCGCCGACGCCGACATCGAGCAGGCCGTCAACGGCGCGATGATGGGCATCTTCTTCAACCAGGGTCAGGTCTGCTGCGCGGGCTCGCGCCTCTTCCTCGACGCGAGGGTGAAGGACGAGTTCCTCGACCGCTTCAAGGAGAAGTCTTCGCGCGTCAAGGTCGGCGACCCGATGGACAAGAACACGCAGATGGGGCCGCAGGTCTCGGAGGAGCAGCTCAACCGCATCAAGGGCTACGTGGACATCGCGAAGGAGGAGGGCGCGCAGGTCCTGACGGGCGGCTGCCCGCCGCAGCTCGAAGGCGACTTCCAGAAGGGCTTCTTCTTCCAGCCGACCATCTTCGGCGACGTGAAGAACAACATGCGCGTGGCGCAGGAGGAGATTTTCGGCCCCGTCGTCTCCGTCATCACCTTCGAGGACGAGGACGACCTCATCAAGCAGGCCAACGAGGTCGTCTACGGCCTCTCGGCCGGCATCTGGACGAAGGACATCACGCGCGCGCACCGCTTCGCCAAGACGGTCAAGGCGGGCGTCGTCTGGATCAACACCTACAACATGTTCAATGCGGCCTCGCCCTTCGGCGGCTACAAGCAGTCCGGCTACGGCCGCGAGATGGGCAAGCACGCGCTTGAGATGTACACGCAGGTCAAGAGCGTCTGGGTTGACCTCTCCGGCAAGCCCATCGGCTGGTTCGGGAACTAGGCCCGCCGTCTGCAACACAAAGGCGCGCCCGCACGACTCGACCTCGTGCGGGCGCGCCTTTCTCTGTCAGACCTGCGCCGGGCGCGGGGTCGCTAACGAGTGACAGGCGGGGGCGGGGTATCGCCGGCGGCTTTCGGCAGCTTAATCTTGTGAACGCCGACGTTGTCACAGGCGGGATCGGCCAGGTCGCTGACGATGGCCGTCACCGTGACTACTTCTTCGCTCACGCCCGTGAGGTCTATTTCGACGGAGAACGTGTCATGCCCGCTCGTAATCTTCCCGTGCGAGACGCACCATTTGACGGTAGGCGTTCTGGCAGGGTCGCCGCCGCTGATGTTCGCGGCGAGAGAATACTTCCGATCAACCTCCGACTCGTCCTGGAGGCTTGAGATCGTGATGTTGGGGCACGAGTCGGGCGAGGCCGCGACGTGCGAGACGGCGGACGAGGCGGCGCACAGCAGCAGGCCGCCCAGCGCCAACCAGACGTAAGCGCGAAAACTTTTAGACATCCGCGAAACCCTCCCTTCCGTTCTCCGGCCCGCGCCGGCCCCTACTTCAGCATCCCCTTCGGGACGGCCCAGCGGTGCAGTTCTATCTTCAGGCGGCCCGCCTTGACGGCCGGGTCTGTGTCGGTCAGGGCCCGCGCCTCTTCCAGCGTGTCCACCTTGAAGATGAAGACCCCGCGCCGGTCGCCGCCGTCAACGAAGGGGCCGGCGAGGACGAGCTTGCCCTCCTCGCCGAGCCTTCTGATGTTGGCCATGTGCCCTTCCTGAAGCTTCTTCGTCTCCTCGGTCACCTCCGCCGTCCACTTCGGCCCGCGCACGAGCAGGCCGAAGACGTAGTTCGTCGTCGTCAAAGGCATCTGCGGCGGGGTGATGTAATTGCGTGCGGCGAACCAGGGGAGCACCTCGGCCTTCAACATCCCCGCCTTGACGGCCGGAAGCGCCGCCGCGGCCCGCCGCGCCTCTTCCGTGGATTCGGTCTTGATGACCATGATCTCTCGGAGGTCGCCGTCGCCCGACACCTCTCCCGAGAGGGCGAGCCTCCCCTCTTTAATCAAGCCCTCGACGGCGGCCCTGTGTTCGCCCAGAACTTTCTCGGAAGAGTCGGCGGCCCTCCACTCCGGCGACCGGCGCAGAAAGATCATCTGAATCTTGCCCATGTCGTACTTCGGGGCCTCCTGCGCGGGGGAGGGCGCGGCGCAGGCCAGGGCCAGTAGAAGGCCGGCGATCATCGTTCTCATCTTCAAAGTTGCCTCCATCTTCTCGGAGCTACGTGGCGTGTGGGATTCGCGTTCCGCCGAATCGTACCGGAGGGCAGATTGCCGAACGGTCGGCGCGCACGCTCCGCCGCCGCCCGTACGGAATGTTGGACGCGCGGGGCGCGCGCGCCGACCAGTGCCCGCCCGCGTCCCCGCCGGAATATTCATAATATATATGAAAACATAAATACAAGAATTCGGGTTCGACGCCGGGGCACACGTCCCGCACGGCGGCCTGCCTTACCCCGCGGGACAATCGTCGGGGGCGGCGTGCTCTGGGAAAGCGCGCCGCCCCCGCGCCTCCAGTTGGCATCAACGTTGCCTGCTCGACGTGAGTCACCCCACAGCACGCGCGCACGCGCGGCACGGCCGCGCGGCCGACGGCGGCCGGCCGTACAGAATTCTGAATTATTCGGGCAGGCGCGAGCGCGGCGTGAGGCGGCGCGGCCGCCCGGGCCGCACGGCGCGGGTGAGGACGCTAGGATCCACTGGGTTAACTTTGAGGAGAACTCCATGAAGAGGATGCTACGGGCGTGTCTCGCGCTCTGCTTATTCGCGGCCGGAGCGGTCGCGCAGTCGAACACCGGCCGGCTCGTCGGCACGGTCGCCGGGCCGGACGGCGTCATCCCCGGCGCGAGCGTCGTCGTCACCGACACGCAGACGGGCAGGGAGCGGACCGTCGTCTCGACCGAAGACGGCTCCTTCACCCTCCCGCAGCTCGACGCCGGCACCTACACCGTCACGGTCACGGCGCCGGGCTTCAAGACCTTCAACGCCTCCGCCGTCAAGATCGACGTCGGGCGCGACTACTCGCTGACGGCGACGCTCGAGGTCGGCAACATCAGCGAGACGGTCGAGGTCGTCGCCGGCGCCGACGTCCTCAACGCGTCCAACTCGGATCTGAGCACGACCGTCAGCCCGCGCCAGATTCAGGACCTGCCGCTCAACGGGCGCAACCCGCTCGGGCTCATCACGCTCCAGGCCGGCACCTCGAACAACGGCGCGCAGGCCACCTCGATCAACGGCCAGCGCCCGTCGGCCACCAACATCACGCTCGACGGCCTCAACATCCAGGACAACTTCATCCGGCAGAGCGCGTCGGCCTCGACGCAGGTCGCGCTCTCGACCGACGACGTGGCGGAGTTCACCGTCACGACGCAGAACGCCGGCGGCGAGCAGGGCCTCGGGGCCTCGCAGGTGCAACTGGCGACGCCGCGCGGGCAGAACGAGTTCCACGGCGCGGTCTTCGAGTACAACCGCAACTCGCGCTTCGCCGCCAACACCTTCTTCAACAACGCCGCCGGCAACTTCGGCCCGAACGACCCGCTGGTGCTCGCCGGGCAGGCGACGGCCGGCGCGGCGAAGAGCCCGCGCACCTTCCGCAACTTCAACCAGTTCGGCGGCCGCCTGAGCGGCCGCATCATCAAGAACAAGCTCTTCTTCTTCGGCCACTACGAGGGCACGCGCGACCGCCTCTCGTCGCCGAGCCTGCGCACGGTGCTGACGCCTTCGGCGCGCCAGGGCCTCTTCACCTACGTCGATAACGGCGGTGTCACGCGGCAGGTCAACCTCTTCGCGCTGCCGATCACGGCCAACAACCCGCCGACCGGGATCAACCCCGTCATCCAGAGCCGCTTCCTCGCCAACATCCCGGCCGGCAACTCCATCGAGGCGGGCGACCAGCGCAACACCACCGGCTTCCGCTTCAACCAGAAGTCGGACTCCAACGCCGACAACATGACCATCCGGCTCGACTACGACCTCAACTCGACGAACTCGCTGAACGCCATCTACAAGCGGCAGACGGCGACCGGCTTCGTCCCCGACTTCCTCGACCTCAACGGCTTCAACCCGGAGCCGCCGTCCGGCTTCAGCACGCCGAACGACTCCTACGTCCTCGCCTACAGCTCGACGCTCACGCCGGTCTTCACCAACGAGGTGCGCGCCGGCTACGTCCGCAGCGCGCAGCTCTTCCCCGAACTGGTCGAGCGGCAGCCGAACCAGTTCAGCCAGACGAACATCGCCGCCGGGCAGCTGGCCGGCTTCATCAGCAACCCCGAATCGACGTTCCTCTTCCAGGGCCGCCACACCAAGACCTACACGCTCCAGGACAACGCCGACTACCTGTGGGGCGACCACGGGCTGCGGTTCGGCGTGCAGGCCAACGCCTACCGCGCGCTGCGCCTGAACGACGGCGGCGTGCTCCCGACCTACGCCATCGGCGTCGGCACCAACACGCCGCAGATCACGGCGGCCATGTTCACCAACCCGGCGCTCTTCCCGGGCGGCATCAGCACGACCGACCGCACGACCGCCAACCAGCTCTACGCCTTCCTCGGCGGCATCGTCAACCAGCAGTCGCAGACCTTCAACGTGCTGAGCGCCGACGAGGGGCTCGTCCCGCTCGCAGGCTTCCGCCAGGACTACGCCTACGAGAACTACAACATCTACTTCTCCGACCAGTGGCGGGTGCGGCCGAACCTGACCGTCAACCTCGGACTCCGGTACGAGCTGTGGCCGGCCGTACGCGAGCGCAACGGCGTCCTCGCCGAGGTCATCATCCCCGAAGGGAAGACGGCGGCCGAGGCGCTGCTCGACCCGAATGGCGGGCTCCAGACCGCGGGCGAGAACGTCGGCGGCGGCAAGCTCTTCAACACCGACAAGAACAACTTCGCGCCCTCGTTCAGCGTCGCCTGGTCGCCGACCTTCAGGAACAACTTCCTGAACAGCCTCCTCCCGGGCGAGGGGCGGACGGTCATCCGCGGCGGCTACCGCCTGAGCTACTTCAACGACGAGTTCCTGAAGGGCTCTTCGGGCCAGGGCGACCAGAACTCCGGCAAGCGCGAGAACGCGAGCCGCAACAACCTCAACGAGCGGCTCGGCGCCCTCGGCTCCATCACCACGCCGACGGTGCTGGTCCCGCGCACCTTCGCGCAGAATAACGCGCGGGCCGGCGGGACCATCCAGTCGGTCGCCACCACCGACCCGAACATCAAGCTGCCGATCAACCACGAGTACACCATCGGCATCCAGCGCGAGATCGGGTTCCAGACCGCCTTCGAGATACGCTACGTCGGGGCCTTCAGCAACAACGTCACGCGCTACACGGACGTCAACCCGCCGGAGCTGATCTCGAACGGCTTCCTCGAAGACTTCTTCCGCGCCCGCTCGAACCAGGCGCTGACGGGGCAGCTCAACTGCACGGCGGCGCAGAACCCCGGCTGCCAGCCGCTCCAGGTCTTCCCCAACCTGGGGACGGTGTCGGGGACGCCGGGCGGCATCGGCAACGCGACGACCGCCCCGAACGCGACGGTCGCGAACCTGGTCTCGACGGGCCTGCCCGGCCAGCTCGCGGCCCAGTACGTCGGCCTCGGGGCTTCGGGCACCGTCCCGCTGGTCGCCAACCCGAACATCGGCCTCGGCCTGCTGCTCTCGAACAGCGCGCGCTACAACTACAACTCGCTCCAGATGGAGGTGCGCCGCCGCTTCACGCACGGGCTCTACTTCCAGGGCAACTACACGTTCCAGAAGACGCTCTCGAACGCGCCGGGCGTTGACCAGCGCCGCTTCGAGTTCCAGGTCTACCCGAAGCGGGACGAGCTCGAATACGCGCGCGCGCAGACCGACACGGCGCACGTCTTCAACTTCAACTCCATCTACGAGCTGCCCGTCGGCAAGGGGCGCCGCTTCTTCACCGACGCCGGCCCGTGGCTCGACCGCCTGGTCGGCGGCTGGCAGGTCAACACCATCCTGAGCTGGACGACCGGCGCGCCCTTCAGCATCGTTGACCCGCGCGGCACCTTCGGCTCGAACGCCCGCTCGGCGCGCAACACGGCCAACTCTTCGCTGACGAAGGATCAGATTCAGGACCTGGTCGGCGTCTTCCGCACGCCGTGCGGCGTCTTCCTGATCAACCCGGCCGTGACGACCATCAACCAGGAGGCGCTGGCGGCCGGCCGCTGCGCCGACATCGGCGCCAGCCGCGGCGCTAACGGCCTCGGGACGGCGGCCTTCCCCGGGCAGGTCTTCTTCAACGTGCCGCCCGGCGAGTTCGGCCAGCTCGAAAGGTTCTTCCTGAACGGGCCGATGTACTTCAACATCGACGCCTCGCTCTTCAAGAACATCCCCATCACCGAGCGCGTCCGCCTGCAACTGCGGGCCGAGGCGTTCAACCTCCTCAACACGCCGCACTTCGCCATCTCGGCGGCGCAGCAGTTGCAGAGCATCAACGCCAGCACCTTCGGCCGCGTCACGCAGACCGGCGACCCGCGCACCGGCGACCCGCAGGCGCGCGTCGTCCAGTTCGCCGCCCGCATCGAGTTCTAGGGAAGGCCCGAAGGCTCGCCGACGACGACACGGCCCGCGCGCCCCGCAGAAAGGGGGCGCGCGGGCCGTTCGTTTGTGCCCACGCCGGGCCGTCGGCGGTCGTCAGGCGGTCGGCCGCGGCAGCAGCGGCTCGCAGTTGACCGTGCGCGGGCCGTTCGCGTCGCAGACGGCGTACTTCGCGCCCTCGTACATGGTGACGCCCGCGTGCTCGCCGCGCGCGTTGAGGACGTAGAACTGGATGCCGAAGGCGGGGTTGCCGTCCTTGTTGAGCAGGCGCTTCTCGATTGTGTTGGCCTTGATGCGGCGCAGCGCTTCCATCCCGGCGTCCTTCGGACTCTTACCCCTCCTCATCTCCTCGACGATGAGGAAGGAGCAGAGGTTGAAGAGGTTCGCCTCGCCCCTCCCCGTAGAGCCGGCCGCGCCGACCGCGCCGTCCACGTAGAGCCCCGCGCCGAGGATGGGCGAGTCGCCGACGCGCCCCGGTATCTTCCACGCCAGCCCCGAGGTCGTCGTCACGCCGCAGACCTCGCCCTTCGCGTTGACCGCGTCGCAGTTGATCGTGCCGTAGAAGTGCTCCTCGCGGACGAGCCCCTCCTGCACCATCTTCAGGCCCTCGCGCCGCCACAGCTCCGCGCGCTTCGCGGGGTCGAGGTAGTGCCCGGGGTCTGTCCGCCGCTTCCATTCGAGCCAGAGCTTGCGCGAGTGCTCCGTGTTCAAGTCGTCCTCAATCTTAAACCCCATGTTGCGCGCGAAGACCTGCGCGCCGTGGCCGACGAGCAGGTGGTGGTCGGTCGTCTCCATCACGGCCTTCGCCACGAGCGAGGGCGTGCGCACGCCTTCGAGCGCGGCGACCGCCCCGGCGCGCTTCTTCGGCCCGTGCATGACGGACGAGTCGAGCTGGACGACGCCGTCGGCGTTCGGCAACCCGCCGTAGCCGACGCTGTCGTCCGCGGGGTCGAGCTCGACGATGTTGACGCCCGCGATGCAAGCGTCGAGCACGTCCGCGCCTGAGGTCATCAGGCGGAAGGCGCGCTGCACGCACGTCTCTTCGCCGCCGTTCTTGAACTGGTTGCCGTTGGCCGAGGCCACGACCGCGGGCCTCACGCCCTGGACGATGACGGCGGGCGCGCCCGCGCTCAGGGCCTTGGCCGAGGCCGCGGCCACGCCGGCCGCCGCGCCCGCGCGTAGAAAGTCACGCCTTCTCATCTTTCTGCTCATCGGCTCTCCTTATCACTCTTCACGCAGCTTCAAGGTCTTGAGCACCCACTCGTCGGGGTCGATGGCGACCGAGCGGGGCCTGCGTTCGGCCGGGAAGTCGAAGGTCGCTTCGCGGTGGAACAGACGGACGACCGCGCGGCGCGGCTCGCCGCCGTCGTTCACCTCCACGTCCAGCGGCATGTCGAAGGGTTCCCCCGGCTGGGTCTGCCTGATTTGAACGCGCACCCGTTTCGCGGACTCGTCCCACGTCCAGGCGGCTTCGTAGGCGGGGAAGCCCGGCTCGTAAATCCACTGCCGGAAGAACCAGTCGAGCGGCTTGCCGTGGTGCAGCTCCATCACGCGCCGGAAGTCTTCGGTCAGGGCATTGCCGTCGCGGTAGGTGCGGTAGTAGTCGCGCACGCCCGCGAAGAACTTCTCGTCGCCCACGACGCGGCGGAGCATGTGCAGCACCCACGCGCCCTTCTGGTAGTTGTTCCGGTTGAGCAGCTTGAAGAGGTCTTTGACCGAGGGGTCGTAGACGGGGCGCGCGACCGACTCAGCATCCTTCAGGTAACGCTCTTTGTTGTCGAGCATCAGCCGCACGAACTTGTCGCGGCCGTCGGCGCGCTCGTAGAAGAGTGCGCCGAAGTAGGTGGCGAAGCCCTCGCTCAGCCAGAGGTGGTGCCAGTCCGACTCGGTCACCGAGTCGCCGAACCACTGGTGGGCGATCTCGTGCGCGACCGTGCCTTCGAGCTTGCCCGAGCCGTCGTAGGAGTTCTCGTCGAAGAAGATGTTCGAGGAGTTCTCCATCCCGCCGAATCTCGTCGAAGACTGGACGAGCGCGAGCTTCTCGTAAGGGTAGGGGCCGACCAGGCCCGCGTAGAAGTCGAGCATCTGGAGGGCGCGTCCGTGGTCGCGGAGCCCGTTGTGGCGGTCTTTCGGATAGAGGTAATGCCAGAGGTTCGTCCCCCCGGCCGCGCCCGCGTTGACGACCGCGAACTCGGTCGCGCCGAAGACCATGCAGTAGACGGGGACGGGCACGGACTCGCGCCAGTGCGTGAGCCGCGTGCCGTCCTGCCGGCTCGTCGTCTCGACCAGCTCGCCGTTGGCGACCACGTCGTAGCGCGCGGGCGCGTTGATGAAGAACTCGACTTTGGCCTTGTCGTACGGGTGGTCGATGGAAGGGAACCAGTGTCGCGCGCGGTCGGGCCAGTTGTCGGCGAAGACCGTGCGGTCGCCGAACTTGTTCCGCTTAAAGAAGAGGCCGTCCGACGGCGCGCCGTGGTACTTCACCGCTACGTTGATGAGGTCTCCGGTCTTGTAAGCGTCCCTCAACGCGACGCGGAGTCGCCCGCCCTCCCTCGTGAACTTCGCGGCACGGCCGTTCTCGTTCACGCCGTCCACGTCGAGGCCGGGGAAGTCGAGCACGACCTCGCGGACGTTCTCGGCCCTGACCGCGAGGACGATCTCGGTCTCGGCGCTTATCTCCTGGCCCGCGTCGCCGACGCTCAGGCGGATGCGGTACTGGAGCGCGTCTATCCCCGTCTGTCTCGGGTAGTCGTCGCGCGCCTGCGCCTGCGCGAAGACGCACAGGAGCAACGACAGCGCGCCGAAAACTTTGAACTTTGAACTTTGACCTTTGAACTTAATCTTCATGCCTCATTGCTGCCGGGGCGGCGGCGCGGGCAGCTCTATGCCGTGGGCGAGCGCGAGCCGCCAGCGGCCGCGGCGCTTGACGAAGATGTCTGTGAAGGCCGTCGTGCTCGGGTGTTCGACGCCGTCGTCGGTGCGGAGCAAGGCGTGCTGGACTCCGGTCAGGACGGCCGTGTCGCCGTAGACGCTCACGCGCAGGTTCCGGCCCTCGACCGAGAGGATGCGGCCGGGGAGCGACGCGATGTTCTTGAGAAAGTCCGCGCGGCCGACCTCGGCGTCCTGCGTGCGGTAGACGAAGTCTTCGGACAGTATGCGCCCGAGCGCCTTCGCGTCTTTGGCGCGGATGGCGTCCATCGTCTCGCGCTCGAGGCGGAGGATCGTCTCGACCGCCCGGCGCGGCCGGCTTGCTTCCGTCATCCTGCGTGTCTCCTGCGCCGACGCGTGCGCCGGCAGAAAGAGAGCAACCGCGAGCGCGGCGAGGGCAATCAAAGGTTGGGTCAAAACTCTCTCCGAAATTACGGGGGCGAAGTGTTTCGGAAGAAGGCCGAAGCGCGTGCCGGGCTAAGTTAACACAAGGCGCGCGCGGAGCGTCTACTTTTCGGGCCGGAATCGGGCCGTGCTATCATCGAGACGCTCTCCCGACAATCTGCACGGAAAGTTAAGGAGACGCACATGCTTTTACGTCGCAAGCTGTTCATCCTGCCCGCCCTGCTCGCGAGCCTGCTGGCCCTGACGGCCTGCCCGAGCCGGACGAGCATCAGCAAGCTGAAGGCCGACCCCGACCGCTACATGGACAAGGAGGTCGGCATCGTCGGCCGCGTGACGGACAGCTACGGCATCCCGTTCGTCGGCGGGGCCTACGAGCTGGACGACGGGACGGGGCGCATCTGGGTCGTCACGGAGCGCGGCAACACGCCCTCGCGCGGCGCGCGCGTCGGCGTCAAGGGTCGCGTCTACTCGGGCCCGACCATCCGCGGCCGCAACGTCGGCATGGCCGTCAGGGAAGAAGACCGCCGCGTCAAGTCCCAATGAAGGGCTGAGGCGCGCGTGCGTTCTCGTTGAATGATGCGAATCGTCCGCGGCCTCGACGAACAGTTCGCGCGCCTGCACGGGCGCTCCCTGGCGGTCGTGCGGGCCGTCCCCGTAGAGCGCCTCTACTGGCAGCCGGAGCGCGGGCCGGGCGCGCGCGCCTTCCCGGTCTACTCCTGCGGCGAGCACCTCCTTCGCTCGGCCGCCGCCGTCGAGCAGACCTTCGGCGGCATCACCGTCAACCTCTGGGACGACCCCTTCGAGTGGACTCTGCCCGAGGCGCTCCCCACCCCCGATTCGGTGGCCCGCTACCTCGAAGAGGCCGAGGCGACGCGCCTCCGCGCCTTCGAGTTCCTCCGCTCGGACGAGGACATCGGCAAGGAGATCGCCGTGCCTTCCGGCGAGATGCGCACGCTCTTC
The DNA here is from genome assembly GCA_035563535.1 of Pyrinomonadaceae bacterium. Classification (GTDB taxonomy): domain Bacteria; phylum Acidobacteriota; class Blastocatellia; order Pyrinomonadales; family Pyrinomonadaceae; genus QHXN01. Next base: position 10,597 of record DATMVD010000010.1, on the reverse strand, counting down.
TCGCTCGCCGTCGAGACCCTAGCCCGCGCCGCGCACCACCAGGGTCGCGCCTACGCGACGCTGCGCCTCTTCTCCGACGCGCGCCTGCCCCGCGTGTGAAGCGGTCGGGGTTGCGCGCGAACTTCGCTCGTGGGATAGTCGTAAAGGAAGCCGAGGCTTTACCCTCATCCCGCGGAAGGAAGTTAGAGAGATGTTCTGTCCACAGTGCGGCCAGCAGCAGGTGTCGGACGCCGCGCGCTTCTGCTCGCGCTGCGGCTTCCAACTGGCGGCCGTCGCCGGGCTGCTCACCACAGGCGGGCGCGGCCCCGCCGAGGTCAGCCCCCTCTTCGAGGCCGTGCCCGCCCCGCCTTCGCCGAAGCGGAAGGGCGCGCAACTGGGCGGCAAGTTCATGCTGTTCGGCGTGTTCCTCATCCCCGTGTTGGCGATGCTGAGCGAGATCATCGGCATCCCCGAAGAGTTCGCGCTCCTCGGCCTCATAGCCTTCACGGCGGGACTGTTCCGGCTCCTCTACGCGCTCCTGTTCGAGGACGGGCCGTACCGCAGGCACCTCCAGCGGCAGCCGGCCTACGTGCCGCAGCCGCAGTTCGCGCCGCCGCAAACGGTCTCGGCGCTGCCGCCGCCTCAGTCGCAGCCCGCCCGGCCGTACGTCCCGCCGCGCCCCGACACGGCCGAACTCTCCTACAGGCCGAGCGTGACCGAGGGCACGACGAAGCTTCTCGAACGCGAGCGCGACGAGCAGACGCGCTGAACCCTTGAACAGCCCACAGGAGCCGAAGATGTTCTGCCCCAACTGCGGCCAGCGACAGGTCTCGAACGAGGCGCGCTTCTGCCCCGCCTGCGGCTTCCCGCTCGAAGTCGTCGGCGAGCTGGTGGCGAGCGGCGGGCGCCTGCACTGGCGTCCGCCCCAGCAGCAGGCGGGCCCGCAGGAGCTTTCGCCGCGGCAGAAGGGCATCAGGCAGGGCGCAATGATTATGCTCAGCGTGCTGCTCGCCGTCCCGCTGCTCGCCATCTTCGGGGTCGCGCTGCTCGGGCTCCCCGGCGAGATAGTCGCTCTGGCGGCGGTGGGCTTTCCCGTCGGCGGCTTTCTGCGCATCATGTACGCGCTGCTGTTCGAGGGCAACACGCCCGCCCTCCCCGCCGCGCCTCAGCCCTCTTACATGCCGCCGCCCGCCATCCCGAACTACCTCGGCACGCCGCCGCAGCAGTCGCACACGCTGCCGCCGCGCCAGTCCGCGCCCGTCCCCGCGCCCCCGCGCCCGCAGCGCTACAACACGGGCGAGCTGGTCGAGCCCCCGCGCGCAAGCGTCACGGATCACACCACGCGCCTGCTCGACAAGCAGCCCGAAGAGCCCACGCGTCTGCTCGACAGGCAGCCCGATGAGCCCCCGCGCAGCTAACGATTTGATGGAAGGCGAGGCCGGGCCCTCACTCCCCGCACGCCTGCGCGAACGCATCCGCGAAGCGGGGCCTCTGACGTTCCGCGAGTGGATGAGCGCGGCTCTCTACGACGAACGCGAAGGCTACTACCAGCGCCGAGGCGCGGAGCGCTGGGGGCGCGCGGGCGACTACCGCACGGCGCCGGAGCGCAGCGCACTCTTCGCCGCGACCTTCGCCCGACACTTCACACGTCTTTACGAAGAGATGGGACGGCCGCGCGTCTTCAACCTGCTCGAAGCGGGAGGCGGCGCGGGCCTCTTCGCGCACGGCGTCCTCACAACCCTTCGACGCGACGCCCCGCACGTCTACGAACGCCTGCGCTACGTCTTCGACGAGACGGGCGCGGACGCGCGCGGCCGGGCCGCCGAACTGCTCGCGCCCTTCGCCGAACGCGTCGAGTTCCGCCGACTTTCTGAGCTTAATGAAAAGCTCGACCGCGCCGTCGTCTTCTCCAACGAGCTGCTCGACGCCTTCCCCGTGCATCGCGTGGCGATGCGCGGCGGGCGTCTCCGCGAGTCGTTCGTGGGACTGGACGATGACGGCGACTTTATTTTCGTCGAAGGCGAGCCCTCGACGCCGCGGCTCGCCGAGCACTTCGAGCGGCTGGGCGTGGCGCTCGAAGAAGGGCGGGTCGCCGAGGTTAACCTCGAAACCGCAGGCTGGCTCGGGCGCGTGTCGGAAGTAATCGGCAGCGGCTTCCTTCTCACCGTCGATTACGGCGACGAGGCCGCGGGGCTCTACGGCGCGCCGCACAGGCGCGGGGGCACGCTGCGCTCCTTCCGCGGCCACGAGTTCGTCGAGGACGTGCTGCGCGACCCGGGCCGGCAGGATTTGACGACCACCGTCAACTGGACGCAGGTCATCGCCGAGGGCGAACGCGTCAATTTACGAACGCTCTCGCTCGAACGCCTCGACGCCTTCCTCCTCCGCGCAGGGCTCGTCGAGCAGTTGGAGCTTGAGAGCGCACGCGCCGCGTCCGAGGCGGAGGTGGCAAGACTCCGGCTCGACGCGCGCGAGATGATCCTGCCCGGAGGCATGGCCTCACACTTCCAGGTGCTCGTACAGAACCGCGGGCGGTAGCGAGCGGGTGCGTGCCGCGATACAGGCCCGCCTGATGTAACGCCGACCCGCTCGCTACCGCTCGCGGTTCTGTTTATAATCGCCGCGCTCGACCCTCAGCCCGTAACGCCAAGCCCCGCAGGAGACTTTGATGAAAAGGACTCTCGTGCCCTCCGTCCTTCTGGCCGCGACCCTTCTGCTCTCGCCGCTCGCCCCGGTCTGCCGCGCGCAGACGACGCCCTTCCTGTCGGACGAAGAGATTCGGATGCTCTCGAACGAAATCTCGGGCGACCGCGCCTTCGAGCACATCCGCTGGCTCACGCACTGGCACCGCGACTCCGGCATGGAGGGCTTCTTCAAGGCGCGCGACTACGTCATGCAGGCCGCGCGCGAGGCGGGCGTGGACGAGGTGCGCTTCGTCGAGCAGCCGCTCGAAGGGCCGAACTACACGGCGCGGACGGCCGAGCTGTGGATGGTCGAGCCCGTCGAGCTGAAGCTCGCCGACATCGCCGAGCACGCCGTCTACCTCGCCGACATGAGCCGCGACGCCGACGTGACGGCCGAACTCGTGGACATCGGCGACGGCACGGAAGAGGCCCTCAAGGGCCTGGACGTGAAGGGCAGGCTCGTCCTCACGAGCGGCCCGCCGCAGCGCGCCGTGGAGACGGCCGTGGCGAGGCGCGGGGCCGTCGGCGTCGTCACCTACCAGACCTCCGAGAGCCGGAGCCCGTTCGACCACCCCGACCAGGTCGCGTGGTCGCGCATCAGCGCGGAGCCGCCCGCGGGCACGAAGGGCACGTTCGCCTTCGTCCTCCCGCCGCGCAAGGGCGACGCGCTGCGCCGCGTCCTCCGCACCGACGAGGTGCAGGACTTCTTCGCCACGGGCAAGCCTGCGCGCGGCGGCCGCGTGGTTCTGAAGGCGAAGGTTGACACGGACATCGGTGCGGCCCCTGGCAAGACGGGCTTCGTCGAGGCCGTCATCCGCGGCACGCGCCCCGGCGTGCAGCAGGTGGTTCTGACCGCGCACTTGCAGGAGGAGCAGGGCTCGGCCAACGACGACGGGAGCGGCTGCGGGAACCTTCTGGAACTCGCGCGCGTCTTCAGCAAGCTCATCAGGGAAGGGAAGATGAAGCGGCCGCAGCGCGACCTGCGCTTCTGGTGGACGGACGAAATCTTCTCCGAATACCAGCTCTTCCGCGAGCGCCCCGAGGAGATAAAGAAGATTCTGGCGAACGTCCACCAGGACATGACGGGCGCGAACCTCTCGATGGGGAGCCGTGTCCAGCACCTCATCTTCGCGCCGCACTCGCGCACCTCCTACCTCGACGCGGTCTTCGAGAGCGTCGGCACCTTCCTCATCAACACCAACAACGCCTTCCTCGCCGCGAGCCGGCAGGGCGGGCTGCCCAGACCCTTCACGCGGCCGCTCTACTCGACGCGCGGGACGCGCCAGGGGTATAACGCCCGCTTCGTGCCGCACTTCGGGTCGTCCGACCACCTCGTCTTCCTCGAAGGCGCGGTGGGCATCCCGGCCGTCGCGCTCATCAACTGGGACGACCCCTACATACACTCCTCGGACGACGACCTCTTCCAGATCGACCAGACGCAACTCCGCCGAAACAATTTCCTCATCGGCTCGCTCGCCTACTTCCTCTCGAAGGCCACCGCGGATGACATCCCGCTCCTCGTCGCGGAGACCTACGCGCAGGGCGCGCGGCGGCTCGCCAACGACAAGCGCGTGGCGATGGAGCTGCTCGTGACGGAGAGGGGTAAGGGCGACGGGGGCTGGAAGCTCGCGAGCACAATCGTCGAGCAGGGCGTCCTGCGCGAGGCGCGGGCCCTCGAATCCGTACGCGCCTTCGGCGGCACCGCCGGCTCCGACGCCCCCATCGACGAGATGAAGAGGTTGCTGATCTCCAACAACGCGCCGTTGAACGAGCTGGTACAGCTCTACGCCCAACTGAACGGGAAGAACCCGCCGCAGCCCGCGCCCCTGACCGACGCCGAGCGCGCGGCCGGTAGAAAGATTCCCTCGAACGTCGCCCCGCTCGACACGTACCTGACCAACCGTCAGAAGGTTCCGTCCGCGGCCGGCGGGCAGCTTCACGGGCTGATGCGGACGGAGGTCTACAACTTCGTGGACGGCCGGCGCTCCTACTACGACATCTACAAGGCCGTCTACGCGGAGTCTGCCGCGGCGGGCAGTTGGTATTACGGGACGGTGAGTCTCGAAGACGTGGCGCGGCTTCTGGACGCGGCGGTCGCGGCCGGGGCGCTGACGCTGAAGTAGTGCGTGGTAACTCTCGCAAATGCAGGCAGAGTCAGGTGGTTAAAGGTTTGAAACCGTACAGCCCCCTTCAGCCGTCGGCTGCGGTTTGCGCAAGTTAAATAGTGCAGTAGAATAACTTCAACGGAGTCACCCCCGCGAGTCCGGCCAGGAGGAACGATGCTTGCTGTAAGCCCGCCTGCATCCCGTCTCCCCATCAGTGTGCCCCCGTTCAATCCGGGGAGGGCAGGCGGGGCGTATGCCGAAAGAGTTTTCGTCAAGGGGTTTTCGGCTCGCTTCGGCTAACGCGGGCGGGCCGCCGGGCATCTCAAGGGGGAAGTTTTCGGCTTTAAAATTTTTCGCCGCCGGGCGCGGCGCGGGTCTTCAGAACGGTTTCCGACGCGCCGAGACCAATGACGAGAGTAACCAACACACAGCCCTCTGACGACGAGCGCCCCGACGGGCCCGAGACGCGTGCGTGGAAGGCGCAGACCGGCTCCGTGCCCCTCTTCAACCGCGAGTTCAGCCAGATCGAGTTCTACCGGCGCGTGCTCGAAGAGGCGCTCGACCCGTCGCAGCCGCTGCTCGAACGGCTGAAGTTCCTCTCCATCTTCTCCGAGAATTTGGACGAGTTCTTCATGATCCGCGTCTCGGGCTTGCAGGAGACGCTGGCGGGCGAGGTGGCCGAGCTTTCGCCCGACGGGCTGAGGCAGCTCGAACAACTGCGCGAGATACGGCTGCGGCTGATCCCGCTCTTCGAGGAGCAGATGCGCTGCCTGCGCGAGGAGGTGCTGCCCGGGCTGGCCGAGCACGGCATCCACGTCGTCCAGTACAACACGCTCTCGCTCCCCGAGCGGCAGCAGCTCCGCGAGTTCTACAAGCGGCAGGTGCACCCGGTGCTGACGCCGCAGGCCGTGGATCAGGGCCACCCGTTCCCCTACATCTCGAGCCTCAGCCTGAACCTCGCGCTGACGGTCGAGCCGATGCCCGAGCACGGCATCACGCGCTCGCTGACGGGCAAAGTAGACCCCCGCTTCGCGCGCATCAAGCTGCCGAATCTCGTCCCGCGCCTCGTCCCGGTGGACGACACGAACTCGAAGTTCGTCCTCCTCGAAGACCTCGTCGCGGCCAACCTCGAATCGCTCTTCCCCCGGATGCGCGTCCGCGACTGCCACGTCTTCCGCGTGACGCGCGACGCCGACGTGGACGTGCGCGAGGAGGAGGCCAACGACCTCCTCTCCATGATGGAGAAGACGCTGCGCAAGCGCCGCTTCGGCACGGCCGTCCGCCTGGAGGTGGACGCGCGGATGCCGGCCGAGCTGTGCGGGAAGCTTCTGGACGAGCTCGAGCTCGAGCCCGACGACGTGTACCCGATGGACGGCCCGCTCAACGTGCGCGACCTGATGCAGCTCTACAAGCTCGACCGGCCGGAGCTGAAGGACGCGCCCTTCAGGAAGCGCTCCTCCAGGGCGCTCGAAGGCCAAGACGACTACTTCGCCGTCATACGCGAGCGCGACGTGCTACTCCACCACCCCTACGAGTCCTTCGAGGCCGTCAACGAGTTCATCGGCCGCGCGGCCAAAGACCCCGACGTGGTCTCCATCAAAATCTGCCTCTACCGCACGGGGCAGGACTCGCCCATCCCCGAGTCGCTCATCGAGGCCGTGCACAACGGCAAGCAGGCCACGGCGCTCGTCGAGCTCAAGGCGCGCTTCGACGAGGAGAACAACATCGAGTGGGCGAAGCGGCTGGAGGAGTCGGGCGTCCACGTCGTCTACGGCATCATCGGGCTGAAGACGCACTGCAAGGTCGCGCTCGTCGTCCGCCGCGAGGGCGAGGAGATGCGCCGCTACGTGCACGTCGCCACGGGGAACTACAACCCCGTCACGTCGAACTTCTACACCGACCTCGGGCTGCTCACGGCCGACGACGACATCGGCGCGGACGCCACAGACCTCTTCAACTTCCTGACCGGCTTCTCGCGCCAGAAGGAGTACCGCAAGCTCCTCGTCTCGCCGGTCGCGCTGCGCGACAAGACCATCGGGCTCATCCGCCGCGAGGCCGAGCACGCGAAGGCGGGGCGGCCCGCGCGCATCGTCGTCAAGATCAACCGCCTGGCAGACACGCGCGTCATCGCCGCGCTCTACGAGGCTTCGCAGGCCGGCGTCCCCATCGACCTCATCGTCCGCGGCATCTGCATGCTGAAGCCCGGCGTGGAGGGGCTGTCGGAGACCATCCGCGTGCGCAGCATCGTCGGCCGCTTCCTCGAACACAGCCGCGCCTACTACTTCCGGAACGGCGGCGACGAGGAACTCTACACGGGCAGCGCCGACTGGATGCCGCGCAACTTCGACCGCCGCGTCGAGACCATCGCCCCCGTCCGGGACGAGCGCCTGAAGAAGTACCTGAAGGACGTGCTGCTCTACGCCTACCTGCGCGACAACGTGAAGGCGCGCGTGCTCGGCCCCGACGGGCGCTACCTCCCGGTGCCCGCCCAGGAGGGGGCCGAGCGCTTCAACAGCCAGCTCTTCTTCATCGACGCCCCCACGCCCGAATGAGGCGCGGTTCTGAGGCAATGTCGGAGATGTCGAACAAGGGGACTCACACACTCATCCTCGCGCTGGTGTCGGCGTTGCTGACGCTCCCGGCCTGCTCGCCCGCGGTGGGGCTGAACGACGGGGCGCAGGCGGAGGCTAAGAAGGAAGAGAAGAAGAAGGACGATAAGAAGGGGGCGACGCCCGAAGGCAGGCCCGTGCTGTGGCGGGAGCCGGCCGACATCGCCTCGCGCGACCTCCTGCTCGGCCCCGGCGGCGAGGGGATGAAGCCCGACCTCTCGCAGGTCGTCTGGGAGGCGACCGACGAGGACGAAGGCTACTCGGTGAAGTGGCGCGTGCGCGACGGCTCGGGCAGGAAGTGGGTGGTGAAGGTCGGCAACGAGGCGCAGCCCGAGACGGCCGCCACGCGCCTGGTCTGGGCCGCGGGCTACCCCGTCGAGGTCACCTACCTCGTGCCCTGCGTCCACGTCGTCAACGCGCCGAAGCCGCGGAAGAAGGTCGAGCAGTGCGAGGGCAGGGGCTACGCCAACGCCCGCTTCGAGGCGCGCCCCGAAAACGTGAAGCGCCTGGACAACTGGAGCTGGAACGAGAACCCCTTCGGGGGGACGAGGGAGTTCGCCGGGCTCGTCGTGATGATGGGGCTCTTGAACAACTGGGACTTGAAGGACGAGAACAACAAGGTCGTCTACTTCCCCAAAGAGGGCGAGCTGCGCTACGTTGTCAGCGACCTCGGCGCAACCTTCGGCAAGACCGGCAACTTCATCACGCACAGCCGCAACGAGCCCGAGAAGTACGTCAAGACCGGCTTCGTCGATAAGGTCGAGGGCGGGTTCGTCCGCTTCGACTACCACGGCAAGCACGGCGGGCTCTTCGACGCCGTCACGGTCGAGCAGGCGCGCTGGATCGGCGACGTCCTCCACCGCCTGAGCGAGGAGCAGATTAAGGACGCCTTCCGCGCGGCCAACTACAAGCCCGCGGAGGTCGAGGCGCTCGCGCAGGAGGTGATGGGGCGCATCAACGCCCTCCGCACGCTGCCCGCGCAGGCCACGGCCGGCGCGCCGTCCCCGTGAGCGGCGAGGCGCTGGGTGCGACCCGGCCGCCGCGCGACGTGATACGCGGTTCAGTTAACCTCCGGAGTGTTCCGTGACCGACAGACCCTTCGGCCCCCTCGCGCTTATCCTTCTCCTTCTCGCAGTCGTCCCGTGCCCCGCGCAGGAGCCGCCCGCGCGTGAGGAGCAGGAGCCGGTCAAGGTCTACACCGAAGAGGTGCGGCTGCCGGTCGTCGCCTACGACGAGCGCGAGCGCTTCGACCCGACGCTCGCGGCCGACGACGTGCTCGTGCTCGAAGACGGCGTGCCGCAGCGCGTCCGCAGCGTCCGCCGGGTCCCGGCCAACGTCCTCCTCGTCTTCGACCTGGGCGGGCAGGTGACCGCCGCGCGCGCGGCCGACGCGGCGGCCGGCGCGGCCCTCCGCCTCCTCGAAGGCTTGCGCGAGGGCGACCGCGTCGCCTTCATCCATAACGGCGGGCGCGCCGCCGCGGTGTTGCAGGACTGGACGGAAGACCAAGCGGCCGCGCGGGGCGTGCTCAAGGCGAGGCTCCTCTGCGGGAACTGCCCGCGCCCGTCCGTCTTCTCAGCGAAGCGCTCGCGCCTGTCCGAGTGCCTGGCGCTCGCGGGCGCGAAGCTGAAGGAGCGGCCCGTCGGCAACACGCACGTGGTCGTCTTCACGGACGGGCTGGAGGCGCAGTCGCGGGACGAGATTCGCGCCGACGACATCGCGAGGGAAGCGGTGCAGGGCCTGTTGGAGTCGCAGGCGAGCGTGCACGTCTTCGGCTTCACCTCGCTGGTCGGCGAGGTGGTGAAGAACAAGAAGAGCACGTTCGGCGGCGGCGCCATCAACTTCGACTTCGAGATGAACCGTTGGTTCAGGAACTACGGGCTGGCGACGAAGAGGCGCGAGGGGCAGCTCCGCGAGCTGGCGCGCGCGGCCGGCGGGCGCGTGCTCCTGCCGCAGACCTCGGGGGAGGTGCTTGAGCTGGCCTCGAAGGTCTCGCGGGACGTGGGCGCGCAGTACGTCGTCACGTACGCGCCGCTCAAATCTTTTCGGCGGGAGGCCGAAGGAGAGCCCGAGCGCCGTCGCGCCGACGTGAGCGCGCGCCGCATGGGGCTGCAACTCTTCACGCTGCGGAGCGTCGTCACCGCGCCGCGGCGCGAGACACGAGAGGAACGTTAAGCTTTAAGGAAATGGCGAACAGTAAGCAGAGAGGAAAAGCTTTCACGGTCGTGGTCGCGGCCGTCGCGCTGACGCTGGGGTTCCTTCTGGTCGCGGCGCTGATGCGCGGCATCGGCTCGGGCGGCACGAACCCCGCGGGCGGCACGGCCGACCCCGCGCGCGCGGCTTCGCAGGGGCAGGAGGCGGCGGCCGGCACGGAGCCGGCGGCGCGGCCTTCGCCCGCCGCCACCACGCGCGAATCTTCGCCGCTCTCCGACATCTTCGGCATCGACGGTACGCCGCCGCCGCCCAGGCAGGGCGAGGCGGGCGACTGGCTGATGATCTTCGCGACCGTCACGGTGCGCCTGACGCTGGCGGCGCTGCTCTCGGCGATGCTCGCCTTCCGGCCGCGCCGCCTGTCGCACGCCGTCAAGCGCAACCCCTTCGTGGCGCAGACGCAGATACTGATGGCGGTCGTCGCCTCGTCGCTGATGATGGTCGTCGGCGACTCGGCGGCGCGCGCCTTCGGCATCTTCGCCGCCGCCTCGCTCGTCCGCTTCCGCACGAACATCAAAGACCCGAAGGAGATCACGGTGCTGCTCGTGAGCCTCGCCATCGGCCTGGCGACGGGCGTCGGCCGGTGGGAGCTGGGGCTCATCCTGGCCTTCTTCGTGCTGCTGCTGCTGTGGGGGCTGGAGTACCGCGAGCGCGACCTGGTCACGCGCGCGATGGAGCTGACGGTCAAGACGCGCAACATCGGGACGACGCAGGACGCGCTGCTCAACCTCTTCCGCAAGCATAACTTCACCGCCGAGATGCGCACCATCGACCGCCCCGACGGCGAGGGCGAGACGGGCAGCATGGTCTACGTCTTAGACATCGGGTCGCACGCGAGCACCGACCGCCTGAGCGAAGAGCTGCTCGCCGCCGACCCGCGCAACATCGACAGCGTCGAGTGGGATCAGCAGAAGAACACTTCGTACTTCTATCAGTAGGACAAGTAGACGGTAGTCAGTAGAGCGTTTTGCTAATCACTTGACCAATCGTTTAGAGGCGGGCTGAGCCCGCC
>DATMVD010000009.1:0-18482 GCA_035563535.1 Pyrinomonadaceae bacterium | reverse complement strand
GCCGGGGCGGTCGGGCCGGCCTGCACGACGCGCGTGGCCTTGGTGGCGCCGGCCGGACGCGGCTCGATCTCGAAGACGAACTCGGGCCCGCCGGGGCCGAGCTGCACCACGTCGCCCGGGTTGACGCGGACGGTGCCCGTGATGCGCTGCCTGTTCACAAACGTCCCGTTGCGGCTGTTCAGGTCAGAGACGATGAACTGCGAGGGGTCGTTCGGGTCCTGTGTGATCTTGGCGTGCTGACGCCCGACGAGGTCGTCGCGGTCGGGGTCATACTTCACCGTTGACGAGGGATCACGCCCGAGGATCAACTCCTTGACGTGGGCGAGCGGGAACTCTTCCACCTGGTTGGCCTTCGAGCCGCTGAGATGCTTGAGAACGATGCGTTCCATTGTGGTCTCCTTCGAGGTCTGGCTCTGGACGGTCTGGCGCCGCCCGGGCCGCCGCGCGATGCGGGCGGCGGCCTCACTTCCCCCCTACCTGCTGACTGGTTCGGTCACTGCTCAGGTCGCGGGCTGCGGCGGTACTACTTCGGTCGATTGTTAACGCGTGAAACGGGCGCGGGCGGGCTCAAACTTTTCGAGCCGAATGGGCCCCGCACCGGGGCGACGCGCGAGGCGGCGACGGTGGCGAGCGACGTATGCTTACTGCTTCAAGATTTTTACCGCGGGCGGGTAAGTTTAATGCTTGAAAGTCTACCTGTGAGCCTGCGCGCCCTCAAACAGCATAGAGCGGCGGGCGGCGTCGGGGATCGCTCGTCCTGCCTCTGGCCACGGCGGCAGATTATACAGCAAAGCCGGGCGACCGCAAGCCCTTCGGGGGCGTGAACCGTAAACCGTAAACCGTGACAGGTGAAAGCCCTAAGCCGCAACCCGTCAACCGCGTCAGGTAGGGGACAGTCTTAATAGACGGTTCTTTCTCGTCACGGTTCACGGTTTACGGTTCACGGCTTTTTCTTGTCACGGTTCACGGTTCACTGCTTTTCGGGGAGCGTCAGGCGGCCGGTGGCCCCGTTCTTCGGGCGGGCGGGGTGGATGACGATGTTGTCGATGAGGCGCGTCTTGCCGACGTGCGCGGCCAGCGCGATGAGGACGGGGCGGTCTTCCGGCAGCCGGTCGTACTTCTCCATCGTCTCGGCGTCCACGACCCCGACGTATTCGAGCCGCGCGAGGGGCTCGGCCTCCACCTGCGCGCGCACCGTCTCGGCCAGCCGCTTGGCCGAGCGCTCGCCTTCGAGGTAGACCTCGCGCGCCTGCGCCAGCCCGCGGTAGAGCACGGCCGCCGCCTTGTGCTGCTCGTCCGTGAGGTACGCGTTGCGCGAGGAGAGGGCGAGGCCCGACTGCTCGCGCACGGTCGGGAGGACGACGACCTCGATGTCGAAGGCGAGGTCGCGGACGAGCCTTTTGACGACGAGCGTCTGCTGCGCGTCCTTCTGGCCGAAGAAGGCGAAGTCGGGGCGGATGGCGTTGAAGAGGACGGTCAGGACGGTCGCGACGCCGCGGAAGTGCCCCGGGCGCGCCACGCCCTCCATCGTCTCGGAGAGGCCCTCGACCGTGACGTAGGTCGAGAAGTTCTTCGGGTAGACCTCCTCGACCGGCGGGGCGAAGATGTAATCGACGTTGTAGTCGGCGAGCTTCGTGGTGTCGCCCGTCAGGTCGCGCGGGTAGCGCGCGAAGTCCTCGCTGGGCCCGAACTGCGCCGGGTTGACGAAGACCGAGACGATGACCACGTCGCACATCCGCCGCGCCTCGCGCACCAGCGAGAGGTGCCCCTCGTGCAGCGCGCCCATCGTCGGCACGAGCCCGATGGTCTTGTCCTCCTCGCGCCTCAACTTGCGCGCGACGCTCGCCATCCGCTGCCTGCGGTTGATGATTTCCATGTGTGGTGAATGGTGAATAGTAAATGGTAAATGGTTCAGAAGGCGGAAGCCTCCATTTACCATTCACCATCTACCATTCACTGTCTCTTCTTCTCCTCTTCGCCCGCGTCGCGCTTGAGGCCGAGTTCTGAGGCCGCGTCGGCGGGGAGCGGGTAGGAGTGTTCGTCGGAAGGGAAGTCGCCGTTGCGCACGTCGTCGGCGTAAGCCTGGAAGGCCTCGTTCATCGCCTCGCGGAGGTTCGCGTACTGGCGCACGAAGCGCGGGCTCGTCTTGCTGAAGGAGAGGCCGAGCAGGTCGTGCGTGACGAGGATCTGCGCGTCGCAGTCGGGGCCCGCGCCGATGCCGACGGTCGGGACGCGGAGCGCGGCCGTCACCTCGCGCGCGATCTCGCGCGGGACGACTTCGAGGACGACGGCGAAGACGCCCGCCTCCTCCAGCAGCAGCGCGTCCTCGACGAGCGCGCGGGCGGCGTCGGCCGTCCTGGCCTGCAGGCGGTAGCTGCCGAGCTTGTTCAGAGACTGAGGCGTTAAGCCCAGGTGGCCCATCACGGGAATCTCCGCGGCCACGAGGCGGCGGACGGTCTCGGCGCGGTTGCGCCCGCCTTCGAGCTTGACGGCCTCCGCGCCGCCCTCCTTCACCAGCCGGAGCGCGGCGCGCACGGCGTCGTCGGCGCTCGTATGGTAGGTGCCGTAGGGCATGTCGGCGACGAGCAGCGCGCGCTCCGTCCCGCGGCGCACGGCGCGCGTGTGGTGGAGCATCTCTTCGAGCGTGACCGGCACGGTCGAGTCGTAGCCGAGCACGACGTTGCCCAAGGAGTCGCCGACGAGGATGATGTCGGTGCCGGCCTCGTCCACGATGCGGGCGGTCGGGTAGTCGTAGGCGGTCAGGCAGACCAGCTTCTCGCCGCGCTCCTTGCTCTGGCGGACGGCGGGGACGGTCACCTTCTCGGGGCGCTGCTGTTTGAGATAGACCATTGCGTGATTGTTCCTAGTCTGAGCAGACCGGTGCGGCGAGGAGACGGGTTGACGGCGGAAGTTTCTGGAGGCGCATGTTCGCGTATTCTACGCCCGCGTCATTGAGTCGGCAAATTTGAGAGCGCCAAATTATAGGCAGCCGCGCCCGGGGGGGCAAGGGAAAAGCAGTAGGAAGTAGGCAGACGGCAGTAGGCAGTTGGGAGCGCCGCGTCAGCGGCGTCTGCCTACTCCGGCCGCCACAGCCTGACGAACGGGCGCTCAGGTGTCGCGGCGAGGAGTTGGGCGAAGGTCTCGTTGCGGGTGGGGTGTCGCGCTTCGGGAATCAACTCGACGAGCGGCGCGAGGACGAAGCGGCGTCGGTGGAGGCGCGGGTGCGGGAGCGTGAGCGCGTCGGTCGCGCGCAGCTCGCCGCCGTAGAGCAGAAGGTCTAAGTCGAGCGTGCGCGGCGCGAGCGGGCGTTCGCGCCGCCGGCCGAGGGCGCGCTCTACGTCGAGCAGGAGCTGTAATAACTCTTCCGGCGGGGGGAGCGGCGCGGAGAGTTCGGCCGCCATGTTGAGGAAGGGCGGCTGCTCCTCGGAGACGCCGGCCGGCTCGGTCTCGTAGACGGACGAGAGCCGCGCGACGACGAGCCCCGCCTCCTTCATCGCGCGCAGGGCCAGCAGGAGGTGCCCCGCGCGGTCGCCGAGGTTCGAGCCCATGCCGACGTAGGCGCGAAGCTCGTTCGTCATTTAAGCGCGCCCTTCGTGTACCCGCCCGCCGAACTCTCCTGACTCTTGTTGAACTCTTCGGACTTGCCGCGCGGGATGCTGAGCGTCTTCCAGTCGGAGGACTTGAGGTGCTTGGCGAGGAAGACGATCTGCCCCGTGTGCTGGCCGTAGTGCGAGAGCTGGCGGTTGACGGCCTCGACGACCGTGTGCGGCTCGCCGCGGATGAGGACGCTGCGGCCGATGTCCTCGGGCTTCAGAGATTCGAGCGTGTCGAAGACGGTGCGCCAGCCCGCCTCCCATCGCTCCTCGATGGCCTTGCGGTCTTCGCCCTCGACGACGAACTCTGTGTCGCGGTGGCGGTCGGGCTTCTCTCCGTCGGAGGTCAGGAAGTCGGTCCAGCGCGAGCGCATGTTGCCGGCCATGTGCTTCATGATGAGGGCGATGCTGTTCGACTCCGCGTCTATCGTGCGGAAGAACTCTTCGTCCGAGACCTGCGCGACGGCCCCGTCGGCGAGCTTCTTCTGGCCGCGGAAGACGCGCACGGCGTCCTTCAGGTAATGTTCGGCGAGCGAGTCGGTCATGGGTTTTTCCTCTCCTCGTATGTTTTGGGAAACCACGCGGCTGCGTATTATAACTCGGCGTATTATACGTCCGGTTCCGGGAAACGCATGTCACAACTCTTCGCGCTCGTCTGGTTGAAGTGGACTCTGGTGCGCAACTCGCTGCGCTCCAAGAGGGCCGTGGCGGGGCGCGTGGCGTCCGTCGTGGGGGCGCTGGCGGGGCTCGGGCTCTCTCTGGCGGCGGCCGTCGGGGTGGGCGCGGGCGCGTACCTCGTCTCGGCGCACGCCGGGGCTGGCGGGGTGGACGCGCGGCAGTTGAGCGCGGGCTTCGCCGTGCTGCTCTTCATCTTCACGCTCATCTACCTGATGTGGGCGCTGACGCCGCTCGCGCTCGGCGGCGGGAACCGCTTCGAGCCCTCGCGGATGCTGCTCTACCCGGTCTCGCTCGGCAAACTCTTCGCCTTCGACTTCTTAAGCGACCTGTTGAGCCTCACGTCGGTCTTCGTCGTGCCGACGCTCTTCGCGCTGTCGGTGGGGGTCGGGCTCGGGCGGGGTAATCCGGCGGGGGGGCTCCTGGTGGCGTCCGTGTCGGTGGCGTTCGGGCTCTCGCTGTCGAAGCTTTTGTCGGCGGCGGTCGGCGCGCTGATGCAGGCGCGGCGGACACGCGGCGAGACGCTGGTCGCGCTGCTCGGGTCGGCGCTCGGGCTGCTCGGGGTGGCGTTCGGGATGACGGGCGGGCTGGTGGGGAAGTTGATGCCGCTGCTCGAAAGGCATCCGGGCTTCCTCGAAGGCGCGCGCTGGACGCCGCCGGGCGCGGCCGCCTACGCGCTCGCGCGCGGGCTCTTCGCGGGAGACGTGTCGGCGCTCGCCGTCTCGACCCTGACGCTGGCCGCGTACGCCGCCGCCTGCGTGCTGCTCGCGTACCGCGTCGCGCGCAGAACGGCTCTCGGCGCCGGCGGGGGGAGAAGTAAGAAGCGCGCCGCTCCGGCTGGTTCGTCGGCTACTGCCGCCGTCGCGCGCGCGCCGGGTTACGCGGGCTGGCAGTTGCCCTTCGTATCTCGGCAGTTCTCGGCGCTGTTCGAGAAGGAGCTGCGATACGCGGTTCGGAATGCGCAGTTGCAGGTCGTCGCCTTGATGGCGGTGGCGCTGACGACGCTCATGAGGGTCGGGCAGGAGGGCGCGGGCGGGCGTCGCCTCTGGGGCGGGCTCTTCACGACGTACGCCGAGGGGGCGGGCACGGTCTTCGGCGTCATCTACACCTTCATGCTCGTCGCGCCGCTCTCGACGAACCTGTTCGGGTACGACGGCGCGGGGATGCGCGCGCTGGTGCTCTCGCCCGTGAGCCGCCGGACGGTGCTGCTGGCGAAGAACGCGGCCGTGACGCTCGTCTCGCTGGTGCTGGTCGCGTTGGGCGTCGGCCTGGGCGGGCTCATCATCGGCGACCTGTCGCCGCCCGTGCTTCTCTTCGCGCTGCTCTCGGCGGCGACGACGGCCGCGCTGTTCGCCCCCTTCGGCAACTGGATGTCTTTGCAGTTCCCGAAGCGCATGCGGTTCGGCAAGGGCATGAGCCGCTCGGGCGTGGCGGGGCTCCTGCTGGTGCCGCTCTTCTTCCTGCTGCTCGTGCCGCCCGCGGCATCGGTCGCCGCCGCGCACTTCGCCGAGAGCCACGCCGTCAAGTATGTTATACTCGCCGCGTTCGCGCTGCTCTCGACAGGTTTTTACGCGCTCGTGCTCCCGCGCCAGGGGCGTTCGCTCGAGCGGCGCGAGCTGGAAATCCTCGAAGCCGTCACCGGCCGCGGCGGCGGCGAGGACGAACAAATCATAGGTTGAAGGGCAGTAGGCAGTAGGCAGATGGCAGTAGGCAGTTAAGAACCTTAATCCGAGCGCTCGGACTTAAATCTTCGACATCCGTAAACCGGAACAACTGCCTACTGCCTACTAAATTCCAGTGACGCCGCCGGGGGCGTCCGGGCGGGTGAGTGAGAGCCCCGCCCCTACACAAATGGCTCGCAGAAAATACCGGAACCAACGTCACGAGCCCTCACCGGTTCGTTCTTTTCAGGACTACCTGACCACGCCCGCGCCTCAGACCTCGCGGTCGGAGCTGATGACGCTCGTCCGCGGCGGCGAGGACACCTTCCTCGAACTCAAGGTCAAGCTCTCGAACCCCGAGCGCATCGCGCAGGGCATCGTCGCGCTCGCCAACACGGGCGGCGGCGTCATCGTCTTCGGCGTCAACGACAACCTCCGCGTCGAGGGCGTGGACGACGCCGACGCCGTCCGCGACGAACTCGTCCGCATCTGCCGCGAGGACGTGCACCCCGCGCTCTTCCCCTTCATCGACATCATCTCGTTCGACTCGGGGCTGCGCGTCGTCGCCATCGACATCGAGGGGAAGCGGCGGCCGTACCGCACCTCGGACGGGCGCTACTTCCTGCGCGTCGGCGCGGAGAAGCGCGAGGCGACGCGCGAGGAGCTGTCGGCCCTGCTCGACGAGACGCGGCCGCTCTTCTACGAGAACGTCGCCGCGCTCGGGGCGGACGTGGACGACATAGACGAGGCGCACCTCTGGAGCTTCATGCGCGAGTTCGAGCCGGACGCCTACTCCACGGGGTCGAAGGCGGGCGCGGCCTACCCGACCGCGGAGGTTTTAGAGCGAGACCTTCTGCTCGCCGTGCCCGCGGCCGCCGGGTCTCTGACGGAGCGCGTGGCGCCGACCGTCGCCGGGCTCCTGCTGTTCGGCCGCGACGACCGCGTGGCCGAACTGCTCCCGCGCTCCACGGTCGTCTGCTCGCGCTACGCGGGCGCGGACACGCACGCGCCGAAGGTCGAGTCGGTCGAACTCGCCGGCAACCTCCACACGCTCTTCGAGTCGGGCCTCCGCTTCGTCGAGCGCTACTGCGACCTCTGGGAGCAGCGGCCGCGACAGACGCGCACGCACGCGCCGGCGGAGTCGCCCGTCGAGGCGCGCGCCAACTACCACCGCGGGGCTTTGACGGAAGCCCTGGCGAACGCGGTCGTCCACCGCGACCTCGCGCTCTCGGGGATCACGACGCGCGTCAACGTCTTCGACAAGTCAATCGAGATCGCCAACCCGCGGCGCACGGCCGGGTTCGCGCCCGCGGCGCAGCGCGCCATCCGCTACGGCATCCAGCAGCGGCTCAACCCGCAGACGGCCTCCGTCTTCCAGAGCCCCGCCTACGGCCTGCGCCTGCCGCCGGGCGGCCTGCCCATGCTCCTGCGCGAGTCGCGCCTCTTCTCGGGGCGCAAGACGGACGTGCACGCCGTCAACGACGAGTTCCGCGTGCGGCTGTATGGAATTTAAAGGCGAGTAGCCAGTAGTCAGTAGGAAAACCAAAGCGGCGCGCTCGGTTATCAAGCCGAGCGCGCCGCCTGTCTTTTCTACTGACTACTGGCTACTGACTACTGACTACTTATCCCCTTTATCCGGCTTCGGCGAGTTGTAGTACTGGCGGGCTTTGACGACGAACTCCTTGTCATCGTAGGTGCCGTCGCCGTTGACATCGACCTTGACGACGATCTTGTGGCGCTTGCCGTCGCGGCGCTCTCCGGCCGAGTAGGCGAGGCTGTACTGGTTGCGCATCATGGCGTTGATGCTGTTGAGGATGGACGGTATCTCGCCGGGGAAGGTCATCGGGAAGTAGGCCCCGCCCGTCTCGTCGGCCAGCGTCTTCAGAGTGTTCTGCGCCTGGAGGAAGGTCATGCGCCCGGGCGAGGTCGCGCCGCCGAGCCCGTCCTCCGCGCTCATCATGCCGTCGTACTTCTTCAGGAAGAGGTTCCCCGTCCCGACGATGTAGATGGGCACGCCCGCGTTCTGCGCGATCTTGCGCGCCTCGTCGTAGTTGATCTTGCTGAAGGTGTCGATGCCGCTCGAAATCAGGAAGACGGCCTTGCGGCGGCCCTGGATGTCCTTCATCCCGGCGTACTCCTGCCAGCGCTTCTCCGAGCCCTCGAGCACGACCGAGTCGGCGCGGCCCCCGGCGAGCGTCAGCTTGATCGCGTCGAAGAGGTTCGTCTCGCGGAAGGCCGGCTGATTGCGCAGCAGCAGGTTGATGACCTGGTTGATGCGGCCGGGGTCGTTGGTGAAGTCCGTCAGGGGCGTCGGCCGCATGTCGTAGGCGATGACCGAGACGTAGTCGTCGGGCGGCTTGATGAACTGCGAGAGGAAGGCGGCCATCGGCCGCAGCACTTCGAGCTGCCCGGCCTCCGTCCCCGAGGAGCCGTAGTAGCCGATCTCCTGCCCGAGCTTGCTGTACTCCATGACGACCGCGACGGTGATGGGCGCGTCCGGGGTGGAGAAGTTCGTCACGTCGCGCTGGATGCCGTCCTCGAAGATGGCGAAGTTCTCCTTCTTCAGCCCCATCACGATCTGGCCGCTCTTCTTGTTGTAGACGACGGCCTCGACCTGCACGATGTTGGAGGCGACCTTGACCACTTCCTGCTCCTTGAGCGTGTCGGGCGGGACGGGCTCCTGCGGCTCCTGCGACCTGGTCGGGTCGGGCGTCTTCGTCTCGTCGGGGCGCGTGTTCTTCTTCTGCGGCTCCTGCGGTGGCAGGCGGCGCGACTGGGCGGTCGCGGGCGTGACGAAGGCCCCCGCGGCGATGAGGAGCGCGAGGAGGCCGGCGGCGGCGCGGCGCGTAAAGCGGGTGTTCATATTCCGTAAAACCTCTCGGATTGTAAGCCGGGCAAGTCCTTGAAAGGGTTCACCCGAACTATAAGGCGCGCCCGCGGGCACGGTCAAATAGATTAAGGCCAGAGCCTTTTTGATGAACGAGGCGGGCAAATGGTTTCTCGCCGCCCGCTTCATCTGAAAGCTCCGGCCCCGGAAGTCGCGTCCGAAAGTCCGGAATTTTACCTGCCGCCGCTCGAAACGGGCTCGACCTCGATGAGGGCGTCGTAGCTGCCGGTGTTGTCTTCGAGCTTGCCCTCGTTGACGCCGAGGAAGAGGCGGCCGTCGCGCGGCGCGTAGAACTCGCGGTTAGCCCCGACGGCGATGAACTCGTCGTTGTCGTCGCCGATGACGGCGATCAGCGTGCCCGTCGGCTCGTTCCGCATCAGCTTCTCGGTGTCCACGACGCGCGGCAGACCCGTCGGCGTCGAGAAGCGCCCCTCGCCCAGGCTCACGCGCCCCGTCGCAGAGATGCGCAGGCGCTGACCCCTCCTGACCATCAGGCCCGAGTCGGTCCAGCCGTTGGCCGTGTTGTCGGCGCGGACGCGGACGCGGACGGGGAAGAAGGGCGAGTCGCCGCCGCGCGCGGGGCCGGGGTTGGCCGTGGGCGTGCCGGTCGGGTTGGGGCGCGCGGGTGTAGTGCCCGAGTCGTTGCCGAGGACGGGCGGGCGCTGGCCGCCGGAGTTAGAAGTCTGGCGCGGCTCCTCGCGGCGCGGGGTCGGCTGCGGCGAAGGGGCTTGCGTGCGCGTGCTCTCGACCGGAGGGGGGTTATAGGTGCTCGTGTCGGTGACGGGGGCGTCGCCGCCGTCGGCGTTGTCGAACTCGATGGACTCCACGTCCTCCATGTTGAGCGTCATGCGGCTGCGCCGGTTGCCGCCGCGCGCCGAGCCGATGAGGACGGTGAACTGCTGGTCGCGGAAGGCCACGATCTGGCCGCGGATGACCTGGCCGTCCTTCATGCGGATGGTGTCGGCCAGGGCCGCCGCGCCGAGCGCGAAGACGAGGGCGGCGGCGGCGAGGGGCCGTACGAGTCTGAGAACTTTCATAATTCCTCCCGGGGTGGCCGCGTCGGGTCTCAACGCGAAGCCACATGTAAACAGAGAGAGACGCGCTTTGCAAGCGGGAGAGCGGAGGGCTCAGCGCGATGGATGGCCTGCGCGAGTGAGGGGTTGCCCGTTATGTTGGAGAGAGGTCAGAACCGCCCGCGGTAGCGGGCGGCCGTTACGAGTGCAGGGCGATTGAAGACAGCGCGGCCCTCATCAATCATCAAGCCTTCGGCGTAACGGCCGCCCGCTACCGCGGGCGGTTCTGACCTTGTATTACTTGATGCCGACGACCATCGAGTCCGGGCCGGCTAGGTGCTCGACGCGCGTCTCGCGGAAGCCGGCCTCGCTCATCCAGCGCCGGCAGTCCGCGCCCGTGTAGTCGAACCCGCCCGGCGTCTCGATGAGCATGTTGAGACTCATCAGGAGGCCCGTCGCGTTCTCGCGCCGGCCGTCGTCGATGAGCGCCTCGTAGACGATGAGCGCGCCGCCCTCTGGGAGCGCGTCGTAAGCCTTCTGCAAAAGCACGCGCTTCTCCCCCAAGTCCCAGTCGTGCAGGATGTGACCCATCACGAGCACGTCCGCCGAAGGCATCGGGTCTTTGAAGAAGTTGCCGGGGTAGAACTTCAAACGTTCCGAGAGCCCGTGCGCGGCCACGTACTTCTCGAAGACGGGGCCGACCTCCGGCAGGTCGAAGTTCCCGCCCTTCAGATGCGTGTGCGCGAGTGCCACCTGCACCGGCAGCCCGCCCTGCGCGCCGCCTACGTCGATGAAGGTCTCGTAGTCGCCCCAGGGGAACTTCCGCGCGATGGCCCGCGCCGCGGCCAGGCTCAGTCCCGACATGGCGCTCAAGAAACCTTCGAGCCGCGCGGGGTCTGCGTAGAGCGCGCCGAAGAAGTCGTCGCCGTTCTTGACCTCGTTCTGCGGCCGCCCCGTCCGCAGCGCCTCGGTCAGGGAGCCCCAGAAGGGGTAGAGCCGCGCGTTCGCCATCTCCAACATGCCCCCCATGTAAGACGGCTTCGAGCGGTCGAGGAAGGTCGCGGCCTCGGGCGCGTTGTAGTAGCGCCCCTCCGAGTCGCGCTCAAGCACCTTCAGCGAGACGAGCGCGTCGAGGAAGTCGCGGGTGCCGCGCGGGTGCAGCCCCAGACGCTCGCCGACCGCCTCGGCCGGCGCGGGCCCCTTCGCTATCTCCGTGAACAAGTCCAACTCGACGGCGCTCAAGAGCGTCTTCGACGCCCAGAACCCGAGCCCCAACTGCATAATGTAATCCGGCGTGACCGATGTGCTCATCCCGACACCTCCTTCAACCCCCTAACGCGAAAGAAGCGGCGTGCGTAGATCACGGCGGGAAGAAATAATTTCAAGCGAGCACGCAAATAGCGCCTTAGCGCCTCTGCGTGAGGGAGAGGCGCTAAGGCGCTAGAACAACTAAGGCGCTAGAACAACTGCGCCGGTTCTCGGACAGGCTTTTAGAACTGGTCGAGGAAGAGGTAGCGCGCCCTGTGCCTGTCGTCCTCGACGCGCGGGTCTAAGGCGAGGCGCATGACCTGCACGGGGCCGCCGCTCTTGACGGCCGGCCAACGCGGCAGGCCCGGGCCGTTCGGGTCGCCCTTCTTGATGAAGTTCTCGAAGTAGCCCTGCAAGACCTCCGACACCTTGTAGTCGTCCTTCGTCCACGCGTAGACCTTGTTCGTGGCGAGGTTGCCCAGCGCGTACTCGATCTCGGCCGAGTGCACCGCGCCGCGCGCGGGCGGCACCGCCGCCGCGTTCGGGTTCGGCCCGCGCACGACGCCTCCGGCGAGACCCGGGCGCGCGTCGCCCATCTCGGGCACCATCGGCGGGCGCGGGTGCGCGTAGAGGTACCGGTAGACGTTACGCCCGCCCGTCTTCGTGTGCAGGTCGAACCACTTCCAGGTGCTGTAGCCGATGAAGCGGTCGCCGGCCAGGTCGGTCGCGGCCTCGACGACCTCGTCGCGCGTCTTCGCGGCGTAGAGCTTCAGGGCCTCTTCCGCGCGCCCGCCGTAGAGCCTGCGCACGGCCTTCTCGAAGTTCTCCGGCGTCGGCTCGTCGCCGCCGAGCAGCACGCGCCAGGTCATCTCCTCGGAGTTCCAGCCGACGAGCAGAGGCACGTGCGCCTGTCGTCCCGCCGTGTAGGTCTCCAGCGGCGGCTCTTTGAAGAAGTGGCCGTCCACGGCGATGGGGAAGCGGCCGAAGGGCTGCTTCTTCGTGGCCTCCATCAGTTGCTCCGTCGTCAACGCGCGCAGGGCCGCGAGCGTGGCGGCCCCGACCTCGCCCGCGAACTTCGTCCCGTCGGCCTCGGCCTGCGCGAGCGGGACGGCGCGCATGGTGGAGAGCACCGAGCCGCTCTCGCCGATGGCCCCGGCAATCAAATCCTTCGAGAGCGGCGAGGCCATCTGCGCGCTGACCGAGGCCGAGCCCGCCGACTCGCCCGCGATAGTTATGCGTCCGGGGTCTCCGCCGAAGGCCGCGATGTTCTCGCGCACCCAGCCGAGCGCCGCCGCCTGGTCGAGCAGCCCGTAGTTGCCCGACGCCTTCTGCGGCGACTCCTTCGACAACTCCGGGTGCGCGAGGAAGCCGAAGAGCCCGAGCCTGTAGTTGAGCGTCACGGCCACGATGCCGCGGCGCGCCATCGCCTCGCCGTCGTAGCGCGGCTCCGACCCGTCGCCCGCTATAAAGCCGCCGCCGTAGAAGTAGACCAGCACCGGCAATTTTTCGCCGGCCCTCTTCGCGGGCGTCCACACGTTCAGGTACAGACAGTCCTCGCTCATCCCGTCAGAGCGGAAGTTCATGTCCCCGAACACCGGGTGCTGCATGCAACGCGGCCCGAACTTCTCCGCCCGCCTCACGCCCTCCCAACTCTTCACGGCCTGCGGCGGCCTCCACCTCAACTCCCCCACCGGGGCCGCCGCATACGGAATCCCCTTAAACGCCCGCACCCCCGACGCCCCCCGCCCCAACCCCTCGACCACGCCCGCCGTCGTCTTCACACGGTCAGGCTCGGCCGCACCCGAACCGGGTGCGGCACTCAGCAACAGCACGGCACTTAACATAATGATGCCGCCGAAAAGAGAGACCCTGGACGATGACTTCATCTTTCCTGCTCCTTTAAGAATCGGCTTGGTAGGGCTCGGAGGTATCTTAACAGCCAAAAGAAAAATGGAGGGAAGTCTCCGCGTTTCGGAGCATGCTGCCTCTTGGGTTAGGCGGTACGACCCAAGACCCTTCTCATGGTGGCTTCAGCGCGGCGGTGGTAGCGCTGGCTCTGCCCTCTGTTCAAATTACCGTAGTTCGGGGTGAGGGAATGGCAGTTCGGGCACAGAAGGCGGAGGTTTGACTCCGTGTTATTCAGGCAGTTCCCGTCGATGTGATCGACAGTCAGGGGCACTTTCATTGTTAAGGGATGGCGCTCTTGCCAACCGCACTGCTGGCAACGCTCGCCGTGCTGTTCAATCAGATGGCGGCGGATGTATCTTGAAATGCCCGCCGCTCCGGTGACGCCCGTTTCATCACCCGCTTTCCAACGCTCGATGTATGCCGCGTACTGGGCTTGGAGCTGACAGGCGTTACTGCAATAGACGGCGCAGTAGTCTTTGACAGGTCGCGGACAGATTCGGCACGTTCTGGGGTTCTTCGGCCTCGACATGGGCGATAGTATATCGCCGACGTAGTCCGTAAAAAACAAACAGCCGCCCGGAAGCGGCTGTTTGTTTATGGAGCAGAGGGGGATCGAACCCCTGACCTCGGCATTGCGAACGCCGCGCTCTCCCAGCTGAGCTACTGCCCCGTGCGAGGGTAGATATTAGGGGGCGCTTAATAGCGTGTCAAGTGAGGGCGCAGACAGAGACAGTGCCCTCCCTCGGTCAAGAGGGAGGGCACTGCCTGCTGTGGACGATGCTCTGACGCGAGAGCGCCAGGGCGTCTCTAGAAGCCGGCCAAAACCAGGACAACCCGGGCCGGCGTTCTAACTCGTTAGGCCGCCTTTAGACGACGGGGCGGCGTCCGGTCAGCAGGTTGATCACGAAGATCACGAGCGCCACGACGAGCAGCAAGTGGATCAGGCCGCCGCCGACGCCGCCGATGAGACCCAGCAGCCAGAGAACCAGCAGAATCACAAGAATGGTCCAAAGCATGTTCGCTATCCTCCCTCAGTTACTCACCCACAATTTTTGAACTCCCAAGCACCTGCTGAGTTAACTAACAACGGCCGTGCCATACCGCGCTCGTTGCGCCGACGGGCCGGTTTAAGTCGCATTATTCCAGCGTTTCCGTCTTTCGCGCGCCACCTTGCCGCGACGGCGGCTAATCTGCGGCTAAGGAAAAGCGAATCAAAACACGTCTCTCTTTTAGTTACAGAGCGGCCTGAAAGGGGACGGTCTCTTCTTGCAGATTGATTGCGAACTATGAACTGAGAGCGGGTAGGTGCTGGGTGCTGGGTGCTGGGAAGAGAAGACCAGCACCCAGCACCTACCCGCTCTCAGTTCATAGTTCATCCTTTTGTTTGACACGCACCGGCCGGCGGGTGCTTTAATAACGTGGCGCGAGCGCCTCAAGCGTCTTCCCGGGGGCGCGCGCCTCGCGTTCGAGACGCGCGCGGCCTCTTCGTCCAGCGCGCGAGGAGTCGAATGTTAAGGGTCAGCCCGCTCTTCAGAGCGCTCTTCCTCATACTCTTCGTCCTGCAAACCGTCACGCACGCGCGGCAGACGCCGAGCGTCGAGGCCCCGGCCGTCGCCGCCGCACCGCCCGCCGAGGCCGCGCGCGCCGAGGCCGAGCGCCGCAGTGAGTCCTTCCGCATCGTCTGGCGGACGGTCAAGGAGACCCACTACGACCCGAAGTTCGGCGGCGTGGACTGGGACGCCGTGCGCGCGGAGTTCGAGCCGCGCGTCGCCGCGGCGCGCACGGACAGGGAGCTGCACGGGCTCCTCCAGCAGATGCTCAACCGCCTCGGCCGCTCGCACTTCAACATCATCCCGCCCGAGGCCATCCCCTCGACCGAACAGGAGGATGAAGGCGAAGGTGGCGAGGGCGGAGGCGACACGGACGGCCCCGAAGAGCCGCGCCGCAAGGGGAGCCTGCGCGCGGCCGAGCAGTTGACCTACGGCATCGGCATCGACCTGCGCGTGGTGAACGGTGTCGCGCTCGTCACGCGCGTCGAAGCGGACTCCCCGGCCGCGCGCGCGGGCCTGCGCGCGGGGCACGTCCTGCGCAGCATCGACGGCCAGCCGCTCTCGGAAATCCTGCGCACGCTCCGCCACGTCGCCGTCTACGAGCCTTCGGCGCGCAACCAGATTCCGGCCGAGATCATCGTCGGCTACGTCAACGGCCCGCCGGGCACGAGCGTCCGGCTCTCATACCTCGACGGCCGCAACCGCGTGCGCCGCGCCGTCGTCCCGCGCGAGCGCCTGAAGGGCGAGCTGGTCCCGCTCTTCCCGACGCTCCCGGCGCAGCTCGTCGAGTTCGAGTCGGCGCGTCTGCGCGGCGGCGTCGGCTACGTGCGCTTCAACCTGTTCGCCGCGCCGGTGCTCGACAAGTTCTGCGCGGCGCTGCGCACGTTGAAGGACGCGCCCGGGTTGGTCATCGACCTGCGCGGCAACCGCGGCGGCCTGCTCGGGCTCGTCTACGGCCTGGGCGGACTGCTCGAGACGCGCCCCGTCTCGTTCGGGGTGATGCGGACGCGCGCGGGCTGGCACGACCTCGCCGTCACGCCGCAGAAGAACGGCTACCGCGGGCAGCTCGTCGTGCTCATCGACGCCGAGACGCAGTCGGCGGCCGAGATGTTCGCGGCAGGCGTCCGGGCTTCGGGGCGCGCGGTCGTCGTCGGCCAGCGCAGCGCCGGGGCGACCCTGCCCTCGGCGGCGAAGGGGCTGCCGACGGGCGCGATCCTCCAGTACGCCTTCGCGGACTTCGTCGGCGGCGACGGCCGCCTCATCGAGGGCGTCGGCGTCGAGCCGACCATCCCGGTCAAGCTCACGCGCCGCCAACTCCTCGCCGGCCGCGACCCGCAGCTCGAAGCCGCGCTCGACGCCATCGACACGAAGGGCAACGCGACCGTCGTCGTCACCGCGCCCGCGCCTCCGGCGTCGCTCACCGTCGTCGCCACCGCGGAAGGCTCGGGGAGTCACAGGGCTCGGCCGGCCGAAGAGAAGGGGGCGGCCGCGGCCGGCGTCGCGCCGGAGGTCGAGCCGATACTTGAGCGTTACGCGGAGGCGGCCGGGTGGAAGCGCGCGGGCGCTGCCGCGCTCTCGACGCGCGTGTCGAAGGGGCGCATCGAGGGCGCGTACGCGGGCATGAAGGTGAGCGGCACGGTCGAGGTTCTGGAGAAGGCCCCGGACAAGCTCGTCGCGCTCGTCAACGTGGAGGGCTTGGGCGTCATCCGCCGCGGCTTCACGGGCGCGTACGGCTACATGCAGATTCCGATGTTCGGCTTCCGGCAGGTCGAGGGCACGGAGCTGGCGGAGCTGAAGCTTGAGGCGCGCTGGCCCTGGGCGGACGACCTGCGGCGGCTCTACCCTTCGATGAGGCTGTCGGGGCGGGAGGAGGTCGGGGGCGCGTTGGCGTACGTCGTCGAGGCGACCGGCGCCTCGGGCGCGCGCTCGACGCTCTACTTCGACGCGCGGACGGGGCTGCTCGTGCGGCGCGACCGGACGTACTTCGAGGACTTCCGCGAGGTGGACGGCCGCCTGGTGCCCTTCAAAGTCCGCGACGACTACTCCGTCATCACGTACGGAGAGGTCAAGTACAACGTCGCCGTCGAGGACGCGCGCTTCGCCGAAGAGAAGGACTGCTTCACGCGGTGAAGGACAGTAGGCGGTAGGCAGATGGCAGTAGGCAGTTAGCAGGAAGCGGCAGCAGTCAAAACAATCGTGGGCGGCGAGTCACGAAGCTCGCCGCCCACGATTCGTTCAGGGTAATTCGTTAAGACGTTTCTTGCCTTAACTGCCTACTGCCTGCTCCCTCACGGCAGCGCCTCGACGTTGACTAAGAACTTGAAACTGCCGTTCTGCTGGATGCCGAGCAGGAAGCGCAGGTCGAGCGTCGCGCCCGGGGCGAGCGGCGTGGCCAGCGTGACCGTGCCCGAGGAGAGCGAGGAGTTGAAGCCGCCGCCGTTCGGCTGTGACGGCGGCTGCTCCAGCGTCGTCCCCTGCACGGTGACGTTCGACGTGCCCGAGCCGCAGGGCTCGCGGTCAACCGTGACGACGACCGCCGTCGAGGTGCGCGGGCGTAAATCCGCGATGCCCGAAGGCGCGGGGAAGGTCGTCAGGTCGATGACGCGCCAGCGCAGCCGGGTGACGTTCCCGCCCGTGAAGTTCGTCACCGAGCGGCGGATGTCGATGGTGCCGAAGGTCGAGTTGTTCGCCGGGTCTGACGTGAAGTCGCGCACGCGGTTCGGCGGCGAGGCGGTGGACACGCACGGGTCGAGCGCGTTGATGGCGAAGGATGAGTTGCGCTGGATGGGGCTCGAAAGGTTCTCCGGCCCTGGCGCGCCGAGGCGCTGTCCGCCGCCGGCCGACGTGCCATTCGTATCGACGAAATAGAAGTCGGCCGCGTTGTTGTTCGTGTCCTTCGGGAGGCCCCCGGTCGGGCACTGGCCGAAGGTCGTGATCGAGCCGCTCTTGCCGCAGGTGTCGCGCACCCACGCGTAGTCGATGGAGAAGCCCACCAGCGTCGGCAGCCCCGTCCCCTCCTTGTAGGTCGTGTTGGCCTCGGCCGTCGTGCCGACCGCGTCCATGCGGTTGGCGAGCGTGAAGTTGGCCGCCACCGAGGTGTTGAAGATGGCGATGCCGGCGTTCTCAGGGATGTTGGTGGTGTATGTGGCGTCGCCGGTCGCGGTCGTGCCGTTGCCGGCCGGGTAACTGGCTAAGGAGTAGCCGACCGAGTTGACGCAGAGGTAGTGGCCCCGGTTCGGGATGACGGTGCCGTTCGGGATGACGCAGCGGGCCACGCCGTTCGAGGCCGCGACTGCGTAGCCCGTGCTGGGGGCCATGCTCGTGACCGTGTGGTCGGCGCCCGAGTTGTTGTAAATCTCGATGAACTCGTCGTTGGCTCCGTTCGGGCCGCGGTAGCGGAACTCGCTGATGATGAGCTGCGCCGAGACCTCGGCCGCGCTCAGGAAGACGAAGGCCGCGAAGGCCGCGGCGTAGAAGAATAGGGAAGGACGTCGTAGGGAGTTACACATCTTGAGAGCTCTCCTGTCTGTTCATTAGGGCCGTCAACGTCTTCGGCCGGACTGTCCGTCGGAAAGACCGCGCCGGTCTCAGACCGGCCGGCCTGTCTGAGCCCAGATACTCAAACACGCCGCGCACGTATCCCGGCCGTGCCGGGGGACGCTCGGGGCGCTCGCGAGGGCAAATAAGGTGGAGCTTAAATTCCGGTGAGAAGTGTTCGCACGGGAAACTAACACGAGTCTCGCGGTACGGTCAACGACATTCCGACCCGCGCACGGGCGGCGGCCGCGTCGAGGGCCTCGGCCAGGCGCTCGGCGTTCTGCCCCCCGCCCTGAGCCATGTCGGGCCGCCCGCCGCCGCGCCCGCCGAGCGTCCGGCTGGCCTCGCGCATCAGCGCGTTCATGTCGCCCGGCGCGTCCGCCCCGCGCGCGAAGACGAGGCGGGCCGCG
>DATMVD010000008.1:0-192402 GCA_035563535.1 Pyrinomonadaceae bacterium | reverse complement strand
CCGCGCGCGACGCCGCGCTGCCGGCGGCCGAGACGCGCGTCTCACGGATTTCCGAGGACACCGAGACGGTCGGCGCGAGCCTCTTCCGCTACGCGGCGCTGCCGTTCGAGATCGCGAGCGTGCTGCTGCTCGTCGCCATCGTCGGCTCGGTGCTGCTCGCGCGCACGGCGAGGCAGGAGCGCGCGGCCGACGACCTCGACCCCGGAGTGCCGCCGGAGCCGGCGCGCGTGGGGCCGGGGCGGTCGGCCGACGTGGACGCTTTCTCGGCGCGGGCGACGGGCGCGGCCGAGGAGGTTTAAGGGCGGTGGGGGGACGACGATGATGAGCCTACACGGCGCGGCGCACGCGCTCCTTTTGCAGCAAGAGGTGACGGGCCGCGTCCTCTCCGGCATCCAGCACCCAGACCTCTCGAAGTTCCTCGTCATCGGGGCGCTGCTCTTCGCCATCGGCATCGCGGGCGTGCTCGTGCGCCGCAACATCATCGTCATCTTCATGTCCATCGAGCTGATCCTGAACGCGGCGAACCTGAACTTCATCGCCTTCGCCCGCTACCTGCAAGACGCCGGCGGCGCCAACGCCGTCGCCGGTCAGGTCTTCACCGTCTTCATCATCGTCGTCGCGGCGGCCGAAGCCGCCATCGGCCTCGGCATCGTCATCGCGCTCTACCGCAACCGCGAGACGATCTTCGTGGACAAGATCGACCTGCTCAAGTGGTAAAGGAGTAGTCAGTAGGCAGTGGTCAGTAGTCAGTAGCACCCCGCGCGGCGGGGACTGACGCTGACATGCTGATGATAATGATTCGGCAGCGGCCGTCGTCTTTCTACTGACTACTGACTACTGACTACTGACTACTTTCTTATGCACCGATACATCTGGCTCGTCCCCCTGCTCCCGCTCGCCGGCGCGGCCGTCAACGGCCTGCTGGGGCGGCGTTTCCGTTTCTCGGAGAGGCTGGTCGGCGCGGTCGGCGTCGGGTCGGTGGCGCTGGCGTTCCTCATCAGCGTCGGGGCCGTCGTCTCCTACGGCGCGGGCGACCACGCCGTCTGGCCGAGGGCCTACGTGACGAGCGAGGACGGCTGGAGCCACACGTGGATTCCGGGCGGGGCCGTCGAGATCACGCAGGGCGAGGGCGCGGCCGGCGCGGCTCGGCGCGGCTCGGCGCTCGACGTGGAGTGGAGCTACCAGCTCGACCCGCTCTCGGCCATCTTCATGCTGGTGGTGACGGGCGTCGGGCTGCTGATACACGTCTTCGCCACCGGCTACATGCGCGGCGACCCCGGCTTCTACCGCTTCTTCGCCTACCTCGGCCTCTTCATGTTCTCGATGCTCGTGCTCGTGATGGGGTCGAACTTCCTGATGATGTTCGTCGGGTGGGAGGGGGTGGGCCTCTGCTCCTACCTGCTCATCGGCTACTACTTCGACCGCAGGGAGGCGGGCGACGCCTCGCGCAAGGCGTTCATCACGAACCGCATCGGCGACTTCGGCTTCGCCCTCGCCGTCTTCGCCGTCATCGCCACCTTCGGCACGACGCAGTACACCGCGGTCTTCGAGCAGGCGAGGGGCTACCCCGTCGAGCTGATCGGCGCGTGGGGCATCATGTCGTGGATCGCGCTCGGCCTCTTCATCGGGGCGTGCGGCAAGTCGGCGCAGCTACCTCTGTACGTGTGGCTGCCGGACGCGATGGCCGGGCCGACGCCGGTCTCCGCGCTCATCCACGCCGCGACGATGGTCACGGCCGGGCTCTACATGCTGACGCGCACCAACGTCATCTTCCAGCACTCGCAGACGATGCTGCTGGTCGTCGCCGTCGTCGGCGCGCTGACGGCCATCTTCGCCGCGACCATCGGCATCACGCAGAACGACATCAAGAAGGTGCTGGCCTACTCGACCGTCTCGCAGCTCGGCTTCATGTTCCTCGCCTGCGGCGTCGGCGCCTTCGTCATCGGCATCTTCCACGTCGTGACGCACGCCTTCTTCAAGGCGCTGATGTTCCTCGGCGCGGGCTCGGTCATCCACGCGATGCACCACGAGCAGGACATGCGGCGGATGGGGAACCTCCGGAAGTACATGCCGAAGACCTACCTCACGTTCCTCGCGGGCTGGCTCGCCATCTGCGGCATCATCCCGTTCTCGGGCTTCTGGTCGAAGGACGAGATTCTCTGGAACACGGCCTCGACCGACTACGTGCCTTCGGGCTGGCTGCTCTGGCTGCTCGCGACCGTCGCCGCCACCTGCACGGCCTTCTACATGACGCGCCTGATGGCCCTGACCTTCTGGGGCAAGGAGCGCTTCCTCGAAGTGCCGGCGGGCGGGCAGGCCGACGAGGCGCACGCCCAGGCTTACGCCGAGGGCGAGGAGGCGCACCGCGCCGTAGACCCTTCGGTCGCAGACCGCCCGCACCACGGCCCCGAGGAGCGCGTCGGCGCGGCGCACGTCTTCGAGGCCGCGGAGAAGGGCGAGACCGAGCACGTCGGCGCGGGCGGCCACGACGTGCACGACGTGCACGACCCCGACCACCAAGGCGCGCACGGCCACGCGCACGGCTCGGTCATCCCGCACGAGTCGCCGCCCTCGATGTGGGTTCCGCTGGCGGTGCTGGCGGTGCTGGCGACCGTCGGCGGCCTCGTCGGCATCAGCCCCGCCTTCGCGGGCGGCGCGCACGTCGGCGGCCGCCTCAACATCGTCAACTGGCTCGACCCCGTCATCTGGAACCCTCTGACGGGGCAGTTCGGCAAGCACTCGCACGAGCAGACCGGCGCGCTCCACGCGGGCGACAAGCAGACCGCGGGGCACGAGGCCGTCAAGCAGGAGGGGAGCCGCGCCGCGCCGCTCCCGACGCGCACGGACGCGGAGCACAGCGCCGCCGCGCAGCAGGGCAAGGCCCTCACGCCTTACGGCGACGAGGGGCGCTTCAACCTCGCGCACTCCGTCGAGCACATGCTCGGCGACAGCCACACGGCGGCCGAGTGGTTCTTCATCGTCGTCTCGCTCGTCGTCGCGGGCTTCGGCATCTGGCTCGGCTTCCTCTTCTACGTCTGGAAGCCGCACCTGCCCGGCCTCTGGGCGCAGAGGCTCGGGCCGCTCTACCGCGCGAGCTTCAACAAGTATTGGGTGGACGAACTCTATGGGATGCTCTTCACGCGGCGGACGATGGACGCGGCGCGCGGCGTCTACGCGACCGACTCGCGCGTCATCGACGGCGCGGTCAACGGCGCGGCGTGGCTCACGCGGCAGCTCAGCCGGTTCACGGGCAGCGCCGACCGCCTGGTCGTGGACGGCGCGGTCAACGGCGTCGCGGGCTTCGTCAAGCTCCTGATGTCGCCGCTGCTGCGCGCGGCGCAGACCGGCGTGACGGCCAACTACGCGCTCGCCATGCTGCTCGGGCTCGTCGCGGCCGTCGGCCTCTACTTCGGCCCGGACATCTGGGAGAGTCTCACGACGACCGTCCGCGGCGGCTTCGGCTTCTTCTTATAAGTTCGCGGCGGGCCTCGTGTCCCGCCCCCGGGGTGCAAAGTGAAAATTCCCTACCTCCTTTCGCTCGTCACGTGGCTGCCGGCCGTCGGCGCGCTCGTCGTCCTGTTCCTCTTCAAGAAGGATCAGACGGGCGCCATCAAGCGCTTCGCCACCGCCTGGTTCGCGCTCGACTTCGTGGTCTCGCTCGCGCTCCTCGGATACGACCGCGGCGCGGGCGGCTTCCAGTTCATCGAAGATTGCCAGTGGATTCCGATCATCGGCGCGCGCTACCAGATGGCGGCCGACGGCGTGGCCGTGCTGCTGATACTGCTGACGACGCTGCTGGGCTGGATCGCGTCGCTCTCGTCCTGGGAGTACATCCAGAAGCGCGAGAAGGAGTATTACGTCCTGCTGCTGCTGTTGCAGACCTCGGTGCTCGGCGTCTTCTGCGCGGCCGACCTCTTCCTCTTCTTCCTCTTCTTCGAGGTCTCGCTCGTCCCGATGTACTTCCTCATCGGCATCTGGGGCGGCGAGCGGCGCCTGTACGCGGCCATCAAGTTCTTCCTCTACACGCTGGTCGGGTCGGTGGGCCTTCTGCTAGGGCTCATCAAGATGTACTTCCTGACGCAGGACGCCGCAATCGTCGGGGCCATCACGCCCGCGACGAAGGCGCTCGTGGCCGGGAACGACGCGGCGCTGGCGCTGCTCAACTCAAGCCTGACGGCGGCGCAACAGGCTGGGACGGGCACCTTCAACATCATGTTCATGCAGGCGATGGGGAGCGCGCTGCCGATGGGGGCGATGCAGGTGATCCTCTTCTTCGCCTTCGCCATCGGCTTCGCCATCAAGGTGCCGATGTGGCCGTTCCACACGTGGCTGCCGGACGCGCACGTCGAGGCCCCGACGGCCGGCTCGGTCGTCCTCGCGGGCATCCTGCTCAAGCTCGGCACCTACGGCTTCTACCGCTTCAACCTGCCGTTCTTCCCGAAGGCGTCCATCGACCAGTCCTACTTCGGCTCTTTCGGCGTGCGCAACGTGATGGTCGTCCTCGCCATCGTCAGCATCATCTACGGCGCGCTGGCCGCGATGTACTTCGTCGTCAAGCGCGACGGCGACGTGAAGAAGCTGGTGGCCTACTCGTCGGTCTCCTCGATGGGCGTGGTGATGCTCGGGCTGTTCGCGGCCAACCCGAACGGGGTCAACGGCGCGGTGCTGCACATGATCAACCACGGCATCTACTCGGGCGCGCTCTTCCTGCTCGTCGGCATCATCTACGAGCGGCGGCACACGCGGGCGGTGAACGAGTTCGGCGGGCTCTCGCACGTGATGCCGGGCTACGCCGCGGTCTTCCTCGCGATGGCGATGACGGCCATCGGCCTGCCGCTGCTCTGCGTCTTCATCTCGGAGTTCCTCGCCATGCGGGGCGCGTTCGAGGCGAACCCCTACTGGGCGGCCTGGGCGGCGCTGGGGATTATTCTGAACGCGGGCTACATGCTCTGGCTCTACCAGCGGATGTTCTTCGGCAACAACGAGAACCCGAAGAACCAGAACCTGCCCGACCTCAAGGGGCGCGAGTGGGCCTACATGGTGCCGCTCCTCGTCATGTCGCTCTGGATCGGCGTCTACCCCAAGCCCTTCCTTGACTTCATCCAGAAGCCGGTCGCCGCGGTCGTCAAACACGTCCGCCCCGACTACCCCGTCGCGCCGCCCGCGCCCGTCCGCGCGCCGCAGACCGCGGAGAGGATAGAGAAGAGATAGTCCGGCGTGGCGGAAGAGAGTGAGAGGCGGCGCAGGTGGAGACGGCTCGTGAAAGGACTGCTCGGCCCCGGGGTGTTCGAGCCGAGGAAGCCGCCCACAAAGTTGGAGATTCTGAGGAGAAGGATTTTCGTCGGCGGCACCCTGTGGATCGCGGGCGTCGTCCTGCTGGGGGAGGCTCTGGGCGACTCGCCGCTCATCGGCATCTTCGGAATAGTCGGTTGGTTGTTTCTGTTCGGGCTTACGATTCGCTACATCCAACTCTTCTTTAAAAAAGGGGAGTGACGCTCCCGCGGGGCTGCCCGGCCGCGGGACTTCCCCGACAGTGAAATTATGTTCCTCCTCCAGGCATCAACAACGGCGCTGTTCGACGTGGCCGATCTGAAGCTGATCGCGCCGGAGATCATCCTGTCCATCTGCGCCTGCGTGGCGCTGGTGATGGAGGTGGTGCTGCCGTACCGGAAGAGCCGGTGGGTCGGCTACTTCGCGCTCGGCGCGTCGGCGCTCGCGGCCGTCTCGGTGTGCGTGTTGGGGTGGCCTCTGGTCTCGGGCTTCCTGCACGAGCTGCCCGTGGTCGGGCGGCTGGTCGGGGCGGGGTCGGGCGACGCCGTGGCCCTGACGGGCTTCTACGGCACGGTGAAGGTGGACGGGTTCGCCGTCGTCTTCAAGCTCATCTTCCTGCTGTCGGCGGCGCTGACGGTCGCCGTCTCGCTGCGCTACCTCGACGTGGAGGGCGAGCAGCGCGGCGAGTACTATTCGCTCGTCCTCTTCGCGACGACGGGGATGATGTTCCTCGCCTCGGGCTACGACCTCATCGTGCTCTACATCAGCCTGGAGCTGATGGCGCTCACCTTCTACGTGCTCGTCGGCTACACGAAGCGCGAGCGGCAGTCGAACGAGGCGGGGATGAAATACTTCCTGCTCGGCGCGTTCTCCTCGGGGATACTGCTCTACGGCATGTCCCTGCTCTTCGGCGTGGCGGGCTCGACGAATCTGGGCGACATCGCGCCGGCGGTGGCGCGCGCGGCGTCGGCCGCCCCGGACGCGCTGGGCACGACCCTGAGGCCGCTGGTCATCCTCGCGATGATCGCGCTCGGCGCGGGGCTCTTCTTCAAGATCGCGGCCGTGCCGTTCCACATGTGGGCCCCGGACGCATACCAGGGTGCGCCGACCTCCGTGACGGCCTTCCTCTCGACGGGCTCGAAGGCCGCGAGCTTCGCGCTGCTGGCGCGCATCTTCCTCGAAGCGTTGGGCGGGATGCGCGTGGACTGGGCCCCGCTGTTGGGGCTCGTCGCGGCCGTCACTATCCTGGTGGGCAACTGGGCGGCCGTGACGCAGACGAACGCGAAGCGGCTGCTCGCCTACTCCTCGGTCTCCAACGCGGGCTACCTCCTGCTCGGCGTCATCGCAGCGAACCAGTACGGCTACACGGGGCTCGTCGTCTACCTCGTCGTCTACACCTTCATGAACGTCGGCGCGTTCGGCGTGCTCATCGCGCTGCGCCGCCACGGCGTGCTCGGCGACGAGGTGGAAGACCTGACGGGGCTCGGGCAGAAGGCCCCGGGGCTCGCGCTGATGATGGCGATCTTCATGCTGTCGCTGGGCGGACTGCCCGTGACGGGCGGCTTCATCGGCAAGTGGTTCCTCTTCGGCGGCATCATCCAGCGCGGCGCGGCCGAGGGGCGCGACTGGTACTACTGGCTCGCGGCGTGGGCGGCCTTCAACACGGTGGTCAGCTTCTACTACTACGTGCGCTTCATCCGCGCGATGTACATCGGCGACCGCGAGGCGGACGCGCGCCCGCTCTCGCTCTCGACGCCGCTCCAGACGGCGCTCGTCGTCTGCGCCGTCTTCGTCATCCTCATCGGCGTCTACCCGCACCCCTTCATCAAGGCCGCCGAGTCGGTCGTCACGGCGGTGCTGCCCGCCGCCGCCCCGCTGGCGCTGAGGTGAGCCGTCCGCTATCCTCAGTCAAACACTCCGCAGGACGGAAGGGGATTCAAGATGGCAGGCGAGTTGGAAGGGCGGGCCGCGCTCGTCACGGGCGCGACTTCGGGGATCGGGCGCGCGACGGCGCTCAGGTTCGCGCGGGACGGCGCGCGCCTCGCGCTCGTCGGGCGCGACGCGGGGACTTTGGGCGCGGTCGCGGAAGAGATTCGCGCGGGCGGCGGCGAGGCGGTTGAAGTTCAGGCCGACGTGACGGTCGAGGCGCACGCGCGGCGGGCGGTCGAGACGGCGGCCGAGGCGTTAGGCGGCCTGGACGTGCTCGTCAACGCGGCCGGCATCATTGCCAACGGCACCGTCGAGACGACGCAGCTCTCGGACTGGGACGAGATGATGAGCGTCAACCTGCGCTCGGTCTTCCACCTCATGCAGCTCGCCGTGCCGCACCTTGAGAGGCGGCCGGGCAACGTCGTCAACGTGTCGAGCGTGACGGGGCTGCGCGCCTTCCCCGGCGTGCTCGCCTACTGCGTGTCGAAGGCGGGCGTTGATCAGTTGACGCGCTGCGCGGCGCTGGAGCTTGCGCCGAAGGGCGTCCGTGTCAACGCCGTCAACCCCGGCGTCGTCGTCACGCAGGTTCACCGCCGCGGCGGCATGTCGGAAGAGAAGTACGCCGACTTCCTCGAACACTCCAAGACGACCCACCCGCTCGGCCGGGTCGGCGCGGCCGAAGAGGTCGCCGAGCTGATTCTGTTCCTCGCCTCCGACCGCGCCTCCTGGATCACCGGCGCGACCTACTCAATCGACGGCGGCCGCGCACAGACATGCGCCCGCTGATGCTCGTCTTCTACGTCCTCGCCGCGCTGGTCGTCCTGCAAAGCCTCGTGTCGCTGCGCGGCGGCGTGCGCTACCTGAGCTTCTTCAGGCGCGAGCTTGAGACGCCGCGCGCTCTCTACATGCCGTTCGCGTCGGTCTTCGTCCCGTGCCGCGGGGTGGATCAGGGCTTGCGCCTGAACCTGCTCGCGCTCTTCCGGCAGCACTACCCCGCTTACGAGTTAATCTTCGTCTCAGACCGCGCGGAAGACCCCGCGCTCGAAATCGCGCGGCAGTTGAGCCGCGAGTTGGAGGGCGAGACGGTCGCGCGCACGCGCTTCGTCGTCGCGGGGCCGACTGCGAAGAGCGGGCAGAAGGTGCACAACCTGCTCGCCGCCCTGAAGGAGGTTGACCCGTCGAGCGAGGTCTTCGTCTTCGTGGACACGGACGCGCGGCCGCGCTCCGACTGGCTGCGCGCGCTGGTCGCGCCGCTCGCGGACGAGGGCGCGGGGGCCGCGACCGGCTACCGCTGGTTTCTGCCCGCGCGGGGCGGGCTCGCCTCGCAACTGCGCTCGGTGTGGAACGCGTCCATCGCCTCGGCGCTCGGCGCGAACGTGTGGCGCAACTTCTGCTGGGGCGGCTCGACCGCCATCCGCCGCTCGACCTTCGAGGGGCTGAACGTCCACGTGCGCTGGCGGGGCACGGCCTCGGACGACTACGCGCTGACGCGCGCCTTGCAGGAGGCCGAGCGCCCCATCCGCTTCGTGCCCGCGTGCCTGACCGCGTCGGTCGAGGACTGCACCCTGCCCGAGCTGTTCGAGTTCACCACGCGGCAGTTGAAGATCACGCGCGTCTATGCGCCGCGCCTCTGGGCGTTCGTGCTCGTCTCGAACCTGCTCTTCGTCGCCGTCTTCTTCGGCGGGCTCGCGCTCGCGGCGTTCGGGTTCGTGTGGCCGCTCGTCGTCGTGTCGGTCGTCTTCCTGCTCGGACTCTGGAAAGCCTTCTTCCGCCTGCGCGCCGCGGCGCTCGTGCTCGAAGAGCACCACGGGCGGCTGCGCCGGGGCGTCTGGGCGCACCTTTTGCTGTGGCCCCTGACGGGGGCGCTCTTCCTCTACAACGCGGTCGCGGCCGGGCTCTCGCGCCGCATCGTCTGGCGCGGCATCGGCTACGAATTGAAATCGCCGACGGAAACTGAGATTATCGGGCCGGATGACTAACAGGGTCACACAGTTCGTCCGGCTCCTGCGCTCGACGGCGCGCGAGCGCAGGCTCGGCACGGTCATCTTCTTCGTCACGTCGCGCTGCAACGCGAAGTGCGAGACCTGTTTTTATCACGAGGAGCTGAACCGGCCGGGCGACATGACCTTCGAGCAGATCGAGCGCGTCTCGCGGACGATGCCGCCCGTCACAGACCTCTGGCTCTCGGGCGGCGAGCCGACGCTCAGGCATGACGTGGACGAGGTCATCCGCCTCTTCGTCGAGAACAACGGCGTCCGCCGCGTTATCATCCCCACGAACGGACTGCTCAAGACGCGCACGTACGCGTTGGTGGACAACGCGCTCTCGCTCCGCCCCGAACTCGACCTTTACCTGAACGTCGCGCTCGACGGCTACGGCGAGACGCACGACCGCGTGCGCGGCGTGCCCGGCAACTGGGGGCGCACGCTCGACTGCATACGCGCGCTCTACCCTCTGAAGGAGAAGTACGGCGACCGCTTCCGCCTCAACGTCAACACCGTCGTCTGCGCGGAGAACTACTCGGAGGTCGGCCGGCTCGCCGACTTCATGTGGGAGAATTTCAAGCTCGACGGCCACTACTTCAACGTCGTCCGCGGCGAGACGAAGGCGGGCGAGGGCATCAAGCAGATTCCGCCCGAAGTCCTGCCCGAGATGTACGCGCGCGTCGCCGCGCTCACCGAGAGATACGGCGGGCGCATGTTCGCCGAAGACGACGCCGCCACGCGGTTCGTCAAGTCGGTCGCCTACGTCGGGGCCATCACGACGCACTACCGCACGCAGCACGCGAACTTCGCGGGGCCGTCCGCGTGGCCCTTCCCCTGCACGGCGGGCGAGACGACGGCCGTCATCGACTACAACGGCGACGTGCGCGCCTGCGAGCTGCGCGGGAAGTTCGCGAGCCTCGCGGACTTCGACTACGACTTCGCGAGGCTCTGGGAGTCCGAAGGGCGTCAGGACGAGTTGGGGCGGATAGACGAGGGGCGCGCCTGCTGGTGCACGCACGTCTGCTTCATCCACGACTCCCTGCGGAGCAGCAGGCGCGCGCAGTTGTGGGAAGTCCCCAAGAACTACCTGACGCGCGCCCGCTGGTGAAGAGAAAGACTGCGAACGCTTCGGGCCGCGAGAGCGTTTATGGTGGCAGAGGGAAGCGAACGGAATCTTAAAGGCCCGCGGAGGTTTTACGTATGAAGCTCTTGAAACTCCTGCTCCTGCTCGTCGCGCTCG
This sequence comes from Pyrinomonadaceae bacterium, assembly GCA_035563535.1. GTDB lineage: Bacteria > Acidobacteriota > Blastocatellia > Pyrinomonadales > Pyrinomonadaceae > QHXN01. The sequence goes on along the minus strand of DATMVD010000008.1, from coordinate 181,977 downwards.
TCTTCGTCGTGTGGGGAGCGTTCTGGCTCTTCGGCGTGGTGGCCGGCCTGCTCTACGCGCTCGTCAAGTGGGCGATCATCATCGCCGTCGTCGCGCTCGCAGGCGTAGGGGCCTACAAGCTGCTCGCGGGCCCGGACAGGGACGCGCCGGCCGAACTCTCCGCGGCCGAAGTCGAGATGATGAAGACCGAGCGCATGCTCGCGGAGCTGCGCCGCAAGCAGTTGACCAAGTAGACGGGGGCACGTTATGGCCGGGCGCGAGCCGGAGAAGGGCGACGGTCAGGAGCGCGAGGCGGCGCGCGGCAGCAGCATCGCGTACGCCGCCGGTCTGTCGATCTTCTTCTCGACGCTCTCGTGCATGGGGCTGGGCTGGGTGCTCGACCGCCAGTTCGGCACGCGCTGGATGATGGTCGCCGGCATCGTCCTCGGCGCGGCGGTCGGCTTCTACCAGTTCATACGCATCATCTCTCGACTGAATAAGTAGGCGGGGCGCTCGACAGGCCGGCGCGGGGGCATGTAAAATCTCCCGTTCCGTGATGAGCGAAGGCGCAGACAGTGCGCGCCCGGGCGGGCCGGGGGACGCGGCGGGCGAAGCCCCGCGCGAGGCCGTGAGGCGCATCTTTCGGGATACGTTCTGGGCGGCGCTGGTCGCCGTGGTCGTGAGCGCCTTCCTCGCCCCCTGGCGCGTGACTTTGGGGCTGGCGCTGGGCGGCGCGCTCGCGCTCTTCAACCAGCACTGGCTGCGCGGCTCTGTCGAGGCGGTCTTCGAGGGCGCGACGGCCGACCGGCCGCCGCGGATGAAGGCGGCGCGCTACGTCCTGCGCTACGCGGTCGTCGCCGGGCTCGTCTTCTTCGCCCACCAGACGGGGCTGGTCTCGCTCGTCGCAACGCTCGCGGGGATGTGCGCGGTCGTCGCGGGGCTGCTCGCGGAAGGGGTCAGACAGTTCTACTTCGCCATCGTACGCCGGGAGGAAGTCTAGACAATGTTCCTGCTGTCCAGCGATCCAAAGGCCGCCGAGCACGGCGCCGCCGGGGCCGAGCACGCCGCGGGAGGGGCCGCGCACCACATCCCGCTCATCGTCGAGAAGCTCAACCACACCTTCGGCCCGCCGGTGCACGAGTTCCAGATGCACTACACGAAGCCGTTCTGGGACAAGTTCTTCGCCAACTTCGGGACGACGGCCGAGTCGGTCTTCGGGAAGTACACGGTCGAGAATGCCATCCCCTGGTACACGGTGATGTTCGTGCTCGCGGCGCTCTTCACCATCGCCATCGTCTTCCTGCTCAGGCCGCGCAAGCTCTCGGTCGAGGAGCCGGGCTACGGGCAGTTGACGCTGGAGACGGGCGTGCTGGCCGTGCGCGACCTGCTGGCGGATAACGTCGGGCCGCACGGCGTGAAGTACCTGCCGGTGGTCGGGACGTTCGGCATCCTGATTCTCATCTCGAACCTAATGGGGCTCTTCCCGGGGTTGATGTCGCCGACGGCCCACACCTCCGTGACCTTCGCGCTCGGCATCTCTTCGTTCGTCTACTACAACGCCATCGGCATTAAAGAGAACGGGCTGGGCGGACACCTGAAGCACTTCATGGGGCCGATTCTCTGGCTCGCGCCGCTGATGTTCATCATCGAGATGATCAGCAACTTCGTCCGGCCGATGTCGCTCGGCATCCGACTGTTCGGCAACCTCTTCGGCGACGAGATGATTCTCGGCACCATCTCGGGGCTGGCGTCTTGGACGAAGTGGGGGCTGCCGGTCTTGATCATGCCGCTCAGCCTCTTCGTCGCCTTCATGCAGACCTTCATCTTCGTGCTGCTGTCGATCCTCTACATCAGCGAGGTCTCGCACCACCACGAGGAGCACGGGCACGACGACCACGGCCACGAGCACGGCGGGCACGGGCACTCGCAGGAATTGACCCCGGAGGCGGGCGGCGTGATGACGCTGCCGTCGCACACGTAAGAGTTTTTCTTGACGGCTTTATACTTCGGCTTTACACAGGCAGGCGTCCGCCGGGGCGGCGCGCGCGACCGAAGCGCGCGCACGTCGGGGCGCGAGGTTTAAGTAGACGGCACGGGGGGAGTTGACAGGGACGGAAGTCGAGAACGTGAGCGGGTGGCGCGAGGTTGTCGGGCTCGTTTAAGCAGTGAGAGCCCGGGGCGTGCCGAGGTCGCTGGAGCGCCGTTGTAAGAGGGGCGGCGGATACCGGGCCGGGGCGAAATCATAGGAGCGCGCCGCAGCCGTCGTTCCCGGCAGCTCTCGAAACTCCGAAGCCACGGGCCGGGAGTCACAGGAGAGAGACTATGCAGAAACTGAGAATGGCCTTCTTCACGGTCGTGGGCGTGCTCGCGATGGCCGCGCCGACGCTGGCGCAGACCGCGGCGGCCGACAACGTGGAGTCGGTGAACAAGTACAAGGCGATTGCGGCGGGGCTCGGCTTCGCGCTGGCGGCGGCGCTGGCGGCCATCGGCCAGTCGCGCGTCGCGGCGGCGGCGGCCGAGGGCGTGGCCCGCAACCCGGGGGCCGGCGCGCGCATCCAGACGCTGATGATCCTCGGCCTCGTCTTCATCGAGACCCTGGTGCTCTTCACGCTGGTCATCGTCTTCGCCAAGCTGTAGGCGGAGACGACGCACACACGCAGGGCGGGCGCGCACTCGTTAAGGGGCGCGCCCGCCCTCCTTTTGCGTCGGCTCTAACCCTTCTTCCTCGCGGCGTGCGCGGCGCGGATGATCGGGTCAATCGTCGGCGCGAAGGGAGGGGCGTAGGCGAGGTCGAGCCGCTCGACTTCGTCAACCTTGAGCCCGGCGTGGAGCGCGGCGGCGTAGACGTTGACGCGCTGCGCGACGCCCTCGCGCCCGACCATCTGCGCGCCGAGCAGGCGGCCGCGCGAGTCGGAGACGACGTGCGTCAGAATCTTCGACCCGCCCGGGTAGTAGCCCGCGCGCGTGTGCGACTCGCTCTCGACCTCCGACGCGTCGAAGCCCGCCTCAAGGGCCTCCGCCAACGAAAGCCCCGTGCGCGCGACTTCGAGGCCGAAGACCTTGACGGCGTTCGTGCCGACGACCCCCGCGTAGCGCGCCTCGGGCGAGGAGTCGCGCCCGGCGGCGTTGGCCCCCGCGACCCAGCCCTGCCTGACGGCCGGCTGCCCGAGCGGGTGCCACACGCGCCGCCCCGAGACAAGGTTTAGCACCTCGCAGCAGTCGCCCGCGGCGTAGACGCCGGGCGCGCTCGTCCTCTGCCGCTCGTCCGTCCGCAGCGCGCCGGTCTCTCCGACCTCAAGCCCCGCCGCCACGGCCAAAGCCGCCTCCGGTCTCACGCCGACGCCGATTGAGACCACGTCCGCCTCAAGCGCGCGGCCCGACTCGGTCAGCACGCGCCCGACGCGGCCGCGCGCACCCTCGAACGCCGTGACGCGCTCGCCGAACAGAACCTCGACGCCGCCCTCGCGCAGCTCGTCTGCTACGCGGTCGCGCGCGCGGCCCGTCAAAGCGTTCATCACTCTGTCCGAAGCCTCGACGAGCGTCGTGCGCAGGCCGCGCGCCCTGAACGCCTCGGCCATCTCAAGGCCGATGTAGCCCGCGCCGACGACGACCGCGGCGCGCGGCCGCGCCTCCTCGAAGTAGCGGAGCATCCTCCGGCCGTCGCGCATGTGGCGCAGCACGAAGACGCCTTCGAGGTCGCGCCCCGGCAGTGGCGGGCAGACGGCCGCCGCCCCGGTCGCGAGCACGAGCGAGTCGTAACCGACCTCACGCTCGCCCTCCGCGTCGCGCACGCGCAGGACGGACTTCGAGGGGAGCAGTTCGACGGCCTCGCAGTTGAGCTTTACCTCAATCGAGTGTCGCCCGCGGAAGTATTCGGGCGTGTGGAGGACGAGCGAGTCGAGCGAGGGGATGAGGCCCGCGAAGACGTAAGGGAGCCCGCAGGCCCCGTAGGAGATGTCGCCCGTCCGCTCGTAGACGGTGACGGGCAGGTCGGGCGCGCTGCGCCGCGCCTCCATCGCCGCCGCGAGCCCGGCCGCGACGCCGCCGACGATGACCAGTCCTTCCTTGCCCAAGTGCGCCGCCGTAAGAATTGTCTTTGATGGGAAAGCACGTGCAGCTTAATCGAGACCAACGTCAAGGGCAACCAGGTCAGAACCGCCCGCGGTATCGGGCGGCCCTTGGTTACCCGCGTCAGGCGAATAACCACGGCCCACCCGCTACCGCGGGCGGTTCTGACCGCTATGGTTTACGCTCAAGCAAAATGCCGAACTCTTCGGAGGCCGTCGCCTCGCGCCCCTTGCCCGCCTTCGTGAACTTGTACCTGTCGGCGTCGAAGAGGGCGAGGACGGCGAAGCCTTCGACCGCGAGACGGTTCAACTCCCCCTGCGCCCCGGCGGACGCGGGGGCGAGCGTCGTCTCCAGGACTTGCTCGGCGGAGTTCTCCCGCGTCTGTAGCTCGAACCTCAAGACCCTGTACTCGCGCCGCGCGCCGCCGCCCGCGCCCTGCTCGAAGACGAGCGAGCGCCGCGCGCCGCCGGAGTCCGGGTAGGTCGTGCGGAAGACCGCGCCCGCCTCTTGCAGCCTCGCCAACTCCCTCTCGAAATCTTTGTCCGAACCCTTCAGCCAGACGTAGCCGAGCGGGGCTCTCTCGCCCGCGCGCCGGTACATCACGGCGATCTCGTGGTCGGCGAGCGCCAGCCTGAAGCCCTGACGCGCCAGCTCGTTGACCTTCTTCGGCAGCTCGTCGCGCTCCCAGAAGTTGTCGGAGCGGAGGACGCGCACTTCCGCTCCGGCTTCGGCGAGCGCGGGCTCGGGCGGCTCGCGTTCGAGCACGATCTCGGACTTCGAGAGGAACTGCGCGGGGTAGAAGCCTTCCGCCCTCCGCGCGTTGACGGCGTCGGTCAGCACGTCCTCGCGCGTCGCGCCCTTCCGCTTCGCCGCGCCGCGCTCCGTGTCCACCGTCTTGAACTCGCGCGGCGTCTCGTCGCCCTTGCGCCGCTCGAAGAGGAAGAAGTCCCTGTAGTCGCAGCGGTCGGGGAAGAGCGGCTCGCAGTAGCCGTAGAGGAGCGCGTGCGCGGCGAGTCGGAAGCCCCTCTTCGCTAACTGCGCGTACGTCCCTGAGAAGCCCCGCTTGAAGAACTCGTCGCGCGAGGCCGTCTCCGTCCAGGCGTACTCGAACTGCTCCTGGCCGAGCGCGACGACGGCCGGGTCGCCCTTCAGGGACGTGACGACCCTGTACCCTTCGGCCCCGGCCCTGTTCAGTTGCCCGACGAAGTCGTCGAAGGCCGAGCGCCGTATCAATTGGAGTTCGTCCGCGTCACGGAAGGAGAAGCGCCCCTCGTAGCGCGTCGCGAAGACGAGGCGGTACTTCTCGGCGTCGGGGTCGGGGACGAACTTCGGCTCTTCGGGTTTGGGGGTGGGGCCGGCCTCGGGCGTCGGGGTCGGCGTCGGGACGATCCTGCGCCCGGACTGTGCGGGGACGGCGGGCGACGTTAGCGCCGCCAGGAGGACGGCCGCGGCCAGGCCGAGCCAACTGAGTTGCAGCGCCGTACCCCTCTTCATGTTCAGTGCGTCCGGGCCGGCCGCTCGTAGACGGAGACGTGCTTCTCGCTCTTCGCGTCGAACGCGCCGCGCCGCCAGTCGCCCCAGCGCTCGCGCAGGCGCAGGCCCGCCAGCCGCGCCATCAAGTCCAGCTCAGACGGCCACGCGTAGCGCACCTCGACGGGGAAGACGCGCACGCCGCCGTCGGCGAAGATGACCTGGCGGCTCTTCATCTTCTGACGGACGGGGTCGTGCTCGTAGAGTCTGATGCCGACCCTGTCGTCCTTCATGGGCAGGAGGCGCACGCCGCCCCCCGCGCTCAACTGCGCGAGGTCGGGCACGAAGGCTTCGACGACGAACGCCCCGCCCGGCGCGAGCCGCGCGGCGACGCCCCGGAAGCAGCGCACCTGCTCCTCCTGCGTCTGCAAGGCGAAGAGCGTGTTGTAGACGACGTAGACGAGCGAGAACTCGCCCCCGACGTTAACGTCCGCGAAGTCGCCCATCGTCACCGGCAGGTCGCGGCCGCCCGGCTTGGCCCGCAAAGCCGCCACCATCTCCGGCGACGCGTCGATGCCTTCCACCCGGACGCCCCTCGCCGCCAGAGGCAGCGCCAACGCCCCCGTCCCGATTCCCAACTCCAAAACGCGCCCGCCGCCCGCCAACTCCTCCAACACGTCAACGGCCGCCTCGTCGAAATACCCGAACCACTGGTCGTACACGTCCGCGCAGCGCTGGTTGTAAACCTCTTCTATTTTGTCTTCCATAGGCAGAGTCGCGCTGTGTTCGGCGGCGCGCGGGAGAGGAGGCGACGTTCAGAGTTGGATATGACGTTGTTGGATCACGACGGCGATTGAGTTGTAATACCGTATCTCGGGCTGCCGTTAAGCGAACGTCAACCTGCCTTTCGGTTCAGGAATCTCTCGGCCCAACTCCCTCGCCGTCTCCATCCACTCGTCGATAATTACTTCCACGTTGGCGACGGCCTCCGCGTACGTCGCACCGTCTGCCATACACCCCGGCAGCTCGGGCACCTCCGCGATGAAAGCGTTGTCCTCTTCGCTCCAGTAGATGATGACCTCGTACCTATACTTTTCACGCATCGCGCTGCCCTCCGAGCCTGTATTTCAGGATCACCCCGCGAACCTGTTTGACCTGATAAGCCTTGGCCTTCGACCCCAGCGGCTGCAAATTCAAGATTTCTTCTACTTCTTCCCGGACGAAGATGTGATGGCTTCCCTTAATCCTTTCCTGAAACCCCAGGTGGGACAACAACTGGCATAGACCTTCAAACGGAACATTGGCGTCGGAAGCTCCGCGCAGAATCTGAATCAGCAGCTTCTCGTGCCTGCCCATGCGGAAAAGTTAACACAGGTTATTCTCTTAATTCACGACCGCGTCTGCGTAAGCTGTCCGAGGAGGTGCGCGGCCGCGGACTCGCCGCCGCGGACGCAGTCGGGGAGGCCGGCCCCTTCGTAGGCGTTGCCGCAGAGGGCGAGGGCGGGGAGGCGGCCCGAGAGTTCGCGGATGCGCGCGACGCGGGGCCCGTGGCCGAGGTGGTACTGCGCCATCGAGCGCGGCCACTTCTCGACGTGCGCGAAGAGCGGGGGCGCTTCGACGCCGAGCAGGTCGCGGAGGTCGCGGCGGACGGCCGCGACCATGCGCCCTTCGCCGAGCCCGAACATGTCGGGCTGGAGCGCGCCGCCGACGAAGGCGCGCAGCAACGTGTGACCTTCGGGGGCGCGGGAGGGGAACTTGACGCTGCTGAAGGTGCAGGCCAGCGTCGCGCGGCGCTCGACGAAGGGGACGACGAAGCCGAAGCCGTCGAGCGGGTGCGGGATGTCCGCGCGCCTGTAGGCGAGGTTGACCGTCGCGGTCGAGGCGTAAGGGATCGAGTCGAGCTCGTCGGCCAGACGGTCGTCCGTCTCGCGCAGCAGCCGCGCCGCGGCGTACGCGGGGAGCGCGAGGCAGACGGCGTCGGCCTCCAACGTCCCCCCGCCGTCAATCGTTAAAGCCCACCGGCGCGTGCCGCCTTCGGGCCTGAGAGACGTGACCCGGGTGTCGAGGCGGACGCATCCTTCGGGCAGGCGCGCGGCCAGCGCGTCGGTGAGCACCTGCACGCCTTCGTCGAAGGAGAGGAAGAGGCTGTAGCGCGCGCCGCTCGCGCCGCGGCCGTGTCTGGCTTCCGCCCCGGCGCGGCGGCCCGCCTTCCACATCGAGAGGATGAGGCTGCGGTCGCGCCGCTCCATCTCCAGGAAGCGCGGCATCGTGGCGCGGAGGCTGAGGACTTCCGGGTCGGCCGTGTAGATGCCGCCGACCATCGGCTGCGCCATGCGCTCAAGCGCCTCCCGCCCGAACCGCCGGCGGACGAAGGCGGCGAGGCTCTCGTCGTCGCGCCCGTTCGCGCCCTTGCGCCGCGGCAGGATGAGGTCGAGCGCCATGCGCGCCTTGCCGCGCCAGGTGAAGATGTCGGTCGTGAGGAAGGGGAGCATCCGCGAGGGCGCGAGCAGTTGGAAGCCCTCGGGCGTCGGCCGCAGCCGCCCGCCGCGCACGACGAAGCTGCGCCGGTGCCGCTCGTTGGTGTTGATGACGCGCCCGGCGAGGCCGACGCGCTCCGCGAGGTTGAGCGCCTCGGGCTTCTCGGAGATGAAGGAGTCGGGGCCTCCCTCTATCAAAAAACCTTCGCGGCGGTGCGTGCGCACCGTCCCGCCCAGGCGGCCGGAGGCTTCGAGCAGGACGAGTTCGAGCGGGTTGTCCGTTGACTGTAACTCGACGAGGCGGTGCGCCGCGGCGAGGCCGCTGAGGCCCCCGCCGACGATACAGACGCGCCGACGCTGTGGAACACTCTCAACCATTCTCTCGTCAGGCGGCCGAAGGGCGAGCGCCCGGCCGGGTCATGCCGGACAGACAACAGTCGGCGGGGCACACGTCGTGCGAAGGCCCGGACGTGCCGAGCGCGCGGCGCGGGACGGCCGGGTCGAGCCGCTCGACTATCAGCTCGCGAATCATGCGAACGAACTGCGGGTGCGTGCCGACCGTCGCGGCCCGAATCATGTTAAGGCCGAGTTCTTCGGAGAGCTGTTTAGCCTCCGTGTCGAGGTCGTAGAGCACCTCCATGTGGTCGGAGATGAAGCCGACCGGGGCGACCGCCACGTCGGCCACGCCTCCGGCCTTCAGCGCGCGCAGGTGGTCGCAGATGTCGGGTTCGAGCCACGCTTGCGTGGGCGGCCCCGAGCGGCTCTGGAAGACGAGCCGCCAGTGCTCGGCGCCCGCGCCCTTAGCGACGAGGCGGCAGGTTTCGAGCAGTTGGCGCTCGTAGTCGCAGCCCGCGGCCATCGCGGCGGGGATGCTGTGCGCGGTGAAGGCGACGCGCGCGTCGGCGCGCCTCTCTTCGGGAATCTGCCCGAGCGCGGCGCGCAGGTTCTCGATGTTCGGGCCGACGAAGCCGGGGTGGTTGTAGAAGGCGCGCAGCTTCTCGACGCGCGGCGCGCCCGGGCCTACCGTCTCGCGCGCGCTCTCGATGTCTTCGCGGTACTGTCGGCAGCCGGAGTAGGAGCTGTAGGCGGAGGTGACGAAGGCGAGCGCGTTCTTAATCCCTTCGTCGCGCATCCGCCGGAGCGTGTCCGCGAGCAGGGGGTGCCAGTTGCGGTTGCCCCAGTAGACGGGCAGGCGCGGGCCCTGCTCTTCAAGCTCCTGCTTGAGCGCTGCAATTAGTCGGCGGTTCTGCCCGTTGATGGGGCTCATGCCGCCGAACAGCTCGTAGTGGTGCGCGACCTCGCGCATGCGCGCCTCGGGGACGTTGCGCCCGCGCAGGACGTTCGAGAGGAAGGGCATCACGTCGCCCATCCCCTCGGGGCCGCCGAAGGAGACGACGAGCAGCGCGTCGTAGGGTTGGTTCATCGCGTCGGGTCTCTACCTCCGGCTCAGCTCGTGGACGGCCTCGACTAAGGCGACGACGTTCTCGACGGGCGTCTCGGGGAGGATGCCGTGGCCGAGGTTGAAGATGTGGCCGGGGCGGCCCCCCGCCCGGTCTAAAACGTCCTTAGCGCGTTTACGGACGACCTCCGGGTTCGTGAAGAGGGCGACGGAGTCGAAGTTGCCCTGCACGGCCACGTCGCCGAGTCTCGCCCAAGCCTCATCGAGCCGCACGCGCCAGTCGAGGCCGATCACGTCGCCGCCGGCCTCCTTCTGCAATTCGAGCAGCGTCGCCGTGCCCGTCCCGAAGTGTATGACGGGGACGCCCGGGGTGACGCCGCGGATGACTTCGCGCGTGTGCGGCAGCACGTACTCGCGGTAGTCGTCGGGGCTCAGAGCGCCGACCCACGAGTCGAAAAGCTGGACTGCCTGCGCGCCCGCCTCGACCTGCGCGTTGAGGTACTGAGAGAGCGCGCGGGCGATCTTCGACATGAGCGCGTGCCACGCGCCGGGGTCTGTGTACATCAGCCGCTTGGTGTTGACGTAGTTCTTCGAGCCGCCGCCCTCGCAGATGTAGGAGGCGAGCGTGAAGGGCGCGCCGCAGAAGCCTATGAGCGGGATATTGGCCTTCAACTCTCGCCGCGTGATGCGGACGGCCTCGTAGACGTAGTCGAGCGAGGAGATGTCCTCGACCTCGCGGACGCGGTCAACGTCTTGTGCAGACCGGACGGGGTTGTGGATGACGGGGCCTTCGCCCTTTGCGAATTCGAGTTCGAGCCCCATCGGCTCGACGATGAGGAGGATGTCGGCGAAGATGATGGCGGCGTCCACGTTCAGGCGGTGCGCGGCGTAGACGGTGACCTCGGAGGCGACCTCGGGCTGCTTGCACATCTCAAGGAAGGAGTGCTTGGCGCGCACGTCGCGGTACTCCTTCATGTAGCGCCCCGCCTGGCGCATCAGCCAGACGGGCGTGTGGGGAACCTGCTCGCGCCGGCACGCGCGCATGAAGGGGCTCTCGCGCAGCTCCTCGGTCAGTTGGAACCCGCCGGCGCTCGTCCTCGCTTCGCTCATCCAGACCTCCGTTGTTCGCGCGCGGACGAATATATCAGGTCAGTACCACCCGCGGTAGCGGGTGGGCCTTTGTTACCCGGATGTGCCGAATAACAAAGGCCCACCCGCTACCGCGGGTGGTTCTGACCGCTATGGTGTCGCGGCCTTCCGCCTCTGAGCCTCAACGTCCGAGCAAAAAGCCTCGACGTTCGAGAAAAAAGCTCGGACGTTGGAGCAAAAAGCTCGAACCTCCGAGAAAAAAGCTCGGACTCCCGAGCAAAAAGCTTCGACGTTCGAGAAAAAAGGGTGGAGGTTCGAGCAAAAAAGCTCGGACATTCGAGAAAATAACTCGGATTTCCGAGAAAAAAGCTCGGGCCTCCGAGCAAAAAGCCTCGAAGCCCGAGCAGAAGTGCTCGGAGGCCCGAGAAAAAAGCTCGGGGCTTCGAGAAAAAAGCTCGGAGGGCCGAGCAAAAAGCTTCGACCTCCGAGAAAAAAGCTCGACCGTCCGAGCTTTTTGCTCGGAAGCCCGAGCAAAAAGCCTCGACGTTCGAGCAAAAAGCCTGAACGTCCGAGAAAAAAGCTTCGACGTTCGACCTCTCAGGCGGAACATTCCGCCTGAGAGGCCGAATTCTCACCAACAGAGGCTCGACGGAGGAGAGCGGGTGTACTATTTTGCTGCGGCGGGGAGGAATCGTGGGGTCGGGGGCGGCGCTTTCTGTTAAAATTAAGTGCCACAAACGTTTTCGCGGCGGTGTTTAGGTGGTTGAGAGTGGCCGAATGAGCGAACGAGCGGCAGAAGCTTTGATGAATTCGGTGCCAGAGACGGTTCAGGCGGCGCAGGCGGCCCCAAGCTTCGACGAGGCTTTCACCCTGCATCACCGCGCCGTCTTTCGCGCAGCCTACGCGCTCGTCCGCGACGCGGGGCTGGCCGAGGACGTGACCCAGGAGGTCTTCCTCAAGCTCTACCAGCACATCGGCTCGCTCAGGAACGAGGAGCACGTGCGGCCGTGGCTTCTGCGCGTGGCCTCGAACACGGCGCTCAACACGATCCGCAGCCGCGGCCGCGCAGGCGCGCGCGAGGAGGAGTTCGCGGTGGCCGCCACGGTCGGCGGCTCGGAGCCGGTCGGCATCGAGGCCGACTACGAGCGCCGCACCGAGATCGAGGAGGCGCGCCGGGCGCTGGCGAGCATCAAAGAGCCGATGCGCAGTTGTCTCCTGCTCAAGCAGCAGGGGCTCTCTTACAGGGAGATAGCGCAGACGCTCAACCTCAACGAGGCGAACGTGGGGAGTCTGATCGCGCGGGGGCGGAAAGAGTTCACGAGGGTCTACGGGAAGATCGGAGGACGCCGATGACGGACAGGCATTTGGATGAGGGCATCATACAGGCTTACATCGACGGCGAACTCTCGCAAGAGCACGCGGCCGCGACGGCCGCGCACCTCGCCGCGTGCGAGGCGTGCTCGGCCGCGCTGGCCTCCGCCGAGGACGAGTCCTCCTTCTTCGCCACCGCCTTCGCGCCCGACGAATCCGTGAGCGTGCCGACCGCGGCCCTGCGCGCGCGCCTCAACGCGGCCGTCGCGCAGCTCGAAGCCTCTTCGGAGTCGAGACCGCAGCACTCTCAAGGTCGGAGCCTCGGCGGGTTCTTAGCGTCCTTCTCGGGGCTGTTCACCTTCACGCCGCGCGCGGCCACGGCCTTCGCAACGCTGCTCGTGGCCGTCGCCGCCGGAATCATCTACTTCGCGTCTCAGAGGTCGCCGCAGACGCCGGCCCGGCCGGGGCAGGGGAATGAGGTGGCGCGCGGCACACAGGCCCCCACGCCCGCGCCTGCGTCCATCGCGGTACGGCCGCCGGACGTGCCCGCCCCCGTCGCCGGCCCCGAGCCGTCCAAGGTTGAAAAGGTTAATCAGGTCGTCGCCTACAAGCCGCGCGCGGCGAAGCGTCGGGTCGAGGAGACTCGCGCGCCGAAGGCCGAAGAGCTGCCGGGCGAGAAGGAGTACCAGACGGCCATCGCCTCTTTGGAGAAGACGATCAAGGTCGGCGGCGAGGAGTCGCTCCGCCCCGCCCTGCGCGCCGACTACGAGCGCAACCTCGCGCTCATCGACAGCGCCATCACGCAGACGCGGCAGGTCGCCGCGCAGAACCCGAAGGACAAGGACGCCGTGGGCTTCCTCATGGCGGCCTACCAGAGCAAGGTCGAGCTGCTGACCCGCGTCGCGGATCAGACGCAGCTCGCCGCGCTCGGACGTTGAGAGGCAGCAGGAGCGGCCGCCGAGACACAGAGGCACGGAGATTAATTCATACTCGATACTTCAAATCCTTGAACCTCCGTGTCCCTGTGCCCCCGTGGCAAGTTTGAGTCGGACTTTGAATAGATAGTCGGAATCATACGTGATGAAGTTTTCACCGCTGACCATCCTCTTCGCCCTCCTGCTCACGGCCGCGCCGAGCGCCGCCGCGCGGCAGCAGGCCGGGGAGTCCCCGCTCGAACGACGCGCGGACGCAGAGGCGCGGGCGGTCGTCTCCGTCTGCGTCAACTCGGGCGACGTGATCGTGCGCGGCTGGGATCGCAACGAGGTGCGCGCACGCATCGGAGGCGAGGGCACGCTGCTGCTCCTGACGCCGAACGTCCGCCCCGCGCCGCGCGTCGAGGTGCGCGTCTCCGACGAGCGGGACGCCGACCTGAACAGCCGCCGCTGCGGCTCGCAGGAGACGGTCGAGCTGACCGTCCCGCGCGGCGCGACCGTGGAGGTCGAGTCGCAGTCCGGGCACGTCGAGGTCGCGGACGTGGCCGAGGCGCGCGTCAAAGTCTTTAGCGGCGACGTGGAGGTGCGCCGGGTCTCGCGCGCCGTCCAGGTCTCCTGCATGAGCGGCGACGTTTCCGTCTCCGACTCCGCGGGGCCTGTGCGCGTGGACACCGTCAGCGGCGACGTGGAGGCGCGCAACCTGCGCACGACCTCGGCCGGCGACAACCTGCAAGCCAAGTCCGTCAGCGGCGACGTGACGATTGAAGGCGTCGCGCACGGCAACGTCACGGGCTCGGTCACCAGCGGCAACCTCCTCTACACGGGCGCGCTCGCGCGCGGCGGCTCCTACGACTTCCGCACCATCTCGGGCGACGTGACGATGGAGCTGCCGGCCAACGCCTCCTTCAACCTGCACGCGAAGGTCGTCGTCAGCGGCGAGATCATCACGGACTTCCCCGTCAAGACCGTCGCCCTGACCTCTTCGGGCGTCCCCGCGCCGCCCGCGCCGCCCGCCCCCCCCGGGCCCGTCGCAGGGGAGCCGCCGCCCGCAAAGAAGGGGCCCAAGGTCAAGGTTCACAGGGATCACGAGTCGGCCCGCCTCGACGGCACGGTCGGCACCGGCGACGCCGTCGTCAACCTCAGCTCCTTCAGCGGCTCGCTCCACCTGATAAAGCGCTAGGACAGAACTCAGGTCAGAACCGCCCGCGGTAGCGGGTGGGCCTTTGTGACACGGCCCGTCCGGTCTACAAAGGCCCACCCGCTACCGCGGGCGGTTCTGACCCTTCTTATGGCCGAAAATTTTTGCCACGAATCCGGACGGTGCGGTGTTTCCTCGTTGGACAAGGACGAAGGCCGGAATCTCTGACTCCCAGGAGGAAATATGAAGCGCACACTCAGTCTCGTCGTCATCGTCGCCGCCGCCGCGGCGCTCGCCACGTTCGGCCGCACGTTCAAGGCCGGCCCCGGGCCCCTGCACTCGTACGTTGACGCGACCGCGCACGCCGCCCCCGCGACTCCGGCGGCCGAGCCGCAGCGGCAGGGCAACGAGTTCCGCCTGCGCGAGCCCCTGGCCGCGGGCCGCACCCTTGAGGTCAGGGGCATCAACGGCGGCGTCTCGGCCGAGCCGTCCGGGAGTGGCGAGTTCGAGGTCGTGGCCACGAAGCGAGCGCGCAAGAGCGACCCCGACGAGGTGCGCATCGAGGTCGTCCGCCACGCCGGGGGCGTGCTTATCTGCGCCGTCTACCCGAACCCCGACGGCGAGCCGAACACGTGCGAGCTTGAGAACAGCCGCTCGCGTGTGCGCGACAACGACACGACGGTCAACTTCACCGTCCGCGTCCCGGCGGGCGTCAACTTCGAGGGGCGCACCGTCAACGGCAAGGTCGAGGCCGAGCGCCTCAGCGGGGACGTGGACGTGAAGACCGTCAACGGCAGCATCAACGTCTCGACCACGGGCCTGGCCCGCGCCGCGACCGTCAACGGCTCGATCACGGCCGTCCTGGGTCGCGCCGACTGGCCCTCGGGGCTCGAATTCAAGACCGTCAACGGCGGCATCGACCTGACCCTGCCCGCCTCCCTGAGCGCGCGGGTCGAGGCCAAGACGCTCAACGGCGAGATCACCAGCGACTTCCCGATGACCGTCACCGGCGCCTTCAGCCGCCGCCGCCTCTCCGGCACCATCGGCGGCGGCGGCGACCGCCAGCTCATACTCGAAACCGTCAACGGCAGCGTTCAAATAAGGCGCGCGTCTTAATAACGACATAAAGACTTTGCGACCTCTGCGCGTTCTCTGCGTCCTTTGCGGTTAAAGGGTCTCCCGCTTAACCGCAAAGGACGCGAAGGATGATTAAGGAAGAGAAGATGAAGAGCAAACGTTTCATACTTGGCCTGGCCGCGCTGGCGGCGCTCGTGTTGACGGCGGCGGACGCGACCGTCAACGCGCAGCGGCCTGAGCTGACCGAGGAGTTTCACCAGTCTTACCCGCTCGCGGCGGGCGGGCGCTTGAGCCTGTCGAACATCAACGGCGCGGTGAAGGTGCAGACGTGGGAGCGCGCCGAGGTGAAGGTGGACGCCGTCAAGCGCGCCCACACCGCGGAGCGCCTGCGCGAGGCGCAGATCAAGGTTGACGCCTCGTCGAACCGCGTCCGCATCGAGACCGAGTACCCGCAGTCCACCCTGCGCTGGTCTGACCGCGACCACGAGCGCCACGAGAACCCGGCGAGCGTCGATTACACGCTCACCGTCCCGCGCGGCGTGAACATCGACGAGATTAATCTCATCAACGGCGACCTCGACATCGAGGGCGTCGCCGGGCCGGTCAAGGCGTCCTCCATCAACGGCCGCCTGACGGCCTCGGGGCTCTCCGGCCCCGTCAACCTCTCGGTCATCAACGGGAAGCTCGACGCGACGCTCGACCGTCTGGGCGACTCGGGCTCGGCCAACCTCCAGTCGGTCAACGGCCCGCTCGTCGTCACGCTCCCGTCGGACGCCAACGCGCGCGTGCGGGCCAACACGGTGCACGGCGGCATCAGCAACGACTTCGACCTGCCCGTGCGCGTGGGCGAGTACGTCGGCCGCGACCTCGAAGGGCGCATCGGCCAGGGCGGGGCCAACGTGCGCCTGAGCAACGTCAACGGCCCCATCCAGATCCGCCGCGCCCAGGACGGCCGGCCGCAGAGCCCCGTCACCAACCTCCTCTCGGAGGCGAAGGGCCGCGGCGACTTCGACGAGGCCGACATGGACGAGGCGCGCGACGCCGCCCGCGAAGCCGCGCGCGCGGCGCGCGAGGTGGCGCGCGAAGTCCGCGAGGCCGCCCGCGAGGCGGGGCGCGAGACGCGCGAGGCGCTGCGCGACGTTGAGCGCGACCGCGCCAGCGAGGAGCGTGACCGCCGGCGCGAGGCCGAGCGCGCCGCGCGCGAGGTCGAGAGGGAGATGCGCGAGATCGACCGCGAACGCATCAGGGAAGAGGCGGGCAGCGCCGTCAGGGGCGGCCGCGGCGACGCGCGCCAGACCGAGCGCGAGTCGAACACCTTCAGCGTCTCGGGCGCGCCGCGCGTCCGCGTCGAGACCTTCGACGGCGCGGTCAGCGTCCACGCCTGGGACAAGAACGAGGTGATGTACACGGCCGTCAAGCGCGCCGCCGACGAGCGCGAGATGCAGGGCATCAAGCTCACCGCCACGGCCGCCGGGGGCGAGGTCAACATCAGCGCCAAGTTCGACAAGACGCACTCGCGCGTCTACAGCGAGAAGAGCGGCGTCGTCTACTCCTCGAACGCCGAGGCGGAGTTCGACCTCTACGTCCCGCGCAACTCGACGCTCTTCGTCTCTTCGGGCGACGGGAGGTTGAGGGTTGACGGCGTGAGCGGCGAGGTCGAGCTGCGCACGGGCGACGGCTCCATCGACGTGACGGGCGGCAAGGGCCGCCTGCGCGCCGAGACCGGCGACGGCCGCATCCGCGTCGAGAACTTCGACGGCGAGGCCGAGGCGCGCACCGGCGACGGCCGCATCTCGCTCGACGGCAACTTCCGGACACTGGCCGCGCGCACCGGCGACGGCACCATCTCGCTCACTCTGCCCGAGGGGGCCAACGCCACGGTCGAGACCGACGGCGAGTCGGTCTACAGCGACGGCGTGGCCGTGGCCGAGTCCGAGGCCGAGAGCCGCGTGCGGCGCTGGCGCGTCGGCGGCGGCGGACAGTTGCTCACGCTCCGCACGGGCGACGGCCAGATCATCCTCCGACGCCGTTAACGCCGAGCGCGCGCGGCGCGTCTTATAGCGGGATGCAGTCGAGTGCGACCGCCGCGGGGAGATACAGGTCAGAACCGCCCGCGGTAGCGGGTGGGCCTTACACCGACGGCTTGTCGATTGATGAGAGGCACGCTGTCAGCAACCACGCCGCATACGCCACGCCCACCCGCTACCGCGGGCGGTTCTGACCGCTACGACATCGCGCCGGTATAGATAAAAAGATGTGAAATCTTATGAAGACGTGTGTGCGGCTAAAGGCCCTGATTTATTGTGAAAGAAACTGCGTTGGCACCATGATTTCGTTGAAACCTTCGGCGCGTTGACTACGTCTAACAGGGCGCTCGAAAAAAGCGGTCGTCTGTGCTCCCCCAAGCGCCGCCGCGAGCGGGTTCGTCCACTCCGGCAGAGTCTAATCCAATAAACGCAACGAGCGGCGAGACGAGGCCGCGCAGCCTGAGCCCTGCCATGAAGAAAAAGTTTCCGTCCGCCGTCGCACTCCTCGCCCTTACACTCTCTTTGACGACCGCACTCTCTTCAAGTAAGGCGTCGGCGCAGGAGGTCGCTTCGGTGCGCGGGACTGCTTCGGGGCGCGCGGCGGCGCGCGGCGGCGGCGCGCGCCTGCTCAAGCGCATGACGCTGAGCACTTCGGAGACGGCCGAGGGCTCGCGCGTGCGCATCACTTCGGACGCGGCGCTCGAAGGCTACCAGACCTACACGGAGGGCGGCAGGTTCTTCGTCCTCGTCCCCGAGGCCGACGCGGCGGTGCTCGCTTCGGGGGGCTTAGCGACGCGCGGCTTCACGGGCGTCGAGGCCGGTCAGCGCGGCGACGACGCGCTCATCGCCTTCACGCTCGCAACGGGCGTCGAGCCGCGCGTGCGCGCGAGCTTCAACCGTCTCGAAATCCTCTTCGCCGCGCAGGCGGGTCAGCAGCCCGCGGGCGGCAGCAACGGCTACGCGGCCGCTTCGCCCACGCCCACGCCGCCGCCGGCCGACCCCTCGAACGCGGCGTCCGACGGCAAGGCCGCGACGCCCGACGCGAAGGCCGCGGCCCCTTCGGCTCCCGCGGGCGGTCAGGCGGCGGGCGTCGGCAACAAGGCCGCGCGCCTGGCGGCGCTGCTCACGCCGGAGAAGGTGGAGGCCACGCGGCTCGTGCGCTTCGACAAGGCCCCCGTCATCGACGGCCGTGCGGACGAGGAGGTCTGGAAGTCGGCGGCCGTCTTCAAGGACTTCATACAGTTCCGCCCCGTCGATCTGGTCCCGCCGTCGCAGCAGACGGAGGTGCGCATCGGCTACGACGCGAAGTTCCTCTACGTGGCCTTCCGCGCCTACGACGAGCCGGGCAAGGTGCGCGCCACCATCGCCAAGCGCGACGCGGTCTTTGACGACGACTGGGTCGGCATCTGGCTCGACACCTTCAACGACGGCCGCCGCGCCTACGAACTCATCTTCAACCCCTTCGGCGTGCAGGCCGACGCCATCTTCACCGAGGGCATCAGCGAGGACTTCTCCATCGACATCGTGCACGAGTCGAAGGGCGTCGTGCTCGAAGACGGCTACACGGTCGAGGTCGCCATCCCCTTCAAGTCTTTGCGCTATGAGGCGGGCAAGGGCAAGAAGTGGGGGCTGCAACTGATGCGCACCATCAAGCGGCTCAACAACGAGCAGTCCACGTGGACGCCCGTCTCGCGCGACAACTCCAGCCTGCTCGGGCAGTCGGGGCACGTCACGGGGCTCGAAGGGCTCTCGACCGAGCGCACCATCGAGCTGATCCCCAGCCTGACCATCTCGGAGGAGGGGCGGCGCGTGCCCTCGGTCTCGCGGGCGCAGCGCGAGCTGTCGAACGCGCTCGGCCTCGCCGTGCCCACCGACAGCGGGCGCTTCCTGAACAAGCCCGTCGGCTTCGACCCGGGGCTCACCGCCAAGTTCAGCCTCTCGCCGACGATGACGCTCGACATGGCGCTGAACCCCGACTTCGCGCAGGTGGAGGCCGACGCGACGGTCGTCACGGCCAACCAGCGCTTCCCCATCTTCTTCGAGGAGAAGCGCCCCTTCTTCCTCGAAGGCAAGGAGATTTTCGAGACGCTGCTCTCGGCCGTCCACACGCGCAGCATCGTTGACCCCGACTACGCCTTCAAGTTCACGGGCAAGCGCGGCAAGAACACCTTCGGCGTGATGTTCGCCTCCGACAAGGCCCCGGGCAACCTCAGCGACGACGACCGCGACTTCGTCCGCGCGACCGAAGACCTCTCGGCCGTGCGGCGGCGGGACGCGCTCGACGGGACGAGCTTCGCCGACGAGTTGCAGGCCGAGCGCGACGGGCTGACGAAGCTCCTCGACAGGAACGCGACCATCGGCGTGCTGCGCGTCAAGCGCGACATCGGCAAGGAGGGGCACATAGGCTTCCTCGGCACCTCCTACAACTTCGTGGACAAGTACAACCAGGTCGGCGGCCTCGACGTGCGCTACCGCTTCAACAAGCAGTTGGTCTTCTGGGCGCAGGCCCTCGGGAGCGTCTCGCACCAGCCCTTCTTCTACCCGGACGAGGCGGACAGATTCGACCGCAAGGAGAAGGGGCTCGCCTACGCCTACAACCTCGACTGGAGCGCGCGCAACTGGGGCTGGAACTACTCGGGGGTCGGGCGCTCGCGCCTGTTCCGCGCCAACGTCGGCTTCGACCGCCGCTACAACACGCACAACCAGACCTTCTTCGCGCGCTACCAGTCGAACGAGAAGCCGAAGGCGAAGCTCGTGAGCTGGCGCGTCTTCAACAACTCGACCTTCAACTTCGACTGGAACTACCGCAGCCAGTTCTTCCAGAACGAGTCGCAGTTGCAGCTCCGTTTGCAGAAGCAGACCTGGATCGGCTTCGGCGTCGAGGAGGGCTACGAGCGCGTCTTCGAGTCGGAGTTCGGCCCGTCGCGCGAGGGCTTCTCGCTCCTGAACGCGCGGAACGAGAGGCTGGCGGGCCTGGACGTTCCGGCCTGCCTCAACTTCGAGAACGACCCCGTCGGCGTGCGGAGCGAGGAGGTGAACCCCTGCACCTTCTTCGGCGGCGACCCGGAGCGCTCGGCCTACAACCGCGACGTGTATTTCTACGTCGAGACGCGGCCGTCGAAGAAGTACTCGGTCTTCGTCTTCAGCCTCTACCGCTGGGGGCAACTCGACTTCGACTTCGGGACGGGCAACCCGCGCTTCCCGCGCGTGAGCCCGGCCGCGCAGCAGTTCGGCCAGGACGCGCCGCTCGACCCGGGCGCGGGCAACCAGTGGACGGTCGAGAGCAGCTTCGCCTACCAGCCGACCGACGCGCTGCGCGTCTCCCTGAACTACAACAAGGCGCGGCTCGTCCGCCAGGACACGGGGCTCGTCGCCTTCGACGACGACATCTACTCCCTGCGCGGCACCTACCAGTTCACGCGCTTCATCTTCGCGCGCGGCCGCGTGGACTACACCTCCCTGGGCCGCAACGCGCGCGGCCAGTTCCTGCTGGGCTGGACGCCGAACCCGGGCACGAGCTTCTACGTCGGCTACAACGACGACATGAACCGCAACGGCCTCAACCCCTTCTCGAAGGAGCTTGAGCCCGGCTTCCGCCGCAACGGCCGCCTCTTCTTCATCAAGATGTCCTACCTCATCCGGAAGAGCATCGGGGAGTGAGGGGGCAAATAGACAGTAGCCAGTAGCCAGTAGTCAGTAGAAAGACGGAGGCGGCGCGTCTCAGCCCTCGGGCCGGCGCGCCGCTTGTGCGTTCCACTCCATGGTTTTTCTACAGTCTACTGACTACAGTCTACTGACTACTTTCTTTTGTAACCGGCGTGATAAACTTTGCGTCTTCAACGCCTGAAGGCACAAGTCACGATGTCATTTCCGGATACCGAATTGATCCCTAACTCTTCGCGGCGCGCGCCCGCCCTCTTCGCCCTGTGTGCGCTGCTCCTCTCGGCCTCTTTCGCGTGCAAGAGCGAGTACCCGGCTTCGGGGCAGCAGAAGGGCCCCGGCGGCGGGGGGCGCGGCGGCGGCGAGCCGCGTCAGGTCAAGGTCGCGCACGTCGAGGAGATGCCGGTCGGCGCGAGCGTCAACGTGACGGGGACGCTCGCCGCGCAGGACGAGGCGACGCTCAGCATCAAGGTGCCGGGCCGCGTCAACGCCATCAACGTCGATCTGGGCAGCGTCGTCCGCCGCGGGCAGGTCATCGCGCAGGTCGAGCCGGGCGACTACCGCCTGCGCGTGCAGCAGGCCGAGGCCGCGCTCCAGCAGGCGCGCGCGCGCCTGGGGTTGCAGCCGCAGGGCGACGACGACCGCTTCAACCCCGAAGAGACCGGCACCGTCCGGCAGGCGCGCGCCGTCCTCGAAGAGGCACGGCAGAACCGGCAGCGCATCGCCTCGCTCGTCGAGTCGGGCGTCGTCGCGCGCGCCGAGTACGAGTCGGCCGACGCGGCCTTCAAGGTCGCGCAGGGGCGCTACCAGGACGCCGTCGAGGAGATTCGCAACCGGCAGGCGCTGCTCGCGCAGCGGCGCACGGAACTGTCGCTCGCGCAACAGGCCCTGAGGGACACGACCGTCGTCGCGCCCTTCGACGGGCTCGTGCAGGAGCGGCACGTCTCGGTCGGCGAGTTCCTCGGCGCGGCCGCCCCCGTCGTGACCATCGTGCGCGTGAACCCGCTGCGCTTCCGCGGCGAGGTGCCCGAGCGCGACGCGGCCACGGTGCGCGCCGGCCAGCCCGTGCGCGTGACGGTCGAGGGCGACCGCGGGCTCTACGCGGGGCGCATCGTCCGCCTGAGCCCGACCATCAACCAGCAGAACCGCGTGCTCGTCGTCGAGGCCGAGATCGCGAACCCCGGCGGCCTGCGCCCCGGCGGGTTCGCGCGCGCCGAGATCGTCACCAACAGCGGCGACATGGCCGTCACCGTGCCGGCCAACGCCGTCGTCACCTTCGCCGGCATCGAGAAGGTCATCACCGTCGAGGACGGCAAGGCCAGGGAGAAGCCCATCACCACGGGCCGCCGCGCCGAGACCTGGACGGAAGTCCTCTCCGGCATCAACGTCGGCGAGGCGGTGGTCTTAGACCCCGGCAACCTACAATCGGGTCAACCGGTCAACGTCGTGGAATGAGGGGTAATAGGCAGTTCGAGCCGCTTCGCGGCTATGAAGGCTTAACTGTCTACTGCCATCTGCCTACTGCCTACTGCTTTTACAAGGTGCTCACGGTGAAAAAGCCTTTAAGCCTCGCCGTCGCCGCCGTCCTGCTATGCGGCGTCGTGTGTGCGCCGCTCCCCGCCGGCGCGCAGTCGTCGCCCTCACAGCCGGCAGACCCTTACGCCGCGCGGCTGCGCGAGTTCGAGGAGTTCGTGGCCGCGGGGATGAAGCGCGACCGCATCCCGGGCATGACCGTCGGCTTCTTTAAGGACGACCACACCTGGGTCAAGGGCTTCGGCTACGCAGACCTTGAGAACAAGACGCCGGCGCACGCCGAGAGCGCGTACCGCCTCGCCTCGATCACCAAGTCGATGACGGGCGAGGCCATCGTCCAGCTCGCCGAGCGCGGGAAGCTCGACCTCGACGCGGAGATACAACGTTACGTCCCCGACTACCCCGTCCAGCAGTGGCCCGTCACGGTGCGCCACCTCCTGACGCACACGGCCGGCGGGCAGGTCGGCTCGGGGCTCGGGCCCGAGCACGTCACGCCGAAGGAGGTCGTGGCGCGCATCTCGAAGTACCCCATCAAGTACGAGACGGGCGTGCGCTTCGACTACCAGACGAGCGGCTACAACCTGCTCGGCGCGGCCATCGAGAACGTCTCGGGCAAGAGCTTCGACGCCTACCTGCGCGAGAACCTCTTCGCGCCCGCAGGCATGAAGGACACCGGGATGGACGACGTCGTGAACCTCGTCCCGAACCGCGTGCGCGGCTACGAACTCGTCAACGGCGAGATTAAGAACGCGCCTTTCCTCAACGTCAGCTCGCGCTTCGGCGGCGGCGGCCTGACGGGGACAGTGCCCGACCTGCTGCGCTGGGCGCGCGCGGCGTTCGCGGGGAAGATCGTCTCGGCGAAGTGGGTCGAAGAGATGCTCAAGCCCTTCACGTCGAAGTCCGGGCGCTACACCGGCTTAGGCGACGGGGACGTTTACTACACGCTCGGGTGGCTGATTGAGCCGCTCAACGGCCGCGTCCTGCTTCGCGCCGAGGGCAGCCAGAAGGGGACTGAGGCGCTCGTCTACTACTTCCCCGAGAAGCGGCTCGGCCTGGCCGTGGCCTGCAACCTCCAGTTCGCGCCGACGCGCCGCTACGCCCGCCGCCTCTACGAACTCGTCACGGGCGAGTCGTGGGAGGCGAAGGTCTTCACGAGGGAGAAGTCGGACGCGCCCGTCGCGCTCGCGCTCAACAGCGCCTTCAACTACGGCGCGCTCGACTTCGAGCGGCACCGGCGGCCCGCGACCTCCGACGCGAAGGAGCTGGCCGCCGCCTTCGACTTCTTCAACAAGTCGGTTTCGCGCGGGGCCGTGCGCGCAGACTTCGCCGCCGCGTCGAAGCTCATCCGCGACGCGCGCCACCCCGCGGGCAACGTCAACCTCATCAAGCTCGGCTCGTACATCGCGTCACGCCTGAAGGAGCGGAACGGCGCGGCCGGGCTCGACCGTTATCACACGTCGGGCGCCATCCCTTTCTTCGCCGACTACGTGCGGCTCTACAAGTCCGACCCGCAGACCCCGAAGTCTTTGCGCTTCACGCCCGAGTTCGAGAGGCTCATCGCGCGCTGGGACGCCGACTGGACGCGGACGTGGAACGACTACACGCGCCGCCTGGCGGTTGCGCCCGACACGGACTTCGACACGGTCGGCGCGCGTCTGAGGAAGGAGTTCGCGGGGGCGGAGGTCTACCCCGACTTCACGGGCGACATCCAGCCGATACAGCAGGGGCTGGCGGCGTTCAAGGCGCAGAAGCTCGGCGCAGACCTCTACCCGCACTCGGACGAGCTGCTCTTCAACTGGGGCTACTTCATCATCCTCGGCGAGATGTCGCCCGAGGGGCGCGCCGCGCTCAAACAGGTCGCGGGCGAGTACGAGCGGCCGCTCGCCTACTTCCGCCGCGCGCATGAGGCGAACCCCGATGGCGTGATGCGCGCCGGAACCTTCCTCGACCTCGGCGGGCGCTGGCTGAACCGCCCGCCGTTCTACGACGCCGCGGTCGAGTTCGTCGGCGCGGGCGTCGCGCTGCACCCGAAGGACGCGAAGCTGCGCGAGCTGCTCGGCGACTTCCTCGCGCGCAAAGGTAACCGGGAGCTGGCGACGGAACATTACCGCGCGGCTTATAATCTTGACGCGGCCTTAGCCAAGGGCCTGTCGGCGGACGATTACGTCGCGCAGAGGCTGAAGGCCGCCGGAGAGAAGAAGTAATTGAAGCGCGCTTCCATCGCCGCGGAGCGGCGACTTATGATTTGAAACTCTGAAGTATTAAGCAATGCAAAAGCTCGCGGAAATCTGTATCAGGCGGCCGGTCTTCGCGGCGATGATCGTGCTCTCGCTCGTCGTCGTCGGCGCGGCCGCGTACTTCCGGCTCGGCGTAGACCGCTTCCCGTCGGTTGACCTGCCGACGGTGAGCGTGCGCACGCAACTGCCCGGCGCGTCGGCCGAGGAGATCGAGACGCTCGTCTCGCAGCCCATCGAGGAGGCCGTCAACACCGTCGAGGGCATCGACGAGCTGCGCTCGGTCTCGGGGCCGGGCACCTCGTTCGTCATCGCCACCTTCAAGCTCGACCGCGACCTGGAGACGGCGGCGCAGGACGTGCGCGACCGCGTCTCGACGGTCATCAACCGCCTGCCCGAGGAGGCGCGCGAGCGCCCGCCCGTCGTCCAGAAGTTCAACAACGACAGCGCGCCCGTCATCACCATCGCGCTCACCGGCGAGAGGAGTCTGCGCGAGCTGACGGAACTCGGCGACAAGTTCGTCCGGCCGCAGTTCGAGCGCGTCGGCGGAGTCGGCGCGGTGCAGATCGTCGGCGGGCTCGACCGCGCCATCAACGTCTGGGTGGACGCGGCGCGCCTCGAAGCCTACCAGATTCCCATCACCGCCGTGCAGACGGCGCTCGCGCGCCAGAACGCCGACATCCCCGGCGGCAACGTCACGACCAACAATGAGGAGCTGACGCTGCGCACGATGGGCCGCGTCACCGACCCGCGCGCCTTCAACGACCTGACCATCGCCACCCTCGGCGGCTCGGCCGTGCGCCTGCGCGACGTGGGGCGCGTCGAGGACGGTACGAAGGAGCAGCGCTCGATCGCGCGCCTGAACGGCGTGCCGACCGTGACGCTCCAGATTCAGCGCCAGTCGGGCGCCAACACCATCGAGGTCATCGACGGCATCAAGAAGGCGATGGCGCGCGTCGAGGCGCAGCTCCCCTCGGACGTGAAGATGGAGGTCATCCGCGACCAGTCGCGCTACATCGAGGCGGCGCTGCACGAGATCACCGTCCACCTGGTTCTGGGGAGCATCCTCGCCTCGCTCGTCGTGCTCCTCTTCATGCGCTCGTGGCGCTCGACGCTCATCGCGGCCGTCGCCATCCCGGCCTCGGTCGTCTCGACCTTCGCCATGATGCGCGCGCTCGACTTCACCCTGAACAGCGTGACGATGCTCGCGCTCGTGCTGATGGTCGGCGTGGTCATCGACGACGCCATCGTCGTGCTTGAGAACATCTTCCGCTTCGTCGAGGAGAAGCGCATGTCGGCGATGGAGGCGGCGCGCGAGGCGACGGCCGACATCGGCATGGCCGTGCTCTCGACGACGCTGTCGCTCGTCGTCATCTTCCTGCCGGTCTCGTTCATGTCGTCCATCTCCGGGCGCTTCCTCTACCAGTTCGGCATCACGGCGGCCGTGGCCATCATGGTCTCTTTGCTCGTCTCCTTCACGCTGACGCCGATGATGTCGGCGCGGCTGCTGCGCGCGGAGGACGCGTCGGGGCACGGCGGCGGCGGGCACCACGAGGGCGAGTACGGGGGCGTGAAGGCGGGCTCGCGCGGCGGCTTCTACGGCTACATCGACCGCGCGTACACGTGGCTGCTCAAGTTCTCGATGCGCCACCGGCTGGCGGTCTCGGTGCTGGCGATTGCGGTCGTCGCCGCGAGCGTGCCGCTCTACCGCGGGGTCAAGCAGGAGTTCATCCCGTCGAACGTGGACGAGGCCGAGTTCGAGGTCAACGTCAACGCGCCGGAGGGGACGAACCTCCCCGTGATGAACGAGACGATGCAGGCCATCGAGCAGGACGTTATGAAGACGCACGGCGTCCGGCTCGTCCTCGCCACCGCGGGCGGCGGCTTCCTCGGCGGCGTCGGGCAGGGCGACCTCTACGTCCGCATCGCGCCGCACGAGGAGCGCACGCTCTCCTTCGGCCGCCTCTGGAGCGAGCTTCTGAACGGCACGCCGATGCGCGCTTTCCGCGGCAACTACACGCAGCAGGACGTGATGCAGGAGGTGCGTCGGCGCTTGCAGAAGTACCAGCCGATGCGCGTCGGCGTGCGCAACTCGCAGTCGTTCAACTTCGGCGCGGGCGGGCGCTTCGACATCGACTTCGTCATCCGCGGCCCCGAGCTGGAACAGCTCTCGCGCTACGCCGAAGAGCTGCGCGACCGCTCGGCGAAACTCGGCGGCATCGTGGACGCCGACACGACGCTGAAGCTCAACAAGCCCGAGCTGCGCGTCGAGATCGACCGCGAGCGGGCCGCCGCGCTCGGCGTCTCGACGGCCGACGTGGCGAATAGCTTGCGCGTGATGGTGGGCGGCGACCAGGAGGTGACGCGCTACCACGACGCCTCGGTCAACGAGGCTTACGACGTGCAGCTCCGCCTCGTCGAGCGCGACCGCAACGACCCGCGCACGCTCGGCCAGCTCTACGTGCCCTCCTCGCGCGGCGGGCTCATCCGCCTCGACAACCTCGTCAGGATACGGCGCGAGATCAGCCCCTCGCGCATCGACCGCATCGACCGCCAGCGGCAGGTCTCCCTGCGCGCCTCGGTCGCGCCCGGCTACGCTTTGGCCGACCGCATCGAGGCCCTGCGCGGCGCGGCAGCACAGATGAACATGCCGGCCGTCTACACGACGAGCGTCGCGGGGCGCGCGCGCGAGCTGGAGCGGACGTTCACGGAGTTTCTGTGGGCGTTCCTGCTCTCGGTCATCTTCATGTACATCATCCTCGCGTCGCAGTTCGAGAGCACCATCCACCCGGTCACGATTCTCTTAAGCCTGCCGCTCGCCGTCCCGTTCGCGCTGCTCTCGCAGTACATGACGGACGACACCTTGAACCTCTACTCGGCGCTCGGCATCCTCGTCCTGTTCGGCGTGGTGAAGAAGAACGCCATCCTCCAGATCGACCACATGAACAACCTGCGCGAGAAGGGGATGGAGCGCTTCGAGGCCGTCGTCCAGGGGTGCCGCGACCGCCTGCGCCCGATTCTGATGACGACGCTCGCGCTCGTCGCGGGCATGTTGCCCCTCGCGCTCGGCACCGGGCCGGGCTCGGAGGAGCGCCGCTCCATCGCGGTCGTCGTCATCGGCGGCCAGTCGCTCTCGCTCCTGCTCACGCTGCTCGTGACGCCCGTCGCCTACTCCGTCTTCGACGACATCGGCCACACGGCCTTCTGGCGCAGGCACATCGGCAACGCCCTGGCCTACCCGTTCCACACCACGCGCCGGGTGCGCGCGGCCTTCGCGCGCCGCCGCGCCCCCGGGAGTGAAGAAGGCACCCCCGAGGCGCGCGCCGAAGACACCGTCGGCGCGGGCGGCGATTAGTGTTACAATCACCGCGCCTCCGGCAGCTGACCAATGTCTTCTGACAAGCATATCGGCAGACCCGTCCCCCGCAAGGAGGGGCGCGCGAAGGTGACGGGCGCCGCCGCGTACGTGGACGACCTGCGGCTGCCCGGCATGCTCCACGGCGTGACCGTGCGCAGCCCCGCCCCGCGCGGGCGCATCGCTGGCGTCCACTTCGGCGCGGGGCTCCCCTGGGACGAGTTCACCGTCGTCACCGCGCGCGACGTGCCCGGCAACAACTACGTCGCGCTCATCCTCAACGACCAGCCCTACCTCGCCGAAGGGGTCGTCAACCACGCCGAAGAGCCCGTCCTCCTGCTCGCGCACGCCGACAAGTACCTGCTCGAAGAGGCGCGCCGCGCCGTCCGGATCGAGGTCGAGCCGCTGCCCGCCGTCTTCACCATCGAGGAGTCGCTCGAACCCAAAGAGGTCATCTGGGGCGAGGACAACGTCTTCAAGACCTTCCTCGTCGAGAAGGGAAACGTTGACGAGGTCTGGGACAGAGACGATGTCGTGATCGTCGAAGGCGAGTACCACACGGGCGCGCAGGAGCAGCTCTACATCGAGACGAACGGCGTCATCGCCGAGGCGAGCCCCGCGTCGGGCGTCGTGGTGCGCGGCTCGATGCAGTGCCCCTACTACGTCCACAAGGCGCTCGTCAAACTCTTCGACCTACCGGAGAATAAGATTCGCGTCATCCAGACCGAGACGGGCGGCGGCTTCGGCGGCAAGGAGGAGTACCCGTCGGTGATCGCGGGGCACGCCGCGCTGCTCGCGTGGAAGTCGGGCAAGCCGGTGAAGATGGTCTACGACCGCGCCGAGGACATGGTCGCCACGACCAAGCGCCACCCCTCGCGCACGCGCCACCGCACGGCCGTCACGCGCGACGGCAGGCTCGTCGGCATGGAGATAGACTTCGTCGTGGACGGCGGGGCCTACGCGACGCTCTCGTCGGTCGTGCTCTCGCGCGGGACGATTCACGCCGCGGGCCCTTACAACTGCCCGAACGTGCGCATACGCTCGCGCGCCGTCGCCACCAACGTCCCGCCGCACGGGGCCTTCCGCGGCTTCGGCGCTCCGCAAAGTATCTTCGCGCTGGAACGTCAACTGGATAAGGTCGCCGCCGCCGTCAATCTTTCGCCCGACGAGCTGCGCCGCCGCAACTTCATCTCGAAAGGCGAGACGACCGCGACCGGTCAGGTCATCCGCGAGGACGTAGACCTCGCCGGACTGCTCGACCGCGCCTTCGAGCTGACCGACTACCGGGCCAAGCGCGAGCGCTTCGGCAAAGAGAACACGGGCGCGCGCGTGAAGCGCGGCATCGGCTTCGCCTCCTTCATGCACGGCGCGGGTTTCACGGGCTCGGGCGAGAAGTACCTGCAATCCGTCGTCGGCTGCGAGGCGACGGCCGACGGCCGGCTCCGTGTGCTGGCGGCGAGCACGGAGATAGGGCAGGGGACGAAGACCGTCTTCGCGCAGATCGCGGCCGACGCGCTCGGCCTCGACTACGACGCGGTCGAGGTCGTCCAGCCCGACACGGCCGACGTGCCCAACAGCGGCCCGACGGTCGCCTCGCGCACGACGATGATCGTGGGCAAGCTCGTCGAGACGGCCGCCCTCCAGCTCAAAGAGACCTTGAAGAACGCGGGCCTCCTCAGAGACTCTTTCACACGTGACGAGTGGGCGCGCGCGTGCGCCGAGTACGTCCGCTCGAACGGAGTGCTCAAGTCGCACGTGCAGTACGAGCAGCCCGGCGACATCGAGTGGGACGACGAGCGCTACCGCGGCGACGCCTACGGCGCGTACGCGTGGGCCGTCTACGTCGCGGAGGTGAGCGTTGACACACTGACGTACGAGGCGCGCGTCGAGGACTTCGTCGCCGTGCAGGAGGTGGGCCGGGTCATCCACCCCGTCCTCGCCGCCGGGCAGATCGAGGGCGGCGTGGCGCAGGGCATCGGGTGGGCATTGTACGAGAACGTCGTGTGGCGCGACGGGCGGATGGCGAACGGGCAGATGACGAACTACATCATCCCGACCTCGGCCGACATCCCGCCCATCCGCGTCCACTTCTTCGAGAACCCCTACGCGGGCGGCCCCGGCGGCGCGAAGGGCATCGGCGAGCTGCCGATGGACGGCCCCGCCCCCGCCATCCTCAACGCCATAGAGCACGCGACCGGCGTGGCCTTCGACCACGTCCCGCTCACGCCGGAGGCCGTCATGGACGCGCTCGAAGCGGAGGCGGTCGAAGCTTAAAGAGATTGATGACGGACGACGTGACAGAGACGCGGCCCGAGTCGCGCGACGGCAAGACTTCAGTCCGCTGCAACGTCAACGGCGTGGAGACGACGCTGCGCGCCTACCCCTTCGCGCGGCTGCTCGACGTGCTGCGCGAGGAGCTGTCCCTGACGGGGACGAAGGAGGGCTGCGGCGAGGGCGAGTGCGGCGCGTGCTCCGTGCTCATCGACGGCGAACTGGTCAACAGTTGCCTCGTCCCCGCGGCGCAGGCCGAGGGCGCGTCCATCCAGACCGTCGAAGGCGTCGCAGACGGCGAGCGCCTCCACGCCGTCCAGCGCGCGATGGTCGAGTGCGGCGGCGCGCAGTGCGGCATCTGCACGCCCGGCATGGTGCTCGCCGCCGTCAACTTACTCAATAACAACCCTGACCCGACCGAAGCGGACATCCGCGAGGGCCTCGCCGGCAACCTCTGCCGCTGTACGGGCTACATGAAGATATTCGACGCGGTCGTCCACGCGTGTAAAAGTACTGAGTACTGAGGACTGAGGACTGAGTAAAAGACAGCGGGTTTTTAACTCAGTCCTCAGTCCTCAGTACTCAGTACTTCACTGAGATGAGAGCTTACCTCCCAGCATACGAGATGGTCGTCCCGCGCACGCTCGGCGAGGCGCTGGCGTTGCTGCGCGACGAGCCGGGCGTGTGGCGGCCGTTCGCGGGCGGGACGGACTTGATGGTTTTGTTGGAGGCGGGGAGGCTTGAGCACAGGAGGTTCTTCAGCATCCGCCACCTGTCGGAGCTGCGCGGGGTCGGCGAGGCCGACGGGGAAGTGCGGGTGGGCGCGCTGACGACCTACACGGACGTGCGCCGGAGTGAGCTGTTGAGCCGCCTCTTCCCGATGCTGGGGCAGGCGGCGCGCGAGACGGGCGGCATCGCCATCCAGAACCGCGGCACGGTCGGGGGCAACATCGCCAACGCCAGCCCCGCGGCCGACACGCCGCCCGCGCTGCTGGCCTACGGGGCGGAGGTCGAGTTGGTTTCGGTTGACGGCGCGCGCCGCGTCCCGTACGCGGAGTTTCACACGGGCTACAAGCAGACCGTCATGCGCGCCGACGAGCTTATCGCGGCCGTGCTGCTGCCCGTACCGCGCGGGGGCGCGCGCCACTTCTACCGCAAGGTCGGGACGCGGCGGGCGCAGGCCATCTCGAAGGTCTGCTTCGCGGCGGTGGGCGAGCTGGAGGGCGAGTCGCTTTCGGAGGTGCGCGTCGCGCTGGGGAGCGTCGCGCCCGTCGTGCTGCGCTGCCGCCGGACGGAGGAGCTGCTGCGCGGGCGCAGGCTCGACGGCGAGACGCTGAGCGCCGCGGCGGAGGAGATCGGGCGCGAGGTCACGCCGATTGACGACGTGCGCTCGACGGCGCGCTACCGCAAGCGCGTCGCGCAGAACCTCCTGCGCGAGTTTCTGTCGGGATTACTCTCTTAAAACTTCCTCACCAGCAGCACGCCCGCGACGAGGAGGAGCGCGCCGAGCAGTCGCATGGCGGTGACGGGGCGCGCGGCGAAGCCGACCACGCCGAAGTGGTCGAGCAGGATCGAGACGAGCACCTGCCCGGCGATGGTGATCGAGATGAAGGTGGCCGCGCCCAATCGAGGGGCGAAGGCCGCCGCCGCCGTCACGAAGACCGCGCCGAAGAGCCCGCCGGCCCACACCCACCAGGGGGCCGACGTGAGCGACGCCAGCGGCGGGAGCTGCGGCCGCGCCGCCGCGTTGTAGGCGAAGAGCGCCAGCGTCCCCACGGCGAACGAGACGAGCGAGGCCGTCACGGGGTGGCCGACCCAGCGCGCGAGCTGCGCGTTGACGCCCGCCTGCAAGGGCATCAGCGCGCCGGCGAGTAGACAGACGAAAAGGTAGACCCAGACCATACCTTCCCCCGGACGACTCTGGAGTTCCAGTGCGAGTGACCCGAACTTAACTTGTGCGCGCCCGCGCGGGCAAGCGCGGCCGCGCCGCCGCCGGAAAAACTCTCCCCGCCCGCGCCCGCTCGTGATATAGTCCCGCGCCGAAATCCCGACCGCCGAAAGACCCTCCAAAGGAGATTTTATTAATGCAGAGCTACAACAACCCCGCGCCGCCCCCGCCGCAGCCGCCCTACGGCGCGCCCCCGCCGTCGCCCGCGAAGAAGGGCATGTCCACGGGCGTCAAAGTCCTGATCGTCGTCCTCGTCCTCGCCGTCGGCGGCGGCGTAGTGCTGGTCATCGGGGGCGCTGGCCTGATCTACTACCTCAGAGGCAGGGCGCAGGAGGTGGCGGGCACGGATAGCGCCGGCCCGAAGGGTCTCGCGGGCTCCGCCACGTCGGGCGGCGCGGAGGCCCAGCCGCCGAGCCCGACGGCCGAGCAGAAGGCGGCCATCGCCGGCGGGCAGACGGCCCAGTGGGAGCAGCAGGAGATTTCGTGGACGGTGCCGCAGAAGTGGAAGAAGTACACGGCCGAGAGCCAGAGCTTCATGTGGCGCTCGCCGGGGAGCTGGGACGCCGCCTCGCTCATCGTCAACATCTCTCCGATGGACGCGAGCTTCCCCGGCGAGATAAGCCTCAAGAGCTACTACGACACCTACTCGAAGGACAAGCAGAAGTACACCGACGTGCGCTGGGTCAGCCTCGGCGGCAACAAGGGCGTCCTGTTCCGCGAGGCTTCGCCCGAGGGTTCGGACGACCCGCAGCGCCTCCAGTGGATCGGCTTCCGCGACTACAAGGGGCAGAAGCAGATGGTCAACATCATGCTCGCCTCGCAGGGCAAATACTTCGCACAGCACGAGGACACGATGTACGGCGTGCTCTACTCGACGGTGATGGGGAAGTGAAGGCAGTAGACAGTAGACAGTAGTCAGTAGCAAGTAGGAATACAAAGCGGCGCGCCCGGCTCATCACCGGAGCGCGCCGCCTGTTTTTCTACCTGTTACTGTCTACTCTCCTATCTCACTGAAACACCTTCTCGACGGGCACGATGACGACCTGGTCGGGGCTGACGGGGACTTTGTACTTCTCGATGACCTTGTCCTCGGCCAGGATGTCTTCGGGCTTGGGCGAGTTGTAGGTGATGGGCGAGGGCGTGCCCTTCACGATGGCGTCGCGCAGGGCCTCGGCGTCCTTCGTGATCATGACGACGCGCATGTTGCCCGGGTTGAGGTACTGCTTGATGGCGCGGTTCACGTCCGCCAGCGTCAGTTTCGAGAGCCGGTCGCGCATGAAGGCCGTGTACTCGGGCGTGCCGTAGTAGCGGCTGTCGAGCGCGTAGCCCAGCCGCGCGCCCTGCGTCGAGGTCAGGACGTTGGCGTACTTGACGAGGAACGAGCGGATGGACTCGAAGTCCTCCTGCTTCATCCCCTCGCGCACGAGCTTGTCGTACTCGTAGAGCGTGGCGCGCAGCGCGAAGTGTGAGTTCTGCGGCTCGACGGGGCGTATCCAGATTTGGAAAATCTGCGACGAGCGGCCGAGGTTCGGGTCGGGCGTGAACTGGAACATGCCGCGCGGGAAGTATTCGACGTAGGCGTAGTCGCCGTAGTTCAGGCCCCGCGCCTCGCGCAGGCGCTGGTACAGGTGGCTCACCGAAGAGCGGTGCTGGCCCAGGTAAGAGGCGACGAGCGCGAGCGCCGGCCAGTCCTTGTGCGAGCGGTTGACGGGGATGGGGAAGCCCATCGAGATGGCCGTCGCGCGCGTCTCGCGCTTGATGATCTCGATGCGCATGCCGGGCGCGACCTTCGGCTGCGCGTACTTCTTCGGCGCGCCGGAGCCCGCGGGCAGCTTAGCGAAGTCGGCCGCGACCCGCTTGGCGAAGTCCGCCGGGTAGCCGCCCGCCAGCCCGACGACGAGGTTCGCCTGCGTGTAGTTCTGCTTGTAGAACGCGCGCACGTCGTCGAGCGTCAATTTTTCGAGCGACGAGACGGTGCCCGTGTTGTTGTGCGCGTACGGGTGGCCCGCGTAAATGATGTTGTAGAGGTACTCCTTGCCCAGCTCCTCGTCGTTGCCCTGCCGCAGGGAGGTCTTGAGGTAGTTGAGCGCGTCCTCCTTCAGACGCTTGAAGTCCTCCTCGCGGAAGCCGGGGTCGAGGAGCATGTCGCGGATGAGCGAGTAATACTTCTCAAGGTTGTCCACGTGGGTCGTGCCCGCGAAGACGGTCATCTCCTTGTCCACCTGCGAGCCGAAGCCTGTAGCCATCGGGTAGAAAGCCTCGACGATCTGCTCGTAGGGCATCGCGCGCGAGCCGCCCTCGGAGAGCATCGCGGCCGTCAGCGCGGCCACGCCCTCCTTGCCCTGCGGGTCGGAGGCCGCGCCCGTCATGAAGAGCAGGCGGAAGGAGACGAGCGGCGACTGCGAGGGCTCTAAGACCGAGGCAATCGGGGCCGCCTTGGCGGCGCTGGTCGGCTGTTTGCTGCTTGAAGTCATCTGGTTTTGGGCCGTGCGGCCGCGCCCCTGCGCGAGGGCGGAGAGCGGCGCGAGCAGAAGTAGGGCGACGAGGAGGGTGCTGTGTGTGCGTCGCATCAGTCCTGTCCCTCCCCTTTGTTATTGCCGAGCGCCGCGAGGTTCTGCCCCTTGGTGGCGAGCGTGACGACGGTGCGGCTCTCCTCGCGGAAGTATTTCTTGACCGCGTCGCGGATGTCGGCGGGCGTCACGGTGCGGTAGGTCTCGAAGAGGCGGTTGAGCGTCTCGGGCGTGCGTTCGAGCGCGATGTAGGGCGCGAGCGCGCCCGCGATGGCGCTGTTGCTGTTCATCGCCATGGCGAAGCCGTAGCGCATGCGCGAGCGCGTGGCGTCGAGCTTGGCCTGGTCGATCAGCTCCGTCTTGTGGCGCTCGAAGGTCTTGAGAATCTGGTCGCGGACGTAGTTGACCTGCGCCGGGTCTTTGACGCGGGCGTAGACGGTGAACAGTTCGGGGTCGGCCTGGTGGCCGAAGTCGGCCACGAGCACATCAACCTTCTGCTCCTTGAGGACGAGCTGCTGGTACAGCTCCGAGTTCTCGCCGAAGGCGACCGACTGGAAGAGGTCGAGCGCGGCCACGTCCTTCGACGTGTCGGAGAACTTCGGCCCGTGGAAGGCGACGGCCAGGTGCGGGAGCGTCGGCGCGTCCCAGGGGACGTGCGCCGTGCGCGCCTCGTTCTGCGCGGGCTCCTCGGGGATATCCGCCTTGTAGCTGCCGCGCTGCCAGGTGCCCCAGTACTTCTTCGTCAGTTCGAGCGCGCGCGCCTGCGTGATGTCGCCGACGATGACGATGGTCGAATACTCCGGCCGGTAGAAGCGCGAGAAGAACTGCTTCGAGTATTCGTACTGGTTGGGCATGTCCTCGATGTCCTTGAGGTAGCCCATCGTCGTGTGCGCGTAGGTGTGCTTCTTGAAGGCCGTCTCGCGCAAGACCTCGTTCATCTTCGAGAAGGGGTTGGCGCTGTTCTTGTCGTACTCGCCCTTGACCGCCTTGGCCTCGGTCTTGAACTGCTCGGGCGTGTACTTGAGGCGCTGGAAGCGGTCGGCCTCCGCCTTCATGATCTCTTCGAGGTCATCCTTCGCGAAGGTCGCGTGGTAGACGGTGCGGTCGTCGGTCGTGTAGGCGTTCGTCTCAGCCCCGGCGCGCGTGAAGATGGCCTCGCGCTGCTCGGGCGTGTAGTTCTCCGAGCCGCGGAACATCATGTGCTCGAAGAAGTGCGCGAAGCCGCTCTTGCCGGGCTCGACCTCGTTGCGCGAGCCGGCGGCGACGACGATGTAGAGTGAGACGAGGTTCGGGTAGTCCGTCGGCACGGTGACGAGCCGCAGCCCGTTCGGCAGGTCGTCAATCGTGTACGGGTAGGTGAAGAGCTTGCTGCTGCCGCCGCCGTTGCTGCGCCCCTGCTGCGCCATCCCGAGCAGGGGCAGGGCGAGCACCGCCGCGGCCAAAATCAAGAATCTCATGGCGTCTGGCTCCCAAATTTCTTAACTGGATTTTTACGGAGGACGCCCGAATTATACACCAACGCCCCGGCCGTTGGCAGGCCGGGAGCGGCGCATCCCGTCAGGTTCGCCGGCAGGAAAAATATTGAAAGCGCCGCCGGACGGGGGCATGATAGGGGTCATACGTTCTCTTTCGGAGGTGGTATGCAGACACTCACAGACAGGCTCTACATCGAGATAGACGCGGGCGGCGTCATATTGCTCGCCGCCATCGCCCTCGGCGTCGCACTCCTGATAGCCCGCGGGCTGCGGCGGCGCAGGCCGCTGTCTTAATCCGGGCGGGCGGGCGCCGCCGACTTCGAGTTGCACGTCCTTACGGGAGGTACTCGTGCCGAAGGATGCGAGGTTCGCCGACGACGTACTGGAGGCGTTGCGTGACGCCAAAATCTTCGGCGTGCGGGCGGGGGCCGGGCACCGCTACACGGGCGTGTGGGGTGTGGTCGTCGAGGGGAGGTTCTTCGTGCGCTCGTGGAACGACAAGCCGACCGGTTGGTTCCGGGCCTTCCGGCGGGAGCCTTCGGGGAGCCTTCAGGTCGGCGCGCTCGAACTCCCCGTCCGCGGCAGGCTCGCGCGGAGCGCACGCCTGCGCCGTGAGGTGACGGCGGCGCTCGGCCGGAAGTACGACACGAAGGCGTCGCGCAAGTGGGTCGAAGGGTTCGCCGAGCCCGAGCGCGAGTTGACGACCCTCGAACTCGTCCCGCGTTGAGCGGGACGCCGGGGCCGCGCCCGCGAACTTCCGTGCTCCGGCGTCGTAAAGGGCTTTGAAAGGGGGGCGAGGATGTACTGTTCAACTTGCGGGGCGGCCGTGGCGCAGAGCCTGAGCTACTGTAACCGCTGCGGCGCAAAGCTCCGGCCGGCGGAGGCGTCGCTCTCACTCGACTCTCTCGTCTGGGCCGTCGTGTCGCTCTTAATCGCCGGGGTCGGGGTCATCATCGGCCTGATGGCCGTGATGAAAAACGTGGTCAACTTCCACGAGGGCATCATCATCATCGTCACGGCGCTCAGCTTCCTGGCGCTGCTCACGGCCGAGGGCGTTCTCCTCAGGATGTTGCTGGGCGGCTGGAAGGCCGCCCGCGGGGCGGACGACGCCGGGCCGCCGAAGGGGCAGGTGACCAGGGAGCTTGAGGAGGCGCAGCCGCGGGCGCTGCCGGAGCCCGTGCCGAGCGTGACCGAACAGACGACCCGCACGTTCGAGCCGGCCTACAGCCGCCGGAAGTCAGAGAGTTAGAACCCGGCTGCCGCCCCCGCCCTTCCTTTCTTAGACGAGGGATGAGGCGCGCGGGCGGAGTCGGCGGAGGCTTCGTTCACAGGTGAGACCCTCTAAGAGGCGGGGCAAGAGGCCCACCGGCCCCGGCGAGCAGATTTTCGTCTCGCTGGTCGTCATCCTGCTCGGCATCGGCTTCTGCCTCATCCCGCTCTTCTTCGGCTTCGGGACCATCAGCTACCGCGGCAACAAGGGGCCGGGCGGGGCGGCGGCACTTATCACCGGCGGCCTCTTTCTGATTTACGGGCTGGTCGGGCTATGCCTCGGCCTGGTCAAGGCCGTCAGAAGGAGATAGAGGCGGGCGCGAATATCTTCCTCACCCGACTGACAAAAATCAGCGGCGTTTGCCGCGCAGGGCGGGCGATGGTCTGGGCAGCGGAGCGCCGGGCGGGACGAGCCAGAGTTCGATCATCTTGTATTCGCGCCGGCCCCCGCCGAGCGCGGCGACGCGGGTCACGTCCACGGCGTAGGCTTTGGCCATCGTCAGCTTCGCGCGCGCGGCGATGCGCCGCCCGGCCGCGAGACTCCCGCGCCGCGAGGTGTAGCCGATGACGCAGCCGCGCAGCGCCGGGTCGCGCTTCAGCACTTCCACGAAGTATTTGTAAAGCTCGGCCTCGTCCGGGTAGATGTCGCCGTATTCGGACTCCGGCGGGTCGCCGCGTTCGATGACACTGTACCTGTCGAACGGCA
The DNA here is from genome assembly GCA_035563535.1 of Pyrinomonadaceae bacterium. GTDB lineage: Bacteria > Acidobacteriota > Blastocatellia > Pyrinomonadales > Pyrinomonadaceae > QHXN01. The sequence continues at coordinate 144,049 of DATMVD010000008.1, read as the reverse complement.
GCGGCGTCTTCTCGCCCGACATCAGCAGCACGGGGTCGAAGTGCTTGGCGGGCGGCTCCGCACCGGGCGGGACGACCCACAACTGGAAGGTGCTTTCCTCGCGCAGCCCCGCGAAGACGGTCGAGAGGCGCGAGGCGTCGAGGCCGCGCGTGTTGACGAGATAGTTGTGCGACGCGTGTGCGCGCCGCAGGGGCCAGCCGGGGAACTTGTGCCGGGAGCCGTATGCGACGACGACTCCGCGGGCCGCGGGCTCGTTCTGCAACTCGACGGCGAAGTTGTCGAGGCGCGCCATGAGGTCGGAGAATTGAATCTCGCCGAACTCGTCGATGAGTCGCGCGACGGGCGCGGGCTGCTGTTGAGCGTGAGCCGCCGCCGACAGCGTGAGCAGTAGGACGGTCGTGAAGAGTCTTTTCATCTGCTCTCCGCGAGCGGGCCCGCCAGAGACTCGGGCACGTTCAGGACTTCGCGCCAGCCCGACTCGTCCGCGCGCATTCGGGCGGTCAACTCGTCGCGCAAGCGTCTTAACCTGTCGCTCAACGTGTGCGGGTATTCGTCGATGGCGGGGAAGCGTCTGAGCTGGTCTTCGACGAACGCCTTCTGCTTGAGGATGGAGGGGATCGTCTCGTGGCGGCCGCCCTCCCAGAAGGGTTGGAGCAGGCGCTCGACGCGCGCGGCGCCGGGTATCGAGACCTCCTCTTCATCGAGCCCCGTCACGTCTCCGACGTAGCGCCCTTCCGCGTCCGCGCCGCGGAAGACTTGCAGGCGGCCGGGGAGCGTAGACTTCTCCGGCGTGTTGGAAGCCTTGAGGGTGGGGCGGCCGTCGATGACGCACTCCTTGAAGATGACGCCCGCGACGCGGCGGACTTCGCCCGAGAGTTTCGTCCCGATGCCGAAGCCCGCGGCCTGCGGGAACTCTTCGACGATGCGGCGCACGCCCTCCACGTCCAGGTCGCCCGTCAGCACCGGCATCAGGTCGCGGAGCCCGTTCGCCTCGAAGAACTCCAGGCACCACTTGCCGAGCTTGGCGAGGTCGCCCGAGTCCACGCGGAAGCCCTTGAAGGCGCGGCGGCGCTCGGGCGTGGAGGTCGCGGCCAGCGCGGCGTGCACCGCGCCCATGTGCACGTCGATGGTGTCGAGCAGCAGCGTCGTGCCCTGCGGGTTGGCGTCGAGCCAGCGCTCGAAGGCGACCTGCTCGAAGTGCTTCGGCCGGCCCGTGCGCGGGTCGGTCTCGGGCTCGTCCATGAACTCGACGTAGGACTGCTGCCAGTAGTGCGCCTCGGTGCCGACCGCGGGGATTTCCAGACGGTGCGCGGCCTCCATGTTCGACGTGTCGTTGAAGCCGCCGATGAAGGCGTAGGTGGCCACGTCCACGGCGCGCTCGATGTCCCCGTTGCGGCGCAGGGAGAAGTCGGAGAGCCAGCGACTCCCCGCGGCCATGCGAATCTGCATGGCGATGGCGGCGGTCGTGATGGGCAGGTCGAAGGCGTGCTCGAACTTGATCTCCTGCGCCTGCGCGAGCCCGAAGGCCCCGGTGATGTCGGCGAAGGGCTGGCCGGCGAACATGATGGTGCCGGGGCGCACCGCCCGCACCGTGCCAGCGAAGTTGATGTCCTCGACGGCCTTCGCGAAGAGGCGCAAGCCCCCTCGATCCTGTTCGAGCGTCCGCAGGCGCGGACGGTCGATTCTAAAATCGAGCAGCGAGCGCAGCAGTCGTTCGTGCCCGAGGCAGGGTGCGTAGGCGAGTTTGCGCTGCGTCACGTAGAACGTCGCCTCCGTGTCGCTCAGAAGCCCGTCGTGCAGGCGCGTCGCCTCCTTGTAAGAGGCGTCGCCCATCGTGGCGTGGTAGCGGTCGATGTTGAGCATGAGTGGTCAGTAGGCAGCAGGCAGTAGACAGATGGCAGTAGGCAGTAGGCAGTTCGGACATCCCCGAAGGGGATGCAGGCAATAGCCGGGGGTAAGCGAGGGCGCGAGCCGCAGGCGAACGACCGAGCGCCACCCCCGGAAAGCGAGACAAAATAATTCCGACCCTGAAAGGGTCGAAGGGGCCGCGCCCGGTGCGACCCTTTCAGGGTCGTAAACTTTTATCGCGGTCTACCGGGGGCGGCGCTCGCTGGCGCTCGCTCTGCCCCCGGCTATTATCTTCATCCCTTCGGGGAATTAAAACTGCCTACTGCCTACTGCCTTCTGCCTACTTGTTCCGCGCCGTCTTCGCGCCTCCGGCGAGGAACTCTTTCGCCTCGGCCAGCTCGGGCCGGTCGGCGTCGGCGTGGCGGGACTGCGCGACGAGCTGCTTGTAGAAGCCTTCGGCCTTTTTCCTGTCGCCCGCGAGCGCGGCCGAGCGCGCCGCGCCGTAGAGGCCGTTGAAGCGGTTGGGCGCGTTGACGAGTGAAGCCTCGAACTCGCGCAGGGCGGCGGCCGGCTCTTTCAATTCGAGCAGCAGCTCGCCGAGCTGCTCGCGCGCGGGGAGGAGCGCGCCGGGCGTGACCGGGTGCTTCTCGGTGGAGTCGTCCAGCTCCGCCGCCGCGCGCATCAGCCGGAGCGACTCCTCGCGCCGCCCCTCGGCGTGCGCCAGCCACGCGGAGGCGACCTGCCGCGCGATCTCGACCTGCTTCCCCCAGTCGTAGCCGGCTTTGATTTCGGCGAGCGCCCGGCCCGTGGCCGTCAGCTTCTCGACCTCCTGCCGCGCCGCGGCCGCGTCGCCCGTGCGCGCCGCGCCGACGGCGCGCGCGAAGTGGACGTGCGCCTCGGCCCAACTGAAATCCTTCCAGGGGAAGTTTCCGAGGAGCCCCTCGCGCAGGGTCAACTTCGCCGCCTCGTCCCAGCGACGCCGTTCGAGCGCGTAGCGCGCGGGGATGGCCGAGGCGGCGTAGGCCACCTTGAAACTCTCCGGCTCGACCTTCCGGAGCCTGTTCAGCTCTTCGAGCACGCCCCGCGCCTGCGCGTCCTGCGCGCCTTGCAGGTAGGCGTAGGCGAGGTAGTCCATCGCGTGCAGCTTCTCGTCCCAGGCGTCCTGCATGCGGTTCCTGACGGCGAACGCCTCGGCCGCCGCCTTGGAGTTGAGGTTCGATTGGATGGAGTCCTGCCACATGCCGAGCCGCGTGAAGATGTGCGAGGGCATGTGGCGGGCGTGCGCCGAGGAGGGCGCGATCTTCGCGTAGCTCCGCGCGGCGGCGACGGCCATGTGCGCCAGCGGCGGGTAGTCGTAGCCGTGGATGAGGTAGTGCGTGACCCCCGGGTGCTCGGGCTCGCGCGCCAGCACGCGGTTCAGAATCCGCGCCGCCGCCTTCTCGCTGGCGTAGGTCTTGTCGCCCGACCCCAACCCCTTCGCGATGAGCGCGAGCGCGTAGAAGACTTCGGCCTCGCGGTCGGACGGGTAACGCTTCGAGAGCCGTCCCATCGCTTCGCCGTAGGCGTCGGCGCGCGCGCGGTGGCCGAGCTTGTCGGCGTCTTTGTAGAACAGCTCGACGGCCGCGATGTAGTCGCGCTCGCGCTGCGTGCCCGCGCCGACCGACTTGGCCTGCTCGACGGCCCGCGCGCCCTTCTCCAACTCGGCCGCGGTCGGCGGGGCCCAGAGCGGGTGGTAGTTGCTCATCGCGACGCCCCAGTGGGCCATGCCGCAGCGCGGGTCGGTGGCGGCCACCTCTTTGAAAGCCTTCTCGGCCTCCTCGTACTCGAAGGAGTGGAGCCAGGCGACCGCGCGGTTGAACTGCTTCCGGGCCGCGGGCGTGCAGGAGACCGTAAAGCTGACGCGCCCGAGCTTTTCCGAGGGGTCGTGTTGATGCTGGTGCATCTCCTGCGCCCCGGCGGGACGGGCCTGGCAGATAAGGGTGACGAGAAGAGCCGCAGTTGAAATGGCGGCAACCGGGAGATTCCTTTTCACAATTCCTCCTCCTTTCGGGAGCGGAAGCGCGGGGCGGGGGGCCGGGGCTCTATGGGTTAGGAATTTTAAGTTTCAAATCTGAAATCTCAAATTCTTAAACGACTTCCGCGCCGGCCGCGCGCATCTCTTCGAGGGCGCGTCGGTCGTCGCCGGGTTGGAGGTTGACGGCGCGCATGGCGTCGGTCAGGGCCCGGACGCGGAAGCCCGCGCGCAGCGCGTCGAGGACGGTGTTCTTGACGCAGTAGTCTGTGGCGAGGCCGCCGACCCAGACCTCTTCGACCCCCTCGCGGCGCAGCTCTTCGGCGAGCGCCGTCCCGTCGAAGGCCGAGTAGTTGTCCTCGTCGCCCAGCCCCTTCGAGACGACGCGGACGCGCGGGTCGTCGTCGAGTCTTTCGTGGAACTCCGCGCCGTGTGTCTCCTGCACGCAGTGGACGGGCCACGTCCCGCCGTAGGCGGCGAAGTGTCTGGTCTGCGCGGGGTGCCAGTCGCGGCTCTTGTAGACGGGCTCGCCGCGTCCGAGGAACTCGCGGATGAGCCGGTTGAGCGGCTCGACCACCTCGTCGCCGCGCTCGACGGCGAGCGCCCCGCCCGGGCAGAAGTCGTTCTGCACGTCCACGACGATGAGCGCACGCCTGCCTGTGCCGGATGACATCTCGGTTCACCTCTCGATGGTTTCGTGCATTCTACGCCACACGACGCCGGGCGCAAAAAAGCCGGCGCGCACGCCCGGGCGTGCGCGCCGGCTTTCGGCCGTCGGGTGGCGGGGAGACCGGCCGCCCGGCGGGTTCGTCAGAGGCCGCCGCGGCCTCAGAAGAAGAGCGTGTAGAGCAGCCGGTTGGGCGAGCCCGTGCCGACGCCGCTCAGGCGGTTGGTGGTCGCGTTGTTGACCAGCGCGTTGCGGATCGTGGCGGGCGAGGCCGAAGGGACGGCCTGCTTGTAGAGCGCGGCCGCGCCCGCGACGTGCGGCGACGCCATCGAGGTGCCCGAGATGGTGTTCGTCGCCGTGTCCGACGTGTACCACGCCGAGGGGATGGAAGAGCCCGGCGCGAACAGGTCGAGGCAGGTGCCGATGTTGGAGAACGAAGAGCGCGCGTCGGACGAAGTCGTGGAGCCGACGGTGATGGCCGCGCCGACGCGCGCGGGCGAGCGCGTGCAGGCGTCAACCCCGTACTCGTTCCCGGCGGCGACCGCGACGGCCACGCCCGAGTTGATGAGGTTGTTGACCGCCGTGTCCATCGAGGACGAGGCCCCGCCGCCGACGCTCATGTTGGCGACCGCCGGCAGGATGCGGTTGGCCGTGACGTAGTTGACCCCCGCGATGATGTTCGACGTGGAGGTCGTGTTGGCGCACTGGAAGACCTTGACCCCGCGCAGCATCACGCCCTTGGCGACGCCGTAGGTCGAGCCGCCGACGGTGCCGGCGACGTGCGTGCCGTGGCCGTTGCAGTCCTGCCCGTTGCCGCCGTTCACGTCGTAGACGTTCGAGGCGCGCCCGCCGAACTGCGTGTGCGAGGTGCGGATGCCGGTGTCGATGACGTAGACGCGGACGCCCGCGCCCGTCCAGTTGTAGTTGTAGGTGCCGTTAAGCGGGCGGTCGCGCTGGTCGATGCGGTCGAGCCCCCAGGGCGCGCCCGTCTGCGTGGCGTCGGTGGTGTAGACCTGATCCTCCTCGACGAACTGGACGCGCGGGTCTTCGCTGAGCGCGAGCGCTTCGGCTTCAGACATCTCGGCGGCGAAGCCGTTGAGCGCGTGCTTCCAGCGGCCCTTGACCTTGACGTCGTAGGCCGCGGCGAGCACGTCGATAACCTGGTCGGCCTGCGAGAAGGCGCCGGGGTCGCCCGCGGAGACGTTGTCGAGGACGACGACGTAGCTGCCGGGGATGGCCTTCTCCTTCTTATGGAGCTTCTGCCCCTTGGCCTTCGGCGCGGCCGGGCTGGCCGAGGAGCGTGAGCCGGATGAGACTAAAGCGGTGAGACACAGGGCGAGTGTGGCGAGCAGTACAAGCGTCTTTCTCATTTTTCCTCCAAAGGTCTGTCGAATGTCTGAGGCCGATGAGGCCAACGGCAAAGGGGGACAGGGCAGACTTACGTCGCGTCCGGGTTAAGGGAGTTTGTCTGTTTGCGGGCAAGAGTCGGATAGTAGAGACGTCGGCCCTGGCAGTGGCTGAAGTCTACCGGTGAGTGCCGTGCAATATAGCAGGTTTCGTGCGGCGCGCAACTACTTTTTTACAACTGAGCAGGAACGCACAGAGGAGCGCGGGCAAGAGTCCCGCGCTCCTCTGAAATTCCAGCCCGTCCCGGGTTTTTGTTCTTAACCCCTGACCGCCTCGATGATGCTGAAGGGCGAGCGGGTCGGGATGATGCGGGAGAGCTTGAGCCCGGCCGACGCCAGGAGCGCGGCGTACTCTTCGGCCGTGCGCTCGGCGCCGCCGGGCGAGGCGAGCATCTCCAGGTCGAGCACCTTGCTGTAGTGCGGCCCGTTCCCCTCGGGGACGACGACCTCGACGATGAGGACGCGCCCCTCCTCGCCCATCGCCGCGTTGATGTTCCTGAGGATGAGCGCCGCGCGCTCGTCGTCCCAGTCGTGGATGATGTGCTTCATGATGTAGGCGTCGGCGCGCGGCACGCTCTGGAAGAAGTCGCCCGCGACGCGCTCGACGCGACCCGACACGCCCTCGCGCTCGAGCAGCGCCGCCGCGCCCTCGACGACGGGGGCCACGTCGAAGAGGACGCCCGAGAGGCTCGGGTTCGCCTTCAGAATCTGCGCCAGCAGGTAGCCGTGCCCGCCCGCGATGTCCGCGAGCGTGCCGAATCCGCCGAAGTCGTAAGCCTCGACGACCGCGGGCGCGGTGCCGACGCTCATGTCGGTCATGGCCCCGTTGAAGATTTCGGCGTGTGCGGGGTTGGCGGCGAAGTATTCAAAGACCTCCGCGCCGTGCGTGTGCCCCCAGGCGGGCCGGCCCGTGCGGACGCTGTGCATCATGTTCGCCCAGACGTTGAAGTGCCACTGCTCGCCCATGAAGATCGCGCCGTTGCGCATCGAGCCGGGCGCGTCCGTGCGCAGAAGCTCGGCCAGGGGCGTCAGGCCGAAGGTCTGAGGCTGAACCTCCGCGAAGACGCCCGCGCCCGCCAGCGAGCGCAGGACGCGGTAGAGCGAGCGCTCGTGCGTCTCGGTCTCGGCGGCCAACTCGGCGACGGGGCGCGGCCCCGAGGCGAGCAGGTCTGCGACGCCGAGCTTGGCGGCGACGTAGAGCGCCTGCGTCAACAGCGCGCCGAAGGCCATCTGCGTCAGGACGACCTGGGCCGCCTGCGCTTCGGCGTCAGGGGTTGAAATCTCGACGGGAAGAACGTTTGAAGTCTCCGGACTCATCTGTGTGCTCACTTGTGTCTCGCCCTCCGGGGAAATGTAGTCTCTCCAAATCCGCGTTTAAGCTTACGCGCGTTACCTTTGTGGCTCAGATTCCCTGCGCCACAAAGGTAACGCGCAACGCGGGATTGAAAAGTATCATCACGGGCGATAGCGGTCAGAACCGCCCGCGGTAGCGGGTGGGCCTCTGACATCCGAACGAAACGGGTAATGAAGGCCCACCCGCTACCGCGGGGTGGTACTGACCTGACTGGTGGATGTAAATTATGTGTGCCGGCGCGGCGTTGATTCGGAAGGGGTCACGAATGAACGAAGTCATCCTGAAGCGCTTCGAGCAGCCCGACGAGACGCGCGAGTTCGAGCTGGGCCGGTTCGAGATCGTCCGCGTCGGCGGGCTCACCATCGGCCGCGCCACGTACCAGCCGGGCTGGAAGTGGTCTGCGCACGTCGGCCCGCTCGCCGGCACGCCCTTCTGCGAGGTCGAGCACGTCGGCCTCGTCGTCTCGGGCCACGCCGTCGCCGCGATGGCCGGGGGCGAGGTGTTCGACCTCACGCCCGGCGTCCTCTTCCACGTCCCGCCGACGCCGCACGACAGTTGGGTCGTCGGCGAAGAGCCCTACGTCTCGCTCCACTTCCTCGGGGCCGACAGCTACACGAAGTGAAAGGACGGCGGATGAAAGCCCTTACGGCAGTCTTGACGCTGCTCACACTCTTCGCGGCCCGGGCGGCGTGCCTCGCGCAAACGCCGGGCGAAGGTTACATCAGGACGGCGGACGGCGTGCGCCTCTTCTACAAGGTCGCCGGGGGCGGGACGGAGACTCTGGTCGCGGTGCACGGCGGGCCGGGCAACACCCTTGAGCCCATCCGGGCCGACCTCGAGCCGCTGGCGAAGAACCGCCGTGTCATCTACTACGACCAGCGCGGGGGCGGGCGCTCGGACTTGCTCAGGGAGAAGGAGAAGCTCGCCGTCTCGAAGCACGTCGCCGACCTGGAGGCCGTCCGCGAGCACTTCAACCTCGACCGCGTGACGCTGCTCGGCAACTCGTGGGGCGGGATGCTAATCGAGCAGCCCGAAGTCTTCTTCGGCGCGGTCGAGACCTTCCTCAGGGGCGGCTGGCCCGCGGCCGCGAAGCAACTGAAAACTACGGCGGAGAAGAAGTGAGCAGCACAATCTCTTCAAAAACCAACGTCGGAATCGAACGGGGCCCGCGCGAGTTCGTCGCGCGCGGCTCGGTCGTGCGGAAGATTTGGGGCGACCCGGAGGTCGTGCTCCTCATCTTCGCCGGGTCGGCCGCGGAGTTCGCCCTGAACAGGGCGGTGGACTGGCTCTTCTTCACCGGAAGGATTCCGAGCGACCCCTTCGGCCGCCTCTTCTCGACGGTGCGCTACGCGCGCGAGATCGTCTTCGCCGACGAGGAGGCGGCCCGCCGCACGCTCGCGCGCATCAACGCGGCGCACGCGGGCGTCGAAGCCTCGCGCGGGCAGACCATCCCCGAGTGGGCGTTCCGCGACGTGCTCTACATGCTGATCGATTATTCGGAGCGCGCGCGCCGGATGCTCTACGGCCCCCTGTCGAGGCGCGAGCGCGAGGAGCTGTACGCGGTCTTCCGACGGGTCGGCGAGGGGCTGAACGTCAAGGCGCTCCCCCCCGATTACGAGAGCTGGCGCGCAGACCGCCGCGCGCACATGGAGCGCGACCTCGCCTACGGCAAACACACGGCGCTGCTCTACGACTCTTACCGCCGACACCTCGGCGAGTGGCGTTACCAGTTGCTGCTCCAGGTTCAGGCGCTGCTCGTGCCTGAGCGCGTGCGCCGTCTGCTGCGGCTCAAACAGCGCGCGGTCTTCTCCGCGGCGGTCGAGGTCTACGCGTCGCTCCCGCTGCCGGGCCTGCGCCCGCTGCTGCGCCGCCTGCTCATGCAGCCGCGCTACTGGGGCGAGGTCGCGGAGCTTGAGCGCGCGCCGGCCTGACGCGGGCGTCCTTGTCATACCCTGCCGGTTGTGTTTAGCTGGCCGCGTGAAGGCGGCGGGCGAGAGATGATTAAGACGGAGAGCGCGGGCGGCGTGGTCGTCAACGGGGAGGGGCGCGTCCTCGTGGTCAGCCAGCACGGGACGAGCTGGTCTCTGCCGAAGGGCCACCTCGAAGAGGGCGAGACGCCCCTGGAGGCCGCGCTGCGCGAGATTCGAGAGGAGACGGGCGTCACCCGGCTTGAACTAGTCCGGCCGCTCGGCAGCTACAGCCGCCACCGGATAGGCGCGGACGGGGGCGAAGACCTTTCGGAGCTGAAGACGATCCACCTCTTCCTCTTCCGAACCGACGCGACCGAGCTCGCGCCCAGAGACGCTGACAACCCGGAGGCGCGCTGGGTCGAGCGCGGGGACGTGGCGGGGCTGCTCACACACGCGAAGGACAGGGAGTTCTTCGCCTCAATCCTCGACACCATCTAAACCCCGGACGGCAAGGAGAGTATCGAAGAGCATGCGGAAGGTCATCCTTTCCCTCGTCATCATCTCGTGCGCCGCCGCCGCCGCGTCCGCGCAGGAGCAGAGGGGCATCCCCCCGCTCCCGAAAGAGAAGCTCGGAATCCCGGTGCTCAGTTTACCGGAGACGGTCGTCAAAGAGCTGTACCGCGTCCACCGCAACGGCGCGGGGCACGTCTTCGAGAAGCGGGGGCGGAAGCTGCAACAGAAGTTCTTCGACGAGAGGTTGGCCGCGCTCATCTGGAAGAACCTGACGCAGACGCCCGAGGGCGAGGTCGGCAACATCGACTTCGACCCGCTCTACAACGCGCAGGACGTGCAGATCAGGAACTTCCGCGTCGGGGCCTCGGCCATCAACGGCAACGCGGCCACCGTCCCCGTGACCTTCACGAACTTCGACCAGAGGGTGAGGCTCGTCTTCAGCCTCGTCAACACGAAGCAGGGCTGGAAGGTCTCGAACATCAACTACGGCGGGGGCATGGACTTCGTCCGGATACTGAGCCAGCCGATGTGAGCCCCGACTCTTTTCGTCCGAAGTGAACACGCGCGTGGATGGCAAAACGTTAAAGCGGGCGCTCGTCTGCCTCTTCGTCTTCTTCTACGTCCCGTACCTCTACCAGCAGGGCTACCGGAGGGCCGCGGAGTCGCCCGGCGACTTCCCGACCCTCTACTGGGGCGCGAAGATGGTCTTCGAGGAGGGGCGCTCGCCGTACCGCGAAGGGGCGTTCGACGAGACGGCCGAGCGCGAGCAGAGGCGCATCTTCCCGTACCTCTACCCGCCGCCCTCGCTGCTCGCCTTCTACCCCTTCTCCACGACCACCTACGACGCGGCGAAGGTGCGACTGCTCGTCGCGAGCCACGTCTGCTTTCTCGTCATCCTCTACCTCCTCTTCCTGCGCATCAGGCCGTTCGAGCCGCCGCCCCGTTGGCGCGGGGTCGCCGCCGCGCTGATGACCGTTTACGTACTGAACTACTACCCCGTCGCTGATAACTTCGCGTGGGGACAGATCAACCTGATAGTCATGGCGCTCGTCTGCTTCGCGTGGCTCGCCTTCAAAAGGGGCGGGCACGCGCTGAGCATCGCGGTGCCTCTGTCGCTGTCGATACTGCTGAAGACGTACCCCTTCCTGCTGCTGCCGCTGCTCGTCATCAGGAAGCGTTACGCGGCGGCGGCGTGGACGGGGGTGCTGGTGGCGGTCTACGGGCTGGCCTCGTGGTGGGTTCTGCCGGAGGGGTTGTGGGGCGACTGGCTGGCGAACGTCGCGCCGACGGGCGGCTACGGGCTGCGGCCGTTCAACCTCCCCTTCATCCCGGTCGAGCCGTGGAACCACAGCATCAACGGCTTCATGCTCTTCGTGCAGGATCGTGTGCCGGAGGTCTTCGGCCTGCCGACGCGCTTGATAACGAAGCCGCTCACGTACCCGCTCGCCGCCGCGGTCGGGGTCGTGACCGTGGGGCTCGCGCTGCTCTCCGCGCGCGGGGGGCAGGGGGAGAGGACGCTCGACGCCGACGTGTCGCTCTTCCTCCTGATGATGTTCCTGGTGGCGCCGCTCTCCTGGGAGCACCACCTGGTCTACGTGCTGCCGGCGGCGCTCTTCGCGGTACACCTTCTGCTGAAGGGGCCGACCCGTCCGGCCGCCGCGGTCGGGGTGGTCGCGGCGCTCCTCGTCATCGCGTGGGACCTGCCGCGCGACGAGATGTTCCACCTCCAGGGGGTGCTCGGCCTCTCGAACGCGGTCAAGTTCTTCGCCACCTTCGGCCTCTGGCTGTTCGTGGCGAAGAGGATGTGGGACGACTTGAAAGTAGGCAGTAGGCAGATGGCAGTAGGCAGTCCGGAGGCTTAAACCTGAGAGCGTTCTTGTTTCGACTCCGGCGGCCTGACTTTGAATTACAGCCAACTTCGCAAACGGCAAACTGTCTACTGCCATCTGCCTACTGCCTACTTTCCCCGTTGGGCGTTTCGCGCATCTTCGGGGCTCGTGTTAGAGTCTGTCACTTCGGGTCTCTTTATCTCCCCATGGAAGGGTCGAACGGTAATTTGTTAAAGAGCGTCGTCGCCTCACGGGCGGTATCTGTCGAGCCGGTCACTTCCGGCGTCCGTCTCGGCGTCGTCTGCCCGATGGCGAACGAGCGCGACACAGCGGCCGGGTTCGTCCGCGAGGTGCTCGCCGCCTGCGAGCCCTTCCGGTTCAAGTCCCTGACCTTCTTCGCCGTCCTCGACCGCGTCAGCCGCGACGGCACGCTCGACCTCCTGCGAGGGCTCGAAGCGGCCGTCCCGCAGCTTCGCGTCGTCTGGGCCCCCGAGAACCGCTGCGTCGTGGACGCCTACCTGCGCGGCTACCGCGAGGCCCTGGACGCGGGCTGCGACTGGGTGCTGGAGATAGACGCCGGCTTCAGCCACCAGCCCTCGGACATCCCGCGCTTCTTCGAGAAGATGTCGGAGGGCTTCGACTGCGTCTTCGGCACGCGCTTCGCCCACGGCGGGGGCTTCACCGAGAGCCCGCTCAAGCGCAAGGTCATCAGCCGCGGCGGGACGCTCCTGACGAACCTCCTGCTCGGGACGAAGCTGACCGACATGACGAGCGGCTTCGAGCTCTTCACGCGCGGGGCGCTCGAACACGTCCTCGACCGCGGCATCAACTCGCGCGGCCACTTCTTCCAGACGGAGATCAAGGCTCACTGCCACGGCCTGCGCGTCGCCGAGGTGCCCATCCACTACCGCGCGGCCAGCGACAGCGTCAACAACCACGTGCTCAAGGACGCCTTCTCAAACCTCTGGCGTCTCTTCCGCGCGCGCTTCAACCGGGGCCGCGCGGTCGCCCCCCTCGAACAGGACGAAGCGGCATGACGGAGAGCGTCGCCCTCGTCGTCACCTCCATCTCAGCGCCGAACCGCGTGCTGCGCGCGCTGGCCGAAGGCTCGCAGGCGCGCGGCCGGCAGTTCGTCGTCGTCGGCGACGTGCCGAGCCCCGCCGACTTCCAACTCGAAGGCTGCGACTTCTACGGCCTCGAAGCGCAGTACGAGACCGGTTTCCGTTTCGCGCGCCTCTGCCCGACCAGACACTACGCGCGCAAGAACCTCGGCTACCTCGTCGCCGTCCGCGGCGGCGCGAACGTCGTCATCGAGACCGACGACGACAACATCCCGCGCGAAGAGTTCTGGGGCGAGAGGCGGCGTCAGGTCTCGGCCCCCGCGCTCGAAGGGGCGGGCTGGGTCAACGTCTACCAGTACTTCTCGGAGGCGAACATCTGGCCGCGCGGCCTCTCGCTCGAATGCGTGCGCGAGCGCGTGCCGGAGTTCGAGTCGCTGAAGGTGAAGGACGCCGACTGCCCCATCCAGCAGGGGCTCGCCGACGAGAACCCGGACGTGGACGCCATCTACCGCCTCGTCGAAGAGCTGCCGCAGAATTTCCGGCGTGACCGCCGCGTGGCTCTGGGCGAAGGAACGTGGTGCCCCTTCAACAGCCAGAACACGACCTGGTGGGCGGACGCGTTCCCACTGCTCTACCTGCCGGCCTACTGCTCGTTCCGCATGACGGACATCTGGCGCAGCTTCGTCGCGCAGCGCATCTGCTGGGAGCAGGGCTGGGGCGTCCTCTTCCACGAGCCGACCGTCTGGCAGGAGCGCAACGAGCACAACCTCATGCGCGACTTCCGCGACGAGGTGCCGGGCTACCTGCACAACGCCGCGATCTGCGAGGCGCTCGCGGCCCTCGACCTCGCGCCCGGCGTCGAGCGCCTGGGCGAGAACCTCCTGGCCTGTTACGAGAAACTCGTCGAGATGTCTCTGGTTGGCCGCGAAGAACTGCCGCTGCTCGCGGCCTGGCTCGAAGACCTCGCCGCGGCGCGCGCCGCCTGAGTCAAAACCGATGGAAAACTTTCTTCAAGGCAAGAGGATCGCGGTCACGGGGGGCGGGGGCTTCCTCGGCAGCGTGGTGGTGAGTAAGCTCCGCGAGCGCGGGTGCTCAGACATCTTCGTCGTCCGCAAGCGCGACTACGACCTCGTCAAGGGCGCGGACGTGGAGCGCCTCTACCGCGACGCGCGCCCCGAGGTCGTCATCCACCTCGCCGCGGTCGTCGGCGGCATCGGGGCCAACCGCGAGAACCCCGGCCTCTACTTCTACGAGAACATCATGATGGGCGTCCAGCTCATCGAAGCCGCGCGCCTCAACGGCGTCGAGAAGTTCGTCCAGGTCGGCACCATCTGCGCCTACCCCAAATTCACCCCCGTCCCTTTTAAGGAAGACGACTTGTGGAACGGCTACCCCGAGGAGACCAACGCGCCGTACGGCGTGGCGAAGAAGGCCCTGCTCGTCCAGTGTCAGGCGTACCGCGACCAGTACGGCTTCAACGGCATCTACCTCCTTCCAGTGAATCTCTACGGGCCCAACGATAATTTCAACCCGAACACGTCGCACGTCATCCCGGCGCTGATTAAGAAGTTCGTGGACGCGCAGGCGAGGGGCGAGGCGGAGGTCGAGGTGTGGGGGACGGGCGCGGCCACGCGCGAGTTTTTGTACGTGGACGACGCGGCCGAGGGGATCGTGCTCGCGGCGGAGAAGTACGACGGGCCGGAGCCGGTCAACCTCGGGTCGGGGATGGAGATCAGCATCAAAGACCTCGCGGAGCTGATAGCTAAAGAGACCGGCTACCAGGGCCGGCTCGTGTGGGACACGTCGAAGCCCGACGGGCAGCCGCGCCGCGCGCTCGACGTGAGGCGGGCGGAGGAGCTGTTCGGCTTCCGCGCCCGCGTGGATTTCCGGGAGGGGTTGCGGCGCACCATCGAGTGGTATCGCTCGTCCCTCCTGCCGAAAGAGTAAACCGGGCGACCCCGCCGGCTCGACACAAATTACTCTTGCCTTATCCCGGTTTTTTCATATAATTGCGCGTCCTTTCCAAGCGCTCTACAAGCTTTAAGCCGATCTCTTACAGTTCCGAGTAATCCAGCCCTTCAGGGCGGCCGAGCGCAAAAGGCCGCCCCGCGAGCGGCGGCCCGCAACACACGTCAGACTTTATGACGAACCCCGGACGGCCCGACATGTCTCTGGCGGCGCTGCTGCGCGACCGCAGGGTCTCGCTCGGCGTGACGGCGGTGGCGGCCGCGCAGGTCTTGGGCGTGGCCGCGGGGGTCGGTGGCTGGCCCTGCCCTCTGAAGGCGGCCTTCGGCATCCCTTGCCCCGGGTGCGGGCTCACGCGCGCGACCGTCTCGCTGCTGCGGGGCGAGTTCGCGACGGCCTTCCGTATGCACGCCTTCGCGCCCGTCGTGCTGCTGGGGCTGTTGGCCTTCACCGTCGCGGCGCTCCTGCCCGCGCAGCGGCGCGACGCGTTCGCGGCGCTCGTCGGGCGCGTCGAGCGCCGGACGCGTGTCGCCTACGTCGTGCTCGCGGGGCTGCTCGTGTACTGGTCGGTTCGCCTGCTGTTCCTGCCGGGTGCGTTCAACCGGTGAACGTCGCGGCCTAATTTTTTCAGGTCTAAGAAAATCGAAGGAGGATAGTAGGATGGCTAGTGGGATGTTAGGACTTCTAACCATGCTTGTCGGCCTGGCGTCGTTTGTGTGCTTCATCATCGTGCTGATCAAGCAGTTCAAGACTGCCGGCGTCGTGCACGGTATCATCGGGATCATTACGTGCGGCATTTGGACGTTAATCTGGGGTTGGATGAATGCTAACAACCTCGGCATTCGTAACATCATGCTCATCTGGACGCTGCTCTTCGTCCTCTACTGGATTCTAATCATCACGACCGGCGGGTTCGCGTTCAGCTACGGCATGAACCCGACAGGCGTCACCCCCTAACCGACCGCGCGCGGACCCGGACGGCGGGTCGAGCCTTTCTCCGGGCCCCTGACCGGCGGAGGGCTCGCCCGCCGTCTCTCGCTACACAGGGAGGGATTGCATGAGAAGTTTGCTCGCGGCGCTCTGCTTGTGGACGGCGCTCGCCCCGGCGGCGGCCGCCGCCCCCGCGCGGCAGCGAACGCGCCAGGTCAAAGTCTTTCTCGTCGCGCTCGACGATAAGGGCAAGCGCGGCCGGCGCATCGGCTGCGACGACAGCCTCGTCCCCGTCACGCGCACGGCGGCGAACGCGTCTCTGAGGGCGGCCGTCGAAGAGCTTCTGGCCGTCCCGCGCGAGTACGAAGGCTTAGGCAACTACTGGGTGGGCGAAGACCTGCGCGTGCAGAGCGCGGCCATCAGCCGCGGCGCGGCGACCATCCACATCCGCGGCACGCTGCCCGTCGCGGGCGTCTGTGACCAGCCGCGCATCGAGGAGCAGATCAAGGCGACCGCGCGCCAGTTCCGCGGAGTCCGCAGCGTCCGCGTCTTCATCAACGGCCAGAGACTCGCCGACGCCATCCGCTGACCTGTCCGCGCCCCGCGCCCCGTGATATTTTAGGGGCGTGGAATCCGAACAAGCGGGCAGGCAGTTGGAGTCTGACGAAGGCGTCCGGGGCGCGGACAGCGCGCCCGAACGTTTCGCTGCGCAGAGCGATAACCTCACTGAGCGGCCGCCCGCCGTAACGGGCAAGCCCCCCGCCGGGCCCCCGTCCAACAGACACACGGCGCTCGTCCGCTGGCTCCCGCTCGCGCTCCTCGCGTGCGGCGCGCTCGCCGCCCTCTTCGTCTACCTCAGGCACAGGCAGGACGTCATCGGCGGCATCAAGACCGGGGCCGAGCAGGTGAAGGACATCCTGACCGGCGCGCCGCCGCGCGACCCTTACGCCGAGGCCGTCTCGAAGCTCGAAGAAGACCGCGGCGAGCCCACGGGGCGCAAGGCCGAAGACGTCGAAATCCCGCAGGAGCTGAAGCAGTACAGCGAGACGCGCCGCTTCCTCGCCATCCAGGGCGCGGCCGCCAAGGAGGCCGGCGTCCGCCCGCCGCACGACTTCGCCGAGCTGGCCGCGATGATCTCGGAGGGGCGCGAGCTGGTCGAGGTTCCCCGCCTCGGGCGCGGCTTCGTGCTCTACGGCGTGGGGCTGACGGCGACGGGCGCGCTCACGCACTACGACCTGAAGGCGAGGAAGTTCGTGCCGCTCTACGCCAACGCCGAGGAGGTCGAGGCGGCCGAGCGCGGGCTGGCCGAGGAGCGCGAGCGGCTCAAGAACGGTCTGCACGAGATCGAGGTCAGGCTCAAAGAACTGGGGCGCAAGGAGCGCGAGGCGCGCGCCCAACTGACGGCCGACGCCGCCGCGCGGAGGAAGGAGCTGACGGCCGTCTCGGAGAAGGAGAAGGTGCTCGCCGCCTACTACGGCAAGCCCGGCGCGAAGGGGCGTGCGAAGGTGGGCGAACGGCTCTTCGCCGAGTACGCGGCGATTGAGAGGCTCGCGCGCGACTTCGGCGGGCGCTCGTACGACCTGAGAGACCCGGCCGCTTCCAGGGAGTTCCAGGCCCGCATGCTCTCTCACGTGCGCCCCGCCGCGCTCGCGACGGTCGAAGAGCTGGGCACGGCCTACGAGTCGAAGTTCGGCCGTCCGCTGCCCATCACGTCGCTCGTGAGGACGGAGGAGTACCAGCGGCTCCTGCGCGAGTCCGGCAACCCGAACGCGGCCGACGTGGCCCCGCCGCCGCACACCACCGGGTTCGCCTTCGACGTCTACTACCGCTACATGACGGCCGAGGAGCAGGAGTTCGTCATGGGCGAGGTCGCCCGGCTGGAGCGCGCCGGGCGCGTCGAGGCTTTGAGGGAGTTGAGAGACCACTACCACATCTTCGCCTTCGCCGAAGGCCGCCCGCCCGCGGCCGAGGCGGTCGATAAGATTCTGGGTAAGCGCACGAAGCCCGCGGCCGCCGAGAAGCCGAAGGCGGCGGAGAAGAAGGAGAAGCCGCGTCCGGCGGCGAAGAAAGGGCGAAAGCGCTGAGAGCCTGTTTGAAGAGCCCCGAAGGGGCGTCATATGAAAGCCAGGGGTAACGCCCCTGGTTAATGCCGCAGAAGGGTAGTGAGCCCTGAAAGGGCGGAATAACTTTGATAGTTATTCCGCCCTTTCAGGGCTCACCTGATTGGGCGCCGCTTTCCAGGGGCGGCGCTCAGGCTTGCGCCTTCGCTCTGCCCCTGGCTATCTCATCCCGCCCCTTCGGGGCTTTTCAAACGGGCCCTCAGATGCACAGCAGCAGCGGCGTCGCCTCTGACGCCGCGGCCGCGAGGGGCAGGAGCGCGCCGAAGGCCGCGCCGCTGCCCGCCGTCACGACCTCCTCTTGTCGAGGCGGGGTGAACCTGATCCAGCGGATGCGGAAGCGCTGGACGCGCTCGACGCGGAAGAGCGCGCCGCGGTACTCGACGCTGTCGCCCGGCACCAGCACGCGCCCGGCCTGCGCCATGAGGAACCCCGCGAGCGTCGTGTAGCCCGCGCCCTCCGGCAGGTCGAGCCCGAACTGCCGGTTGGCGTCGCGCACGGCCAGCATCCCGTCGAGCAGGAACGTCCCGTCCGGCTGCCCCACGCACTGCGAGCGCGTCTCCTCGTCGTACTCGTCGTTGATCTCGCCGACGATCTCTTCGAGCAGGTCTTCGATCGTCAGAATCCCCTCCAGGCCCCCGTGCTCGTCGAGCACGAAGACGAAGTGGACGCGCGTGGACTGCATCTGCTTGAGCGCGTCGCCCAGGCTGGCCGTCGCCGGGATGAAGACGGGCGGGCGCACGAGCCTTTCGAGGTCGAACGTCTCGGGCCGCGCCTGCCCCATGTCCAGGTCCTTCCTGAAGAGGAGGCCGACGATGTCGTCCAGGCGCTCGCGGTAGACGGGCAGGCGCGAGTAGCCGGTCGAAAGAAAGGCGGCCCTGCACTCTTCGAGCGTGGCGTTGACGGGCAGCGCCTCGACCGACGTGCGCGGCACCATCGCCTCGCGCACCTCGGCGTCGCCGAACTCGAAGACGCGGTCGAGCAGTTGCTGCTCCTCGGCCTCGATGTGGCCGCTCTTCTGCGAGACGCCGATGAGGTGGCGCAGCTCATCCTCCGTGTAGACGGAGGCGTGCTCCTGCGAGGGCTTCAAACCGAAGAGGCGGACGGTGCGCGTCCCCGCCCAGTCGAGCAGACGGATCGGCCAGCGGAAGATTTTGTAGAAGGCGAGCATCGGCCACGAGACGGCCAGCGCCACGCGCTCGGCCATCTCCAGCGCCATCGTCTTCGGGGCCAGCTCGCCGAGCACGATGTGCAGGAAGGTGATGATGGTGAAGGCGACCGCGAACGAGATGGTGTGGAGCGCCGCCTCCGAGAAGTAAGGCTTCAAAGGCGCTTCGAGGATGCGCGCGACGACGGGCTCGCCGATCCAGCCCAACGCGAGCGAGGCCATCGTGATGCCGAGCTGCGTGGCCGAGATGTACGCGTTGAGGTCGTCGAGCAGCCCGAGCAGCCGCCGCGCGCTGCGGCTGCCCGTGGCGGCCAGCGTCTCGACCCGCGACCGGCGCACGCCGACCAGCGCGAACTCCGAAGCCACGAAGAACCCGTTCGCCAACACCAGCGCGAACACGAGAAGCACGTACAGAATCGTCGTCATACTTGACGCATATGATAAGGCAGGCGGCGCGCCGTCACTAGCGGCGGCGGCGCGCGGGGCGCGGGGCGCGGATGAGCATCTGCGGGTGGATGCGTGCGAGGGGGAACCGCGTGTCGGGCTCGACGCGGAACTCCGCGCGGTAGAGGATGGGCAGGCAGCGTAGGAAGAGGGCTGTGACTTGCGAAGGAGTCTGGGGGTCGGCGGCGCGGATGGTCTCGGCCAGGCGGCGGCCGCCGGCGAGCGCGCGCGTCCAGCGGTTGGCCTGGTAAATCTTCGTCAGCTCTCCGAGCAGCGCCGGGTCGTCCCATTCGAGCGCGGCGCGGGCGTAGTTGAGCACCTCGGCCTGCCCGTCGGCCCGGCCGCGCGCGCGGCGCGCGGAGTCGAGGTAGTTGGTGAGGTCGATCAGCCTGTCGAAGCCCGTGCGGCGCATCTCGGGGGCGAAGACGCGGTGCTCGATCATGCTGACGAGGTCGTTGACGTTCGGCTGCTCCACGTCCTCGGCCGGGCCGTGCTTCGTCTGAACCTCCGGCGCGAAGAGGAAGAGCGGGTAGCCGCGCGCGCGCAGACGCAGGTGGAGCAGCTCGTGTCCGATGACGGCCTCGGTCAGCCTCTCGCTCCTGGCGCGGAAGCTCTCGTCCACGCGGACGACGCCGACGCCGGCCCCCGTCAGGTAACTCGTCCCCAGAGTGTAGTCCCCGCCCGCGTCCGCCGGGTCAAGCTCCGCGAACTCCGCGTAGACCTCCTTGCCCAGCTTCCCCTCGACCTCTTCGAGCCACGAAGAGACCTCCGCGCTGAGCCTGACGCCGAGCAGGCGGTTCTCTTGCCGCGGCGTGTCGCCGACCACGCGCTGCCTGCCGGAAGAGTGCGGCGCGCAGAGGCAGAGGAGGGCGAGAAAGCAGAAGGCCGCCCCGAACGCTTTCGTCCGGAGCGGCCTCGTCGTTGACGTGTGTGCTGCCACGTAGAGTTAGTTGCGCTTCGTGTCGGGCTTGGCCGTTTACTTGTCGCTGCTGCCGCCCTTCGACTTCGACTCGTCCACGGGGAAGCCGCGCTTGCGCATGAGCGGCTCGATGCGCGGGTCGCGGCCGCGGAACTGGCGGTAGCCCTCGGCCGGGTCAACGGTGTTGCCGACCGAGAAGACGTACTTGCGCAGGCGCTCGGCCACCTTCTTGTCGTAGGGGCCGCCCGCCTCGGTGAACGCCTCGAAGGCGTCGGCCGCGATCACGTCCGTCCAGAGGTAGCTGTAGTAGCCCGCCGAGTACGAGTCGGACGAGAAGACGTGGCCGAACTGCGGCGTGCGGTGGCGCATCACCAGCTCCGAAGGCATCCCCAGCTCCGCCAGCGTCCTCTTCTCGAACTCGTCCGGGTCGATCTTCTGCGCGCCCGCCAGATGCAGCTTCATGTCCACGAGCGCTGACGCGAGGTACTCGACCGTCGCGAAGCCCTGGTTGAAGGTGGAGGAGCGCGTGAGCTTATCGACCAACTCGGCCGGGATGGGCTTGCCCGTCTGGTGGTGCAGGGCGAAGCGCTGCAAGACCTCGGGCGTCAGGAGCCAGCGTTCGAGGATTTGGGACGGGAACTCGACGTAGTCGCGCGCGACGGCCGTGCCCGCCAGCGTCGGGTAGGTGACGTTCGAGTTGAGGCCGTGCAGCGCGTGGCCGAACTCGTGGAATAACGTCGTCGCGTCGTCCCACGAGATGAGCACCGGCTCGCCCGGCTTGCCCTTCACGAAGTTCGAGTTGTTCGAGACGATGGTCGTCACTTCCTTGCCGCCCATCCGCTCCTGGCTGCGGTAGGCGTTCATCCACGCGCCCGAGCGCTTGCCCTCGCGCGCGTACGGGTCGAAGAACCAGAAGCCGACGTGCTTGCCCGAAGTCCTGTCCGTCACCTCCCACACCTTCACGTCCGGGTGGAAGACGGGGATGTTCGCGGCGGGCGTGAACTTGAAGTTGAACAGCTCGCCCGCGACCCAGAACATGCCCTCGCGCAAGCGGTCGAGCTGCATGTACTGCTTAACCTCGTTCTGGTCGAGGTCATACTTGGCCTTCCGCACCTTCTCCATGTAGTAGCGGTAGTCCCACGGCTCGATCTTGATCTTCGCGCCCTCCTTGTCGGCGAGCGCCTGCATGTCGGCGACCTCCTCGCGGACGCGCTGCACGGCGGGCTTCCAGACCTGCGTCATTAACTCCATCGCGCGCTCGGGCTTCCCGGCCATCGTGTTGTCCGAGACGCGCCAGTGCGCGTGCGTCGGGAAGCCGAGGAGCTTGGCGCGCTCGGCGCGCAGTTGCAAGACCTCCGTGATGATGGCGTTGTTGTCGTTCTTGTCGCCGTTGTCGCCGCGGTTGACGAACATGCGCCAGACCTTCTCGCGCAGGTCGCGGCGGTCGGAGTAGGTCAGGAACGGATCGACCGAAGAGCGCGTGTTGAGGATGACCCACGTGCCGGCGGGCTGCTTCTTCGCGGCGGCGGCCTGGGCCGCGGAGTCGCGCAACTCTTTGGGAAGCCCCGCCAGCTCCTCCTCGCTCTTGAGGACGACGAACTGGTCGTTCTCATCCGAGAGGAGGTGCTGGTTGAAGTTCGTGTAGAGGCCGGCGAGCTTCTGGTTGATCTCGGAGAGCCGCGCCTTCGACGCCGCGTCGAGGCGGGCGCCCGCGCGGACGAAGTTCGAGTAGTAGAGCCACGTCAGGCGCTGCTGCTCGGGGCTGAGCTTCTTCTTGTCGGGCGAGTTGTAGACCGATTCGATGCGTTTGAAGAGCGCCTCGTTCTGCGTGATCTTATCGTTGAAGGCGGCGAGCTTCGGGGCCATCTCGCGCTGGACGGCCTGGAACTCCGGCGAGTTCATGTTCGACGACCAGATGCCGTAGATGGTTCCGACGCGGTCGAGCTTTGAGCCCGTGCGCTCAAGCGCCTCGATGGTGTTCTCGAAGGTCGGCGCGGCGGTGTCTCTGGCTATCTTATCCACCTGGGCGAGGTTCTCGGCCATCGCGGCTTCGAGCGCGGGCTTGATGAGCGAGACCTGGACGCGGTCGAAGGGCGGCGTGCCGCCGTGCGGCCCCGTCCATTCGGCCAGCAGAGGGTTGTCGGCCGGCGAGTTCGCGGGCGCGCCGCCGGCCTGCGGCGTCTGCCCGGACGTTGTGCTCTCGGCGTTGGCTTTCATAACTACGACAGAGCCCGCGACGGCGGCCGCGAGCAGGAGCACGCGTGTGCGTGTGATGAGTTTGTACATGGCCTACGTCTCACTTAGAGGTGTTTGAATCTTCGGCGCCGTCGGGCGGCGTCTCGTTTTGTGTTCCGGGTGTTCGGTGACAGCTTACCCTTTAGTAAAAGGCCGGGCAAACCCCGGCGAGTCGGATTTTCCCGCCCCGCCCGGCGGAACGTTTTTAATCCCGCAAGGCGGTATAGATGCTTCACAAAGGTGGGCCGTTGCTGCTAACTTGGGGTCACACTTCGTCTCCAAAAAGTTGATATGGGCGAGAAACGTTACGACGTGGTCGTGGTCGGCTCGGGGCCGAACGGCCTGAGCGCCGGGATCGAGTTCGCGCGGCGCGGGCTCTCGGTCTGCGTGCTCGAAGCGAAGGGAACCGTCGGCGGCGGCGCGCGCACCGAGGAGCTGACCGCGCCCGGCTTTCGGAGCGACGTGTGCTCGGCCATACACCCCGTCGGCGTCGTCTCGCCTTTCTTCAGGACGCTGCCTTTGGAGCGCTGGGGCGTGGAGTGGGTCTACCCTGAGGTCGCGCTCGCGCACCCGTTCGACGACGGCGACGCGGCGCAACTGCTCAAGTCTCTGGAGGGGACGGGCGCGACGCTCGGCGAAGACTCGCGCGCCTACCAGGACCTGATGCGCCCCTTCGTCGAGCGCGCCGACGACTTCTTTGAAGAGACGCTACAGGCCGTGCGCATCCCTTCACACCCCTTCTTCATGCTCCGCTTCGCGCTCAAGGGGCTGCGCTCGTGCACGGGGCTCTCCTTCAGCAAGTTCAAGGGGAGGAAGGCGCGCGCGCTCTTCGCGGGGTGCTGCGCGCACTCGGTGCTGCCCCTGGAGAAGAAGGGGACGGCCTCTTTCGGGATGGTGCTCGCGCTCGCGGCGCACGCCATCAACTGGCCGTGCGTCCGCGGCGGCTCGATTAAGATTATCGAGGCGCTGGCCGAATGCCTGAAGAGCCACGGCGGCGAGATACGCACCGAACACCCCGTGCGGAGCATGCGCGACCTGCCGGGCGCGCGCGCCGTGCTCTTCGACCTCACGCCGCGGCAGGTCGTAGAGATTGCGGGCGACGAGCTGGGCCGGGGTTACCGGAAGCGGCTCTCAAAGTTCAGGTACGGCCCCGGCGTCTTCAAAATTGACTGGGCGCTCGACGGCCCGATCCCCTGGAAGGCCGAAGCCTGCCGCCGCGCGGCGACCGTCCACCTCGGCCCCACCATCGAGGAGATCGCCGAGGCCGAATCGGCCGTCTGGCGCGGCGTACACCCCGAGCGGCCCTTCGTCCTCATGGCGCAGCAGAGCCTGTTCGACGACACGCGCGCGCCCGCGGGCAAGCAGACGGGCTGGGCCTACTGCCACGTCCCGCACGGCTCGGACGTGGACATGACCGAGCGGATAGAGGCGCAGATCGAGCGCTTCGCCCCCGGCTTCCGCGATTTAATAATCGCGCGCCACACCATCAACTCCGTCCAGCTCGAACAGCACAACCCGAACATGATCGGCGGCGACATCGGCGGCGGGGCCAACGACCTCCGCCAGTTCCTCGCCCGCCCCATCCTCCGTTACGACCCCTACTCGACGCCCAACCGCCGCCTCTACATCTGCTCAAGCTCCACCCCGCCCGGCGGCGGCGTCCACGGCATGTGCGGCCACTGGGCCGCGAAGTCTGCCCTGCGCCGCGTCTTCGGCATCAAGAAATGAGTCGCGTTGAAGACGCAGGTCAGAACCGCCCGCGGTAGCGGGTGGGCCTTTGTTATTCGGCACGTCCGGGTAACAAAGGCCCACCCGCTACCGCGGGCGGTTCTGACCTGATTTATCTCAACCCTTGCCAATCTTAATCGTGGCTTTGAGGGGGGCGCGCTTCGACGACTTCTTCGCAGTCGCTTTGCGACCGGCGGGCTCGGGCAGGGTCTTCTTCGGCGGCTTGACCTCGGCGCGCTTGCGCTTGTCGATGAGGTCGGTCAGGCGGCGCTCGACGCGGCGCGCCTCCTCGTCGTCGAGCGTCTCGGTCTCGCTCTGCACGCCGAGGGGCGCGGTGCCGCCGCTGAGGCCCACGACGCGCATGACGACCTCCTCCCAGTTCTCCTTCTGTAAAGAGTCGCCGACCATGCTCATCGCCAGCAGGTCGAGCGTGGTGGCGGCGCGCGTGTGGATGTCGATGAGGAAGCGCACCGCCTGGCGCTTGTCGCCGCTCGCCGTGAACTGAATCATCCCGGCCAGCATGTGCCCCTCGACCGTCGAGAGGGTGACGCGGCGCGGCGCGACCTCCTCGACACGCACCTGGACGTTCCCGCGCACGGGCACTCCCAGAGTGAGCGTCAGGCCCTCCTCGACCGTGCGCGGCGTGCCCGGCTCGGCCGAGAACTCAAGCGGCATGACCTCGGCGCAGCGCGCGCGGAACTCTTCGACCAGCGCGGTCGGCGTGAGGCGGCTGCCCTTGATGTCGGCCCAGAAGCGCTTGCGGCGGAGCGGGCCGACGCCTTCCGAGGGCAACTGCTCGGGGATGGAGTCGGCGAGCTTCGCCAGCCCCACGTCGAGCGTCGTCGGCTTCACGCCGAGCCTCGTGGTCAGGGCGTTCGCGGACGGGTGCTCGATGAAGTTGCCTTCCAGAAGCATCTTCAGCTTCGCGTCGTTGAGCGGTAGCTTCACGCCCAGAAGTTTTTCGAGCTGCGCGCTCTCGGCCACGCGCACGCCGAGCGAGGCGAGGAACGAGGGGACGGGCACGCGCGTCACCTCACGCCCCGTGATGGCCGACAGGCGCTCGATAAGCTCGCTCGTCGTGGTCGTTTCTTCGCCCGCCAGTTCCAGCGTCTCGCGCCTGAGCGCCGGGCTTTCGAGGGCGCGCACGATGGCCCGCCCGAGGTCTTCGTACCAGATGGGCTGGAAGGGCTGGTTGCCCGCGTCGATGACGGGCACGGCCGGGAGCGCGCGCACGAGTTTGAGGAGCGTCGAGATGACCTCGTCGCCCGGGCCGTAGACGTTGCCGGGGCGGAGGATGAGCCAGTCGAAACTGGACGCGCGCACAAGCTCCTCGGCCTTGAACTTCGAGCGGTGGTACTGCGAGCGTCCGCGCTCCGCGCCGAGCGAAGAGACGTAGACGAAACGCTTCAGCCCCGCGCGCGCGGCCTCTGCGAGGACGTGGCGCGTGCCCGCGACGTTGACGCGCTCGTAGGTGAGCGCGGGCGGCGACTCGTCCACAATGCCTGTGACGTGGACGACCGCGCCGCAATCTTCGGCCGCGCCGCGCAGGGAACCCGGGTCGGTCACGTCGGCCGCGAACGGCTCGACCTCCGCGGGCCAGCGCTTGGCGTCCTCTTCGGCCCCGCGCGACAGCAGACGTACGGCGTGGCCGGCCCCGACGAGCGCGGGGACGAGCCCCTCGCCGATGACGCCCGTCCCCCCGGTCACGAGAACTCTCATCCGTCAAAACCCCCGCACAGAAAGATGGGGCCAATTAACCCGCGTTGTTTCACGCGGGGATGGCGTCGGGGCAGAGAAAGTATTGCGTTCGGCCCCGGAAAAAACTTGGACGGGCGGGGAAAGATGTGGAACTATTCCGACTCCTCGCGTCCACTAGTAGTCGGTAGTGGGAACCTGCTGGACGAAGACGAACAGTGGCAGCACACCCCAGTGACGAAGACTTGCTGCGGCGGATGCTCGGCGGTTGCGCCGAGTCGTTCGCGGCGCTCTACGACCGGAGGCAGGGCGGCGTCTACCGCTTCGCGCTGCGCATGACCGGGTCGGAGTCGTTCGCCGAGGACGTGACGCAGGACGTTTTTTTAGCGCTCATGCGCGAGGGTTGCAAGTTCGACCCGGAGCGCGGCTCGGTCAAGTCGTACCTCTACGGCATGGCCCGCCACCGCGTGCTGCGGCGACTCGAACGCGAGCGCGCGCACGTCGCGATTGAAGAGGGCGAGGGCGGGGCGTGCGAGGAGATGTCGAGCGCGGCGGACGACCCTTTCGCAGACCTCGCGCGCGAGGAGATGGTGAGTCTGGTGAGGCAGGCGGTGCTCTCGCTCCCCGCCCACTTCCGGGAGGTGATCGTGCTCTGCCACTTGCAGGAGATGAACTACGCGGAGGCGGCTGATGTCGTGTCGTGCCCCGTGGGGACTGTGCGCTCGCGGCTGGCGCGGGCGCGGGAGATGCTGACGGGGAAGCTGCGGGCGCTGAGGGGGCCTTCGGTCGGCGAGAGAGTGATAAAGGCGGGACGTGCGATATGAGCTGTCAGGATTTCAACAGGGTCGTTGAAGAGATCGCGGACGGGCGTCTGATGGAGGCCGGGGCGCGTGACGAGGGGCTGGCGCACGCGGCCGTCTGCGTGTCGTGCGCGGCGCGCCTGATGGAGGCGCGGGGCATCGGCGCGGGTCTCCGTGTCGCCGCGCGCTCCGAGACGGAAGAGGCCCCCGCGCGCGTCCGCGAATCTCTGCTCGCCGCCTTCGCACGACAGCACGGCGGCGGGCTCGGGGAAGAGAAGCGCGAAGGTGCCCCGCCCGCGAACGTCGTCGAGCTTTCTTCGCGTCGCGCCGTGCGCTGGTGGTTCGCGGCGGGGGCTGCCGCGGCCGCGGCGGTCGTCCTGCTCTCGCTAACTCTGTCTTCACTCGTGCGCGTCTCGCCGGACGGTTCACAGTCGAAGCCTCAAGAGGTCGTGAAGTCGCAACCCCTCCCGACGAAGACGCCCGCGGAGGTGAAGGTCGAGAAGCCGGGGATTCTCGTCGGCGGAGACGTGGCGCAACGGAATCCTTTGAAGAAGGTGACGGCGCGCACGCCGAAGGCGAAGCGCGGTCTGAGGGGCGAGGCGCGCGGGGAGCCCGCGACGTTCGCGCGGGCGGGCGGCAACGAGTACCTGCCGCTGACCTACCTGGCCGACGCCACGGCGATGGAGAGCGGGACGGTCGTGCGCGTCGAACTGTCGCGCTCGGCGCTCGTCAGCCTCGGCGTGCCCGTGCAGACCGACCGCCCCGACGAGACTCTGAAGGCAGACGTGGTGCTCGGCGACGACGGCGTCGCCCGCGCCATCCGCCTCGTCCAGGACTGACAGGTCAGAACCACCCGCGGTAGCGGGTGGGCGTGACGACGACGGCCTGATAATTGATGAGAGCGCCGCTGCCTGTAATCGTCAGGCTGCACCCGCAAGGCCCACCCGCTACCGCGGGCGGTTCTGACCTGACTTGACACGATGTCGATGTTAATGAGGAGAGGACTTATGAAGGTCAAATGCAACCGTGTCGCCGGTCTCGTCTTCTGCGGCCTGCTCGCGCTCGCGGCGTGCCCCGGCGCTTTCGCACAAGGGCCGCCGCCGGGCGGCCCCGGCGGGTTCCCCCCGCCCGGCGGAGGGCCTCCGGGCGGCGGGCCGCAGGGGCCGCCGCCGGAGGGGCACCGTCCGCCGCCGGGCCGCGGGCCGCGCGCCGACTTCCTCTCCTCCGAGATGCGCTTCGGCGACCGCCCCGTCAAGGGCGCGCCCTACTCGGCGCAGTTCGTCTCCGAGAGCACGCGCACGCTCGCCGACGGCACGCGCATCTCGCGCAAGTCGGACGGCGCGGTCTACCGCAGCGCGGAGGGGCGCACCCGTCGCGAGACGACGCTCGCCGCCGTCGGCCCCGTCGCGGTCGAGGGCGAGCCGGCCCGCATGGTCTTCATCAACGACCCCGTCGCGCGTCAGCACTACGCGCTCGACGTGAACCGCCGCACCGTGCGCAAGCTCCCCCTGCCCGACAAGCCGCCCGGGCAGCCCGGCCCACGCCCCGGGGACGAAGAGAACGTCAAGACCGAGTCGCTCGGCAAGCGCACCGTCGAGGGCGTCGAGGCCGAAGGCACGCGCACGACCATCACCATCCCCACCGGCCGCGTCGGCAACGACCGCCCGCTGGAGGTCGTCTCCGAGCGCTGGTACTCGCCCGAGCTACAGGTCGTCGTGCTCAGCAGCCACAAAGACCCCTTCGTCGGCGACACAGTCTACCGCCTGATTAACATCACGCGCGCCGAGCCCGCCGCCTCGCTCTTCGAGGTGCCCGCCGACTACACCGTCCTCGAAGGCGGCCCGCGTCGGCCGCGACCTTAAAACAGTACCGCGAGCGGTAGCGAGCGGGTCGTGGTTACATTGCGCGGGCCGCACATCGCAGCGCTCACCCGCTCGCTACCGCTCGCGGTTCTGTTCAAATCACAGACAACCCGGAGAGAGGAGTGTGAGCGCCATGCGTACGCTTCGTCTGCTAGTGGTGTGCCCGTTCGTCGCCTCGGCGTTGCTGGTGCTTTCGCTGAGACTCCTGCCGGGGTCTGTCTCTTCGGGTCAGACCTCGCCCACGCTCTACGCCCCGGCCGGCGTCGTCGCTTCCGACAACTCTTATTCGACGAAGGTCGGGGTGACGTGGGAGGCGGTGCGCGGCGCGACCTCCTACCGGATACTGCGCAACACGACGAACGACCCGGGCACGGCGGTCAGCTTGGGCACGACCCCGGCCAACTCCTTCTTCGACGCGACGGCCGCTCAGGGGCAGACCTTCTTCTACTGGGTGCGCGCCGAGAACGGCTCGAACGTCGGCCCCGTCAGTCAGCCCGACCAGGGCACGCGCGCGGGCGTGGTCGCGCCTCCCGGCGTCGTCCCGCCCTTGAACCCGCCGCCCGTGCCCGCGGGCAATCAGGTCACGGCCGCGAAGGCCGCGCTCGGCAAGACGCTCTTCTGGGACGAGCAGCTCTCTTCGACGCGGACGGTCTCGTGCGGCACGTGCCACTTCTCCGCGAACGGCGGGTCTGACTCGCGCACCATCGTTAACAGCGCGCGGGCGCGGAACCCGGGAGCGGACAACCTCTTCAACACGGCCGACGACGTGTTCGCGTCGCCCGGCGTGCCCTCGAACAACGCGAGCGGGACGTACAGCTTCTCGAACGTCTACGGCTTCCGCGAGCAGGTGACGGGGCGCAAGGCGCGCTCGTACATCGACGCGGGCTACTCGAACACGCTCTTCTGGGACGGCCGCGCCGGCGCGACTTTCATAGACCCTCTGAGCAATCAGGTCGTGCTCCAGAACGGGGCGGCGCTCGAAAGTCAGGTGCTCGCGCCGCCCGTCTCGGCCTCCGAGATGGCGCACGCCGGGCGCGACTGGAACGACGTGGCGGCGCGCGTCGCCGCGTCGAAGCCGCTCGCGCTCTCGCCCGAAGTGCCCGCGGCGCTGGAGGAGTGGATCGGCGGGCGCGGCTACCCGGAGCTGTTCGCCGAAGCCTTCGGCACCGCGGACGTAACGCCCGCGCGCATCGCGCTGGCGGTCGCGACCTTCGAGCGCACGCTCTACTCCGACCGGACGCCGTTCGACGCGGCCGTCTCCGGCATCGCCCCGCTCCCGCCGGCCGAGGCGCGCGGGCAGGGCGTCTTCAACGGCCCCGGCCGCTGCAACACGTGCCACGCGGGGACGCTCTTCACGGACAACCAGTTCCACAACGTCGGCCTGCGACCGCAAGCGGAAGACCCGGGCCGCTTCGCCGTCACCGGCAACGCGAACGACCTCGGCGAGTTCCGCACGCCTTCGCTCCGTAACGTCGGCCTGCGTGCACCCTATTTTCATAACGGAAGGTTTGCGACGCTCGAAGAGGTCGTTGACTTCTACAACCGCGGCGGCGACTTCGACGCGCCGAACATCGACCGCAACCGCATCAGGCCCCTCGGGCTCTCCGCGCAGCAGCGCACAGACCTCGTCGCCTTCCTCAGAGGCGCGCTCACAGACCCGCGCGTCGCCGCGGGCCAGGCCCCCTTCGACCGCCCGATGCTCTACACCGAGTCGTCGCGCGTCCCACAACTCACGGGCGCGGGCACGCCCGGCTCGGGCGGGAGCGTCCCCGTGTTGACTGCGATTGAGCCGCCGTTGGTCGGCAACCCGAGCTTCACGGTCGCGGTCTCGAACGCGCTCGGCGGGGCGCAGGCCGTGCTGGTCGTTGACGGCAGCGACCCGGGCGCGGGGCCGTCCGTCCCTCCGACGGGCTCGTTCGCGCGCGTCGGCGTGCAGCTCTCGGGCAGCGGCGCGGGCGCGGGCTTCGGCTCGGTGAGCCTACAGATTCCGGACAGCGCGGCCCTCGTCGGTCAGACCTTCTTCGGCCGCTGGTTCGTCACAGACCCCGGCGCGGCGGGCGGAGTTTCAGTCACGCCGGCCTTCAAGATGACCGTCTTCGGCGAGGCGACGACGACGCCCGCGTCGAACCAGATAGACCTGACGCAGTTCTTCGTCGCGCAGCAGTACAGAGACTTCCTCTCGCGCGAGCCCGACGCCGCGGGGCAGAGCTTCTGGGAGGGCAACGTCAACGAGTGCGGCGCGAGCGCGCAGTGCGTCGAGGTCAAGCGGGTCAACGTCTCGGCCGCCTTCTTCCTCTCGATCGAGTTCCAGCAGACGGGCTTCTACGCCATAAGGGTGCAGCGCGCGGCCTTCGGCCGGAGGTCGGCCGACGCCTCGCGCATCTCTTTCGCCTCCTTCCTGCCGGACGCGCGCGCGCTCGGCCAGAGCGTGGTCGTCGGGCAGGGCGACTGGCAGGGGCAGCTCGACGCGAACAAGCAGGCTTACGCCGAGCGCGTCGCGGCGGGCGCGGACTTCGTCGCGCGCTTCCCCGCGTCGCAGTCGGCGGCGGAGTACGTGAACGCGCTCTACGCCTCGGCCGGTGTACAGCCTTCGCAGGCGGAGGTTGACGACGCGGTCATCGCCTTCGGCTCGGGCGGGACGCAGGGTCGCGGGGCGGCTTTGAGGAGGGTGGCGGAGTCAGCGTCGCTGACGCGCGCGGAGTTCAACCCTTCGTTCGTGCTGATGGAATACTTCGGCTATCTCAGGCGCGACCCGGACGAGGCGGGCTACCAGTTCTGGCTCTCGAAGCTCAACCAGTTCGGCGGCGACTTCGTCGAGGCCGAGATGGTCAAAGCCTTCCTCTCCTCGGACGAGTACCGCGCGCGGTTCACGACGCCGTAGGGCAGACGGTGAGGGGGCGCGAAGCTACTCCTCCGGGCCGGGCGCGTAGTAGAACTTGCGCCCCCAGACGGTGTACTCGGGGTGGCCGCGCACCTCGACGCTCACGCGCCGCCGCCCGCCGTCGCGCGCCTTGTTGGTCGGCTGGTAGCCGATGACGTAGCGCCGGTTCACGTCTGAGAAGATGCGCTCGTAGATGGCCGCGGCCTGCTCGGGCTCTTCGAGGAAGTCGGCCCACCCGCCCGTCAGCGCGGCGAGGTCGATGAGCGTCTGCTGCACGGTCGCCAACTGCTCGAAGGCGCGCCTGACGGCCTCGGGCGGCGTGCGCCGCCGGCGATCCTCCATCCGCTCCCTCATCGCCGCGGAGGGCCGCCACACCGCGGCTTGCCTCTCGCGGGCGGCCGCGCTCTTCTTCAACTGCTCCTCGAACGTGAGGCCGACGTAGCGGTAGCCGGGGACGACCGTGTAGATGGTGGCGCGTGACTTCTCGGCCGCGGCGTGCACGTCGCGGAGGCCGAACTCGCGCCGCCTCTCGGCGATCATCCTCCGCGACCTCCGGACGTACTCCAAAGCCTCTTCGTGCATGTCCGGCGGGAGGTTGGGCGGGACGTAGGGCTCGACGACCGGCTCGCGGAGGTAGAGGAGTTCGTCGCCGTCGGTCTGGAAGATGACGACGGGGCGCACGTCCTCCGCGTTGAAAGCCTCGTTGAGCGTCGCCAGCAGGGCGCTGAACTGCGCGCTGCGCCCGAACCGGCGGCGCGGCACGCCGAGCGCCTTCGTCAGAAAGCCCCCCTCGTCGTTGGCCCTCTTCGCCAGCGAGTCGAGCTTCTTCCTGAGCTTCCCCTTGTCGCCGGTGAAGTCCGCGACCAGCTCCACGTCGTCCGTGACGAGGGCCATCCGGTCGCGCGGGCCGAGCCTCTCGACGAGCGTCTTGGCCGCCTCGACGCTCATCTTGATGTAAGGGTACTGGCTGCCGCTGTAGTCGATGACGAGGACGATGGCGCGCGGCACGCGCATGTCGTCGCCGAGCGCGAAGGTGCCGACCTCCTGCGCCTCGCCGTCTTCGGCGACCTGGAAGTCCTCGCGCGTCAGGCCCGCGACGGCGCGCCCCTGCTTGTCGAGCACCAGCACGTCGCAGACGACGAGCGAAGTCTCGACCCGCACGACCTCGTCCTCGCCGACCTCCTCGCCGGCCTTCCGCCCCTCCTCCTTCTTCGCCTTCGCCTGAACGGCCGCGCGCTTACTCTCGTCCCACTTCAGCCGTTCGAGGCTCTCGCCGAAGTCCTTCCATTTAGGCCGCTCGCGCACCGCCCCCGACTGCGCCGCGGCCCGCGGCACGGCGCAGGCGCAGCCGAGACCGACCGCGACGACCAACAGCGCACGAATGAGGGTTGAATGCTTGCTCATGGATGGGGCCTCAAAAGGAACAGACTCGAAACGCCCGCCCGGCATGATAGTAGATGAATCTCATTCGCGGGCGACGACAAAGGTCGAAGGCGCGCGGTTGCCCGACGGGTCGAAGGTCTCAAGCTCTTGCAGCTCCCCGCCCGGCCCGAGCGCCGCGAACGCCGTCACGACCATCCGCCCGGAGGAGACCTCCGCGACGAGGAAGTGGCCCGCCGCCGCCCAGGCCGACGTGTGCGCGTCGGCGAAGTCCGAAGGGGGTTCGAGCCTCACCTTGCCGCCGGCCCCCGTGACGAAGTAGTCGATGCCCTCGACGCGCGAGTGCTGGAAGTTGTGCTCGTGCCCGCTGAAGACGGCCCTCACGCCCGAGCGTTTGAACAGCGGCAGCATGTGCCTGATGAGTGACTTCGAGTTCCCGTGCCGCGGCCCCGCGCAGAAGGGCGGGTGGTGCGTGAAGGGGATGCGCCACGGCCGCGGGCCCTCTTCGGCGGCGGGGAAGGAGGCGTCGAGGAACGAGGCGTGGTTCTTGTGCTCGAAGAACCTCTCGCCGAAGAGCATCGACTGGCGCGACGTGTCCACGCAGACGAACTCCACGTCCGCGCCGTAGCGGAAGCGGTACATCAGCCCGGGCCCGACGGAGGAGCGCCCGGCCGACTCCTCGCCCGTGAAGCGCTCGTTGAGGAAGAAGTTGTCGATGAGCTGCTGGCGGTCGTCGCTCGCCTCCGTCTCGCCCGTGTCGTGGTTGCCGACCGCGGGGTAGACGGGGATGCGGTTGAGGAGGTATCGGTACGGCTGGTAGAAGGTGAAGAACCAGTCGTCGTCCTCGTCGCCCGTCGCGCCGAAGGGGATGCCGAGCAGGGTCTTCCCGGCGTAGATGTTGTCGCCGGTCGTCAGCAACAGCCTCACGCCGCGCGCGTCCGCCGCCTTCTCTAAGGCTTCGGCGACCTCGCGCTGGCAGCGGCTCGCGGTCGAACGTTTACGCACGCCGATGCCGAAGTCGCCGATGACTGCGAAGGAGAGGGGCGCGCGCTCGTCCGGGTGCGGGTGCGTGCGGAAGCGGTTCTCGTAGCGACGCCCGCACAGCTTCAGACCCTGCCCGTCGGCGTCCACCGTCCAGTCGCGCCGCTCGCCCGCGGCCCACTCCTCGCCGCCGACGACGACGCGGTAGGTGTACTCCGTGTCGGGCTGAAGCCCCGTCACCCACGCGTGGTTGGTCGTGGCCGTCTCGGCGAAGCCGACGAGGCCGCCCGCCGAATCGAAGACCTCGACGCGGGCCGCGCCGAACGGCTCGCTGCGCGCGCCGATGGACTCGCGGCGCGGCGGGTGGACGTGTTCGAGGTCGCTGTCGTCAACCAGCTTCCACTCCTCGCCGTTCCGACGGCCGCGCACGCGGAAGTAGAAGCCGCCCCACGCGACCAGCGCGGCCTTGTGCGTCAGCCCCGCGAGATAGAGGTAAGGCTCGGCGTGAAAGTCAGGCATGAAAACCCCCTTGCATGATGTCGGCTCGACGAAGTCGGATTAGTTAATCGAAGGCAGTGCATAAATTGCCGCGTAGCGGCGGCCGAGTTTAGCCCGGCCTTTCAAGGCCGGGAAAGCCGCACGTCAACGATTGGTGCGTCGCGTCCGTCGTCGCCTGACCCGACCCCGCCTGCTCACGCGTCGCTGACGCGACGCGGCATCCTTCTACTGAACCTCAACCCGGCCTTGAAAGGCCGGGCTAAATTCAAGCGCCGCTCCGCGGCAATTTATGCACTGCCTTCGATTAACCTTCGCCGCTCAACCGCCCTCCGCCTTGCGGTAAAGGGTGTGCCAGCTCCGCTCGCCGCACGCCACGCACCGCATGTAGTTCCTCGAAGTCCCGCGGGCCTTCCAGCGGATGCCGCCCATGTCCCAGATCGACTTCTCGAAGCCGCAGCGGCAGCGCATCATCCAGCGGCGCGAATCCTCCTCCATGCTCCTGGCCCAGCTCGCGGGGAAGACGGCCTTGAAGAACCTCTGTATCCAGCTCATCTGAGTTTCGTCCCTTCATCGTGGCACCTCGTCGTACCAGCCGCGCCACGCCGACGGCCTGCGCCGGAAGAGGAGGATGAAGAGCGGGTTCGTCCAGACGAGCGTCCGCCCGAAGCCCCACTGGTTGAAGCGGCGCGTCGAGGGCTGCACGCGCACGTCTTCGATGAACTCGACGAAGCCGCCGCTCCGCCGCGCGAGCCGCTTCAGCCGCCGGTAGAAGTCAACGTCCTCGCCCATGTAGAGCGTCTCGTCGTAGCCGCCCAGCGCGTCGAAGGCGTCCCGGCGGCAGAACTGCGTCGCGCCCTGCGCCAGCCCGGCCAGCTTCCCGACGACGCGCCACGCGCGCAGGTAGAGCTTCGACGCGAGCTTCGACGGCCTGTAGTCCGTGTCCAAAGCGCCGCCGGGACAGCCCGGCTCCGACACCGCCTTGAAGACGCGCCACAAAAGCTCGGCCGTGACGGTGGTGTCTGCGTCCACGAAGACCAGCACGTCGCCCGCGGCGGACGCGGCCCCACAGTTCCTCACCCGCGCGATGTTATGAACCGTCTCGCGCACGACGTTCGCGCCGAGCCCGCGCGCGACCTCCGCGGTCGAATCCCGGCTGTCGTTGTCCACGACGACGATTTCGGTCGGGACGCCCTCTCGCTCGCGCAGCAGCGCCCGCGCGGCGTTCAGGCTGGCGAGCGTCCGGCCGAGGTACGCCTCCTCGTCGAAGGCGGGGATGACGACTGAGATCAGCATCGCTTCGTCTTCGGCCCGCGCGTCAGGCGGCCTTCCTCCAGACGACGGAGTAGCGCCACAGCAGGTGTCTCGTCACAAGGGCTCCGTGGAGCGTCTCCGCGCAGACCTCGCGCACCTGGGCCAGCGTGAGGTAACGGTCGTGCCGCCCGTGCTCGTCCCACGCGCGGCGCACCTCGCGGGGCGGCAGCAGGCGGCCGCTCCTGAACAGCCGCAGCCCGACGCTCACGGGCACGGCCAGAGCGTTCAGGACGGCGTCGGACAGCCCCTCGGCCTGGAACAGGTCAAGGACGAGCAGCACGCCGCCCGGCCTCAGCGCGCGCTTAAGCTTCGGCAGCACCTCCCCGACGGGCAGGTGGTGCAGCGTGGCGACGGTGGCTATGCAGTCGAAGGTCTCCGCGGGGAGTTCGCGCGTCAGAACGTCTGCGACCTCGAAGGTGATGTTCGGGAACTGCGCCGACCTCTCGCGTGCGAGCCCGATCATGTTCGGCGACAGGTCGAGGGCCAGCACGCGCCCCGAGACTCCGGCCAGCAGGCGCGAGAAGTCGCCCGCGCCGCAGCCGATGTCGAGCGCCGCGCGGCAGCGCACGGGGACGTGCCGCGCGAGGAAGTCGTGGTAGAGGCCGTTGTGCCCCCACTCCTCGCCCGACAGCAGCGCGATGCGGTCGAAATCCGCCCGCACGTCCGAGATCGCTTCGGCCATGATTCAGTCGCCGGCTTACGCCGCCGCTCCGCTGTCACAAGTCTTCATCGTCAGGCGGCGGCCAGCCGGATATTCTCACCCAGGTCGAGCGAGTCCGCGTACTCGATGTGCAAGACTCGGCGGGGCGCGTCCGCCCGCGCCTTCGAGGAAGAGTGGACGAGCAGCGGCCTCATCGCAAGCACCCCGCCCCGGGAGACGAGGCAGTCTACGTGCTCTTGCCTCCGGGCGAGACTGTAGACCTCGTCGTCACTCAAGACGCCCGCCGCGTGAGACCCCGGGATGACCCGCAGCGGCCCGTTCGCGGCCGTCGAGGCGTCGAGATGAACTCGCAGGGCGAGCACGCGGGCGAGCGCCCAACCCGGGGCGTGCGCGTAAAGGACGCCGGCCTTCTTCGACCAGGGCCCCCACTCGGGGGCGTCGAAGCGCGAGGCGAGCGGCAGGGCCGTATCCTGATGCCAGACGACGAGCCAGTTCGCCCTCCCGGACTTCGCAAAGAGTGTGGCGCGGTATGGGACGGCCCCGGCCCCCAGCGCCCGGCGGGCGAGCCCCAGCAGACGACGGTCGTGCGCCGCTTCGGCCACGGCGGGGTGACCCATCAGGTGGCGCGTGCCGGCCCGCCCGCGGCCCGCCGTGTGCCGAGACACGGCCCGGGCCAACGAGTCACACTCCGGCCCGGAAAGTATCCCCTCCTCGACCCAGAATCCGGCGTCCTTCATTCGCGACTTACCTGATTGAAAAGCCGCCTCTGCTCCCCGCGCCCGTATGATGCGCCCACTCCCCGCCGCTTTCAACACTTTTCCGCCGGACGGCCCGCTGCCCCGCTGCGGGCCGCGCGTCAGAGGGCGGCCGTCGTCAACAGCAGCACGGCGAAGTCCGTCGAAAGTCCGAACGCATGGCATCACCCACCCACAAGATCGATTTACTTACGAGCCGCCGTGTCGGCGGCCGGGTGCATGCCGTTGTGAGGCGCATCCTGCCGCGCTTATCTAAGCGCGCTCTCTAACCTTTTGGCAAACTCCTCTAGCGTAATCCCAACCACCTGACATATCTCGCGCACCTCCAGCACATCCAACCGCCGCTGCCCACTCTCGTATCTCGAAATATAGGTTTGGTCTTTCTCGATACGCGCGGCTAAATCGACCTGCGTTAGACCCGCCTCAATTCTCAACTCACGCAGGAGGCTGACGAGGCGACCACGTTGAGCAAGATAGATTCTCTTCTTCATTCAATATGTTATATGAGCATATTGACGGATACACAAAATTGACATATTCTGGGTATGTGGAATCTGCATAATCACTCAAGGAATGATGGAGCATCCACTCGCAGATGGAGAAGATTGGGCGGCGATCCTTGCGCCCGCCTTATGTCAAGATGCGGCCGCAGCCGAGTGTCTAGCTCGCCTTCTGTTCACGATCAAAAGGGCAATCGAGAGCGGACCGGAAGGGGCAATACAGGCAGGCAGAATGCTCCTCGATGGCATCGAGACAATCTACCTTCACACGAATGCCCACAAAGCCGCGCTCAAGTTGTATGTGCTATCGCTAGAGGGGAACTTGAAGCCACAGGACGAGCCGCTTAATCTCATCAATGCGGCTCTCGAACGGGGTGAAGGTCGTCCGCTTTAACTATCGGCGGGCGGGTGATACCGGGCGTTAGGCGTATCACCCGCCCGCCCAAGCCATTGAAGGTAGATGATAGGCGGCGTATCGCGGGTCGCCGTGCATAGACCGAGGCGTCAGAGGACGACGCGCGGGTAGAGGTAAGCGCCGATGAGGACGAGCAGGACAGTCGTCAGGAGCAGCACGGCGAAGTCGGTGGTCAGGCCGAACGTGCTGACCCCGTCCTGTAGCATCAGCGCGCGTAGCGCGTCCACCTCGTAGCTCAAGGGGTTGACGCGCGAGACGAAGCGCAGCCATTCGGGCATTAGGCCGACGGGGTAGATGGCGTTGCTCGCGAAGAAGAGCGGCATCGTGAGTAACTGGCCGATGCCCATGAAGCGCTCGCGCGTCTTAACCAGACACGCGATGATGAGCGAGAAGGTCGCGAAGAGCGCCGCGCCCAGCACGACCGCCGCGAGCACGCCCAGGATCGCCAGAGGGTTCCAGCTCAGCTTCACCCCCAGCAGGAGCGCCACCGCGTAGATGATGACGGCCTGCGAGAGCGAGCGCACGCCCGCCGACAGGGCCTTGCCGAGCACGAGCGCCGCGCGCGGCGTCGGGCTCACCAGGAACTTGTTCGTGATCCCGAGGTCGCGCTCCCAGATGACGCTCACGCCGTAGAAGATCGAGACGAAGAGCGCGCTCTGCCCCAGGATGCCCGGCGTCAGGAAGTCGAGGTAGGGCAGGCCGCCGGTCGGGATGAGCTGCGCGCGCGCGAAGACGCCGCCGAAGAGCACGAGCCACAGGACGGGCTGGACGGCGCGCGTGAAGAGTTCGGTGAAGTCGTGCCGGAGCTTGCGCACCTCAAGCTCGACTATCGTCAGCGTCTTGACGAAGAACCCCCCGACCTTCGCCGGCAGTCCGCCGCCCGCCGGGGCGTGCGGCTCAGCCGAGACGCCTTGCCGCACGTCTTCCTCTCGAAGTCTCACTGAAGCTGCCTCCCGAGTCGAGTGTGTCGCCCGCGTAGTGTATGAAGACGTCGCCGAGCGTGGCGGCGGGATCGCCGACCGACGCCTTGAGCCCCGCGGGCGAGTCGTCGGCCACGACGCGGCCGCGGTGGATGATGGCGACGCGGCCGCAGAGGCGCTCGGCCTCCTCCATGTAATGCGTCGTGAGGAAGATGGTCGTGCCGAACTCTTCGCGCAGACGCCCGATGTGCTCCCACACGGCCTTGCGCGCCACGGGGTCGAGCCCCGTCGTCGGCTCGTCGAGGAAGAGCAGCGGCGGGCGGTGGAGCGTTGACTGCGCTATCTCAAGCCGCCGAATCATCCCGCCCGAATATTGCCTCACTAATTTATCGGCCTCGCCTTCGAGGCCGACGAGCGCGAGCGCCCCGCGTATGCGCCCCTCGCGCTCGGCGCGCGGGATGTCGTAGAGCCTGGCGAAGATGAGCAGGTTCTCGTAGCCGGTGAGCGCGCCGTCCACCGAGAGCATCTGCGGCACGTAGCCGATGCGGCGGCGCACTTCGGCCGGACGGCGCGCCACGTCGAAGCCCGCGACGCGCGCGACGCCCGAGGTCGGGGGCAGAAGCGTCGTCAGCACGCGGATGACAGTCGTCTTGCCCGCGCCGTTCGGCCCCAGCAGCCCGAAGACCTCGCCGCGCCCGACCGAGACGGTCAGCGCGTCCACGGCCGTCAAGCCCCCGAACCTGCGCGTTAAGGCTTCAGTCTCTAAGATTGCCATATAGCGGTCAGAACCACCCGCGGTAGCGGGTGGCCCGTCATTACCCGGGCGGGCATTGTCTCAAAGGGCCACCCGCTACCGCGGGTGGTTCCGACCCGGTCGCCCCCGATGCCGCGGTCGCACTCCACGGCGAGCCACTATAGTGATTGCCGCGCCAGTCGGCATACTGTATTCTGTCGCCTCGGCCCGTTACGTTGAAGACATAATACCAGCCCTTCGCTTTACCTCTCGAAAAGTTCTCGGTCAGCCTTTTGAAACGCACCCAGGCGGAACTGAGCGACATGCGCAGAGACCCCGGAATCTCTCAAGCGGATTCCAGTCCAGAGTTGTTCGACGGCCAGGCCGCGTTCTTCGACCGGCGGACGGGGCTCCCCGAGGGGTGCTGCCGCGCCGTCGCGCAGAAGGTCGTCGAGTTCGGCCGAGGGCGCGGCCTCGTCGTCGAGGTCGGCTGCGGCACGGGTCAGATAGGGCGTTGGATTGTCGGGCGGGGCCGCTACGTCGGGTTCGACTACTCCCTGAACATGCTGAGAGAGTTTCGGAGGCGGAGCGGCGCGCCGCTCATCCGGGCCGACGCCAACGCGACCTGGCCCTTCGCGGACGGCGCGGCCTCCGTCATCTTCAGCTCGCGCGCGATGCACCTGCTTGAGCGCGGGCACGTCGCCGCGGAGATTTTCCGGCTCGCCTCGCCGGACGACGGCGCGACCGTCATCCTCGGCCGCGTGGAGCGAACGCCCGGCAGCGTGAAGGAGCGCATGGCGCGGGAGATGAACGAGCGCCTGCGGCAGCGCGGCCTTCAGGCCCGGCGCGGCGAGCGAAGGAACAGAAAACTCTTCGAGGCGTGCGAACAGATGGGCGCGGAACGCCTTGAGCCCATCCACGCGGCGGCGTGGAAGACTGCGGCGAGCCCGCGGCAGTCGCTCGACTCCTGGCGCAGCCTGAAGGGGCTCGGCGGGCTGCCTGTCTCCGAGGAGACGCGCGCGGCAGTGCTGGACGAGCTTGAAGCCTGGGCGCTTGAGACGTTCGGCGGGCTGGACGAGCGGTTCGAGTTCGAGGAGACGTACGTCCTCAGCCCGTTGCGCGTGCCGCCGATTCGCAAAAACTGAAACGCACTTTCACCCGCGGCGAATAACGATTCATGGAGACCAACCTACTTACCGAACTCGGCAAGTCGCTCTTAACAGGCTCTCTGGATGAGGGGCGTCTGATGGCGCAGACCGGCGAGCCGCCGGCCGTGCAGATTCTCCCCGAGGCAAACGTCGTCAAGATCGGCGGTCAGAGCTTCATCGACCGCGGGCGCGTGGCGGTCTTCCCCCTGATCGAAGAGATCGTCGAGAACCTGCGCCGCCACAAGATGATCATCGGCACCGGCGCGGGCACGCGCGCGCGCCACGCCTACAGCGTCGGGCTCGACCTCGGGCTCCCGACGGGCGTCCTCAGCGTGCTCGGGACTTTCGTCAGCATGCAGAACGCGCGGATGCTCAACTACCTTCTGGCGAAGCACGGCATCCCCTTCATCGAGCCCGCGCAGTTCGCGCAGTTGCCGCACTACCTCGCGGAGCGCGGCGCCGTCATCTTCTTCGGGATGCCCCCTTACATCTACTGGCACACGAACCCTTCGGTCGGCCGCATCCCGCCGCACCGGACGGACACCGGCAGCTACCTCGTGAGCGAGGTCTTCGGCGCGCGCTCGATGATCTTCGT
Source organism: Pyrinomonadaceae bacterium (assembly GCA_035563535.1). Lineage (GTDB taxonomy): Bacteria > Acidobacteriota > Blastocatellia > Pyrinomonadales > Pyrinomonadaceae > QHXN01. Next base: position 102,809 of record DATMVD010000008.1, on the reverse strand, counting down.
GAAGGACGAGCGCGGGCTCTACACGGCCGACCCGAAGAAGGAGCGCCACGCGAAGTTCATCCCGAAGATAACGGTCGGCGAGCTGGAAGAGCTCGACTTGCAGGACGTGGTCGTCGAGCGCAGCGTCGTCGAGCTGATGAAGAACGCGACCCACCGGCGATCCATTCAAATCATCAACGGTCTTGAGCGGGGTAATCTAACAAAGGCGCTCGACGGCGAGCACGTCGGCACCGTCATCACCTCCGACTGAAAGGGGACGCGCAGGCTTGAGCGACTCAAAGGAAAACAGGGACGGCCGTCACCACGTCGAATCGATGCTCATGCGGGAGAGCCTCGTGGACAGGGAGGTGCAGCGCTCGACCGAGACGCCCGTCTACCGGATGCTGCCCGAGGCACACGTGATAAAGGTCGGCGGGCGCTCCGTGATGGACGCCGGGCGCGCCGTCGTCTACCCCGTCGTCGAGGCCCTGGCCGAATGCCTCAAGACGAAGAAGCTCATCATCGGCACGGGCGGCGGCGTCCGGAGCCGCCACGTCTTCTCCATCGGGATTGACTTAGGCTTGCCGACCGGCGTGCTGGCGCAGTTGGCCGTGGCCGACTCGCTCGGCAACGCGCACATTTTGGGGACGCTGCTCGCGCCCTACGGCGTCGTCGCCATCCCGCCCGAAATCTTCGGACATCTCCTGCCGCTCTTCATCGCCAGCGCGCCCGGCGTGGTCTTCAACGGCGACCCGCCCTACTCGCTCTGGGAGCACCTGCCCGAGAGCGGGCGCATCCCGCCGCACCGCTCCGACGCCGGCTCGTTCCTGCTCGCCGAGTGCTTCGGCTGCAAGAGCTTCACGCTGGTCAAGGACGTGGACGGCCTCTACGACCGCGACCCGCACGGGCACGCGGGCGCGGAACTGATCCGCGAGATAGACACCGCGGAGCTGCGGCGGCGCGGGTTCGAGTCGCTCCCGTTCGAGCGCATCCTGATAGACCTCCTGGAGAACGCCCGGCTCGTGCGTTCGATCCAGATCGTCAACGGCCGCCACCCCGAACGCATCAAGGCCGCCCTGGAGGGCGAACATGTCGGCACGGTCATCCACGCCGCACAGAGCCGCGAGCGGTAGCGAGCGGGTCGGCGTTTCACCGCCCGGGCCGCGCGTCGGAGCGCGCGCCCGCTCGCTACTGCTCGCGGCTCTGTTCTGCGCCGGCTTCCTGCTCGCGGGCTGCCGCGGCGAGACTGCGAGCAGCGCGCGGCCGCAGACGCTCACCGTCTCGGCCGCATCAGACCTGACGCCCGCCTTCCAGGAGATGGGCAAACTGTTCGAGCAGCGGGAGGGGACGAAAGTCACCTTCAACTTCGGCTCGACCGGCCAGTTGACGCAGCAGATAGAGCAGGGCGCGCCCGTAGACCTCTTCGCCGCCGCCAACGTCTCCTTCGTCGAGGGGTTGGAGAAGAAGGGCCTCGTCGTCCCCGGCACGAGAGCGCTCTACGCGCAGGGGCGCATCACGCTCTGGACGCGCGGCGACGGCGCGCTCAAGCTCGAACGGGTCGAAGACCTCGCGCGCCCCGAATTTAAAAAGGTCGCCATCGCCAACCCCGAGCACGCCCCCTACGGCGCGGCCGCGCGCGAGGCTTTGCAGACGGCGGGCGTCTGGGAGGCGGTCGCGCCGAAGCTCGTCTACGGCGAGAACATCAGCCAGACTTTGCAGTACGCCGAGAGCGGCAACGTGGACGCGGCAATCGTCGCGCTCTCCCTGAGCACGCAGAGCGAGGGGCGCTGGGTTTTGATACCGGCCGAGCTGCACAAGCCCCTGAACCAGGCGCTGGCCGTCATCAAGGCCACGAAGCACGAGCAGGAGGCGCGGCGCTTCGCGGCCTTCGTCAACTCCGCCGAGGGGCGCGGCGTGATGCGCAAGTACGGCTTCGTGCTGCCGGGCGAGGAGCCGGTCAAATGAAGGCCGTGCATGAATCCGCCGCGTCGGCGGCGCTCGCCGCACGCGCTTCGATTAAATGAACTGGTCGGCGGTACAACTCTCTCTACAGGTGACGGCCGTCGCGACCGTCATGCTCTTCTTCGTCGGCCTCGCCCTCGGGGTGCTCTTCGGGCGTTACAAGTTCCGCGGCCAAATCTTCTTAGAGATAATCATCTTTCTCCCACTCGTGCTCCCGCCGAGCGTGCTCGGCTACTTCCTACTGCTCGCGCTTGGGCGCGGCAGCCCGGTGGTCGAGTGGTTTCAACTACAGATAGTCTTCACGTGGCCGGCGGCGGCCGTCGCCTCGGCGATAGTCGGGCTGCCCCTGATGGTGCAGGCGTCGCGGGCGGCCGTGGCGAGTGTTGACCCGGTGCTTGAGAACGCCGCGCGGACGTTGGGGTCGTCGGAGTGGGAGGTGCTCTGGCGCGTGACGCTGCCGCTGGCGCGGCGCGGGGTGGTCGCGGGGCTCATCCTGGGCTCGGCGCGCGCGCTCGGCGAGTTCGGCGCGACGCTGATGGTGGCGGGCAACATCCCCGGCCGGACGCAGACTTTGCCGCTCGCCGTCTACGACGCCGTGCAGGCGCGCCGTTACGACGAGGCGAACGTGATGCTGCTCGTTCTGACGAGCCTCGCCTTCGCCGGCCTGTGGTGCGTGCGGCGTCTGGAACAGCCCGCGTACAGGCGTGACGCGGGGCGGCCTTAGAGCGAAGGTGTGATGGAAGCCCCCAGCCTTAAGATAGATTTCGAGAAGCGCCTGGCGACCTTCAACCTGCGCGTGCGCCTGGAGGTGGGGGCCGAGATACTCGTGCTCTTCGGCCCCTCGGGCGCGGGCAAGACGCAGACGCTCAACGCCGTCGCGGGGCTGACGACGCCCGACTCGGGCGACATCTCGCTGGGCGGCGAACCCTTCTTCCGCTCGGGGAACAACGGGCACGCCTTCAACCTCCCCCCGCGCAAGCGGCGCGTCGGCTACGTCTTCCAGCAGTACGCGCTCTTCCCGCACCTGACCGCTTTAGAGAACGTCGCCTACGCGCTGTGGCGGCAGGCGGGGGCGCGCTCGCGCGCCGAAGGGTTGCTCGAACGGATGCACCTCGCGCAGTTGTCGAACCGCTACCCGCACGAGCTGTCGGGCGGGCAGCAGCAGCGCGTGGCGATTGCGCGCGCGCTGGCGATGAAGCCGCGCGTGCTCCTCATGGACGAGCCCTTCTCCGCGCTCGACGGCCCCACGCGCCAGCGCCTGCACCAGGACTTGATGAAGCTGCAACAGGAGGAGCGCCTGACCGTCGTCTACGTCACGCACAACCTCGCCGACGCCTTCGCCGTCGGGCACCGCCTCGCCATCATGCGCGAAGGGAGAATCGAGCAGGTCGGCGTCCCCGAAGACGTGCGCCGCAACCCCGCCAACCCGCTCGTCCTCGCCGCCCTCGGCATACCTCAAAAAGATTAGCCACAGAGGCACAGAGGCACAGAGATAATTAAGGATTAAGACAATCCCTTTAATTATCTCTGTGCCTCTGTGCCTCTGTGGCTAGAGCAGTTAGCCGATCAATCTACCACCCGTTTAGAGGCGGGCTCCGCCCGCCTGGGCGTGACACGTCGCAGCGAGCGCCGGCGGGCAGAGCCCGCCTCTAAACGGCCGTCGCAATGCTCGTGCGAAAAACGCTCTAGTTCTACTTCGTCATGAAAGTCCAGTTGACTTCGGAATAGCGCCACCTGCGACCACGCGGGTCGGGTGTGACGGAGCCTTGCCAGCCGCCACGCGCGTCCCTCGCCACGTTAAGGGTCGTCCACGAGTATTCGCCGCGCTCGTAGTCGAAGGTCTCGCCGTCGTCGTCGTAGAGCGCGAGCCGGCCGGGGCGCTCGCCGTAGTGTCGCACTTCGAGCGGGAGGACTTCATCCCTGCCCGGCGACCACTGGCGCTCGGCTATCAGGGGGACGAGGCCGCCGTCTCTGACGAAGAGGGGGATGTTCGAGAGCGGGGGCGTGACCTCTATCGTTTGCCCCTCGCCCGCGAGGCGGCCGGTGTAGAAGTCGTACCAGCGCCCCGGGGGCAGGACGACCTTGCGCATCTTGACGCCCGGCGGGATGGGCGCGACGAGCAGCGAGTCGCCGAGCATGTACTGATCCTTCACCTCATGCACCCGTCCGATGGCGTAGGGGTTGGCGGTGGCGTCGAGCCGCACTGACTCCGGCTGAGTCCGCGTCGTCGTGAAACCCTCGGCGAGCTGCATCGGCCTCACGACCGGCGTGCCCTCGTAGTGGTACTGCGCGAAGGTCGTGTAGAGGTAGGGCAGCAGGCGCATGCGCAAGTTGATGGCGGCGCGTATGTCATCCTTCACTTCCGTATGCGTCCAGAGTTTGTCGTCGGTGGCCCAGCCGTTGAAGAGCGCGAGCGGCGAGAAGACGACGGCCTGCGTGCGCCGCAGCATCTCCTCACCTTTTCCGCCGCGCACCTCCGGCGACCAGAGCACGCCCGCGAAGCCGCTGTTGCCGACCGCCGTGATGTACTCGTCGAAGGCGTAGTTGTCGTTGTAGATGACGAAGGGGAGCGGGGACGCGCCCGCGTTCGTGCCGCGCACCTGCCCGAACGTGCGCAGGTTCCTTTTGCGAAAGAGGTCGTAGACGAGCCGCTGCACGAGCAGCCCGTACGTCTGCCGCAACTGCTCGCCGTCGTGCCCCGAAGGGAACGTCGCGGTGTCGGGCCATAGGTAGCGGTCGTAACCGTCAACCTCGTCGATCTTGAAGCCGCCGACCGCGCGCGGGTTGACGCCCAGGACTTCGCGTTCGAGGTGCTCCGAGAAAATCTTCCGCGGCGCGGGCAGCGTGTAGTCCGGCACGATGCCGTTCCAGACGAGGTGCGTCCCGGCGTAGGAGAGGAGCCTCTTGTAGAGCGGCGCGGTCGGCGAGACGTACGGGTTGAACCAGAGGTTGACGCGGACGTGCCGTCGCTCGACCTCCGCGAGGAACCCGGCCGGGTCTGGGAAGCGCGCGGCGTCCCACTCGAAAGAGCAAGGGTACGCCCGGTCGTGCCAGCCCGGTTCGAGCCCGAGCATGTCGAGCGGGATGCCGTTCCTGCGAAACTCGTCGATCTCCTTGAGCGCCTGCTCGGCGCTGTAGCGCGTCGGCGTGCGCGCGAGGAAGCCCAGCCCCCACTTCGGCGGGAGCGCGCCGCCGCCGCTGTAGAGGTTGTAACGGCGGACGGCGTCCAGCATCGTCGGCCCGGCGAAGACGTAGACCTCCAACCCCTCTGCGTTCGCCAGAGCCTCCACCGAGTCCGAGCGCGGCAGCGCCGCCCAGCCCTTGCCCGTCGTGCGGTCGATAACCGGCGGCTTCTCCTTCGCCGCCAGACGCACGCCGAGCCCCACGCTCACGTCTAAATAACGGGCAGAGTTGAAGAGCACCGCGTAACCGCGCGTCGAGACGTAGAGCGGCACGGGCGCGTGCGTCCGCCCCGTCACGCCGCCCCAGTGGTCTACGTGCAGCCGGAACGTCGAGCCCGTCCGCCGCATCGTCTTGAAGTCCACGCCGAGGCCGTAGACCTCCTCGTCGAGCGCGAGCGGCAGCCTTACGGCAGTCTTCCAGCCCCAACGCCGCGCCTCGACCTCCCTCCGGTCTAAAGGGAACGGCGCGTCGGGCAGCTTACCCAACGCCCCCAACGCCGGCCTCGCCCCGGCCGCGCCGAGCAGCGTCAGACTCTCCGGCCTGCCCGCCTGCGCGCGCCACACGCCCGGGGCCACGCGCTCCCAACGCAGCCCCTGCGTTTGTGCGGAAGCGTTAAGAGCCAGCGCCGCCAGCAGCGCGCAGAGGCGAAGGGTTTGAAAATTAAAATTTGAAATTTGAAATTTCATCAGAGCTTCTTCAGCGTCGCGCGCTCCAACACGGTGTCGGGGAGCGGGCGGCTCTGTTGGAGGCTGAAGTCTTCGACGTTCTTGAGGACGAAGGTGGAAGCGCCGGGCGCGAGACGCGCCTTGAGGTTGCGGAAGTCCGCCCCGCGCACGTCGTCGAGGACGAAGGCGGGGCGCAGGTCTTCCGCCATGAAGGTGACCTGCACGTCGCGCATCTCAAGACCCTTTGCGTGGCGGACGAAGAAGCCGTAGGCGGGCATCTCGCCGAACATGACGGGCTCGGGGTAGTCCGACTCCTTCTCGGGCGGGTCGAGCGCGGCCTGCGCGAGCGTGCCGCCGCCGCGGTAGTGGATGCGTATGTTGCTGAGGCGCACGTCCTCGATGTCGTGCCCCGGGATGCCGCTGATGATGGAGGCGTACTTCGGGTCGGCGTTGTAGACGACGAGGTTGCTGATCTCGACGCGGCGCAGCTCCCCGACCTTCGTCTTCTCTTTCGGCCCCCGCAGGCGCGCGCCGAGGCGGAGGAAGATGGGCGAGTTCGTCACGTCGCGCATCGTGACGTTCGAGATGGTCACGTCTTCGAGGAGCCCGCCGTCCACGGTTTCGAGCGCGAGGCCGCGCGAGTAGTCGAAGAGGCAGTTCGTGATGGTGACGTTCCTGAACCCGCCGTTCGACTCCGTCCCGAACTTGATGCGCCCCGTCGTGCTGCCGTGGCTGTACTTCTTGTACTCGCGCCTGAAGGTGCCGTCGAGCAGCGTCCCCTCGTCGTAGCCGGAGACCTGGCAGTTCGTGACGGTCACGTTCTCCGTCGCGCGCGCGAAGCCGAGGGCGTAGGAACAACTCTTGAGGCAGATGCCGTCGTCGAAGGGCGAGTTGATGGTGCAGTTCGAGATGCGCACGTTGCGGCAGGCGTCCACGTCTATGCCGTCGCGGTTGGTGTCGATCTTCAGGTTGTCAATCGTCAGGTTGTCCACGCCGGTGGCGAGGACGGCGAAGTGGCCGCCGTGCAGGATGGAGAAGTCGCGCAGCGTGACGTTGCGCGAAAGTTTCAGGGAGATGGCCTTGTTGCCCCAGCCCGGCTCCACGCGGTCGCGCGGGTTCGGGTAGCCGAAGGGCGTCTTCGGCTCTTTGTCGCGCGCGGCGTTGAGCGCGTCGTTCTGCGCCTGCGTGCGCGACTGGCCGCCGCTGCGGACGAGGCCCTTGCCGTGGATGAGGCCGAAGCCCGTGATCGAGACGTTCTCGACGCCCTCGCCCCAGATGAGGCTGTTCTGCCAGTGCGAGTGGCCGAAGTCCTGATAAGCGTCCCAACGGTTCGGCTCCGGCAGGTCGTACCTGCCGTCGCCGTCGCGCGGGTCGGCGGCGAGGACGACCGAGCCCGCGTCGAGGTGGAGCGAGACGTTGCTCTTCAGCCTGATGGAGAAAGAGCGGTACGTGCCCGCAGGGAAGCGGACGGTGCCGCCGCCCGCCGCGTGCGCCGCGTCAATCGCCTTGTTAATCGCCGGCGAGTCGAGCGCCCTCCCGTCGCCCCACGCCCCGAACGCGCGGACGTTGTAGACGCCGTCGGCGTCCGCCCGTCGCGCCGCGCTGGAACTCGCCGCGGGCGGCGCGCAGAGAAGAGAAGCAAGCAGGAGGAAAGGAACGGCCTTCAGAAACTTTTTCGTCTTCATCGTCACGCACCACTAAGCAGGTTAAGGTTAACCACAGAGGCACGGAGACCCAGCTTTAATGCTTTAGCTGCGCCTGAGCCGTGTCTCCGTGCCTCTGTGGTTGACTCCTGAAACATCGGTGGCGCTGGAGGCGCTATCCATGTAAGATGCGGTTCGGAAGCCCCGGCACCAAGTAGAAGCTAATGCCCGTCACACTGGCCGACATCGCGCGCGAGCTGGGCGTCTCGAAGATGACCGTCTCGCGCGCCATCAACGACCACCCGCTCATCAACGCCGAGACGCGCGCGCGGGTGCTCGAAGTCGCGCGGCGTCTGAACTACCAGCCGAACCAGCACGCGCGCGCGCTCGCCACGAACCGCTCGCACCTCATCGGCGTGGTCGTGCCCGACCTGATGCACTCCTACTTCGCGGAAATCTACCGGGGCGTCGAGGCGGTCGCGCGCCCGCTCGGCTACCGCAACCTCATCTGCAACACGGACGAGGACGCGGCCAAAGAGCTGGACGAGACCGAGGCGCTGCTGCCGCGCACCGACGGCCTCATCGTCGCCTCGTCCCTGCCGCCGGGCAAGGTCAACTTCTACAAGCGCATCGTCAAAGAGGGGGCCAAGGTCGTCTTCATCGACCGGCGGCTGAAAGGCTTAAGCTGCCCCGTCGTCACGACCGACGACGTGCAGGTCGGGATGCTCGCGACCGAGCACCTCATCGGCCTGGGCCACAAGCGCGTCGGACACCTGCGCGGCACAGGCGCTTCCACGTCAGAGGGGCGCTTCGAGGGCTACCGCCGCGCGCTTGAGAAGCACGGCCTGCCGCTCGACGACGCGCTCGTGCGCGACTGCGGCTTCTCGGAGCGCGACGGCTACGAGGCCACGCGCCTCTGGCTCGAAGAGGGCGGAGTGCCCGGCGCCGTCTTCGCCGTCAACGACCCGGCGGCCATCGGCGCGATGCAGGCGCTCGAAGAGGCGGGCCGCCGCGTCGGGCGCGACGTGGCGCTCGTCGGCGGCGGCAACATACACTACGGCGACATGCTGCGTGTGCCCCTGACGACCGTCTCCTGGTCGCGGAGCGAGATGGGGCAGCAGGCCGCGCGCCTCCTCCTGCAACTCATCGAAGGCGAAGAGCCGGACAGGAAGCAGGTCGTCCTGCCCCCCGAACTGATCGTGCGCAGCTCAAGCGGCGCGAACTAAGAAGATTTCACCACGGAGACACGGAGGCACAGCTTGAAGAGCATTAGGCATCAAGCTGTGCCTCCGTGTCTCCGTGGTGAATAGCCTTCATACGCGCTCAAGTGGCAATCCCTCATCCTTCCCGCTCTTGTTGGCGTAGCCCAGCTCGGCCCCGCCCGAGATGATGTGATCCACGCCGGTCGTGAACGTCGCCTCCGCCGCGATGAAGAGGCAGAGGCGGCCGACCTCTTCGGCCGTCCCCATCCTCCCCACGGGCTGCGCCGCGCGGCCCTCGGCCAGCGCGCGCTCCGGGTCGGGCGCGGCGTCCGCGGCCTCCTGCCACAGCGGCGTGAAGATGTTGCCCGGCGAGACAGAGTTGACCCGCACGCCGTGCGCCGCCTCGTCCAAAGCGAGCGCCTTGGTGAAGGCCGTCACCGCGCCCTTCGTCGCCACGTAGGTCGTCGCGTGGTGCTGGCCGATCTGCCCGACGAGGCTCGACATGTTGATGACGTTGCCGCGCGCCCTCCGCAGGTGCGGGAGCGCGAGCCGGCAGGCCGTAAAGACGCTGACGAGGTTCAGCTCCAGGAGCGCGCGGAACTCCTCGGCCGAGAAGTCGTCGATGGGCTTGTGCGGCGGGTGCCAGCCCGCGTTGTTGATGAGACAGTCCAGGCGGCCGAAGCGCTCGACGGTCGTCTCGACCAGGCCGCGCACGTCCTCCTCCTTCGTCACGTCGCAGTAGAGGAAGAGGGCGTCGCCGCGCCCTTCGGCGCGCGCGAGGTCTTGCAGCTCGCGCGCGACCGCGGCCCCGCCCTCCTCGTCGTTGGAGCAGACGACGACGCGCGCGCCCGCGCGGACGAACTCCCGCGCGCAGCCCCTGCCGATGCCGCTGCTGCCGCCGGTGACGATCACGACCTTGTCGGCGTACCGAGACCCCATCCGTCGAAGCCCTCCGTGCCTTACCGCGAATCAGTTGAGAGGAGTTTAAAGAATCCCCGGCCCCGTTGACCAATCGGCCCGGAGCGGCTTCCCGGCCGCGTACGGGCGGAAAAATGTTACCGGTAAAAATATACTTGTTATCGGTAACAAAATCAAGTATATTGTCCGCGCCGGGTGCGAAGGCGGGGTTTTCCTGAGCGAGCGATGTGCCCGAACCCGGGCTTTTCGCCCCGGCGCTCGCCGAAAAAACCAAGCGTCAGTCCAGTCCGAGCCAGCAAGGGTCAGGAGCCATGCCGCCGGCCGAGTCCAACGTCGCCGCCCGTGTCGGGGAGTTGTACCCAGCCGCGCCCGCGGGCCGGTCTATTGGTCGCCGTCTTATACAAACCCCGTAAAGGAATCGGCCCTGCCGTGAGTAAAAGGAGAACCCTATGCCTACCTTCCTGAGACGCCGGCCGACGTTGGTGTGCGGCCTCTGCCTGGCCCTCCTGCTCTGCCGGGCGGCGGCGGCGCAGTCCGTCACCGGCAACATCACGGGCACGGTGACCGACGCCTCGGGCGGCGTGCTCGTGGGCGCCGCCGTGACGCTCGTCAACGAGAAGACCGGCGAGAAGCGCAACGTCAACACGAACGAGGACGGGCGGTTCGCCTTCGCCGCCGTCCAGCCCGGCGTCTACACCGTGAGGGTCGAGCAGCAGGGCTTCCAGATACTTGAACGGCGGAACACCGTCCTGAGCGCCAACGAGAGCCTCGCGCTCGGGGAACTCCCCCTGAGCGTCGGCCAAGTCACGGAGATGGTGACGACCGTCGCCTCGGGCGCGACGGTCGAGACCGCGTCGAGCGACCTGACGGCGCGGCTCACCTCCGACCAGATCGCGCTCATCTCGACGAAGGGGCGCGACATCACCTCGCTCCTGCGCCTGATCCCGGGCACCTCGAACGACGACGACATCGAGGCGCTCGGCGAGGGCTTCGGCACCAACCTGCCGAACATCTCGGGGCAGCGCGGCCGCTCGGCGGTCGCCACCATCGACGGGCTGAACGCGGCGGAGCCGAGCGGCAGCAACAAGATCAGCATGTCGATCAGCCAGGACGCGGTCGGCGAGGTGAAGGTGCTGCGCAACAACTACGCCGCCGAGTACGGCAACAACGGCGGCGCGCCCATCAACATCGTCTCGAAGGGCGGGACGAAGGACTACAAGGGCACGGCCTACTACTTCCTCCGGAACGAGGCGCTCAACGCCGCGCCCTTCTTCACCAACAAGGCGGGGCTGCGGAAGCCTCTCTACCGCCACAACATCTGGGGCTTCAACTACGGCGGGCCGATGCCCCTGCCGAAGTTCGGCTAGGGCGGGCCGTCGCTTTTGAAGGACAGGGCCTTCTTCTTCGTCAACGTCGAGAAGCCGCACACCATCACGCCCACCGACCCGGTCTTCGTCACGGTGCCGACGGCGCGCGAGCGGCAGGGCGACTTCTCGCAGTCGTTCGACAGCTCGGGGAGGCTGATCGTCGTCACCGACCCCCTGACGGGCCAGCCCTTCCCCGGCAACATCATCCCGGCGGGGCGCATCAACCGGAGCGGCCAGGCGCTGCTCAACTACTTCCCTCTGCCGAACTCCGTCGGCGGCCGCACGCTGGCCGGGGCGGCCTTCAACTACGTCAATCAGAAGAGCGTTGACGTGCCCAAGCACAGCTACGTCATCCGCTTCGACTTCAAGCCCACGGGCAGGGACAGCGTCTACTGGAAGGGGCAGTGGTGGACTTCCGACAACGAGGGGCTCGGGACTTCGGGGTGGCCGGGCGGGGACGCCAACCGCTGGGGCATTAGCTCGCACTACCTCTACAAGGACAACGGCTGGTCGGCCAACTAGGTCCACGTCTTCAGCTCGACCGTGGTCAACGAGTTCAACTTCGGCATGCGCCACGACTCCGAAGGCTTCGTCCCGTCCGACGGCTTCGTCGAGGGGTTGCAGCGGAGCGTGTTGAACTACACCGCGCCGCAGCTCTTCCCGCAGAACAACCGTCTGGGCACGATCCCGCGCGCGACGGGGTGGTCGGGCGTGCCGGGGACGCCGGCCAACATCAACTGGCTCGACCGCTGGGGCGAGATCGGCAACGACTACATCAGGCCCTCTTTCGCCGACAACCTCTCAATCTCGCGCGGCGCGCACAGCCTGAAGTTCGGCCTCTACTTCGAGCGGCTGCGCAACGGCGAGGCCCCGGGCGGGCAGTGGTCGGGCGTCTTCAACTTCGACAACAACAGCAGCTTCACGACCGCGCTCGGCGCGACCGGCTACCCGTACGCCAACGCGCTGCTCCGCAACTTCCGCACCTACAGCGAGTCGAGCGCGCGCCCCTACACGAACCTCCAGATGACGATCCTCCAGTGGTACGCGCAGGACGAGTGGAAGGCGGGTCGCCGCCTCACGCTCAACTACGGGCTGCGCGTGGGCTACCACACGCCGCTCTACCAGATCGACGGGCAGGGCTCGAACTTCGACCCCCGACTCTACGACCCGGCCAGGGCTCCGCTGCTCTACCTGCCGGCCTGCACCGTCGCGCTGACGGCCGCCGCGTGCCCGGCCGCGAACCGGCGGGCCATCGACCCTCGTAACCCGACCGTGCTTTTGACCAACACCAACCTGGTCGGAACCTTCGTGAGGAACGCGGACGGCTCGGTCGTCGGCGACATCAACAACGGCCTGGCGCTCGGGACGGATGCGAACACGCCGAAGGGCTACCGCGTCACGCGGCCGTTCGACCTTGAGCCGCGCGTCGGGTTCGCGTGGGACATTAACGGTAAGGGCGAGACGGTCATCCGCGCGATGGGCGGCGTCTACCACACCGCGCGGCCGGGCGGCGGCACGACGGGCGGCAACCTCGTCAACAACCCGCCGGCCAACCGTTCGTTCTCCATCGGCCCCTGCGCCGGCTGCAACATCGACAACCTCGTCAACGTCATCGGCACGGCGCTGACATCGCCGAGCAACGTCAACGCGGTCGAAGTCCAGTCGCACACGCCGACCGTCTACAACTTCCAGTTCGGCGTGCAGCGCGACCTCGGCTTCGGCACCGTCATCGAAGTCAGCTACGTCGGCTCGCTCGGCAGGCACCTGGGCGAGAGGCACAACATCAACCAGGTTCCCGACGGCGCGAAGTTCATCGACCTGAGCCCCGGCGGCGTCAACTGCGTCGCGACGCAGGCCGGGTGCAGGCGCAACCCCTTCTCCGCCGTCACGCAGAACGGCGTTCACTCTCTGGGCGCTCTGGCCGACAACTTCCTGCGCCCGTACCGCGGCTACGGCGACATCGTGATGACGACCTGGTCGGGCAGCTCGAACTACAACGGGCTCCAGATGCAGGTGAACCGCCGGTACGCGCAAGGCTTACAGTTCGGCGTGGCCTACACCTGGTCGAAGACCTTCGACCACTCAAGGGACGACGACACCGGCGACGTGTTCCACGGCCGCCCCTACAAGGAGTTCAACTACGGCCCGGCGGACTTCGACCAGACGCACATCCTCACGGTCAACTACATCTACGACCTGCCGCCGCTGAGCCGCCGCTTCGGGGGCAGCGGCTTCGTCAGCGCCGTCTTCGACGGGTGGCAGATTTCCGGCACGACCTCCTACGCCTCGGGCAAGCCCAAGACCTTCGGGACGGGGACGGGGCTGAACTGGACTTTCACCGGCGGGACCTACACGAAGACCGCGGGCGAGGCGTGCGCGCCCGGGTTCGTCGCCACCTCGGCGACGCAGTGCTCGTCGACGGCCGCCACGGACTTCACGGGCGGCGACATACAGGCGCGCCCGGTGCTGCTCTGCGACCCGAACCGGCGGCCGGGGACGTTCGACCCGACGGGGACGCCGTACGTCATCGACACCACCTGCTTCGCCCCGCCGCGCGCGCAGGGGCAGATCGGCAACCTCCAGCGGAACCTGCTCCGCATGCCTTCGATCTTCAACACGGACGTGGCGCTCTTCAAGAACTTCCGGCTGGGCGAGAACCGCGGCGTCCAGTTGCGCTGGGAGACATACAACCTCTTCAACCGGACGAACTTCTCGGACATCAACGGCGCGATGACCTTCGCCGTGGACACGACCACCTCCGTGGCGGGCGGCGTGCGGACGTTCGGCCCGAACTTCGGCAAGTACGTCCAGACCAACACCCTCTTCGGCACGCCGCGCGCCGCGCGCTCGCCGCGCGTCATGCAGGCTTCGCTGCGGATCAACTTCTGAGCTTGCTGCTTGAGATAAGGAGTGCCTGAGCCATGAAGTGCTTACAGACCGCTCTCTTGCTTACCCTCTTCTGCACGGCCGCCTCCGCGCAGACGGCGACGGGCGGCGTCAACGGGACGGTGGCCGACCAGCAGGGCGCGGTCGTGCCCGGCGCGGCCGTCACGCTCGTCAACCGCGCGACGAACATCGAGACGCGCGCCACGGCCGGCGAGGGCGGCTACTACACCTTCGTCAACGTCACGCCCGGCACGTACGTCCTGCGGGTCGCGGCCCAGGGCTTCAGCGCAGTCCAGACCTCGCCGTTCGAGGTGGGCGTCAGCCAGACGCTCACGCAGAACGTCTCGCTCACGGTCGGCGCGGTCACGCAGACCGTCGAGGTCGTCGCGGGCGGCGAGCTGATTCAAGCCTCCTCGACCGAGCTGGGCACGGTCATCCCCGAGAAGGCGATTGAAGACCTGCCTTTGAACGGCAGGAACTTCACGCAGCTCCTGACGCTGACGCCCGGCGTGACGCCCGTCTCCACTTCGCAGAACCGCAACGTCGGCGGCGTCGAAGGCAACGTCGGCATCCCCGGCTCGGGCTTCTCAGACCCCTCGTTCCACGGGCAGCAGAACCGCTCGAAGCTCTACTTCTACGACGGCATCATCAACACGAACGTCCGCGGGCCGACCTACATCGTCATCCCGAACCTCGACCTGGTGCAGGAGTTCAAGGTCGTCGGGCACGACGCGAAGGCCGAGTTCGGCGGCGCGTCGGGCGGCGTGATGAACATGGTCTCGAAGTCGGGCGGGAACCGCTTCCACGGCTCGGCCTTCGAGTTCGTGCGCAACGACGCCTTCGACGCGCGCAACTCCTTCGACGTGTGCACGCCCGCGCGCTGCCGCCCCGGGCAGCTCGTCCCCGAAGAGCCCGCGCCCTTCAGGCAGAACCAGTTCGGCGCGTCGCTGACCGGGCCGATATTTAAGAACCGAACCTTCTTCTCGGTCGGCTACGACGGCTGGCGCTACAGCCAGCCTTCGCTCGCGCTCTCGTACGTGCCGACCGCGGCGGAGATTAATGGCGACTTCACCAACACGAGCGCCAGCTTCCGCCGGCAGATTTTTAATCCGTACTCGACGCGCGCCTCCGGCAGCACCTTCGTGCGCGACCCGTTCCGCTGCGACGCCTCGGGGAACCCTCTGCCGTTGGACTCTCAGAATAGGCAGGCGCAGAACACGGGCACGCCCTGCAACAAGATTCCGCAGGCGCTCATCAACCCGGCCATGCAGGCGTTCTTCCGCACCTACGCGGCGACGCCGAACTTCTCGGGCGACCCCTCGAACAACTTCGTGCAGGGGCGGCCGACGACGAACAACTCGAACGGCTACCAGGTTCGCATCGACCACCGCTTCGGCGATAACGACACGGTCTTCTTCCGCTACACGCAGCAGAACGTCTCGGTCTTTAATCCCATCGGCGACGTCGGCTCGACCGCCGGGAGCGGGCAGGGCCGGAACTACGGCGGCGCGTGGACGCACACCTTCAGCCCCAGCTTCATCCTCGACGTGCGCGCGGGCTACGCCGGACGCCCCGGCGTCGATTCGGGGCAGTCGAACCGGCACGAGGCCGGCACCGACCCGATGGCGCAGCAGGGCTTCCGCGACATCGACAGGTACGGCGGCCTGCTCGTGCGCCTCGCCAACTGGACGAACGGCGGCAACAACGACTTCGGCGTGCGCGGCGCGGCCATCCGCGAGAACCCGAACTGGAGCGTCACGCCCAACGCCATCTGGGTCAAGGGCAGCCACAACCTCAAGGCCGGCTTCTGGTACATCGAGGCCAAGCGCATCCAGTTGAACACCTTCCAGCGCTACAACTTCAGCGACGAGCAGACGCGCAACCCCTCGGCCGCCTCGGGCACCACGGGACTCTCGCTCGCCTCCGCGCTGCTCGGCTTCCCGAACGACTTCCAGGCGCAGCTCCCGACGCCGGGCGGCGGCCCCGTGCAGTTCAAGTACGGCGCGTGGGCGGCCTACTTTCAGGACGAGTGGCGCGTGAGCCGCGACGTGATGCTGACGCTCGGCCTGCGTTACGACTATTTGACTCAGCCCGAGACGCTCGACGGGAGACTGTGGAACGCGCTCGACCTGCCGAACCGTCAATGGATCATCGGCGCGGAGACGATGCCCGCCTTCTGTAGCGTGGCGCGGGCCGCGCCCTGCATCCCCGACGCCTTCCGCAACGACCCCAACTTCGGCCGCGTCGTGCTCGCGGGCAAGCGCTTCTTCGCGCCGCCGCCGATCAAGGACAACTGGGGGCCGCGCGTCGGCGTCGCCTGGACGATGAACCCGAAGACCGTCCTGCGCGCGGGCTGGGGGCTCTACTGGGACGCGCTGCCCGCGCGCAGCCAGTACGCGCAGAACGACCTTGAGATGGCCATCTGGCCAGACGCGACGGCCTTCGCGGGCACTGCCAACGCCAGCGCCAACTTCGTCAACAACACCTTCGCCAACATCATCCAGATACAGAGTCAGGGCTTCGCCACGCCCCTGCCGACCACGAACCCGTGGACGCCCGCCAACACCTTCGGCGACGACCCGAACTACAAGGACAGTTGGTCGAGCCAGTGGCACGTCGAGCTGCAACGCCAACTGACGCCGACCCTCCTGCTCTCCGCCGCCTACGTCGGCAGCCGCAACGGGCGTCTGCCTTACTCGGGCTTCGCCAACACGGCGAACCGCGCCTTCCCGGCGGGCACGCCCGCGGCGGTCGTTGACGCGACGCGGCCGATGCCGTGGGTCGGCGCGAACATCAACTACACGATGAGCACCGGCTACTCGAACTACAACGCGCTCGAGACGCGTCTGCAAAGACGTTTCTCCCGCGGCCTCCACTCGATACTCTCCTACACGTGGGGCAAATCCATCGACGTGGGCAGCGGCTACTTCAACGTGGAGAACGGGCCGGGCGGCGGCTCGACCATCCAGAACTACTACGACCGGACGACGGCGCGCGGCGTCTCGTCCTACGACATCACGCACTTCGTCTCGTGGGCCACGGTCTACGAGCTGCCGTTCGGGCGCGGCAAGCGCTGGCTCTCGAACGGCGCCGCCTCCTGGCTCCTCGGCGGCTGGCAGACGAACTACATCATGCAGGCTCGCTCGGGCCAGCCCTACAACTTGCAGATCACGGGCGACCTCGCCAACATACGCGGGAGCGCGCCCTCGGCCCCGGGCAACTACCTGCGGCCGAACCTTCTGGCCGACCCGTTCACGGCGGGGCCGGTCGCGGCCAACCCCGACCCGCTCTGCCAGCGCACCATCTCGCAGGGCGGGCGCGCGGCCGACGCCGTGCGCACGCGCCAGAGCTGGTTCAACCCCTGCGCCTTCGGCATCCCCAACGGCGCGTTCGGCAACCTCGGCCGCAACGTCTTCCGCGGCCCGGCCGTCTTCAACATGGACTTCTCGCTCTTCAAGAACGTCGAGTTCCGCGAGGGGATGAAGCTGCAACTGCGCAGCGAAGCCTTCAACGTCTTCAACGTACAGAACTGGGACGTGCCCTCCGCGCTGACCATCAACAGCAGCGCGACGGCCATCGCCGCCGGGGCGGGCCGCGTCACCGCGCTCGCGCAGGGGACGAGCGCGCGCCAGTTGCAGTTCGGGCTGAGGTTTGTGTTTTAGTGTCGTTCGCTTCTGAGCTTTCCCATCACCGTTTAGAGGCGGTCTCCGACCGCCAGCCCGAGCTTCGAGGTGACGCGAGCCGGCGGGCATAGCCCGCCTCTAAACGGTAGGTGAAGGGGATTGCATACCGCCATTGGCAGAGCAGGGGAAACATCAAGCATGGACGACGGACAGATGTCCAGACGCGACTACCTGAAGCTACTCGGCGCGGGCGCGGCGGTAACGACGCTGCCTTTAATCGAGGCGCGCGCGCAGTCGAACCCGCCTCCCGTCCCGCAGGAGAGCGCGGAAACAAAAGCCGACCGAGAGCGGCGCATGAAGTGGTGGCACGAGGCCAAGTTCGGCATGTTCATCCACTGGGGCCTCTACAGCGTGCCCGGCCGACACGAGTGGGTGCAGGAGATGGAGGGCATTTCGGCGGACGAGTACGCGAAGCTCGCCAAGGAGTTCCGCCCCCGCCCGAACGCCGCGCGCGAGTGGGCGCAGTTGGCGAAGCGCGCCGGGCAACGCTACATGGTCATGACGACCAAGCACCACGAGGGCTTCTGCCTCTTCGACACGAAGACGACCGACTTCTGCGCGCCGCGCCAGGGGCCGGGGCGCGACCTCGTCCGCGAGTACGTCGAGGCGGCGCGCGCCGAGGGCTTGCGCGTCGGCTTCTACTATTCGCTGATGGACTGGCACCACCCGGACGGCGCGCGCTGCGCGACGGACGAGGCGGCGCGCCGCCGCTTCGTCGATTACATCCACACGCACCTGCGGGAACTCCTGACCAACTACGGCAAGGTGGACATCCTCTGGTACGACGTGTCCTGGCCGCTCGACGCCGCGGGGTGGGAGTCGGAGCGGATGAACCGGATGGTCTTCGAGCTTCAGCCCGACATCATCGTCAACAACCGCAACAAGCTCGCCGGAGATTTTTCCACGCCCGAGCAGCGGATCGAGGCCACCGAGGCCGGGCGCGCGTGGGAGTCCTGCATGACGATGAACGACTCTTGGGGCTACCACCGCGCCGACGACGGCTGGAAGACGCCCAGGCAGATCGTCCGCAACCTCATCACCTGCGCGCACGACGGCGGCAACTACCTGCTCAACGTCGGCCCCAAACCGGACGGCTCCGTGCCGCTCGAATCCATCGCCATCCTCGGCGCGGTCGGGCGCTGGACGGCGCGCAACGGCGAGTCGGTCTACGTCAACAACCAGCGCTGCCAGCCGCGCCGCTCGCGCAACGGCAGCTTCTCGCGCCGCGGCAACACGCTCTACTTCCACGTCCACTACTGGCCGGGCGGCGACGACCTCGCGTTTGCGGGTTTGCAGACCAGGGTCAGGTCGGCGCGCCTGCTCGCCAGCGGTAAGCCCGTCCGCTTCGAGCAGGACGAGTACCGCATACGCTTCCGCGGTCTGCTGATGCGCGCGCCCGACATGCCCGTCACGACCATCGCCCTCGAATGCGAGTCGGAGCCCAGGCAGGACGAGCTGTTCGTCCGCCGCCGCGAGCGCGGGGCAGTATAGCGGTCAGAACCGCCCGCTGTAGCGGGTGGGCGTGGCGATGACGGCCTGTTGATTGATGAGAGCGCTGCTGCCTGTAATCGTCAGGCTGCACCCGCAAGGCCCGCCCGCTACCGCGGGCGGTACTGACCCGGCTTTCACACGAGAGGACAGTCCCGCGTGCTTCATTCAAAAGCGTTGAGGTGTGTGCTCGTCTGCGCCGCTTTGTTCGGCTCGGCGCATGACTACGTGGCCCGCGCTCAGACGGCCGACAGGGCCGAGGCCGAGCGCGACCGACGCCTGAAGTGGTTCCGCGAGGCGCGCTTCGGGCTCTTCATCCACTGGGGCCTGTACGCCGTGCCCGCGGGCGAGTGGAAGGGGAAGCTCGTGCCCGGCATCGGCGAGTGGATCATGAACCGCGCGCGGATTCCCGTCGCCGAGTACGAGCAGTTGACGAAGCAGTTCAACCCCGTCGAGTTCGACGCCGACGCCTGGGTGCGCCTCGCGCGCGACGCCGGGATGAAGTACCTCGTCATCACCTCGAAGCACCACGACGGCTTCGCCATGTACCGCTCGAAGGCGAGCCCCTACAACATCGCGGACGCGACGCCCTTCCGTAGAGACCCCTTGAAAGAGCTTTCGGAAGCCTGCCGCAAGTACGGCGTCCGCCTCGGCTTCTACTACTCGCAGACGCAGGACTGGCACGAGCGCGACGCCGCCGGCAACGACTGGGACTGGCCGGCGGACAGGAAGCGCGACTTCCAGCGCTACCTCGACGAGAAGGTCAAGCCGCAGGTCACAGAGCTTCTGACGGGCTACAGCCCCGTCGCCCTCATCTGGTTCGACACGCCGCGCGACATCACGCGCGAGCAGAGCAGGGAGCTGGTCGAGCTGGTTCATAAGCTCCAGCCCGACTGCCTCGTGAGCGGGCGCGTCGGCCACGGCCTCGGCGACTACGACTCGGCGGGCGACAACCAGATCAGCGTCGGCAAGGTCAGGCGCGACTGGGAGACGCCCGTCACGATGAACGACACGTGGGGCTTCAAGCGCGACGACCAGAACTGGAAGCCCACGGGCGTCCTCATCCGCCAACTCGTACAGGTGTCGAGCCGCGGCGGCAACTACCTGCTCAACGTCGGCCCGACGGCCGAGGGGCGCATCCCCGCGCAGAGCGTCGAACGTCTGACGCAGGTCGGCCGCTGGCTCAAGGCCAACAGCGAGTCGGTCTACGGCGCGCGCCCGAGCCCCTTCCCCTACGAGCAGCCTTGGGGAATCATCACGACGAAGCCGGGGCGCGTCTACCTACACGTCTTCCAGTGGCCGCGCGGCGAGCTTGTGCTCTACGGGCTGAAGAGCAAAGTCAGGCGGGCGTACCTTCTTTCAAACAAAGCGGCTCTCAAGTTCACGCAGCGGTCGGACGCTGCGCTCGGACACGAGGCGCTCGCCTTGAAGCTGCCGGCCTCGGCGCCCGACGCGTACAACTCGGTCATCGCGCTCGAAGTCGAGGGCGAGCCGGAGGTTGACACGATGCTCACGCAGCAGCCCGGCGGGACGGTCACGCTCCCCGCGCACCTCGCGGAAGTCCACCGCGCGGCGGCGGGCGGCGAGGGCCTGCGCTTCGACACGCGCGGCGTGGCCGAGCGCTGGACGAACAAGGACGAATGGCTCAACTGGGACTTCCGCGTCGTCCGCCCCGGCGAGTACGACGTGGTCGTCGTGACCTCCGAGCAGAAGTACGGGCGCGACTGGGAGGGCGGCCACGAGGTGCTTATCGAGTCGGCGGGGCAGACCTTACGCGGCAAGGTCGGGCGCGACGGCAAGGAGGTAGACCCCGCGAACCCCTACTGGCCTTACGTCGTCTCCAGGCTCGGCCGCCTGCGCGTGGACAGGCCCGGCCGTGCAGGACTCAGCCTGAAGCCGCAGACGCTCGTCTCCGACAAGAAGCTCGGCCTGACGCTCGTCAACGTGCGGCTCGTCCCCGCGGGGCAGTAGCGCCGCCGGCTCGCAGGGTTGACATGAGTCAGAGGAATGTCGGACAACTCTGAAGCAGGGGGAATTTGAACAAACGACCTGACGAACGCGGAGACGTGTACACGCGCCGGGATTTTCTCTCGGCGGCCGTGGTCGCCGCCCCTCTGCTCGCCTTGAACGGTCGGGCCTTCGACGTGGCCGCCTTCGAGCGCGCGCGCGTGCTGAAGGCGGCGCGTGTGTACCTGTCCGAGCGCCCCGTCACGGTCACCGCTTCGAGCAGCCCGCGCAGCGCGGGCGGGCCGCACGACTTCTTCTCCGAGGGCGACTACTGGTGGCCCGACCCGCAGAACCCGTCCGGCCCTTACGTGCAGCGCGACGGCATGACCAACCCCGACAACTTCGTCGGACACCGCCGCGCGCTCGTGCGGCTGAGCGTGCAGGCGGCCGCGCTCGCCGCCGCGTGGAAGCTGACGAAGGACGGGCGCTACGCGCGCCACGCCGCGCTGCACTTGCGCGCGTGGTTCCTTGAGCCTTCGACGCTGATGAACCCGCACCTCGAATACGCGCAGGCCATCCACGGCCGCACTAAGGGGCGCGGCGTCGGCATCATCGACACCATCCACCTCGTCGAGGTCGCGCGCGCCGTCGAAGTGCTGGGGAAGTCGGGCGCGCTCGCCGCCGCCGAGTTGTCCGGCGTCAGGAAGTGGTTCGCCGACTACCTGCGCTGGATGCGGACGAGCAAGAACGGCGTCGAGGAGCGCGAGGCTAAGAATAACCACGGCACCTGCTGGGTGATGCAGGTCGCGGCCTTCGCGCATTTGACGGGGAATCGGGAGCTGCTCGACTACTGCCGCGACAGGTTCAAGACGGTGCTCGTGCCGAACCAGATGGCGGCCGACGGCAGCTTCCCGCAGGAGCTTCGGCGGACGAAGCCGTACGGCTACTCGCTCTTCAACCTCGAAGCCTTCGCGGCCGTCTGCCGGATACTTTCGACGCAACGGGACGACCTCTGGATGTTCGAGCTAACGGACGGGCGCGGGATGAGGCGGGCGCTTGCGTACATGGCCCCCTTCATCCGCGACAAGAGGCTGTGGCCGCTCAAGCCCGACGTGATGTACGACGCCGAGTGGCCGATGCGGCAGTCAAGCCTCCTCTTCGCGGGGCTCGCACTCAAACGCCCCGACTACCTCAAACTCTGGAAGCGCCTCCCGGCCGACTCGGACGTGGAGGAGGTGGTGAGGAACTTCTTCATCCGCCAGCCCGTGCTGTGGGTATAGCGGTCAGTACCACCCGCGGTAGCGGGTGGGCCTTCATTAACCGTATGCGCCGTATCATCACGCCCCACCCGCTACCGCGGGCGGTTCTGACCTGGTTGTCCTAATCATGGCGATCACGATCACAGACATCAAGGTGCTCGACATACGCTTCCCGACCTCGCGCGCGCTCGACGGGTCGGACGCGATGAACCCCGACCCGGACTACTCGGCGGCGTACGTCGTGCTCGGCACGGACTCTGCGGCAGGGCTCGAAGGCCACGGGCTGACCTTCACCATCGGGCGCGGCAACGACCTGTGCTGTGCCGCCGCCGAGGCCGTCGGCTCGCGGCTCTCCGGGCGGACTCTGGAAGGGCTGACGGGGGACATGGGGGCGTTCTGGGACTTGATGACGGGCGACAGCCAGTACCGCTGGCTCGGGCCGGAGAAGGGCGTCGTGCACCTCGCGGCGGCGGCCGTCGTCAACGCCGTGTGGGACTTGTGGGCGAAGGCGGAGGGGAAGCCGCTCTGGAAACTGCTCTCGGACATGACGCCAGAGCGGCTGGTCGCGTGCGTGCCCTTCCGTTACATCACGGACGCGCTGACGCCCGGGGAGGCGCTCGAAATCCTGCGCCGCCTTGAGCCGACGAAGGCCGAGCGCGAGGCGCATATACGCGAGACGGGCTACCCGGCCTACACGACCTCCGCCGGGTGGCTCGGCTACACGGACGAGAAGATTCGGCGGCTGTTGCGCGAGGCAATCGACGAAGGCTGGACGCACTTCAAGATGAAGGTCGGCCGCAGCCTCGAAGATGACGTGCGCCGCGCGGCGCTCATCCGCGAGGAGATCGGCTGGGGGCGGACTTTGATGCTGGACGCCAACCAGGTCTGGGACGTGGGGCAGGCCATCGAGTGGGTGCGCGAGCTGTCCATCTTCAAGCCGCTCTGGATCGAGGAGCCGACCAGCCCCGACGACGTGCTCGGCCACGCCGCGATAGCGCGCGCCGTCGCGCCCGTCCGCGTCGCCACCGGCGAGCACTGCCACAACCGCGTGATGTTCAAGCAGCTCTTGCAGGCCGGGGCCATCGGCTTCTGTCAGATAGACAGTTGCCGCCTGGGCGGGGTGAACGAGGTGCTCGCCGTCCTGCTGATGGCCGCGAAGTTCGGCGTGCCCGTCTGCCCGCACGCGGGCGGGGTGGGGCTCTGCGAGTACGTGCAGCACCTCTCCGTCTTCGACTACGTCGCCGTCAGCGGCTCGCTCGAAGAGAGGCGGGTCGAGTTCGTAGACCACCTGCACGAACACTTCGTTAACCCTGTCGTCATCCGGCGCGGTCACTATCTGGTGCCCGACGCGCCCGGCTACGGCATCGAGATGAAGCCCGAATCGCTCCGGCGCTACGAGTTTCCCAAAGGCGCGGCCTGGGCGGGCCGAGGCGGCGGGAGGAGCAGCCAATGAATAAAGAGGTAACGGTCGCGCTCGTCACGGGCCCGGCCTACGACCCGCTCTACGAGCGCCTGCGAGGGTTCACGGAGGCGACCGGCGTTCAAGTCTCCGTGGGCTTCGGCGGCGACCACCCGTCGCTCAACAAGCACCTGGCGTCGCTCGGGGAAGTCCCCTACGACCTCGTCTCGACGCACACGAAGTACGCGCCCTCGCAGCTCGACTTCCTCGCGCCTTTAGACGGGCTGGTCGGCGCGGACGAGCTGGAAGACTTCGTGCCGCTCATCCTTGAGCTGGCCTCGGTCGGCGGGAAGCTCTACGGAGTGCCGCGCAACATCGACGTGCGCCTGCTACACTACCGCGCTGACCTGATGAGTCGCCCGCCCGCGACGTGGGACGCGCTGCTCGAAGAGGCGAGGCGGCAGAGCGCCGCGACCGGGCGTTACGGCTTCGTCTTTCCGGGGCGCGAGTCGGGGCTGTTCGGGACGTTTTACGAGCTGGCCGAGATGGCCGGCGCGCAACTCTTCCCCGACAGCCTCGTGCCCGACATAGAGAACGAGGGCGGGCGCTGGGCGCTCGGGCTTCTGAGCACTTTGTACGCCGAGGGGCTCGTGCCGCGTGAGCTGCCCGCGTGGCATTACGAGGAGGTGCACGAGTGCTTCCGCACGGGGCGCGCGGCGATGGTCGGCGACTGGCCGGGTTATTATGCGCTCTACCGCGACCCGAAGATTTCGGCCGTGCACGACCGGCTGGGCCTGAGTCCGTACCCGAGGGGGCCTGCGGGCAAGTCGCTCGCATACGGCGGCGGCCACACGTTCGCGCTCACGAAGCGCGGGGCGCAGAGTCCCGAAGCGCTCAGGCTTCTGCTCTACCTGACCGCGCCCGCGCAGCAGCTCTTCGAGGCGCGCTGCGGGTGCGTGCCCGTGCGGCGCTCCGTGATGCGGCAGGTGCAGTCAGAGTCGGACGCGCCCGCCCGCGAGCGGCTCGCGATGCTGGAAGAGGTGATCGCCGGGCACATCCTCGTCCCGCCGAAGTTCGCGCGCTACCCGCAGGTCGAGGGCGTGCTCTGGCACGCGGTGCAGCGCGCGGTCGTCGGCGAGCTTTCGGTCGAAGACGCGCTCAGGCACATGACGTGTCAGATCAAACGCATCGTCCGCGGCGACGACTGAGGTGCTGAAGGATTCATGGCGGCAGAAGTTTCGGAACAGACCGAGCCGAGGGGCGAGACCGTCAACGCCGCGGGCGCGAGCTTCCTCGTGACGGGCGCGCACGGCTTCATCGGCGCGTGGGTGACGAAGCGCCTGCTCGACGCGGGCGCGCGCGTCCACCTCTTCGACCGCGACGCAGACCCGCGCCGCCTCCTCCTCATCATGGGAGAGGAGGAGGTCGCACGCACGACGGTCGTCACCGGCGACATCACGGACGCGCGCGCACTCCCGCCCGTGTTTGAAAAGTTCGGGGTCGAGCACGTCATACACCTCGCCGGCCTTCAGGTGCCGACCTGCCGCGCAGACCCGCACGCGGGCGCGCTCGTCAACGTCGTCGGCACCGTCAACGTCTTCGAGGCGGCGAGACTTTCGGGGCGTGTTAAAAGAATCGTCTACGCCAGCTCGGCCGCCGTCTACGGCGCGTGCGAGGACTCGCGGGCCGTCAGCGAGCGCGACGAGCCGCAGCCCTCGACGCACTACGGCGTCTTCAAGCGCGCCAACGAAGGGAACGCGCGCGTCTACCACCTCGACCACGGGATTTCCAGCGTGGGGCTCAGGCCGCTGACGGTCTACGGCGTCGGGCGCGACACGGGGCTCACCTCCGACCCGACGAAGGCGATGAAGGCGGCCGTGGTCGGCCGTCCGTTTCACATCCGCTTCGGCGGCCGCACGGACTTTCAGTACGTCGCCGACACGGCCGACACTTTCATCCGCGCCGCCGTCTCGGAACTCGAAGGCGCGCACGTCTTCAACCTGCACGGCGAGACGGTCGCAATAGCCGACGTAGTCTCGGAGATAGAACGCGCACGGCCGGAGGCGCGCGGCCAGATCACCTTCGACAGCGCGCCGCTCGCCATCCCGTCGGAGTTCAACGACGCGGCCGTCCGCCGTAAGCTCGGCCCGCTCCCGGCGACTCCATTAGCCGAAGGCGTGCGCGCGACCATCGAGCGCTTCGCGCAGCTTCAAAGCGAACGGCGACTGGATACGAGCGACCTTGAGCAGTAAGGTCAGAACCACCCGCGGTAGCGGGTGGCCCTTCATTAACCGGATGCTTCGTATCTCCAAGGGCCACCCGCTACCGCGGGTGGTTCTGACCTGATTGCTGCGCAGTCAATTCCTTTTTCGGAGGAGAGATGAAGAGAGCTTTCACCGCGCTGTTGCTGATGGCCGTCCCTGTTGCCTTCATCTTCGCGCCGGGGTGTAACCGCGGGGGCGGCGGCAGGCGCACCATCGCCGTCATCCCGAAGGGCGTCTCGCACTTCTTCTGGCAGAGCGTCCACGCGGGGGCGGAGGCCGCGGGCAAAGAGGCGGGCGTTGAAATCATGTGGAAGGGGCCGGCGCAGGAGACCGACTACGCGGGGCAGACCAACATCGTCGAGGACGCCATCAACCGGCGCGTGGACGGCATCGTGCTCGCGCCCACGCACAAGGACGCGCTCGTCCCCGTCGTCGAGCGCGCGGCGCGCGAGCGCATCCCCGTCACCATCTTCGACTCCGGCATCGGCACCGAGAACTACGTCTCCTACGTCGCCACAGACAACCGGCAGGGCGGCGTCAACGCGGCCGAGCGCATGGCCGCGCGTCTGAACGGCAGGGGGCGCGTCGCCGTCCTCGGCGTCAAGGCCGGCTCGGTCTCGACCGACCAGCGCGAGGAGGGGTTCCAGGAGACGATGAAGTCGAAGTACCCCGGCATCGAGATCGTCGCCTTCCAGTACGGCGAGAGTGACCGCGCCCGCTCGCTCGACCGCGCGACAGACATCCTGACGGCGCACCCCGACCTCGACGGCTTCTTCGCCTCGAATGAGTCCTCCACGGTCGGCGTCGTGCAGGCGCTCAAGCAGAAGGGCCTCGCGGGCAAGGTCGTCCTCGTCGGCTTCGATTCGAGTCCTAATTTGATTGAAGACCTCAAGGCCGGGGCCATCGACTCGCTCGTCCTCCAGAACCCCTACAAGATGGGCTACGAGGCGGTCAAGGCGATGGTCGCCAGGCTCGACGGCCAGTCGCCCCCGCGCGTCGTGGACACGGGCGTCAAGCTCCTGACCAGAGAGAACCTCGACACGCCCGAGATGCAGCAGTTGCTGAAAGCGCCGTAGGCGCGTAGTCAGTAGACAGTAGCGCTCCGCGCTGCGGCCGCTGACGATGACTGTCGGACTGTTCGACTGGCGAATGTATTTCTACTGACTACTGTCTACTGACTACTTCTTTATGCCTCCTGCGTTGGAGATGCGCGGCATCACCAAACGTTTCGCGGGCAACACCGTGCTCGCGGGCGTCTCTCTGCGCGCGGCGGCGGGCGAGGTGCACGCGCTGGTGGGCGAGAACGGGGCCGGGAAGTCCACGCTGATGAAGATTCTGGCGGGCGTGCACCGCCCCGAAGGGGGCGAGATTCTGATCGAAGGCCGGCCGGCTCACTTCACACGTCCGGCCGACGCGCTCACGCACGGCGTCGCGATGATCTACCAGGAGCTTTCGCTCGCGCCGCACCTGACCGTGGCCGAGAACATCTTTCTCGGGCGCGAGCCTTTGCGCTTTGCGCCGCTCGGCGTCGTCGATAAGCGGGAGCTGAACGAAAAGGCCGGGCGGCTGCTCTCGGACTACGGGTTTCGCATCGACCCGCGCGCCCCCGTCGGACGCTTGAGCGCGGCCGACCGCCAGCTCGTCGAGATCGCGCGCGCGACGGCGGAGGCGCGGCGCGTCGTCGTGATGGACGAGCCGACCTCCTCGCTCACGGCGCACGAGACGGGGGAGCTGTTCCGCCTGATACGCGACCTCAAGCGGAGGGGCCTGGCCGTCGTCTACATCTCGCACCGTCTGGAAGAGCTGGGCGAGATCGCAGACCGCCTGACCGTTCTGCGCGACGGGCGCGAGGTCTACGAGGGCGCGTGGGGCGAGCTTTCGCAGGAGCAGATCATCCGCCACATGGCCGGGCGCGAGCTGAAGGAGATTTTCCCGCCGCGCGAGGCGAAGAGGGGCGAGGTCTTGCTGCGCGTCGAAGGCTTAACGCGCGCGGGCAAGTTCGAGGACGTGACGTTCGAGGCGCGCGCGGGCGAGGTCGTCGGCCTCGCGGGGCTCGCGGGCGCGGGAAGAACTGAGCTTGTCGAAGCCGTCTTCGGCGCGCAGCCCGCGGACGGCGGCGAGGTCTATCTGAACGGCTCGAAGTTCGCCGCGCCCGACCCCGCGCGCGCGGTGGGGCTCGGGCTCGGGCTCCTGACTGAAGACAGGAAGCGCACGGGGCTGTGCCCCGACCAGACGCTGGCGCGCAACCTGACGCTCGCCAACGTCGGCGCGCTGGTCAAGGGGTGGCTCGTCCGTCGCGGGCGCGAGCGCAAGGCCGCGCGCGAGTACATCGAGCGTTTGCACGTGCGCCCGCCCGACCCCGACAAGACGGCGGGGCGTCTGAGCGGAGGCAACCAGCAGAAGGTTCTGCTCGGGCGCTGGCTCTTCGCGGGCTCGCGCGTCTTCCTTTTGGACGAGCCGACGCGCGGCGTGGACGTGGCCGCGCGCGCCGAGATATACCGCGCCGTCAACCGACTCGCCGAAGGCGGCGCGGCCGTCTGTATGGTCTCGTCAGACCTGCCTGAATTGTTAGGGATGGCCGACCGCATCCTCGTCATGCGCCGCGGAAGGCTCGTGGCAGAGCTTGACGCCAAGCGCACGACACAGGAGGAGGTGTTGACCCACGCGGCGCTCGAAGAAGACAGGTCAGAACCACCCGCGGTAGCGGGTGGCCCTTTGAGATACGAAGCAAACGTGTAATGAAGGGCCACCCGCTACCGCGGGTGGTTCTGACCGCTATGTCAAAGAGGCATCTATGTCCGATTGGGTGAAACGCTTCCTGCCGTTCGCGAGCCTCGTCGCGCTGTGCGTCTGTATCGCGGCGCTGGAGCCGAAGTTCCTGTCGGCGGGGAACCTCGCGGGCGTGGCGCGGCAGACGGCCGTCATCACGATCATCGCGATGGGCATGACGGTCGTGATGGTGTCGGGCGGCATAGACCTCTCGGTCGGCTCAGAGATGGCCCTGGCGGGCGTCGTCGGAGCGCTGCTGATGGCGGCGGGCGCGCCGCCCTCCGTCGGCGTGTTGGGCGCGCTGGCGACGGGCGCGGCGTGCGGGCTGGCGAACGGGGCGGCGGTTGCCGCGCTGCGCATCCCGCCGTTCATCGTGACGCTGGGCGCGATGGGCATCTACCGCGGCGTCGCCCTGCTCGCCACGGAGGGGAAGGCCGTGGTCGGGCTCCCGCAAAGTTTCGGGCGGCTGGCCGAGGGCGAGCTGTTGGGGTTCTTGCCCGTGCCCCTGCTGTTCGTCGTCGCGGTGGCGCTCCTCACGCACCTCCTCCTGTCGGGCACGCGCGCGGGGCGCTACTGCTACGCCATCGGCAGCAACGTCGAGGCGGCGCGCTACGCGGGCGTGCGCGTGTCGCGCTACCAGATCACGTTCTACGTCTTCCTCGGCGCGCTCGCGGGGCTCGCCGGGGCGATTGAATCGGCGCGCCTCGTGACGGGACAGCCGACGGCGGGCGAGGGCTACGAGCTGCGCGTGATCGCAGCCGTCGTCATCGGGGGCGGCTCCTTGAGCGGAGGGCAGGGGAGCGTTTTGGGGACGCTCATCGGGTCGCTCATCATGGGCGTGCTGTCGAACGGCGCGAACCTGCTCGGCATCTCGTCGTTCACGCAGCAGATCGTCATCGGCGCGGTCATCGTGCTCGCCGTGACGTTCGACGAGTTCCAGCGCAGGCGGTTCGAGACGGCGGTGAACTAAGAGGGACGAAGATGAAACTGGCGCAGTTCAGACTGAAGGGCACGCCCGAATCGCGGCTCGGCGTGCTGGCGGGCGAGAGGCTGTTGGACGTGGCGGCGCTCGCGCGTGCCGTGGAGTATTCGAGCGGGCTCGCTGCCACGTGGCTGCTCGAAGCAGACAGCACGAAGGGTGTCATCTCGCGCGGGAGGGAGGGGCTTGGTGAGCTGGCTTCGTTGGTTGACGAAGTGGGGCGAGGTGCGGCCGACAGGGACGCGCGGGTCGCGCCGCCGCCGGACGCAGTCGAATTCCTGCCGCCCGTCTTTCCGGGGAAGATTCTCGCCATCGGGCGCAACTACGTAGACCACGCCATCGAGGGCGGCGAGGCCCCGCCCGCCGCCCCGCTCGTCTTCACGAAGCTGCCCAACTCACTCGCGGCGCACGAGCAGCCGGTCGTGCTGCACCCCATCAGCTCGCAGATAGATTACGAGGCGGAACTCGCCGTCGTCATCGGGCGACGTGCGCGGCGCGTGAGCGAGCGGGAAGCGCTCGCGCACGTCTTCGGCTACACCTTAATCAACGACGTGAGCGCGCGCGACCTACAGTTCGGCGACGGCCAGTGGGTGCGCGGCAAGGGGCTCGACGGCTTCGCGCCGCTCGGGCCGTACGTGACGACGCGCGACGAGGTCGCGGACGTGCAGGCGCTCGGCATCGAGGGGCGCTTGAACGGCGAGGTGATGCAGTCGTCGAACACCTCGAAGATGATCTTCGGCGTCGCCCACCTCGTCTCCTACATCTCGCAGGGCATCACGCTTGAGCCGGGCGACGTCATCGCCACGGGCACGCCCGAGGGCGTCGGCGTCTTCCGCAGGCCGCCCGTGCTCCTCAAGCACGGCGACGTGTTCGAGGTCGAGGTCGAGGGCCTGGGCACGCTCCGCAACACCTTCGTCGCGCCGGAGGGATGATAGCGGTCAGAACCGCCCGCGGTAGCGGGTGGGCGTGACGGGTGCAGTGTGATTGCTGACAGCGCGACTCTCATCAATCATCAAGCCGTCGATGTACGGCCCACCCGCTACCGCGGGTGGTTCTGACCTGGGCTCCGAGTATGAGGCGAAGAGACTTTCTCATCCTCCCGGCCGCGGCGATGCTGGCGCGCGCGAGCTTAGGGCAGGCGCGCGGCGAGTGGGGCGAGATGCGCCTCTGGTACAGGCGGCCCGCGGCGGACTGGAACGAGGCCCTGCCGGTCGGCAACGGCCGACTGGCGGCGATGGTCTTCGGCGGCGTCGAGTCGGAACGGATTCAGATTAACGAAGAGACGGTCTGGGCCGGCGAGCGGCGCGACCGCGTCAACCCGGAGGGCGCGCGCTCTATCCCCGAAGTCCGCCGCCTGCTCTCTGCGGGGAAGGTGGCCGAGGCCGAGGCGCTCGCCGAGAAGAACGTCATCGCGGTGCCGAAGCGCATGCCGCCCTACCAGACGCTCGGTGACCTGCTGCTCAAGTTCGACGGCCAGGGTGAGGCCGAAGACTACCGGCGCGAGCTGGACATTGACGCGGGCGTCGCGCGCGTCACCTACCGCGCGGGCGTCGCGCGCTTCACGCGCGAGGTCTTCGCGTCGGCGGTGGATCAAGTCATCGTCATTCGATTGACATCCGACCGGCCGAACAACGTCTCGTTCGCCGCCGCACTCGCCCGCGAGCAGGACGGCAAGACGCGCGCCGTCGGCCCCGACCGAGTCGTCATCGAGGGCGAGGCCGTCGCCCGCGGCGACA
Source organism: Pyrinomonadaceae bacterium (assembly GCA_035563535.1). GTDB lineage: Bacteria > Acidobacteriota > Blastocatellia > Pyrinomonadales > Pyrinomonadaceae > QHXN01. The sequence goes on along the minus strand of DATMVD010000008.1, from coordinate 71,480 downwards.
AACACGCGCAGGAGCGCAAGGTCGGTGTGAAGTTCCGCGGCGTCGCGCAGGCCGTCGCCGAGGGCGGCCGCACGCGCGTCGAGGGCGAGAGGCTCTTCGTCGAACGCGCGAACGCCGTCACGCTCCTCTTCGCCGCCGCCACCGACTTCCGCCACAAAGACCCGGCCGCGAAATGCGAAGAGTACCTGGCCTCCGCGCGGAAGCCTTACGCGCGTCTCTTGAACTCTCACGTCGCGGATCACCGCCGACTGTTCCGGCGCGTCTCCTTCAAACTCTCCGACCCCGCCCCCGCGCTCCCGACCGACGAGCGCCTGAAGCGCGTGCAGGACGGGGCCGCGGACACCGCGCTCGAAACCCTCTACTTCCAGTTCGGCCGCTACCTCCTGATGGGGTCGAGCCGCCCGGGCTCGCTGGCCGCTAACCTCCAGGGGAAGTGGAACGACCAGCTCCAGCCCTCCTGGGACAGCAAGTACACCGTCAACATCAACACCGAGATGAACTACTGGCCGGCGGAGGTGACGAACCTCTCCGAGCTGCACGGGCCGCTCTTCGACCTCATCGAGAACGCGCGGGCCGACGGCCGCCGCGTCGCGCGGAAGCTCTACGGCGCGCGCGGCTTGGTCGTCCACCACAACACTGACCTCTGGGGGCACGCCGTCCCCATCGACGCGGCGCGCTACGGGCTCTGGCCGATGGGCGGCGCGTGGCTGAGCCTGCACCTCTGGGAGCACTACGACTTCACGCGCGACCGGCGTTTCCTCGCGCGCCGCGCCTACCCCTTGATGAAGGAGGCCGCCGAGTTCCTGCTCGATTACATGGTTGACGACGGCAAGGGGCGTCTCGTCACGGGCCCTTCCATCTCGCCCGAGAACCGCTACCGGACGGCCGAAGGGGTGACCGGCACGCTCTGCATGGGGCCGACGATGGACACCGAGATCGCCCACGCGCTCTTCACGCGCGTCGCGGAGGTGGGCCGCCTGCTCGGCGTTGACGCGGACTTCCGCGCGCGCGTCGAGGCGGCGCGGGAGCGTCTGCCGCCGCTCAAGATCGGCAAGCACGGGCAGTTGCAGGAGTGGCTCGAAGACTACGATGAGCCCGACCCGGGGCACAGGCACATCTCGCACCTGTTCGCGCTCCACCCCGGCGAACAGATAACCCTGCGCGGCACGCCCGAGCTTGCGCGCGCCGCGCGAGTCTCGCTCGAACGAAGGCTGCAAGCGGGCAGCGGCCACACGGGCTGGAGCCGTGCGTGGATCATCAACTTCTGGACGCGGCTCGAAGAGGGCGAACTGGCGCACGAGAACATCCGCGCGCTGCTCGCCAAGTCAACGCTCCCGAACTTGCTCGACAACCACCCGCCCTTCCAGATCGACGGCAACTTCGGCGGCACGGCCGGCATGGCCGAGATGCTCCTGCAAAGCCACGCGGGCGAGCTGAGCCTGCTGCCCGCGCTCCCTCGCGCCTGGCACACCGGCTCAATTAAGGGACTGCGCGCGCGCGGCGGCGTCGAGGTCGATTTGAATTGGGCGAACGGTCGCGCGACCACGGCCGAGCTGCGCCCGGACGTGAGCGGCGCACACAAGCTCAGGCCGCCGCGCGGCCAACGCGTCGCGGCCGTCACGGCGGACGGACGGAGTCTGAAACTCTCGGACGAAGCCGACGGCGTCGTGCGGTTGACGTTGACGGCCGGCGTCCGTTACCGAGTCCGCTTCAGCTAAGAACAGGTCGGAACCGCCCGCTACGGAGATGATTGATGCGAATCGCGTATGCACTGATTCTCTCGGCTCTGCTCTTCGTCGGTTCCGGCGCGCAGGTGAAGCCCGGCGGGAAGGACATCTACCACGAGGGCTGGACAGACTTTAACAAGAACGGCCGCAGGGACGTTTACGAGGACTCGAAGGCGGAAACGGCCGCGCGCGTCGAAGACCTGCTCTCGCAGATGACTCTGGAAGAGAAGACGTGCCAGACGGCGACGCTCTACGGCTTCGCGCGCGTGCTGAAGGACGAGCTGCCGACGCCCGAGTGGAAGAACAGAATCTGGAAGGACGGCATCGCCAACATCGACGAGCACCTCAACGGCTGGGGCGCGGAAGGCTCGAAGAGCGCCTACGCCACCGACGTGCGCAAGCACGTCTGGGCCATGAACGAGGTGCAGCGCTGGTTCGTAGAGGAGACGCGGCTCGGCATCCCCGTGGACTTCACCGACGAAGGCATCCGCGGCGTCGCCTTCTACACCGCGACGAGCTTCCCGGCGCAGCCCGGGGTGGGGAGCACCTGGGACAAAGAACTCGTCCGCGAGATCGGCCGCATCACGGGGCGCGAGGGGCGCGCGCTCGGCTACACGAACGTCTACTCGCCCATCCTCGACGTGGGCCGCGACCAGCGCTGGGGGCGCATGGAGGAGGTCTACGGCGAAGACCCGTTCCTCGTCGCGCGCCTCGGCGTCGAGCAGGTGAAGGGGTTGCAGGAGAATTTTCAGGTCGCCTCGACCGTCAAACACTTCGCCGTCTACAGCAACAACAAGGGCGCGCGCGAGGGGCAGGCGCGCACCGACCCGCAGACCTCCCCGCGCGAGGTCGAGAACGTCTTTCTCCCTCCGTTCAAAGCCGCGATTAAAGAGGGCGGCGCGCTCGGCGTGATGAGTTCGTACAACGACTACGACTCGATTCCTGTGACCGGCAGCCACTACTGGCTGACCGAGCGCCTGCGCGGAGACTTCGGCTTCCGCGGCTACGTCGTCTCGGACAGCGCGGCCGTCGAGTACCTCTACAACAAGCACGGCGTCGCCGCAGACATGAAGGAGGCCGTGCGCCAGTCCATCGAGGCGGGGTTGAACGTCAAGACCAACTTCACGCAGCCTGAAGACTTCATCCTCCCTTTGCGCGAGCTGGTTAAGGAGGGCAAAGTCGCGTTGAAGACGCTCGACGACCGCGTGCGCGACGTGCTGCGTGTGAAGTTCACCGTCGGGCTCTTCGACCGCCCTTACGTCAAAGACGCCGAGGCGACCGCCGCGCTCGTCAACTCGGCGGAACATCAGAGGGTCGCGCTGCGCGCCGCGCGCGAAAGTCTTGTGCTGCTCAAGAACGAGAGGAACGTCCTGCCGCTGAGCAGGTCGCTCAACTCAATCGCCGTCGTCGGCCCGCTCGCCGACGACGACAGCAACACGAAGAACCGCTACGGCCCTTCGGGCGTGAGGGGCGTCACGGTGCTCGAAGGGATAAAGACGAAGCTGGGGGAAAGGGTCAAGGTCAACTACGCGAAGGGCTGCGAGGTCGTGGACGCGCGCTGGCCGGAGTCGGAGGTGCTGCCGGAGCCCCTGACCCAAGACGAGCAGCACGAGATCGACAAGGCGGTCGAGGCCGCGCGCGCGTCCGACGCGGTCGTCGTCGTGCTCGGCGACATCTCGCCGCGCACCGTCGGCGAGAACGCCACGCGCACGAGCCTCGACCTGCCCGGCCGCCAGCTCGATTTGGTGCGGGCCGTCCACGCGGCCGGAAAGCCGGTCGTCGTCGTCCTCGTCAACGGGCGGCCTCTGAGCATCAACTGGGTGGACAGGAACGTGCCCGCCGTCGTCGAGGCGTGGTTCCCCGGCGCGCACGGCGGCACCGCCGTCGCCGACGCGCTCTTCGGCGACTACAACCCCGGCGGCAAGCTGACCGTCACGTTCCCGAAGTCGGCCGGGCAGATACCTTCAACTTCCCCACGAAGCCGAACGCGCAGTGGGAGGGCGAGCGCTCGCGCGTCAACGGCGCGCTCTACCACTTCGGCCACGGGCTGAGTTACACGACCTTCGCCTACAGCAATCTCAAGATAGGCCCCGCGCGGCAGACCGCGGACGGCGACGTCACGGTCAGCCTCGACGTGAAGAACACCGGCGCGCGCGAGGGCGACGAGGTCGTGCAGCTCTACACGCGCGACGTGGTGAGCAGCGTGACGACCTACGAGAAGAACCTGCGCGGCTTCGAGCGCGTGCGCCTGAAGCCGGGCGAGACGCGCAACGTAAGCTTCACACTGAAGCCCGAAGACCTCGCGCTCTGGGATCGCTCGATGCGCTTCGTCGTCGAGCCGGGCGCGTTCAAGGTGCTGGTCGGCTCGTCGTCAGAAGACATACGGCTCACGGGTGAATTCCAAATCGTCCCCGGTGAAGCACAACCTTAAGGGCAACCAGGTCAGAACCGCCCGCGGTAGCGGGTGGGCCTTGCGGTGACGGCTTGTCGATTGATGAGAGCCGCGCTGTCGTCAATCACACTGCCTCCGTCACGCCCACCCGCTACCGCGGGTGGTTCTGACCGCTATCCAACATATGGCCTACTCAAAACCACGACGTAGATATCCATCAATTCTCTTCTTCGTCCTGACACTCGCGGCGTCCTCGTTCGCGCAACAGACGGGCGACCTGCGGCGGACGGCGCTCAAGTCCGACAAGCCGTCGGACGAGATCGTGCGGCTCGACATCGACCGCGACGGCCGGCCCGACATCGTCGAGCGCTGGTGGAACGGCCGCCGCGTGCGCTGGCTCGACGAGAACGGCGACCTTTCGCCGACTGACGCGCGCGGCGACCAGGTGGGCGACGTGCTCCAGGTCGATAAGAACGGCGACGGCCTCTACGACGGGCCGCTCGACCTCAACGTCAAGTGGGCCGACAACGACGGCGACGGGCGCGCAGACCTCCAAGCCTTCGTCACGCACTCGCCCGAATGGTCGGAGGGCAAGTGGAACGCGAGCGAGTCGCACTGGATGGTCTTCATCGACGTGGAGCGTGACGGCGTGCTCGGCCGCCTCGACTGGGAGAAGTGGGACTTCGGCAACAACAACTGGGACTACACCGGCCTCGCCAACTGGCGGCCCGACTACAACGGCGACGCCGTCTTCCTCAAAATCCACCGCCCGCCGCAGGCGCTCCCCGACCCGCGGCTCAACTGGGAGAACCCCTTCGCCTTCTACGACACGGACGGCGACGGCGCGACCGAGATGGCGATGCGCTGGCTAGACCCCGGCTCGAACCAGCCGCCGGTCGAGAACGGCGTCGCGACACTCTCCGGCGTGTTAGGTGAAGCCTTCGTCACCTTCGACCTCGACAACGACTCCGCGCGCGGCAACGAGACCGACTACGACATGACTTTGCGCGGCGCGGGCGGGTCCGGCGTCCCCTACAGGCAGTTCGTGCACAAGTACCCGCGGCTGCGCGGCGACGCGAAGTTCGACCCGTGCTTCGGTTGGAACAACTGGCGGCGCATCGACGAGCTGATGTACATGCCGCACGAGCGAGGCTTCGACCAGTTCTTCAGGGCCGGGTGGGCGAGCGTCTATTTCGTCTTCGACGAGGACGACGACGACCACCGGTGGGAGCGCGTCGAGATGTACTACCCGATGCACGGCTTCGGCGGGCCGGAGAGCGAGGTTGACATCTATTCGACGAAGCGCTGGGTGCGGAGCAACTACGCGGGGCAGGCGATGGCCGCCGAAGGGCAGCGCCCGGGCATCATGGGCCACCCGCAGGCCGACACGCTCGGCGACCGCGGCGAGTGGGATAGGGACAACTCCGGAAAGGGTAAGCTCTACGTCGGCGTCTTCGACCGCAAGCTCCACCTGCACGGCGCGGAGTCCGGCGCGTGGCTGGTGGACAAGAACGCCGAGTACCACGGCGGGGTGAAGACCCCTTCGCCGAGGCCGCTCGCGCCGCGCGTCGAAGAGGTCGTCAAGTACGCGGACGCGGACGGCAACGGTTTTCTGGACACGGTCGAGTACGACTACGACGGCGACCGCAAGATCGACCTCAAAGTCTCGCTGCTCGACTACAAAACGGCCGCGCGGCCGCACCCGGACGCCGCGCCCCTCATCGACACGCAGCGAGAAGGGTGGAAGGGCCTGCACGAGCAGTACAAGCACGCCGCCGGACAGTCGTGGCAGGAGGCTTTGCAGGTCTACCGCGCGGCGTGGCGGCGCGGCCTGACGACGCCCGAGACGGACGCGCTCGCCTTCGCCTCGACCACGGGCGAGCGCCACGACCACGCCTACTGGCTCAAGGAGAAGGTGTTCCGAGGCATCCGCGCGCACCTCCTGGAGGTCGCCCGCGCGGACACCACGCGGGCCGCCGCCTACGAGACGTTAGAAAAGGAGTTGACGCGGCTCTACTACCTCGGCCTCTTCGACGAGTACACGCGCCGCATCGCGGAAGTGCCCGGCCGCTGACGCGGCTTGGCGACCTTCGGCAATGTTGATGGTCATCAGGCTTACTTTGTACGTGACTCTTCTGACGGCGTTGCTCATGCTCGGCGCGAGAGCGGCGTCGGCGCAGGCGCGCGCGGAGCCGCGGGTGATTAACGTCTCGACCGCGGGCTCGTCCTTGACGCTGCTCGCGGCGGGCGACGGGCGGCTATATCAACTCGGCTACGGGAGGCCGAAGCAGTCGGCCGTCCGGCCTTCGCGCACGCCCGCGCGCGAGGACGAGTTCTACCCGCAGGCGGGCCACGGCTTCGTCCTTGAGCCGGCCGTGCAGGCCGTGCACGCCGACGGCAACACCTCGACCGACCTCGTCTACGTGAGTCACGAGACCGCGGCGGTTGACGACAACGTCACGCACACGCGCGTCAGCCTCAAGGACGGCCACTACCCCTTCTTCGTCACGCTCCACCTGCGCTCGTACCGGCGCGAGGACGTGATCGAGCAGTGGGCGGAGATACGCCACGAGGAGGACGGGCCGGTCACGCTGTCGCGCTTCGCCTCTTCGTCGCCGGTCTTGAAGGCGGACGCGTACTGGCTGACGCAGCTTCAGGGCAACTACATGCGCGAGGCCGAGCTGGTCGAGGAGCGCCTGACGCCGGGCCTGAAAATCCTCGACTCGAAGCTCGGCGTGCGCGCGCACCAGATGCGCAACCCTTCGTTCCTGCTCTCTACGGAGGGGCCCGCGCGCGAGGAGTCGGGCGAGGTCTACGGCGGCACGCTCGCGTGGTCGGGCAGTTTTCAATTCGCGTTCGAGGTGGACTGGACTGGACGGCTGCGCGCGCTCGCCGGGATCAACCCCTTCGGCTCCGAGTACTGACTCGCGCGCGGCCGTCTCTTCAAGACGCCCGCGATGCTCTGGACGTGGAGCGGCGAGGGGAAGGGGCGCGTGAGCCGCAACTTCCACCGCTGGGCGCGCAGGTACGGCATACGCGACGGCGACCGGCCGCGCCCCGTGCTTCTCAACAACTGGGAAGCGACCCGCATGGACTTCGACGAGCGGAAGATCGTCTCGCTCTTCGACGGCGCGCGGGAACTCGGGGTAGAACTCTTCCTCCTCGACGACGGCTGGTTCGGCAACAGGCACCCGCGCGACGACGACCGCGCGGGTCTGGGCGGCTGGCAGGTCAACCGCCGGAAACTCCCGCGCGGCCTCTCGTACCTCGCCGACGAGGCGAAGAGGCGCGGGCTGGCCTTCGGCATCTGGCTAGAGCCGGAAATGGTCAACCCTTCGAGCGAGCTTTACGAGAAGCACCCGGACTGGGTCGTCAAGCAGCCGAGCCGCGAACTCCTCTTCGGCCGCAACCAGCTCGTCCTCGACCTGACGCGCCCCGAGGTGCGCGAGTTCGCGTGGCGGGTCATCGACGACACGCTGCGCCCGAACCCCGGCATCACGTACCTGAAGTGGGACGCGAACCGCTACGTCACGCAGCCCGGCTCTTCGTGGCTCGGGCGCGAGGAGCAGAGGCACCTGCTCGTCGATTACCAGTGGGCGCTCTACGACGTGATGGGGCGGATGGCAGAGCAGCACCCTCATGTGATGGCGATGGTCTGCGCGGGCGGCGCGGGGCGCGTGGATTACGGCGCGCTCAGGTACTTCCACTCCTTCTGGCCGAGCGACAACACAGACCCGCTCCAGCGCGTCTACATCCAGTGGGGCTTCGGCCACTTCTTCCCGGCCGTGGCCGTCTCGGCGCACGTCACGGACATAGGCCGCCGCCCGGTCAAGTTCGCGGCCGACGTGGCGCTCGCCGGGGCCTTCGGCGTAGACCGCGACGTGCAGCGCATGACGCCGGAAGAGAGAAAGGCGGTCGCCGCCGCGGTCAGACTCTACAAGGAGCGTCTGCGCGACGTGGTGCTCCGCGGCGACCTCTACCGACTGGAGTCGCCGTACGAGGGGCGGCGCGCCGCGCTCAGCTACGTTTCGGAAGACCGTTCGCGCGCCGTCCTCTTCGTCTACCAGCTCGGCGAGGGCGCTTTCGGGCCGGTCAGGCCGCGCGGGCTCGACGCGCGGAAGCGCTACCGCGTGCGCGAGGTCAACCTGCCGGAGGGGAGCACTTCGCGGCTCGCGCTGCACGACGAGGTCTTGGACGGGGCGACGCTGTTGGAGGAGGGAATCGTCTCGCCTTTGCGCAGGGCGCTCGAAAGCGCCGTCGTCGAGATGTCCGAGGAGCCGCGCTGAAGCGGTCTCCATCCCTGCGTTTAATCCCGCCGGTTAGCCTCAACTGCGAATTGCGATAGCCCGTCAGCGCAGGAACGCGGTCGCGCTCCAGAGGATCGGGGCCTGGCCGTGGAGGTCGCCGACGTTGCGCTTGCGATCCATGTAGTACTGGTAGTCGTTCTTCTTGTTCGTGCCCTCGCAGACTTCGCTGATGTCGCCGTCGGCGTTGATGTACTTGACGAGCGCGAGCCAGCCCTTGCGCGCCGCCGGGCCGTAGGTCTTCCGGTCGAGCCAGCCCTCCTTCACGCCCGTCACCATCGCGAAGGTGAACATGCCCGTGCTCGAAGTCTCGGGCCAGGACTCCGGGCGGTCTATCAACTGACGCCACATGCCGTCCGCGCCCTGATGTTTGAGGAGCGTCGCCATCATCTTCCGGTAGCCTTCACGGACGCGCGCGCGGTTCGGGTGGTCTTTCGGCAGAGAGCGCAGCAGCTCAGCCATCCCCGCGGCCATCCAGCCGTTGCCGCGCCCCCAGAAGAAGGGCACGTCCGGCGCGTGGTAGAAGAGGCCGTTCGGCTGTTGCAGGCGGTCGAGGTAGGCGGCCATCTCGCGCCCCGCGCGGTCGATGTAGGTGCGGTCGCCCGTCGCGCGGAAGGCCTGCGCCTGGAGCGCCGTGATCATGTACATGTCGTCGATCCAGAAGCGCGTCTGCTGGCTCAAGCCCTCTTTGACCGCCTGCTCGACGCGCTGCCTGTCCTCGGGCTTGAGTGAGGCGAGGCGCTGCTCGGTCGGCGGCGCCCACTGGCGGTCTGCGATCCTCTTCCCGACGGGGAGGTAGCGCGCGTCGCGCGTCTGTATGTAGAGCTCGAAGGGGACTGCGCCGAAGACCGAGGGGTCTACGTGGTCGGCCGAGGGGATGAGGCTCGCCTCCGGGCCGAAGAGCGGCTCGAAGTGCGCGACGAGCTTCTTCGTCAGCTCCCTGTCCTTACTCACTTTGGCGAAGGTGAGCGCGCCGTACCAGGTGCACGTCTCGGGGTAGGTGATGGTGCGCGGCGGGGTCGGCCTCATGAAGTTGAAGTGCGGCGAGGCGACGAAGCGCTCGGCCACGCGCTTGCCTACCCCACTAGGGGAACTCCCCTTCGGCCAGTTCTTGAAGTCGGCCTGCGCCGCCGCCTTCGGGATGAGCGATAACGTTAAGGCGGCGGCGCAGGCCGCGAAGATAAGGCGTGTTCTCATCAACATCCTCCTTCTATGAAACCGGGTCAGAACCGCCCGCGGTAGCGGGTGGCCCTTTAAAATCCGGCACAGCCGTATCACAAAGGCCCGCCCGCTACCGCGGGCGGTTCTGACCGCTATGTCGTCCGAGTTCGATTGTTAGCGTGTCGCCCTGCTTGATGAGGTGTGACTGTGCCGGCTTGCCGCCGTCGAGGATGTCAACCTTCAGCTTCACTGCGGCGCGCGTGACCGAGAGGTCGAAGACTCTGCCGAAGGCCCGGACGTTCTTCAGCCGCATCGCGTCCCACGCGGCGGGCAGGCGCGGCGTGAGGAGGAACGAGTCGAAGCCGGTGGGGCGCAGGCCGAACATCCCTTCGGTGTAGACGCGGCAGTAGAGCGCGCTCTCGGCGGAGAGGTGGCGCTGGTTGCCCTCGGGGTAGGCTTCGACCGCGTAGGGCACGTGCTCGCCGAGGAGCCTGCGTCTGGAATAGTAAGTCAGGTACTCCAGAGCCCTCTCGGTCGCGCCCGCGGCGAAGACCCCGCGCAGGCCGTAGAGCGTCGAGCGATCCCAGAAGGTCTTATCCCCCGCCTCCGTCGCCAGCCCGTCCTCAGTCCACAGCCGCGGCGAGAAGAGCGCGGCGATGGTGCCCGCCCTGCGCTCGTGGATGCCGACGGCGAGCGGTGTGGCGATCCACGAGCGCAGAACGTCCGGCCGCTCGGCGTAAGCGCCGAACTTCGCGTGGCCGGCGAGGTCTTTCCGGTCGTAGTAACGATACGTCTCGAACCCCTCGACGTTGGCCCCGAAGTGCTTTTCGATGGCCGCGCGCAGCCGCGCGGCCTGCTCCCTGTAACTCGCGAGTTGCCCCGAAGGCTTACCCAGTTCCTTCCCGAGCATCGCGGCCGAGCCCAGCGCGTCGTAGTAGAGCGAGGAGGTGTTGAGGTTCGCGCGCCCGGCGGGGAAGCGGTTCTCAAGCTCGTCGCTGTCGGAGGCGACCACGCCGCGCCCGTCCAGCTTGCGGCGGCAATACTCCAGACACCATTCGATGAGCGGCCAGAGTTCCTCGGCCGTCTCGCGCCTCCCGTAGGCGAGCGCGAAGCGCGCAGCGCCGTAGGCGATCATCGCCATGTCGCCGCGATCCTTCGCGCCGTGCCAGAAGTCAACGCCCTCGGAGATGATCGAGCTAGGGATGGGCCTGTACTCCGGGTTCATGTAGCGCGCGAAGTGTCGGAAGGAGTTGACGGCCGACTCGGCCGCCGTGGGGTCGCCGAGGTACGCGAAGAGGGGGTTGGCGTACTCGGCCTGGTCGTTGGCCCAGATGGCCGCGTAGTACGCGCCGCCGCCGGGGCCGTGCATCAGGCCGCCCTTCGTCTCGTAGATGCTCTCGGCGGCGCGAATCTTCGCGAAGGCGAACGCGGCGTCGAGCACGGGGTCGGGCGTCTCAAGTCGCAGCTTCGAGAGAATCTCCTCCACGCGCGCGGCGCGCACTCTCTCTTCGGCGTCAACGTCAACCGCAGGGGGAGCCTCCGTCGTTTTCCCGGCACTTATGAGGAGCGCGAACGTCGTGCTCCGGCCCGGTTTGACGACGCGCTCGCCGGGTTCGAGCACACGCGAAGAGGCGACGTAGCCGCCGTAGATACCGCGCGCGGGTGAAGTGCGCACGACCCTTTCGGTCTCTTCGACCTCGACGGTCACGTCCTTGTCAGAGCGGTTGGTGAAGGCGAGTCTTTCGACGACCAGCGGCTTGTCCACGGAAGGGAAGATGGTGCGCGTGAGCGAGACCTCTCTGTCCCTGCCGAGCAGGCTCTCGACGCGCATAATGCCGCGGTGTCGGAAGGCCGTGACCACGTCGCCCCGCGGCAGCGCGCGGTTGACGAGGACGCGCGGCGTCGCGTCGTCGCCGAACGTGAGCGCGAGGTGGTCGCGTGTCTTGTTCGGCGCGAAGCGCAGCATCGGGAAGACCACGTGGCGGCCGAGGATGAGCTTACCCTTATCGTCCACGCCGTAAGTGACGATGACGGAGACCCGCCGGCCGCTCATCTCGACGTGATCCTGGTGCGCCTTGCCGTGCGCGACCTCCCAACTGATGCCGCCGTCCGCGTCCAGCTTCCAGCGCGTCTGCGTGCGCGCCGCGGGCGCGAGGACGCAGGCGGACGCCGCCAGGCAGGCCACACTTAACAGAATTGTCCGGTACGGGCGATCCATCGTCGGCGAAACGGTCTAACAGGTGAGCGTGCCGGCATCTTATCTGTTACCGGTAACACGATCAAGCCGGTGAAGACGCCGGCCCCGAAAAATAATTCTTGACTAATCGTTCCAGAAAGGATATAAGACTCGCCGGGGTCGGGGTAAGGGGATGGCGAGGCACAAAGAGTTCGACAGGGACGAGGCGTTACAGCGCGCGATGGAGGTCTTCTGGTCGCGCGGGTACGAGGCCGCGTCCGTGGGCGAGCTCGTCAAGCACATGGGCATCAACCGGCAGAGCCTCTACGACACCTTCGGCGACAAGCACGCGCTCTACCTCGCGGCGCTCGACCGCTACCGCGAGGTCGAGGGGCGGAAGCTGTTCGAGGTGCTGGAGCGTCCCGGCCCGGTCAAGCGCGCGCTGCGGCAGTTGTTCGAAACGGTCGTCGAGCACTCGCTCGGTGAGGGCGACCGGCGCGGGTGCTTCATGGGCAACGCCACCTCGGAGTTGGCCGGGCGCTGCCGCGCGACGGCCGAGAAAGCCTGCGGCCAGATGGCCGCGGCCGAGGAGGCGCTCTACCGCGCGCTGCTGCGCGGCAAGCGCGAGGGCGAGATCGGCGCGGGGCGCGACCTGCGCGCCGTCGCGCGGTTCCTCTACAGCAGCTTGCAGGGCTTACAACTCATGTCGAAGGCGACGCGCGACCGCAAGACCCTCGAAGACGTGGTGCGCGTGACGCTCTCGGTGCTGGACTAAATTTTTTGCCGGTTTCTGGAATGAATGTTCCAGAAACCGAAACTGAAAGGGTGAGGCGGAGATGAAGATAGGGATCATCGGTTCGGGGAACATCGGGGCGACGGCGGCGAGGCTGTTCGCGGGGGCGGGGCACGAGGTGGCGGTCAGCAACTCGCGCGGCGGCGCGGGGCTTGAATCGCTCGTCGCGGAACTGGGCGGCAAGGCCCGCGCGACGGGCACGGAGGAGGCCGCGCGCTTCGGCGAGGTCTTGCTGGTCGCCGTCCCCTTCGGCAGGTACGCGGCGCTCCCGGCGGAAGCGTTCGAGGGCAAGGTCGTCATCGACGCCAACAACTACTACCCGGCGCGCGACGGGCGGTTCGCGCAGCTCGACGGCGGCGAGACCACTTCGAGCGAGCTTCTGGCCGCGCACCTGAAGGGCGCGCGCGTCGTCAAGGGCTTCAACACCATCTGGTTCGAGCACCTCGCCAGGCAGGGCGACACGAGCCTGCCTTTGGAAGAGCGCCGCGCCATCTTCATCGCGGGCGACGACAAAGAGGCGAAGCGGACGGTGGCGCGCCTGATCGAGGAGGTAGGTTTCGCCGCCGTGGACACGGGCCCGCTCGGCGAGGGCGGGCGGCGCCAGCAGGTCGGCGCGCCCGTCTACAACAAGGAGCTGAGCGCGCGCGAGGCCGCGGAGGTCTTAGCGGCGGCCGTCTGAAGGACTTTCAGAGAAGATTAACGGAGGAACTTATGACAACGCTTTTCGACCCGCTGAGAGTAGGGGAGATCGAACTCGACAACCGCATCGTCATGGCGCCGATGACGCGCAGCCGCGCCGACGACCGCGGCGTGCAGCCCGCCTTCGTCGCGGAGTATTACCGGCAGCGCGCCTCGGCCGGGCTCATCATCACCGAGGCGACCAACGTCTCGCCGCTCGCCAAAGGCTACGTGCGCACGCCCGGCATCTACACGCCCGAGCAGGTCGAGAGCTGGCGGCCCGTGGCGGAGGCCGTGCACGCGCGCGGCGGCAAGGTCTTCATGCAGCTCTTCCACACGGGGCGCATCGCTTTGCCCGACTTCCTGCCCGAAGGCGAGCGGCCGGTCGCGCCGAGCGCGGTGCGCGCGAAGGGGCAGAACTACACCGACGAGGGGATGAAGGCGTTCGTGACGCCGCGCGAGCTGACCGTCGAAGAGATAAAGCAGACGGCGAGGGACTTCGCCTCCGCGGCGGCGAATGCCGTCGAAGCCGGCTTCGACGGCGTCGAGCTGCACGCGGCGAGCGGCTACCTCGTCCAGCAGTTCCTCACCACCAACGTCAACCTGCGCACGGACGAGTACGGCGGCTCCGTCGAGAACCGCGCGCGGTTCTTCTTTGAAGTGTTGGACGCGATGACGGAATCGGTCGGCGCGGGGCGCGTCGGCGTGAAGTTCTCGCCGCGCATGCCCTTCAACGACATAGAGGAGCGCGACGCGGAGGAGGTCTACGCCTACATCGTCAGGGAGCTGAACGGGCGCGGGCTGGCCTACGTCCACGTCGGCGACTTCACGGGCGAGGGTTGGCACGCGCGTTTGCGGCCGCTCTACGAGGGCGTCTACTTCGCGGGCGCGGGGCTGACGAGGGAGTCGGGCGAGGAGCTTCTGGCGGGCGGCCTCGCGGACGCCGTCGTCTACGGCACCAAGTTTATCTCCAACCCCGACCTGCCGAAGAGGTTCAAGCTCGGCGCGCCGCTCAACGAGCCCGACCAGACGACCTTCTACACGCCGGGCGAGCGCGGCTACACGGACTACCCGACGCTCGGGCAGGCGACGCCGGCCGCGGCTTGATAAAGCCGTAAACCGTAAACCGTGAACCGTGACAAGATAAAACCTGCTTTCACTTGTCACGCTTCACGGTTTACGGTTTACGCTCCCGTCACGGTTCACGCCGCTTTTTCGATAAGTACGGAGTCGCCGAACTCGTGCGTGAGGTAGCCGCGTTCGTCCAGCTCGGCGGTCGTGCGCAGGAGCGTCTCGTCATCGAGGAAGGCGCGGAGCAACTCGTAGTGGCTCGTCCCCGCCTCATGCGTGCCGGAGAGGATGGCATCGACCACGCGCAGGCGGCTCTCCGGCCCGAGGCGCTGCGTGGCGACGCCTTCGCCCGCGCGCACGGTGCCGTCCGCCGACGCGGCGTGTTCCAGGGCGCGCACGACGGTCGTGCCGACGGCGATGACGCGCCCGCCCCTCGCCTTCGCGCGCGCGGCGGCTTCGGCGGTCGCCGCGGGGATGCGGTAGGGCTCGTCGAAGGGGAGAAGGCGGTCGAGCTCTTCATCGCCCGTGGACGAGATGCCCGCGGCGTGCGTGATCGTCTCGAACTCGACGCCGCGCGCGCGCATCGACGCGAGCGCGCGCCAGTCGAGCGCGAAGCCCGCGGACGGCGGCTCGAAGGCGACGGGCGGGCCCGCGATGCGCGTCCACACATCCCAGAGCGCGAGCGGCTCTTGCACGTGCGCGTACTGTATCGGCCGCCCGTGGCGCGCTAAGCCCGCCCAGATTTCATCCGCCGAGCCGTCGAACCAGAGCGAGACGAGGCGCTTGTGGTGGAGCAGGCGCTCGACGGTCGCGCGCAGGGGGCCGAGCACGAGGCGGTCGCCGGGCGCGAGCGGCGGCGGGGCGGGCCGGTCTTCGGTGCGCGTGTGGAAGTCGCCCGCGCCGAAGACGACGGCGCGGAAACGGTTCACGACATCCGGACTGAGCGAGGGGCGGCCTGCCAGACGAACTTCGACGGGCGCGCCCGTCGCGCCGTGTGTGCCGCGCAGGCTCGCGGGGAGCGTCGCCGCGTCGTTGGCGACGACGAGGTCGCCGGGGCGCAGGTATTCGACGAAGGCCGAGCGCGGCACGTGGTCGATGTGGCGGCCCGCGTCTACGACGAGGAGCCTTGCGTCCGGCGGGCGTTGCGTCGGTCGGGTCGCGGCGATCATAAGGTCGCTCCTTCCACCTCCCGAACGGGCAGCGCGGCGGCGATGGTCTCGGCCAGCTCGCGCGCGGCCTGCTCGGGCCGCTTGAGCGTCGAGGGGTCTGCGTCGGGGACGGCCGCCGCGTGCATCGGCGTGTCCATGTCGCCGGGGTCGAGCGAGAGGAAGCGTATGCCATCCGCGGCGTGCTCCTCGCCCCAGACGCGGCTCAAGTGGTGCAGCGCGGCCTTGCTCGCGCCGTACGCGCCCCAGCCCGGGTACGCGTTGACGGCCGCGTCGCTTGAGATGTTGAGCACGACCGCGCCGCGCCCCTCGCGCGCGGAGGCCGCGAGCGCACCCATCAGGGCCTTCGTCAGGCGGAACGGCCCCGTGACGTTCGTCGCGAACGCGCGCTCAAGGTCTTCGCACTCCGTGTCGGAGAGCATCGCGAGCGGCACGGGGCCGAGGTCGGAGGCGTTGTTGACGAGCACGTCGAGCCCGCCGAGTTCGCCCGTCACCTGCAAGGCGACGGGGTAGATGTCGTCCTTAGAAGAAACGTCGCCCGCGATGCCGTGCGCGCCGGGGTTCTCTCTGGCGACCCGCTCGACGCGCTCGCGCGTGCGCGCGACGAAGGCGACGCGCGCGCCGCGCCGCGTCAGCTCGCGCACGAGGGCGAGCCCCAGCCCCGAAGTGCCGCCGGTGATGGCGACCCGCAGGCCGTCGAAAGGGTTCACACGGCCTGATCCGTCGGAAAAGTCGGAAGAAGTATTCACGATTCAGCCACCGTCCTTTCTAAAGAAAAACCTTTACTAAGGCGGAGGGTAGCACGGAGAGCTTGACTTTGTAAAGTATTTTCTTTAGAAAGTTCTCATGGCTCACGAAACGCGCCGGAGCGGCGAGCGCAAGACGCGCCGCGCCATCGTCAAACTCCTGAAGACCGAGGGCCCGCTGGGCTCGGCCCAGCTCGCCGAGCGCCTGGGGCTGACCGCGATGGCCGTGCGGCTCCACCTCTACGCTTTGCAGGAGGAGGGGATGGTGTCGGCGGAAGACCGCCCCGTCCCCGTCGGCCGCCCGGCCAAGTCCTGGCGGCTCACGCGCGAGGCCGACCGCCATTTCCCGGAAGCCTACGCCGAGCTGAGCGTCGCGCTCATCGACGCCATGCAGGAGACCTTCGGCGCGGAAGGCTTGGGCCGCGTGCTCGCCTCGCGCTGCGCGCGGCAGCAGGCGGAATATGCGAAACGCGTGCGCGCGGCCGACCCCCTGGAGAAGAGGCTGAAAGACCTCGCGCAGGTCCGCACGGAAGAGGGTTACATGGCCGAGGTGAGGGAGGACGAGGGGGGCGAAGGCTTTCTGCTCGTCGAGAACCACTGCCCCATCTGCGCCGCGGCCAACGCGTGCCAGGGGTTCTGCTCGACGGAGCTCGACCTGTTCCGCACGGTGCTCGGGCCGTCGGTCGAAGTCGAGCGCGTCGAGCACATCGTCTCCGGCGACCAACGCTGCGCATACCGCGTCCGGCCCAAGATACGAACACGTAAAAGATGAAGACCAGCGAAGTCGCGCGCCTGCGGCTGAAAACCCAAGGCATCGCGGCCAGCCGTTTCAAAAACCCTGCGGACGTGGTGCGCTGGTTCGGCGCGGTGCAGGCGCAGGACTACCTCGGGTCGCTCTGGGCGCTCGGGCTCCGCCTGCCGGGTGCGTCCGAGGCCGAGGTCGAGCGCACCATGGCCGAGCGTTCGATCATCCGCACGTGGCCTCTGCGGGGCACGCTCCACTTCGTCGCGGCCGAGAACGTGCGCTGGATGCTCGGTCTCCTGGGCGCTCGCACCATCGCGCGGGCGGGCGGCAGGTACAGGCAGCTCGGGCTGGACGAAGCGACGTTCGCTAAGAGCAGGCGCGTGCTCGCACGCGCGCTCGAAGGCGGGAGGCAGTTGACGCGGCCGGAGCTGGCCGCCGCGCTCGAACGGGAAGGCATAGCGACGGACGGCCAGCGGCTCATACACCTTCTGAACAGGTCTGCGCTTGAGGGGCTGGCCTGCTACGCTGCGCGTCGCGGCAAGCAGTTCACGTTCGCGCTCCTCGAAGAATGGGCGCCGCCGGGCAAACGCCTGTCGCGCGAAGAGGCTCTGGCCGAACTCGCCGGGCGTTACTTTAGGAGCCACGGGCCTGCGACGTTGGAGGACTTCGTCTGGTGGTCGAGCCTGACGACGACCGACGCGCGCGCCGGGCTTGAGACGGTGAGGAAGGGGTTGCGGCGTGAGGTCTTCGACGGAAGGACTTACTGGCTCGCTTCCTCGACGGTGAGCGCGGACGACGCGCGACCCTTAGCACACCTGCTGCCCGCCTTCGATGAGTACACGGTCGCTTATAAAGACCGCGCCGTCGTCCTTCACCCGTCACACGCGCGACGGCCCGACGCCGCGACCGCCGTGCTCGGGCCGACGGTCATCGTTGACGGCCGGGCCGTCGGCACCTGGAAGCGCTCGCTGAAGAGGGGATCGGTGGTCATCGAGACAAACCTTTGGACGACGCTCAAGCGAACCGAACGTGACGCTCTGGAAGCGGCCGCACAGAGGTACGGCGAGTTCCTGGGTCTGCCGGCCGTCACGGCATGAAACGGAGGTCTCTTAAATGACGAAAGAGGATTTGCGTTTGGAAGAGGCTTTGGCGGTTCTCGAACGGACGCCCGCGGCCGTGCGCGCGCTGTTGGACGGCCTGCCGGAAACTTGGGTGCGCGCGACGGAGGGCGAGCGCACCTGGTCGCCTTACGATGTCGTCGGGCACCTCGTCCACGGCGAGCGCGCCGACTGGATGGGGCGAGCGCGGCACATCCTGTCCGGCGACCCGAGCCCCTTCACGCCGTTCGACCGCGGGGCGCAGTTCAGAGAGAGTAAAGGAAAGTCTCTTCAAGACCTTCTCGCGGAATTTACAGAACTCCGCGGTCGCAACGTAGCCGAGCTGCGCGAACTACAACTCGGCCGGGAAGACCTCGGACGGGTGGGTAGACACCCGGACTTCGGAGAGGTCACGCTCGGAAAGTTGCTGGCGGCGTGGGTCGTCCACGACCTCGACCACGTTGCGCAGATCGCGCGGACGATGGCGAAGGTCTACACGGACGCTGTCGGGCCCTGGGCGGCGTACCTCTCAATCCTGCGCGACCGGCAGAAGTAGACGCCCCGCCGCATCTAAGGTCGCGCCGTCTCTCCCGCGGCCTTCCCGTCGCCCTGCGACACGGGCGCGGGGAGCCTGCACTCGAGTCCCCTGTAGAGCTTCCACGAGCCGTCCTTCTGTTTGCGCCAGATTTCGAGGTCGCGATTGACGGAGCTGCCCTCTTTGCCCGAGTCCTTCAGCGACCACTTCGTCCGCCAGGTGATGCGCAGGAACGCGGTGTTGCCCGACACCTGAACCTCTTCGAGTTCCGGGTCGATGGTCTCGGAAAGTTCGGGGCGGGGCGCGAGCATCTTCGTGAAGACCTCGGCGAGCGCGGGGTGATCCCTGTCCCGCGACCCGGCGTGGCTCAGCAGCGCGTCCTCGGCGATGAGCGCCATCACCGCCCGCGCGTCCCTGTCCCTGAAAGCCTTGACCAGCCTCTCGAAGGCGGCGCGCACCGCGACCGTCTCGTCGCGGGCGTCTGGGGCGCGCCGCGCCGCCCACGCCTGCGCCGCGGCGCAGGGGGCCAAGGCCAGAGCGCAGAGTAGCAGCGCCGCGCAAACGTTCCCTCGTAATCTCATCCTCACTCCTCCCGCCCGGCGCTCAGTTCGCCTCGATGCGCTTGAGCGCGGCCATCGCGTTGGTGTTCTGCGGGTTCAGCTCGAGCGAACGCTTGTAGTTCCTGATGGCCAGCTCGCGCTCGCCCGCGGCGAGGTAGGCTTCGCCGAGGCTGTCGTAGGTGTTGAACCCCTCAGGGTACATCTCGACGTTGAGCTTGAAGATTTCGACCGCGTCCTTCACACGCCCCGTGAAGAGCATTTCGTAGCCGAGCGCGTTCAGCTCCGGCTCGCCGAAGTCGTAACGGTCGGGCTGACTCTTCCGCAGCTCTCTGTACTGCGCGACGGCCGCCTCGACGCCGCGCTCCCGTATCGTCCGGCGGAGCGGGGAGGAGATGGAGTTGACAGGCGGGTGCTTGAACCACTCGACCGTCCTGCGCAGGCGGTCGTCGAAGTTGCGCGTGACGAAGTGGTCGTCGCGCGCGTAGACGACCAGCTCGTAGAGGTTGCCGGTCTCCTCCATCTTCTTCGCAAGCGCCAGCGCATGATTGGGGGAGACGGCGGGGTCGGCCCCGCCGTGCAAGATGAGCAGGGGCACGTTCAGCCTGTCCGCCCAGCGCACGGCCGAGCGCTCCTCCATGTTCTGCTCACGCCGCGCCTCGCCGCCCGCCCAGTTCGCCGTGAGGAGGTTGCGGATGCCCGGGTTCTCCTGGAAGCTGAGCCACATGTCGGTGGGCGCGCCGACGACCCCCGCCGCGCGGACGGGCGCGCCGCGCCGGATGGCCTGCAACGTCATCTGCGCGCCGCGCGAGAAGCCGTACATGAAGACGCGCCCCATGTCCACGTAGCCGAGCGAGCGCGCGAGCGGGAAGAGGTTGAGCACGTCGTTCGTGTCCGCGCCGCCGACCTCGTCCTTCCCCTCGCCGCCGTCGTAGCCGCGGTACTGCGAGGCGAGCACGACGAAGCCCTCGGAGGCGAGGCGGTGCATCTCGTAAAAGTGTAGGTAGTTCGCCGCCGTGATGATCGTGTCGTCGCCCGCGCCGCCGCGGTTCCAGATGACCGCCGGGAGCTTTTTGCCGGCCGTCTCCTTCGGCTTGTAGATGAAGCCGGATATCTTGAGCCCGTCGCTCATGTACTTGATCTTGAGCAGTTCGAGGTCGGGCGAGTTGCGCACGCGCTCAATCGCCTCGCGCCCGTAGAGCCGCCGGAACCGCTCGGGCACCTGCTCGAACGCGGGCGGCGCGAACACGGCCTGCTCGATAATATTCCCGTCGTCCTTCGCCCCTCCTTGCGCGAGCGCGAGCTGCGGCAGCAGCACGAGGCTCGACAGAATGACGGCGTGTCTCAGACCCTTCAAACGCATCTTCAACAGACTCCTTTAGCAATATAGCGGTCAGAACCGCCCGCGGTAGCGGGTGGGCCGTTGTTATCCGGGCGGGCCGTGTCACTACGGCCCGCCCGCTACCGCGGGTGGTTCTGACCTGGTTGTCCGGCCGCGGGGGAGGGCGTACGGCTTGCGGGAGTGAGGGAAGGTAAGCCTGACATTCACCCCTCCGCCTCCCGCCGCCGCCGCACGCCCCGCCTCGCGGCCGCGTGGTGTGTGTCGGATGATGGGCCGGCCGACGGCCGCGGGTCTTTCAAGGCTGGTGAAATCTTGTAAAAGTTTCTGAAATCGCTTAGAAAAGTCTCTGTCTCCCGGCCGTTCAGGTTCACCCGGCAGGAAGTTTTCAAAATGGAGCAGACGACCGACAGGTTTTACGAGTTCGGCCCCTTCCGCCTGCACCCCCTGCGCCGCGAGCTGCTGCGCGACGGGCACCCGGTGGCGCTGACGGCCAAGGTCTTTGACACGCTCCTCGTCTTCGTCGAGCGGCGCGGGCGCGTGCTGGCGAAGGACGAGCTGATGGCGGCGCTCTGGCCCGACACGGCGGTCGAGGAGAACAACCTGACGCAGCACGTCTCGATGCTGCGCAAGGCGCTCGGCGAGCGCGCCGACGGGCGGCGCTACGTCGTGACCGTGCCCGGCCGCGGCTACAGCTTCGTCGAGCCCGTGCGTGAAGTCTCCGAGGTCGGCTACGACGAGCGCCCCGCGGCGCGGCGTGAGGAGGCGGCCCTGGCCGAGGCGGCGGCGATCACCGTGGGCGCGTCGCGTCCGCCGAGGGTGGCGTTGGCGCTCGCGCTGTGCGCGGCGGTGGTCTCGACCTCCGCGGCCGCTTACCTCTGGGCGCAGCGCGGCGCGCCGCATCAAGGCCCCGCGGCGCACGCGCCGAAGCCGGAAGCCGCGCGGCGCGCGCGCAGGCACACGACCGAGGTCTTCGAGGCGCACGAGGCTTACCTGCGCGGGCGCTACTTCTGGAACAAGCGCAACCCCGAAGGCGTCGAGAAGAGCGTCGAGCACTTCCGCCGCGCCATCGACCTCGACCCGACCTACGCCGCGGCCTACGCCGGGCTCGCCGACGCCTACAGCGTGCTCGGCAACTACCGCTACGGCTCGCTCCCCGCCGACGAATGTTTCAAGCGCGCGCGCGCCGCGGCCCTGAAGGCGGTCGAGATGGACGAGGAGCTTTCGGAGGCGCACGCCTCGCTCGCGCTCGTCAGGGCTTACCAGGAGATGGACGCCGAGGCCGCCGAGCGGGAGTTCCGCCGCGCGATTGAACTCAACCCCTCGTACCCGACGGCGCACCACTGGTACTCGGACTTTCTCGCCACGCGCGGGCGCGCCGAGGAGGCCCTGGCCGAGGCCGTGCGCGCCGCCGAGCTCGACCCGCTCTCCCCCATCATCTCGACGACCGTGGGCGAGCGCCTCTTCTTCGCGCGCGACTACGAGCGCGCCGCCGAGCGCCTGCGCCGCACGCTCGAGCTCGACCCCGACTTCATCCAGGCGCGACTCCTCCTCGGCCTCGTCTACGTGCGGCAGGGGAGGCGCGCGGCGGCCATCGTGGAGCTTCAGCGCGCGCGCCGGCTCGCGGGCGGCGGCGACGCGCGCGTCGGAGTGGCGCTCGTCCACGCTTACGCGCTCACGGGGCGGAAGGCCGAGGCGCGCCGCCTGCTCGAAGAGTTGTCGGAGGCCGGGGCGGAGGTCGCGCCCTCCGACATGGCGCTCGCCCACGCCTCGCTCGGCGAGCGGGAGCAGGCTTACGAGTGGCTCTCGAAGGCGCGCGACTACGCCCGCACGAACCCCGAGGCCGCCAACATGCTCAAGGCCGACCCGCGCCTCGACCCCCTGCGCGCCGACCCCAAGTTCCGAGACATCTTCACGCTCTGACGCGGCCGCTAATCGCCGGGAGCGCGGGACACCCTACAGCCCGCCACGAGCGCGCCGGCGCGAATGCGTAAAAGCGCCGACACTCAGCGTCGAGTGTCGGCGCTTCTCTGCTAAGCGTGCTTGCCGCACGCTTTGGCGGGCAGGGATGCCCGCGCCCCCGGCACTGAGCAGCCTTATTCCATCTCGCAAGTCGGTATTATGAGTTGCCGGGCCGCCTCGCGTTTAGCGGGGGAACGAAGCGGCGGCCTCGCCCCGCATCTTCTCAAGCTCTTCTCTGGGCAGCCAACGCCCTCTCACCGCGACGCCCGCGATTCGAGAGACGTGATCGACCCTCGTCAGAGGGTCGGCCTCAAGCAGAAGCAGGTCGGCGCGCTGTCCGGGCGCGACGGCCCCGAAGGGCTCGGCCCCGCGCACGTGCCTCCTGATAAAACGCCCGGCGTTCCTGGTTCCCGCGGCCAGCGCCTGGTGCGGCTTCAACCCCGCCTCGACCATCTCTCTGAGTTCAAGCTGCGCAGACTTCCCCGGAAACATTCCCGCGGCGCTCGAATCCGTGCCGAGCAGCAACAAGACCCCGCCCGCCTGCAACGCCGGAATTAAGTCCTTCAGGAAGGCGTACTTCGCGCGCTCACGCAGGGAGAAGCGGGCCGGGTCGGGCCGGCGCGTCGGATTCTGCCCGCGCCACATCGCGAGCACGGCCGGGTGAAGGTGGCGGGCCTCCGGGTCGGACAAGACCGCGTCCAGGTCGTCGAGCTGCCGCCGGGTCATCGCCACGAACGAGAGGTTCGGGGTGACGGCCGCCCCCGACTCCCGCGCCAGCCGCACCGCCGTGGGAATCCCGGAGCGCTCGGGCTGCGGCGGCAGGCCGCGGTTCAACAGGCCGTCCGCGTCTCCGTAAAAGTATGTGAAGAAGAACTCCTCGCCGTGAGCGATCATGTCCTGACCCGCCGCGAGCGCGGTCTGGAGGGCCCGCGGGCGTCCGTCGCGCCGCGGGACGTGCCCGACCACGGCCAGGCCGCGCCGGTGGGCCGCCTCGACCGTCGCGCGCAGCACGTCGGAGGTCAGGTTGTTGTAGACCTTAATGAAATCGACGCCGGCCCGGTACTGGTCTTCCACCGCGCGCCTCGCCTCCGCGGGGGTGTTGACGACCGTGCTGACCCCCGGGAAGACCGCGGGGTCGCCGTCCAGGATGCGCCCCGTCGTGTAGACGTTCGGCCCCGTCACCTCGCCGCCGGCCACACGGCGGCGCAGCGCGAGCACGTCGGGCACGTTCCCCGTCGGCCCGCCCATGTGCACGACGGTGGTGACGCCGTGAATCAGGTAGGAGAGGAGTTCGCTCTCGTCCCGCAGGTGTACGTGAAAGTCTACCAGCCCGGGCATGAGGTACTTGCCGCGTCCGTCGATGCGCCGCGCGTTGCGCGGGGGGCGGACGGAGGCGGACGGGCCGACGCGCGTAATCCTCCCCCCCTCGACGACGACGGTCTGGTCTTTCGACAGGCCGTCCCGCGTCATGCTGACGACGTTCACGCCGACGAAGGCCAGCGGGCGCCGCTCGGGGACAACCGCGGCGGCAGGTTTCAGCCCGAGGACGATGACGCAGGCGAGTAGGCGGCAGACTCCGGCCGGAGTTCGTTTCCGCATAAGGCGATAAATCCCGTCCCCCCCGCGGCCTAGAGCCCTTACCTCACACGCCTCCGTCGCGGCGGTGCGAGGACGAACGTCACCGTGATGACCAGCGCCACCACTACGTAAATCCAAATCGTCACGGAGCCGGGGAGCCAGCCGGAAAGGGCGTGGTACATCATCCTCTCGACGAACGTCGCCTCGGTCACGGGCTGCCCGGCCAGCGAGCGGAGTTTGAACTCAAGGACGGTCAGCGGGCACGTGGTCTTGAAGATAAGTTCCAGTACCACGATGAGGATTGCCGCGAGGTGGGAGAGCCTGAGCCAGGGGTTGCGGGCCCAGGCCCACCCGCGCACCAACCCCGCCAGGATGAGCGCGAACCCCACGACGATGTACGCGACGTAGGCGACGTGCAGGACGACGACGAGGTCGGCGAGTAGTCTATACCACATCGGCAATAACCTTTGTCGGGCGTGCGCCGGGGCGCGGGCCTTCCGGCGGCTACTTCTCCCCGCGCACGAACTTCAACTCCTTTATGAAGGCCCTGATGAAGAACCCCGCCAGGAGCGGCTCCTCCGTGTGGGAGACGACCCGCGGCTCGGGCTCCTCGGCCGAACCCGTCGTCACCATCACCGCCAGCCCCGCCGAGTAATTGCCGCCGGCGTACATGCCTCCAAATCTTTCGCCCACTCTGCTGCGCGACATCTCGTAGAAGATGAGCATGAAGTCCGCGTCCTCGGGCCGCTCGACCAGCTCCAGGCTCCGGTAACGCCTGGAGTATTTCCTGAGTTGGTCGGCCATGTCCCGGTATGCGTCCGGGACGCGCCTCACGGCGTCCTGTTTGAGCGCCTCCGCGATCACGGCCCGCGCGTAGCCGGCTTCGTCCTGAGCCCGTCGGGCATCTACGACGCCGGGGGGAAGAGAGGCGGCCACCAGATACACCCGGCGCTTGTCCCGTAACGCGGCCAGGGGGCTCTCCGGGACGCCGCTCCGGCCAACGACCGGATGCGCGCCCTGACCGGCACGCGCCCCGACGGCGGGCGTAAACAGAGCGGCCGCGGCGAGGAGGAGTGCGGCGGCGTTGGAAGCATCTTTTCTCATGCCAAGGGGAGGCCGGTTCCCAGACCTGCGTCGTCCGTATTTGGGATTCTTCAACCCGTTCAGGTTATACGCCCAACGCCCTGCGTCACGCGCCGCCCCGCGGCGTGATGCCTGCCGCCGGGTTTAAGGCTTGGCGATGACGAGCGGTTGCGCGTCCAACTCGCGGCGGTAGAAGGCGCGGGGGCGCTGCACCTCCTCTTCGGCGGCGGCGCGGTCGGCGGTGGGGACGGCGGAGCCGACCTTGAGGCCGCGCTTCAGCATCAACTGTTCGACCCGCATGCGGGGCACGCGCTCGGCCGCGTAGTCGAACCACTCGCGGACGACGATCCGGCCGTCGCGGGCGGCGCGCGAGTCGGCCTCGCCCTTCCGCAGGCCCTCTTGGACAAGAGCGTAAGTGAGCAGGCCGTGGCCCAACTGCGCGGCTTCGAGCGCGGCCTGGTAGCTCTGCGCCGCGGCCAGCACGTACATGCCCTTCTCGTAGGCCAACTGCGCCAAGCCCTTCGAGTTCATCGGCCCGCGCCGCCTCTCCTCCGCTTCGAGCGCCTGGCCCGAGTTGCAGGCGTCGAGGACGAGGACGACCTTGCCCACGTTCAGGGGCTCGAAGGCGGCGCTCAGCTCCTCGTCGCTGATGCTGTGTTCGAGGACGGCCTGCAAGCCTTGCGCCGAGACCCTGTCGCGTTCGCCCGCGTAGCCGAGGTCGTGCGGGATGAGGTAGAAGCGGTTGCGCTGCGCCGTGCCGTGTCCGGCGAAGTAGACGACGACCACGTCCTCGGGCTCGGCCGGCTTCAACGCTTCGAGCGACTTCGGCGCGCCCCCGGGAAGCGGCCCCGCCTCCGCGCCCGAAAGTCTACGCAGAGCCGTCAGGACGTTGGCCTTCGTCGCCTCCCGATCGAGCAGCGTGACAGCCGCGACGCGGCCCGCGGGCTCGACGAGCGAGCGCTGGCGCTTCAGCTCTTCGACGAAAGAGTTCGCGTCGCCCGCGGCGAAGCGCAGGTTGTAGCGCGCGTTCGCGTACAGGTTGACGCCGACGGCGACGATGTGTGTGGTCGGCGGGCGGCGGAGCTTTTCGTCGCCACGCAGCGTCAGGCGCGCGTCGGCGCTCTTCACGTTGTCCTGGTTGAAGGCGTAGGCCGTAAAGACGTTCTCGCCCGCGACGACGGGCACCGACGCTTCGAGCGCCGCGCGCCCCATGTTCGGGGCGACCTGGCCGCGCTCGACGAAGACGAGCGAGCCGTTGCGGAAGAGGCGCAGGTCGCGCGCGCCCGCGGGCGCGTCCGTCACTTCGATTCGCAGCCTCACGTTGCGTGAGGTGAGGGGAGTGTTCGCGGCGTCGGCTTCGCCCGCGAGCGAGACTTTGACGACGGGCTGCCGGCGGTCTATCTGCGCGACGGCGCGGGCGGCGCGCGGCCGTCGGCCCGCGAACACGTCGGCGAGCAGGTCGGGGTAGAAGAACTCGTTGAAGAAGGCTTCGACGGGCGCGAAGCTGCGCGTCTCCTGGTCGAAGCGCCAGACGATCTGCTGCCAGGCGGCGGGCGAGCCGTCGAAGAGTCCGTCGGGGGTGGTGACGAGCCAGTCGCGCGCGTCGGTGGTCGAGACGAGCGTCGCGGCCTGCTCGCCCGTCTCCGCGTCCCACACGCGCGTGCTGCCGTCCTCGCTGCCCGTCGCGAACCATTTGCCGTCGGGGCTGTAGGCGACGCCGTTGACCGCGTCCGTGTGGCCGCTCGTCTGGAAGACCGCGTTGCCGATTTTCGAGTCCCAGACGGAGACGCCGCCGCCGGAGGTGACCGTCGCGAGGCGCTGACCGTCGGGGCTGAACGCGACGGCGCGGATGGCGCTCGCTTGCCCCGAACCGGAACCGATCAGCGGCGAGGCGCTCGCCGTGTCGAGCAGAATCCACGATGCGGCCTTGCCGCCGGCGGCGAATTTTGCGCCGTTAGGACTGTAGGCGACGCTGAGGACTTCGTCCGGGCTTTGCAGCTCGTACCTCACATGCCCGTAGGCCACGCTCCAGAATTTGACCGTCTTATCCGCGCCGCCCGAGGCGATGGTCTCGCCGTCGGGGCTGAAGGCGACCGCGTTGACCTCGCCCGTGTGCCCTTTGAAAGTCTTCAGGAGTTGTCCGTTCGTCACGTCCCAGAGCTTGACGGTCGCGTCCCCGCTGCCTGTCAAGAGACTCTTGCCGTCGGGGCTGAAGGCGACTGAGTTGACGCTCTCCGTGTGCGCGTCGAGCGTGCGCGCTTCGAGGCCCGTCTCGTTGTCCCAGAGCTTGACCCGGCCGTCGTGCGAGGCGGAGGCGAGGAGGCTGCTGTCGGGGCTGAAGGCGAGGGAAGTGACCCAGCCCGCGTGCCCCGCGAGCGTGCGCACCTTGCGCCCCGTCCTGATCTCCCACACGCGGACGGTCCTGTCCTTGCCCGCGGCCGCGAACCAGCGCCGGTCGGGGCTGAAGGCCGTCGCGTAGATGCCGCTCGAATAACTCTCGAAGACGCGCGTGACGTGGCCGTCGGTCGAAAGGTCGCGGAGCTGGACGGTCTTGTCGCCGTTGCTCGTCGCGAGCGACTTCGCATCGGAACTGAAGGCCGCGACCTCGCTCGGCGCTTCTACGTCGTCCGCCCCTCGCAGCGCGCGCGTCTCGGCCCACGTCGCGGCGTCGAAGACGCGCACCGAACGGTCGCTCGAAGCGGCGAGCAGAGTCCGGCCGTCAGGCGCGAAGGTCACGCCGACGGCCTTGCCCTTGAAGCCCTGAAGCGTGCGCGGCTCGCCGTCGCCCGTCGCCTCCCAAATTTTTACCGTGCAGTCGAAAGAGGCCGAGGCCAGATGCTTGCCGTCGGGGCTGAAGGCGAGCGACTTGACGAGGCCCGTGTGCCCGGCGAGCGCGCGGAGGTTTTGTCCCGAAGTCGCGTCGAAGAGTTTGACCGCCCCGTCCCTGCCGCCCGAGGCCCCGAGCCTGCCGTCGGGGCTGAAGGCGAGGCTCGTCACCCAGCTCTTGTGCCCCGCCTCCTTATGAACCTCGCCGCCCGTCGCCGCGTCGAAGAGCCTGACCAGGCTCTCCGTCGTCCCGGCGGCGAGCAGCCGCCCGCCCGGCTTGAAGGCCAGACTGGACACGCCGCCTAAACCCTCCGACGCGCGCCTCAGCTCCCCCGTCGAGACGTTCCAGAGACGCACGCTCCCGTCGTTCGAGCCCGAAGCGAGCGTCTCGCCGTCGGGGCTGAAGGCGACGGCGCGCACGTAGTTGGTGTGACCGGCCAGCCGCCGCAGCTCGCGCCCCGTCGCGGCGTCCCACAGACGCACCGTGTTGTCGGCGCTCCCCGAGGCGACGAGCCGCCCGTCGGGGCTGAACGCCAGCGCGTCTACGCGCATCGCGTGCCCCGTCTGCATCACGAGTTCGGGGCGCGCCGCCGCGGTGCTCGCCGCTGCCTTGCGCGGCGAGTCCACGGCGAGCGAGAGCGCGGCCGCGGCGAGCGACGCGAGCAGGAGCAAATGAGTTCTGCTTTTCATCGGGGCGGCGGTTTAAGGAGCAGTGTGTCGGCGAGAAGACGGCACACTTGTAGGTCACGCCCGCGCGGGTTGTCAAGCATTTTCCCGGCGGCCGTTTTCGTCCAAAACAATTGCCAGAACGGGCGGGCCGATGTTAACTTCCTCTGCGACTGGTTCCAGCCGGGTTCGGGCTGCGAAGACGAATTGCCGCACGTCCTGCCTCCGTTCCGAAGCGAGTCGTCGAACGAACCTGACCCTGACGTTTCCCGGGCTTCTTTCAATCGCTCCTCCGTGGCGCGCGAGCCTCGGCTCCCGCGGCCTTTCTTCCGAAGAAAGCGACCGATGTTCTCGCCCAATCCCCCTCGCCGTCTTCCGTCACTTTTAACCTCGGCGCTGCTCCTGCCGCTCGTGCTCGCCGGACTCCTCTGGGTCGCCCCCGAAGTGGGTCGCGTGCGCGCGGCGGGCTTCGTCGTCACGAACACGAACGACTCGGGCGCGGGCTCTCTGCGCCAGGCCATCCTCGACGCGAATGCGAACCCGGGCGTTGACGACATTACCTTCAACATCCCCGGCGCGGGCGTCCACACCATCAAGCCCCTCTCGCCGCTCCCCGCCGTCACCGGCACGGTCAACATCGACGGCTACACGCAGCCCGGCTCGGCCGTCAACACGGTGATGGTGGGCATGGGCGGCAGCAACGCCGTCCTGCTCATCGAACTTGACGGGTCGGACGCGGGCGCGGGCGCGAACGGCCTTGAGATCACGGGCAGCACGTCTGTCGTGAGCGGCCTCGTCATCAACCGCTTCGCGGGGCACGGCGTCCTCTTCACCGCGGGCGCGGAGGGCACGGTCAGGGGTTGCTACATCGGCACGAGCGCCGACGGGACGGTTGACCTCGGTAACGCAGGGCACGGCGTCGCCAGCATCGACAGCGGCAGCAACACGGTCGGCGGCGCGGCGGCGGGCGACTCCAACATCATCTCGGGGAACGGCGGCGACGGCGTCCACATCGACCAGAGCATGCCCGGCGCGGACGCCGACGTGAACGTCGTGCAGGGCAACCTCATTGGCGTGGGGAACGGCGGGGGCGCGCTGCCGAACGCGGGCAACGGCGTCTACATCTTCGGCGACCAGAACACGGTCGGCGGCGAGAACGCGGGCGAGGGCAACCAGATCGCCAACAGCGGCAGCGACGGCGTCGAGGTCGCCTCCGGCGTCTCGAACACCGTCCGCGGCAACTCCGTCTTCGCGAACGCGGGGCTCGGCATAGAGCTGAAGGAGGGCGCGCAGCCCGACGGCACCGTCACTCCCAACGACCCGTTCGACGCGGACGCGGGGCCGAACGACCTACAGAACTTCCCCGTCGTCACCTCCGCGACGAGAGACGCCAACGGCACGACCGTCGCGGGCACGCTCGACTCTCTGCCCGCCGCAAGCGGCTTCCGCATCGACTTCTATTCGAGCCCAACGTGTGACCCTTCGGGCAACGGGGAGGGGCAGACCTACCTCGGCTCCACGACCGCCGCCACCGACGACGGCGGCCACGGCACGTTCAACGCGTCGCTGATGGCGGCGACCACCGTCGGCCACTTCGTCACGGCGACGGCCACCGCAGAGGCCCCGAGCACCTCGGAGTTCTCCCCCTGCCGCGTGATCGAGCCGCCGACCTTCACATGGGACGGCAGCGCCGACACCAACTGGCACAACGGCGCGAACTGGGACACGAACACCGTGCCGACCGCCGCCGACAACGTCGTCATCCCCTCGGCCGGCGTCGCCAACGAGCCGGCCGTCTCGGCGGCGGACGCCGCGGCGTTCAACGTCACCGTCCGGTCGGGGCGCACGCTCACCGTCACGGCAGGGCGCACGCTCAGCGCGACCGCGACGAACGTCAACGCGGGCGGCGCGCTCAACGTGGCGGCCGGTCAGACCGCAAGGCTCTCGGGCGCGCTCACGCTCGACGGCGCGTTGACGGGCGGCGACCCGGCCGCGGTCTTCCGCTTCGACGGCGCGACGCTCACGAACAACGGCACGGTCTCGGTGAACACGTTCCGCTTCGGCGGCGCGTCGCCGACGCTGGCGGGGACGGGCACAGTCACCTCCGGGTTGACCGAAGTGCTCGCGGGCGCGGCCGTCACGCTCGGCTCCGACCACACGCTCGGCGACCTCTCGGTCAACAACGGCGGGTCGTTCTCGCAGGGCGCGAGCTTCAACCTGACGGTCGGCAAGCTGATCGTCAACGCGGGCGGCGTCTTCCAGAACGTCGGCACGGGCGACCTGACGCTCGCGGGCGACGTGTCGAACGACGGCACGCTGACGCTCAACGGCGGCGGCGCGGCCTGCGGCGACGCCGACTCGATCCTGCTCCGCTCGTCCGACCCGGCCGCGCAGCGCGCCTGGGCGGGCGCGGGCACCTTCTCGCTCTCGGACGTTGACGTTAGCGGCCAGGCGGGCACGGCGCAGGTCGCCGTGCGCAGCGGGACGAACTCCGGCAACAACGGCGCGAACTGGATTTTCACCGTCTGCCCCGCCGGCACCACCCTCACCGTCAACACGAACGACGACGGCGACGACGGCGCGTGCAACGCCGCGCACTGCTCGCTGCGCGAGGCCATCCTCACCGCGAACTCGACCCCCGGCCAGCCCGAGACCATCGCCTTTAACATCGGCGGCGGCGGGACGCAGACCATCAGCCCGGCCTCCGCGCTGCCCTTCGTCGGGCCCCAGACCAACATCGACGGCACGACGCAGCCCGGCTTCGCGGGCGCGCCCCTCGTCGAGTTGAACGGCACGAGCGCGGGCGCGGTCACGGCGGGGCTCGACCTCACCGGCGGCGGGAGCACCGTGCGCGGCCTCGTTATCAACAGGTTCGACGGGCACGGCGTCCGCGTCTCCGGCGTCTTCAACACCGTCGCGGGCAACTTCATCGGCACGAACGCGGCGGGGACGGCCGCGCTGGGTAACGCGGGCCACGGCGTCCTTCTCGACACCACGAACAACTGCACCGTCGGCGGCAACACGGCGGCCGACCGCAACGTCATCTCGGGCAACGGCGGGCAGGGCGTGCGCGTTGACGGCGCGAACGGGCACACCAACCGCGTGCTCGGCAACTTCGTCGGCACCGACGTGACGGGGACGGCCGCGGTGGGTAACGCCGACTCCGGCGTCGTCGTCAACGCCTCGAACAGCAACTTCGTCGGCGGCGCTTCGGCCGCGGCGCGCAACGTCATCTCGGGGAACGGCGGCGGCGGCGTCCTCGTCAGCGGCGGGGGCGCGGGCGCGAACCGCATCCAGGGGAACTTCATCGGCACGCAGGCCGACGGCGTCTCGGCGCTGCCGAACCTTCTGAGCGGCGTCCATATCACCGGCGGCGCGACCGGCAACTTCGTCGGCGGCGTGAACGCTGGCGAGGGCAACCGCATCGCCTTCAACGGCGGCGACGGCGTCTCCGTCGGCTCGGGCACGAACAACCGCGTCCTCTCGAACTCGATCCACACGAACGGCGCGACCGCGCAGCACCTCGGCATCGACCTCGACGCCGACGGGGTGTCGCCCAACGACGCGGGCGACGCGGACGCGGGCGCGAACAACCTACAGAACTTCCCCGTGCTTAACTCCGCCGTCTCGGACGGCGCGGCGACCGGCGTCGCGGGCACGCTCAACTCCGCGGCCTCGACCGTCTTCCGCGTCGAGTTCTTCTCGAACGTGGCGTGCGACGCTTCCGGCAACGGCGAGGGCGCGAACCTGCTGGGCACGGCGGAGGTGACGACGAACGTCAACGGGGGCGCCGTCTTCAACGTCTCGCTGCCGAACGTCGCCGCGGGGCAGTTCGTCACGGCCACGGCGACGAACCCTTCGGGCAACACCTCGGAGTTCTCGGGCTGCCGCGCGGTCGTGGCCGTGACCTACACCTTGAGCGGGCGCGTGACGGACGGGGGGAATCAACCGCTCGCGGGCGTGGGCGTCCACCTCTCAGGCTCGTCTACCGCGGACACGACGACCGACGCCGCGGGCAACTACTCCTTCGTCGGCCTACAGCAGGGCGGCAACTTCACGGTCACGCCCTCCGCGACCGGTTACAACTTCACCCCGCCGAGCCGCACAACCAACAATCTGCAAGGCGACCAGACGGGCCTCGACTTCACGGGCCAGTTCCTCACCTACACCATCGCGGGCACGGTCGTTGACGGGGGCGGCGTGGGGCTCGCGGGCGTGGGCGTCCACCTCTCCGGCTCCGCCGTGCTCGATACGACGACCGACGCGGCGGGGAACTACTCTTTCACCGGCTTACAGCACGGCGGCAGCTTCACCGTCACGCCCTCCAAGGCCAACTACAGCTTCACCCCGCCGAGCCGCACGGTCGTTAACCTACAGGGCGACCAGGTGGGGCTGGACTTCACGGGCGCGCCCAACTTCCACTCGCTCTCCGGGCGCGTGACGGACGCGGGCGCGCAGCCGCTCGTCGGCGTCAACGTTCGCCTGTCGGGCTCGGCCGACCGCGACACGACGACCGACGAAGCAGGGAACTACTCTTTCGCGGGGCTCCCGTCGGGCGGCGGCTTCACCGTCACGCCGACCGAGACCGGCTACCGCTTCGCGCCGCCGAGCCGAACGGTCAGTAACCTGCAAAGCGATCAGACGGCCCTCGACTTCACGGGCACGTTCGTCACCTACACCATCGCGGGCCGTGTGACGGACGCGGGCGGCGCGGGCCTTTCGGGCGTGAGCGTCACGCTCGCGGGCGCGCGCTCGGCCGCCGTGGTCACGGGGGCCGACGGCCGATACTCTTTCGGGAGCGTGCCCGCCGGCGGCAGTTTCGTCCTGACGCCCGAGCGCGACGGCTTCAGCTTCGACCCGCCGAACCTCGTCATCGACGACATCAACGCCGACGTGAGCTTCAACACGGTCGGCGCGGCGCAGGCTTCGCCGACGCCGACGCCCGACCCTTCGGACAACTTCGACGGCGGCCCCGAGCCCGACCCGAACAGGTGGGCCGAGGGCGTCGTCACCGCGCCGACCACCACCTCCTTCGACCCGCTCGTCGAAGTCTTCCTCGGCGACGGCCTGCTCCACATAGAGCCGCGCGCCGACGCGAACGGCCCGTCCTTTGGCGGCCTCGTCTCCGTCCGCGCCATCGACCTCGACGCGAACCCCACGGTCAGCGTCGAGCTGGTGCAGGCGGCGCAGGGCGACGGCGCGCAGACGGTCTTCGGCCTCGGCGCCGACCCCGACAACTACGTCCGCTTCGTCGTCCAGAACGCCTCCGAGCCTTTGGCCTCGACGAAGACGCGCGCCGACTCTCTGTCGGGCACGGGCGCGGCCGGGCAGACGCTCCTGTTCCAGCTCAATCTCGGCGGCAGCAAGTTCACGGCCAGCGTCACCTACGACCCCGTGCAGCACCGCTACTGGCGCTTCCGCCACGAAGCGCCCGCGCGCCTCGTCGTCTTCGAGACGAGCCCAGACTTCGTCGCGTGGACGGAGCGCTTCCGCGCGCAGCTCCCGGCCGACCAGGCGGCGCTCATCGCGGAACTCTCGGCGGGCACGACGCGCGCGTCCGCCGACCCCGGCGCGGCGCTCTTCGACAACTTCCTCGTCTCGCCCTCGCCGCGCGTGCAGTTCGAGACCTCCGCCTTCGTCGCGCGCGAGTCGGACGGCGCGGCGCGTGTGGGCGTCCTGCGGACGGGGGGCGACGAGAGCCCGCTCTCCGTCTCTTACACGACCGCGGGCGGCACGGCCTCCGCCGGGGGCGACTACGCGCCGGTCTCGGGCACGCTCGTCTTCCAGGCGGGCGAGCGGCTGAAGAGTTTTACCTTCCCCGTCTTCGACGACGACCTGACCGAGGGCGGCGAGACCGTGGGCGTCGTCCTCTCGAACCCGTTGGGGGGGCGGCTCGGCACGATTGCGCAGGCGACGTTGACTATCCTCGACGACGAGTCCGAGAACCCGATCGGCGACACGGCCTTCTTCGTCCGCCAGCATTACCTCGACTTCCTCGGGCGCGAGCCCGACGCCGAGGGCTTGCAGTTCTGGACGAACGAGATCAGGCAGTGCGGCCCGGACTTGCAGTGCCGCGAGGTGAAGCGCATTAACGTCAGCGCGGCCTTCTTCCTCTCGATTGAGTTTCAGGGGACGGGCTTCTTCGTCCAGCGCCTCTACCGCCTGTCGTACGGGCGCGCGCCGACGTTCGCCGAGTACCAGCCCGACCTGACGGCCGTGCGCGAGGGCGTCGTCGTCGGCCAGGCGGGCGCGCTCGAACGGCTTGAGCTGAACAAGCGCGCCTTCGTCGAGCAGTTCGCGGAGCGCGCGCCCTTCAAGGCGAAGTACGACGCCCGGAACGAGGCGCAGTACGTGGACGCGCTCGCCGCCGCCGCAGGGGTGACGCTCCCCGAGGAGGAGCGCGCCGCGCTCATCGTCAACCTCCTCACGCACCGCGAGACGCGCGGCGGCGTGCTCCTCAAGATGGCGGAGAAGGAGGCGTTCGTCCGCGCCGAGTTCCGCCCCGCCTTCGTGCAGATGGAGTACTTCGGATATCTGAGAAGAGACCCGGACGCCGAGGGCTTCAACTTCTGGCTCTCGAAGCTCAACGACTTTAACGGCGACTACATCGCGGCCGAGATGGTCAAGGCGTTCCTCGACTCCACAGAGTACCGCGCGCGCTTCGGTCAGCCTTGAAGACATGAACAGGATGAAGAATTTGAAATTCCAAATCTCGAATCCTTCTCCGCTGTGCAGGCTCCTGGCCGTCGCCCTCGCGGCCTTTGTGGTCTGGCCGGTCGTGCCGCACGCCGCGCCCCGGCAGGACACCGTGACGGGCGCGTTCGAGGGGACGGTGACGGACGGCGTGACGGGCCGCCCCATCGCGCGCGCGCGCGTCGAGTTCGTTAACCAGCAGACGGGCGTCTCGGTCTCGAAGCTCTCCGACTCGCAGGGCCGTTTCTTCCAGGGGCTCCTAGCGCCGGGCACGTATACCATCCGCGCCTCCGCGCCGGGCTACGAGCCGGGCGAGACCGTGCAGCGGCTCATCGGCATGAGGACGGGCGAGGTCGTCCCCGTGCCCGTCACCCTCGACCCATCGCCGACAGGGATGCCGACGCCGACCCCCGCGACGGCGCCCTCGCCTTCGGCGACGCAGACGCCGCAGACCGCTGCCTCCGCGACGCCGCAGCCCACGCCCTCGACGGTCGTGCCGACGGCCACGCCGCAGTTGACGGCCGCACAGACGGACGTGCGCGGCAGCGTCAACGCGAAGGACTCGCGGCGCGGCGGGGCCTTCACCGACGTCGAGGTGCAGAGCCTCCTGCTCGGAGGCGTGACCTTGACGCGCACCTTCGACGAGCTGGCGCTCTACCTGCCCGACGTGGCCCTGCCGCCGCAGACCATCGGGGGCGGCTCAGGCCCGGGCGTCGGCGCGGGCGTGGGCACGTCGGGCCAGTTCTCTGTGAACGGCCTGCGCTCACGCGAGAACAACTTCACCGTGGACGGCTCCGACAATAATGATGAAGACATCGGCGTCCGCCGCCAGGGCTTCTTCACGCTCGTGCCGCAGCCGGTCGAGTCGATTCAGGAGTACCAGGTCATCACGCTGCTCGCGCCCGCGCAGTTCGGGCGCAACGTCGGCGCGCAGGTCAACGCCATCTCGCGCTCCGGCGGGAGCGAGCACCACGGCACCCTCTTCGGCCTTTTCAACTCAAGCCGGCTCAACGCGCGCGACTACTTCGACACCGCGAACGGCGACGGCGTATCGCCGGTCACGGCCGGAGGCCGCGCGGTCATCGCGGCCCCCGCCTACAACTTCCACCAGCAGACGCTAAGGTTCGAGCCCGTCGGCGGGCGCGCTCTGACGACGCGGAACGGGAGCGGGGGAGAGGACTCGTTCACGCTCGGGCAGGGCGGGTTCGTTTTGGGCGGCCCCGTGGGCTCGCGCAAAGTCTTCTACTTCGTGAGCGCGGAGGGGCAGCTTTTGAACGCGTCGAAGGAGGCGAGCTTCGCCGTGCCCACGGTCGCGCAGCGCGGGGCCTTCAACTCGGGCGCGAGCGGCCTCTTCTTCAACCGCTTCCGCAACCTGCCCGAGTTCGCCTTCCCGACGACCGCGGGCGGCGACGCCGTCTTCAGCCTCTTCCCGTTCCCGAACAACCCCGACGGGGTCTACGGCGCGAACACCTTTACCCGGGAGCTGCCGGCGAGCGCGCGCGGGACGATCCTTTCGGGCAAGCTCGACTACGACTTCCGCCTCGGCGAGCGCGCGCAGAGCCTGACGGGGCGCTACAACTTCACGAACGACTGGCGCGACATCCCCGTCACGGGCGGCGCGCTCTTCTCAACGCTCAGGCCGCGCGTGCGCACGCAGAACTTCTCCTTCTTCTTCAACAGCGAGCTGTCGGGCCCCGCGGCGCGCACGCTCCTCTTCAACCAGCTCCGCCTCTCCTACGGCCGCACGCGCCTGCGCTTCGACGAGGTGCGCGACCGCTCGCACATGCTCGGCAGCGCGGCCTTCCCCGACGTGCCTTTCCTGCTGAACGCGCGCGTCTTTGAGAACCTGACGCTGCCGAACTTCGACGCCGCGACGAACAGCATCACGCCGAACGCGGGCCCCGTCTTCTACCGCGAAGGGGGCACGGTCGAATCCGTCCTCGGCCCCGTGGGGTAGGTCGTCGTCGCGGGCTTCAGCCCCGTGGGCGTTGACGTGTTCCACTTCCCGCAGAAGCGCGTCAACAACACGTATCAGGTCGCCGACCAGATGACCCTGAAGCGCGGCGCGCACACACTCATCTTCGGCACCGACAACCGGCGAACAGAGCTGAACAGCATCCTCCCGCGAAACTTCCGCCCGCTCCTGAGCTTCCAGGGCGCGCCGATGCTGACGACGGACGCGGGGGGGCTCGCCGTCGCGGACGAGTTCGTCGAGCCCGCGACGTTGGCCTCCGCCTCGGCCGCCAGCGGCTTCTTCCAGACGTTGACGACGGGCAGCGACTCCGGCATCAACCTGCGCTTTTACCAGCTCGGCTTCTACGTGCAGGACGACTGGCGCGTGCGCCCGAACCTCACGCTCTCTTTGGGCCTGCGCTACGAGGCGAACACGCCCGCGCGCGAGGTGCAGGGCCGCATCGAGGGCACGTTCCCCGCCGACCGGCACGCGCCCGTGCCGGGCCTCAACCCCTTCATCGACGACCGCAGGCGCATACACGACCCCGACCGCGACAACTTCTCGCCGCGCGTCGGCGTCTCCTACGCGCCGCACTGGTTCGGCGAGCCGGGCGCGACGCGCGTCCGCGTCGGCTACGGGCACTTCAACGATCAGGTGCTCGGCGCGGTCGTCAGCCAGTCGCGCAACGTCTTCCCGACCTTCGTCACGGTGAACACGGCGGGCGGTCTGGGGAACCTCCTGTTCCCGCTCGTGCCGCTCAGCCTCTTGAACCCTTCCAACCCGAACCTCGGGCTGGTCGTGCCCGGCACGCTCAACCTGCTCAACCCGAACGTCCGAATCGAGGAGCATCTCAACCGCATCAACCTGCTCGCGAGCGCGGGCGGCGTGCTGCCGGGCGCGAGCGGCGTGGAGGCGACGCTGCCCGCGCGCAAGCTTGAGTCGCCCGAGGCGCACCACTACGCCTTCACCTTCGAGCAGAGGTTCGGGCGCGACACGTTCCTCTCTGCCGCGTACGTCGGCACGCAGGCGCGCAACCTGCCGCGCTTCACGACGCCCAATCTCGGCACGAACGCCGTCTCGCTGCTGCGCTTCTTCGACATCGAGACGGAAGGCGCGGGGCGCTTCGAGCCGCAGTTCTTCGGCGTCGCCGTCCAGCCGGGCACGAGGATAGCGCCTGCGGCCGGGGGGCAAACACAGTCTTTCGTCGGCGGTCGCCCCGTGTCGGACGTGGGCGGCGTCGAGTTCTTCGAGAACACGGCCGCGTCGCGCTACGACGCGTTCCAGCTTGAGGTGCGCGGCCGTCTCCGCTCGCGGCTTCTGTATCGCGCGGGCTACACGCTCTCGAAGACGACGGACGACGTGTCGGACGTGTTCGAGCTGGCGGGCGCGCCGGCGCTGCCGCAGAACAGCCTGACGCTCGCGGGCGAGCGCGGCCCCGCCAACTTCGACGCCCGCCAGCGCTTCGCCGCGCACGCCGTCTACGACTTCCCGCGGTTCGACTTGCAGCTCGCGGGAACCACGCAGTTCCAGACGGGGCAGCCCTTCACCGTCAACTCCATCTACGACGTGAACCTCGACGGCAATCTCACAGACCGCCTCGACACGACGGACGGCATCGTCGTCACGGGCGACCGCGGGCAGCCGCTCCGGCTGACGACCGACGACCTCACCTCCCTGCGCGCGCCCGTGGGTGAGGACGGGAGCGTCGGCCGCAACACCTTCCGCGCGGGCAGCTACCTCGACACGAACCTCGCCGTCATCAAGACCTTCCGCCTCGGCGAGTCGCGCACCGCCGTGCTGCGCACGGAGGTCTTCAACCTGATGAACCGCGCGAACTTCGGCGTCCCCGTCCGCTACCTCGAAGCGCCCGGCTTCGGCCGCGCGACCTCGACCCTGACCCCCGGCCGCCGCGTGCAGTTTCATCTGAAGTTCTCTTTTTAAAGCAGTCTTCACTTGAGTGGGTATGAAGACGATTAACCACAGAGACACAGAGGCACAGCTTCTTGAGTTATGTCGCTTCGAGCCGTGTCTCTGTGTCTCTGTGGTTAATCCTTTTCACTCACACAAGTGCAAACCGTTAAAGGAGCGCATACGATGTCCCGTCGCGTAAAGCTCTCGGTTCTCGCCTGCCTGCTCTGTGGCGTGTCGGCCCTCTCGGCCCTGCCTCAACTGCTCGACGCCGCGCGCGCGCAGGGGCCGGCCGCGGCGAGCGACTGTCAGAACGTCCCGCCGCTGCCGCTGCCGAGCACGTTCCTGCCCGCGCGCATGGCGCAGTACCAGGAGCAGCTCGCGC
This sequence comes from Pyrinomonadaceae bacterium, assembly GCA_035563535.1. GTDB lineage: Bacteria > Acidobacteriota > Blastocatellia > Pyrinomonadales > Pyrinomonadaceae > QHXN01. The sequence goes on along the minus strand of DATMVD010000008.1, from coordinate 31,938 downwards.
GCTTCCTACAGTGCCGCCAGTACACGAAGATGAACTGGGCGGAGGACAAGGGCGTGCGCGACACGGGGCCGTTCGTCAACAACAACTCTTACGGCGTGCACCCGGCGGTGAAAATCTACTACTCGCCGGAGGTCTTCGCCTGGCTGAAGGGCGGGCGCAAGGGCGTCATCCCCGACGGGGCCGTCATCGTCAAGGAGCAGTACCACCCGCCCGCCGGGCGCTACCGCTACAACGCGCCGCCGCCGGTCTCGGACTGGACGGTCATGGTCAAGGACGCGAAGGGCTCGGCCGACGGCTGGTACTGGGCAGAGATTTGGGACAAGCAGTGCGCCGACAACAACGACCCGCCCTTCGCCATGCGCAACGCGGGCTTCGGCCTCTACTGCACGCGCTGCCACGCGTCGGCCGAGAAGGAGCACACCTTCAGCTCTCTTAATAACATCAAGGGCGAGCACGGCGAGCCGCTCAAATACTACGACGACAACTCCTGGTTCTTCGCCCCCGCGGCGCCGCCCACGCCGACGCCGACCCCGCCACCCCCGTGCAGGGAGACCGGCGGCCGCGTGGCCTACACGCGGGCCGTGCAGCACGACCCCGGCAAGAGCGACCTGGAGGTGCGGCTTGAGCCGCTCAGGGTCTCGGCCCCCGTCCCCTCGATGACGCCCGACCCGAAGTTCGTCGCCTTCTACGACTCGATCAAACCCGTGAAAGACCCGCAGAGGCTGCCGGGCGAGAGTTACGACCACGTCTGGGCGCGCTCGCCCGCGCCCGGCAAGCCGCCGACGAGCCCCTTCCTCACCTCCGACACGTGCATGGGCTGCCACAGCGCCATCACCTACGGCGGCAACCCGATGCTCTACGTGGGGCTCACGCAGCCGGACGGCACGACCCCGGCGATGAACGTCTCGCCGTTCGCCGAGTGGCGCTGGTCGCCGATGGGGCTCGCGGGGCGCGACCCCGTCTTCTACGCGCAGCTCGACAGCGAGATCGCCTACCTGAAGACGCGGCCCGACGCCGACGAGATGATTAAGATGGTCATCAACACCTGCTTCAAGTGTCACGGCGTGATGGGCAAGCGCACCCTCGACGCGGACAGCGGCGGCCCGGGCAAGGGGGACTTCAAGCGCGAGTTCGTCTACATCACGGATGAGAATGACCCCAACTTTAAATACGGCGCGCTCGCCCGCGATGGCATCAGTTGCATGGCCTGCCACCGCATCGTGCAGGACAGGCCCACGACGCTCAAGCACTTCCTTGAGAAGGCCGTCACCGGCGACTTCTCGGTCGGCGAGCCGGGCGAGCTGTACGGCCCGTTCAGGGACGACGAGATAGTCACAGACCCGATGAACAACGCGCTCGGCATCAAGCCGAAGCACGACCCTTACATCAAGAGTTCGCGCATGTGCGGCAGTTGCCACACCATCAACCTCCCCGTGGTGGACTGGAAGCCGCCCGCCCGGCGCGGCAACGAGGCCGTGGGGCCGCGCCCACTGACGCACAGCAGCCTCGAACAGTTGACCTACCTTGAGTGGCTCAACAGCGGCTACCAGAACGAGTTCGACGGCGGGCCGAAGGCGCAGACCTGCCAGGACTGCCACATGCGTCCGAGCTACCGCAACTCGAAGGGCACGCTCGAAGTGCCGCTCATTAGGCAGCCCATCGCCGCCATCGAGGACGACCGCTACCCCGCGACCGAGGGGATGCTGCCGCCCGACAAGACGCACGTCCGCCTGCGCGAGAGCGGCTTCGCGCGCCACCAGCTACAGGGCCTGAACGTCCCTCTGCTAGAGATGTTCCGCCAGTACATGGAGAGGGGTTACGCGAACGGCTACAACCTGCTCTCGAATCCCATCCTCGGCGTGCGGCAGAACGACTACATGCAGTCGGTCGCCGACAACCTGCCGAACGCCCTCGACGCCTTCGTCGAGCAGGCCGCGAACTCGACCGCCGACGTTAACCTCGCCCCGCTTGAGGTGAGCGGCGGGAAGTTAACCGCCGAGGTGCTCGTCACGAACAAGACGGGCCACCGCTTCCCGAGCGGCGTCGGCTTCCGCCGCGGCTTCCTTGAGCTGCGCGTCGTGGACACGGGCGGCGGGCGGGAGAAGACCGTCTGGTGCTCCGGCTGCACGGACGGGCTGGGCGTCATCACGGACGGCGAAGGGGGCAAGCCCCTGCCTTCGGAGCTGTACGAGAATTACCGGCCGGGGCAGAAGCCGGAGCGGAGCGACTACCCCGCGCAGTGCGGGAACGTCACGCGGCAGCAGTACCAGCCGCACTTCTGGGGCGCGCGCTTCCCCATCACGCGGCAGGATCAGGCGCAGATTTACGAGGAGATAGACTTGAACGCCGACTGCCGTATCACGAGCAGCTTCATCCGCCGCGACTTCGTGATAAAGGACAACCGCCTGCTCCCGCTCGGCTGGACTGAGAACGGGCCGACGGGGCCGGACGGCAGGCCCGTCATCCCGAAAGAGTTTCTCGAGCCGACGCACGCGGAGAAGGTCTGGGGCGACCCGCGCTACGAGGACGGAAGCGGGACGAGCCTCGTGCGCTACGAGGTGTCACTGCCCGCGGGGGTTGACCCGAAGAACCTGAGGGTGAGCGCTACGCTCTACTACCAGAGCATCCCGCCCCACTACCTCCACGACCGCTTCACGCAGGCCCCCGACTACCCCGCCACGCGGCGGCTCTACTACCTGACCTCCAACCTCCGCACGCAGGGCACGGCGATGGAGAACTGGAAGGTCAGGGTCGTCTCGGCCACGCGCGCGGCGGCTCAGTAGATTTGGCGATTCAGTATGGTCGAAAAAGAGGACACCGGAGCGAGTGAGCCACGGCCGGCGGGCGGCGGCATCCTTGAGGCCATCCTCGAAGGCACGTCGGACGCCGTCTTCGCCAAAGACCTCGACGGCAAATACCTCCTGGTCAACTCCGCCTGCGCGAAGTTCATCGGCCGGCCCAAGGAGCAGATCATCGGCCGCGACGACTTCGAGCTCTACCCGCCGGAGACCGCGCGCCGGTTCGTCGAGGCCGACCGTGTGGTCTTAGAGTCCGGCGAGACGCAGGTCTTCGAGGGGCTGGCGAAGGGGGCCGGCGGGACGCAGCTCTTCCGCGTGACGAAGGGCGTCGTCCGCGACCGCGAGGGGCGCGTCGTCGGCCTCTTCGGCATCTCGCACGACATGACGGAGCGCAGGCGCGCAGAGGAGGAGCGCCTCGAACGGGCGCGCGCGCAGGCGGCGCGCGCCGAGGCCGAGGAGGCGAGCCGGATGAAAGACCTCTTCCTCGCCACCCTCTCGCACGAGCTGCGCACCCCGCTCACCTCCATCCTCGGCTGGGCGATCATGTTGGACGAGGGTGGGACGGACGAGACGACGGCCCGCGAGGCGGTCAAGATCATCCGCCGGAACGCCGAGCAGCAGCGGCACATCATCGACGACATCCTGGACGCGTCGCGCATCATCGCGGGCAAGCTCCACATCGAGGCGCAGCCTTTGGAGCTGGCGCGGGTGGTGCGGGCGGCCGTGGACGTGGTGCGCCCCGCGGCGGAGGCCAGAGGAATCCGCCTGAGCTGCGACCTCGGGACGCCCTCCGGCGGCGGCGTCGTCGGCGACCCGCACAGGCTCCAGCAGGTCTTCTGGAACCTCCTGTCGAACGCCGTGAAGTTTACGCCCGCCGGGGGGGAGGTCAGGGTCGAGGTCGAGCGGCTGCCCGACGAGATGCGCGTGACGGTGAGCGACACGGGGCGGGGCATCAGCCCGGACTTCCTGCCTCACGTCTTCGACCGTTTCCGACAGGCCGACAGCTCGCCCTCGCGCGCGCAGGGCGGGCTGGGGCTCGGCCTCTCGCTCGTCAAGTATCTGGTGGAGATGCACGGCGGTTCCGTCGGCGCGCACAGCGCGGGGCAGGGGCAGGGGGCGGTCTTCACCGTCAACCTCCCGCCGGCCCCCGCCGGGCCGCACGCGACGGAAGAGCCGGCCGCCGGAGGGCGCGCGCAGAGTCCCGCGCTGAAGGGTCTGCGCGTCCTGCTGGTGGACGACGACGAAGACACCCTACAACTGCTCTCGATGCTGCTCAGGAAGCACGGCGTCGAAGTCGCCTCCGCCGCCTCCGCCGCCCTCGCGCTCGGGACGCTCGAACAGGTGAGGCCCGACCTCCTCGTCAGCGACATCGGCATGCCTGAAGTTGACGGCTACGAGCTGATGCGCACGGTTCGCACGCTTGAGGCGGAGCACGGGCGGCGCACGCCCGCGCTGGCGCTGACGGCCTATGCTGGCGAAGGCGACCGCCAGCTCGCCCTCGACGCCGGCTTCGACGACCACCTCGCCAAACCCGTCGAGCCCGAAGCCTTACTGTCGGCCATCGCCCGCCTCGCGGAGAAGTTAAAGAATCCCCCACGCTAACCTGTGCGTGAGTAGTCCAACCGGCCGCGCGGGTATACTAGACGGCGCGTAACACACCAGATCAGTCGCAATGTGAGGGTTTATGAGCGCCGTCGTCATCGAGATTCTTTTCATCGCCCTGCTGCTCGTCGCCAACGGCGTCTTCGCCATGTCGGAGATCGCCGTCATCTCGGCCCGCAAGGCACGCCTTCAGCGCCTGGCCGCGGGCGGCGACCGGCGGGCGCGGGCGGCGCTTGAGCTGGCGCAGGAGCCCGACCGCTTCCTCTCAACCGTCCAGATCGGTATCACGCTCGTCGGCATCCTCGCCGGCGCCTTCGGCGGCGCGACTATCGCCGAGCAGCTCGGCGTCGTGCTCAACCGCTTCCCCGCGCTCGACCCCTACGGGGAGGCGCTGGGCCTGGCCGTGGTGGTGCTCGCCATCACCTACCTCTCGCTCGTCGTCGGCGAGCTGGTGCCGAAGCGCGTCGGGATGAACAACCCGGAGGGCATCGCCAGGGTCGTCGCGGGGCCGATGAGGACGCTCTCAAGGCTCGCCTCGCCGGTCGTACGCCTCCTGAGCTTCTCCACGTCGGCCGTGCTCCGGCTGCTGCGGACGCGCCCGCCCGAGGGGCCGCCCGTCACAGAGGACGAGGTGCGGGTGATGATCGAGCAGGCGACCGACGCCGGGGTCTTTGAGAAGGCCGAGCGTGAGATGGTCGAGAGCGTCTTCCGCCTCGGCGACCGGAGGGTGACGGCGCTGATGACGCCGCGGGTGGACGTGGCGTGGCTCGACGTGAACCTTCCGTCGGAAGAGGTCGCACGGCGCATCTCCGCCAGCCACTACTCGCGGATGCCGGTGTGCGACCGCCACCAGGACAACGTGATGGGCATGGTCAAGGCCAAGGATCTGTTGGCGGCCGTGCTGTCGGGCAGGCAGCTCGACCTGCGCGCTTCCTTGCGCCAGCCGCTCTTCGTGCCCGAGACGATGACGGCGCTGCGGCTGCTGGAGCTGTTCCGGCAGTCCCGCACGCACGTCGCCCTCGTCGTCAACGAGCACGGGGCGTTTGAAGGGCTGGTGACTCTGACGGACGTGCTGGAGGCGATAGTGGGCGACCTGGTGCCGCCGGGCGGGCAGGCCGAGCCGATGGCGGTCAGGCGCGACGACGGGTCGTGGCTTCTGGACGGCGGGATCACGATAGACGACTTCAAAGAGATTTTCCCCGTCGGGCGGATGCCGGGCGAGGAGGACGAGGACTACCAGACGCTCGCCGGCTTCGTCATCACCTACCTGGGGCGCATTCCTTCGGCGGCCGACCGCTTCGAGTGGGGCGGCCTCACCTTCGAGGTGGTGGACATGGACGCCAGGCGCGTCGATAAGGTGCTGGTGACGCCCGCGCGTGAAGAGCCCGAGGCGTGAAGGACTTCAGCCGAGGGCGATCAGGACGGCCACGAACAGCGTGTAGGCGAGGAAGAGGCTGACGGTAACCGTCACCACCGGCGCCATGTAAAAGACTCCGTGCTCATCCAGTTCGGTGAGCGCCTGCGAAGCAAGATTGAGACGGCGCAAATCAACGAGGCGCTCACGAAGGTGCTCTGCCATAACCTGTGCCGCCTCATTCACTCGATGTACGAACTCGATATTAAACCGACTTTTTGTGAGGAATTGCTACTGTCACAAAATGTCTCCCAATAACCCTACTTCTTGTGCAAAGCCGAAAGAGCATAAGGCGCATTATCGGGCTCTCTGAGTAGAAATCAGCCGTAGCTCCGACCCCGGAGAAGAGACACACACCTTATCAGGGTTGGTATTCCGTCAGCAGACTAAACGAGTTTACGGCCCGAACCTTCGCTGGTACTCGTCGGAGGTGATGAAGGCTTTGACCATCTCGGCCGCGACGTAGTTGCCGTTGAAGTCGTTGAGCTTGCCCAGCCAGTGGTTGTAGCCGGTGAAGTCGCGGTTCTGCTCCGGCGGGTCGTTCGGGTTCCTTCTGAGATAGCCGAAGTATTGCATCAGGACGAAGGCGCGGTTCAGGTGCCGACGGCCGAACTCGGCGTGCTCGGCCACGGCGCGCAGCACGTCGGCGCGCGTGTGCGTCCCCGCGCCCAGCCCGGCCACCAGCGCGTCGCGCTCTCCCTGCGAGAGCGAGCCGGCGGTGTTGGCGTTCAAAGCGTCAACGTACTGCGCGTTCGTCATCCCCTGGTAAACGGAGGCGAACTGCGCGCGCCCGACGAAGTCGCGGAAGAAGGCCGCCTTGTTGGAATCGATCCGCGCCTGCCAGTCGCCCTGCCCGACGACGAGGCCGCGCCCGATCTCGCGCGTGTCGGCGAGGAAGGCGCGCAGTTGAAGTCGCTCGGCCGTGTCGAAGGCCGCCTGGTGCGTGAGGTAGACGAGCAGGCCCGTCTGCTGGAACTCAATCGAGAGGAAGAAGGCGGCCGAGACGTTGACGCGCCTGACCTCGCGGCAGCCCTGCCGCTCGGCCTCGGGTCGCGCCTCGCACTCGTCGATCTGGTTCTTCCAGTGGGCGAGCCCCTCGGCGTCGGGCTCGCGGTTGAGGAAGTCCACGTAGTGCTGGCGGACGAAGAAGCCCGAGTCGAAGTTCGCGTCCCAGCGGACGGGGTTCGGGCCCGCCCCGGCCTCGTTGCTGTTGACGGTCACGTTCGCCGAAACGGGCGTGCCGAGCGACGTGTTGACGGCGTTGACGAGCGAGACGACGAAGGTCTCGTCGGCCTCGCCGAATCGGTCGTCGGTGACGAAGACCTCAAGCGTCTTGCCCGTCTCGCCCGCGGCGAAGCGGAGCGTGCCGTAGGCGGCCGTGTAGTCCGTGCGGTCGGAGGCCGTGCCGTCGGCCGTCGCGTAATCCACCTGCGCGGGGACGGAGAGGTCGCCCGTGCGCGTGACGCTCAGAGTCACCCTGCCCGCGCCCTCGGAGACGCTCGTCTCTGCGGCGGCGAAGGCGACCGAAGAGGGGCCGACCTGCGCGGTCGTCAGCTCGTACGCGCCGCGCCCGTAGGTGGCGACCTGGATGCGGCCGCCGGCCTGCGCCGCGAAGGCCGTGACGGGGGCGGGCGGCAGACCTTCGTTGAAAGACTCCCACGCGCCGCCGCCCGCCGAAGAGCGGAAGACGCCGACGTCCGTCCCCGCGTAGACGACCTGCGGGTTCTGCGGGTCGAGCAGGAGCGCGGAGACGGGGACGTTGGGCAGGTTGCCGCTCGCGTCCGCCCACGTCGCGCCGCCGTCAACCGTCTTGAAGACGTGCCCCGTGCCGAAGCCGGAGACGGAGAGGTACGCTGTCGAGGGGTCGGAGGGGTGGACGACGACGGTCTCGATGAAGCGGTTGGGGAGTCCCGCCGTCACGTCCGTCCAGTTCGCCCCGCCGTCGCGGCTGACCATCGCGCGCCCCTGCGCAGACCCCGTGTAGATGACCTGCGTGTTCGAGCGCGAGACGCCGATGGCGGTCAGCACGTCCCTGTTGCCCTTCGTCAAATCCGTCATGCCGGCGGGGGCCGTCCAACTGTCGCCGAGGTTGTCGCTGACGAACAGACGCCACGTGCCGAAGTAGAGTCTCTGGTCAACCCCGTTGCCCCTGAGCGGCGGGTAGAAGGCGATGCGGGTGTTCAGGTTGCTCTCGCCCCAGATGCCATAGTCGCCGATAGTTTTCTCGAAGAAGATGTTGCTCCCGCTCACGCGCCAGCGGTGAACCCAGGCGGAGAAGTACGTGGCGAAGAGGATGTTGGGGTTGGCGGGGTTGAAGAGGCAGGCGCCGCCGTCGCTCCCGCTGAACACGCTCCAGGTCTGAATCGACGCGCCCTCCGAGTCCTTGAGCCGGCGCTGCGTGCCGTTGTCCTGCGTGCCGCCGATGGTGAAGCCGCCGTCGGTCGGGTGCAGCGCGAGGCTGTTGAACTGGACGAGCGAGAGCGACCCGTTGAGCGACTGGAGCGTCGCGCCGCCGTCAGTTGACTTCCAGAGCCCGCCGTCGTTTGCGACGTAGACGACCGAAGGGTTGCCCGGCTCGAAGGCGAACGCCTGCTGGTCTGCGTGGGTCGTGCCGACCGAGGGCTGGTACGTCCAACCGCCGGTGCCCGACGGGGCGAAGCTGTCCGTCACGTTCTCCCAACTGACGCCGCCGTTCGTGCTCTTGTAGAGGTCGCGCGAGCCGAGGTAGACGAGGTCGGGGTTGGCCGGGTCGATGTGAAGATAGGTGTTGTAGCCGAACTGCCCGCTGTCCACCTGCGAGAGGCCGCGCGGCTGCCACGTCGCGCCGCCGTCGAAGCTGACCTGGAAGCGCGTCTCGCCGGAGAAGATCGTGCCGAAGTAGACGTAGAGTCTGTTCGGGTCGGCGGGCGTGACGGCGACGCGGAAGTCCCAGAAGCCCGCGTTGAGCCCGATGGCGGGGACGGGGACGTTCGCCCACGTCGCCCCGCCGTCGGTTGAGCGGTAGAGCCCGTTGTTGGCAAAGCCGCCCAGCGTCGTTCGCGCGGCGAGGGCCGCGTAGAGCGTCTGCGGGTTGGCCGGGTGGATGGCGAGGTCGCGCGCCTGGCCCGCGAGCGTCTTCGTCCAGTTGACGCCCCCGTCGGTCGAGAGGAAGAGGCCGCCCGCCGCCGAGACGTTGTTCGAGCGGTCGGTCGTGAGGTGCTGCGCGAGGTAGAGGCGCTCGGGGTTCGTCGGGTCAACCTCCAGCCGCGCGATGACCCCGTCGGGGAGCGTGTGGTTGCTGACGCGCCTCCAACTCTGTCCGCCGTCGGCGGACTTGAGCACGCCGGAGCCGAGGTAGGAGGAGTCAACGTCGCCCATGCCCGCGTAGACGATTGCGGGGTTGCTCGGGGCGAAGTCTATCCAGCCGACGGCCAGCTCGGAATGGTCGTCGCTGACGGGGGCGAAGCTCGCGCCGCCGTCGGCCGAGCGCCAGATGCCGCCGGTCGCGGAGCCCGCGAGGACGATTCGCGGGTCTGCGGGCGAGACGGCGACGGCGTTGATGCGCCCGCTCCACGCGCCCGAGCGATACGTCACCGCGGACGGCTTCGGCCCGATGGGAGACCAGACCTGCCGCTCGCCGCGGGCCGTGGCCGACATGCTCGCGGCCTTCCTCGGGCGAGACTCCCAGGCCCTGCGCCGCGACTCGGCCGGAATCGAATCGAAGGGGTAGGCGCGCTTGAACAGGAACCAGCTCGCGCGACCCTCCCTATCCTCCTCTAACTCGGATACGCCCGGAACCGACGCGCGCCGCGGAGGGGGAGGGAACTCCTTCCTCGACCTCTGCACGCGTGCCTCGACCCTACGCCCGGCTTTGCGGCGCACGCGGGGGCGTGTCCGTTGCGCGCCGTCGCCCGGAGCGACGGCGCGCGCGGGCCGCCGCGTCGCCTGCGCGCCCGCGCGGGCGGGCGTGGGCTCAAGTACGGCGCAGACCGAGGCGGCGAACAGGAGGCAGACCAGGAGCGGCGTGCGTCGGGCCTTAGGCGTCGCGCGACGAAACGGCGGGGCGAGGAGGTTTTCCATGGGGCACCACTCTTGAAGAGCTAAAGTTTCAACCACACGTCAGGAAGGAGCACACTCCGGGGAGAATGTGTGGCCGAGAGCCTACCAGATACCGGCGCGCGCTATCAAGATTTTCGTTGACTACAAACAGAGGTTATTACGCGAGCCTGTTGACGCGATACGCGGGTTGCGTACCGCGATACGCGACTCCGGAATTGCGTTACGAAGGCCCGGAACCGTAATACGCGACCGCAGAACCGCAATTCCGTGGTCGCGTATCGCGGTTCCGGAGTCGCGTATCGCGGTTCCGGAGTCGCGTATTACGATTCCCTGGTCGCGTATTACGATTCCGGAGTCGCGTATCGCAATCTAAAGCTTGAGTATTGCTTTACTAAGTGCTAATAATGCGATTCCGGACGCGAAATCCTCGCACGCAGGGGCGGAAGTCCTGATAGTTCCCTGAAAATTCGCGTTCTTCTGACGAACAGGGGCGGTGGTTGAAACCTCATCGGGCGGGCCTGACGGCACGCCCGCGACGAAACGCCAGACACACGCGTGCCTCACAAAGCACGACCGACACAAACGCCCCAACTCTGCGCCCTCAAGCGCACAGAAAGGAGTCCTTACGTGGGTAACAACAGTCCGAAAGCCATTGAAGAGAAGATCGAAAGGATGCTCAACGCCTGGCGGACGCTCGCGCCCGAGAAGAGCTTCGGCGGGATGACGTTCGAGCAGTTCGAGTCCCACGCCGCCCCCGCGCTCCAGGTGCGGCAGCACATCGAAAACCTCGACAACCAGCGGGCGCAGGCCAGCGCCGAACGTGAGCGCGCCGACGAAGCCTTCGAGGCCAAGGCCAAACTGGTCGTGGCCGGAGTCCTGGCCGACCCGACGCTGGGCGACGACAGCGCCCTCTACGAAGCCTTCGGCTACACCCGCAAGAGCGAACGCAAGTCGGGCCTCCACCGCGGCGGCACCACCAAGCCACCCACAACCTAAACCCCTCTAACCGGCGCGGGGCGACTTTCAATTGAAAGTCGCCCCGCGCCGAGACCTTATAGCCGTATTGTCCTGTTCATCAGTATGGCACGCCCCGAAACATTATTGCTGTTTGCGATAGGGTGCGCCCCGTACGATAGCCAGGTCAGAACCGCCCGCGGTAGCGGGTGGGCCGTCGTTAACCGGCACATCCGAATTACAAAGGCCCACCCGCTACCGCGGGCGGTTCTGACCGCTACCCCCGGCGAACGTCGCACTCAATCGCAACCCGCTATAGGTTTTACACAGGGCAGGGAACTACAAAATTTCAACTGTAATGTCCCGTTAAGGTTCATTCATTTTCTGAATTGATTTTGGTTCGCGTAAGAAAAGATTCAGGCATGGGTCTGCTCTTGTAAATGGTGAAGCATCCTTTGCTGCGGGTACGGAGATATACTATAGCTGTTTGCATTTGAGTGTGACTAATTCAGCGTCCGTTTAGAGGCGGGCTCCGCCCGCCGTCGCGAGCACCGCGGATTGAGACGGCGGGCGGAGCCCGCCTCTAAACGATCACACTCATAGGACACAAGGCGCGTTGTCAGGCCCCTATGGCAGTAATATTACTTACCTGAAAGAAGAGAGATACAAAGGGTAGCCGCTTGGCTGCCCTTTGTCGTCGGACTTTGATGGCCTCACCCGGATGAGGAAGCCAGCTTTCGGGCCTTGGTGCGGACGAAGGCGTAGTTGAGTTGGGGCAGGGAGTTGAAGCCGGCGGCCCTGGCGGCGAACTCCTTCGCCTTCGCGTTGTCGCCCTTGCCTTGATAAGCCTGCGACAGGCGGTAGAGGTTCTGCGGGTTCTGCTGGCTGGCCTGCTGTAGCTCGGCGATGGCCTTGTCGTAGTCCTTCTCGGCGAGCGCGATCATGCCGGCCAGTTCGTGCGCCTGCCGCAACTGGTTCGGGTTCTTCGAGACCTCGGCCCCCTTGCGGAAAGCCTCGGCCCCGGCCTTCGCGGCGGCGAAGTCCTTCTTCCCCAGGGCGACCGTGACGAGGTTGTAGTGGTGGAAGAGCCTCGCGTTGTTCTTGATCTCCGGCGAGAGCGTGGACTCCTCGGTCATCTTGAGGAGCTTGTCGAACTCCGCCTTCGCCTCGTCGTACTTGCCCATCTCGACGAGGATGTTCCCCTTGAGCTGGAGGTCGCCCGTCATCGCCGCCACGTCGCCGATCTTCTCGCCCAGTGCGTACTGCTTCTCCACCTCTTCGAGCGCCTTGTCGAGCCTGCCGGCGTCGGCCTGCACGACCGTCATGGCGAAGAGTGCCGTGCGGCGGTCACCGTCGCTGCGCGCCTTGTCGCTGAGCGCCCGTAGCTCGGCCGCGGCCTCTTCGGGCTTGCCCATGTAGAGCAGGTCGGCGGCGATGCCGTTGCGCGAGGCGACGACCGGAGACGCGGCCTCGGATTAAGCGTGTGACGAACTACAGGGACGCGAAATGAACCGGGACGGTATGAAACGGTGTGTGAGACTATGCGAAAGACGGGGCCGCGTCAAGGGCTCGTTTTGAAATTTATCGCCTCCGATTAAGCGGCGGAATTAAGTCCGATTCTTTGGTCGGAAATAAACTCCCGAAGCACAATAATCCGTCGTCCCGGCGACCGCAGACGAGTGGCATCGCAGTGTTATGAGAGCGCGCGTGCTGATGTCACCTCACATTTGAGCAAGCCGGTGCTTCACCGAGTAACTTCTCCACCTGGGCTATCACGGTCGCCGGGAGGTGGACGCCCAGCGGCCCGGCGACATCTCTGAACAACTCGCGGCTCCACCTCCACGACTCGCGGTAAGCGGCGCATAACTCGTCCGGCCGCGCGCCCGCCGTACAGGTCACGTAGCGCTCGTAAGCGGCGGCGGAGAGGTCACGCTCCAGAGCGCGCGACGGCGTCGGCCAGTGGCCCGTCACGCCCTCGCGGAGGCGAACCAGCTTGAGCAAATTCCCATGAACTCCGCTCAACAAGGCCCACGCGCGCGCCAACTCGCCGCGGTTGAGGAGGTTGGCCCCGAGGAGCGTCAGGTTGAGGAGGTTTAACGCCAGCCCCTCGACAAGCGCCGCGCCCTCGCGCGCCGGCGGCCCGCCCACGAGCGCCGCCGCGTGACGGGACAACTCGCCCGTCCGATCCACCAAGACGGCCGCGTCGAGCGAGGGGAACCACCCGTTGCCCCGCCAGCCCGCGACGACCGACACATCCCCCGCGCGCATGAAGTGAAACTCGCCGCGCACGCCGTTCTCGAAGAGTGCCGTGTGGTGGCCGAAGTCGTCGGGGAAGTAGGCCGCGACGGGGCTGACGGCGTCGAGCCACGCCCGCTGCCCGAAGCCCTCGAAGGCGTCGTCGCGGATGAAGAGGGCGAACTCGATGTCGGAGAAGGCGTCGCCCTCCCCAGTCGTGAACGAGCCGAACATCAGCGCGCCCGACACGCGCTCGTCCCCCCGGCAAGCCTCTCCCAGACGCGCGATCATCCTCAGCTGAAGCATGACATCCTATAACTTTTCACACCTTGATGATGAAAGACTCGCCGGCCAGGGTCGGCTGGAATGAGTTGTCCGGCGCGGAGTGAAGTAAACTTTACTTGTTCGGCATCTAAACGCCCCCTACTGACAAAGCTCGTTTCGGCACGGCCATCTTCGAGGTCTTCCTGCTAATACAAAGTCGCTTCCATTCCAGCGGTATTTCATTTCCACCTTGTAGTCTGGCGGGTCAACACGAAAGTTGCCCTTGTATGCCAGCATTTGTAAGACAAGAAATCCACCTTCTATTTTGGGATTACCGCTGAGTGAAACTATCTCCGTTCCATCCTTAAAATTGCTCTGATAGATACGGTTGTAGCCCTGTCCAGAGAAATCATCGTAGTCGAAGGTCGCCAGCAAAGCCGCCTCGCCGTCTTTCAAGGTGTAGACAAACAAATCCGAATCACTCTCTTCAAAATTCGAGAGGGTCTCCACGTTGGCACAACGGCATCCCGCATACGCTAAAGCTTCCTCTACCCCGTCGCCCGTAAGATCGCCGTATGAAACTTTGCCTTCCAGGGAAAACACACACTCGTAAGGAGCTTTTTTTATGACATCGCTCTCTCCACTCTTCAACTGTATGTTCCCCTGTCTTGATAAAAGGGAGGTGCATCTGCCGCTAAGCGGGTAGGAATAATTTCTAAAATCAACCTGCCGAATGTTAGCCGAACTTCCGGGGGCGATGCCGCGAACACCTTTGCCCCTTCGTGACCCATCCGCGGATACTTCGGGCTTGGTTCCGGGACTCCCAGCCGCACCGACATTGCTGTAGTTGATACTGAAGGGGTTCAGATTCACCCGCACGGGATGGCTACTGATAACTTTCTCGTAACAATCTCCTCCAAGTTCATACGGATTACAGCGGACATCCATACTCAAGCGAAAACTGGATGGCGACAGCCAGGTAACCTTATTAGGATCGAAGTCCTGAAGCCGCTCCTGTATGGCTTTGCGCGGATCAACGCCGCGATTATTGGTAAAGTTCTTGAATTCAATCTCCTGCAACCTGCCGGAAGCGAGGTCAGCGAACGCCATGTCACCCATCGTAATCTCGCCGGCAGCCGCGACTAGAGCATACCTTTCGTCGGGCGACCAACTCACCCACTTAATGACGCGCCAATGTTTCGGCACGACATCGCGCGAGACGACGCGGTTATTTCGCGTGTCTATGACATAAGCTTCCTTGCCGCCCCTATCCCAACACATGACTAAGACGTACTTTTTTAGCGGCGAAGGCGGGGAGACGATGACCTTATTGTCTTCAGGAAACTGCGGGTCGAGCTCGCAACTCATCAGGGTCTCATCATTAACTATAATCACGGCTTGTTTGTCATACTGGTCGTACCTGATGCCGTATGCCCCTTGAGTGGTTAAAGTAATCCATCCATCTTCCTGGGCGAAGCCGACCGTCGGGAGCAAGGTGAAAAGGGCAAACAGCAACGCACATTTTTTAAGCATTGTCTTCTCCTTTCGATACGTCACAGACCAGCGCCGAACGCCAGGCATCACACGCGCCCCGGCACGAGTTGCATGAGAGACAACGTGAAGGGGCGTCGGGCGCGCGCCGCTGTCAGGCGCGCCGTTCAAATGTGCTTTGTCACCAATTAGGGGCCTCGTTGCAGAACGGGATGAGCCGCTCGTCGAGCCGCTCGACGTTAGTATACCTGCGGCTGACGGTTATCTTGCCGCCGTCTTTTTTATAGACTTCGTAGACGCCCCTCTCTTTTGTATCTTCTCCGAGCTTGCCGAACTCGCCGGGCGGCGTGTTAAGGCTCGCCTTGTCGTAAACCAGCAGCCGCGGATTGACTTCCCTGATCTCGTCCCACAAGCAGGCCCGGGTTTTGAATAAATCCTTCTTGACGAAGCCGTTCTCGTAAATTTCGAGCTTATATCTCTTCAACCAGACGGGCGAAAGGCGGGTCACGAGGGCGAAAAGCCCGAATAGCCCGAGGCTGGCGGCGGCGAGGGCGGTTGAAAAATAGAACCCCACATCGGCGTCGGCCGTCTCGCGGGCGTAAGTCAAAGACGCGATGAGTCCCCACAGGCCGAAAACAAATGGCAGGCTCAAAAAACATCCGCAGGTGAACAGACCCCCCCGACCGTAATCGGCCAGTCCGTGTTCGCTCAAAAGTTCTCCGAGTGGCGCGTCGCGGGTCATATCGTAAAGGCCGAATCGGATTGTGCCGGGGAGTGTCTGACGCCCGGCAACACCCGCCGCCCCGAGCCTCTGAAAGAACATGACGAGCGTCGCGTCGGCGGTCGGGTGCCTGCCGTAGTCAGATGGCGGGGTCGGCGTTTGACCGCCCGGCCCCCTCCCAGGGGTCGTCACGTTCCAGAGGGTGGTCATGCCACAGGCGTGCACTCGCCACGTCACACATGTGGCAGAGCGCCGCCAGCGGGCTCATGACCCGGGCGCGGTTGCTATAGTGACTGCCCTCCCCCTCGACGAAGCAGACCGCGCGCTCCAACTCCTCGGGCAGCGTGACGCCGGCCTCCGCCAGCTTAGCCAGGCGGAAGGGGTGTGCGTTCTCCTTGAGCCCCTCCCTGCGTCGCCAGGCCCCGCCCGACTCCTCGTACGCCCAAGGCTTCTCCAAGTCATGCACGAAGAGCACTACCAGGGCGTCGGAGAGAGAGAAGGGGAGCGGGCGGAGCCGGGCCAGCGCTTCGTAGAGGACGACGGCGGTGTTCATGACCTCGCGGACGTGGTCGGCATACCCCCCGGCCCACGCCTGGTGGTTATGGCTCGAACCCCGCGCCGACTTGAACAGTTCCCCGTACTCAGTCAGGAGTCGCCGGAAGGCGGATCGATATGGCTCGTCCACCCGCTGTAGCAACTGTTCAAACGTCAAATATGAATGAGACATCGCAACTCCCCCGACGCCTGACGCCCGGCCTCACCCGCCGGCCCTAGTGCCGTTACATAACAGGAAGCGTGTCGCGAGTCGGGCGCGGCAGGCGGTTGTTACTCCTCGCCCCCGTTGCACGGCCTGCTCACCTTACCGAAGTCGCAGCACCATGTGCTCGACGTCATAATACTCGCCGTCCTTCTTCATCGCCTCCCTTTCCAGCGCATACGCCTGAAACCCTTCCGAGAGGTAGAGGCTGCGGGCCGCCCCGTTGACGGTCACCACGTCCAGGCAGACCTGCTCCAGGCCCGGGAGTGATCTGCCGCGCTCGATGAGGGCCGAAAGCAGAGCCCTGCCCACGCCTCCGCCGCGCGACTCGGGGGACACGTACATGCCCCACACGAACCCCTTGTGACGGAGTTTGAGGTGCGTGCCCCTGTAGAAGCCGGCCACGCCGATTAACCGACCGTCTTCCCCGAACGCGCCGAGGACGAAATTCTCATCCGTGCAGTGGAAGTGACTGCGCCGCACCTCCGCCGGCATGGCGGACTCCTCCTCGAAGGTCGAGCCGAACGCCTCCGGGCTCTCCCGCAGGCCGCGCAGCCTGAAGGAGTGAAACAACTCGACGTCCGCGGGCGCGAGAGTCCTGATTCTCATAAGACCCACATTGCGAAAAGCGGAGAGGCATAACGCCCGGCGTCACCCGCGCCCCTACACAAGGTTCATGAGGGGCGGGCGGGAGGGGCGTCGGGCGCATGCCGTCGTTATGCGGGGGCGAGCTGGAATCTAACGGTTGATGAGAGCGTTCATGGCCGCGGCCGCCCCCAGGAACAATCCCAGAAGGAAAGCTTTGCAGACCCAACGCAGCACCACTGACTCAGGAATGTCGGAAGAACGGTGAGATGGAATAGGCATGAGCACGACCTCCTTGAGCAAAGAATTTTAGCCGATCTTACATCACCTGGCGAAAGAATGCTTCAGCCCAAGCTCAACCACTTCCGCCTAACGCCCGGCGTCGCCCGCCCGCCCAAGCCTCGGTAAGTAGATGAGAGGCGGCGTGTCGCGGGTCGGGCGCATGACGCTTTCAGGCGGGCGCACGTTACGCGCCCGGGCAGCCGGGACGTATGCCGGTCTTCACAGCGGGGAGCACGTGTTCGAGCAGGATTCTCCTGCCGAGCGTCGCGCCGGTCGTAAAGTCGTTGTAGCGGCCCGCGAAGATCGTCACCACCATGTCGTGCCCCGGGAGCACGAACACCCGCTGCTGCCCGTTGCCGACCGCGGTGCGCGCCTCGATCAGACCCGCGGCCGAGGGGTAGCAGTTGTACCACCAGAAGTACCCGTAGCCGAATTCGCCGCCGGCGTCGGCCCCGGCGCGCGGGCGAAAGCGAA
Organism: Pyrinomonadaceae bacterium; assembly: GCA_035563535.1. Classification (GTDB taxonomy): domain Bacteria; phylum Acidobacteriota; class Blastocatellia; order Pyrinomonadales; family Pyrinomonadaceae; genus QHXN01. The sequence goes on along the minus strand of DATMVD010000008.1, from coordinate 14,323 downwards.
AATGGCGACGGGTGGAAAGCTCGACCCAGCCGGCCGGAATAACCTGCTTCCCGTCCCACTTGCCGCCGTGCAGGTATAACGAGCCGAACTTGGCGGCATCGCGGGCGCGCAGCCGGAGACCGGACGCGGCCGCCGGCATGCCGGCCAGGTCTCCAACCCATTCGGCGTCCGTGATGCCGAGCGGCTCGAAGAGCTTCGCCCGTGCGTACTCCTGGAGCGTGGTCTTCGTCGCGCGGACGAGCACCGCAGCCATCACTTGGGTGAGCCCGCCGTTGTACTTGTAGTCGGAGCCGGGCGCGGCGACGAAGGGACGCGACAGGGCATACCGCAGCGGCTGCGGGTCGCGCGTCATCCGAATCTCATCGTTGCGGGGGTCGTTGTAAGGCACGTCCTCGTTCCACTCGAGGCCGGGTGTCATGGACAGCACGTGCGCGAGCGTGACGCGGCGGCGCTCCGGGGTGTCGAGTTCCGGGTACTCCGGGAACCACTGAACGACGGGCTGATCCAGCGACCGAATCGCGCCCTCGCCGTGCGCAATCCCGACCAGCGCGCTCACGACGCTCTTCGTGACCGAACGGAGGTCGTGCCTCGTCTCAGCCGTCATGGATACGCGGCCGAGGGGCTGCCCCCACCGCTCGTCGAAGCCGTCGAAGTACTCTTCGTAGATCAGCCTGCCGCCGCGTTCGATTAGAATCGCGTGCACCCCGAGTTCGGGCCACGCACGAACCGCCCCGGTCAGGGCGGCGAGCCGGGCCGAATCGACGCCCAGCGAGTCGGCGGCGGCGGTCTTCCAGCCGTCTTTATGCGCGTCCGGGACTCGGTAGCGGGCCGCCGGTAATCCCTGCGGCAGCGCGCTTGCGGGCGTCAGCAGAACGAGGACGAAGAGACCGGCGAGAAACCTTCTCATCTGCAATCCTCCTCAAGGCTTCGGGCGCACGTGACACCAGGAATCAGAACGCCTCAGACAAGGGTTCCGGGTGGCCGCCGAACGGCGGCATTGACGCGGTGGGCGCGCCGTGATTTTGAGCACGCCGTCTGTTACTTGAACTCTTCGGCACTTGACCGACGGCGGGCGACGGCGAGTTCGTCAGGGAGGTGAGACTGGTCTTTCCCGTCTGCCCGTCAAAAACATTAACGTATGAATAGTGCTTCCCCTCGCCCAGGCCATTATTGTCGCCGGCAGGTGAAGTGACGCGCACGCCGTCCGCTTCCTCTTTACGGTCGAGCTCGAAGGAATATCGCATCTTGTTGCCGTCAACCGCCAGAGTTTTTGAAACAGTGTAGTTCCTGTCTTTGAGCAGTCCGGGGATACTCTGCCATTCGCGTTGCGGAAATCTTGGGTTGGAGAGCCAACCTTTCGGGTGCGTCTGTTGTTCCGTCCAGGCGAATCGAAACGTCCTTACGGTGTCTTGACGTTTCTGCCACGCCTTGACGACCTCGGCTTTTGCGGGAACCGGCTTGCTGCGGTCTAACTCCACGTTCCTGGGGAAAATTTGCGCCAGTAAATCACAACGAAGCTGTAGGATTACGAGTAACACGAGAAGAAAGCCGAACACGCTGCTAAGAATTAAGTTGCGAGTTCGGTGCATCAGGAACCTCCTTTTAATGGCTGGCGATTACCCGGACTTTACAGGCTCAAAGAGCAGTCAGCAAATCTACTGTGACGAAGAACCGGATTATAGATGGGTAAACCTTCCCGCAACAGTATGCGGGAATTTGCGGCAAAATTTCTTGCCATATTGTATGGCCTGTTCTATAAGACTGCCTGCATCCGAAGGGTTTCCTGATTGGGTTATACAGCTAGCCCGGCCTTTTTGTTAGCTCACACAACCGAATCTTTCTCTCTGGGGTCACCGTCCCCGTCCCGGCATGCTTCCTTCGCGGGATGATAGCCGAGCTTTACCCTTAGACTGTCCTAAGCCCCACGAGACCGGCCGGCTACGAGATGCCCTACGGCTCGAACCCTTTCGCCCCTTCTAACGCGAGGACGACGACGGGCGGCCTCATCTCGCAATCGGAGTTCATCCCGGCCGCGCGCTGTGCCTCGTGCCACCGGGGCGTCCACGCGGAGTGGAGCGAGTCGGCGCACCGCAACTCGTTCCGCGAGCCCTTCTACCAGACCAACGTCAACCACTCATCCGCGACCGCGGCATCGCCGTCACCCGCCACTGCGAGAGTTGCCACAACCCGCCCGCGCTCTTCTCGGGCGCGCTCTCGGCTAACGCGAAGATGGAGCGGCCGTTCGACGACGAGGGCGTCACCTGCTCGGTCTGCCACAGCATCGAGTCGGTCGAGACGCGCGGCATCGGCAGCTACACGCTCGCGCCGCCCGCGATACTCGTGCGCGCCGACGGCACGCGCGTGCGCGATGCCTCCGACCGTGAGATCAGGGGCGACCTCGACGCGCACCGCCGCGCCGTGATGCGCCCGCTGCTGAAGACGCCGGAGTTCTGCGCGGCCTGCCACAAGGCGGCGGTCGTCACCGAGCTGAACAGGCGCAAGTGGCTGCGCTCGTTTTCGGTCTACGACGAGGGCAGAAGACGAACTCGCGCGAGTTCCGGGTGACGGGCACCGTCGCGGGCGCCTCCGTTAAGGTCTTCGACGAGTTCACGGCGACGGCCGGCGAGGACGGGCGGTTCGCGCTGCCGGGCGTCCCGAACTCGCGCGGCGACATCAGCGCCGCGGCCGAGGCGCACGTGGACGGGCGCAAGCTGGCCGGCAGGTCGGCCGCCGCGGCCCCCGTGCCGGGCGGCGCGACCGAGCTCGGCGACCTGACGCTTCGGCTGGGAGGGCAATACGCGGGATGTCTTTGTCGTCAACCCGGACGGCAGCGGCCGGAGGCGGCTGACCAACACGACGCTCTCCGAGTACGACGTGGCGATCTCGGCGGACGGCTCGCGCGTCGCCTTCGTCAGCGCGCGGGTGAACGACTTCGGCAACTACGACCTCTTCTTCATCAACTCCGACGGCACCGGGCTCACGCAGCTCTCGGCGCCGACTGAGCCCACGGACTTCTACAACCTCCTCTGGATGCCCGACGGCCGCAACCTCGCCGCCATCAAGGACGACGGCGACGGCAGCTCGATCTGGGTTACGACACCGACTTCGGGGCCGACCCGTGGCGGGCGCGACCGTCTCGGCCTTCGACCGCTACACGGCGCTGAGCGGGCCCGACGGCTCCTTCTCCGTCGGGAACGTGCCGACGACGCGTGGAACGAGGCGCTCTCCGCCTTCGGCAACCACCAGCCGCGCATCGCGCCACTCTTCGACGACTGGGTCGTGGTCGGCGAGACGGCGACGAGCGGCGTCTTCGTCAACTCCGCGCTCCCCGGCAAGGTCGTCTTCACCTGGGCGAACGTGCTGGCGTTCCGCAACAGCGAAGACCCCGTGCAGGCCGAGAAGGCGACCTTCCAGGTGACGCTCCACCAGGACGGGCGGCTGGAGATGGGCTACCGCGGCGTGGACACGCGGGGCGGCCTGGCGGGCGTGACACCCGGCGGGGGCGACTTCCAGGACAGCCCGACGGCCTTTATGGACGACATCTCCACGCTGCCGCTGTTCCCCCTGAGCACCTACGAGTTCTCCTACTACGAGCTGTTCGGCGGGGCCACCTCGCAGCGGCCGTTCGACCTCGACGGCCACGTCGTCAGCCTCACGCCGCAGGAGTCCGGCGGCTACCAGGTGCGTTTGCAGCGCCCGCTCGTGACGACCGTCCGCGGCGTCGTCGAGGACTCGAACGGCTCGCCGCTGCGCGGCGTGCGCGTCACGGCGCTTGACCGCCAGGCCGTGACCAACTCGGACGGCTCCTTCGATATCTTCGAGGTCAACGCCGAGCGCGGCGCGGTCGCGGCCGCCGTCACGCACCCCGCGCCCGGTGGGCAGCTCTTCGAGGCGCAGTCCGCCCCGGCCACGCCCGTCGCAGGCGGCGCGACCGACGTCGGCGCCCTCGCGCTCCGGCCCGCAGGCGAGGCGTTCGACGCCGACCTCGGCCAGCCGGTGGCACTCGCCGCCGGGCCGGCGGGCACGCAACTGCCGCTGCCGTTCCCCTTCCGCTTCTACGGCGCGAGCCCGTTCGCGGCCACGTACCAGAGCGTCTACGTGAACTCGAACGGCTACCTGATGCTCGCGCAAGGGTGCGTGCGGGAGGACTGCGCCGACGGCTACGGCACGGCGGACACGGCCGTCAACGAGCACGCCTTCGTCTACAGCCGCGTGCCCGTCGTCGCGCCCTTCTACAGCGCGCTCGACGCGGCCACGGGTCAGGTCTACGTCAAGTCGGAGGCCGACCGCTGGGTGCTCACCTTCAAGAACGTCCGGCGCGACTCGGCCTCCGCCGGCGACAACACCTTCCAGGTGGTGCTGCGCGCCGACGGCCGCATCCGGTTCGCCTACGACGGCGTCAGCAACACGTTCGCGCACGTCGGCCTCGCGCCGGGCGGCTTCGCCGGCCTGAGCGAGGGCACGTCGTCGCTCAACTGGAGCCAGCTCCTCGTCCGCGCCACCGGCAAGGCCATGCCCATGGTCGAGACCTTCACGGGCGACTTCGGCGGCCAGCCCGTCGCGCGCCCGTTCGACCTCGACCACAGCGCCATCGACTTCGTCCCGCGCGCGGGCGGCGGCTACGACGTGCTCCGCCGGCGCCTCCCCGGCCACGAGTCGCGCCGCCGCGTGCTCTTCGACAGCGGGCGCGACGGCTGGTACGAGGTCTGGGCTATGAACGCCGACGGGAGCGACCAGGTCAGCCTGACGAACCGCCCCGGCGACAACTACTTCGCGGCCCTCTCGCCCGACGGGACGAAGGTCGCCTTCATCACCGACCGGCACGCGACCGACGAGCTGTGGGAGTCGAAGATTTACGTCATGAACGCCGACGGGAGCGACCCGCGCATGCTCTCCGACGCGGCGGGCGACGACTACCGGCCCACCTGGTCGCCCGACGGGACGAAGCTCCTCTTCCGGGCGTTCGACTTCTCGCAGTTCCAGAGGCCGGAGCTGTTCTCCGTCAACGTGGACGGAAGCAACCTGACCCGGCTGACCAACATGGCGACGATGGATAAGGGCTACCCGCGCTTCTCCCCCGACGGCGCGCAGATAGCCTTCTGGGTCTACCAAGACGACTTGAACGGACAGGTCTACGTGATGAACAGCGACGGCTTGAACGTCCGGAACATCTCGGCGAGCCGCTGGCACGACTTCTTCGGCAGTTGGAGCATCGTGCCCTGAAATGCCCGCGGCGCGCGCCCGACTCGCGGGAGTCGGGCGCGCGCCGCGGCCGGCCCTCAACCTAGCTTGACGGAGTTACCAGATGCCTTTCAAGAAAAGTCTGCTCGCACTCTCAATCCTCGTGGCGTCCGCGGCCGCGGCGCACCTCCCCGGCCCCGCCCGGGCACGGGCGGCACAGCCCCAGGGCGTCGGCCAGGTCGAGACGGTGAAGATCACGGGGCAGGGAATCAACCCGGAGACGGTCATGCTGCGCCGGAAGATTCCGGTGCGCCTGACCTTCCTGCGCGAGACGGCCGACACCTGCGCCACGGAGATCCGCGTCGAAGAGCTTGGGATCAACGTCGCCCTCCCGCTGAACCAGCCCGTCTCGGTCGAGCTAACGCCGGAGCGTTCGGGCAAGTTCGGCTTCGGCTGTGGCACGGGCAAGTTCCGCGGCGTCATTGTCGTCCGGTAGGCGCACTCCCAAGCCGGGAGTTCAAGCCTCCCCCCGCTACCCGAGCCCACTATCATCAGTGGCTGAGAAAACCCTGCCCGTGACTGCAAGCTGCGGACGGCCAAGCACCCTAATAACGTCGCCGCCCTTCAGTTGTTTTCGCGACACGGCCAGTCCGCGCGCCCGCCTGGCGAGAGATTCAACCCCGAGTCGGCCCGCGGCGCTTGACGCGGCGCGCCAGCTCTGTTATTTTGCGTAACGCCGTTACGCAGCGGCACGCATGATATGGGACAGACGACGACACAAGCCGAACGCCTGAGGGAGGTCAGCCGCCGGCGCCGCGAGCAGGAGAGGGAGGGCCTGCGGCGCGCGATCCTCGACGCGGCGGCGGCGCTCTTCCTCGAGCACGGCTACGAGGGGCTCTCGATGCGCCAGGTCGCCGAGCGCATCAGCTACTCGGCCACGACCATCTACCGCTACTACGAGGACAAGGACGACCTGCTCTTCGCCATCGTCCAGGACGGCTTCCTGCGCTTCGGCCGGCAGCTCGCCAAGGCCGCGCAGGCGGGCGACGACCCGCGCGAGCGCCTCGACGCCCTCGGGCACGCTTACATCGACTTCGGGCTGAAGAACCAGGTCTACTACCGGCTGATGTTCATGCAGCGTTTCGACCTGATCTTCGACGGCCGGCCCGAGCGGGAGGCGCCTATGATCGACTCCTTCGGGATGCTGCGGCAGGCCGTGGAGCAGGCGATGGAGGCGGGCGTCCTCAGGAAGGGCGACCCCGACACGACCGCCACGGTCATCTGGGCGGTCGTCCACGGCGTCACGTCCCTGGCGATCGCGGGCTCGAAGCGCTTTAACCGGCGGCAGGTGCGTGAGAGCGCAGAGCTGGCCATGCGCATGATCGGGGAGGGGCTGGGGGCTCGCTGATTTTTTTTTGCGAACTTGGTTAACGGCGTTACGTATATTTACTACGTTAGACAGAAGGAGGGGTAATGGAAGAGGTCTTCAAGCTAAGCAGCCTGCTGGTCGCGCCGTTTTGGCTGATGATGATGCTGCTGCCTCGCTGGCGCTTCACCGTCAGCGTGATGCGCTCGCCCCTGGTGGCGCTCGGGCCGGCCGTGCTTTACGCCGCCCTGATGATCCCGCGCCTCTTGGCGCTCGCGCCGGCGCTCCTGCGCCCGGAACTGCCGACCATCGCCGCCCTGCTCGGCACGCCCGAAGGCGCGACCCTCGCTTGGGCGCACTTCCTCGCCTTCGACCTCTTCGTCGGGCGCTGGGTCTACCTCGACGGGCGCGAGCGCGGGGTGAGCGCCTGGGTCGCGAGCCCCGTCCTGTTCCTGACGCTGCTCGCCGGCCCGCTCGGTTTCCTGCTGCACCTCGCCGCACGCCGCCTCCCGGGGCGCGCGTCGTCGGAAAGGGTCGCGCGCGACGCGGCCGTCACGCCAAAGATTTAAGGAGTCAAAGAGATGGCAACCGCAACCTTCGACACACCCCCCGTGCCGCACGGCCGCCTCTACGCGCTCGTCAACGAGTTCAGGCGCCGCGATCCGCTGCTCTTCTGGACGGGGGCCGCGCCGCTCCTGCTCGTCCCGCTGATGGCGGCCATCGCGCCCTTCGACGAGCGGCTCGTGACGGGCATCAACCCCTGGATCAAGCCGATCAAGTTCACCGTCGCGGGCGCCGTCTACCTCCTGACGCTGGCGTGGTTCATGCCGGACGTGCCCGCGAGCGAGCGCGCGCGTCGGCGTGTCTCGAAGGTCGCGGCCTACTCGATGCTTGCGGAACTCGCGCTCGTCACGACGCAGGCCGCGCGCGGCGCGGCGTCACACTTCAACGACCGAGCGCCCTTCGACGCGGCGGTCTTCGGCCTGATGGGCCTGCTGATCATGGCCAACACGGTCGCGGTCGGCTACGTGACCTGGCGGTTCTGGCGGGCGGACGCGGGGCTGCCGTCCCCGTACCTCTGGGGACTGCGGCTCGGCCTTCTCTTCTTCATCCTCGCCGGCCTCGAAGGGTTCGCGATGGTGCGCCTCATGTCGCACAGCGTGGGCGTGGCAGAGGGTGGGCCGGGCCTCCCCTTCCTGAACTGGAGCACGCGCGGCGGCGACCTGCGCGTGGCGCACTTCGTCGGGATGCACGCGCTTCAGGTGCTGCCGCTCGTCGGCCACCTGTTCTCTTCGCCGCGCGTCGCCCGGCGCATAAAGAATCCCGTCGGCTGGGTCTGGGCCGTCGGCACGCTGTACGCGGGCCTGTCCCTGCTGTTGTTCCTCCAGGCGCTTTCAGGCTCCCCGCTGCTCTCTTACTGACGGGCCAGACGTGATGCCCTGCTATATTTGTGAGGGGAGGGGAGGAGCGGGCCGACACCCGCTCCTCCTTTTTCGTTGACACCCGACTGCGGCCGCTAATATCTTACCGCCGCTCTCCGACCGCCGGCCTCAGTTGAGCCCTATGAGAAAACTGCTCCTCGTCGCCCTGTCTGCCTTCGCGTTCACCTCCGCCGCCCTCGCGCAGCGCGCTCCCGCCGGGTCACGGCCCTACTACCCGGGCCCGGCGGATCAGTGGGAGCGCAGGACGCCGCAGCAGGTCGGGATGGACGCCGCACGACTCCAGGAAGCTATTAACTTCGCCGTCGCCAGCGAGTCGAAGTCTCCGCGCGATCTGGAACTCGCCCACTACCAGACGTTCGGCCGCGAGCCCTTCGGCCAAGCCGTCGGCCCCTTTAAGGAGCGCGGCGCGCCCACAGGCATCGTCATCCGCGGCGGCTACATAGTCGCGGAGTGGGGCGACACCTCGCGCGTGGACATGACCTTCAGCGTCACGAAGAGCTTCCTCTCGACGGTCGTCGGCCTCGCCTACGACCGGAAGATGATCCGCGGCCTAGGCGACCGCGTGCGCGAATACATGCCGCCTGTCCTCCCGCTCGCCCCGGGCCAGGGCTTGAGACGGGCGGAGAGTCTGGGCGAGCCGCAGCTCCTCGAACCCTTCGAGACGGAGCACAACCGCAAAATCACCTGGGAGCACCTGCTGCGGCAGACGAGCGACTGGGAGGGCACGCTCTGGGGCAAGCCCGAGTGGGCCGACCGCCCGTCGAGCAACCCCTCGGAGTGGCGCACGCGCAAACGCAACGAGCCCGGCACCGTCTACGAATACAACGACGTGCGCGTGAACGCGCTCGCTCTGGCCGCGCTCTGCGTCTGGCGGCGGCCGCTGCCGCAGGTGCTCCGCGAGCACGTGATGGACCCGATAGACGCCTCTCCGACCTGGCGCTGGTACGGCTACGAGACTTCGTGGGTCGAGCTGGACGGCGAGGCCGTGCAGTCGGTGAGCGGCGGCGGCCACTGGGGCGGCGGGATGTTCATCAACGCCCGCGACATGGCCCGCTTCGGCCTGCTCACTCTGCGGCGGGGGCGTTGGCGGGACAGGCAGATACTCTCCGAGGAGTGGCTGCGGCTGGCGACGACGCCCACGCCCGCGCAGCCCACCTACGGCTTCATGAACTTCTTCCTCAACACCGGTCGGAAGTACCTGCCTTCGGCGCCGGCCTCGGCCTACGCGCACGTCGGCAACGGCACGAACCTCATCTACGTTGACCCGGAGAACGACCTGGTGGTCGTGGCTCGCTGGATCGAGAACGGCGCCGTGGACGGCTTCATCGGCCGCGTGCTCACTTCCGTCGGCGCGCCGGCGTCAGAGGATAAGGGCGGGGATAATAAATAGCGGAAGTTGCCCGGCCACCGTGTCGAGGGTCGGCACACGCGCGATGACCGACTGTGTCGGCATCATCCCGCCTGATTGGAGGGGGCCGGTCTGGGGTGAGGAGTTAGGGGTGACAAGTTTTTACAACTCCGGTGCGGACGAATGACAACTTTCTGTAGAATCTCGATGTATGCTCCTGCCCAGGATGTTCCGAGATGCCATCAGGAAACTATCGCCGCGAAAAAAGCTGACGATACTGGCATCCGTAGGCGTGTTACTTCCTATCCTGGTACTGACTCATATGCAGTATCGGTCGCTCACGGAACTCCAGAACAAAACCAAAGGCGCGTTCAAGGATAACCTTCGACAGGGGTTGACCATCATCGAGCACCAGATGAAACAACGACTGGAGGGCGTCGCGGCCCAAACCTTGAACCCAATCGGCGACATCCAACTTTCGTCCCCCGCAGCCGCGGAAGAACTCGAAAAATATTTCGCAGACGTAAAGCGTGCGCATCCCGAGATCGAAGAGATTTTTGCTTTCGGCCAGCGCGTTGATAAGCAGGACACAGATAGTTATGCGTACGTGTATTCAGACAAATTCGTGAAAATCCCTCAGGCGGGATTCACCCCTCCGCAGTCCGACCTCCTGTTCCTCTTTGACAGAGCGCGGATGTCCCAAAGTTTTCTTGACGCTAATCGCAAGTATTTATTCGCACATCATTCCTGTCCCGCGTGTCCGCCGGGCGCGCGTCAGGGGGCATATCTGTTCTACCCGTTGCAGTACCCAATAACAGGAAGGCAGGGCGGTTTTGCGGGCGTCTTATTAAGCGAAGGTTTCGTCAGCGATGACTTGATAGCCGGCAGTATAGATAAGATCGTAAATACATATCACGCGAACACCGCCTCATCAGAGATAGCGTTTACGATTAGCGACGAGAGTGAGCGCGTGCTTTATTCAAACGCGGCGGCTCAGGACAGATACTTTCTCGAAATCAACTTTGAGCGGCCGTTCTCCAATTGGAAAGCGGCGATCGGCCTGAAGAATACGAATCTCGACGAACTCGCGCGCGACAGTTTTATGCACAGCGCGGGTGTGACCCTCCTGGTACTGGTGATTTTATTTTGCGGCGTGGCCCTCACCATACGGGCCACCGACCGCGAAGCGCGTCTGGCGCAGGCGAAATCAAATTTCGTCTCGAACGTCTCCCACGAGCTAAAGACGCCTCTCTCGTTACTCAGCCTGTTTTCTGAAATCCTCGAACTGGGCCGCGTTAACAGTGAAGAGAAGAAGGCGGAGTACTACCGGATCATCCGGCACGAAAGCCTGCGTTTGAACAAGATGATCGATAACATCCTCGATTTCTCAAAAATCGAGGCCGGACGGAAGGCGTATGTTTTCGCCGACGGCGATATGGCGGAAGTGATTGAGGATGTGCTTTCCGGCTATCGCTATCAGATCATCAACTCTGGCTTTGACGTTCAAACGAACATCCGACCCGACCTGCCGCCCGTCTCAATTGACCGCGATGCGATGGCGCGGGCCATCTCGAACCTGCTTGATAACGCCATAAAATATTCGGGCGAGGTGAAGCGGATTTCGGTCACGGCGGAGACGCTCGGTTCTCACCTGTCTGTCGAAATAGCCGACCGCGGCATCGGAATCCCGCGGGCCGAACAGGCAAAGATTTTCGAGAAGTTCTACCGGGTGGGCGACGGACTGGTTCACGACGTAAAGGGCAGCGGCCTCGGCTTATCTCTGGTGAAGCACATTATCGAAGCCCATCACGGAACCATCTCCGTCGAAAGCGAGGTCGGCCAGGGGAGTCGTTTCAGGATTCTCCTTCCGCTGGCGCGCAGAGACGCTGATGACCGGGCGTAGTCAGGGGAGAGAAATAAAGTTGACCAAAGTCCTGATAATCGAAGACGAGCCCAACATGGTTGTCGGGTTGAAAGATAGCTGTGAGTATGAAGGCTACGAGGTCTCTGTGGCGCGCGACGGGAAGGAGGGCTTGGAGAAGGCCGCGACCGAGAAGCCCGACATCATTCTGCTCGACGTGATGCTGCCGCTGATGAGCGGAATAGACGTGTGCCGCGCCCTGCGCGCCCGCGGGATCGAAACTCCCATCCTGATGCTCACGGCTCGGAGTCAGGAGATTGACAAGGTGGTCGGCCTGGAAGTCGGCGCGGACGATTACGTGACGAAACCATTCAGCATTAAGGAACTGCTCGCGCGAATCAGGGCGCATTTGCGAAGGGCCTCAAGGCAGGTCGTCGAAATCGAAAGTTTTACATTCGGCGATGTGGATTTGAATTTTAAGAAGTACACGGCGCGCAAAGGCGGGCAGGCGTTAGAGCTTTCGGCCCGCGAATTTGAGATCCTGCGCTACCTGATCCGGCGGCGGGGTGAGATCGTCACACGCGACCAACTGCTCGACGAAGTCTGGGGGTACGACAGCACCCCGGTGACGCGCACGGTCGATAACCATATCGCCAGGCTGCGGCAGAAAATCGAACCAGACCCGTCGGAACCCCGGCACATCGTTACCGCTCACCGAATCGGCTACCGCTTCATCGAATAAGCCGCGGCGAACCGATTCCACACTCCGTCCCTCCGCATTTTATCCCTCCGACCCCTCCGACCCGGCTCGAAACGAGAAAGGCCCCGCCTCTCCCCGGTACAACTTTTTACAACCTAATTACAGCGTGTGGAGACTCGGGGGGGCAAAGCCTATACGCTCTCGGGGAAGGGCTCGGAAGAGCTGAACTCGAACCGGAAGGAAAAGAAGATGAAGGCTTCAGTCACTACTTCGCACACCGATTTACGCGGCGGGGTTAACTCCCACGCTTCACGGCTCCCCGAGCCCCGCGGCGGGCTTTTGCCCGTCCTGCTGCCGGCGTTTCTCATCTGTGTTCTGGTGTCGGCGGCGGCGGGGCGGTCGAATGCCCAGACGCCCACGCCGAGCCCGACTAACCCCGCCGCGAAATCCGACGCGCAGAAGGCGTTCGAGAAGATGAAGACCCTGGCGGGTTCGTGGCAGGGCACGATTATGAACATCCCGATCAACGTCACCATTCGCCCCGCGTCCAGCGGCACCGCGATTCTGCACGAGGCGACTACGGGCGGAGGCCGCCCCCCGGATCACGAGATCACCATGTTCTACGTGGAAGGGGAACGTCTGCTCGCGACCCATTATTGTGACGGCGGAAATCGGGCTCGCCTGGAAGGGAAGATGTCGCCGGATGAAAAGACGAGCGAGTTCAATTTTCTCGATGTCGTCGGAAGCACGCGGGGAGGACTGGTGAAGCGTATGGCGTTCACCGTGATTGACGCGAACAGGCACGTCATAGAGTTGACTTTCATTATGCCGGGCGGGAAGCCGGTCGAGCTGCGCGGTGAATTTCAAAGGATTACCTCCACGGCCGGCTCGGCGAGAAAAATTCCAGACCAAAACTAGAGGGTACGGGAAGATTGAAAGCCGCTCTAATCGCCGCACTAAAGGACGCCTTTGCACATTGTGGGAAGGCATACGGCAGACTGTGGCAACGTGTTCAGTCGTCCGTGCGACATGCGCCTTTCTAACGAGGATGCCACCGGATGAAACCCGACGTCATGTTAACCGTCTCCTCCCTGCTCTCGATCCTCTTCTTTATGTTTCACCTGGCGGACGACATCGTCCGCGGGTTCGAGAAGGGTGGGCTCTCAAACCTCACGGCCGTGCCCATCTTCGTCGTCTGGCTGTACGGGACGCTGATGCTCGCCGGGCGGCGCTCGGGGTACGTCATCACGCTCCTCGGGGGGCTCCTCTCGTTGGCCGCCCTCGTCCTCCACGCGAGGGGGGCGGGGCTGGTCGGGGGCGGGCTCGCCAACACGAGCGGAGTCTTCTTCTGGGTCTTTACGCTCCTCGCGCTCGGCGTGACCGGGCTCTTCTCCGCCGTCCTCTCGGCGCGCGGGCTGTGGGGCCTGCGGCGGGGACGGTCGCGGCGGCCCGACAACCCTGAAACGGAAAGCCCGGCGCACGGTTGACCGGGCCGACTGACGTGTGGGGCTCCTGTACCTGCTCTTGCAGGTGGAAGGCGTCGCCGCGACACGCCGGCTGAGCGCCGCAGGAATCTCGGGAGGCGTTCTATCCACGAGGAAAAAAGCAGAAAGGAGGGTCCCTATGAAGGTTAAGACCAACGTCAAGGCCCGTGGCGACGGGATGACCGTCCCGATCCCGTAGGCCGGCGTCGAGTGCCGGTGAATCGAACGCCGGCGTCGCGGGGCGTGAAGCCCCTCGACGGCGGAACCCAATGTCAGAGCCGGCGGCTCAGGCTTGGGGTCGGCCAAGCCTGAGCCGCCCGGCATCCTTCGCCCGCGCGAGGGTAATGAGAGGAGAAGCGACGATGAAAGTCAGGACGAGAGTCAAAGCAGGTTCCAGGGTCAGCCCCCCTGTCGGCTAAATCCCCTGACCCTCTTGAGAAGGAGAACCCATATGAAGGTTATGACACGCGTCAAGGCCGGTGGAGGAATTACCATCCCGGTGCCTTAGGCCGGTGATGGCTTCAGCTCTGCGGGGTCGTCGTCAGGCGGCCCTTGAGCCAGAAACAGGAAGGAGAGTCTCGATGAAGGTTAAGACATGCGTCAGGGCCGGGAGCGGAATTAGCGTTACAATCCCTTGAACCGGTAAAGGCCGGGGCACCTGAGCGAGGTGCCTGGGCGGAGTAGGGAAGGGGCGCTCGACGCGGGCGGCGCAACTAGCGCAACTCTCTTCATGCGCCCCTCACCCGCCGACGTGAACCGCGGGCCGGCGCTCGGGGTCGTCTTCGACCTGGCGCAGGATTTCGCGCGTGACGGGCGCGGTGTCGCCCTCGCCGAAGGCGATGTAGCGGAGCAGGTACATCAAAGGGTTGCCCTCGCTCCACCCGAAGTAGACGTGCGGTATCTTGCCGGTCGTGTCGCGCAGGTAGAGCATGAAGGCGGCG
>DATMVD010000007.1:0-43915 GCA_035563535.1 Pyrinomonadaceae bacterium | reverse complement strand
GCGCGACGGGCGAGCTCTACGTGGGCGGGGTGGGGGTGGCGCGGGGGTACGTGAACCGCCCAGACCTGACGGCCGAGCGGTTCGTGCCGAACCCGTACTCAGAGGAGCCGGGGGCGCGCCTGTATCGGACGGGCGACCTGGCGCGCTTCCTGCCGGACGGGCAGATTGATTTCCTCGGGCGCAACGACCATCAGGTGAAGCTCCGCGGCTACCGGATAGAGTTGGGCGAGGTCGAAGCGGTGCTCTCCCAGCATCCGGCGGTGCGCGAAGCGGCCGTCCTCGTCAGGGAAGACCAGCCCGGTAACAAGCGGCTCGTCGCCTACCTGGTGACGGCGGCGGAGGGGGACGCACCAGGCCAGCCGTCGCCGGCCCCGACGACCGCCGAGTGGCGCAGCTTCTTGCAGGAGAGGCTGCCGGAGTACATGGTTCCGACGGCCTTCGTCCCGCTCGACGAATTCCCGCGCACGGCCAGCGGCAAGGTTGACCGCCGCGCGCTGCCCGCGCCGGAGCGCGGGGGCGGGTCGGCGGGCGAGACCTTCGTGGCCCCGCGCGACCTGCTGGAGATGCAGCTCGCCCGCATCTGGGAAGAGGTTCTCGACGTGAGGTCGGTGGGCGTGCGCGACAACTTCTTCGAGCTGGGCGGCCACTCGCTTTTGGCGACCCGCCTGATGTCGCGCATCGAGGAGGTCTTCGGCAAGCAGCTCGCGCTGACGACGCTCTTCCGCTCCCCGACCGTCGAGCACCAGGCCGGACTCCTGCGGCAGCAGGGGGCGACCGCCGGGGAGTTCGACACGCTGGTCGAGATACAGGCCGGCAAGGAGGGCCGGACGCCCCTTTACTGCGTCCACCCGTCGGGCGGCAACGTGCTGGGCTACGCCGAGCTGGCGCGATTCCTCGGCGAAGACCAGCCGGTCTACGCCTTCCAGTCGCGCGGCCTCGACCGGGGGCAGGCCGCGCACACGACCATCAAGGAGATGGCCGCCTTCTACGTCGAGCGGCTGCGCGCCGCGCGCCCGGAGGGGCCGTACCTGCTCGGCGGGTGGTCGATGGGCGGCGTCGTGGCCTTCGAGATGGCGCAGCGGCTCCGGCAGCGGGGGCAGGAGGTGGCGCTGCTGGCGCTGATAGACGTTCCGCCGCCGCCGCCCGCGGGCGCGGCCGGCGCGCTGGCGCGGCCGTTCAAAAAGGCTTGGGACAAGGTCGGCGGGATGAGCCTCCAGGACTCGCTGGCGCTCATCAAGAGCTTCGGCGAGGACTTAGGGCTGCCGTTCGACAAGCTCGGCATCCGCACGGCGGAGCTGGAGAAACTCTCACCCGAAGCGCAGCTCGACTACCTGCTGGAGAAGGCGGCGCAATCAGACCGGCTCCCGCCCGGTTTCGACGCCGAGTACATCCGCTTCCTCTTCGGCGTCTTCAAAACCAACGTGCTGGCGTTGCAGCGCTACACGGCGAAGCGGTACGACGGGCGCGCCGTACTCTTCACGGCTGACGACCGCCTCCTGACCGACACGAAGAACCCGGTCGAGGGCTGGACGAAACTCCTCCCGCAGGGGTTCGAATTCCAGGCCGCGCCCGGCAACCACTACACGATGATTAAAAGGCCCCACGTCGAGAAACTGGCCGCCCGCCTGCGGGAGCAGATGGCCAGGGCGCTCGGCGAGGCGACCTGAGTTTGCCAAGGCGTTAATCCGGTATGCCCCAGCTTGTGCGAAAGCTTGGCCCCTACCTCATCTCAAGATAACCGCCCGCTCGAATGCGAAAGGAGCTTCGGAATGGCGACCGCTTCAGACGAATTAGTCACCTTGCAGCAAGGCGAGACGGTGCTGTTGAAGGGTTTCGACTACCTGGAATTTTACGTGGGTAATGCGTTCCAGGCCGCCCATTTTTACCGTAACCTCTACGGCTTCAAGCCGGTCGCCTTCTCCGGCCTCGAAACCGGCGTCCGCGACCGCGCGTCCATCGTCCTAGAGCAGAACGACATCCGCCTGGTGTTGACGACGGCGCTCACGCCCGACCACCCCATCACGAGGCACGTCAGCCTGCACGGCGACGACGTGAGAGACATCGCCTTCACGGTCTCCGACGCCGAGGCCGCCTACAAAACCGCCATCAAGAACGGGGCGCACTCGATCCTGCCGCCGACGGAGTTCCAGGACCAGCGGGGGAGCATGTTGAAGGCCACCGTCGCGGCCCTCGGCGAGACCGTGCACTCCTTCATCCAGCGGGACAGCCACTTCGGCGGGGCCTTCTTCCCCGACTTCGAGTACATCGAGAACCCGCCCCCCGTGACCCCGACCGGCCTCACCTCCATCGACCACATCGCCATCAGCGTCGAGGCGCACACGCTGAACCGGATGGTCGATTTCTACCACGAGGTGCTCGGCTTCCACGAGTCGTTCAGCGAGGACATCCTGACCGAGTACAGCTCGATGAACTCGAAGGTGGTGGAGAACGCCAGCGGGGCGATCAAGTTCCCGATGGTCGAGCCGGCGCCGGGCAGGCGCAAGTCGCAGATTGAGGAGTACCTCAATTTCCACTTCGGGCCGGGGGCTCAGCACGTCGCCTTCGCCTCCGACGACATCATTTCGAGCGTCCGCGCGCTGCGCGCCAACGGCAACGAGTTCCTGCGCACGCCCGAGAGCTACTACACCGTCCTGAAGGATCGCGTCGGCGACTTCGACGAGGACGCCGAGGCGCTGCGCGACCTCAACATCCTGGTCGACCGCGACGAGTGGGGCTACCTGATGCAAATCTTCACCAAGCCCGTGATGACGCGCCCGACCATCTTCACGGAAGTCATCCAGCGCAAGGAGGCGCGCGGGTTCGGGGCCGGCAACATCAAGGCGCTCTTCGAAGCCATCGAGCGCGACCAAGCCAGGCGCGGGAACCTTTAAGCCGCAAGGAGAGTGCACCGTGCCGCAGACAGCGACGACCGAAGAGGCGGGGCTGGCCCTGGCCGGCTGGACGCGTTCGATTAAGCGTTCGGCGCTGCAAGACATGCTGGTGGCAAGCGCGCGCCCCGGCATCCTTTCCTTCGCGCTGGGGCTGCCGGCGGCGGAGTTGTTCCCCGCCGCGGACTACTCCGAGGCGGTCGCGCGCGTGCTCTCGACCGACCCGCGCGCCCTCCAGTACGGGCCGCCCTTCCGCCCGCTCAAGCAGCACGTCGTCTCGCTGATGCGGGAGCGCGGCGTGGAGTGCCGGGAGGAGCAGGTGTTCCTGACGGCGGGCGCGCAGCAGGGGGTCAACCTTCTGGCCCGCCTGCTGCTGGAACCCGGCAGCAAGGTCGTCGTCGAGGAGGTGGCTTACACGGGCTGCCAGCAGGTGCTCCGGGCCTCGCAGGCCGACATCCTGACCGTGCCGACCGACGCCGAGACGGGCGTTGACGTGGGGGCCGTCGAACGCCTGCTCGAAAGCGGCGTGCGCCCGGCGATGCTCTACGTCGTGCCCGACGGCCACAACCCGCTGGCCGTCAGCCTGAGCCGGGAGAAGCGTGTCCGCCTCGCCGAGCTGGCCCGCGCCTACCGGATGCCGATCATCGAGGACGACCCCTACGGTTTCCTCTACTACGAGACGCCGCCGCCGCCGCTCCGCGCGTTCGAAGACCAATGGGTGCTCTACGTCGGGACTTTCTCGAAGATTATGGCCCCGGCGCTGCGGACGGGGTGGGTGGTCGTGCCCGAGTCGCTCATCCCGCACCTGGCCATCATCAAGGAGGCCAGCGATATCGACATGGCCCCGCTCAGCCAGCGCGCCATCTCCGCCTACCTCGACGCCGGGCATCTGCCCGCGCACCTGGATAACCTCCGGCGGGAGTACCGCCGCCGCCGCGACGCCATGCTCGGCGCGCTGCGCACATACTTCCCGGCCGGGGCGCGCTGGGAGACGCCGACCAGCGGACTCTTCATCTGGGTCGAACTGCCGGAGGGGGCGGACACGGGCGCGCTGCTCGCGGAGGCGATTGAGACCGAGCAGGTCGCCTTCATCCCGGGCCACGCCTTCCACGTCGGCGACGAGCCGCCGGCGACCAACCGGATGCGCCTGAACTTTTCTAACAGCAGCGTTGAGCGCATCGAAGAGGGCGTCCGCCGCCTGGCGCGCGTCCTGAGTGGGGGGCTTGCCCCCGAGGCCGGGGCGCGGCGCGGCTGAGGCCCCGGCCGACACCCTGCGCCCCGGCCGGTTCAGCCGGGGCGACTTCGGACCGAGTTAGCGAAAGGCAACGTCAGACATGAAAATCTTCGGCTTCCTTCTGCGTTTTTCCCCGGCCATCGTGCTCGTCTCGATCTTACTCGGCATCCTCAGCGGCGCCAGCCACATCGGCATCCTCGCCCTCATCGCCGCGACGCTGACCAAAGACCCCCGCTTCTCGCCCGAGACCAGCTACTGGGCGCTCGTCGGCCTGTGCGTCCTGATGCCCCTCACGCGGGTCGGCTCGGAGTTGGTGCTCAGCTACGCCGGGCAGGGGGCGGTGCTCAGGCTGCGCATGCAGATGAGCCGTAAAATTCTGGAAGCGCCGATGCGGCACCTGGAGAACATCGGCAGCCCGCGCCTGTACGCCACCCTCACCGAGGATGTCATGAGCATCACGGGCGCGCTCATGATACTGCCGCTGATGGCGATCAACACCGCCATCGCCGTCGGCTGCCTCGTCTACCTGGGGTGGCTCTCGTTCAACATCCTGTCGGTCGTGATGCTGTTCATGTTCGTCGGCGTCATCACCTACCAAATCTTCCTGCGGCGCAGCATCCGCTACCAGCGCCGGTCGCGCGAGGAGACCGACAACCTCTTCAAGCACTTCCGCGCGCTCAACGACGGCGCGAAGGAACTCAAACTCCACAACCGGCGGCGCGAGTCCTTCTTCTCCGACCTGCTCTACCCGACGGCCGCCTCGCTGCGCGGCCTCAACCTGAAGGCCGTGGCGATTCTGACGAGCGCCGCCAGTTGGGGGCAGACGCTCTTCTTCGTCCTCATCTTCTTCGTGCTCTTCGTCCTGCCCGACTACGACGACTTCAGCCTGCCCGTCCAGGCCGGGGCGGTGCTCACCATCCTGTACATGATTACCCCGCTGACCGTCACCATGAACTCGATGCCGATGTTCACCCGCGCCGGCATCTCGATGGGGAAGATTGAGATGCTCGGCCTCTCGCTCGACGCGCACAAGGAGAAGGTCGAGGCCTCGGCCGGGGAGGTGCCGGAGGCCGGGTGGAGTAAGCTCGAACTGGTGGGCGTGAGCCACTCTTACCGCGGCGAGCGCGAGGACGAGACGTTTACGCTCGGCCCCCTCAGCCTCGAATTCCGCCCCGGCGAGATGGTCTTCATCACGGGCGGCAACGGCAGCGGCAAGACGACGCTCGCCAAACTCATCATGGGACTCTACATCCCCGAGGCGGGCGAGATTCGTCTCGACGGCGTCCCCGTGACGGACGCCACCCGCGACGCCTACCGGCAGCACTTCTCCGCCGTCTTCTCCGACTTCCACCTCTTCGAGAGCCTCCTCGGCGTGGACGCCCCCGACCTCGACGATAAGGCCCGCCACTACCTGAGGCAGCTCCACCTCCAGAACAAGGTCAGGATCAGGGAGGGGCAGCTCTCCACCACCGACCTCTCGCAGGGGCAGCGCAAGCGGCTCGCGCTGCTGACGGCCTACCTGGAGAATCGCCCGGTCTACGTTTTCGACGAGTGGGCGGCCGACCAGGACCCGCAGTTCAAGGAGACCTTCTACTACGACCTCCTGCCCGCGCTGAAGGCGAGGGGGAAGACCGTGCTCGTCATCACCCACGACGACCGCTTCTACCACATGGCTGACCGCGTCGTTAAACTGGACTACGGGCAAATCCAGAGCGACCGGGCGGCGGGGCGTCGCCCCGTGTCGAGTATGACGGCCGCCGGGTGACGCGCGGGCCGCGCGGCCGGCGCGGAGAGGCGGAAGGGGGCGGGGCCAACGGATGCGTGTCTCACTGTTCATCACGTGCGTCGTCGATCAGCTTTACCCGCGGGTGGGCGAAGCCGCGGTCGAGTTGCTGACGCGCCTCGGCGTCGAGGTGACGTTCAACCCCGAGCAGACCTGCTGCGGCCAGCCGGCCTACAACACCGGCTACCGCCGCGAGGCGCGCGCGGTCGCGGCCCGGACGCTCGACCTCCTCGACCGGGAGTTGCGCACGTCCGACTATGTCGTCGCGCCCTCGGGGTCGTGCGCGGCGATGGTGAAGAAGTGCTACGCGGAGTTGTTCGCGAGGGAGTTGGAAGAGCGGGAGAGGGCGCGCCGCGTCGCGGGGCGCTTTTACGAGCTGTCGCAGTTCCTCGTGGACGTGCTCGGCGTCGAGGACGTGGGGGCCGTCTTCGAGGGGAGAGTCACCTACCACGACTCGTGCCACCTCCTGCGCGAACTGGGCGTGTCGGGCGCGCCGCGCAAACTCATCCGGGCGGTCGGCGGGGCCGACTTCGTCGAGATGAGCGCCCCCGAGGCGTGCTGCGGGTTCGGGGGCACCTTCTCGGTCAAGCACCCGGAACTGTCGGCCGCGATGGCGGCGGACAAGGCGGCCGACATCGAGCGCAGCGGGGCCGAGGTGGTCGTGGCGTGCGACGCCAGTTGCATGATGCAGACGGCGGGCGTGTTGAGCCGAAGGGGCTCGGCCGTGCGCTGCCTCCACCTCGCGGAGTTGCTGGTCTCACGCGGCGGTCAATGACTATGGAAAGTAGGAAGCACCCGGACGGCCCGGAAACATTCGTGGAGAACTACCGGCGCGCGCTGGACGACTCGGGCCTGCGCGGGGCGCTGGCGACCGCGACGGGGAAGGCCCTCGACTCGCGCCGGCAGGCGGTGGCGGACGTGGGCGAGGGCGACTGGGAGAGGCTGCGCTCACGCGCCCGCGCCATCAAGGAGCACACGGTCGAGCACCTCGACTTCTACCTCGCGCAACTCGCGGACAAGGTCGAGCGCGGCGGCGGCCACGTCTTCTGGGCGCAGACCGCCGAGGACGCCCGGCGCTACATCACCGAACTGGCCGCGCGCAAGGGGTGCGGGGTCGCGGTCAAGAGCAAGTCGATGATGACCGAGGAGATCGGCCTCAACGCCGCGCTGGAGGCCGCGGGCGTCGAGGCGGTGGAGACAGACCTCGGCGAGTACATCGTCCAACTGGCCGGCGAGCGCCCGTCGCACATCAACATGCCCGCCATCCACAAGACCCGCGGCGACGTGGCCGACCTTTTCACCGCCAAGCTCGGCGTCGAGCGGGACGACGACATCGCGAGGATGGCGGGGCTGGCGCGGCGCGTGCTGCGCCGGCGCTTCGCCGAAGCCGGGATGGGCATCACGGGCGTCAACTACGCGGTCGCCGAGACCGGGACGCTCGTCCTGGTGGAGAACGAGGGCAACATCCGCCTGACCAACTCGCTGCCGCGCGTGCACGTGGCGCTGATGGGGATTGAGAAGGTCATCCCGCGGCTGGAGGACGTGGACGTGTTCCTGCGGCTGCTATCGAGGAGCGCCTCCGGGCAGCAGCTCTGTTCTTACCTCTCCTTCCTGACGGGCGTGAAGACTTCGCCCAGTGAGGAGGGGCCGGAAGAGTTCCACCTCGTCATCCTGGACAACGGCCGCACGGGAATGCTGGCTAACCCGCACCTGCGCGAGTCGCTCTTCTGCATCCGCTGCGGCGCGTGCCTGAACGTCTGCCCCGTCTACCAGAAGATCGGCGGTCACGCCTACGGCTGGGTGTACCCGGGTCCCATCGGCGCGGTGCTCACGCCGCAGATGGTCGGGCGCGAGCGCGCCGCCGCGCTGCCCTTCGCCTCCTCCCTGTGCGGGGCGTGCCGCGACGTGTGCCCGGTGAAAATCAACATCCCCGACATGCTCCTGCGGCTGCGCCACGAAATCAAAGAGGGGGTGCGCAAGTCACCGCCGCGCGCCGCCACGCGCCCGGCCCACCACCGGCTGGTCACGGACGACGAGGCCGACGACGAAGCGGAGGACGAGTTGTACGTCGCGCCGCTCAGGCACCGCGCCGCCGACTTCGTCGAGCGCGCGCTCTTCATGCTCTGGGCCGCGGCGATGAAAACCCCCTTCCGCTACCGCGCGGCGTCGCGCGTGGCGCGCGTCGCACAGTCACTCTTCGGCCGCAGAAATAAGGACGCGGCGCGCGTGCTGCGCGTCCCGCGCTGGGCGGCGTCGAGGGATTTGCCGCCCTTCGCGGCGCGCCCGTTCAGGGAGCGGTGGCCGGAGCTGTCGAAAGACGCGGAAGAGTATCGCGCCGCGAAAATCGCGCTGCCCGGTGACCGTCCGACGCGCGACGGTAAAGGCCCCGCGGCCGCGCGGAGGGGATGAGACATGGAAGGCTTGCCCGGCGGCAGAGAGCAGATGTTGGCTCAAATCAGAGACGCCCTGGGCCGGCGGGCGGTGCCTGCGGTCGCGCCGGCGCCGCTACCGCCCTTCCACTCGAACCCCGACGGACTCGACGCGGGCGAACGCGTCGCGCGGTTCATCTTTGAACTGAAGAGGGTCGGGGCGGGCGTGGAGCAGTTGAGCACGGAGGCCGAGGTGAAAGAACATCTGGCGGGCCTCCTACCCGCCGGCACGGACGTGCCGGTCGCGCTCAGCGACGGCGCGGCCCTGCGGCGGCTGGGGCTGCGGGAGTGGCTGGAGGGGGCGGGCCGGCGCGTCCTACCCTCTTTGAGAGAGTTCGTCGCCGAGGGGCTTGAGGCGGGCGGGGCCCGGCGCGAGCCGGACGCGCGCGGCGAGGAGGTCGCGGCCCTCGTGGAGCAGTACAGGGGGCTGCTGCTCGAAGCGGCGGTCGGCGTCACGGCCGCCGACCTCGCGCTCGCCGACACGGGAACGCTCGTCATCGTGTCGGGCGAAGAGCAGCACCGGCTGATCTCGCTGCTCCCGCCCACGCACGTCTGCCTGCTCGACCCGGCGCGCGTCCTCCCGTCCCTGACCCAACTGCTCGCGCACGTGCGCAGGAGGTTCAACCCGCCGAGGGCTGCGCCGAAGAACATGACCTGCATCACGGGGCCGAGCCGCACCGCCGACATCGAGCAGGCCATCACGACGGGAGTCCACGGCCCGAAGACGCTGCACGTCATCCTTTATTCGCCGGGGAGCTGAGCCGCCGCCGGCCCGGGAGCGGGCGCGAGAAGGAGCGCAAAGAGGAAGTGAGCACCAACAAGTTCAGAGCCGTCCGCCGTCAACCGCTCAACCTCTCGCAGGCCGAGCTGGTCAAGACCGGCAGCCTCCCGGGGGCCGCCGAACCGTTCCCGCTCGTGCTCAGCCCCGGCGTCGAGAGCGTCAACCTGACGCGCTGGGCGGGGGCGAACCGGGAGCGCGTAGAGCAGGAGTTGCTGCAGCACGGGGCGCTGCTGTTCCGGGGCTTCGAGGTGGGGGGCGTGGAGCAGTTCGAGGAGTTCGCGCGCGCCCTCAGCCCCGACCTGCTCGACTACCGCGAGCGCGCGGCCCCCCGCGTCGAGGTGGGCCGCAACATCTACACCTCGACGGAGTACCCGGCCGAGCACCACATCCCGCTCCACCACGAGATGTCTTACTCGCACAACTGGCCGACGAAAATCTGGTTCTACTGCGTGCAGGCCCCGCGGCAGAGGGGCGCCACGCCCGTCGCCGACGACCGGAAAGTTTTCCGCCGCCTCAGCCCGCAGATTAAAGAACCCTTCATGCGGAAGAAGGTGATGTACACGCGCAACTACGGCGAGGGCGTTGACCTGAGCTGGCAGGAGGCTTTCCAGACGACCGACCGCGCGCTGGTCGAGAAGTACTGCCGCGAGGCCCACACCGAGTTCGAGTGGAAGGGCGGCGACCGCCTGAAGACGCGGCAGGTGCGCCAGGCCGTGGCCGTCCACCCGAAGACGGGCGAGACCGTCTGGTTCAACCACGCGCACATGTTCCACATCTCAAACGTCGAGCCGGACGTGCGCGCCGCCCTGCTCGAACAGTTCAGGGAGGAAGACCTCCCGCGCAACGCCTACTACGGCGACGGGACGCCCATCGAGACCTCCGTGCTCGACGAGATACGCGAAATTTACCGCGAGGAGGCCGTCACCTTCCCCTGGCAGGAGGGCGACATCATGATGCTCGACAACTTCCTGGCGACGCACGGGCGCGAGCCCTTCGTCGGGCCGCGCAAAATCGTCGTCGCGATGGCCGAGCTCTACACCAACCGCGACATTTGAATCGGCGCGCCCCGCCGGGCCGCCGCGACACTAAACCACTAGCCGAAGAAAGGGGATACAGATGAAGCGTAGGTTCATTCTGACTGGCCTGATGGGGATGCTCTTCTTATTGACCGCCGGGGCCGGCGTCGCCGGCGCCCAGGATTTTAGCGGGAGATGGGTGATGGACAAGTCGAGGAGCACGGACTTCGCCCCCGCCACCGATGTCTCCATGACGATCGTTCACAAAGGCCAGAAGGTGACGGTCTCGCACCGCATCGTGACGCCGCAGGGCGTGCTGACGCCCAAGGAGACGTACGTCCTTAACGGGGCCACGCAGGAGGTCATGATGGACGGGCCTAATAACTCGCGCGCCAAGGGCAAGCGGACGGCGAGGAAGATTGACGGGGGCTTCGAGACCCACGACGAGGCGACTTTCAATATCGAAAGAATCCCGCAACCGGTGGCGATCGCCACGTCCCGCAAGTGGCAACTGTCGCCCGACGGGAGGACTTTGACCCTCGAAATCTCGCGCGTCTCCAAAGTCAGGTCGCATAGCAGCCGGCGCGTGTTCACGAAGCAGTAGGGCGGGGCGCCACGGGGCGCTTCCTCCGCCGACCGAGTTACTCATTCCAGGCTCATGCGAGTTGAGGGAGGTTCTCCGATGGCAGAAACGAACGAGCCTCAGGAAGGGCGGCCGCCGGCCCGCGACCTGGCCCTGCCGCGGGGCGGGTTCATCACCGCCTTTCTGACGCTCCTATTCATCGCCCTGTTCGCTGCCCTCGCCGTCCGCGAGCACCTGCCGCCGCCGGCCGCCGACGCGGGCGCGCCGGCCACGGAGTTCTCCGCGGCCCGCGCCCTCAAACACGTCGAGCAGATTAGCCGGAGGCCGCACCCGGTCGGCTCGGAGGAGCACGCACGTGTGCGCGAGTACATCCTCGGCGAACTCTCCGCGCTCGGCGTGGCCGCGGAGGTGCAGGAGGCGGAGGTGATGTCGCCGTTCCGCGCCAGCATCTCGCAGATGGCGAGGCTGAAAAACGTCGTCGCCCGGCTGGAGGGGAGCGGCGACGGGAAGGCGCTCATGCTCGTCGGCCATTACGACACGGTGCCGACGAGCATAGGGGCCAGCGACGACGGCTCGGCCGTGGGCGCGTTGCTCGAAACCCTGCGCGCGCTCAAGGCCGGCCCGCCCCTGAAGAACGACGTCATCTTCCTCTTCACCGACGGCGAGGAGGTCGGCCTCATCGGGGCGAAGGCGTTCTCCGACAGCCACCCGTGGGCGAAGGACGTGGGGCTGGTGCTCAACTTCGAAGCGCGCGGGACGGCCGGGCCGTCGCTGCTGTTCGAGACGAGCGACGAGAACGGCTGGCTCGCGGGGCAGTTCGGCAAGGCCGTGCCGCGGCCGGTCGCCAGCTCGGTCTTCTCCGAAGTCTACCGCTTCCTGCCGAACATGACCGACCTCACGGTCTTCAGGATTAAGGGCTACTCGGGACTCAATTTCGCCTTCGTCGGCGGGCTGGCACACTACCACGCGCTCTCCGACAACGTCGCGAACATAGACCCGCGGAGCTTGCAGCACCAGGGGTCTTACGCCCTCTCGCTTTCGAGACACTTCGGCGAGCTAAGCCTGGAGAACGTCAAAGAGAGGAACCGCGTCTTCTTCAACACCGTCGGCTCGGCCTACGTCCACTACTCGGAGGCGTGGGTCATGCCGCTGGTCTACCTGGCCTCGCTGCTGTTCGTCGGCGCCCTCTTCGTGGGGTTCCGGAAGAAGCTCCTGACGGCGTCGGGGCTAGTCGTCAGCTTCTTCGCCCACCTCGGCGTGCTCGTCGCCACGCTGGTCATCGTCTCTCTGGTCTCCATGGTCGTGCGCGCCGTGCACAGCGACTACCGCCTCATCCTCCAAGGCGCCACTTACAACAACCATTTTTACGTCATCGCCGGCCTGACCATGACGGTGGCGGTGGCGGTGGCGCTCTACGGCATGCTCGGCAAACATCTGCGGCTCGCCAACCTCGTGGCCGGCGCGCTGGCGTGGTGGGTGCTGCTGACGGTGGCGAGCGGCCTGTACCTGCCGGGGGCGAGCTACGTCTTCACGATCCCGCTGCTGTTCGTCCTGGTGGCGGTCGTCATCATGTTCGCCGCCAGCGGCGACGGCTCCGCGTCGCAGAGGCAGGCGGCCGTCTTTTACGTGTGCAGCATCCCGGCAATCACTCTTTCCGCGCCCCTCATCTACCTGCTGGCGCTCGGACTCTCGGCCAGCATGTTCAGGATAGCCCTCGCGTTCGTCGTCCTGCTGCTCGCCCTCCTGCTGCCCCTCGTGCGGCTCATGTCGGCGCCGAAGAGGTGGCTGGTGCCCGGCGTCTTCGCGCTGGCGTGCGTGGCCTCCCTGGTCGCGGGCAGCATGACGGCCGGCTTCCACAAGAACGAGCCACGGCCGACGAACCTCTTCTACGTCCTGAACGCCGACACCGGCAAGGCGATCTGGGCCAGCTCTGACAAGAAGCTCAACGAGTGGACTTCGCGGTTCATCCCCGAAGACGCGCCGAGGGGGCCGATCAGCGACTACATGCCGACGCCGCCCAACATGTTCATGCTGCAAAGGGGCGCACACAGCTACTGGAGCAGCCAGGCGTCGGCGGTGCCGCTCGACGCCCCGCACGCCGAGATGATTCACGACAGGACGGACGACGGCACACGCATACTGCGCATCCGCGTCACCTCCAGGCGGCAGGCGACCGTCGTTTCGGTGTTCGTCGAATCGGACACCCTGGTCGAGTCGGTTGACGTTAACGGCCTGCGGCGCAGAACCATGCCCGGAGGGCCTGCGGGGACGCCTCCGGGGCCGGCTTCGGGGCCGCCGCCGCCGGGGTCAGCTTCGCCGGCGGGCGAAGAGCAGCCGCCGCCGGGGGGGATACCGCGCCGTGAGATGCGGAGGCCGCGTTGGTCAATCTCTTACCACGCGCCGCTGCCGGAGGGTTTCGAAGTGGGTTTCGAGATCAAGTCGCCGGAGCCGCTGCGGATTAGGGTCGTGGACCAGACGTACGAGCTCCCGGCGGCCCTCCTGGCGTCTTACCCGCCCGCGCCCGATTACATGATGCCGACGCCGTACCCGTTCGACCAGTTCGGCGGGGCGACGTTCGTCAGCAAGTCCTTCAACTTCTGAGCGCGCCGCGCCGGCCGCGGCGCTCGCCCGAATAAATATCAAGGAGAGAACGAGAATGGCTGAGATGGGAAGATACTGTAAGGCCTACCTGGTGGAGAGGTTCCGAGAGTTCGGCGGGTGGAAGGAGAACCTTCAACACTTGAAGCAGGAGAAGCCGCAGGGCGGGATGCGGAAAAAGAAGTCGCCGGACGGGACGCCGGAGGAGGCGCCGCCGGCCGAGACCCGGCAGGCGCTCGCCGACGGCGACCACCTCTACCTCCAGGAGAACTTCGTCGTCACGGACGGAATCTTCATGGACGAAAATGTCGTCTTCGACGAGGTGACGCCCGAGTGGATAAGCTTCTGCGAGAACGAGCTGAAGTTTGAAATCCCGGCCGACGACACCACCACCCAGTCGAGCCAGTCCGTGCAGTAGCAGCCGTGGCTTCCTTCGAGGGGCATGGTACACCCACCCAGAAACGGTTCTCAGGCGGCGACCCCGTGGCTGCCCAAGGTGAGGCCGGGGGCCGGCGACGGCGTCCGCCTCTTCTGCTTCCCTTACGCGGGGGGCACGACCTACGCGTACCGCAACTGGCCGTCGCTGCTCCCGCAGGCGGTGGAAGTCTGCCCGGTCGAACTGCCCGGCCGGGGCGCACGCATCGGCGAGCCTCTGGAGACGCGCATCGGTCGCCTCGCCGAGGCGATGGCGACGGCGCTGCTGCCCTACATGGACAAGCCGTTCGCCTTCTTCGGCCACAGCATGGGCGGACTCATCGCCTTCGAGCTGGCGCGCGAGCTGCGCAGGACGCGGCGGCCCCAGCCGGCGCACCTGTTCGTCTCGGCCTGCGCCGCACCGGACGGGCGCGACCGCCGCAAGCGGGTGACCTACAACCTGCCGGAGCCGGAGTTCATCGCGGAACTCCGCCGCCTCGGGGGGACGCCGAAGGAGGCGTTGGAGCACCCCGAGTTGATGCAGTTGGTGCTGCCCCTGCTCCGGGCCGATTTTGAAGCGTGCCAGACCTACGAGTTCGCCCCCGAGCCGCCGCTCGACTGCCCGCTGACGGTCTTCGGCGGCCTGCAGGACCGAGAAGTGAGCAGCGAGGGCCTCGAAGCGTGGCGCGAGCACACGACCTCAACCTTCGTCGTGCGGAGGCTCGCCGGCGAACACCTTTTCATCCACACCGCGCAGCACCTAATCCTCCGCGCGGTGGCCGACGAACTCCTCGCCTCCGTCCGCTAGGCCCCGCTCACGAAAGAGACCGAATACCCTACCCGCTAACAGGAGCGCAACTTCGATGTCTAAAAAATGGAGAATCGTGGTCGGCATCATCGCCGCTTATCTCGTCGTCAGCTTCCTGCACGCCTGGCTCAACATCGGGCTCTCGAAGTTCATGCCGACCTCGGCGCAGGCCGACACGAAGTCGTTCCGCGTCGGCTTCCTGCCGGTCACCTGACACCTCACGTGTCCCGTCACCGATTGGATAAACAAAAACACCAAAGGTGAAGGGATTTATGAACCCGTGAGGTTCAGCGGATTCCCCGAAATCAAAGAGTCAATAGTCTCGGGCCACCTGCCCGCGACTTTCATGCTGGCCCCGCTGGCGATGAAACTGCGCCAGCAAGGCGTGCCGATTAAAATCGTCTACCTCGGGCACCGCGACGGCACCGCCATGATGGTGCATAAGCAGTCGGCCATCCACGAGATTGGCGACCTCAAGGGCAAGACTATCGCCGTGCCCAACAGGTTCTCGAACCAATACCTGATCATCTTCAAAGCCCTGCGTGAAAGCGGGCTGTCGATCAAGGACGTGAACATCGTCGAGATGCCGCCGCCGGACATGCCCGCCGCGCTCTACTCGAAAGCGGTTGACGCCATCACCTCCGGCGAGCCGTTCATGGCGCAGACGGAGATGGAAGACTACGGCCGCGTGCTGTACCAGGCCAAAGACATCTGGCCCGACTTCATCTCGTGCGTGCTGGTGGTTCGTGAGGACGTGATTAGGGAGCACCCGGCGTGGGTGCAGCGGATGGTGGACGGCATTGCCAGCAGCGGCAAGTGGCTCGAAGGCGGGATGGACCACCGGATGTCCGCCGCCAAGGACATCTCGCGCGGGTACTACAACCAGAAGCCGGAGCTGCTCGAATACGTCCTGAGCAAGCCGCCCGACCGGGTTAACTACTCAAGGCTCTTGCTGGCCCGGCGCGACTTCGAGGAGATTGAAGCCCTCGCCAGGGAGGCGGGCATCATTGACAACTCCGTCAGCTTCGACGATTACGCCGACCCGAGCTTCTCGGAGAAGACGACGGGCGCAAAGCAGCCTGATTGGGAGGGGCCGAAATGAATACTCGTAGCGAGTCGGTAATCTTGCCTTTGATGGTCGCCGTCTTCTTCATCCTCATCTGGCATTTCGCCGTCGCGCTGACGGGCAGCAGCATCTTCCCGAAGCCGTTCCAGGTGCTCGTCGGCATGGCGGAACTGGCGAAGCAGGGCGTGCTCTTCAAGTACGTCGTGGCGTCGCTGTTCCGCGTCATGTCGGGGTTCCTGGCGGCGCTGGTCATCGGCATCCCGCTCGGGCTGCTGCTCGGCTGGTTCGGGCGCGCCTTCTCGGCCTTCAACCCGGCCATCCAGGTGCTCCGCCCGATCTCGCCCATCGCGTGGATTCCGGTCGCGATCCTGTGGTTCGGCGTGAGCGACATGGCGCCCATCTTCCTCATCTTCCTGGCGAGCCTGTTCCCCATCACGACCGCCGCGATGTCGGCCGTGCAGAACATCCAGCTCGTCTACCTGCGCGCGGCGCGCAACTTCGGCGTCAAGCGGCTGACGCTCTTCGCCAAGGTGGTCTTCCCGGCGGCGATGCCGCAGATCATCACGGGCGTGCGCATCGCCCTCGGGGTGGCGTGGCTGGTGGTAGTGGCCGCCGAGATGATCGCGGTCAACTCCGGCCTCGGCTACCTCATCATCGACGCGCGCAACGCCGGCATGCGCTACGACCTCGTCGTGTCGGGGATGATCCTCATCGGCCTCATCGGGCTGATGCTGGACTTCATGGTCAGGCGGCTGGAGCACCTCGACGAGGTGCGCTGGGGCTTCAACAACTAGGCGGCGCGGGCCGCGAAAGCATCGAGGCCGAAACATGGCAAAAGCGAACACCCCTAAAATCGTCATCAGCGACTTGTGGATGGACTTCCCCGACCCCCGGAGGTCGAAGCAGGCCCCGAAGGACAAAACCAAGAGCCGGGCGAAGAGCGCCGTCCCCGTGCTGGAGCGGGTCAACCTCACGGTGAACGAGGGCGAGTTCGTCTGCATCGTCGGGCCTTCGGGCTGCGGCAAGTCAACCCTGCTGAACATCGTCGGCGGCTTCCTCAAGGCGACGCGGGGGCAGGTCACCATTGACGGCGCGCCGGTGCAAGGGCCCGACCTCAAGCGCATCTTCATCTTCCAGGAGAACGGCGTCTTCCCCTGGCTGACGGTCGAGGACAACGTCGGCTTCGGCCTGCTCGGCGAGGAGGCCGAAGTGCGGCGGCGCAACGTGGCGCACTACATCGAGATGGTCGGCCTCACCGGGTTCGAGAAATCCTACCCGCGCGAGCTCTCCGGCGGCATGCGCCAGCGCGTGGAGATCGCCCGCGCGCTGGCCGCCAACCCCGACGTGCTCTACATGGACGAGCCGTTCGGCGCGCTCGACTTCCTGACGCGGCTGCGCATGCGCGCCGAGCTGGTCGAAATCTGGCAGCGGGAGAAGAAGACCGTCCTGTTCGTCACGCACGACGTGGAGGAGTCGGTGCAGCTCGCCGACCGCGTCGTGGTGATGAGCCGGCGGCCCGCGACGATAGCCAACCTCGTCGAGGTGAACCTCCCGCGCCCGCGCGACCTCGACGCGCCCGAATACCTCAGCATCCGCGACGAAATCTTCGAGACGATGGGTCTCGACCACTCGGGCATCAGCTCCGCGCAGAACGTCGGGCAGCCGGCCTCGCCGACGCCGGCCCCGACGAAGGCCGCCGTCCCCATGCGCTCGAAGAAGCTGGACGCGGACGTCATCGTCGTGGGCGGCGGCCCGGCGGGCGCGGCCCTCGGCGCGTACCTCGGCCGCGCCGGCATTGACCACCTCATCCTCGACAAGGCGCACCACCCCCGCGCCCATGTCGGCGAGTCGCTCTCCAGCACGGCCACCCGCCTGCTCCGGGAGATAGATTTCCTGCCCACGCTGGAGCGGGAGGGGTTCGGCGTCAAGCGCGGCATCTCGTGGACGACCTGGGACGGCGCGGACTCCATAGACATGACGCTGGCGGGCGACGGCCGCGACGAGTTGGCCTACCACGTCGACCGCTCGAAGTTCGACGAGCTGCTGCTCAGGCACGCGCGCAACAACGGCTCGCGCATCCTCTCGGGCGCGCACGTCGACCGCGTCGAGTTCAACCGCCAGGGGTTCGCCACCGGCATCTCGGCGAAGGTCAGCGAGTCGAGGTTCACCCTCAACGCACGCCTCGTCGTTGACGCCTCCGGCCGCCACTGCCTGCTCGGGCGCCAGCTCCGGCTCGTCAACTCGCACTCGAAGTCACAGCGCTTCGCCATCCACAGCTGGTTCACCAACATCGCCCTGGGCAAAGACTCGACGGCGGATTACACGCACATCCACCTGCTGCCGGGGCAGCTCGGCTGGGCGTGGCAGATTCCCATCACGGGCGAGGTCACTTCGGTCGGCGTCGTCACCGACCGCGAGCCGGACATGAAGTCGGGCGGCGACGTGGATCAGCTCTTCAAGCACGCGGTGGAGCACAACCCGGTGCTGGCCGGCCGCATGGATAACGCCGTGCGCCTGCGCGAGTACCGCATTGACGCCAACTTCGGCTACGACATGGGGCGGACGGCCGGCAACGGCTGGCTGATGGTGGGCGACGCCGCCTTCTTCATAGACCCCATCTTCCCGGCCGGGGTCAGCAACGCCCTCCACACCGCGAAGCTCGCCGCCGAGGCCATCGCCGCGGGGTTCGCCAATAACGACTTGGGCGAGGACGCCTTCGCCGGCTACGAGCGGCGGCTGCGCGACGGCATCGGCATCTGGTCGCAGCTCGTCACGCTGATTTACGGCGACCCTTCGGCGCTCATCGCCGCGGCGACCGAGAGCGAACATCGCGACAGATTCCTGCGGCTGTTCGAGGGCGAAGTGTACGAGCCAGCGGCGGCCGAGGCGATGGAGCAACTGCGCCGGGCGGTCGGCGCGGACGCGGACACCCTCGCGGCCCCCTCGGGGAGCGCCGCGCAGTAGGAGGGGCGCGAGCCCTCGCGCCGGGACTCCCCGCGTGAGCCGTGACCCGCGACGGGTGAGACGAAGGAGGGGTGAAAAGGTGGCGAACGGGAAAGTTTATCTGAAGCCCAACGTGGTGGCCGAGCCGCTCATCAACCGTTGGTACGCGTGGTCGTCGCTGGTGGCTCCCGCCACCGCCGCCATGTTCGTGGCGAACTCCCACCTGAAGATTATGCGGTCGTTCGTCGCGGCCCCGCAGGTGCACGTCAACGCGCTCAAGTCCCCGGCGATGAGGGGCGGCCCGTTCATCAACTACGACGCGAGCAAGGCCCCAGACATCAAGCAACTCATCGAGTCCACGCTCAGGGAGCAGGCCCCCCTCCTGGAACTAGCCAAGGCGATTCAGGGCGTGAACGACATGGTGGCGGCCGAGGCCGACGGCTCGTCGCTCGAACCCCTGTACGCGAAGACCCCGGAGCCGCTGCGGGGCTACGTCGAGTACGTGTACGACCTCGACAGTAAGGCCGGGGTGCGCTTCATCGAGGGGCTGCTCTACAAGAGCGAGTACTACATGGAGTCTTCGCAGAGCGTCGCCCTCTCGCTGTGCGAAGGCGACGACCGCCCGTTCGCCCTCAGCACCCCGCAGCTGCCGCGCGCCGGCCGCCTGGAGGTGCGCCTGCCGTTCCGTTCGGAAGCCCTCGACCTGCTCTTCAAAGCCAAGACGGAGCCCCAGCCCCTCGGCCTCGTCGCCGAGGCCCTCGGGCTAGGCGGCGAGGAGGCCGACTTGCTGCCGACCTTCTTCACCGAGCGGGAGCCGCGCGCCGGCCGACGCTACGACGGCGCGGGGGTCAGGGTGCGTTACTTCGGCCACGCCTGCGTCCTCATCGAGACGCGTGACGTGTCCGTGCTGCTCGACCCGCTCGTCAGCTATGAGACCGGCGGCGAAGGCATCCCGCGCTACACCTACGGCGACCTGCCCGACCGCATTGATTACGTCCTGATTACGCACAACCACCAAGACCACTGCATGTTCGAGACGCTCCTGCAACTCCGGCACAAGATAGAGCACGTCGTCGTGCCGAAGAACAACGGCGGGGGGCTGGCCGACCCCTCCCTCAAGCTCGTGTTGCAAAACAGCGGCTTCAAGCGGGTGTCGGAGCTCGACGAGATGGAGACGCTGCCCGTAGAGGGCGGGGAGATCATGGGGCTGCCCTTCCTGGGTGAGCACGCCGACCTCAACATCAGAACCAAGCTGGCCCACCTCGTCAGGCTGCAAGGCCGGACGATTCTGTGCGCCGCCGACTCCAACAACCTTGAGCCGAGGTTGTATCAGCACATCCACCGCCTGATAGGCGACATAGACCTCCTCTTCCTCGGCATGGAGTGCGACGGCGGCCCGCTCTCGTGGCTCTACGGCCCGCTCCTGACCAAGCCCATCGGCCGCAAGCACGACCAGTCGCGGCGGCTCAACGGCTCGAACTACGACCGGGGCGCCGAGATGGTCAACCTGCTCAACCCGCGGCAGGTCTACGTCTACGCCATGGGCCAGGAGCCTTGGCTGACCTTCCTCACCTCGATTCAGTACACGGAGGAGTCGCGCCCGATAGTTGATTCCAACAGGCTGGTTGAGGAGTGCCGGGGCCGGGGCAAGAGTTCCGAACGGCTCTACGGGCGGAAGGAGATTTCCCTGTGAGCGGCCGTCTGTGCCGGCGGGGGCGGGGGTGAAGCGATGAGTAGTCCGACCATCACCCGTTCGCGGAATCTTTCCGAGGCGCTCGGCGAGCCGTTGACGCTCGTCGAGCTGCTGCGAGCGCGCGCGGCCGCCCACCCCGACCGCGTCGCCTACACCTTCCTGGCCGACGGGGAGGCCGCGGAGGAGCACCTGACTTACGGCGAGCTGGACAGGCGCGCGCGCGCCGTCGGCGCGTGGCTGCAACCGCTGGCGGGGCACGGCGAGCGCGTGCTGCTGCTCTACCCGCCGGGGCCGGACTACGTGGCGGCCTTCTTCGGCTGCCTCTACGCGGGGGCCGTGGCCGTGCCCGCCTACCCGCCGCGGCGCAACCGCAACCTGCTCCGGCTGCAATCGGTCGTGGCCGACGCCGACGCCGCCGTGGCGCTGACGACCGCGCCCATCCTCGCCCGGACGGCCCCCTCCTTCTCCCAGAACCCGTACCTGCAACCGCTCCGCTGGCTGACCACCGAGTCCATCGCCGACGGCGCCGAGGGCGGCTGGCAGGAGCCGGCGGTGAGCGGCGATTCGCTGGCCTTCCTCCAGTACACTTCTGGCTCGACCTCGACCCCGAAGGGGGTGATGCTGAGCCACCGCAACCTGCTCCATAACCAGCGGATGATCCGGACGGCCTTCCGGCAGACCGAAGAGTCCGTCATCGTCGGCTGGCTCCCGCTCTACCACGACATGGGGCTGATAGGGAACGTCCTCCAGCCGCTCTACGTCGGCGCGCGCTGCATCCTGATGCCGCCGGTCGCCTTCCTCCAGCGGCCGCTCCGGTGGCTGCGCGCCATCACGCACTACCGCGCCACGACGAGCGGCGGGCCGAACTTCGCCTACGACCTCTGCGTGCGCAAGATTACCGACGAGCAGCGCGCGACGCTCGACCTGAGGAGTTGGGGCGTGGCCTTCAACGGGGCCGAGCCTGTCCGCCGCGAGACGGTCGAGAAGTTCTCGGCGGCCTTCGCCGGGTGCGGCTTCCGCCGGCAGGCGTTCTACCCCTGCTACGGGCTGGCCGAGGCCACCCTGCTCGTCTCCGGGCACGCCGGCGAGAGGGAGCCGCCGGTGAAGTCGGCCGACGCGCGGGCGCTCGAAAGTAATCAAGTCGTCGAGGCGGCGGCGGGCTGCGGCGGCGACGCGCGCGAGTTGGTGGGCTGCGGCGGCGCGCTGCTCGGGCAGCAGCTCGTCGTCGTTGACCCGGAGACGCGGGAGCGCGCCGCGCCGGGGCGTGTGGGTGAAATCTGGGTCTCGGGGCCGAGCGTCGCCGAGGGCTACTGGAACCGCCCAGAGGAGACCGAGCTGACCTTCCGCGCGCGCCTCGCCGAGACTGGCGAGGGGCCGTACCTGCGCACGGGCGACCTCGGCTTCCTCGACGGCGAGGAGCTGTACGTCACCGGCCGCCTCAAAGACTTAATCATCATCCGGGGCCGCAACCACTACCCGCAAGACATCGAGGCCACCGTGCGGCGCTGCCACGCGGCGCTGCAACCCGACGGCGGCGCGGCCTTCTCCGTCGAGGTCGGGGGCGAGGAGCGCCTGGTCGTCGTGCAGGAGGTCAACCACCGGCAGCGCCTCGACTGGGACGCGTTGGTCGAAGACATCAGCCAGGCGCTCGCCGAGGAGCACGAGGTGCAGGTGCACGCCGTCGCCCTCATCAAGCTCGGCAGCCTCCCGAAAACTTCGAGCGGCAAGGTTCAGCGGTTCGCGGCGCGCGCGGCTTTCCTGGAGCGGAGCCTGGAGGCGGTCTTCGAGTGGCGCGGCGCGGTCGCGGCGGCGGAGGAGGTTTCCGCGCCGGCCCCGGCGGCGGGCGCGCGCCACACCCGGGCGGTCGAGACGTGGCTCCGCTCGGAGCTGGCGGCGAAGCTCGGGATGGACGAGTCGAGGCTCGACGTGCACCAGCCGGTCACGCGCTACGGCCTCGACTCGCTGGCCGCGGTCGAGTTGATGCACGTCATCGAATCCGGCCTCGGCGTGTCGGTGCCCCTGGCGAATTTCCTGCGCAGCCCGAGCATCGCGGAACTCGCGCTGGAAATAGGCGCGCAGCTTGAGAGTGAGACGGGCGCGGCGAAAAGCTCGCCGGCGGCGTCGGAAGTCACCTCCGCCGGCCACCCCCTGTCGCGGGGCCAGCAGGCGCTCTGGTTCCTGCACCAGATGAGTCCAGAGAGCAGCGCCTACAACATCGCCGGCGCCGTCCGCATACTCTCGGAGGTGGACGCGGCGGCGCTGCACCGCGCCT
This sequence comes from Pyrinomonadaceae bacterium, assembly GCA_035563535.1. Taxonomy (GTDB): domain Bacteria; phylum Acidobacteriota; class Blastocatellia; order Pyrinomonadales; family Pyrinomonadaceae; genus QHXN01. The sequence continues at coordinate 21,407 of DATMVD010000007.1, read as the reverse complement.
TCCTCGGGCTAGCCGAGCGCCACGCCTCGCTGCGCTCCACCTTCACGGTCGAGGAGGGGACGCCCGTGCGCCGCGACCGCGAGCAGGCCGAGGGCTTCTTCCAGTCGGTGGACGCGAGCGCGTGGGACGAGGCGCGGCTGCACGAGCGCCTGAGCGAGGAGGCGCACCTCCCCTTCGACCTGGAGAACGGCCCGCTGCTGCGCGTCAGCCTGTTCACGCGCGACGAGGGGGGGCACGTCCTGCTGCTCGTCGCGCACCACATTATCCTCGATTTCTGGTCGCTGGCCGTGCTGATGCAGGAGTTGGGCGAGTTCTACCACGGGGAGGCGACCGGCACGCCCGCCTCGCTCAGCCCGCTGCCGCTGCAATACGGCGATTACGTGCGCTGGCAGGAAGAGATGCTGGGCGGCCCGGAGGGCGAGCGACTCTGGGCCTACTGGGAGCGGCAGCTCGGCGACGGCCTGCCGGTGCTCGACCTGCCCACCGACCGCCCGCGGCCGCCCGTGCAGACCTTCCGCGGCGCGTCCCTCGGCTTCAAGCTGGGCGCCGAACTGACCCTGCGGCTCAAGGCGCTCAGTCAGAGCAGCGGGGCGACCCTCTACATGACGCTGCTGGCGGCCTTCGAGGCGCTGCTCCACCGCGCCACCGGGCAGTCGGACATCGTCGTCGGGTCGCCCGTCTCGGGGCGCAACTGGGGCACGCTCGCCGGCCTCGTCGGCTACTTCGTCAACCCGCTGGCGATGCGCGCGAGGGTCGAGGGCGACCCGACGTTCGCGGAGTTTCTGTCACAGGTGCGGCAGACGACGCTGGCCGCCTTCGAGCACCAGGACTACCCGTTCGCGCTGCTCGTCGAGCGCCTCCAGCCGGAGCGCGACCCGAGCCGCTCTCCGCTCTTCCAGGTGATGTTCGTCCTGCAACAGGCGCACGCGCTCAAAGAGAAGGGGCTGGCCTCCTTCGCGCTGCGCGAGGCCGGCGCGCGCATCGAGTTGCACGACCTGCTGCTCGAATCCATGACCCTGCGGCAGCGCGTCTCACAGTTCGACCTGTCGCTGACGATGGCCGAGGTGGGCGGCGAGCTCGCCGGCTCGCTCGAATACAACAGCGCCCTCTTCGACGCCGCCACGGCCGCGCGCCTCGTCGGCCATTTCGAGACCCTGCTGCGCGGCATCGTCTCCGCCCCCGAGTGCCGGCTTTCCGCCCTGCCGCTCCTGACGCCCGCCGAACAGACCCGGCTGCTCCGCGAGTGGAACGACACCGCCACCGCCTACCCCCGCCACCAGTGCGTCCACGAACTCTTCGAGGAGCAGGTCGAGAAGACCCCGGAGGCCGTCGCGCTCGTCTTCGGGCGCGAGCGGCTGACCTACGCCGAGTTGAACCGGCGGGCCAACCGGCTCGCGCACCGCCTGCGCCGGCTGGGGGTGGGGCCGGAGGTGCTGGTCGGCGTCCTCGCGCGGCGCTCGGTCGAGATGGTCGTCGGCCTGCTCGGCATCCTCAAGTCGGGCGGCGCCTACGTGCCCGCCGACCCGTCGTATCCGCCCGAGCGCCTGGCCTTCATGCTGGACGACGCGCGGGTCTCGGTGCTGCTGACGCAGGAGAGCTTCACCGCCGCGCTGCCCGAGCACGCGGCCGTCGTCGTCTCGCTCGACGAGGACGAACGGGGGGAAGCCGCCACACACGAGGACGCGAACCCGCCGCGCGCCGCGGGGCCGGGCAACCTCGCCTACGTCATCTACACCTCCGGCTCGACGGGCCAGCCGAAGGGCGTCGCCATCGAGCACCACAGCACGGTGACGCTCCTGCACTGGGCGCGCGAGGTGTACGCGCCCGAACAACTGGCCGGGGTGCTGGCCTCGACCTCAATCTGCTTCGACCTCTCGGTCTTCGAAATCTTCGCCACCCTCGCGGCGGGCGGGAAAGTCATCCTCGCCGAGAACGCGTTGCAACTGCCCGCGCTCGCCGCGGCCGACGAGGTAACGCTCGTCAACACCGTGCCTTCGGCGATGGCCGAGCTGGTGAGGACGGCGGGCGTGCCGGCGTCGGTCACGACCGTCAACCTCGCGGGCGAGGCGCTGCCCGGCGCGCTGGTGCAACAGATTTACGCCACGACGCGCGCCGCCCAGGTGTGGAACCTCTACGGCCCGTCCGAAGACACCACCTACTCGACCGCCGCGCTCGTCGCCGAAGGCTGGCAGGCGACGCCGCCCATCGGGCGGCCCGTCGCCGACACGCAGGTCTACCTGCTCGACGTGCACCTTCAGCCCGTGCCGGTCGGAGTCGCCGGGGAAGTGTTCATCGGCGGCGAGGGCCTGGCGCGCGGCTACCTGCGGCGGCCGGGGCTGACGGCGGAGCGGTTCATCCCCGACCCGTTCGGGGCGCGGCCCGGCGCGCGGCTCTACCGCACGGGCGACCTCGCGCGCCACCTGCCGGACGGGCAGTTGGAGTACGTCGGGCGGCTCGACCAACAGGTGAAGGTGCGCGGCTTCCGCATCGAGTTGGGCGAGATTGAGACGGTGCTCGGCGGCCACCCCGGCGTGCGCGACGTGGTCGTCGTCGCCCGCGATGACGACCCGGAAGCGGCGCGGCTGGTCGCCTACGTCGTGGCGCGCGAAGGGCAGGGGCCGCTGACGGCCTCCGAGCTGCGCGGCTACCTGAAGGAGAGGCTGCCGGAGTTCATGGTGCCCTCCCTCTTCGTCACGCTGGGCGAGTTGCCGCTGACGCCGAACGGCAAAGTCGACCGCCGCGCCCTACCCGCGCCGGACACGCAACTGGAGCCGGCCGCCGGCTTCGAGGCCCCGCGCACGCCGACCGAGGAGGTGCTGGCCTCAATCTGGGAGGCGGTGCTGGAGGTGGCGCCCGTCGGCATCACCGACAACTTCTTCTCGCTCGGCGGCCACTCGCTGCTCGCCGCCCGCGTCGTCTCGCGCGTGCAGGAGACTTTCCAGACGAGCATGCCGCTGCGCGCGCTCTTCGAGACGCCGACCGTGATGGGGCTGGCGCAACTCATCGAGAGGAATCGCCTCGCGGGCGAAGCCATCCCCGTCGCGCCCATCCCGCGCGTCGCGCGCGACGGCGGGCTGCCGCTCTCCTTCTCCCAGCAGCGCCTGTGGTTCGTGGAGCAACTCGAATCCGGCAGCGCCGCCTACCACATCCCGGCCGCGGCCCGGCTCTCGGGCAGGCTCGACATCGCGGCGCTGGAACGCGCCCTCGGCGAGATCACCCGGCGGCACGAGTCGCTGCGCACCACCTTCGCCGTCGAGAAGGGCGAGCCGTTGCAGGTCATCGCCCCGGCGGCGCGGTTCGTCGTGCCGCTGGTTGACCTCAATGAGCTGGGCGGGCCGGCGCAGGGCGAGGTCGTCGAGCGGCTCGTCAGGGAGGAGACGCGGCGACCCTTCGACCTCTCGCGGGGGCCGCTGCTGCGCGCCACGCTGCTGCGGCTCGATGAGCAAGAGCACCTGCTGCTGCTGACCATCCACCACATCGTCAGCGACGGCTGGTCGATGGGCGTGCTGGTGCGGGAAATCACGACGCTCTACAGCGCCTTCGTCGCCGGGCTGCCGTCGCCGCTGGCGGAACTCCCGATTCAGTACGCCGACTACGCCGCGTGGCAGCGCACCTGGCTCAGCGGCGAGGCGCTGGAAGCACAACTGCGTTACTGGAAAGAACAGCTCCGCGGCCTGCCGACGCTCGAACTGCCGACCGACCGCCCGCGCCCGCGCGTCCTCACCTCCGACGGCGCGGCCGAGCCGTTCGACCTCTCGAAGGGCACGACCGCCGCGCTCAAGGCTCTGAGCCGCGGCCACGGCGCGACCCCCTTCATGACGCTGCTGGCGGCGTTCCAGACCTTGCTCCACCGCTACTCCGGGCAGGACGACGTGGCGGTCGGCTCGCCCATCGCGGGGCGCACGCGGCCCGAGACGGAGGGCCTCATCGGCTTCTTCGTCAACACGCTGGTGCTGCGCACAGACCTCTCCGGCGACCCCACTTTCGCCGAGCTGATAGCGCGCGTCAGCGAGATGACGCTCGAAGCGCACGCCCACCAGGACGTGCCGTTCGAAGTCCTCGTCGAGGAGCTTCAGCCCGCGCGCGACCTGAGCCTCACGCCGCTCTTCCAGGTGGCGTTCGCCTTGCAGAACGTCCCGCTGCCGGAGATGGGCCTGCCGGGGGTGAGCGTCAGGCAGGTCGGCGTCGAGAGCGGCACCGCGAAGTTCGACCTGACCCTCTTCCTGAGCGAGACCGAGCACGGGCTGACGGGGACGTTCGAGTACAACACAAACCTCTTCGACCGCGCGACCGTCAGGCGGATGGCGCACCACCTGGAGCGGCTGCTGGAGGCTGCCGTCGCCGACCCGCAGCAGCGCCTCTCGCGACTGCCGATGCTCGCCGAGGACGAGCGCCGCCAAATCCTCTACGAGTGGAACGACACGGCGGCGCCGTTCCCCTCCGACGTGTGCATGCACGAGCTGTTCGAGGCGCAGGCGGCGAGGACGCCGGACGCCCCGGCCGTCGTGTTCGGCGGCGAGCGCGCGACCTACGACGAGTTCAACCGCCGCGCCAACCGCCTCGCGCACCACCTGCGGGCGCGAGGCGTCCGGCGCGGCGCGCGCGTCGGCGTCCTGATGGATCGCTCGCTCGACATGGTGCTGAGCGTCATGGGCATCGTCAAGGCGGGCGCGGCTTACGTGCCGCTCGACCCGGCCTGGCCCGCCGAGCGCATCCGCTGGATTCTCGCCTCGCTCGAAGTCAGTTGCGTCCTCTCGCGCCGCGCGCAGCTTCGGCTGCTCCACGAACTCCAGTGGCGGCTGCCGAAGCTGACCGACGTGGTCTGTCTGGACGTGGCCGTCCCCCGGCCGCCGCCCGAGAAGGTGGACGAGGGGGCGGTCAGCGCGCTCTGGGATCGCGTCGCCGAACAGGCCACCGGCCGCGTCAGCGCGGGCGGCTTCGTCAGCAGCTACACGGGGGAGGGCTTCTCCGAGGCCGAGGTGGACGAGTACGTCGGGCGCGTCGTCGCGCTGGCCGAGCCGGGCCTCCTGGCCGGGAAGAGGGTTCTGGAAATCGGCTGCGGCGCGGGACTCATCATGTTCCAGCTCGCGCCGCGGGCCGGCCTCTACGTCGGCCTCGACCCGTCCGAGGTGACGCAGGCGCGCAACCGCGAGCGCGTCGCCGCCGAAGGGCATGACAACGTCAGGCTCGTGACCGGCTTCGCCGACGCGGTCGCCTCGATGGAGCCGGGCTCCTTCGACCTCGTCATCGTCGCCAGCACCGCGCAGTTCTTCCCCGGCCCTCTCTACACAGAGCGGGTCATCGCCGGGGCGTTGCGCGCGCTCGCGCCGGGCGGGCGCATCCTCCTGGCCGACGTGATGGACGCGCGGCGCAAAGAGGAGTTCAAAGAGTCGCTCATCGAATTCAAGGGCCGGCACCCCGCCGCCAAGACCAAGACCGACCTGGGGGGCGAGCTCTATTTTGACGAAGACTTCTTCGACGACCTGCGGAGCCGGCTGCCCGAGCTGGCGCGGGTGCGCGTCGCCCACCGCGCGCGGGGCTTCGCCAACGAGTTGGGCTACCGCTTCGACGTGATTCTGGAGAAGGCCGCCCAAGGCGATGCCGGCGCGACGCCGCCGCCGGCGCGCAAGCACCTCTGGACGCGCTGGCATCTCGACCAGCTCGCCGACGACAACCCCTCTACCGGCGTCACCCCGGAGGACATCGCCTACCTCATCTTCACCTCGGGCTCGACCGGGACGCCGAAGGGCGTCGTCATCCGGCACAGGGCGGCCGTCAACCTCATTGACTGGGTGAACCGGAGGCACGGCATAGGCCCCGGCGACCGCCTGCTCTTCGTCACTTCGCTGAGCTTCGACCTCTCCGTCTACGACATCTTCGGCACCCTCGCGGCGGGCGGGGCCGTCCACGTCGCCTCCCGCGACGACCTGCGCGACCCGCAGAGGCTGGTGCAGATGATGGTGGACGAAGGCATCACTTTCTGGGACTCGGCCCCGGCGGCGCTTCAGCGGCTCGCGCCTTTGTTCCCGCCGCCCGGCTCGGGCGCGGAGACGGGCCGCCTCCGGCTGGTCTACCTGAGCGGCGACTGGATTCCGCTGAGCCTACCCGACCAGGTGCGGGGCGCCTTCCCGAACGCCGAAGTGGTCGGCCTCGGCGGAGCCACCGAGGCCACCGTCTGGTCAAACTCCTTCCCGGTCGGGCGCGTGGAGCCGCACTGGGCGAGCATCCCTTACGGCAAGCCCATGCCGAACGCGCAGTACCACGTGCTTGACAGGCACCTGAACCCGTGCCCGGTCGGCGTCAGCGGCGACTTGTACATCGCGGGCGAGTGCCTCGCGGTCGGGTACACCGACCCCGCGCTGACGGCGGAGAGTTTCATCCCCAACCCCTTCAGCGTCGAGCCAGGGGCGCGCATGTACCGCACGGGCGACCGCGCGCGCTACTGGGCCGACGGCAACATGGAGTTTTTAGGGCGGCTCGACCAACAGGTGAAGGTGCGCGGCTTCCGCATCGAGCTGGGCGAGATAGAGGCGGTGCTGTCGCAGCACCCGTCGGTGCGCGACGCGCTGGTGCTGGTGCGCGAGGTGGCCGGCGAGAAGCAGTTGGTGGCCTACCTCGTCCCGCGCACGAGTCCCGCGCCCTCCGCCGCCGAGCTGCGCGGCTTCATCAAGGACAAGCTGCCGGAGTACATGCTCCCGGCGTGGTTCGTCGCGCTGGACGCCATCCCCCTGACGCCCAACGGGAAGGTTGACCGCGGCGCGCTGCCCGCGCCGGAGCAGTCGCAACTCGACCGCGGCGGCGACTTCGCGCCGCCCCGCACGCCGGTCGAAAAAGCCGTGGCCGAGATTTGGGCGCGGCTGCTCGGCCGCGAGCGGGTCGGCCTCGACGAGAACTTCTTCGAGCTGGGCGGCCACTCGCTGCTCGCCACGCAGGTCGTCTCCGGCATACGCGAGTCGCTGGAGGCGGAACTGTCTCTGAGAACTCTGTTCGAGGAACCCACCGTCGCGGGCCTGGCCGAGGCCGTCGAAGCGGCCCGGAGCGCGGCGCGAGGGCGTTCGGACGCCGACGGGCAGGGCTCGTCGCCGGAGGACGGCCGCGGTCGGGAGCGGCTGGGCGGGGAGTTCGCTCCGCCGCCCGACCGCCCGGCCCCGCCTCTGCTGCCGGCACCGCGCGGCGGCCCGCTGCCGCTCTCTTACGCGCAGCAGCGGCTCTGGTTCCTCGACCAACTGGCCCCGGGCAACTCGGCCTACAACATGCTCGGCGGGATGCGTCTGCGCGGCCGCCTCGACGTAGAGGTGCTGGAGCGGGCGGTCAACGAAATTGTCCGCCGCCACGAGGCGCTGCGCACAACTTTCGCGGCCGTGGACAGCCGCCCCGTGCAGGTCGTCGCCCCGTCGCTGGCCGTCGGCGTGAACTTCTTCGATCTGCGCGCGCTGCCCGAGGAGGAGCACGAGGCCGCCGTCGAGCAGTTCGCCGGCGACGAAGCGAGACATCCCTTCGACCTCACCCGAGGCCCACTGCTGCGCGTCACCCTGCTGCGGCTCTCTGAGGAGGAGCACGTCGCGCTCGTCACGATGCACCACATCGTCTCGGACGGCTGGTCGACCGCCATCTTCATCCGCGAGTTCGAGGCCCTCTACGACGCGTTCGTCCGCGGCGAGCCCTCGCCGCTGCCGGAACTCACGATTCAGTACGCGGATTACGCCCGCTGGCAGCGCGAGTGGTTGGAGGGCGAGGCGCTCGCGTCGCGCGTCGCCTACTGGAAGCGCGCGCTCGCGGGCGCGCCGCCGACGGTCGAACTGCCGGCGGACCGGCCGCGGCCGTCGGAGCCGACCTTCCGCAGCGTGAAGCTGTCCTACCAGGTGCCCGACGACCTCTACGGCGCGCTCCAGGAGTTGAGCCGCCGCGCGGGCGTCACGCTCTACATGACGATGCTCGCGGCCTTCCACACGCTGCTCTACCGCTACTCCGGGCAGGAGGACATCTGCGTCGGGACTGCCGTGGCGGGCCGCAACCACGCCCGCGTCGAGGGCCTCATCGGCGTCTTCATCAACATGCTGGTGATGCGCGCAGACCTTTCCGGCAACCCGAAATTCAGCCAGTTGCTCGGGCAGGTGAGGGAGACGGCGCTGGAGGCGTACGCGCACCAGGACGTGCCCTTCGACAAGCTGGTGGAGGAGTTGCAGCCGCGGCGCGCCTTATCTCACACGCCGCTGTTTCAGGTGGCCTTCGGCGTGCAGAACGCCGCGGTGCGCGGCCTCGCCTTGCCGGGCCTCAGCCTCAGCCCCATGTCGTTCAACAACGAAGTGGCCCGCTACGACCTGACGCTCTGGATGCTGGAGGGCGAGGGCCGCCTGACCGCCTCGTGGACGTACAGCACAGACCTCTTCGACGCCTCCACCATCACGCGCATGAACGGCCACTACGAGGCGCTGCTGCGCGCCGTCACCGCCCAGCCCGAAGCCCGCCTCAACGCCCTCAACATGCTCACCGGCCCCGAGAGGGAGCAGAAGGAGCGGCGGGAGTCGGCGTGGGAGGAGGAGGGCGTGTCGAAGTTGAGGCCGGGCCGCCGCCGGGCCGGTCGCCGGCCGACGGGCGCGGCCGCCGACGCAGGCACGGCCTGACGCGTCAACCCACGACGCCCCGCGCCGGCGCCGTCGCGGCGCGGCCGCAAAAGAGATTCCGACCGCGGGAGATAACACTCGAATGCAAGCGGACGAAGGGTTCAGACTCTCATTCCAGCAGAAGCAGCTCTGGCTGGCCCAGCGCGGCGCGCCGGCGTTCCGCTCCCGGTGCGCGATTCTCCTCGAAGGGAGTCTCGACAGGGGCGCCCTCCGGGAGGCTCTGCGACACACCGTCGAGCGCCACGAAATTCTGCGCACGGGCTTCTACGCGCCGCCGGGAGTTGACCTTCCTTTTCAGGTCATCGGCGAGGGCAACGAGCCGGACTTCCGCGAGGTGGAGCTGCGCGCCTTCACCGCCGAGGAGCAGGCGGCCGAGGTCGAGAGACTCTTCGAGGCGGAGGCGCGCCGCCCCCTCGACTTTCAAAACCCGACCCCGGCGAGCTTCTCCCTGCTGTCGCTCGCCGAGCGCCGCGCCCTGCTGCTGGTCACGCTGCCCGCGCTGTGCGCCGACGCGGCCTCGCTCTTCAACCTGATGGGCGAGGTCGGCCGCGCTTACGCGGCCGTCGTGGCGGGCGAGGAGGCGGCCGAGGAGCCGGTGCAGTACGTGGATTTCGCCGAGTGGCAGCACGAGCTGTCGGGGGCCGCCGAGGGGGAGGAGGAGAGAAGGTACTGGCAGGTGCACACGCGCGCCGCCGCGGGCGTCGCCGTGCCGTCGCTGCCGTTCGAGCGGAAGCCCGCCGGGGCCGCGGACTTCGTGCCGGAGGTCGTGAACGCGACGCTCAGCCGGGAACTCCTCAAAGGGGCGGAGGCCGCCGCCCGAGAAGTGCACGCCCCCGTCTCGGCCCTCCTGCTGGCCTGCTGGCAGGCGCTGCTCTGGCGGCTCACGGGGGCCGATGAGATCGTCGTCGGCTCGCTGGCCGACGGCCGGAGAATCAAACACCTCGGCGAGGCCGTCGGGCTGTTCGCGCAATACCTCCCCGTGCGCGAGCATTTCGACTCCGGCCGCCCGTTCGGCGATGTCGGGGCGTCGGTGGCGGAGACGGTGAGTGCGCACTACTCGCGTCAGGAATATTTCGCGTGGGGGCGGGAGGCGTCGGCAGGCGGGGCCGGGGCCGCCGCCGCGGGCGGCGACGCGCTGCCGTACAAGTTCGAATTCGCGGAGTGGCCCGCGGCGCAGTCGGCCGGGCAGTTGCGGCTCTCGATGTGGCGCGCGTCAAGCTGCCTCGACCGTTTCAGGCTGAAGCTCAGCGCCTCGCGCCGCGCCGACGGGCTGGCGCTGGAATTCCACTTCGACCCGGCCGCCTACCGCGCGGAGGATGTCCGGCGCCTCGCACGCCGGTTCGAGGCGCTGCTGGGGAGCGCCGCCGCCGGCCCGGCCGCGTGCGTCGGCGAGTTGAACGTCCTCGGCGAAGAGGAGCTGAACCTGCTCCTGGTCGAGTGGAACCGGACGGAGGCCGAGTGCCGGCGCGATGTCTGCCTTCACGAGTTGTTCGAGGAGCAGGTGGGACGAACGCCCGACGCGCCGGCCGTGATTTCCGGGGTCGAGCGTCTGAGCTTCCGGGAGTTGAACGAGCGCGCCAACCGACTGGCACACCGGCTGCGGCGGGAGGGCGTCGGCCCCGAGTCGGTCGTCGGCCTGTGCGTTGACCGCTCGCCCGACATGCTGGTCGGGTTGTTCGGCATCCTCAAGAGCGGCGCGGCGTTCCTCCCGCTCGACCCGGGGCAGCCGCGGCAGAGGCTCGCCTTCATGCTGGCCGAGACGCGCGCGGCCGTCGTCCTCACGCAGCGGCCGCTGCTCGACGCCCTGCCCTCACACGGCGCGCGGCCCGTCCTCCTCGACGAGGGGCGGGAAGATGAGGCGCGTGAGAGCGCGGAGAATCTGCCGCCAGCCTCGCTGCCGGAGAACGTGGCCTACGTCATTTACACCTCCGGCTCGACGGGCCGCCCGAAGGGGGTGGCGGTCGAGCACCGCTCTGTCGCTCATCTGGTGGGCGCGCTCCGCGGCTCGGTCTACGCCGGGCGCGAGGCCCCGCTGCGCGTGAGCCTGAACGCGCCGCTGGCCTTCGACGCCGCCATCAAGCAGGTCGTGCAACTCGCCTGCGGCCACGCGCTCGTGCTCATCCCCGAAGAGGCGAGGCTCGACGGCGCGGAGATGCTGCGCGTGGTCGAGTCGCACCGCCTCGACGTGCTCGACTGCACGCCTTCGCAGTTGAAGCTGTTGCTCGACGCGGGGCTGTGCCGGAAGCCGGAGTGGTCGCCGGGGCTGGCGCTCGTCGGCGGCGAGGCGCTCGACGAGGCGATGTGGAAGCGCCTCGGCGCGCAGGAGTGGACGACCTTCTATAACGTCTACGGGCCGACCGAGTGCACCGTTGACGCCACCGCCTGCCGGGTGAGGGCCGAGTCCCCGCAGCCCTCCATCGGGCGGCCGCTGGCCAACACGAGGGTGTACGTGCTCGACGGGCGGATGCGGCCCGCGCCCGTCGGCGTGGCCGGCGAGCTTTACATCGGCGGGACGGGGGTGGCGCGCGGCTACGTCAACCGCCCCGACCTGACGGCCGAGCGTTTCGTCCCCGACCCGTTCGGGCGTGTGGCCGGCGCGCGGCTCTACCGGACGGGCGACCGCGTTAGCTTCTCGGCGGACGGCAGGCTGGAGTTCTTAGGCCGCCTCGACCAGCAGGTCAAGGTCAGGGGTTATCGCATCGAGTTGGGCGAGATAGAGGGCGTGCTGGCCGAGCACCCGTCGGTGCGCGAGTGCGTGGTGGCGGCGCGCGAGGACGAGGCGGGCGGCACACGGCTCGCGGCCTACGTCGTCCCGCACCGCCGGAACCTGCCCGTCGTCGAGGGGCGCGCGCGCCACCGCCTGCCGAACGGGATGGCCGTCGTCCAGCAGAACAGGAACGAGACGGACTACCTCTACGAAGAGATTTTCGAGAACCGGATTTACCTTCGCAACGGCCTCGAACTGCCCGAAGGGGCGTGCGTCTTCGACGTGGGCGCTAACATCGGCATCTTCACGCTCTTCGTGGCGCAGCAATGCCCCGGCGCGCGCGTCTACGCCTTCGAACCCATCCCGCCCATCTTCGACACCCTGCGCTTGAACGTGAAGCTCTACGGGGCGCAGGCGAAACTCTTCGACTACGGCCTCTCGGACGCGCCGGGCGAGGCGACCTTCACCTATTACCCGCATTACTCGATGATGTCGGGCCTCAGCGACTACGCGCGGGCGGCCGACGACGCGGACGTGGTCAAGAGGTACATGCGCAACCAGCAGCGGGGCGGGGCCGCCGGGATGGGCGCGCTGCTCGAACACGCCGACGAGCTGCTGGCCGGCCGCTTCGAGGGGCAGCCCTTCCGCTCGCGGCTGAGGAGGCTCTCGGAGGTCATCCGCGAGGAGGGCGTCCAGACCATTGACCTCCTGAAGGTAGACGTGCAGCGGGCCGAGCTGGACGTGCTGCGCGGGATTGACGACGAAGACTGGCCGAGGATTCGGCAGGTCGTCATGGAGGTGCACGACGGCAAGGGGAGCGAGAGCGAAGGGCGCGTCGCGGAGATTATCGCCCTGCTGGAGAGCCGCGGCTTCGCGGCCGTCGCCGAGCAGGACGAGGTGCTGGAGGGCACCGACCGCCACAACCTCTACGCCGTCAGGCGCGGCGCGGAGTCGCGGCCGGTGGCCGCCGCGAGCCGAGAGGGGCGGGACGGCCACGCGCTCATCTCCCGGGCCGCCGTGCTGACGGCCGACGACTTGCAGGGCTACCTCAGGGAGAGACTTCCCGCCTACATGGTGCCGTCGGCGTTCGTCATGCTCGACGAGCTGCCGCTGACGCGCAACGGGAAGGTGGACCGCGAGGCGCTGCCCGCGCCCGAGGCCGTGCGCCCCGAACTGGGGGCCAACTTCGTGGCCCCGCAGACACAGCTTGAGCGGGCGCTGGCGGACATCTGGCAGCAGGCGCTCGGCGTGGAGCGCGTCGGCGTCCACGACAACTTCTTCGACCTCGGCGGCCACTCGCTGCTGATGGTGCAGGTGCACGGCAGGATGCGGGAGGTGCTCGACGGCGGCGTCTCCATGGTCGAGATGTTTCAGCACCCGACCATCAGCGCGCTGGCGAAGCGGCTCAGCCAGGGGGGGCCTCAGGAGCGTTCTTTCCGGAAGGTGAACGACCGCGCCGCGAGGCAAAAAGAGGCTATCAACAGACACCGGCGGGGCGGCAGAGAGGAACGGACGAAGGCATGAGTGACACGCTGACTGAGGAGATTGAAGGAGTCGCCATCATCGGCATGGCCGGACGCTTCCCGAAGGCGCGGGGCGTGGACGAGTTCTGGCGGAACCTGCGGGACGGGGTGGAGTGTATCTCCTTCTTCACGGAGCAGGAGTTGGAGGCCGAGGGCGTCGAGCCTTCGCTGCTCGCCGCGCCCGGCTACGTGAGGGCGAAGGGCATGCTCGACGACATCGAGCTTTTCGACGCCGCGTTCTTCGGCGTGACGCCCGCCGAGGCCGAAAGCATGGACCCGCAGCAGCGCCTCTTCCTCGAATCCGCCTGGGAGGCCCTGGAGCACGCGGGCTACGACCCCGGGCGGTACGAGGGGGCCGTCAGCGTGTTCGCGGGCGTCAGCCTGAACAGCTACCTGGTGCTCAACCTCCTGTCGAACCCCGGCTTCCTCGACTCGGTGGGCATCCTCCAAGCCTCCATCCGCAACCGCACCGACCACCTGGCGACGCGCGTCTGCTACAAGCTGAACCTCAAGGGGGCGGCCGTCACCGTCCAGACCGCCTGCTCGACCTCGCTCGTGGCCGTCCACCTCGCCGCGCGCAGCCTGCTCAACTACGAGTGCGACGTGGCGCTCGCGGGCGGCGTCACCGTCGGCGTCCCCAAGAAGTCGGGCTACCTCTTCCAGGAGGGGGGCATCTTCTCGCGCGACGGCCACTGCCGCGCCTTCGACGCGGACGCCACGGGGACGGTCAACGGCAGCGGCGTCGGCGTCGTCGTGCTCAAGCGGCTGTCGGAGGCGCTGGCGGACGGCGACCACATCCACGCGGTCATCAGGGGTTCGGCCATCAACAACGACGGGTCGGACAAGGTCGGGTACACGGCCCCGAGCGTGGACGGGCAGGCGGACGTGATAGCGATGGCGCAGAGCCTGGCCGGCGTGCGCCCGGAGACGATCTCCTACGTCGAGACGCACGGCACGGGCACGTCGCTCGGAGACCCGGTGGAGGTGGCGGCGCTCGCGCAGGTCTTCGGCGCGGGGGCGGGGCGGAAGACTTGCGCCCTCGGCTCCGTGAAAACCAACATCGGCCACCTGGACGTGGCCGCGGGCGTCGCGGGGCTCATCAAGACCGTGATGGCGCTCAAGCACAGGGAACTGCCCCCGAGCCTCCACTTCGAGCGGCCGAACCCGCAGATAGATTTTGACAGCACCCCCTTCTACGTCAACGACCGGCTGAGGCCGTGGGAGGCGGGCGACGCGCCGCGGCGCGCCGGCGTCAGCTCCTTCGGCATCGGCGGCACGAACGCGCACGTCGTCGTCGAGGAGGCTCCGGAGCCGGCGCGCCCCGGCGCGTCCAGGCCGAGCCAGCTCCTGCTGCTCTCCGCGAGGACGAGCGCCGCGCTCGAAGCCGCGACCGCGAACCTGAGCGCGTTCTTCCGGGAGCACCCGGAGGTCAACCTCGCCGACGCGGCGCACACGCTCCGCGTCGGGCGTAAAGCCTTCGGCCACCGCCGCATGGTCGTGTGCGGCAGCGTCGAGGAAGCGGCGCAGGCGCTCGAAGCCCTCGACCCCCGGCGGATCGTCACTTCGGTGCAGGAGCCTAAGCCGCGCCCGGTGGTCTTCATGTTCCCCGGCCAGGGCGCGCAGTACGTCAACATGGGGCGCGAACTCTACGAGACCGAGGGGGTCTTCCGCGAGCAGGTGGACCTCTGCGCCGAGCACCTCAAAGCGCACCTCGGCCTCGACCTGCGCGACGTGCTCTACCCGAGCCCCGAGCGCCTCGCGGAGTGTGAGGAGCGGCTCCGGCAGACGGCGCTCACGCAGCCCGCGCTGTTCGTCGTCGAGTACGCGCTCTCGCAACTGCTGGCGCGCTGGGGCGTGAGGCCCCACGCGATGATCGGGCACAGCATCGGCGAGTACGTCGCGGCCTGCCTGGCCAGCGTCTTCTCGCTGGAAGAGGCGCTGGCGCTGGTGGCGGCGAGGGGGCGCGTGATGCAGTCGGCCGAGCGCGGCTCGATGCTGATGGTGCAACTGCCGGAGAGGGAGGTGCTGCCGCTGCTCGGGCCGCAACTCTCTCTGGCGTCCGTCAACGCGCCCTCGATGTGCGTCGTGGCGGGGCCGTCGCCCGCGGTCGAGGGGCTGGCCGCGCGCCTCAACGAGCAGGGGGTGCTGTGCCGCCCCCTGCACACCTCACACGCCTTCCACTCGGAGATGATGGAGCCGGTGCTGGATGCATTCGCGGCCGAGGTCAGGCGGGTGAAACTCAACGCCCCGACGTTGCCGTTCATCTCCAACCTGACGGGGACTTGGGTCACCGCGGCCGAGGCGACCGACCCCGGCTACTGGACGAGGCACCTGCGGCAGACCGTCCGCTTCGGCGACGGGCTGGCGGAACTGTTCAAAGAGCCGGATTCGGTGCTGCTCGAAGTCGGGCCTTCCCGGACGCTGCTGACCATCGCCCGCTGGCACCCGTCGAAGGCCGCCGGCCAGTCGGTCGTCAGCACGCTGCCGCACCCCGAGGAGCGCGACTCCGACCTCGCATTCCTGCTCCACAACCTCGGCCGCCTCTGGCTGTTGGGCGTCGGGGTGGACTGGGACGAATTCTGCGCGGGCGAGAGCCGGCGGCGCGTCCCGCTCCCGACCTACCCGTTCGAGCGGCAGCGCTACTGGATTGAGGGCGGCCGGCGGGGCGAGAGCGGCGACGGCCGTCAGACGCCGCGCCGGAGGGCGAACGTCGCCGACTGGTTCTACGTCCCTTCGTGGAAGCGGTCTGCCCCGCCCGCGTTTGCCGAGGCGAGGGCGGCGGCGGCGGACGCGGGCGGCAGTTATGTAATCTTCGTTGACCGGCACGGCGTCGGCGACCGGGTCGCGGAGGAACTGACGCGGGCGGGTCTCGGTGTCGTGACGGTGAAGGCGGGCGAGGAGTTGAAAGACGAGGGCCGCGGCGCGTTCACCATCAACCCCCGCCGGCGTGAGGACTACGCCGGACTGCTGGAGGCGCTGGGGCGGCGCGGCCAGCGGCCGGCGGTCATCGCACACTTCTGGGGCGTGACGCGCGGCGACGAGGCGGGAGACACGGCGGAGCACAGGGCGGAGATACTGGACACGGGCTTCTACAGCCTGCTCGCCCTCACGCAGGCGCTCGGGGAGCAGGGCGAGGCTGGCCCTCTCCAACTCAACGTCGTGACCGACGGCATGCAGCAGGTGACGGGGGACGAGGTGCTGTCGCCCGAGAAGGCGACAGTCCTCGGGCCGTGCAAGGTCATCCCGCAGGAGTACAGGCACATCACCTGCCGCAGCATTGACATCGCGCCCCCCGCGGCGGCCGGCCGGGGCGAGCGAAAACTAATCGAGTCTCTGGCGGCGGAGTTCGTCGCGCCCTCACCCGACCGCATCATCGCGTACCGGCACGGCCACCGCTGGACGCAGACCTTCGAGCCGCACCGGCTGGAGAGCGGCGCGCGGGAGGGCGAGCGCTTGCGGCAGGAAGGCGTCTACCTCATCACGGGCGGGATGGGCGGCATCGGCCTCGTGCTGGCCGAGCACCTAGCGCGGGCGGCGCGCGCGCGTCTGGTGCTGGTCGGGCGGACGGGTCTGCCCGAGCGGGCGGTGTGGCCGCGCTGGCTCGCCGAGCGCGGCGAACAGGACGCGACGAGCCGCAAGATTAGGAAGGTGCAGGAACTCGAAGCGCTCGGCGCGCAGGTCTGGGCGGCGGGGGCCGACGTGTCGGACTTCGCTCGGATGCGGCAGGTCGTCGCGGAAGCGCAGGAGCGTTTCGGCCCGGTCAACGGCGTGATTCACGCGGCGGGGGTCGCGGGCGGCGGCATGATTCAACTGAAGATCCCCGACAAGGCCGCCGCCATCCTCGCGCCGAAGGTGCAGGGCGCGCGCGTGCTCGGCGACCTGTTCGAGGGCCAGGGCCTCGACTTCATGGTGCTGTGCTCTTCGCGGAGCGCCATCCTGGGCGGCTTCGGGCAGGTTGACTACTGCGCGGCCAACGCCTTCCTCGACGCCTTCGCGCACCACCACAGCTCCCGCACCGAAACTTTCGCCGTCTCGGTTGACTGGGACGGGTGGCGGGAGGTCGGCATGCTCGTGGACACCGCGGCGCGGTACTCAGATGGCGCGAGGCCGCTGGAGTCCGCGGCCGAAGGCGGCCACCCGCTGCTGGAGAAACTCGTCTCGCGGGCGGAAGGACAGGAGACGTACATCACGCGCGTCAGCATCGACCGGCTGTGGATTTTGGAGGAGCACCGCATCGCCGGGACGGCGGTGCTGCCAGGCGTGACTTACCTCGAAATGGCGCGCGCCGCGTTCCAACGTCACGCCGGCGGGCGGGCGGCCGAAATCCGCGACGTTTTTTTCATCGCGCCCATGAGCATCAAGGACAACGAGACGCGGGACGTGCGTTTCGTGCTGGAGAGGAGCGGCGAGGGCTTCAAGTTCCACGCCTCCAGCAAGACCTCGGGCGACGACGGGCCGAACCCCCACTGGCAGGACCACGCGCTCGGCTACGTCGGCCCCGCCGCCGTGCCGGAGCCGGCGCGCCGCGACATCGCCGAACTCATCAGGAGGTGCGGCGACAGGGAGGCCGTCGTGGCCGACGAGGAGAAAGACCCCGACCTCGGCCCGCGGTGGCAGAACATCCAGAGGGTCTATGTCGGCAAGAACGAGATTCTCGTCCACTTCGAGCTGGACGAGTTGTTCGAGCCGGACTTCGAGGAGTTCAAACTCCACCCCTCGCTGCTCGACCGGGCGGCGGGGACGGGGATGATCTACATCGAGGGCATCGAAGGTCTGTACCTGCCGCTGTCCTACAAGAGGCTGAGCGTCTGGCGTCCGCTGACGCGCAAAATCTACGCGCACATCAGGTACCGGGACGACGAAGACCCGGGCGGCGAGACCGTCACCTTCGACGTTGACATCATGGACGCGGAGGGCCTGGGGCTGGTCGGCATCGAAGGGTTCAGCGAGAAGCGAATCAACGACCTGACCGTGCGCGTGAAGGCGATGTCGGAGGGCCGGGCGCCGGCCGTCGGCGTCGCGGCGGGCGGGGGTGGGTCGCCGGCCGGCAAGAGCTTCTACCAGGAAAGCATCGAGGAGGGCATCGCGCCGCAGGAGGGCGCGGAGGCTTTCGCGCGCATCCTCGCGGCGGCCACGCTCCCGCAGGTCGTGGTCTCCGCCAGAGACCTGCACGCGTCTATCGAGCGCGCCAACGCCTTCACGCAGTCGCGCGTCTCCGAGGAGATTGAGAAGCTTCAGGCGTCGAGGCCACTGCACCCGCGCCCCGCCCTGCAAACCTCTTACGCCGCGCCGCGCAACGAGGCCGAGCGGTTGCTCGCGGAAATCTTACAGGAAATGCTCGGCGTCGAGCAGGTCGGGGTCAACGACAACTACTTCGAGTTGGGCGGCGACTCGGTGCTCGCCATCCAGATCATCGCGCGGGCGGGCCGCGCCGGGCTGCACCTGACGCCGCAGCAGATTTTCCAGCACCAGACGGTGGCCGACATGGCGGCCGTCGCGAAGCGGACGCAGCCGGTCGAGGCCGAGCAGGGCGTCGTCACCGGCCCCGTCCCGCTCACGCCCATCCAGCGCTGGTTCTTCGAGGAGCAGGAGGAGGCGCCGGGGCGCGTCTCTCAGGCCGTGCTCCTCAGGGCGCGCGAAGCCCTCGACCCGTCGCTGGTCGAGCAGGCCGTCCGCGAACTGACGACGCACCACGACGCGCTGCGCATGCGCTTCACGCACGACAACGCGGGCTGGCGGCAGGAGAACGCCGCGGCGGAGGAGTCGGCCGCCTTCAGGCGCGTTGACGTTTCGGCGCTGTCGGAGGCGGAGCGCGCCTCGCTCATCCGTCAGACGGCGGGCGGGCTGCCGTCCGAGTTCGACCTCGCGCGCGGCCCGCTGGCGCGCTTCGTCTACTTCGACGCCGGGGCGGGCGCGCCGAGCCACCTCCTCGTCGCCGCCCACCGCCTCGTGATAGACGACCTGTCGTGGAGAATCATCCTGGAGGATTTGGAGCAGGCGTGCCGCCGACTGCGTGCCGGCGCGCGGCCCGAACTCCCGCGCAAGACGACCTCTTTCAAGCGCTGGGCCGAGCGGCTCCAGGAGCACGCCGCGTCGGACGCGGTGAGGGCGGAGGCGGAGTTCTGGACGGACGCGCGCCACGCGCACGCCGGACGCCTCCCCGTCGATTACCCCTCCGGCGCGAACACGTGGGCGTCGAGCCGAACGGTCGTCGCTTCGCTCGACTCGGGAGAGACGCGCGCGCTACAGGAGGAAGTCCCGCGGACTTACCACGCGCAACTCAGCGACGTGCTGCTGACGGCGCTGGCGCAGACCTTGACGCGCTGGGGCGGCGGCCCCCTCCTGTTCCACTCGGAGGGGCCGGGCCGGGAGACGCTGCTCGAAGGCGTGGAGTTGACGCGCACCGTCGGCTGGTTCGCCGAACTGTTCCCCACGCTGCTGGAACTGAAGCAGGACGAGACGCCGGGCCGTGCGCTCAAGTCGGTCAAGGAGCAACTGCGGCGGGTTCCCAACTGGGGGACGGGCTACGGGCTGCTGCGCTATCTGGGCGACGACGCGGGCGTCCGTGAGAAGCTGCGCGGCTTCCCGCGGCCCGAGGTGTTCGTCAGCTTCCGACCCTCGGCCGACCACCCCGCGGGTGCCGGCTCGCTCTTCGAGGTCGTGCCCGCGCACGCGGCGCCGGGGGCCGACGCGCGGGGGACGCGGGGCCACCTGCTGGAGGTCAAGGTCTTCGACGCGGGCGGCTACCTGCAATCCGAGTGGACCTACAGCGAGAACGTGCACCGCCGCGCGACCGTCGAACGACTGGCCGGCGAGTTTCTGGATGCGTTGCGTGCGCTGATCGCGGACGCCGCACAGCCGGACGCCGAAGGCTTCACGCCGTCCGACTTCCCGCTCGCCGCGCTCAACGAAGAGAAGCTCAGCCACCTCAGGTCGCTCCTCGCCGACGCGGAGGACTGAACGCCCTGCGGCGACCTTTCGCGGCCGCCGCCCTTCGCCCCGCCTTACACTCCTGAGAACGTTCCGGGGAAGCTCAGACATGAAAAACGTACAAGACATCTACCCCCTCTCGCCGCTCCAGAAGGGCCTGCTCTTCCACGCCCTTTTCGACTCCCGCTCGGGCGCCTACGTCGAGCGCGTGAGCTGGTCGTTGCGCGGCGAGCTTGATGTCGAGGTCTTCCGCTCGGCGTGGGGGAACGTGGTTCGTTCCCACCCGATTCTGCGCACCGTATTTTTAACCGAAGGACTCGACGAGCCGCTCCAAGTCGTCCGCCAGCACGTCGAACTCCCTTGGGAGTATCTCGACTGGCAGGCGTCCGACGCCGGGGAGCAGTCGGCGCGTTTCGAGGCGCTGCTCGACGAGGAGAGGCGCTGCGGCTTCAGGCCGAACGAGGCCCCGCTCATGCGCCTCAAGCTGGTGCGCCTCGGGCCGCGCCACCACCGATTCCTGTGGAGCTACCACCACCTGCTTTTGGACGGCTGGTCGGTCGCCCTGGTGCTCCGGGAGGTGTCGGAAGGGTACGAGGCTTTACGCCGCGGTCACGCGGCCCCGCCCACCGGCAGCCGGCCTTACCGCGACTACATCGCGTGGCTCCAGCGACAGGACATGCGGCGCGCGGAGACCTACTGGCGCGAAACTCTCAAGGGCTTTACGACGCCGACTCAGCCGGGCGTCGGCGTCCCCGCGCCGGGGGAGACCTTCGCGCCCGAGGAGCGCTACCTCAAACACTACACAGACCTGCCCGCCGAGACCGCCGGCGCGCTCCAGGCGCTGGCGCGCCAGCACCAGTTGACGCTCAACCCGCTCGTACAGGGCGCGTGGGCGCTGCTGCTCTCGCGCTACAGCGGCGAAGACGACGTGCTTTTCGGCAGCGTGGTCTCGGGGCGACCCACAGACCTGCCCGGCGCGGAAACAATGGTCGGCCTCTTCATCAACACCCTGCCGCTGCGCGTCTCGACGCCGCCGGACATGAGCGTCCTCGGGTGGCTGCAACAGCTACAGCGGCGGCAGGTCGAGATGCGGCAGTTCGAGTACAGCCCGCTGATGGAGGTTCAGCGGTGGAGCGACGTGCGCCCCGGCCGGCCCCTCTTCGAGAGCATCGTCGTCTTCAGGAATCTGCCCGTGGACGAGGCCCTGCGGCAGCAGGGCGGCGGAGTCCAAATTGAGGAGCTGGAGCACCACGACATGGCGACCGGCCACCCCCTCACGATGGGCATCGTGCCGGAAAAAACGTTGCGCTTGCAGCTCACCTACGACCGCGCACGGTATGACGGGGCGACCATCCGGCGAATGCTCGGGCACATGACACAACTGCTCGAAGGCATGGTCGCCGACCCGCAGCAAAACCTCGGCAGCGTGCAGATGTTGACGCCCCCCGAGCGGGCCGAGATAGAGGTGTGGAACAGCACGGCGCGCGATTACGAGCGGCGCGGCCTGGTTCACGAGCTGTTCGAGCGCCTCGCCGCCGAGCGCCCCCACCAGGCGGCCGTCTCCGACGACACACGCAGCCTCACCTACGGCGAGTTGGACGCTTCGGCCAACCGCCTCGCCCG
>DATMVD010000006.1:0-118288 GCA_035563535.1 Pyrinomonadaceae bacterium | reverse complement strand
CGGCCGGTGAAGCCGCCCCGCCGACCCGTTTGGCGCGCCCTCCGACCCCGTGCTATCTTCCCCCACACCAAAGCCGGGGTGGCGAAATCGGTAGACGCAACGGACTTAGATGTTTGAGCACCGGGGGCGAAATCCCCCGCGTGAATGGGGTCAAATTCGGTGAACCCTTTCGACTGGCAACACCGAGCTAAGCTCGGAGGCTCGACCCTTGCCGCGATAGGTCGGAGTTAAAGCGTGGCAGTTAGGGCAGAGCAGCCGCAAGTTGGAGAGACTGTTGTCAGAGCGGTTCCCGTTAATGTGATCTAGTTCAAGCGGTATTGGCTGTCCAAGCCATTCCGTGTTTTTGCAGCTAGAACATTCGCGGGTAAATATTCCCTCTGAGAGAAGTTTCTGCTTCAGCTTGTAGGATTGAATAGGGAGTTCATTTCCCAAGTATTTCCTTAACGGTTGCTTTGGCCCTATACGCTGACCTTTATTCCACGCCTGTCCGGTAAAGTGAGAGACGCTGATTCCGAAGTGGTTGATGGCCTTTTTCAACACTTCGTAATTTCCGCCGTACGGGGCGACGCCAAGTTTATCTAACGTCTGAGCCAATGAAGTCGAGTTTTTCACGGCTTCCGCGAGCTGACGTTCAGTGTACTTGCGCAGCTTCATACGACCTCCGAGAAAGTGTAGAGACTAGACGGCCCCCGCCTGACTGCTACGCGAAAGCGTAGTTAAAGGCGAAGGTATAGTCCAGACCACAAACTGTCGCAGAGGCGGGCGGCGAAAGCCGTAGTGGTAAGAAAATCCGTTGGCCGTAAGGCCGTGCGGGTTCGAGTCCCGCCCCCGGTACCTCCCTTCCTTTAAGCCCGGCGCGGGTCAGCTCATCGCGCCGGGGTTGATCGAGTACATCGCGTCTTCGAGCTGCGCGAGCATCTTGGCGGGCTCTTCCGCCTGTCTCCCGCGACCCCGCGCCTCCTTCCCGGCCGCGGTCTTCCGGCCGAAGCCCCTGGCGCCGACGTAGCCCGCGGCGCGCTTGAACAGGCCGGGGCGGCGGTCTTTGGCTTCGGCCGCGGCGACGATGCGGCCGGCCAGAACCATCCCGGCCGCGACGGCCCTCTCGTCGTGCTGCGCCTGCTCGATGGCCTTGTAAAGCTCCTCCGTCTTCTCCTTCTTGAGCTTGCAGGCCAGTTCAATCAGGTCGTCCACCTCCCCGGCCGAATAACCGTCGTTCGGAGCAGTCCCGCCGCCGTCCCGTCGGAGCTTGGCGCGAAACCTCTGCCGCCGCCCCTCGTCGTTCCTCTTCTGCTCCGCGGCGACCCGCTCGTAGGCCGCCTTCCTCCGCTCCGCTTCACCCCCGCCCGGGCCGTTCAGCACGTCGGAGGCTAATTTCTCCGCCTCGCCTTCCTCGAAGAGTTTGAGGCGGCGGGCGATGACGAGCATCTGGGTGATGCTGAAGTATTTCTGAAGCAGCCCGCGCAGCCTGTCGGGGTCGGAGCGCCCCCACTTCGCGAGCCGCGCGAGCACCACGAAGGCCGTGAGAGGCGCGGCGAAGATGAGCAGGATCGAGACCATCACCGCGCCGCCCGCGAGCAGCGCGGAGAGGGACGGGCCGAGGAACTGGCCGAAGAACGCCTTGAGCCTGTCCGCCGCGTCCAGGTACAGGCTGACGTAGGCCGCCAGCGCGACGAAGCACGGCGTGAGGATGAGCAGCGCCAGCAGCGCGTCGCGCAAGAGGCTCAGCCAAGCCCAGTCGCCGACCTTCCCGCGGTAGAGGTAGACGGCCCCCGTGGACAGGATCAGCACGGGGCCGCCGACGAAGACCAGGAACCACGTCAGGTTGAACTCGCTCGGTTCGCCCTGCGACGGCGGCGCCCAGATGATCTGATTCCGCCAGTAGAGGCCGATGACGAGCAGCAGCAGCGACAGCCCCGCCGCCGAGATCGGAATCCACCTCTGCGAGTTCGGCACCCGCCGCATGAAGATGACGAGCGTGTTGAAGGCGCGCAGCGGCAGGTCAACGCCGAAGACGTAGAGCGGGTGTGCCTTGACGCGCGCCGACTGGCTCCCGAAGACCTTGAGCAGGCAGTTGCGCATCACCAGCAGCGAGACCGCCAGTATCTCCATCAGGACGAGCGGCGGCATGTCGCGCATGAGCGCCTCGGAGCCGATGCGGTACTCCCTGCTGAAGAACTGGCCGACGCCCGTGTCCATCGGGGTCGTCCCGGCCTGCGGCCTCTCCTCCAGGCGGCGCATCGCGTCGCTGGCGGCCCCCGCGGCGGAGATGACGGAGGCGAACGGGTCGAGGCTCCCTTCCGCGGGGAGGTAGACGGGCGGGTAGAGGGTCGGGTCGAACTTGTCGCTGACGGGCCCGCGCCCGCCGGCCTTGAGCAGGGGCGGCGGGTAGCGGAACTGGTTCCAGCGCGCCTGCTCTTCGAGCGCGTCGGTGATGACGCCCGGCAGGTCTTCGTAGAGGATTTCGAGCTGCGCCGCCTCGATGACGCGCGGGAGCTTGACCTCGTCGAAGTTCTTGGGGTCGAGCCCCTTGCCGTGCCAGAGCATGTCGACCAGCCAACTCGCCAGGCTCTTCTGCGTCTCCTCTCCGGCGTGCCGGAAGAGCCACTTCGGGTGCATGCCCTGCTTCCACTCCGGCTCCTTCCCCGTCCCGGCCTCCTCCGCGTTGCTGAAGAAGCGGGCGCGCGCCCTCCTGACGAGCGCCTCGTTGTCGAGCACGCGCCTGATCTTCTCGGGCGTGAGCAGCACCTCGACGAGCTGGCAGCAACTGTCGAGCCGGCCCCACAGGATGTCGTTCGAGCGCCACGAGCGCTTGAAGAAGCCCGCGAAGTGGTAGAGCGCGTCGCCCGAGACCTTGTCCGAGAGCCCCTTGTTGCTGAAACCGCGCTCGGCGTCGAGCGGGCTGATGCGGATGGTCTCGATCAAGTCCTTCTCGTAGAGGTCGGCGACGAACTCGATGGGGAACATCTGCGCGTCGAGCCGCTGGAACTGGAAGTAGGTCGCGTGCACCTCCTCCAGCTCCCTGGCCGTGTCGGCGTCGTCCACGCCGGGCAGCGGCTTCAGCATCCGGCCGATCAGCTCGCGCTCGAACTCGCGGGTCAACTGGAGGATGCCCTTGAAGTCGCGGCTCCGCTTCTCGCGCTCCTCGTCGGTCAGCTTCTCGACGGCGGCCCTGATCTCGTTCGAGTCAATCTCGCCGACGATCCTGTCCCTGCGCTCCTTGAGGTAGCGGTTGAGTTGGGTGAGCAGGTCGGGGTCGAAGCACGAGAGCCTGACGCGGGGGTCTGCTTCAAAATCTACGATCCGGTCGCGGATTTTCCCGAAGGCGGGCGGCAGCAACTCGGCGGGCGGCGGGAGTTCCCCCGGCTGCCCCGAGCCCTCCGGCCTCTGGTCGAGGAGGCGGTAGAGCGCCTCGGCGACCACGTCCCAGACGATGGTCGCCTCCCGCTCGACATCATCCTTGAGCTGCTTCTCGTCGGCGTCGCCGCCCTCCAGCGCCCTGGCGATGCCGGCCTTCCAGCTCACGGGGGCCTCGTCGATGAGCTGCTCCATGTGCGTGCGGACGATCTCCAGCAGCTCCAGCTCGCCGTTGAGGACGCGCCAGAGGTTCGTGTAGCGGTTGACGGCGGCCTCCGCGTTCCGCTTCGTCGCCTCGCGTATCACCTCCACGAGTTTGTAGACGGTGCGGTAGATGCGGCGCTGGCGGAAGTGCACGTCGAAGTTGCGCAGGAAGGTCGGCACCTTGTCCTGCACGTCCGTGTCGAGGAAGGTCATCTGGCGGATGGTCTCCTGCACCTTGTCGAACGCGCCGATGAGCGCCGCGGCCAGCTCGCGCTCCCCCCGGCCCAGCAGTTCCGCCTTCCCGTTGACCTTCAACAGGCCCTCGACCACGCGCTCGCTGATGTAGATGAGGCTGCAACGCTCGTAGAGGGCCTTGTCGTCCTGACTGGTGGCGGGGAGCGCCCGGCCCTTCGCGCCCCCGTCCCCGCGCTCGGCGGCCTCCCTCTCGGCCCTGATCCGGCCGACCGCCTGGTCTTCGAGGTAGCGGCGGAGCCGCCCGTACTGCTTCACCTTGCTGTTGTGGCTGGCGAGCAGCCGCAGGTCGTCGGCGATGGACTCGTAGCCCGGGATGCCGATCAGCGAGGCGATGACCGCCTGCACGAAGTTAGGGCGCGAGGACTCCTCGGGGCGCTTGAAGTGCTCGGGGTCGGGCTCGACGTAGAAGAGCTTGCGCTCGACGTCGCGCTCGGCGGAGCGGTTGAAGATTTCGCGGATCGTGTAGGTGAAGGGCTTGTTGTCGATGATGCCGCCGTCGAGGAAGCAGGAGTCCTTCCCGAGCCGGCCCCAGAGGCGGAGCTTGCCGTCCATGGTCGCGTTGCCCGGCGGCTCCGTGCCGCTGACGTGGACGGGCGTGAAGGCCGCGGGGAAACAGGAGGTGATGCGCGCGAGCTTCGCCAGCGCCTGGTAGGTCGCCTCGGGCGGGGACGGGCCGTCCAGGGCGGAGCCCGGCTCGAAGGGGTGCTTGCGCCCCTGGCGGTGCTTGAGCAGGAAGACCGTCCGGTGGTCTTTCACGTCGATGGGGTGGCCGGAGTCGTCGAACTGCGTCGAGATGTTGCCGTCCACGTCCGTGCCCGTCACGAAGAGGTCGAGTTCGGGGAAGGTCGAGTTGATCTCGCCCTCCTCCCCGACGTAATCGGGCATCTCGCGGAAGGCGGCTTCGAGCCGCGGCTGGTAGTAGCCCTCGCTGTCGAAGAGCGAATCGGCCGCGTCCGCGCCGCCGTGGGGCGAGCGCAGCAGGCTGCGCACGTCGCCGTCGAGCCGCCAGAGCGAGGCGCAGGAGGCGAAGTCCTTCCTGTTGCAGAGCGCGTAGCCGAGCATGATGCCGTTGATGCCGCCGGCGGAGGTGCCGCTGATGACGTCGACGACCACGTCGCGGTCGGTGAGCGCCTTGATGAGCTTGTAGACGCCCGCCCCGCGCACGGCGCGGAAGAACTCGCGCGCCACGCCGTTGATGTAGATGGCGAGGCTCACGCCGCCGTACATGACGAGGCCGAACCGCGTCTCGAGCGACTTAGGGTCTTCCTTCTCCTCCGCGGCCGGATTCTGTTCCGCCTGCTTCTCTCTGGCTACTGTGGACATCTTTCGGCCTCCGTCTTCGGTGGGTTGGGGCTCAGGGCGCTGACAGCGGGATGGTAAGAGCCGGGTAAGAGCTTCGGTTAAGTGTGTCGTGCGTGAGGCGAACGGTTCAGCCCCGGGTTTTAGACCCGGGGCTTATAAACCGTGCGCGGGCGGGGTGTCAACGAAAATCAGTTATGCCTCACCGCGCGGGGTTGGCGACGTTGAAGACGACGCGCCACGGGCCGCCGCCTCCGCGCTTCCAGACGCGCGCGTAGTGGCCCGTCACGGCGGGCTTCTCGTCCGTCTGCTTAGTCCGCAGCTCGTAGCTCCCGTAGGCGTAGCCGAGGTCGCCCGAGGCGGACACGTCGGTCTTCAGGGGCTTCCACGTGACGTACTCGCCCAGGACTTTGATCGCCCTGGCGAATGCTTCCCTGCCGACCAGAGGGTAAGTTCCCTGACGATAGAACCTCACGCCGTCGTCGGCGCGCGCGAGCAGCGCCGCCCTGAAGCCCTCGGACGCGGAGGCGTCGGAGAGCGCGCGCTCGGCCTCCGCGAGCGACTGCCGCGCCGCGTCCACTTCGGCCGGAGACAGCGCCGCGGGCTCGACGTTCTTCTTGAGGGACGGCGGGTAGGTCAGGACGGTCTCGGTCACGGCGGGCGCGGGGTGCTCTACGCCGAGGTCGAGCACCCACTTCCAGGAGCCGTCCGGCTGTCTGCGCCAGACGGTGAAGAAGTGGCCCGTGCCGTCGGGCTTCTCCTGCGCCGCCTTCTCGCGGAACTCGAACGGCCCCGTCGTCCAGCCCATGTCGCCCGCGCGCGACACGTCGGCGTAGGTCGGCCACCAGGTCAGAAGGCCCGTCGGCGCGGGGTCTCTCTTCGACCACGACTCGATGGCGTTGACCGGCCCGCCCCGGTAGACGATGACGCCGTCGGGCGCGGCGTAGGCGAGGAAGGCGGGCTTCATCCCCCGGTCGATGGAGTGCTGCGCGAAGGCGTGCTCGGCCTCGACGACGGGCGCGAGCGCGGCGGGAAGGCCCCTCCCCCTGACGGGCAGCGGCGGCAACTGCGTCGGCAGGCGCTTCGACTGCGCGGACGAGCCGGCCCCGACCAGCGCGCACGCGGCCAGAGAGACCGCGACGGACAACACTGCGACTTTCATCCTCATTCGCTTCACCCTTCGATTCGGCGTGGAAGGTCGTGTCAGGCTTAATGTCTCTTCGAGAGGTCGAACTGTTCGACGTAAGCGGGCGGCTTTATGCCCTCGGGCAGGCGCGGGTCGGGCACCGGTGCGCCGGGCTCGACGCCGAGCGGCAGCACGCCGGCCCACACGTCGAGCGCGTAGTCCTCCTCGTCGTCGATGGGCGGGCCGGTGCGAACCTTCGCCGAGGCTTCCGAGAGTTGGATGGCGAGGACGGTCGTCGCGGCCAGCTCCTGCCCGTTCGGCCAGCGCACGTCGGCCCAGCGGCCGGGCACGATGTGCTCGGTGAAGGCTTCCAGCGCCGCGCTCTTCTCCTCCTCGGACTCGACCACCCGCGCGCGGCCAAAGACGACGACCGAGCGGTAGTTGATCGAGTGGTGGAAGGCCGAGCGCGCCAGCACCAGCCCGTCCACGAGCGTCACCGTCACGCACACGTCGGCCCCGGCCGCGAGCGCCTTCTGCGTCCGGCTCGCGCGCGCGCCGTGGATGTAGAGCACGTCGCCCTTGCGCCCGTAGGCGGTCGGGATGACGAAGGGCTGCCCGCCGACCACGAACCCGACGTGGCAGACGAAGCCCTCGTCGAGAATGCCGTAGACGGTCTCGCGTTCGAAAGAGCCGCGCTTGGGCAGACGCCTGAGCGTCGTCCGCGCGGTGGGCGAGAACTCCTCGGCCGGCCGCTCCTCGCCGCCCTGCGTCGCTTCCATCACGTCGTCCATCTCTTCAGCCGCCCTTCCTCTTCCAGAGCCCCTGCGAGGGGATGCGCAGCGCGCGGTTGAACTTGCTCGAAGCGTTCTCCCACGCGATTGTCTCGGTCAGCTCGACTATCCGGTCGTCGTCGTAGAACCGGCGCAGGCGCGCGAACAGCTCGTCGGACACGTCGCGGCCCGTCACCGTCATCGCGTCGGCGTAAGCGAGCGCCGTGCGCTCCTCTTCCGTGTAGAGCGGGCTCGTCTCGTAATCGTGGAGGGCGTCGATCTTCTCGTCCGCGACTCCCAGCGCGCTGCCGACCGCAGCGTTGATGTCCTGTCAAAACTCGCAGCCGTTGTGCCAGGCCACGCGGCGGTTGACGAGCGCGACGAGCCTCGGGTCGAGCAGCCCCGAGCCTTCCAGGCCCGCCCACATCGCGCGCACGCCGCGGTAGATGGTCGGCCGCCGGGCGTGAACCGTGTGGGCGATGAGGGGCGCGCCCCACTGCTTCGCCTGCGCCTCGAAGACGCGGCGCGTGTAGTCGTCGGCCTCTTCGGGCTTGACGCCCTTGATCCTCACTGTGCCGTCCTCCTTGACCTCATACGCGGGGGTTCATACAATCGTTGACGAAAAGTTCCCCGAACAATTCCCCCGGTCGGTTAATTCTGATTTTAAGGGGTGAGGTATGTCTGCACAAAGAAGTGACAACAGCCAGGGCGACACCGGGACGCGTGACATCACGTACGACCTCGTGAGCGTCATCTACCACGCGCTACAGGGCGCGGAGACCACGGCGCTCTACATCGCCGACGCCGAGCAGGAGGGCAACCAGGAACTGGTACAGTTCTTCACCGAGGCCAAGGAAGAGTACCAGCGGCGCGGCGACCGCGCCAAAGAACTGCTCACCACGCACCTCGGCCGGAGCCAGGGGCAGGCCGCGTCCGGGGGCTCGGCCTGAGCCCGCGCGGCGCCACGGCCGAACGCAGAGAGGGGAGCCGGCCGCGGCCGGCTCCCCTTTTCAACTCGCGCTGGGTCAGAGGGTCAGGTCGCGCGGGAGGTAGCGGCTGAGGTGGTAGAGCCGCCTGACGGCTTTCCGGTGCACGGTGCTCGTCAGGCCCTTCATCAGCTCGGCCCTCTCGCGCCGGGTCATCACCCCCTCGAAGGTGAGCCGCCCGTTCTCGTGCCTGAGCCTGTGGCGGCCCTCCCTCGGCAGGTAGGTCGGCCAGAAGTCGATGGGCACCTCGCTCACCAGCAGCGACCGCGGCCGCTCGCACTTCTCGGCTTTGGCCCAGAGCCGTTTGATGATCCTCGGGTCGAGGAAGTAGATGGCCAGCGCCGCCTCGAAGCAGTTGACGAAGATGTAGCGGCCGCCGAGCGCGCGGCTGTACTGCAAAGCCTTCAGCACGAGCAGCGTGCTCTCGGCGTCGTTCCTGGTCACGGCGGGGATGATGTTCTCGTAAAAGAGCTTGAGGTAGGTCTCGGCGATCTCGTGGTTCACCTTTTCGTCCCCGCCGCCGCCCGACTCCCAGATTTGATAGGCCCTCCGCTTCAACATGTCTTCCGCCTTGACGGGGTCGAGCTTCCCGTCCTTGTTCAGGTACCGCATCAGGTACGTCCGCGCCTTCTCGAACTCGGTCGGCGAAGACTTCTTGATGCCGTCGTCCACCAGCTTGTCGAGGAGTTGGGCGCACGCCTTGAGGTAGTCGGCCTCGGGGTTCCAGAGGACGCTTCCCCTGTTCTCCCAGAAGCGGTAGGCCCTGTAGCGCTTGACCTCGCGCAGCCAGACATCTTCGAGCCGCCAGTAGGAGTCGAGGCTGAGCTGGTGGATGAAGGCGATCTCCCCGTCCAGGACGCGCGACGCGAACTCGATCTGGGCGTTGTGCCAGTCGGAGGCCATCTGCTCGGCGGTGCTGGGCACCTTCTTGATGTCGGTGCGGGCCTGCTGGAGGACGTGGTTGATCCAGCGGATGATGCTCAGCTCGCCGGCGCGCGCCAGGTGGCGTTTGCGCAGCTCCTCCTCGCTGAGCGGGGTGTCCTTCCGGAGGTTGAGCGACGGGGGTTGGATTTTGATGTCGAGGGGCTCGTTGAGGATCGTCGAGTAGACGGCCTGCCACTGCGACGCCATCTCGCTCAGCAGGTTGTATTCGTCCACGGAGGTGACCTGCCCTGAGAGCGCCGTCAGGCTCTCCAGCAGTTTGTTCGCCCTCTCCTTGAAGGACTTGATGTACTTCCGGTCGTGCTTCTGGTTCGCGATGAATGTCGAGCGCCGCGCGAAGGCTTCGCTGAAGAGGCTGTCGTGCTCCTCCTTGAGTTCGCTGATGGTGGTCACGTGGCTCATCTCAGCTCTCTCCTATCCTGATGCTGGCCTCGACCAGGTTGTAGATGATGGCGTCGGTCTGGTGGAAGATTTTGTCGGTTGCCTGGCGCAGCGCCGTAATCTGGCCGTAGATTTTCGTGAGTCTGCCGTGGTCGTTGAGTTCGATGAGCCGCTCGCCGGCGAGCAGCTCGATCAGGCTGCTGTGGGCGGGCATGTACTCGCGCAGGGCGTCCTTGGTCGAGTTGTAGAAGATGCGCACGTCGTCGATCTGCGACACGGTGCTGCCGCGCGTGGGGCCGCTCAGCGAGTCGAGCGCGAGTCCGATCCCCTCGCCCTCGACCCACTCCTTGAAGGTCGCGTGCGTCACGGTCTGGTAGGAGTTGTCGAACTTCCGCCACTTCTCGTCGAAGTCGATCCGCACCTCGTAGGAGTCGCTGGCCAGCATCCCCTGCGCGGCCTTCAGCAGCTCGGCCAGGTCCGGGATCATCCTCTGCATCTCGCCGCGCAGCACCCGGACGCGGCGGAAGACGTCGCTGAAGTGCCTCCAGAAGTCGGGGTTGAGGAGCATTTGGTGCCGCCTGGGGGCGACGGCGATGTGCCGGAAGCCGGCGCTGACGAGCGAGCCGGTCGTCGAGGCGAGGCGCTTCTCGATCCTCTTCTGCACCTCCTTGACGAGCCTCTCCCGCGGGACGCCCCCGTAGACGAAGACGAACTGGTCGCGCACGTCCACGGGGACGCAGCCCATGCTGGCGGCCAGGATGACGGTCGGCTTGCCGAGGGCGTGCGCCAGCCCCAGCTCGTACATGACGTTCGGGTTGGGCGGGCCGTCGTACGACTCCGGGGTGCAGACGGCGACCACGATCCTGGTCGAGCGGATCCTCCTCTCGATCTCGCCCGTGATGGTCACGCCTTCCTCCTTCTGGTCGAGGCGGATGGCCTCGTCCAGCCCCGCGCTTTTCGCCGCCTCCTCGATGGCCTCGAAGAGGTCGTCGAAGTGCTCAGTGAACGGCAGCGCGACGAAACAATCGTTCGTCGGCGGCGGGACTTCGATCACTAAGTACGGCATGGCTGACCGCTCTTCCTGGTGGCTGATTCGCTTAGGCGACCGTGAAGCGCCGGCGCTGCGGCCCGGCGAGGAGGCGCGAAAGCGGTAAAGAGACCTGGGGCTGAAAGACCGGGTGTGCGTGCGGACAAGCTTGCGAGCTACGTGAGACGCGACGGCGCGGGAGTATAACACAAGGCGGGAGGGCCGCGGCATACTTTTCTGGCGCGCGGCGGCAGGCGGATGGCAGTGGGTGGCAGGCGGCAGACGCCGGTTGGGTTCGGGTCGCACCCGAGCCCCGAACTCAACCGGCCTTAACTGCCTACCGCCTACTGCTCTTAATACTTCGGCACGCTCGGGTCTACGTCGTTCGACCAGGCGGTGATGCCGCCCTTGAGGTTGACGAGCCTGCCCTTGAAGCCGGAGCGCGTGAGCGCCTCGATGGCCTTGGCGCTGCGGACGCCGCCCTTGCAGTGGACGACCGTCTCGCGGCTCTCGTCGATCTCGCCCATGCGCTCGGTGACCTGGCCCAGCGGGATAAGCCTCGTGCCGGGGATGCGTGCAATGTCGTACTCGTTGGGCTCGCGCACGTCGATGATCTGCAGGTCGTCGCCGCGGTCGATGCGCTCCTTCAACTCGGTCGCTGTGATCTCTTCCATCCTTCCCTCCGTCTCTGATTTAGTCTGAGCCGCCGGCGGCGTCAGTCCGCAGAACTGTTCGTAGTCGATCAACTCCTTCAACGTCGCGTTCTCGCCGCACACGGGGCACGCCGGGTCCTTCCTCAGCTTCAGCTCGCGGAACCGGAGCTTCCAGGCGTCGAAGAGGAGCAGGCGGTTGACGAGCGGCTCGCCGCCCCCGAGGATGAGCTTGATGGCCTCGTTGGCCTGGATGGCTCCGATGATGCCGGGCAGCACGCCCAGCACGCCGCCCTCGGCGCACGAGGGGACGAGCCCCGGCGGCGGCGGCTCCGGGTAGAGGCAGCGGTAGCACGCGCCGCGCGCGGCCCAGAAGACCGAAGCCTGACCCTCGAAGCGGAAGATGGAGCCGTAGACGTTGGGCTTGCCCGTCAGCACGCACGCGTCGTTGACGAGGTAGCGCGTCGGGAAGTTGTCAGTGCCGTCCACCACCATGTCGTACTCGCGGAACAGCTCCAAAGCGTTCTCGCTCGTCAGACGCGTCTCGTACGCCTCGATCTTGACGTGCGGGTTAATGTCCGAGAGGCGGTCGCGCGCCGACTCGATCTTCGGCCTGCCCACGTCCTTCGTCCCGTGGACGATCTGGCGCTGGAGGTTCGACGCGTCCACCACGTCGAAGTCCACGACGCCGAGCGTGCCGACGCCCGCCGCCGCCAGATACATCCCCGTCGGAGCCCCGAGCCCGCCCGTCCCTATCATCAGGACGCGCGCCGCCTTCAACTTGCGCTGCCCCTCCATGCCGACCTCGGGCATGATGAGGTGTCGGCTGTAGCGCGCGATCTCCTCGTTCGAGAGCGAGGGCAGCTCACTTGCCACGTCCGTCTCCGTCGCCGCGCCGCCCGCGATGGCCGGGATGATGGAGATGGTGTCGCCGTCCCTGACCTTCGTGTCGAGCCGCTCGGCGTGGCGGATGTCCTCGTCGTTGACGTAGACGTTGACGAAGTTCCGCAGGGTGTTCTGCTCGCCGTAGAGGTGGCGACGGAGTTCGGCGTGCTCGCCCGTCACCTTCTCCAGCGCCTCGCCGACGGTCGAGGCATCGACCGCGACCTCCGCCCTGTTGCCGGCGAACTGCCTGAGCGCCGTCGGGATGAAAACTGTGACCGCCATTGTCTAAGACTCCTTCCGCAAAAATCTGCCGCCCGTCACTGCTCGTCTACGTCGTCCTCGTCGCGGGCCTGCGGGTCGGGCCAGCGCGCCTTCTCCGGCACGAGCCACCCCGTCAGCCTGCCCGCGCTCCACTGCATCCGTCTCCCTTCGAGCACGACGACGCGCCAGGGGTAGACGCCGTACTTCGTGGTCAGAACCTTCTTCCACCTCTCCGCCGTCTCCTTTATCGCCTCGCCCTCCGACTCGTCCTCCGGGGCTTCGGAGTTTTCAGAGTCTTCCGCGACCTCCGCGGCCGGCCTCTCCGCGGCCTCACCGCCGGACGGCGCCGCCTCTTCGCCCACCCAAGACTCTTCAGGCTCCATCGGCTCGCGCGCGACGAGGCAGGCGATGGCCCGCGGGTTGTCGCGGAGCGCCGCCGCGAGGTTCTTGAGCATCCAGGCTTCGGCGTCCTCGTCCGGCGAGCCGTAGGAGTCGAGCCGGCCGAGCCTGACGGCCTCGCGCAGCTCCGCCGCCTGCTCCTCCTTCGCGCCTTCGGGCGCGCGCGCCCTTCGGCAGAATCCAGAGATCGACCTCGGCGTAGTCGCCCTCGGCCGTCCCGCCGTTGATCGAGCTGAGCCGCCGCGCCTCGACCTCGTAGTCCTTCCGGATGATCTGCTCCTCGCGGAGCCCGACCCGACGCCACGTGCCGGGCGCGCTCCCCTTCGGCGCGCGCACCACGAGGTAGCCGCGCGAGCCCCGCTGCTGCTTCAACTTCCGCGCGAACTCTTCGCGCGAGATGTCGTCGCCCGAATAGCCCATCTCAATCTGCACGCGGTAGACGAGCGCGTCGGTCGCGTAGGTGTCGAACTTGCCGCTGAACTCTTTGGCGGCGTACTTGTCGTCGGCCGGGAGCTTGAGCGGCGGCTCGGCCCCCTCCGGCACGAGCCAGAGTTCCGTCGCCGCCTCGTCGCCTTCCCGGCTCCCGCCGTTGACGACGGCGACGCGCGACGGCTCGATGCCGCGTGCGTTGACAAGGTAGTAACGGCCGACCTTCAGATTCCAACCGGCCCGCCCCCGGCCTTTGCCCTTCGGGTCGTAGCCGACGAGGACGGCCTTCGCCCCGGGGTCGTTCTGCAGCTCGACGGCGAAGTTGTCGAGGCGCGCCGTCATGTCGCAGTGGCCGATTCGGCCGTACTCATCAACCTTCCGGGCCTCTGCCGTCTGCGCGTCCTGCGCGCGCGCGGGAGGGGCGAGCGCGCCGAGCGCCGCCGCCGCCGACATCAATAGCAAGGGGAGTGTCGTACGGGCTCTACCGAACATGCTAACCCTCCTCTACCTCCTCCTCGTCGAAGCGGGAGCGGTCGGCCTCAAGCTCCCACGAGCGGAGGTCAGCCGCCTTACCCTCGCGCACCGAGACGACGACGTAGGACATCGTCGGCCAGGGCGCGAGGTGTTCGAGGTCGTACTGCGAGGGCACGGCTGGGTGGTCGGGGTGCGAGTGGTAATTGCCCACGACGCCCAGGCCCTCGGGCGCGTAGCGCCGCTCGGCGCGCGCGTACTCTAGCGGCTCGATGGCCATGCGTTGGTGACGCTCAGCCTCCTCGGCGAAAATGTTTGCGACCGGGTACGTCGCGTGGATTATACGCGTGCGGCCGTCGTCCACGATACGGCCGACGAGCAGCCCGCAGCACTCGCGCGGGTACTCGCGCTCCGCGTGCCGCTCGATCTCGGAGCGGAGTTCGGCGCTGAGTTTTATCAACTCTCCTCCTCCCAGAACTCTTCGTTCAGGTAACGCCCGCCGCCGTCGCAAAGGACTGTGACCACGACCGAGCCCTCGGCGAGTCCTTCCGCGAAGCGCAGCGCCGCCGCCACGTTCGCGCCCGAGCTGACCCCGACGAAGAGGCCCTCCTCACGCGCGAGCCGCCGCGCCATCTCCTGCGACTCCTCGGTCGAGACTTCGACGCGCCCGTCGGCGAGTGTCGCGTCGAAGATGCCCGGCACGATGGAGGTCTCGACGTGGCGCATCCCTTCGAGCCCGTGCAGCGGCGAGTCCGGCTGCATCAGCACGGCCTTCAGCTTCGGGTTCAGCTCCTTCAAGCGTCGCACCGTGCCCGTGAACGTGCCCGACGTGCCGACGCCCGCGAGGAAGTGCGTGACGCGCCCCCCGGTCTGCTCCCAGATTTCCGGCGCGGTGCCCTCGTAGTGCGCGCGCCAGTTCGCGGGGTTGTCGTACTGGTTCGGGTAGAAGTACGCGTCGGGCTCCTCGGCCGCCATGCGCCGAGCTAATCGTTGGGGGGCGTCGAGTCCGTCGCGCGGGTCTGTCTCGATCAGTTCCGCGCCGTAAATCCGGAGCGCGCGCTTGACGTTCGCGTTGGCCGGCAGGCACAGCCGCACGCGGTAGCCGCGCGCCGCGCCTATCAAAGCGTAGGCGATTCCGGTGTTACCGCTCGTCGCGTCGAGGATGACCTTGTCCCGCGTGAGCCGACCCGCACGCTCGCCTTCGAGAATCATCGAGAGCGCCGCGCGGTCTTTGACCGAGCCTCCCGGGTTCAGGTGCTCGGCCTTCGCGTAGACGCGGACGCCGCGCCGTTCGAGTTCGCGGGCGAGACGCGGGAGCTTGACGAGCGGCGTCCCGCCGACGTTCTCAAGCAGCCCCGTGGGTTCCTTCCTCAACTCACGCCCCCGCGTCGCGGAACTCTTAAAGGCTCACTGGCTCAGCTCGCGCTTGGAGAGATACCAGTCGGTGACTTCGTTCTTCGACTTGAAGTCGTCCTCCATGCGCTTCGACGCGTCGTCGATGGTCTGCGGCGGGGGCACGACGACCTTGTCGCCCTTCCGCCAGTTGGCGGGCGTCGCGCAGGCGTTCTGGTCGGCCGTCTGTAGGGCGTCGAGCGCGCGCAGCACCTCGTCGATGTTGCGGCCCAAACTCATCGGGTAGTAGATGAGCGCGCGCACCTTCTGCTGCGGGTCGATGATGAAGACGGCGCGGACGGTCGCCGTCTCGGACGCGCCGGGGTGGATGAGCCCGTAGGTCTGCGCGACCTTCGTGTCGAGGTCGGCGATGACGGGGAAGTCTATCTTGACGCCGAAGTGCCCCTCGATGTTCCTGATCCACGCGATGTGCGCGGGGACGGAATCGACCGAGAGGCCGACGAGCTGCGCGCCGCGCTCCTTGAACTCTTCACTGCGGCGGGCGAACTCGACGAACTCGGTCGTGCAGACGGGGGTGAAGTCGGCGGGGTGCGAAAAGAGGACGACCCATTTGCCCTTGTAGTCGGAGAGCTTCAGGGGGCCTTGCGTGGACTTGGCCTCGAAGTCCGGCGCCGTGTCGTTAATGCGCGGCAGGCTCGCCGTCGTCGCCTGTGTCGGTGCTGTGCTCATAAATCGACTCCTCGTTGTCTTCAAAAATTTTTGGGCGGGTGAAATGCCTTGCGTCCCGAAACGGCCGGCGGCGGCTCGCGGCCGCCGTCCTTAAAAAACTCCTGCGCGAGATTTTTGCTTGGCGCAAGCTTACACGAATTCCGCCCGTTTTCAACTGCCGGAGGGTGTTGAAAACTGCCGCGGCGAGTTGAAGCACCCCCGCGCTTTTTGCTTTCTTCGCCACCCCATACCATTTAGTCAAGCACGCGCAGCATATAGCTCGCAGGGTGTTTAAGCCGCCTCGCGGAGGCACTGGCTTTTCCACGTGAAGTGGGCTAAATACTGTCACGCAAACAGAAAACCGCCTCGCACACCTTGTGGCACACACGTTGCTCAACCTATGAGCGGCGACGCCGCGCGACCCTGTCGCAAGACGGCACGCCGATTGAGGAGGGTTTGAAGAAGATGACACACGGCAAGAGTCTCGCCCGGAGGGCGACCGTTCTCATAGCCCTGTTCGCGCTGATGCTCGGCGCGCTCGTGCCCGACGCGTCGGCGCAACGCCGCCGCACGCGGCGCACCGTCCGCAGGACGACACCCGCGCGCACGACCGTGCCCGCGCCGCGCTACTTTTCGGTGCCGGCCGACACGGTCATCCGCGTCCGCATGGACACGGAGCTGAACTCGCGTTCGGCGCGCGTCGGCGACCGCTTCTCGACGACGGTGACCGAGCCGGTCTACGGCGGCGGCAGCGGCGTGGACGTGATCCCGGTGGGGAGCAAAATCTGGGGCCGCGTCGCGTCGGTCAGGCGCTCGGGGCGTCGCACGCCCGGCCAGATCACCGTCACCTTCAACCAGGTGGAGTTGCCCAACGGCGCCCGCCACGCGATCAGCGGCTCCCTGTCGAGCCTCCAGGCCGACGACGTGAACGCGGACAACGAGAGCACGGTCACGGGCAAGGGTAACCGCAAGCGCGACGCGGTCTTCATCGGCGGCGGCGCGGCGACGGGCGCAATCATCGGTGCCATCGCGGGCGGCGGCAAGGGCGCGGCCATCGGCGCCATCCTCGGCGGCGGCGCGGGCACGGGCGCGCGTGTCTACGAGCGCGAGCAGGAGGCGGAGGTGAAGTCGGGCACGCAGTTCGGCGTCATCCTCAACCGCGCGGTGCGGCTGCCCGAGTACAGCGCGCAGTAAGAGTTTAACGAGATCGGCCTCCCCCTCGCGGGGCGGCCGTATCGGAGGGGGCCCGCAAGCGAAGGGGAGAGCGCGGGCGGGCTTCCCTACCGAAATTTAGAGAGCCGACTGAAAGGTAATCCAAGGGTTCGGTCGCCCCTGTCAGGACGTAAGTGAGCGACCGCACAAGGAGAGGCCCGCTGCGAAGGGGAGAGCGCAGCGGGCCTCTTCTTTTTCAGCGGTCGGCCGCCGGCTTTCAGCTTTCGGCTCTTCTTGAGAAGTAGCTGTCGAGCGACAGCGCGCCCGCGCCGTTGAAGAGCAGGAAGAGCGAAGAGAAGAGCATGCAGAGCGCGAGCCGCGCGGCGTCGAGCGGCGCGTCGAGGTGGGCGATGACGAGCGCCGCGATGAAGTTAATCACCATCACGAGCGCCGCCGGCCTCACGAAGAGTCCGAGCACGTAGAGAATGCCGCACACGAACTGCGCGTAGGCCGAAAGGTACGCGGAGAAGAGTGGAAATGGTACACGCCGCGCCGCTAGGAAGTCGCGGAATTTCATCATGTCCTCGTGATTGAAGACGTTGTCCTGCGTCCCGTACACGAGCACGAACCCCACAACCAGCCTTACGAAGAAGGCGCCCTTCTCCCTATGCCTCTCGAAGAAACCGAAACCCGGAATGTGTGCCATTAGATGGTGCCCCGTGGAAGGATGAGACTGCCGCTCGTTTGTAACTTCGCGCCGCGACGAGCAGGAAGAGGAATGTGACGACACGGACTCCGGCCGTGACGAAAGTGTTCATCCCCTGGCAGTCTCGATCTTCGGGCTTAGCCCGACGCGGCCGCTCCCCTGCCCTCGCGCACGTAGACGAGCCGGCCGGCGACGATGGTGGCGACGGGCGCGCCGTGGAAGGTGTGGCCGTCGAAGGGCGTGTTGCGGCTCCTGGACTTGGAGCGCGAGGCGTCGAACGTCCAGCGCCGGTCGGGGTCGAGGATGGTCACGTCGCCGTGCGCGCCGGGGCGGAGCGTGCCGCGCCCTCCGAGGCGGAAGACGCGCGCGGGGTTGACGGAGAAGAGCTCGACTAGGCGTTCGAGCGTGATGAGGCCGGGGTGGACGAGGCGGTCGAAAGCGAGGCCGACGGCCGTCTCAAGCCCCGTGATGCCGAAGGCGGCGCGGTCGAACTCAAGCTCCTTCTCGTCCAGGTGGTGCGGAGCGTGGTCGGTGGCGACGGCGTCAACGGTTCCGTCGGCGATGGCTTCGAGGACGGCGTCGAGGTGTTCGCGGCTGCGCAGCGGCGGGTTCATCTTCGTGTTGGTGTCGAAGCCCTCGCAGGCGGCGTCGGTGAGCGTGAAGTGGTGCGGCGTGACTTCGCACGAGACTTCGACGCCCCGCCCCTTCGCGCGGCGGACGGCCTCGATCGCGCCGCGCGTCGAGACGTGCGCGAGGTGGACGCGCGCGCCGGTCAACTCGGCCAGCGCGCAGTCGCGCATCGCGTCCGACTCTTCGGCGAGCGCGGGGCGTCCGCGAAGCCCCAGACGCAGCGACCACTCGCCCTCGTGCATCACGCCTCCGGCCGCGAGCGTCTTGTCGTCGCAGTGATCCATCACCGTCAGGTCGAAGCCGCGCGCGTACTCCATCGCGCGGCGCATGAGCCCCGGCGAAGGGACGGGGTGCCCGTCGTCGGTGACGGCGACGATGCCCGCGCGCTTCATCTCGCCCATCTCGGCCAGCTCTTCGCCCTTCGAGCCCTTCGTGATGGCCCCGACGGGGAAGACGTTGGCGAGGCGCGCGGCCGTCGCCTGCTCGACGATGAAGCTCGTGACGGCGGGGTTGTCGTTGACAGGGTCGGTGTTGGGCATCGCGCAGACGGAGGTGAAGCCGCCCGCGACGGCCGCCGCGGCGCCCGTGGCAATCGTCTCCTTGTACTCCTGCCCCGGCTCGCGCAGGTGCGTGTGGAGGTCTATGAAGCCGGGGGCGACGACGAGCCCAGTCGCGTCGAAGACCTCCGCGCCTTCGGGCGCGGGCTCTCCACTTTTCAGAAGGGCGGCCACGCGGCCGTCTTCGATCAGGACGTCGCGGCCGCCGTTCACATTCTGCGTCGGGTCTACGACGTAGCCGTTGGCGATAAGCAGTCTCATCTTTTACTTCGAGCCTTCCGAGTGCGAGGCCGTCGCGGCGGTGCTGAGCGGCTCGGGCTGGAGGGGCTCGGGCTCCGGCTTCGCCTGCGTCAAGGGGTTCTGTGCCGGGGTCGTGACGCCCGCGCCGCCGCCGAGCAGGTAGAGCACGGCCATGCGCACGGCGAGGCCGTTGGCCACCTGGTCGAGGATGAGCGAGCGCGAGCCGTCGGCCACGTCCGAGGCGATCTCGATGCCGCGGTTCATCGGCCCCGGGTGCATGACGATGGCGTCGGGCCTGGCTAAGGAAAGACGCTTGAGGTTGAGCCCGTAGTGCACGGCGTACTCGCGCAGGGAGGGGAGGAACGCGCTGTCCTGCCGCTCGCGCTGGATGCGCAAGACCATCACCACGTCCGCACCCTCGACGGCCTCCTCGACCCCGCGCGCGACGGTCAACTTCCCTTCGCCGGCGAGCGCGGCGAACTCGGGCGGCGCGAGCGTCCCCGGCCCCGCGACCGTGACCGAAGCGCCGAGCTTCGTCAGAAGGTGCGCGTTCGACCGCGCGACCCGCGAGTGGAGGATGTCGCCGAGGATGGCGACGCGCAGTCCCTCGAAACCTCCCTTGCGCTGCCTTATCGTGAGCGCGTCGAGGAGCGCCTGCGTCGGGTGCTCGTGCGCGCCGTCGCCCGCGTTGACGACCGCGGCGCGGCAGACGCGCGCGAGCTGGTGCGGCGCGCCGGCCGAGGGGTGGCGGATGACGATGAGGTCTGGCCCCATCGCTTCGAGGTTCCGCGCCGTGTCGAGCAGCGTCTCGCCCTTCGTGACGGAGGAGGACGAGGAGCTGATGTTGATGACGTCGGCCGAGAGGCGCTTGCCGGCGATCTCGAAGGAGGTGCGCGTGCGCGTCGAGGCTTCAAAGAAGAGGTTGATGACGGTGCGTCCGCGCAGGGTCGGCACCTTCTTGATCTCGCGCTCAGAGATTTCGCGGAAGGTCTCGGCCGTGTCGAGGACGTGCGTGATCTCCGCGGCGCTCATCCCGCGAATGCCCAACAGATGTTTGAGTCCAGTCCCCATCCGTCACACCACCCGCGCGGCCTTGACCCGCCGCGGCTCCTGCCTTAGACTGCCCGCCGCCTCGCACATCACACCGAAGGAGACGCTCATGATCGCAACCATTCTGGCGCTTCTGCTCGCGCTGGCCGCCGCGAGCGGCATCAACCCCGTCCAGCACAGCGAGGGGGCGACGACCACCAACAACGCCTCGAAGGGCATCAACCCCGTCCAGCACAGCGAGTAGGCCCGCCGGCCGTCAGTTCGCGACACCCCGTTAAGAAAAAGGCGGCCGTTGCTGGCCGCCTTTCTTCATTCGTCTTCCTGCCCCTGGGGTCGTTCGACGATGACGACCGCCTCCTCGCCGTCGAACTGGTCGAGCATCACCTTGATGATCTCGCTCTTCTTCGTCGGCACGAACTTCCCGACGAAGTCGGCCTGGATGGGCAACTCCCTGTGCTCCTTCCCGCGGTCGATGAGGACGGCGAGCTGCACGCGGCGCGGCCGGCCGAAGTCGATGAGCTGGTCGAGGGCGGCGCGGATGGTGCGCCCCGTGTAGAGCACGTCGTCGATGAGCAGGACGTTGCGCCCCTCGACATCAATCGGCAGGTCAGTTCTATTGACAATCGGGTTCGCGCCGACGGTCGAGAGGTCGTCGCGGTAGAGCGTGATGTCGAGGACGCCGACGGGCGGGCGCTCGCCCTCGATGTCGGCGACCTTATCGGCCAGGCGCTGCGCCAGCGGCACGCCGCGGCGCTGGATGCCGATGAGATAGAGGTGCCCCGCCCCGTGGTTCTCCTCCACGATCTCGGACGCGAGCCGGGCCAGCGCACGGTTGATGCGCATGCCGTCCATGAT
Organism: Pyrinomonadaceae bacterium; assembly: GCA_035563535.1. Taxonomy (GTDB): domain Bacteria; phylum Acidobacteriota; class Blastocatellia; order Pyrinomonadales; family Pyrinomonadaceae; genus QHXN01. The sequence goes on along the minus strand of DATMVD010000006.1, from coordinate 97,598 downwards.
GCGAGCCTTCTCCACGAATTCCATCGGCGCGGATACTACCACAGCCGCCCCGAAGGATGGAAGGTTCGGGCAGGTTAGCCCTCCGATGATTTTTTAGCGCGGGCCGCCTTTCGGGGCATTCCTTAAAGCGACTCTAACGGTCGCCTTCGGCCCCTAGCGGATAGCAGTCATAACTGCAATAACTCGCGTCCTCGCCGACCTGATAGCAGATATACATTATGCCGTCGCCGAGTTTGTTGGTGTTAACCTTGGAAACACAGCCCCCGGCCTGTTTCTCACTCCGATACCTCTTGTCGAGGCTGTCGGCCCTTGTCCCTTCGGCGGTCGGCCGGGGTAACGGTTTTAGCGTCGGATTGCTCCCCTGACTCGGCGCGGGGGCAGACGGCCGCACTATTTTTTCACGCTCCTGGCGCCACGTATTCTCTTCGGGCGGCGGGCTCGCGTTTTCGAGTTTTGCGAGCAGGGGCGCTGCGACCTCCGGGGGGTAGATATTCGCCAACATCTTCGCCAGCAGCTCTTTCTCCTGGGCGTTATCTCCTAAAATTACTTTCATGTTTTCCGCGACGAATTTCGCGGCGCTGAGGTTCCATTCCCTCTTGTTCTTCTCGTCCATTAACGACAGCTCTCTGTCCTTCTGCCTGTCGCTCATCTCTATTTCCCGATCTTTTTGAAGCTTGGCAGTCCAAATTTGCGTAGCCGTAACCATTAAGGCGGCGAGTGAGATGAGCCCCGTAATTAGCACCCCCGAGTTTCTATTCCAGAATTTATTCTCGCGGTCTGACTTCTGCCTCTCAAATTCCAGCCTGGACGTTGCGATTGTTTTATCCAGCTCCAGGCGCTCGCGCTCTAAGTCCAGCCTGGACGCCTCAATCTCTTCGGCCGATTTCGTACCGCCGGGTCTGGTCTGACTCGCGCTTTTGTCATCCGGAGGTGTTTTCGCGCCCGCCTGTTTGGTCTTGCCGCCCATCGTCGAAACTCCCGTCGGGGAACTGTTCGAGTAAACTCCGGTTGCACGCGCGCCGGTCGGCGCGGTTGTGCGCCCGGTGAGAACACTTTTTGCACATAATAGAGTCTGCGTCGCCGTTTAGCCACGATTTTTGTTAGAGGGACGCGGGCGTGTTCGTCACAGGCAGGCTTCGGCCCGCGGCGCGCCCGGCGCCGGCGAGCCGCGCGGATGAGAAAGTGTCACAAGCGGGGCCTGAGAGGGTGCGCGCCGCCTCGACAATGAGAAGCGCGGGGCTCAAAATTTATGCGTAGCCCGCTGAAATTATTAAGTGGCGCTCATGCGGCAAGGGGTTTATGCGTTCGACGATTAATAGTTATCTGGAAGATTACTTGCGGCGCGGCGACGTGACTGCGTTCGCGCACAGGCGCGGGCTGCGGTGGGTGCGCTGGTCTTACCGGCGCGTGGCGGAGGCGGCGTACGGGTTCGCGCGGGAGTTGGAGGCGCGCGGCGTAGGTAAGGGCGAGCGGGTGCTGCTGTGGGCGGCGAACGGGCCGGAGTGGGTGGCGGCCTTCTTCGGGTGCGCGGTGCGGGGGGCGGTCGTGGTGCCGCTCGACGTTGAGAGCGCGCCGGATTTCGTCGGGCGGGTGCAGGCGCAGACGGGCGCCCGGCTCGTGCTTCACAGCGCGGAGACGGGGGAGCAGGCCGCGGCGCTCGGGCCGCCGACGCTCGCGCTCGAAGAGCTAGAGAGCGTCATCGCCGGCCGCCCGCGCGAGCCCTTCGCGGGTGAAGAGATCACCGCCGACGACCTCGTCGAGATCATCTACACTTCGGGGACAACGGCCGAGCCGCGCGGCGTGTGTCTCACGCACCGGAACCTGCTGGCGAACCTGGGGCCGCTCGAAGAGGGGATGCAGAAGTACATGAAGTGGATACGGCTCGTCGGCCCGCTCCGCTTCGTCTGTCTGCTTCCGCTCAGCCACGTCTTCGGGCAGTTCATGGGCATCCTCGTGCCGCAGCTCATGGGCGGCGAAGTCATCTTCACGGGCGCGCTCAACCCTTCGGAGATCGTCAACACGGTCAAGGGCAGGCGCGTCAACGTCGTCGTCACAGTCCCCCGCCTGCTCGACTCTCTGCGCGAGCACGTCGAGCGGCGCGAGGAGGCGCGCGGGCTGCTCGCAGACCTGCGCCGCCGCATCGAGCGCGCGGCGGGCGCGCACCCGCTCAAGCGGCTCTGGCTCGCGCGGCGCGTCCACCGCTACTTCGGCTGGAGGCTCTGGGCGTTCGTCACGGGCGGCGCGACGCTCAACGAGGAGACCGAGACCTTCTGGCGGCGGCTCGGGTTCGCGGTCGTGCAGGGGTACGGGATGACGGAGACGGCCTCGCTCGTCACGGTCAACCACCCCTTCAAGACGGGGCGCGGCTCCATCGGGAAGACCCTGCGCGGGCAGGAAGTAATGCTCGACGAGTCGGGCGAGATTCTCGTGCGCGGCGCGAACGTCTCGCCCGGCTACTGGCGCGGTCCCAATTCTGAAGACGCCGCGCGCGAGCCGCTCGGCGAAGGCGGCTGGCTGCGCACCGGCGACCTCGGCGAGAGGGACGCGGCCGGCAACATCTACTTCCGCGGCCGCAAGAAGGACGCAATCGTCACGGCGGCGGGGCTGAACGTCTACCCCGAAGACATCGAGGCCGCGCTCAACCGCCAGCCCGAAGTCCGCCTGAGCGCCGTCGTCGGCGTCGAAGGCCCGCGCGGCCCCGAGCCGCTCGCCGTGCTCATCATGACGGACGCGGGCGCAGACCCCGCGCCCGTCGTCGAGCGCGCCAACCGCACGCTCGCGCGCCACCAGCACGTGCGCCGCTGGCACGTCTGGCCCGACGCGGACTTCCCGCGCACGCCGACGCAGAAGGTTCGCAAGCGCGACATCCTCGAACGCGTCAGCCCGAAGCGCAACGGCAAGAACGGCCACCCGAACGGGGCGACGGATGAGAACGCCGCGGTCAACGACGCATCACCCGTCACTCACCACTCATCACTCGACCCCTCGCCCGCGTCACTCATCGCCGCGCTCGCGCCGCGCGCGGGGGGCGAGGCCCCTGCCGCGATAGACTCTTCCGCGAGCCTTTCGACCGACCTGAAGCTCGACTCGCTCGGCCGCGTCGAGCTTCTGAGCGCGCTCGAAGACCGCTACCAGATAGAGATCGACGAGGCGAGTTTCACCGCCGCGACGACCGTCGGCGACGTGGAGCGTATCGTCAACGCGGGCGGCGCGCGCGCCGAGGAGGCCGCGCAGTATCCCTACCCTTCCTGGGCACAAGCGACGCCCGTCCGCTGGTTCCGCGTCGCCTTCTACTACGCGGTCGTGCTCCCCATCACCTCCGTGCTCTGCTGGGCGCGCGTCGTGGGGCGCGAGCGCCTGCGCGGCCTGCGCGGCCCCGCGCTCTTCGTCTCGAACCACATCACATACTTCGACCACGCGCTCATCATGTCGGCGCTGCCCGGCCGCTTTCGCCGCCGCCTCGCCATCGCGCAGGAGGGCGAGCGCCTACGCTTGTGGCGCAAGCCGCCCGCAGGCACGCCCTTACTTCGGCGGCTGCGCTGGCGCGCGCAATACTTCCTCGTCGTCGTCATCTTCAACACGTTCTCTCTGCCGAAGGCGAGCGGCTTCCGCCGCAGCTTCGCCTACGCGGGCGAGTCGGTAGACCGTGGCTACAACCTGCTCGTCTTCCCCGAAGGCATCCGCGCCGACAAGCTCGGCATGAGCCCCTTCCGCCCCGGCATCGGCGTCCTCGCGTCGCAGCTCGGCATCCCTGTGGTGCCCGTCCGCATCGACGGCCTGATTGAATTGAAACTCTCCGGCCGACGCGGCTTCACCGCGCCGCACAACGTCACCATCCGCCTCGGCGACCCCGTCGCCTACCCGCCCGGCGAAGACCCGGCGAAGATCGCGGCCGACCTCGAACGTCGGGTTAAGGGGCTTTAGAGCGGCGTCCACGGCGTCGCGCTTCAAAGTCGATGTCAGGTGGCGGCTCCGGCGACCCACTAGAGCGTTTTGCGAATCAGTTTACCCTTCGTTTAGAGGCGGGCTATGCCCGCCGCGGCCAGTCCCATCGCGGCACGCGGCGGCGGGCCGTAGCCCGCCTCTAAACGGTAAACGGTAAACTCAAACGCAACCCGCTCTAGTCGAAATCGAACAGGTCGGACAGGAAGCCCTCTCGCTTCTTCTTCTTGTAATACCCGCCGTGATGAGATTCATGATGGCCGCGTGAATGGTCATGACGGCCCCGGTCGTCGGGGCGTTCGCGTGGACTCTCTTGGCGGGGCGCGGTATCTGACGACCTATCGATGATCTTATCCAGCTCCCCCCTGTCCAGCCAGACCCCGCGGCACTGTGGGCAGTAGTCGATTTCTATGCCCTGCCTGTCGGACATTACCAGTGTGACGCTTTCGCAGTTCGGACAGTTCATGAATACCCCCTCCTATGAAACGAGTTTACAACCTGACGCCGCGCATCACGCGCCGCCGGCCCGCCGAGTGTACATGAAATGCGGCGTGTCGCGGGTCGGTTGCATGCCGTTGTCAGGTTCGGCCACGTTTACAAAGCAGGTAGCGCACCTCGCCCCCGCCCTCGATGTCGCCGCGCCGCCAGCCGCGCCGCTCGTAGAACCTGTCGGCGCGGGTGCCCGCCTCGGTGCACAGGGTGACGCTCGACGCGCCCTCCTCGAACAGCCAATCCGTCGCCAGGCTGAGGAGCCTCCCGCCGATGCCCCTACCCTCGTACCCCGGCCGCACGAATAAAGCCCAGATGGAGCTGTCGCCCAGAGAGGCGACGGAGAACCCGACGGCCTTCCCGCCAAGCTCGCAGAGCCAGCCCTTACCCGACACGCTCAGGTAGTCCGCGTACATCTCCGGCGTAACCTTGCCCGGGTCGGACAACACATTCTCCATGACCGAGAGGCGAATCTCGGATAAAACGGGGATGTCTTCCACCTTGGCTTCGCGGAAAATCACTGAGCTTCTCCCGGCGTTGACATGACGCATCAGGACTCTCGCCCTCTCGTCCACGACCCGCGTATGATACCACCGGCCTCCCGAAGCGGAATCGGAAGCGCTCCGGCGTCGGCGGCCGCGCCGCGGGCGAGAGGTTTTTGACAGCCTTTCGGCGGCTCTGTTACGCTCGGGTCGCTCTTTAGCGCACTCCCCTGCTCGCGCCCCGTGATGCTCTATCGCTCGCTGCTGCGTCCCCTGCTCTTCAAGCTGCCGCCGGAGACGGCACACGAGTTCGCCCTTCACGCGCTCTCGCTCGGCCTCGGCACGCGCGTGCTGCGCCGCATCGGCGGAGGGGCCGAGTCCGGCGCGCGCTTCGGAGAGCTGCGCCGCTTCGGCTTGAGTTTTAAGAACCCGGTCGGCGTCGCCGCGGGCTTCGACAAGAACGGGCTGGTCGCGCCGCAGCTCGCCGCGCTCGGCTTCGGCTTCGTCGAGGTGGGCACCGTGACGAACCTCCCGCAGCCCGGCAACCCGCGCCCGCGCCTCTTCCGCCTGCCGCTCGACCGCGCGCTCGTCAACCGGCAGGGGTTCAACAACCAAGGGGCCGCGGCCCTCGCGCGCAGGCTTGAGAAGGGAAAGCCCGACTGCGTGCTCGGCGTCAACATCGGCAAGAGCCGCGTCGTGCCGGTCGAGGAGGCCGCGTCTGACTACCTCGCCAGCTTCGAGACGGTCAGGCCGCACGCGGACTACGTGACCGTCAACGTCAGCTCGCCCAACACGCCCGGCTTACGCGAGCTGCAACGCGCCGACCTGTTGAGCGAACTGCTCGGCACGCTCCAGCGGCGCAACCGAGAGCTGGCCGGGGCGCAGGGCGGACGCCCCGTCCCTCTGCTCGTCAAGATCGCCCCGGACGTGGGCGCGGGCGAGCTTGAGCTGATTGTCGAGGCCGCGCGCGGGGCCGGCGTCGCTGGCATCATCGCGACGAACACGACCACCTCGCGCGCGGGGCTCCGCACAGACCCGCAAAGGGTCAGAGCCTTCGGCGAGGGCGGACTGAGCGGCGCGCCCCTGCGCGAGCGCTCGACGCGGCTGGTCGCGGCGCTCCGCAGGCTTTCGCGCGGAGAGTTTGAGATCGTCGGCGTCGGCGGAATCTTCAACGCCGAAGACGCCTGGGAGAAGATTTGCGCCGGCGCGGGGCTCGTCCAGCTCTACACGGGTTTCGTCTACGAAGGCTTGGGCGTCGCGCGCCGCATCAACGAAGGGCTGGCCTCGCTGCTGGAACGTGACGGCCTGCGCACGCTCGACGAGGCCGTCGGCTGCCGCGCCGACGAGTTCGCGCCTTTGTAGTTTGCAGAAGGAGGGGGAGCACACGATGAACACCGGCACGGCCGGGACCGTCTCCGCTAAGGAGAAGCTGATCGTCGCGCTCGACGTGGACAGCGCCGACGAGGCCGTGCGCCTGTTCGGCGAGCTGCGCGGCGAGGCGGGCATGTTCAAGGTCGGCTCGCAGCTCTTCACGACGGCCGGGCCCGACCTCGTCCGACGCCTCGTCAAAGACGGCGCGCGCGTCTTCCTCGACCTCAAGTTCCACGACATCCCGAACACGGTCGCCAATGCGGCGCGCGAGGCCGTCCGCCTCGGCGTCACGCTCTTTAACGTCCACGCCTCGGGCGGCGCGGAGATGATGCGCCGCGCTGGCGAAGCGACCGCCGAAGAGGCCGCCCGGCTCGGGGTGAAGAAGCCGAGCCTCATCGCCGTCACCGTCCTGACGAGCATGGACGCGGACTCTTTGAACGAAACAGGTGTGAGTGCCTCAAACGTCGAGGAGCAGGTGCGGCGTCTGGCCGAACTCGCGGACGGTTCGGGGCTCGACGGCGTCGTCGCCTCGCCGCACGAGATCGTCCCCGTGCGCGAGGCGGTCGGGCGCGAGGGCTTCCTCGTCGTCACGCCCGGCGTCAGCCCCACGGCCGCCGCCTACGCCGACCAGAAGCGCGTCACCTCGCCGTCGGAGGCCGTCCGCCGCGGCGCGGACTTCATCGTCGTCGGCCGCGCCATCCTCAACTCCCACGACCCCGCGGCGGCCGCGCGCGCCGTCGTCCAAGATATAGAAAATGGTCGAGTATCAGAAGCAAGGTAGCGGGCCGGCCTTCGTCTACGTCTGCGGCATCGAGGGTTCGGGGAAGCTTTTTTATAAGCAGGCCGCAGACCTCAAGCGCGACCACACGGTCGTCTCGTTCCCGCTGCGCAGGGACGGGCGTTACGGGATGGGGCGGCTGGTGGAAGACCTCGCGTGGGTCATCCGCGAGGCGGGCGGGCGCGCGACCGTGCTCGGCGAGTCGTTCGGCGGGCTCCTGACGATGGCCGCGGCGCTCGAACACCCGGAGCTGTTCGAGCGCATCATCCTCGTCAACACCTTCCCGCACTTCCGCGAGCGCCTGAAGATTCACGCGGGCTGCCTCCTCTTCCGCGCCTTCCACCCGATGCTCAAGGCGCACAGGATGCGCGGCGCACGCCACGTCCTCTTCAGCCCCGACGTGTGCGAGGAAGACCGTCGGCTCTTCCGCGAGTACACGGCCGACGTGGGGCGCGAGGGCTACATCTCGCGGCTGCGCATCATTCGCGACACAGACCTGCGCCCGCGGCTCGGGGAGTTGAAGACGCCCGCGCTCGTCGTCGCGGGGACTGCCGACCGCTTCCTCAATAGCGCGCGCGCCGCGCGCGAGATGGCCTCGCTGCTCCCGCGCGCGCGGCTCAAGCTTTTGGAAGGGACGGGGCACGTCGCGCTGCTTTCGGGGCGCGTGCGCGTGCGCGAGTGGCTCACGGAGTTCGAGACGATTTGAGCAGGCGTTGGAACGAAGGCGCGCGGCGGGCGTGTAAACAGAAAGCGCCCGGGCGTTTGTCGCGCACGGGCTTTATTTGCGAAGATGTCTGACGGGCAGACGAAGGGGGCACTCTCTTTGGTTCGAGTTTCGAGGGCGAAGTTCTGGCTGGCGGCGGCGCTTGCGGCTCTGTGTCTGTGCGCGGCCGCGTCGGGGCAGGGTCGCGCGGACGCGACGAGCGCGCCCTTCTCGCAGGCCCCCTACCGCGTCGGCGAGCGCCTGACCTACACGGTCTCCTTCTCAAACTTCCCCACGGCCGCCCACATCGAGACGCTCGTCGCCGGGCGCGGGCAGCTCCAGGGGCGCGAGGGCATCGAGCTGCGCGGGCACGTCGAGACCATCGGTGTCGTCTCGGCCGCGCTCCTCGCGCTCAACGTCAACCAGACCACCTTCGTCGATCCTTTCACAGGACTCCCCTACCGCGCGCAGCAGTCGCTCCGCCAAGGCATGCGCGTCCAGGACGTGTCGCAGGAGTACAACACCCCGCTCGGCAACTCCGCGCTCACGCAGGGCCGCGACGTGGCGGTCACGGCCGGCACGTTCGACTTCCTCTCGGCGCTCTACCGCCTGCGCGCGCTGCCTCTCGCGCAGGGCGCGACCTACGCGTTCAGCGTCAAGCAGGGCGAGTCCGTCTACGACGCCGAGGTGAAGGTGACCGGGCGCGAGACCCTGAAGACGAACGTCGGCTCGTCGAACACCATCGTCGCCGAGGTGCGCGTGCGCGGCAACAAGGAGGCCGACGAGTACCGCGTGCGACTCTACTTTATCGACGACGAGCGGCACGTCCCCGTCCTCATCAGCGCGCGCCACCGCGCGGGCGAGATACGCATCGAGCTGGCGAGCGCCGAGTTCGTCAGCGGGACGCAAGACCCCCTGGCCTCCGCGACGCCCAGCCCGACGCCGGCCGACCCCGGCATACGCCTCCCGCCCGGACAGTTGGCGGGCAACAACCCGCCGCGCGCCACGCCGACGCCAGCCGCGACGCCGGCGCCCGGCCCGGGCGCCGCGGCCCCGCCGGCCGACCTGCCCTTCAAGCCCGGCGAGCAGTTGAACTTCAACTTCTTCCTCGGGCCGAACTCGCAGCCCGCGGGCTCCGCCTCGTTCCTCGTCCGCCCGCGCGCGCGCTACTTCAACCGCGAGGGTCTTCTGCTGACGGCGAACCTCCAGACCGCCGGGGCCGTGCAGGCGCTCTTCCCCGTCAGCGACCAGATCAACTCTTACGTGGACGCCTCGTCCGTGCTGCCCTTCCGCACGGAGCTGACGCTCGCCGAGGGCAAGCGGCGCGCGCGCTTCGTCGTCTCGGCCGACCAGCAGGGCGGGGCCGCGCTCTTTGAGGACGGGACGCGCGTCGAGATGCCCTTCGGGACGCACGATCTGCTCTCGGTCTTCTACGCGCTGCGCTCCTTTGACCTCAGCCCCGGCAAGCGCAACTCCGTCTCGCTGCTCGTCAACAAGCGCCCGCGCATCCTCTTCATCACGGCGCTGCGCAACGCCCCCGTGCAGCTCGGCGGGCAGACCATCCCGGCGGTCGAGCTGGCGCTCGCGACGAGCGACGCGGCCGGCGACCGCCTCGCGCTCCGCCTCTGGGTCAGCACGGACAAGCGCCGCCTGCCGCTGCGGCTCACGGCCATGACGCCGCTCGGCCCCGTCCGCGCCGACCTCGCCATCATCCCGACTTCGCTGCAATAAAGTGCCCTTGGCCCGGCCCGCCGAAAATTCACCCCTAGATGAAATTGAAATCTATTTTCAAGAGGAGTATATTCTTCAACGTGGCGCAAGTAGCTTCGTGCCGCTCTGATCTTGAACCCTTCGTCATCATCGGTGAACGTTTATGAGTCTCGACCACACCGCGGCCGGACAGACGGGTGAACTGCCGAAGCGGGCCGAGGGCGACGGCCCGGCCGCCGTCTCGCTCGACGCGCTCGAAGCGGGTCGTCACGCGCGCGTGGCGGCCGTGCGCGGCTCGGGCGCGGTGGCGCGCCGCCTGATGGAGATGGGCGTCGTCCCCGGCGCGCCCGTCCGCGTCATCAAGGCCGCGCCGCTCGGCGACCCCCTCGAAGTCCGCGTGCGCAACTACCACCTCGCCCTCCGCCGCAGCGAGGCGCAGACCATCTCCGTAGTGCTGAGTACTGAGGACTGAGTGCTGAGTAAAGAACCGACAGTCTTTTACTCAGTCCTCAGTACTCAGTCCTCAGCACTTTTCTTATGAGCAGTATCCTCGAATCCCCGCCGCAGGCGGGCGCGCCCGCCGGGGCAGACGCCGAGACCAGGCAGCTAGTCGTGGCGCTGGCCGGCAACCCGAACGCGGGCAAGACCAGCATCTTCAACGCGCTCACGGGCCTGCGCCAGAAGGTCGCCAACTACCCGGGCGTCACGGTCGAGCGCAAGGAGGGTCTCTGGGCCCTCGACGCCGAACAGACGCCCGCGCGCCTCGTTGACCTCCCGGGACTCTACAGCCTCGACGCCGCCTCGATAGACGAAGAGATCGCGCGCGACATCCTCACGGGTCGCGTGGAGGGCGTGCCCGCGCCCGACGTGGTCGTGGCCGTCGTAGACGCGACCAACCTCGAACGCAACCTCTACCTCGTCACGCAGCTCCTCGAAGCGGGCCGCCCCGTCGTCATCGCCCTCTCGATGGTCGATCTGGCGGAGCGCTCGAAGCTTGAGATTGACGCGGAGAGGCTCTCCGACTTGCTCGGCGTACCGGTCGTCCCCGTCACGGCGAAGAGCAGGCGCGGGCTGGACGAGCTGGGGCGCGTCGTGCTCGGAGCGGTCGGCTCGCCGCCGCCGTGCGCCCTGTGGAAGATGTCGCCCAAAGCCGAGGCGGAGGTTCGCCGCCTCTACGCGGCGGGCGCGGCGAGCCGCGAGGAGGCGCTGCGCGACCTCTACGCGGAAGGGCTTCCCGAGGACGCGGAGCTGCGCGAGGCGGTCGAGCAGGCGCGGGCTCGCCTCTCGTCTTCCGACCCGCAGTGGTGGCAGGAGCCCCTGACGGCGCGCTACCGCTGGATCGAAGAGGTCACGGCCGGGGCCGTGCGCGGCGCGAAGAACATGCGCCCCGGCTCGACCGAGCGCATCGACCGCCTCGTCACGCACAGGTTCTTCGGCCCCGTTCTGCTCCTGCTCGTGATGGCCGTCGTCTTCCAGGCGATCTTCTCCTGGGCGACGCTGCCGATGGACTTGATCGACCGGGGTTTTGGCGCGCTCGGCGAGGCCATCAGGGCGCAGATGCCCGCGGGGCTTTTGACCGACCTCGTCGTGGACGGCGTCATCGCGGGCGTGGGCGGCGTGCTAGTCTTCCTGCCGCAGATTCTCCTGCTCTTCTTCTTCATCGCGCTCTTGGAAGACAGCGGCTACATGTCGCGCGCGGCGTTTCTGGTGGACAGGCTGATGCGCGGCGTGGGCCTGCACGGGAAGGCGTTCATGCCTCTGCTGTCGAGCTTCGCGTGCGCCATCCCGGGCATCATGGCGACGCGCACCATCGAGAACCCGAAGGACAGGCTGGCGACGATCCTCATCGCGCCCTTCATGTCCTGCTCGGCGCGGCTGCCGGTCTACACGCTGATGATCGCGGCCTTCTTCACGGACGTGCGTCTCTTCGGCTTCGTGCCGGTGGCCGTGGTGATCATGCTCTCGATGTACCTGCTCGGCATCGTCGTCGCCATCGTCGTCGCGTGGGTGTTGAAGCACACCATCCTGAAGGCCCCGCCGCCGCCGCTCGTGCTTGAGCTGCCTCCCTACCGCGTGCCGAACCTCGTCAACGTGCTCTACACGATGCGGAACCGCTCGTGGCTGTTTGTGAAGCGCGCCGGGACTGTGATCCTGACCATCTCGATTCTGCTCTGGGCTCTGATGACCTTCCCGCGTTCGGAGGCGAAGCCGGTGCCCGACGCGCAGGAGGGCGCGGCGGTGCAGGCCATGCGCGAGACCGGGGTGGAAGGAAGGGGCGAGCCCGCGCCTCTGACGGCGAAGTCGGAGGGCGACACGGCGGACGAGGGCGCGCAGTTGCAGCAGAGCTACGCCGGGCGGCTCGGGCACGTCATCGAGCCGTTCATCGCGCCGCTCGGGTTCGACTGGAAGATGGGCATCGGGCTGATCGCCTCCTTCGCCGCGCGCGAGACCATCGTCTCGACGCTGAGCATCGTCTACAACGTCGGCAAGGAGGCCGACGCCGAGTCGCCTTCGCTCATCGACGCGGTGCGCAACGCGAAGCGGCCGGACGGGAGCCCCGCGTGGACGCCGCTCGTGGCCGTCTCGATGATGGTCTTCTTCGTGCTGGCGTGCCAGTGCATGTCAACGGTCGCGGTCGTGCGGCGCGAGACCAACTCGTGGCGCTGGCCGCTCTTCATGGTGGCCTACATGCTCGTCATCGCCTACGTGGCGTCCTTCGTCACTTACCAGGGCGGGAAGCTTTTGGGATTAAGTTAGCGATTATGAATTTCGACTGGCAGGCCGTCGTGGTCGCGCTCATCATCGCCGTAGCGCTACTCTACCTGGGGCGGCGTGCGCTCGCGCGCCTGCGTTCGTTCAAAGTCAGCAAGGGCGGCGGCTCGTGCGCGACCGGCTGCGGGACATGCGGCGACGTGGACGCGCCGCTGCGCCAGTCGAACATATTGGTACAAGTCGATAAGGCTAAAAGAGCGAAGCGGTAAACATACAACCGAACGTTTAGAGGCGGGCTGTGCCCGCCGGCCCGAGTTACATCGAAGCTCGGGCCAGCGGGCACAGCCCGCCTCTAAACGCCGTTTGATAAATCAATCTAGATGTTTCAGGAGGCGGACTTGCGCGCGTGTCGGGGCGTGTCGGCGGCGCGTTCGAGGCAGGCGTGCGAACAGTAGGTCGCGCCGCCTCGCAGCGAGACGGCGCGCGAGGCGGGCATCCACGTGCCGCAGGCGGCGCAGCGTTGGAGCTTTTCGTTAGCGGCCCGCTTCGGGCTCGGCTGTTGTTGCGGGAGGCCCCCGGGCGGCGTACCCCCGCTCATGCGCCTCATCTCGCGCAGGACGCCGAGGAAGCGGCGCACGCCGCGGATGTACGGGCGCAGCCGCCAGTAGACGATGAAGGCGACGGCCGCGAAGATAGCGAGGACGATGAGGTACTTCACTGCCTCTCCTTCGCGGCGTTCCTCTTCTGTTCGAGCTGCGCGCGCAGCCCCGCCAGCTCACCGTTCGAGGGGTTCAACTTCTCCAGCTCGTCGAGCCGGCGCGCGGCCTCGTCCAGCCCGCCCGTCTCGATGAGCGCGGCCGCGAGGCTCTGGAGCGAAAGCTCCTGCTTCGGGTCCGCCTGTAAGGCGCGCCGGTACTCGGCAATCGCGCGCTGCGGGTTCGGGGGCCTGTCGAAGAAGTACGTGCGGCCGAGGTTGGTGCGCACCTGCGCGTCCTCGGGCTGAGCGGCGAGCGCCGCCTCGTAGAACTTGCGCGCCTCGCCGAGCACGCGGGCGTCGTCGCTCTGCGTGGCGATGAGGAAGTGCGCGTCGCCGGCGATGACGGTCGTGCGGTAGTTCTTCGGGTCGAGCGCGTGCGCGCGCTTGAGTATCCGCGCGACCTCGGGGAGTATCTGCGCGTTGCCCTTCTCCCACGCGTAGAAGTAGAGCGCCTGCCCGACCTTGTGCTGCAACTCGGCGTTCGAGGGGTCTGCGTCGGCCTGCTTCACGGCGTTCCCCAACTGCTCGTCGGTGAGCGTCGGGAAGGAGTCGTCGCCTTTGGCGGAAGCCTGCTGCGCCTTGCCCGTTCCGCCGCCCTGCGGCGCAGGCCCGCCCCCCGCGCGCGCGGCCGTCAACTCCCCGCGCAGCTTCTCCTGCTCGGCGCGGTTGATGCCGTTCGCGAGGAAGAAGCCTGCGAGGAACCCGAGGACGACTCCGAGGGCTCCGACGACCAGAACTTTTTTGTTGAGGGAAGGGTTATCCGGCATCGCTGGCTTCTAAGCTTTCGACGCCGCAGTGTAGCAGAAAGGGTCTGCGAAGGCGACGCGGGGGCGGCGCGCCGGAAAGACAGAAGCCCCTGAGCCGCCGATTGTCGCGCGACGCCTCAGGGGCTTCCCGTTTTCTCTCTCGGCCGGCGTCTAACCCTCCGCGCCGGAGTCGCCTCCGCCCGGCTGCTGCGGGCCTTTGTAAGGCAGGTCGTCGCGGCGGCGGCGCGGCAGAGGGTCTGAGTCGCGGCGGCGCGGGAGCTGGCCCGGCGCGCGGCGCTCGACGAAGTTCGGCGGCAGTCGCGGGCCTTTGACCGCCTCTTCGAGGATGCGTGTGATCTCCTGAGAGAGCGTGCGGTGCTCGCTCGTGGCCCGCTGCTGAAGCGCGCGCTTCAGCTCCGCGGGAACGTAAGCGCCGATGAAGACGCCTTTACGGTTCGCCATTCTCGGGTTCTCCTGTCGCCTTTGGGGCTGCAAACGTCCCGTGAGGCTTGGGGGTTTTATTGAATTCCGAGGTGAAAGAACGAGTGTGTCCGCGGATTCGAGAACGGGTCTGTAAGCCGAATTCTGTCCACCGCGAGCCGCGGACGACTCGCGGATGGGCGATCATTCCTCTAGGCCGTCCGTTGCCGGACGGCTCAAGCGACCTACCCGGAGGCGTGGCGCGCTCTCGGAAGAGCGCGCGTTCGGACGGGCCGCCCTTTGCCCGCCTCCCTATTTGGTCTTGCACCGCGAGGAGTTTGCCTGGCCGCGCCTGTCACCAGACGCGCCGGTGCGCTCTTACTTTAAGCCCGTGAGGGCCGCACCGTTTCACCCATCACCCGCTGCCGGGTCTCCCGAAGGAGCCGGCCCGCTGGCTGGTCTGTTCTCTGTTGCACTTGTCGTCGCCTTCCGTTCAACGCCTGCTCTCGCAGACTTTAAACGGCCGACGCCCCGCCGTTAGCGGGCTCGCTGCCCTTCGGTGTTCGGACTTTCCTCCCCCTCACCCCTCAAGGGGCTCGGCGGCGACCGCCCGACCCGTTCTCAAATCCGCGCCGCGGATTATAGCAAAGCACCGTTGAACACGTACAGTCCAAAGGCGTCTCGCGTAAAACTTTGATGAATCGGGGCGCGGAGGAATTGCACGGGGCAGGATTTCTTTTCACCCGAAGTATTTATAGCCGACGCGGAGGTTGTGGAGCACCCCGGGCGGGACGGAGGAGATCATGACCCACGTCATCAGGGAGTGGCTCAAGCCCACGGCGATGAGGTTCGGCGCGCGCTGGTAGACCCAGGCCCACAGCAGGCCGCCCGCGAAGGTGGCGAACATCAGCCACGGGTTCGGCAGGTGAAAGAGCGCGAAGAGGAGGCCGACCAGCAGCACGCTCGAAGGCCCGCGCCCGAGCGCGACCTGAGCGCGCCGGTTGATGAAGCCCTGAAGCGCGTACTGCTGAAGCGGCCCCCAGACGAGGCTCAGCCCCGGCACACCCATGATCGACTGCCCGCCCTCCCAGCGCCCGAAGTCGAGCGTGCCCGAGTACCAACCCAGACCGACGAGCAGAGACGTGACCGCGAGCATCGGCGGCAGGAGCAGACGCGACGCTTCAAGAAAGTTGTCGAGCCGCCAGCCGACCGCGCGCGCCGACTCGCCGCGCACGCGGTGCGAGACGAGCATGAAGACGATGGCCGTCGTCACCGGAATTAGAAGTAGAAGCCTCCCCCGCCCCCCGAGCGTGCCCACGACCCACTCCGCGGCGAGCGCCGACGTGGAGGCCGCCGCTATCTCCCACGCGGCGAGCGCACGGTCTTCGGCACTGAAGCTCTCTCTCATTTCCAACGGAAGTACCGCGGCTCGCCCACCTGCTGAAGCGTGCGCCGCGCCCCGCCGCGCCCCTCCCGGACGGCGTAGACGCGCGCCTCGTACTCGCCGTGGCGCGGCTGCTCGAATCGGAAGACGAAGGCCCGTCGGGCAGGCGTGTGAGAGTCGCCCGGCGAGGGCTCGCTCGCGAGCGTGGCGGCGGCGAACTCGCCGTTGAGGAAGAGTTGAACTTCGACGGAAGAGCCGGGGAGTTCGAGGTCTTCGACCCGGCCGCTCACGCCGAGCCCGTCGGCGTGTTCGAGCACGCCCGCGAAGCCGGTTCGGTACGTGACCGCGTGCGTGTAGGCGGCGAGGGCGCCGACGAAGAGCAGGTCGAGCGCGAGCTTCGCCGCGATGAGTTTCAGAAGTCGCCCGCGCGCGCGCGCCGCGGGCCGCTCCCCGTACGCCGCAAAAGGAACACGGAGGCGGGGCTCGACAGCCCCCGCCTCCGTGTCCGTCTGCGCGCGCGCGCGGGCGTCGCTCATTGCCCGCGGTACGAGTTCGAGTTCGAGTCCTGGTAGGTGAGCGTGTGGCGCGGCGTGATGACCGCGTCCGCCGGGAGGTTCGGCCGCAGGCGCACCGTCACCTGCAAGACCTGCGTGTCGCCCGGCGCGAGTTCTGACACGCGCCAGACGAGTCCGCGCCCGCCGCCTCCCACATCCTGAAGCGTCAGTTCCGGCGCGGACGAGATGAACTCAAGTGTGTCGGGCAACTGCTCCATCACGACCAGGTTCTTCGCGAGGCCGCCGCCGTCGTTGACGAGCACGAGGCGGTAGAAGAGCGTGTCGCCCGGCTTGACCTCGGTGTTCGGCAGCTCCGCCCTCACGCGCACGCGCGGCGTCGCCACCGTGAGCACGGTCGAGTCCTCGCCCGCGATGCGACCCGCGGCGTTCATGGCGCGCGTCACGAGGTTGTAGGCAAACTGCGTGCGGTCGGGCGTCGAGCGCGGGATGTCCACGCCGAGCAGGACTGGGTACTGCCCGCCGCGCGGGTCGAGCGGCGTGGTCTGCGTGACGGCGGGCTCGTTGGTCTGGTGGCGGCCGTCGCCGTTCAGGTCCGCGTAGACCGTGGCCTGCGGCGCGCCCGGCGCGACGATGCGCAGCTCGAAGCTCTCGGGGTAGTTCGACGGGTTGCGGACGATGAACGGGACGTACATCGTGTCGCCCGGCGTCGCCGTCAGCCCCTTCGAGACGGCCTCGACGCGCGCGCCCGCGACGCGCCCGACGGAGATGGTCGGCCCCTCGAAGTTCGCGGGGATGAAGAGGCTCTGCGTGCGCATCGTGCCGCGGCCGACCGGCTTGTTCGGGCCGGCGAGCGCCTCGCTCACGGCGCGCAGCGTGACCGTGATCTCGCGGTTGTCGCGCGACTCAAGGTCGCCCAGCAGCCAGATGGCCGTGCGCGACGGGCGGTCGTACTGGAGCGGCGCGGGCGTCGCGTTCACCAACTCGAAGTCGGGGTTGAAGACGAAGTCGGCGCGCGTGACGCGCGCGGTGGCGCTCCCCTGGTTGCGGACGCTGATGCGCTGCGTGAAGGTGTCGCCGGGCTGGACGGTCTCTTGAAGCGCGTTCGACGCGGCGGCGAGTGCGGCGGCGACGACCGTCAGGGACGCGTCGGTCACCTTCATCACGGTGGCGTCGGCCTGCGAGGCGGCGCGGACTAAGAAGCGCTGCTGCTGGTTGTCGGGCGCGCTCTCGGGCACGCGCGCGTTGAGGACGACTTCGAGCGTCTGGCCGCGCTGCAACTGCGGGGTGACGAAGACGGGGAGGCCCGCCGTATCGTTGCTGCTCTGGCTGAAGCTGGGCTGGTACTCGGCCGGGAGGTCGGTCTCAAGCCGGAACATGTCGTCCTTGTTGCCCGTGTTGGTGATGGCGAGCGGCAGTTGGATCGTCTGACCGGGCTGCGCGGCGAGCGCCGAGCGGCGCAGCGCCAACTGCAAGTCGGGCACCTGTCGGACTGTGATGCTGAAGCCGCCCGTTGACTGTGCGTCGCCTATGCTCGGCGGCGGGGGCGACGCGACGGCGGTCTCGACGGGGCGCGGGATGGGCGTCGGCGTCACGGCCGGGGTCGGGACGGGCGTGCGGGTCGGGGTCGGGACTGCGGCCGTCTCGGTGCGCGTCGGCCTGCGCACGGGCGTCGGCGTCGGCTGCGGCGTCGGCTGCGCGGCCGGCTGGGCGGTCGTCGCGGGGGGCTGGGCGGCGCTACCGCGGGTGTTGCGGTTGCGACGGTTCGCGGCGGTGCGCGGGCGCTCGGCCTCGCCGCCGCCGCGGACGGAGAGCCCGGGCACGTTGGCGTTCGTCCCACTGGACGCCACTTCGGTCGGCGTCGGGCGCGGGGTGGCGCGCGGGCGCGCGGGCGTGGGCGTCGGCGTCGCCCTCGCCACCTGCGTCGCGGGCGTGGACGCCGGGCGCGGCGTAGGCTGTGCGGCGGGCGGCGCGGGGCGCGAGGCCGCCTCGGCGCGCGCCGTCTGGAGTTCGGTGTCGTAGATGTCGGAGAAGGGCGTGTCCTTGATGGCGCGCAGGCGCTGTGCGACTTCGGCGGCCTCGTTGAACTTGCCGAGCTCGATGTAGGAGCGGCCGAGCCAGAGCAGCATCAGGTCGGCGATGAAGCTGTCCGGGTGCCCCTTCAGGAAGTCGCGGAAGACGGCGGCCGCCTGCTCGTACTGCGCCTTGGCGAAGAGCGCGCGCCCGCGGTTGAAGGTCTCCTGTTCGGCCTGTGAGGGTGCGTCGTCCTGCTGCGTCGCGCGGAGCGTCGCGGCACGGGCGGCGGGGCTGGCGAAGGGGGACAGGACGAGCGCGGCGGCGAGCGCGGCCGCGCCGATTGAATTCCACTTACTCAAAGTTATGTTCCTCCGACGGGCAGGTGCGAGTCTTATCGATGCAAACGAACCGGCGCGGACGCGAGAGACGCACGAGCGTCGCGCTACGGGAGTGAAACTGTCTGTCCGGCCGCGCAGGATAATACAGCCCCGGGGGCGCGGCGGACAAGGCGCTCGAAGGCGCTCAAGCACGGAGCCACAAAAGAGGGTCGGCCCCCGTACGGAGGGCCGACCTCACTTCTTCCTGGCCGACGCGGACGAGACCTCGATGCGGTCGCCGGGCTGGAGCTGCGGGTCGGGCACGACGCCGTTCTCGATCTCGCGCAGGCTGTACTCGGAAGGCGACAGCCTGCCGTCGGGGCCCGCGCGCAGCACGCGCACGCGCGCGGCCTCGGGCCTCGTCGCGCCGCCCGAGGCGAGCAGCGCCTGCGTCAGCGTGATGCCGGTGTGGAAGTCCTTCTGCCCGGGCGCGCCCACCTCGCCGCCGACGTAGTAGAACTCGGGCGGCCGCACGGTGAGCGTCACCACGTCGCCCGACATCACGAGCGTGTTGAGGCCCGCGGCGTCGTTGAGATCGACGTTCGTGACCTTGCCCGTCGCGCGCGAGACGATGACGGCGCGCCCGGCTTCGGGCTTCTGCTGCGCCTCGGCGATGATGACGTAGAGCGGGATGGCCTCGCGCTTGAGAATCTTGGTACCGGGGTCGTTGACCAGTCCGCTGACGAGCACGGCGTGGCTCGCGTACTCGCGGACGCTGACGCGCACCTGCGGCTTGTCGTAGAGGTTGCGGTGGCGGAACTCCGCGACGAGCTGCGCGGCCAGCTCGTCGGTCGTCATGCCGGCGACCGTGAGCGGGTCTTTGAGCAGGGGGTAGTCGAGCACGCCGCCCGCAACGACCGAGTAGAGCGTGTTCTGCCGCGGGTCTTGCGCGTTGAGCAGGCGTATGTCGAGCACGTCTCCGATGCCGATGCGGTAGATGCTGGCGGGCGAGACGGCCGCCGTCGGTGTAGCGGCGGCGGGCGAAGCGTTCGCCGGGCGCGACGCGGGCGGGTTGTTGTTCGGCGTCGCGGGTTGGCCGTTAGTCCCCTTGCCCGTGTCGTTGGAGCCCTCGGCCCCCGCGGAGGTCTTGACGGCCGCGCCGACGGGGACGTTGGGTTCGTTGGCGGGCTTAGGCGGCGCGTCGCTGGTTGACGAGGGGTTGGTCTTGACCGCGGGCGTGACCGCGGCGGTCGCGGTGTTGGAAGGGGGCGCGGACTCCTGGCCCTTCCCCGAATCCTTCGCGGCCTCGCGCGGCTTCTCGGAGGAGGGGCTCTTCGAGTCCTTCTTCTCGTCCTTCTTCGGCGTCGCGGGCGCTTCGCGCCCCACGTCGTCCGCGGCCGGGCCGACGCGGACGCCGGCCTGCGCGTGCGCACGGGTCGCGCCCGCGCCGCAGAGGGCGAGCGCGGCGGCCGCGGCGTATAGGAACTTCTTCATACGGGCACTCTTCCTTGCTGGTCCTTCAGCGCCGCCGCTTCCGCCGGGCACGGCGGCTCCTGGCGCGGTCGGTCGCTTCGGACTCTTCCCCTTGTTCGCTTGCGCCCGGCGGCCGTTCGTGGGCAATGAACGCCCGGGCGACTCTCACCTTGCATAAACTGCTAAAGCGGCCGGATTCTCAGATAAGTGCGCCGCCGCGTGAACCCCGACCCACCCGCAGCCGCGGGCGGTACTGCCGCTATTTCGTCGGACGCCTTTCATGATGTCGAAGCAAACGGTTTGCGCGTGCGGTTGTTGACGGCGTCGGGCGGAAGGTCGGGGGTTCGGTCAAAGAGGCGGGCCGTTACTGGCCCGTTGGTTGATTCTACCCTTTGGTTTTCGGGGGTGGCAAGATTTCTTTGGGAAAAAGATTCGGCCAGCGCCCGCCGAGCCTCACGCGCACCAACTCCTCCACCTCGTCGGCCGTGGCGCATTCGAGGCACTCACGCGCGACCGCCGCGGCCTCTTCCAGTTCGAGCCCCGCCACGGTGCGCCGCACGCGCGGGATGGCCGTCGGGGCCATGCTCAGCTCGCGCGCCCCGAGGCCCAGCAGCACGGCCGCGTAGGCCGGTGACGCCGCCATCTCGCCGCAGACGACCGAGCGGATGCCTGCCGCCGCCGCGGCTTCGAGCGCGCGCCTGACGCACATCAGCACCGCCGGGTGGAGCGAGCGGAACCAGCCTGCCACCTCGTCGTTCCCCCTGTCCACGGCGAGCGTGTACTGGACGAGGTCGTTCGTGCCCAGGCTGAAGAAGTCCACCTCGCGCGCGAGCTTCTCGGCGACGAGCACGGCCGAGGGCACTTCGATCATCGCGCCGACGCGCACCCCGCCGGCCTCCTTCCCTTCGCCGCGCAACCGCGCGCGCTCGTCCTCGATGACCTCGCGCGTGCGCCGCACGTCGGTCACGTCCGAGACCATCGGGATGACAAGGTCTATCGGGCCGCGCGCGGCCGCGCGCAGCACGGCGCGCACCTGCGTCCGCAGAAGCTCGGGGCGTCGCAGGCAGAGGCGTATGGCGCGCAGCCCGAGCGCGGGGTTGCGCTCCTCGCCCGCGTCGAGGCGCGAGCCCGTGAGCTTGTCGCCGCCCATGTCGAAGAGTCGCACCGTCAACCCGTCCTCGCCCGCGATGCGCGCCAGGTGTTCGTAAGCATCGCGCTGCTCGTCCTCGTTCGGCACCGAGCCGCGGTGCGAGAGCAGGAACTCCGAGCGGAAGAGGCCGATGCCGTGCGCGCCGTAGCGGTTCACCCACTCGTACTCCACGGGCAGCTCGACGTTGGCGCGCAGGGTGACCTCGACGCCGTCGCGCGTCTTCAGCGGCTCGCGCAGCTCCGCCGCGGTGGCGGCGCGCGCGGGCGGCGACTCTTTCGCGACCTGCTTCTCCCGGGCGAAGCGTTCGAGCGCCTCCGGCGTCGGGTGGAGCGTGACCTCGCCGCGGCCCGCGTCGATGACGATCTGGTCGCCGGTGCGCGCCGCGCGGTAGAAGTCGCGCAGGCCGACGACGGCCGGGATGCCTAACCCGCGCGCGATGATGGCCGTGTGCGAAGTCCAGCCGCCCACGTCGGTCGCGAACGCCTTGATGTGCGTGAAGTCGAGCTCGGCGAGCGTCGAGGGCATCAGCTCTTCGGCGACGACGACGGCGTCCTCGGTCAGCCGGCGGCCCAGCATGCTCTCGCCGGAGAGCGCGACCAGCAGGCGGCGCGTCACGTCCTCGATGTCCGAGCTGCGCTCGCGCAGGTAGTCGTCCTTGATCTCCTCGTAGACGGCGAGGATGCGGTCGGTCACGACCTTGACGGCCCACTCGCTGTTGACCGACTCGTCGCGGATGACGGCCACCACGTCGTCGTTGAGCTTGCGGTCTTCGAGCATGAGGAGGTGCGCGTCGAAGATGTAGGCGTGCTCCTCGCCGAGCGTGCGGGCGGCGCGCTTCTTCAGGGCGAGTAACTGCCGGCGCGCCAGGCGCACGGCCGCGCCGTAGCGGCGCACCTCGCGGTTGACCTCGGCGTGGTCGAGCTTGACGCGGTAGATGCTCGTGCGCCCGCCGCTGTGGATGCGCAGCACGCGCCCCGCGGCCGAGCCGTCCGAGACGGCCACGCCGCGCCAGCGCCGCTCGCTCTTGTCCCTCTTACTGCTCACTCTTCAACTTCCCCGAACCCGCCGCCGATGAGCTGGCACAAGGCGTCGAGCGCCTGCGACTCGTCCGGCCCCTCGGCCATAATCTGCAACTCCGTGCCGCGAGAGGCCGCCAGCATCAGAACGCTCAGGATGGACTTCGCGTCGGCCGTCGCGCTCCTGTCCAGGCGGACGAGCTTGAGGGTCGAGCGGAAGGCCGTCGCCGCGCGCACGAGCTTCGCCGCCGCCCGCGCGTGCAGCCCCAGTCGGTTGACGATGGTAACGCGACACTCGACCAACGCTCGTACCCTCCGACTCTCATCAACCTTTGCGCCCGCCGCCGCCCGCGAGCAGCTCGCCCGCGAGGTAGATGCCCTGCCGCCCCTGGTCTCTCACCAGGCGCGCGGCCTCTTCGAGCGGCACGCCCGGCTGGAGCCCCGCGAGCTTGATGACCATCGGCAGGTTGACGCCCGTCACCACCTCGACCGCGCCCTGTTGCAGGAACATCGAGGCGATGTTGGTCGGCGTGCCGCCGAACATGTCGGTCATCAGGAGGACGCCGCCCTCCTCGGAGACGCGCTCGATGGCGCGGCGGATCTCGTTCTTGGCGGCCTCCACCTCGTCGCCCCAGCCGATGGAGACGGCCGTGATGTGCTTGAAGCTGCCGATGATGGTCTCGGCCGCCGACAGCAGCTCGTTCGCCACCTGCCCGTGCGAGACGATGACCCCGGCCACGCGCCCCGCCGCCCCTTCTTCTTTAGGTCTGTCAGGCATCACTCAGCTTCTCCTCGCCGCCTTCTGCTTCTTCGTCTTCCCCACGTCGCGGTGGACGGCCGCGGCCTCGTAGCCGCCGCGGCGGAGGTGGCGCGCGATCCAGTTGGCCGTCATCACGGAGCGGTGGCGTCCGCCGGTGCAGCCGATGCCGATGGTGACGTAGGACTTGCCCTCGCGCCTGTAGAGGGGGAGCAGGTAGTCGATCAGTTCCGTGAAGCGCCGCAGGGTCTCGCGCACCTCGTCGCTGGCCTTCAGGAAGCGCACCACCCGCGGGTCGTGCCCCGAGAGGTCGCGCAGCTCGGGGACGAAGTGCGGGTTCGGCAGGTGGCGCACGTCGAAGAGCAGGTCAACGTCGTGCGGCGCGCCGTGCTTGTAGCCGAAGCTGTAGACCTGCACGCGCATCGTCGCCCCGCCGCGCGCGGAGCCGAAGCGCTCGATGAGGAGCCGCCGGAGCGTGTGGACGGTGTGCCCGGAGGTGTCGATGACCTGGTCGGCGAGCTGGCGTATCTCGGACATCGCGCCGCGCTCGCGCCGGATGGATTCGAGCAGGCCGTCGCCCGAATCGGCCGGGTGCGGCCGCCGCGACTCGCTGTAGCGGCGCACGAGCGCCTCGTCCGACGCCTCGAAGAAGAGGACGAAGACGCGCAGGCCCGACGCGCGCAGTTCCCTCAGGCGCTCGGGGAACTCGCTCAAAAATCTCCCCTCGCGGATGTCTACGACCAGCGCGGCGCGCTCGATGTGCGGGCGGTTGTGATCTTCGGGCTGCACGAGCCGCCCGAAGGTCGGCATCAAAGTCAGCGGCAGGTTGTCCACGCAGAAGTAGCCGAGGTCTTCAAACGCGTTCGTCGCCGAGGACATCCCCGAGCCGCTGAGGCCCGTGATGATGACGACGTCGGGCGCGCCCGCGCGCGTAGCGCCGCCCTCCTCGCCCTCCCGCCTCCTCTCAGTCATCCCCCGCCCCTTCGCCCCGCAGACTGGCGTCGTGCCGCTCGACGAAACTCTCGGCCGCATTGTAACCGCGCAGGCGCATGAGGTGTACGCGCACCGCCGTCTCGACGAGCGTGGCGAGGTTGCGGCCGGGGCTCACGGGCAGGACGAAGTAGGGGACGGCGACGCCGAGGATGTCCACCCTCCTCTCTTCGAGGCCGAGGCGGTCAACGTCGCCCGCCTCGCCCCAGCGCACCAGCTTGATGTCGAGCCCCAACTGCTTCGGGCCGCTGACGGCCGAGACGCCGAACAGCTCGCGGATGTTGAGGATGCCCAGGCCCCGAATCTCCATGTGCTCGCGCAGGAGGTCGGGCGCGCCGCCCATGAGGAGGCCCGGCCGCCGCCGCCTTACCTCGACGATGTCGTCCGCGACGAGCTGGTGGCCGCGCATGATGAGGTCGAGCGCGCACTCCGACTTGCCCACGCCCGACTTGCCCTCGATGAGCACGCCGAGGCCGTAGAGGTCGAGGAGCACGCCGTGGCGCGTCTCGCGCGGGGCGAGCGCCTCTTCGAGGTACTCGGTGACGGCGGTGATGGCGACGGAGCTGACGAGCGTGGTCTGGATGAGCGGCAGCATCGCGCGCTCGCACGCCTCGACCAGCTCGGACGGCGGCACGAGCCCCTTGGTGACGAGGATGCAGGAGATTTTCTCAAGCTCCAGGCGTGAGACGGCCGCGCGCCGCCCCTCCGAGGTGAGCTGACCCAGGAACTGCAACTCGCTCGCCCCGACGATCTGCACGCGCCCCTCGTGGACGTAGTGCGGGAAGCCCGCGAGCGCGAGCCCGAGCTTCTGGATGCGCGGCGTGTCGAGCCGGCGCGCCCCCGCGCCGCCCTCGCCCGCGACGAAGGTGAGCGGCAGCCCCTCCGGCGCGCGCGCGACGAACTCGCCGACCGTGATCGTGGGGCTCCCGCCGCTTTGAGGTGTGGTCTTCATCAATCGGAAGGATGAAGGATGAGGGTGTTGGGTGTTAGGTGTTAGGTGTTGGGTTTGTTCTTCCCCAGCACCCGGCACCCGGCACCCAACACCCTCCCCTTCAGCCTTCGCTTCGTTCAGGGCTGGATGAGCCCGTAGTTGCCGTCCTTGCGCTTGTAGAGCACGCTCAGGCGGTCGGTGTCGGAGTCGCGGAAGACGACGAACTGGTCGCCGTCCTCGTTGAGCGAGAGCACCGCCTCCTCGGCCGTCATCGGCTTGACCTTGTAGCGGCGCGCCGCGATGATGCGCCCCGCGTGGCGCTCCGGCTCCGGGTTCTCCGGCGCGGCCGTCCCCGTCTCGTCGGGCGCAACGGCCGAGAGGGGGACGGCGTCCTGCTTGCGCTCGATGATCTTCTTCTTGAGCTTGAGGGCCTGCTTCTCGATCTTGTCGACGCAGCGCGTGAGCGCCTGGTACATGTCGGCGTTGGTGTCCTTGGCGGTGAGCGTGTGCTCGCGCCAGTGGAAGAGGATCTCGGCGATGTGCCGGTTCTTCACGACGTCGATGATGACGTGGGCGCGCGCCGTGGTGGCACCCTCGAAGAGGTTATCAATCTTCCCGAAATGCTCCTCGACGTGCGCGCGCAGCGCGGGCGTGACGTCGATGTGTCGCCCCGTGTACTCGAAATCCATACGTGACCTTTCCGCCCGCGGGCGGGGCGGACGGGGGCTTGCGTCGTCTCCGCCACGGCCGCGCGGGCCTTTGCCTGGTTGTGTACTGCGAAACATTGGGTGCTGGATGCCAGGTTCCGGGTTCCGGGATTTAGGTTTTAACCAGAACCCGGAACCTAACACCCGGCACCCCTTCACCCCTCACACGACCGCCTTGCGCTCGCGCGAGCCAGGGATCGACATCTGGTCGCGGTACTTCGCAACGGTGCGGCGCGACAGCTTGATGCCCTCCTTGGCGAGAATCTTGACGACCTGGTCGTCGGTGATGGGGTTGTGCGAGTCCTCCTCCTCGATGAGCTTCTTGATCCGGAGCTTGATGATGCGGGTCGAGACCTCCTCGCCCTCCTCGTTCAGCATGCCCTCGGTGAAGAAGCGGCGCAGCTCGATGACGCCCTGCGGCGTGTGCGCGTACTTGCGGTTGACGACGCGCGAGATGGTCGAAAGGTGCATCCCCGTGTCCTCGGCCACGTCCTTGAGCATCATCGGCTTGATGAACTGGACGCCCTTGTCGAGGAACTGCTGCTGGCGGCGGACGATGCACTCAACGACGCGGTAGATGGTCTGCCGCCGGTGCTCGATGTTGCGCAGCAAGTCCACGGCCGAGCGCATCTTCTCGCGGATGAAGTCCTTCGTCTCCTTGGTCGTCCCCTCGCGGCTGAGCATGTGCTGCATGTCGCGGCTGATGCGCAGACGGGGGCCGCCGTCGTCGGCGAAGTAGATCTCGTACTCGTCGTCAACCTTCTCGATGAAGACCTCGGGGGCGATGAGGATCGGCTCGTCCGAGGAGTAGCGGCGGCCCGGGTACGGGTCGAGCTTGCGTATGTGCTGAAGCTCCTCGACCAGCTCGATGACCTCGACGCCCAACTGCTTGGCGAGGTTCGGCAGCTTGTGCTGCTGCAAATCTGAGAGCGAAATCTCGGGGCAGATGAGCCGCTCGGCGATACAGCGCTCCGCGCCGCGCGGGCACGCGTCCGGCCCCAGGGCCTTCAACTGAACGCGCAGACACTCGCGCGCGTCGCGCGCGCCGCAGCCCACGGGGTCGAGCAGAAGGACGAGCTGGCGCGCCTCCTCGACGCGCTCGGGGCTACAGCCCGAAAGCTCTGCGATCTCTTCGTTGGTCGCGTTGAGGCGGCCGTCGCCGTCGAGGTTGCCGATGACGCCCTCACAGACGTAGACGAGGTCGTCGGAGACCTGCGTCATGTGGAGCTGCCATTCGAGGTGCTCGGCGAGCGAGGGCGCGCGCGTCAGGAACTGCTCGAAGGTCGGCGCGTCCTCCTTGTACTCGTACTCCTGCGTCTTGTAGCCGGGGTCGAGGTAGTCCTGGAACTCGCGGCCGAAGTCTATCTCCTCAAAGGAGTCGCCCGACGCCTCGGCCGGGTCGTGAACGTCGCCGAACTCGTCGGTGGTGGCGGGGGCCTCGCCGGCCTCGAACGTCTCGGGCGCGTCGAACCCTTCGGCGACGGCGGGGGCGTCGCCCGCGCCGTTGGCGGCGGGGCCGCCGTTGAGCGAGTCGGGCGCGGCCGGCTCGACCGACGGCGCGTCGTCGGTCGAGCCGGCGAGCTGGTCGAGAATCTCCTTCTCCAGCTCGCGCTTCTCGTCCTGCGCCTGCACCTCTTCGAGAACGGGGTTCTCTAAAAGCTGCTGCTGGATGAGGTCAGTCAGTTCCAGCGAAGTCATTTGCAGCATCTCGATGCGCTGGCGCAACTGCGGCGTCAGGACGAGTCGCTGCGATAGGTTTGTTGTGAGCTTGACCGACATAAGTCCGCTGAAATAATCGCTTCTTAAATTATCGGGTATTTGATTTCAAGAAACCGTCACGCGGTTCGGGAGAGAGTATAGCAGAAATCAGCAGGCAGTAGGCAGTAGGTAGTGGGCAGTGAAAAACTTTGCCGGAATCACGTTTTAAACACTCGACGTCAGCGGCGGGGGCGGCTACCTGCTGCCGTCCGCCTACTGCCTACTGCTCTTCACATCCTGAACTTCTCGCCGAGGTAGAGGCGGCGCACCTCTGTGTCTTCGACGAGTTCGAGGGGCGAGCCCGAGCGGAAGATGCGGCCGTCGGCCATGATGTAGGCGCGGTCGGTGACGCCCAACGTCTCGCGGACGTTGTGGTCGGTGATGAGGATGCCGATGCCGCGCCGGCGCAAATAAAGAATCATCTGCTGGATGTCGTCCACGGCCTTCGGGTCGATGCCGGCGAAGGGCTCGTCGAGGAGGATGAAATGCGGCTCGGTGGCGAGCGCCCGCGCGATCTCGGTGCGCCGCCGCTCGCCGCCCGAAAGCGCGTCGGCGCGCGTGTTGCGGACGTGCTGGATGCCGAACTCGGTCAGCAGCTCCTCCAGGCGCTTCAGACGCTCCGCGCGTCTCAGGCCCAGCGTCTCAAGCACGGCGAGGATGTTCTCGGCGGCCGTCATGCGCCGGAAGACCGAGGGCTCCTGCGGGAGGTAGCCGACGCCCAGGCGCGCGCGCAGGTACATCGGCAGCCGTGTGATGTCCCGGCCCGCGAGCGTGATGCGCCCGGCGTTGGCGCGCTCGAGGCCGATGATCATGTAGAAGGTCGTCGTCTTCCCCGCCCCGTTCGCACCCAACAGCCCGACGACCTCGCCCGGCTCGACGTGCAGGCTCACCCCGTCCACCACGCGCCGCCGCCCGTAGGTCTTCACGAGGTCTTTCGCCGCCAGCGCCTGCGCCGACGCCACCCTTCGGTCGCGCGCCTCGCGCCCGCCCGCCGCCGCCTCGATTATCTCCTCAGTCGCCATTGGAAAGTACTGAGGACTGAGGACTGAGGACTGAGTGAGGGAAAGCCGTTTTTCCTCAGTCCTCAGTCCTCAGTCCTCATCACTGTTTCTTTATCTTGTGCGTCGTGCGCACGCGCCCCGTTGACTGGGGCGAGGGGCCGGAGTCGCTGACGACGCGGCTCTCGCGGAGGTAGACGGTCAGGCGCTTGCTCTCGGACGTGCCCTTCTCGGCGTCCTCGACGCGGGCGGGGTTGCCCGTGAGCACGACGACCTCGTCGGCGGCCGTGTACTCGCCGCGGTCGCCCGTGCCGCGCCGGCCGGGCTGCGTGACGACGACGCTGCGCTGCGAGACGGTGCGCTCCACCTCGTAGGAGTCCTTCAGGAGGTAGACGTCCGAGACCTCGCTCGTGATGCGTTCGGTGCCCTGCCGGATGTCCACGTTGCCCGCGTAGTGGAGCAGGCGCGTCACGTCGTCGTAGGTCATCGAGCGCGAGGTGGCGAAGACGGGCACGACCTCGCGCGAGCCGTCGGCCGCCTTCCTCCGCGCCTGGTAGAGCGCGCTCTGGACGTTGCCGTCGCCCTCCATCCGCTTCTGCTGGTTGCGGAGCACCAGCCGGTCGGCCTTCACGAAGTTGTCGTCCTGCCACGCGCGCGCGTTGCCGGTGTAGACGCCGACCTGCGCCTCGTGCATGAACTCGGCCGCGTTCGACGCGACGAAGACGGGGCTCTTCGTGTTCTTGAACGGGGCCGCGCCGTTCGTCTGCTCCTGGCTGTAGTAGGTCGTCGAGACCTTCCCGCGCGCGTGCGAGACCTTGCCGACGGTGTCCGAGTCGATCTCCGTCGCCTTCAGGCGCGCGCGCGAGTCCCACACCGTGGGCTCGCCGCCGCGAAGCCTCACGACGCCGTCCGGGGCCGTGTAGGTCATCGTGGCCGACTGCCCGTTGCGGTCGAGTTCGTTGAACCTCGCGTCGCCCGCGGCCTCGACCGTCTCCAGCGCCGAGGTCTCGCGCGAGAAGCCCGCGTTCATCTTCTGCGAGGTGAGCGTCTTCTGCCGCTCGGTGAACTTGGCCTCGCCCGCGGCGGCGAAGCGCTCCACGTCCTGCGTCTCGCGGAAGAAGGTCGCGGCCATCTCGTGCGCGGTGAGCGTGCGGACGCCGCGCTTCTCGGTCTCCTGGTACGGCTCGACGACGGCCTTCGCGTCGCCCTGCGCGTCGAAGTTGCGCGCGAGGTTGCCCGACTCGAAGAAGTAGCACTTAAGGGCCGACGCGTAGAGCCGCTTGCGGTCTGAGAGAGGGTTCGGCTGGACGGGCTCGACGAGGAGGTCCGCGTTGCCGTTGGCCTCGGCGCGTTCGAGGTCGCGCCCCGTCTCGCGCCAGTAGAGGCGCACGGCGTCGGCCGTCAGGCGCTTGCTGGCGGCCTTCGGGTCGCCCGCCTTCGACTTCGGCGCGGCCAGCGTCAGCACGGGCCGCCCGCCCGCGCGCATCTCCCTGACGACGCTGCGGTCGGCCTGCACGGCGAAGTCCACGTCCACCGACTCGTCCGTGACGAGTTCGGCGTCCGAGTCGGCGTCGATGGTTTTGGCGCGCACGCTGCGGAGCGCGTGCGCCGAGACGAGCTTCTGCTCGTCGTTGAAGTAGAAGTCGAGCTGCTCGGCGAAGACCTCCGCGGCCTTCCCCTCGTTCATCGAGCGGAGGTAGGCGTTGGCGCGCGCCGAGATGTACTTGACGCGCTTCTGCTCGCTGAGGTGGCCGGTCAGGGTGTCGCCGCTCATCACGTCGCGCCCCTGCTCGGCCGTGGCCCCGCCCGTGAACGTGATCTGCATCGAAGCCTGGTCGAAGACGGCCTGCGCCGACTTCAGGGTCAGGGGCTGCTTCAGGTTCACCTTCGGGATGGCGGCGTTCTGCTCGCCGGCGGGCCGCGCCCCCGCCTCGGGGCTGACGGTGATTTCGACCGCGCCCTTCAGGTTGAGCTTCTTCGCCTTCGCGTCGAGGAACGCCGAGTCGGAGCGCCCGGCGATGTTCTCGCGCTCGAAGCTGACGGGCGTCGTGATGTTGGCCGCCTCGGTCTTGACCTCGTACTCGACCGTCTCGGCCCTCACCTTCAGGTTGTCGCGGGTCTCGATCTGCACGTCGCCGGTGAAGAGGAACTGCGTGTTGTCCTCGTTCGTCAGCGTCTGGCGCGCGCTGATCTTGTCGGGGCGGTCGCCGTGGTCGGGGTAGACTTCGAGGTGGACGTTTTCGAGCTGGTGGTGGCCGTCGGAGTACACCGTGTCGCGGTCGGCCTTGAGGTGAACCCAGAGCCGCTCGCCCTTCATCTCGCGGCGTTCGAGGTTGTCGATGACGCCGACGACCTCGGTGGAGAGCTGCGCCTGCCCGGGCCGGAGCCGGAACGTCGTCCGATCCTTCAGACGCCAGTAGGAGACGGCGACGGCCGCCACGCCCGCCGCCAGCAGGAGCAGCGCCAACACGCGCCCCAGCTTCGGCGCCGCGAGCCGCAGCCCGAGCCCTGATACTTTCCTGCGTCTGATCTCTTGCATGTCTTTTGGTGAATAGTGAATGGTAAATAGTAAATGGTGTTTCAGTATCTTCACCATTTACTATTTACCATTCACTATTCACTTCCCTTCAGGTCTTCAACCACCAACTGAAGCCTCGTCTGACCGTTCCAGCAGTTGGCCTCGACGGAGTAGGCCAGTTCGATGCGCGAGCCGGGTCGGGGCGTTGCTGTGGCCCGTTCGGCCCCGCCCCACCAGATGCAGTCGTGGACGCGCCCTCCGGCTGCCGCGCCGAACTTCAAATGTCGCCCCTTCAGCACGCGCGGCTCGCCGACGACGCGCAGGTCGCGCGTGACGAAGACCGGCCGGGGCCAGCCCGCGCCGAAGGGCTCAAGCGCCTCAAGCTCCGCGCAGAGGTCGAGGCTCAACGCGTCGCCCGACAGCTCCAGATCGTATTCGAGACAGGGCCGGCCGTCCTCATCCTCGCACATGACGCGCGCGGCGTACTCGTTGAGGCGGCGGCGCAGCTCGGCGACGTTCTCGCGGCGGACGGCGAGGCCCGCAGCGTGCGCGTGGCCGCCGAAGGCTTCGAGGATGTCTGCGCACCCGGTCAGGGCGTCGAGCATGTGGAAGCCTTCGCCGCTGCGCGCCGAGCCGTGCCCCGTGCCGTCCTCGTCGAGCGAGATGACGACCGCCGGGCGCTGCAAGCGCTCGGCTATCTTCGACGCGGCCAGGCCGATGACGCCGCGGTGCCACCCCTGCCCCGCGACCACGACGACCGCGGTCTCCTCCTGCCCGGTCAGCTCAAGCTCGGCGACGGCACGCTCGGTCACCTGCTGCTGCACCTCGCGCCGCTCGCGGTTGCGCGCGTCGAGGTGCTCTGCGAGCGCGCGCGCCTCCTCGTACCTCTTCGCCTCGAACAGCTCGACGACGGCGCGCGCGGCGTCCATGCGGCCGGCGGCGTTGATGCGCGGGCCGAGGCGGAAGCCCACGTCGAAGGCCCTCATCCCCGTGCCGTCGCCGCAGCCCGCGACATCCATCAGGGCGCGCAGGCCCGGGTTCGTCGCCCGGTGAAGGTCGGCCAGTCCGAGCGCGACGATGGCGCGGTTCTCGCCCGTCAACTGCGCCACGTCCGCGACGGTGCCGATGGCGACGACCTTGAGGAAGCCCGGGACCTGACTCTCGCGCCCCTGCTCGCGGAAGAGCGCGTGCGCGAGCTTGAAGGCGACGCCGACGCCCGCGAGGTTCTTGTCGGGGTACGGGCAAGCCTTCTGGTTCGGATTCAGCACGGCGTAGGCGGGCGGCGCGCCCTCCTCTGCGTCGGGCAGGTGGTGGTCGGTGATGATAACGTCGAGGCCGTTCTCACGCGCCCACTCAAGGGGCTCGAAGGCGCGGATGCCGCAGTCCACGCTGATGACGAGCGAGTAGCCCTCCCCCTTCGCCTTCTCGAGCACGTCGCGGCGGATGCCGTAGCCCTCGGTGAAGCGGTGCGGGACGTGGTAGCCGGTCTGCGCGCCGAGGAAGGAGAGCGCGCGGCGCAGGACGACCGTGCCCGTCGTCCCGTCCACGTCGTAGTCGCCGTAGACGAGGATGCGCTCGCCCGCGTCCACCGCGCGCAGGACGCGCCCGACCGATTCGCGCATGCCGAGCATGAGGAAGGGGTCGTGCAGTTGTTCGAGCGAAGGGCTGAGGAGGGCGCGCGCGCCCTCCGCGGTCTCGACGCCGCGCGCGGCGAGGACGGCGGCGACCACTTCGGAGACGCCCGCCGAGGCGGCGAGCCGCGCGGGGTCTTGCGACGCCTCGCGGCGCGGGACCCAGCGACGCTCGACGCTCTTCGGGCGGGCGAGTGTCCCCGTCATTCGGCGAACCACCCGTTGGGGTCGAGGAGGCGGACGCCGATGTGCTGGCGGCCGTCCGCGTCGTCAGTCCAGACGCCGTTGACCTCCGCGTCGAGCGAGCGGCCGAAGGGGGGCGTCAGTCTGACTTTCAGCCCGACGTGCGCGGGGATTTCCGTGACGAGGGTGGCGCCGCCGCGGCTGACGCGGACGGCCTCGGCCGAGACCTGGAAGGGCTGGCCGTCGGCGCCCTCGCCCTCCAGCTCGACGGTGAAGTTGACCGGCACGCGCGGGCTGCGCGGGCGCTGCGGGGGCGGGTCGGTCTTGGTTGAGTCGCTCATTGAAACTCGTCGCCTTCCGTTCCGCCGGGGGTTAGCTGCTCGAAGCAGAAGGGGCGTCTCAAGTTTAACCGATGCGGCGTCAGCGCGCGAGCCTCACAAAGGGTTGATGGCTCCGACGTACAGCAGCAGCAGGATGAGCGCGCCGACGACGACGCGGTAGCCGATGAAGACGCCGGTCGAGTGCTCGCGCAGGAAGCGCAGGAGGAACCAGATGGAGGCGTAGCCGACCACGCCGGAGACCACGGTCGCGACGGCGAGGGGCACGGCGCTCCCCGCGGGCAGGAGGTGGACGGCTTCCCTTAATTCGAGCAGGCCGCTCGCCGTAATCGCGGGGATGGAGAGCAGGAAGGAGAAGCGCGCGGCCGTCTCGCGCGTCTCGCCCGCGAAGAGGCCGCCCATGATGGTCGAGCCCGAGCGGCTCGCGCCCGGGATGAGCGAGAGCACCTGCGCGAAGCCGACGGCCGCCGCGTCGCCCAGGCCCAGCTCCTTCATGTCGCGCCGCCGCGACCCGACCTTCTCGGCGACGAGGAGGAGGAGGGCGACGACGACCATCATCGTCGCGATGACCCAGAGGTTCTTGGTGAACGCCCCCTCGATCTCGTCCTTGAAGATGAGCCCGACGACGCCGATGGGGAGCGAGCCGAGGAAGACCAGCCAGCCGAGCTTCGCGTCGGGCGACATGCGGCTGCCCAGGAAGCCGCTCCCCTCGATCCCCGGCGGCGTGCGCCCGCGGAGCAGCAGCAGGTGGTCGCGCACGAAGGCGTAAGAGATGTTCCAGATGTCGCGCGCGAAGTAGACGAAGACCGCCGCGAGCGTCCCCAACTGGATGACGGCGATGACGGCCGTCTGCTGCTCGGCGGCGAGCGCCTGCGACAGCCCGGTCACGCGCGTCGCGAAGATTAAGTGCGCCGTCGAGCTGACGGGTATGAACTCGGTGAGCCCCTGCACGATGCCGAGGATGATGGCCTGAAGGATGTTCATAGGAACAGTAGTCAGTAGTCGGTAGCCGGTAGCCGGTAGTCAGCAGTCAAACCATTCGTTAATAAATCATCCGGGTGGCAGCGTCAGCGACCGCGGCGCGGAGCGCTACTGTCTACTGACTACTGACTACTCTCGGAAGTTCGTGTTCGAGGCGAGCCGGTCGTAGAGCCGGCCGGGGATGTGCCTGATGACGCGGACGAGGGAGGCGAGCTGCCAGGGGAAGGCGTAGGTGCGCGCGCGCCGCTCGACGGCGCGGATGATGCGGCAGGCCGCGTCGTCGGGTTCGAGCAGGAAGGGGAGCTTCTTCTTGCGCCCGGCGGTCATCGGCGTGCGGATGAAGCCGGGGTGGATGGTCGTCACGTCGATGCCGCTCCGGCGCAGGTCAACGCGCAGGCTCTCGAAGAGGGTCGAGACGGCGGCCTTGCTCGCGCTGTAGGCCCCGGACTTCGGCATCCCGCGGTACGAGGCGAGGCTCGAGATGGCGACGAGGTGCCCCGCCCCGCGCTCGAGCATCCCGGGCAGCACCGCCGCGACGCTGTTGACGACGCCGAGCACGTTTATCGAGATCACGTCGCCGACCTCCGACGCGTTCAGCCGCGTCCCGGCCGTCGTGCTGCTCATCCCCGCGTTGGCGACGAGCACGTCAACCCGGCCCCACCTCTCGCGCACCCTCTCCGCCACGCGCTTCAACGCCTCCGGGTCGCGCACGTCGGCCGGCAGCGCCAGCGCCTCGCCGCCCGCGCGCTCTATCTCGTCGCTCAGGCGCAGAAGCTCCTCGCCCCGCCGCGCCGTCAGCCCGAGGCGCGCGCCGCGCTTCCCCAACTCCAACGCCAGCGCCCGCCCTATCCCCGACGACGCCCCGGTGATGAGGACAACTTTCTCTTTCCAGTCGTACTTCATGGGTCAACTCGCGACATGAGCAATAGCGGTCAGAACCACCCGCGGTAGCGGGTGGTTCTGACCGCTATTACGTCTCAGCAAAGCTCCGCGACGTGCTCGCCGAGCACGCGCAGCGCGTTCCCTAAATCGTCCTGCTTAATCAGAAGGTGGTCGCGCGAGAAGGCGGAGAGCGCGCCGACGGGGACGCCTGCGTCGGCGAGTATCCGCGTGACGTGCGCGAGGAAGCCGACCACGTCCCAGCCGAGTTCCACGTCGAGCGTCACGAGGCGAAAGCCCGCCTCGACTCGCGCGTCGCGCGCGGCGTGGCGCATCGCGCGCCAGTCCGACTCTTCGACGAGCAGCGTCACCTCGAAGGGGTCGCGCAGCAACATGAAATTGGATTCGGGGCGCGGGCTCAGCTCCGGGCTTTCGAGCAGCCGCGCCCAGTCGGCGTGGCGCATGCCGACCAGCACGTAGGTCTCGGGCGCGACCTCGACCCTGGCGTTGTGAAGAAGCTCCGCGGCGTCCGGCATAAGAGGAGTAGACAGTAGTCAGTAGTCAGTAGAAAAACTTTTACGGTCGGGGCCTTCGGTTTTATCGTCAGCGGCCGCGGCGCGGAGCGCTACTGTCTACTGACTACTGTCTACTGCTTTTCAGATTTGAACCACGACGGGGAGGATGACGGGCTTCGCGCCGGTCTGCTTCTGGATGTAGCGCTTGAGTTCGAGGCGCACGCGCTCCTTCAGGATGGAGGCGTCGCGGCGCTCGTCGCGCGAGGCGGACTCGACCGCCGCGGTGACGACGCGGCGCATGTCGTTCAGCAGGGTCGCGGCGTTGCCGTTGCCGTCCAGCCCGAGCACGCCGCGGGCGACGACCTCCGGCTCGCCTTCGAGTTCGCCCGACTCCTCGTCGATGGTGACGACGGGCGTGACGACGCCGTCGTAGGCGAGCTGGCGGCGCTCGCGGACGACCTCGCCGTCGATCTCCTCGAAGCCGGTCTCGTCGATGAAGGTGCGGCCGACCTCGCGCTTCTCGACGACCTTCGCGCGGCCGGGCTCAAGCTCCAGCACGTCGCCGTTCTCGATGAGGATGATGTTCTCTTCGGGGAAGTCGCAGTGGTTTTTGAGGAACTCCTTGTGGCGGTAGAGCATCCGGTACTCGCCGTGGACGGGGACGACGAACTCGGGCCGGACGGCCTCGGTCATGATGCGGATGTCCTCCTGCGAGGCGTGGCCCGAGACGTGGATGAGCCGCCGCTTCTCGTCGATGATGGCCGCGCCGCGCTTGTAGATTTCGCCGATGAGGCGCGAGATGGAGCGCTCGTTGCCGGGGATGATGCGGGCGGAGAGGACGACCGTGTCGCCCTCCGAAATCGTCAGCCCCTTGTACGACCCGCTCGAGAGCTGCGAGAGCGCCGCGCGCGGCTCGCCCTGCGAGCCCGTGACGAGGTAGACGATCTCGTCGTCGGGCAGCTTCTTCGCCTGCTGCAAGGAGACGAGCATCCCCTCGTGCAGGTCGAGGTAGCCGAGCCGCTCGGCGATCTCGACGTTCTTAATCATCGAGCGGCCGAGCACGCAGACCTTGCGGTCGAACTGCTGCGCCACGTCGATGACGATCTGCAAGCGGTGGATTGACGAAGCGAAGGTGGCGACGAAGATACGCCCCTCGGCCTCGGAGAAGATCTCCTCGAAGTCGGGGATGACGGCGCGCTCCGAAGGCGTGCGGCCGGGGACGGTCGCGTTCGTCGAATCCGAGGTCAGGGCGAGCACGCCCTCCTGTCCGTAGCGGCGCAGGGTGCGCAGGTCGATGGGCTCGCCGATGACGGGCGTCTCGTCCACCTTGTAGTCGCCGGTGTGGATGATTGTGCCGACGGGCGTGTTGATGGCGAGCGCGAAGCAGTCGATGAGCGAGTGCGAGACGCGTATGAACTCGACCTCGAACTCGCCGATCTCCACCCGGTCGCGCGGCTCGACGCGGTGCAGCAGCACGTCGCCGAGGATGTCGTGCTCTTCGAGCTTCGACTCGATGAGCCCCATCGTGAAGTGCGACGCGTAGAGCGGCACGTTGAACTTCTTCAGGACGTAGGGGACGGCGCCGATGTGGTCTTCGTGGCCGTGCGTGATGACGACGGCGACGATGTTGTCCCGGTACTCTTCGAGGAAGTCGAAGTCGGGGACTTCCACGTCCACGCCGTAGGCGGTCTCCTGGGGGAAACCCATGCCGGTGTCAACGAGGATCATGTCCTCGCCGTAGCGCACGGCCATGCAGTTGCAGCCGAACTCGCCGACTCCGCCGAGGGGCATCACTTCGATTACGTTACTCACTTGTTACACTTATCTCCAATAAGACGTAGGCCCAGGGCCGTCCGCCGCAAATATTAAGAGGGGGCGAAGACGGCCAGTATAGCACAAGCCCCCGGCACACCTCTCCGGCTAGCGCCCGCCCCGGCTTAAAGTCTTCGTCAGGCCGGCCCACTCTTCGAGCGTCAGCGCCTCCGCGCGCCGCTGCGGACTGACGCCCGCGGCTTCGAGCGCCGCCGCCGCGCCGCCCGCCTGTTCGACGATGGCCCGCAGGTCTTCGGGGGCCGAGCGCAGGTTGTTGAGGATGGTCTTCCGCTTCTGCGCGAAGCCAGCGCCGGCGAGACGCAGGAACAACCTTTCGTCAAAGTCCCCTGCCGCGCCTGCCCGCGCGCGCAGACGCGCGACCGTGCTCCAGACCTTCGGCACGGGGCGGAAGGCCCCGGGCGGCACGTCGAAGAGCGCCTCCGACTCGCAGAAGGCTTCGACCAGCACGGTCAGGTAGCCGCGCTCGGCCGAGCCCGGCGGCGCCGTGATCCGCTCGACGACCTCGCGCTGAAGCATCAAGACCATCTCGGGCACGCAGCGCCGCTGTTCGACGAGGCGTTGGAGGATGGCCGTCGAGATGTTGTAAGGCAGGTTCGCGACGACGCGCGCCGACGCGGCGGGCTCGACGGCCGCGCAGAAATCGACTCCGAGCGCATCGGCCTCGACCAGCTTAAAGTCTTCACGCCCGCCGAAGCGCCCGAGCAGAACCGGCACCAGTTCGCGGTCGAGTTCGACGGCGACCACGCGCGCGCCCGCCTCCAACAACAGCGCCGTCAGAGCCCCGCGCCCCGGCCCCACCTCCACCAACGTCTCGCCCGCGCGCACCCCGAGCGCCCCGACGATGCGCCGCGCGTACGACTCATCAACCAGGAAGTTCTGCCCCAGCCTCTTCTTCGCCCTTGGGAGATTCAAAGATAGCCTGTTACTTCCACGTCGTCGCCGTGGCGGCGCGTCTCGACGTCGCGGAGGCGCGCGGCTTCGGGGACGGTGAGCGGGCCCGCGCCGGAGACGGCCCCGAGCGCGTCTGAGCCGAGGATGAGCGGGGCGATGAAGAAGCTCGCCTTGTCCACCAGCCCCGCGCGCAGGAAGGCTCCGGCCACGCCCGCGCCGCCTTCGATGATGAGGCTTTGAACCTCCCGGCGGCGCAGCTCTTCCAGCACGGCCCCGAGGTCGCGCCCGCCCGCGTCCGTCCTTAAAATTTCGACGCCGCACGCCTCAAGCCCTGAGACCCTGTGCGCGTCGGCCTTCCCGGAGGCGAAGATTAAGACCGGAGCCTCGCGCGCGGTCTGTGCGAGTTGTGATTGCGGGCCGAGGCCGAGGCGTTCGTCGAGGACGACCCGGAGGAGCGGGCGGCGGCGCGCGAGGCCGCTGCGGTCTGTGAGCAGCGGGTCGTCCTTTAAGGCCGTGCCGGAGCCGACGAGGATGGCGTCGTACTCGTGCCGCAGGCGGTGCGCGCGCGCGCGCGACTCTCCTCCGCTGATCCAGCGCGCGTGGCCCGTGCTCGTGGCGATGCGGCCGTCGAGCGAGCACGCGAGCTTCAGGTGGACGAACGGGCGGCCGCGCCTGATCGAGTGGTTGTACTTCTCGTTGAGCCGCTCGGCCTCTGCGGCGAGCACGCCGGCCGTCACTTCGACGCCGGCCGCGCGCAGCTCCCTGAACCCCCGGCCGGAGACGAGCGGGTTCGGGTCTTCGCCCGTGGCGACGACGCGCGCTATGCCGGCGCGGACGAGCGCCTCGGTGCAGGGCGGCGTCCGCCCCGTGTGCGCGTGCGGTTCGAGCGTGACGTAGGCGGTCGCGCCCCGCGCGCGCGCGCCCGCCTGTTCGAGCGCCAACGTCTCGGCGTGCTTCACCCCCTCGTACAGGTAGAAGCCCTCGCCGACGACCTCGCCGCGGCCGTCAACGACGACGCAGCCGACGAGCGGCCCCGGGCTCACCTGCCCCGCCCCGCGCGCGGCCAGGTGTAGCGCCCGCGACATCATGCGCTCGTCGAAGTCGGAAGTCTGAGAGTTGGAGAGAGCGGTCAAGAACTTTATGCGAAGAGGCCGTTGACGTACTGCTCGGGGTCGAAGACGACGAGGTCGTCCACGCGCTCGCCGATGCCCGCGTAGCGGATGGGCAGGCCCAGCTCCTTCGAGATGGCGACGGCGATGCCCCCCTTGGCCGTGCCGTCGAGCTTCGTCAGGACGATGCCGGTCACGTTCGCCGTCTTCAAAAACTGCCGCGCCTGTTCGAGCCCGTTCTGCCCCGTCACGGCGTCCATGACGAGCAAAGTCTCGTGCGGCGCGCCCTCGACCTCGCGCCCCGCCACGCGCTTCATCTTTTCGAGTTCGGCCATCAGGTTCGACTTGTTGTGCAGGCGGCCGGCCGTGTCCACGATGAGCACGTCGGACTTGCGCGCCTTCGCCGCCTTGAGCGCGTCGAAGAGGACGGCCGCCGGGTCTGTGCCCGACTTCTGCTGGATGAGCGGGACGCCCGTGCGCTCGGCCCAGATGGCGAGCTGGTCGGAGGCGGCGGCGCGGAAGGTGTCGGCGGCGCAGATGAGCACGTCGTTGCCTTCGGCCTTGATGCGCTGCGCGAGCTTGCCGATGGTCGTCGTCTTACCCACGCCGTTGACGCCGACGACCATGATGACGTAGGGCGTGACGGACTCGTCCACGCTCTCCTCGCTCGCCACGCCCTTGCGCTCCGAGTCGCGGAGGATGTGGAGCAGCTCCGACTTGAGCGCGGCCTTGAGCGCGTCGATGTCGCCGATCTCCTTGCGCGAGATGCCGCGCCTGACCTTGTCGAGGATTTCGAGCGTGGTCGTGACGCCGAGGTCGGCGGCGATGAGCGCCTCTTCGAGTTCGTCTAAGAGTTGCGCGTCGATCTGCTTGCGGTTCTCGAAGACCGAGTCGATCTTCTCCGACAGGGATTCGCGCGTGGCGGCGATGGCGCGCGTGAAGCGCGCGGCGTAGGTCTGCTCTAACGCTTCGATCTCCGCCCGCAGCTCCTCGTCCGTGCGGTTGAGGCCGAGGATCGAAGAGGAGGAGAAGGCGGTCGTGCGCGCGGGCGCGGGCCTCTCCTGGGCGGGCTGGGCGGGCCGCGGCGCGGTCTGCTGTTCGCGCTGGCCGGCCTCGACGGGCTTCGGCGCCGACGCGGGCCGCGGCGTCTCGATGACTTCCCGTTCGCGCGTGTCGGTCAGGCCGGACTCGGCCGCGGGCTGGGGCGCGGGCGGGGCGCCGGTCGGCACGGGCTCGACGGCGGGCGGGACCGCGAAGGGCTCGCGCGCCCGCGCGGCGGCGTCTGCGCCCGCGGGCGGTTCGAGCCCTGCTTCGGTCGCCGCCTGCTCCGCCTCCGCCGAAGGCTGGTTGAGGCCGAGCGTGATGTAGCGGTCTTCTTTCTTGCGTCTCCAGAATGCCATGTGTCGGATGGTGACCTTAGCTGATAAATTTCCGCCGTTTCTGAAAAGGCCGATTATAAACGTAACTGCCGCGGGGCGACAAAAGCGCCCCGCGGCAGCCGGCCGGGATGATGACGTTCTGCTTGCCTTCAGTTCCCTTCGGGGTTTCTGAAGAGTCTGTCGTCGATGCTGACGTTGTGCTTGACCTCCGTCACGCGGAAGGTGAGCGTGAACTGCGTGGTGACGACGCGGAAGAGCGAAGGAACCTTCACGCCCTCGACGGTCTTGTAGCCGTCAATGTGGATCGCCCTCAGGGGCTCCTTGTCCCACCCCCCGGCCGCGCGGTCGGGCTCCTGCTTGCGCAGCAGGTAGGTCTCGGCGTCGAAGTACATGAGGAAGGGCTTGCCCCCCCTCGGCGTGGCGGCGAGCACGAGCACCTCGCGCCCGTCCAACTGCGTGCGACCCCTCAGCCGCGCCGAGGCGAAGGCGTTCCGAAGCTTGAAGTCGCCCTTGACCTTCGCGGCCTCCTTCAAAAGGTTTTCGCCGGCGCTGAGCCCGACGGTCGTCGTCGTCGCGCCCCACGGGGCCTGCCGCCAGTGGCTGACTCCGTCCGTCGCCGAGATGAACTGACCCGTCGGGGTGTTGATGATGCTCATCTCCATGCCCGGGGCCTTCTCGTACGACTCGAAGCTGCCGGCGGCGGGCGACGTTGACAACTCCACGCGCCCGCGCACGACGCGCGACCTGAGCTTTACGAGGTTGACGCCGCCCTGCGCCAGCACGTTGCGCAGGAGCAGTTGTTCGACCTCGTCAACTTCGCCCCGCACCTTCGCCCCCGCGCCCGGCGTCTGCGCACGCGCGGCCGGGACGAGTGCGAGCAGAAGGAGGAGCGCGGCCGTGTTCTTCAGTAGGTTTCTCATCGTCGTTTTGAATGGAGGCGGACGGTCTTTCAGGTTTCGAGCCACAGTCCCGGGGTCACGCGGCGGGGGCCTGTTCGCCCGCGGGGACGGGGCGCGCGCGGAGCGCGGGGACGAGCGTCTTGCCCGCGGCGAGGTCTTTCGCGCGCTGCGAGAGGCGGACGCGGCCGGGCGTGATCTGGCCCGAGTCGCAGGCGGCGACGAGCGCGTCCACGACCTTCGGGTCGTAGCGCGTGCCGACGAAGGTCTTGATGCGCTCGATGGCGTCCTCCAAACTCATCCCTTTCTGGTACGGGCGGTCGGTCGTCATCGCGTCGAAGGTGTCGGCGACCGAGACGATGCGCGCCTGCATCGGTATCTGGTCGCCCTTGAGGCCCTGCGGGTAGCCCCGGCCGTCCATCATCTCGTGGTGCATGTACATGCCGGGCAGGAAGTCCTTCATCGCGGGAATCTGCGACATGATCTTGAAGCCCTTCTGCGGGTGCCCCTTCATGATCTCGAACTCCTCGTCGGTGAGCGCGGCGGGCTTCTTCAGGATGCTGTCCTCGATGGCGATCTTGCCCACGTCGTGGAGCAGGGCGCTGATGCGCAGCTTCTCCATCTCGTCGTCGGGCAGGCCCAAACTCTCGCCGATGGCGAGCGAGAAGCGCGCGACGCGCTCCGAGTGGCCGCGCGTGTAAGGGTCTTTGCCGTCGATGGCGGCCGCGAGCGCCTTGACCGTGCCGATGAAGAGCTGCCGGTTCTCCTCGGCCGAGTGTTGCAGGTCTTCGATGTACTGCTGGAGCTGGTCGGTCATCAGGTTGAAGGACTCGCCGAGGTCGCCCAGTTCCGTCTTGCTCCGCACCTTGATGCGCTGCGAGAAGTCTCCGCCCGCGATGCGGTGCGCGCCCGCCGCGAGTTCCCTGACCGGGTGCGTGAGCTGCTTGGCGAAGACGAAGCCGATGAGCAGGGCGAAGAAGGCCGCGAGCATGCTGATGTAGAACGTCTGCCGACGCATGTCCGTCACCGACTGCAAGGCCGCGTGCTCGTCCTGGATGGCGATGACGCCGAGCGGCGTCTGCTCGTCGAGCCGCGCGGTGGAGTACGCCCCGAGCATCAAGACCTCCACGCCCTCGCGCTCGGCCTTGAAGGGGGCGAGCGCCGACTTCACCTGCCGCCCCGTCACCGTCCACTCCTGCACGACCTTCAGGTCCATCATCGAGCGCTCGGCGTAGGCGACGCGCGCGTCCGGGTGCGCGACCGCCCGGCCGTCCGAGTTGACGACGAAGATGACGGGCATCCCGCGTTCGAGCAGCTCCTTCTCCGTCAGAGAGGCGGGCTGCTGGACGGAGGCGAAGACCTCTTGGAAAGAGATGACGGCGACGACGGCCGCGATGACCTCGCCCCCTGCGGGGCCGCCCATGACGGGCGCGGCGATGGTCAGGGCCATCTCCTGGCTCGAACGGATGAGGTGCGGCCCGCTGATGCGCACGCCGGGCTCGGCCATGTCCGCGAGCGAGGCGTTGAGGCGCGCGTTGACCTCCTCGCGCGTGATGGCGTCCGGCTTGTACGCGACGTGCGGCGTGCCCGCGACCGGCATGATGGCTAAGGCGTCGAGGTTGCGGTCGGCCTCGACCGCTTTTTGCAGCCGCTCGTCGCTGCCGGTCTGACCCAGGACGCCGACGCCGCCCGTCAGCTCGAAGGCGCGCGCCAGCCCCGTCACGACCTCTCGGTAGCGCTGCCCGTACAGCTCGATCTGCCGCGCCTTGTCCTGCACGAGCTGCGCTTGGTAGCGACCCTCGACCGAGCGCAACTCGTCCGCGCTCCGACCCGAGAGCATCCAACCCGCCATCCCGAGCGGGAGGAGCCCGACGACGAGCAGCGTCCCGAGAACGATGTAGAGCAGCCGTACGCGCGGAAGTTTTTCCAACATGCAGGAGAATTTTTTTCGACCGAAAGGATAGAATCAGGCGTGCCGACGTTCGGACGGAAAGCTACCGGCGGTTCTGACCCGAAGGCCGCCGGCCAGAATCCATAGTACGAACCGCGGCCGAGCGTTGTCAATGTTTGGCCGCAGTTTAACCTTGCGATTTTCATCAGGAAATCGGCCTTAAACTTTCCAGACTTTGGGACTTTGCGGGGCGTCAAAGCTTTCGAGCGCGCCGCTTTAGCCCAGGCGCTCGGGGGTTTCGAGGCTCGTGCCGTTTGTTGGGGTGACTTTGACGACCGACGAGCAGTTGGTGGAGCGCGCGCTGGCCGGGGACGGCGACGCCTTCGGCGAGGTCGTGCGCCGCTGGGAGCGCAAGATTTACGCGCTGGCCTACGGCATCACGGGCAGCGTCGAGGAGGCGCGCGACGCCACGCAGGAGACTTTCATCAACGCCTACCGCAACCTCCCGCGCTTCCGCGGCGAGGCGCAGGTCTCCTCCTGGCTCCACCGCATCGCGGTCAACCAGTGCATCACGCGCCAGCGCCGCGCCCGCGTCCGCGCGGAGACC
Source organism: Pyrinomonadaceae bacterium (assembly GCA_035563535.1). Classification (GTDB taxonomy): domain Bacteria; phylum Acidobacteriota; class Blastocatellia; order Pyrinomonadales; family Pyrinomonadaceae; genus QHXN01. The sequence continues at coordinate 53,828 of DATMVD010000006.1, read as the reverse complement.
GCTTTGGATGAGGAGGTCGAGGCGGGGCGCGAGCAGTTCATCTCGACCGGCCGCGAAGCCTCGCCCGCGCACGCGTCCGAGTCGAAGCAGCGCGCCGAGGCCGTCCGCCGCGCCGTGGATTCGCTCCCGCAGGAGCTGCGCGAGGTCGTCCTGATGAAGGAGTTCGAGGAGCTGACGTTTCAGGAGATCGCCGACGCGCTCCAGATTCCCCTGAGCACGGTCAAGAGCCGCCTCTACACGGCGCTCAAGCAGTTGCGTTTGAAGTTGGAGAGGTTTCAGTTGGAGGGAGCCCCGAGATGAGTGAGAAGAACGAAGCGGCCGGAAAGCCGCGTGGCTGCGGACGCGGCGAAGAGTTGGTCGCGTACCTCTACGGCGAGACGACGAAGGAGGAGGCCGCACTCTTCCGCGGACACCTCGACGCGTGCGCCATCTGCCGCGAAGAGCTTGCGGCGCTCGGCGGCGTGCGCGAGGGTCTCGCCGCCTGGCGCGCCGAGGCGCTCGGCACAGTCCCCTCTCTGAACATACAGGAGGCGCTCGCGCCCGCCGCGCAGGCTCTTCCCGCAGCGCCCCGCATACGCTCGGCTCGCGCCGCGCTGCGCGAGTTCTTCTCGCTCTCACCTTTGTGGCTGCGCGCGGGGGCTTTCGCCGCGACGCTCGCCGTCTGCGCGCTCATCGCTTTAACGCTCACGCGCGCGGAGATTCGCTGGGACGCAGACGGCCTCGCCTTCCGCGCGGGCGTCACCGAAAGGGTGGTGAAGGAACGCGTCGAGGTTCCTGTTCCGGGCGGCTACACGGACGAGCAGGTCAACGCACTTGTCGCGCGGCAGGTCGCGCAAGCGAAGGAGCAGGCGGCGGCCGAGACTGAAGCGCGGTTGAAGAAGCAGGCGCGGGGGCAGGTCATCAACGTCGTGGAGAAGAGGCCCGCCCACGCCCCCCCGCAACGCCGCAAGCGCCCGACGCACGCGGGCACTCGCGGCGACGAGATGCTGGCCGCAGATGACAACCTGCCCCGCCTGTCCGACCTTCTGGGCGGCAGCTACTAGAGGCTTCGAGACAGTTGATGAGAAGCGCGCTTAAAAACTTCTTCACCGCGGGCCGTCTCGCCCTCTTCGGTCTCGCCCTCCTCCTGTTCCCTCTCTGCGCCTCGGCCGGGGCGCAGGAGCAGGAGGAGCCGGAGGCGCAGCAGCAGGCTTCGCCACAGAACCCCGCGCTCGCACTCAACCTGATGCAACGCCTGAGCCTGACGCCCGAGCAGCGCCGGCAGTTGCGCGAGATTCGCCGGCAGCGCGAGCCAGGGCAGCGCGACCTCGCGCGTCGCCTGCGCCTCGCGCGCCGCGCGCTCGACGAGGCCATCTACGCCGACGCGGCCGACGAGGCGCTCGTCGAGCAGCGCGCGCGCGAGCTGGCCGTCCTGCAAAACCTGCTCGCGCACCACCGCGCCTTGACCGAGCTGCAAGTCCGCCGCGTGCTCACGCCCGAGCAGCTCCGACTCTTCCGCAGTCTCCGCCAGGAGGCGCAGCGCCGCCAGATGTTGCAGAGGCGCATGAACCGCGCCCTGCGGCGTAGAAATCAGTAGGCAGTGGGCAGATGGCAGTAGGCAGTTAAGGAGATTTGCGATTTCAGATTTTTTGATTTGCGATTCAAGGCCGGTGCGGCTCTCGTCTTCAATCACAAATCTAAAATCTAAAATCTAAAATTCTTCCTGCTGCCTACTGCCATCTGCCTACTGCCTACTTTCCTGCTTGACGCCCCCGCTACTTTCCGCACATCATAAGTCCGCTAGCTTCTGACCGAAAGTACACAGCACTTTATGGGCTACGCCCGGCGCCGCCGCGGACTGTTCACCGGGGCGGCGCGGCAGGTCAGGGCGGCGTCGTTCGGCACATCTCCCTGCGCGAAGGTTACCCGGCTCCTTTTGCACACATGAATTTCGCCCTGCGCGCCCTGCTTGAGATTCAGGAGACCACCCTGCTCGCGGTGCGCGCCGCGGGCCGGCTCTTCCGCCGCCCGACCTACGTCCCCGAGATGATCACGCAGATGGACGTGATCGGCGTCGGCTCCTTGACCATCATCCTCCTGACGGGCTTCTTCACCGGCGGCGTGCTCGCGCTGCAAACCTATCCCACGCTAAAATATTACGGCGCGCAGGATCAGACCGGCAGGCTCGTGGCCACCGCGCTCGTGCGCGAGCTGGGGCCGGTGCTCTCGGGACTGATGGTGGCGGGGCGCGTGGCCTCGGCCATCGCGGCCGAGCTGGGCTCGATGGTCGTCTCGCAGCAGATCGACGCCATGCGCGCGCTCGGCACAGACCCGGTGCGCAAGCTGGTCGCGCCGCGCCTGGTGGCGCTGCTCGTCACGCTGCCGCTTCTGACGCTCATCGCCGACGCCATCGGCATCGGCGGCGGCTGGGTGGTCTCGACGCAGTTCTTCGGGATCAACTCGAGCTCTTTCATGGCCGCGGTCTGGGACGGGCTCTCGACCGACGACATCATCGGCGGCTTCGTCAAGACCGCGGCCTTCGCGCTCATCATCGGCACCATCGCGTGCCACAAGGGCCTGAACACGGAGGGCGGGACGGTCGGGGTGGGGCGCTCGACGACCTCGGCCGTGGTCGCGACCTCGATCCTGATTATCGTCGCCGACTACTTCATCACGCGGGGGCTCCAGCTCGTCTTCGGCCTGCCGACCAGTTGAGCGCCGGCGAACACTTTTATGCCTTCAGCGGACGTTGAGGAGCGGGAGCGGGAGCCGGCGGCGGGCGGCGGCGTGAGCGCGGCCGCGTCCGAATCTACCTTCGCGGAGGTGGACGACCGCGGCCGCGCCACGCCCGCCATCGAGTTCCAGGACGTGACGCTCTCGTTCGACGACAAGGTCATCCTCGACGGCCTCAGCTTCAAGGTCAACAGGGGCGAGACGAAGGTCATCCTCGGCGGCTCGGGCGGCGGCAAGTCCACGACCATCAAGCTCATCCTCGGCCTGCTCAAGCCCGACTCGGGCCGCGTCCTCGTGGACGGCGAGGACATCACCGACTACACGGAGGCGCAGATGATGTCGGTGCGCAAGAAGATGGGGATGGTCTTCCAGGAGGGGGCGCTCTTCGACTCGCTCTCGGTCTACGACAACGTCGCCTACCGCCTGCACGAGCAGGGCGTGCCTGAGGAGGAGGTCGAGCAGGAGGTCAGGCGGATGCTCCGCTTCGTCAACCTCGAAGACGCCATCGACAAGATGCCGATCGAGCTGTCGGGCGGCATGCGGCGGCGCGTCGGCATCGCGCGCGCGCTGGTCGGCGGCCCGAAGATCGTCATGTTCGACGAGCCGACCGCGGGCCTCGACCCGCCGACGGCGCGCACCATCTGCGAGCTGGCCATCAAGCTCCGCGACCTCGAAGACGTCTCCTCCATCTTCGTCACGCACGAGATGAACAACGTCAAGTACCTGACGAGCGAGTACGCGGTCGTCAACGACGACGGCGAGATCGTCTTCGAGCAGGAGGGGCAGCGCCTCTGCCTGACCAACACCAAGGTGCTCATGCTGCGCGGCGGCAAGATCATCTTCGAGGGCACCGACGAGGCGCTCCACCGCAACGAAGACGCCTACATCCAGCGGTTCATCCGCGGACACTGAAAGGAGAAGTGACGAGTGACAGGTGACAAGTGACAAGTTAAAAGGCCAACCGTCTTTACTTGTCACCTGTCACCTGTCACTCGTCACTTAGCGAATATGCCTACAGCCAGGAAGCGCGTCGGAATCCGTGAGGTGAGGGTGGGGCTGCTGGTGGTGGTCGCCATCGGGGTGCTCATCTTCCTCATCCTGAACGCGTCGGGCGACATCTCGCCCTTCTCGCGCAAGCTCCACCTGCGCGCGCGCTTCTCGAACGGCGACGGGCTCCGGCGCGGCTCCGAGGTGCGCCTGGCGGGCGTCCGCATCGGCAAGGTGGACGACGTGCGGCTGCTCCCGCCCTCCGCCAACCCGCAGGAGAAGGTCGAGGCCACCTTCTCCATCGACAGCGAGATCGACGGGCGGCCCGCCACCGACCTCATCCGCAAGGACTCGGCCGCGCTGCTCTCCTCGCCCTCGATCCTCGGCGCCGAGAAGGTCATCAACCTCACGCCCGGCTCGGCCACCGCCGAGCAGATCCGCGACGGCGACCTCATCCCGCCCGGCGACGAGGGCGGCACCGTGCAGGCGCTCACGCAGTCGGGCACGCGCCTCATGGATCAGCTCAACCAGCTCTCCAAGGAGTTCACCGACATCTCCTCGAAGATCAACCAGGGCCAGGGCACCATCGGCCAGTTCGTCAACAACGAGGCGTTCTACAACAACCTCAACTCGACCATGCGCGACGTGAACGAGCTCGTCCGCCAGATCCAGTCCGGGCAGGGCTCGGCCGGCCGCTTCGTCAACGACCCGGCGCTCTACAACAACCTGAACGAGGTCAGCCTCTCGCTCCAGCAGATCGCCGACAACCTCAACCAGGGCCGCGGCACGGCCGGCCGGCTGCTGACCGACGAGGCGCTCTACAACGACGCGCGCACGGCCATCGCCCGCCTCAACCGCTCGGTCGATAACATCAACCTCGTCGTGGACGACCTCCGCCAGGGGCGCGGCACCATGGGCAAGCTCCTCACCGACGAGGCGATTTACAACGACGCCCGCGCCGCCATCGCCCGCTTCAACACCGCCGCCGAGCGCATCGACAACGTCGTCGCCGGAGTCCAGCGCGGCGAAGGCACCGCCGGCAAACTGCTCACCGACGAGCAGCTCTACAACAACGTCAACCAGCTCTCCTCCGAGACCGTCAAACTCATCTACGACTTCCGCCAGAACCCCAAGAAGTACCTGACCATCAAGTTCGAGCTGTTCTAAGAAGCCGGGATTGTGTTCGCGACAAATAAAGTTGTTCCCTAAACAATAAAGTCCTTCCCCAAACAATAAAGTTGTTCCCTAAACGCCTCCGAAAGGTGGTTGGGGAACAACTTTCATTGCCGGTTCTCATTCGGGCGATGTGGAAATATTGGTATCTTAGAAAGTCCCATCCCTTAACTTCCAATCTGCTTGAGGAGTCGGTGATTCGAGAGCTATACAAGGAATCAAAAGGAATCACCGCGCTCATCGTGACCATTTTCTTTCTTGCTCAGCGCCGCGCTATTACCAGCGGCGTTGAGGACCTGACAAAGAGTGTCATTAGCTCCGTAGTTGAGGACAATCAGCATTTTGTTGATTACGCGCTAAACCAACGCGGCCAAGAACAATCGAGTAGACGCTCCCCCCGCGCCGTTTCCGACTTAGATCAATCATCATGGCGGCGGCCAAAAACAGCCGCAGACAAGCGGGGTAAAGGTGAAGCCCCCCTGAAAGATAGTAATGGTGGATCCGAGCTGAAAGCACCTCCCCTGAAGGATAAGAAACCTGCCTCAATTAAGTCTGGTAAAAACCACGAGGTTAAGGTCAGCAAAGAAACTTTTGAGCCTGGCGATTTTCGAACTTCTTTGCCCATCCAACCAGAAGGAGACAGCTTTGGCGGACGGACTCCCAGCCATGATAGCCCTTTCGGTTCAACTGATGAGTTCATCTGACATCTTCATTGGTAGTGTTCATCTTCAAGTCCCCCAGCCTGCGAATTCGATGGATAAAGACCCGTGATTTCTCACCTCCCAATGCCCTACCCGGATGAACTACTTTACAGCCTATGCGCGCGTTACGGTGACCGCGTTAGATACCGGGATAAGGGTGCGGTTAGTTTAGAGCTGTTCGGCGTGAAGGCTTCGACCGCATCAATTGACCTTCCCAGCCGTCTTGGTTATCTCATCGAGAATTTACCGGCAGGCCACTTACTCCATGTAGATAGATTGATTGATGAGCGGACGCTGCTCCCTTTTTACAGCCCTTTCTTAAAGAAACGTAATGTCGACAGGCTTAGGAAGGAAATGAAAGGAGCAGGCGGTGACGTCGTTCACACGGTCGCATCAATTACTCCAAGCACTATCCGCCCTCCTGACTTTCTAAGATTTTGCCCCCTCTGTGTAGAAGCCGACCATCAGAAGTTCAAAGAGTGTTACTGGCATCGACTCCATCAATCTCCGGGCGTTCTCTCCTGCCCCACACATAAAACCTTTCTTGAAGATAGTGAAGTGCGAGCGCGTAACAGGTCTAACTCCTATGCATACGTCTCTGCTGAACAGGCAAACTTACGCGCTGATGCAAGGTTACTGGACCTATCGGACTCTCATCATCGATGTTTGCTGTTCATCTCCCAGAGCGCCGGATGGATTCTTAATCAGCGCGGCTTGGCCCCCGGTTATGACACCCTCCATAGCTATTACTTACAAGCGCTAAGTGCAAAGGGTCTGGCACACCAAGGCAGGTTCGTTCACGCCGCCAGACTGGCGAAAGCGGTCAGGAAGGCTTACCCGCAGTCCTTTCTAACTGCCATCCAGTGCGACTTCGAAGACGGTAAGGAATACAGCTGGCCATTCAGGTTAATAAAAGAACTCAGGATGGGAAAAGCCAATCACCCCCTCCGGCATTTGCTGCTGATGGGGCTACTCGGCCATACACCAGGAACATTTTTCCGAATCGGCGACACAGATAGCAGCGAAGCCGCCTTTATCGCTTCCTTATTGGCCCCAACCGATTTCCTCCGACTGCGAGGCCCCACCCGAAACGCCACACGCGATCAGAATGTTTCGCCTGCTATTACCTCCGGAAACTCACCCAAATCCCCAAACTCTCAGCAGAGCAAGAAACTTTTTGGTTCGGGGCCGTGGCCCTGCCTGAACCAAACCTGTCGATGGTACAGAAAGCTAGTCATAACAAGCTGTCACATCGTCAAGCACTGGGAGAAAAGGACTTTTGAAATCGGCGTCTTCACGTGCGCCTGTGGGTTTACTTATAGGAGGAAGGGGAGGGACAAGTCCCCATCAGACATTTTCAGATTCGACTCCATTAAGAAGTACGGCAACGTTTGGAAAGATCGATTGAGGAAACTTTGGGGCGACCTGACACTCAGCATTCATAAGATGGCCTCCTTACTCGGTGTCGCTCACAACACGGTCAAATACCAAGCTGTCCTGCTCGGGCTTGAATTCCCGCGTAAAGGGCCTGGGAACAAGATCGCACGAGCCGGAATAAAGAGATACCCAAGCAAGTCACATCGGAAGAAGAACAAAGGCTTCTCTCCGTGGAGACGCTTGCTCAGGGATCGCTACAGGAGGGAGCTGCTAAAGGTTGTCAGGAAGAATCCTTCCGCCACACGCAGCAGAATAGACAAGCAGTTAGCCCCGCGGGCATACAATTGGCTCTACAGGAATGATAAAGAATGGCTCGATGCTCACCAACCCCCGCTGTTTAAAAGGGTCGGCTCAAACCGGAAGGTGGATTGGGGTAAGCGCGATGCTCTACTGGCCGAAGAGGTGCGCCGCGCGGCTGCGCAAATTACAGCGGGTGCCGGGCGGCCGGTGAGGATGACCGTAAACCTAATCGGACATCATCTGGACAAGACGTCTTTAATCAGTAATAAGAGGCTGACATCCAAGCTGCCCCTTACCGTTCAGGCGCTGTCAGAACTAGTGGAGACACATACAGCTTTCGCCATCCGCAGCGTACGGCGGGCAGCAAATTGTTACCGGCATGAAGGCATAGTCCCAAGCATCTCAGCTTTAGCGAAGCGCGCGGGGATGACGATGTCCACCACACACAGGCCGGAGATCAGGGCGGTCATCAATGCGGAAATAGAGTCGCTGCGTAGCGCCGGGGATGTCCAAGAAATCAAGGCGGCTTAATCAAAGAGGGTGCCGTAATGGGGCTCGGGCATTTCCCCGCACCACATCCGGATGAACTGCTCTACAGTGTGTGCGCGAGGTTCAGCGCCCGCGTCGGGTATTCGAATGCTAAAGCGGTGCCCGAAGAGCTGTTCGGGACAAGGTATGCTACGGCAACGATTGACTTCCCTAACAACCTCGGCCATCTCACGGCCGCCCTGCCCGCCGGCTCGTCACTGACGCCGGAGCGTCTCATCAACCGGCACACGATACTTCCCTTCTTCAGCGCATTTCTCCCGCCCGAGCGCGTCGTACAGATCAAAGCCGACATGCGGGACGGCCGCAGCCAAGCGGGCTGTATGCGCTCTGGCATGATGGCCAGCCGCGTTCCGACACCCCGATACTTGAGATACTGCCCTGTATGCGTCCGGGAGGATGAGCGGCGGTTTAGGGAGGCTTATTGGCACCGCACCCATCAAGTATCGGGGGTAGGGCTTTGCCCGATTCACAGAATGTTTCTCGAAGAGAGTGGCGTAAGCCGCCGGGCGGGCAGGGACAACTTGCAATTCATCGCAGCCGACGAAGCGGTGAGAGCGCTGCCACAGCGTCCAATTGATCCTTCGGACCGCGACCATCAGGCACTGTTACAGGTCGCACGTGACGTGGCATGGCTGCTCGAACACCCTATTACGGGATCAGAACTCAGTGGGTTGCATAGCCACTACCTAAGACTTTTGGCCGACCGTGGGCTGGCGACTTACACCGGCTGCATCCACGTACCCCAGTTGATGAGCGAGTTCACGAGGCATTACTCCATCACCCTGCTACAACGTTTCCACTGCAAGCTCACCTACTCTGACCAAACGAAGACCAACTGGCTACTGAAACTGGTACGCTCTCCGAAGCACGCACAGCACCCGCTTTATCACCTACTGCTCATCCAGTTCCTCGGCTGTACCGCGGAAGAGTTCTTCCGGCTGTCGGATGAGTCAGGCCCCTTCGGAAAGGGACCGTGGCCATGTCTGAATCCTACTGCCGCTCATTACAGGCAGCCTGTGATACTGAAATGCCAGCTAGGTGACAGGCTTCGGTATGGCAAGCCGGCGGGGAAATTTAGCTGTGAGTGCGGATTTGCATACGTCCGTACTGGCCCCGATTCCGCGCCAGAAGATAGGTTCCGCGTCGGGAGGATACTCTCTTTCGGGCAGGCATGGGAGACTGAATTGAAGCGGCTATGGCGAGACTCATCGCTAAGCATTAGTGAGATCGGGAGGAGGCTCGGCGTCGATCCGCTGACTGTCCGCAGACACGCTGCCCGCCTGGAACTATCACTCTCCCGCTCTAACAAGAAGTTGAAGCCTCTCTCCCGCGCTACTCAGCTCAAAGGGGATGCTGTCTCAGCAGCGCGTGAGAAGAAACGACGTGGATGCCGCTCTAAATGGCTATTGGCAATGAAGTCTCGGCGGGAGGTCACACTGAAGGCGTTGAGGCGTAAACTTCCGCGAGAATATGGGTGGCTACGGCAGAATGATTCCGAATGGCTGGAGAGACATACGCCTGCCCCGAAGAGGCGCAATCAGCCTACAACAGCTGTGGACTGGAAGAGACGTGACGCCGAGTACGCCGCTGCCGTGAGAACTGTAGCTCTGCGCCTCAAGGAGGCGCCCGGCCGCCCAGTGCGGGTGACGAGGACTGTGGTCGGTCGAGCTTTAGGCGCCATCACTCTTTTACGGCAGAAGCTTCATAAAATGCCTCTGACGGCACAGGTATTGGCTGGCGTGGTGGAGACCCGAGAGCAGTACGCGGTGCGGCGCGTCTGGTGGGCTGCTGACCTATACTTTCAAGAAGACGTACTGCCGCGGGAATGGCAGCTCGTGATGAGAGCAAATGTGTATAGCCTTAGAGCGGTTTCAGCAGTAAAATGCGCGGTTGAGGGCGCGATGAGTATGTTGATATCGAAGCTGTCACAGGACCAAGCTGAACGAGCAGCCTCATAAAAACACGAACCGACATAATGCCGGTTCTCAGACTCATTCCATAAACAATACGCTATTTAATGTTCTGTAATGTTCCTGGGCAACTCCTCAAGTAAACTTTACTTTCAAGTCGCTTCTACAGCTAGGATATAAACATTGACACTGAATAATGTATAAGAATATCTTTTTGGCGACCGCTTTGGTAAGAAGCTGGCTAGAAGCAGTCTCATAAATACCCGAAAAGGTTTAGAGGCTGCGTATTTCTCAGGAAAATCCAAGCGTCCACCCCGTCTGGCATATTTATGAGACTGCTTCTAATTAAGAGTCTCAAACAATTAGTCTCTCACTTATTCAAGAAGATGATCTCCTTGAAGGCTTCCTTATGGCAAAAAAACATAAGCATGTTTTTCTTTCCTACTTCCACGGCGATAGGGCAAGTATTTCAAAACTGAGGGATGATCTAAAAAACGCAGGTGAAGAAGTCTGGTGGGATCAGGATATCCTTCCTGGCCAGGATTGGGAATTAACTATTGAACAGGCATTAAGAGAAAGCTATGCAATCTTGATTTGCCTTTCTAAGAAAGCACTAGCACAAGTCGAATCTGGCATCTACCCAGAGGCAAGAACTGCAATCGAGGCATATAAGAGATACAAACCTGGAAGCATTTTTTTAATCCCCGTTCGACTCAACAAGTGTGACATTCCTCCCATCAAAATTGATGGCTCACAGAGGTTAGATGTTCTTCAGTATGCGGACTTATTTCCTGCTTCCAAACGAGTCGATGGCCTTAAGCGCCTCATTGAGGCAATAAGGAAGTCATCTAACCACCCTTAAGAGGCTCACCGGCCCCCTCAAACGCGCAGCCGGTGAGCCACATTCGCACATCGCGTAAATCTTATATCAGCGGACCAACTTCGCTCTCACTACCCGCTTCACGTCTGACGGAAGTTGGCTCTGACTTGATACCGCTTGATATTGGTATGGCGTGGGGACTTAACCGTTCTAGCTTCTTGGGAATTCTTAGGGGGCGGGCCGAGGACACGGTATTCGAGAAGCTAGTAAGCATCGAGCAGATCCTCTCGGACGTTATATCAAAATCAGGCCAGACAAACTTTTTATCGGAACGCTTGTGGCTACGTGTTAACCCCTTAATCGTACCGTTAGGACCTAATGACGTAGGTGATATTTTGAAAGCGGCTGACCGGCATATGGATGTCCTAACACAGAAAGTTGGCTCCCGGTGGCCGTCTAAATCACTAACCCTCGGTCTTTTCATCGAAGTACCTGCGCGGCTGAACAGTAACTTAATATCAGCCATAAGAAACTGGTGCCAAGAATTAAGTACGAGAAGATTCGGCATACCAGAGATCGCAATAGTCTTGCACCTCCCGAACGGTGTTAATACGGAGGACGAAGGATTGCCGAGCATTTACTATGAACTTATAGGGATAAATTTATCGCTTCACGCCGAGGTACTGGTTCTCCACCGTGAATATGAAAATACGCCTCCCCCTGGTCTCAGTAATAATGAATTAAGCGATCTTCTACAGAGGGAGTCCAAAAGCGAACAGGGGCTCCACTTCTACTCTTGGGTAAAGGCGGCTACAGCTTTATGGCCTGTGGGGACAGAAGAGCAGGAGATGGCAAAATATGCCTTCGTAATGGACGCGGCACGCACGGTCGTAGATAAGATACCGTCCAGAGACAGCGCTGCATGGCAAGTTGTCCGTGACCTCGACTCGCTTGGAATCATCGATAATTATGAGTTCAACCACCAGTTTCTAAGGTTAACTGACAGGTACTTGCCTGATAGGATTCACCGCTTGCTTCAAGCTTATGCGGTGCATCGCGAGATTAAGGTCCGATTAGCAGCTCTGGTCTACGCATCAAGATCAGATGCCATGATGGATGCATGGGTCGAAGGTTTGTTCTCCGCCCCCCAAGAGTTGTTTGGCCTCAGCGAATTAAGCTCGCGGGGTAATGTACCGTTGATTGATAATTACATACTCGCGCTTTTAAGACGCTACACACGAGGTCTAAACCGCCGCGAGATTATGGAAGCCATCGATAAGCTGGAGCACGTGCTGTCCCCTGAATTGAGAGAGACGTGTCACCTCTGCTTTGGTAGGTTGGCCGAAGATACATTCCTCAAGAACTTCAAAGTAGAGAAACTTCTCTTTGCCTTACGCTCCAAAATCGAACTAAGGCTAACTGATGTTGACCTACAGCGTCTGGAGCTTACCCCCCCCGGGCTGTGGTGGCTCCTGTCAGCGCTACCAATTGCTCGCCAAAGGGTGGCCGAGTGGCTAAGGTTGGATGACGTTCGTCGCGCGATTATCGGCCTCTGTACTGCTGCCGAGTGGCTTCGCGTCCGTTCCGATCATGAGATCGAAAGACAGATAATGGACTGTCGCCGAGGAAGACCGATTAAGTTCCTCAAAACCTCTGACTAACTGAGGGGTGACCCGCAATGCTTCCAGAATGGTATTTTTGCTGCTGTATTGACGCGAGCCCATCTCTGACAAAGGCATTCCTCTGCATCATAGATGTCCTGAGCAGCAGGAAATACGATGCCCAGCTACTCCGCCTCTCGTATCAGGAGTTACAGCGCACCGATTTGCGAATGCGAATTTACGCCCTGCCGCACGCCCTCGCCTCCTGCAATCTTCACGGTCCCTCCGTCAAATCGGCTGAGGCCACCAGAGCATACTTCGACGGGCTGCTGCGTGGCGTGCCGGAAGACATTTACGACCCACTCAATGGTCTATTCCAAGCATTGCTACTCGAAGACGAAGCGCGGTTCGACCTGCTGCCGGCCCTTGAATTATACCTCAAGGCCATAAAAGGCCTTCCTGATCGCATCCCCACTCCTCGCCCGTACTTCGACTTGAAGGAGTTCTTCCCTGAAACGGCGGCTCTGGCCATCCTAGCCGATCAATGCTCCCACAACGTTAACTTCATCACAAACGTTTCCTCCCTCTTAGAAGATGAAACATCGGAAGTTAACGGCTTGGTGAGAAATGCCCTGTCTTACAAGTATGGGCGAAAGGCTTTTTTACTAGCTGTCACCGTCACGCAGTTAATCCCTACTGAATCCTTCCCCAAGAGTGAACTAGAGTCCACTATCTGGAAGAATCACTCCCTCACGCCTGCGTTTGAGCCGGACCTGTTGCATGCCACTGCGGAAGTATTGTTTTCATACAACCCCCAACTTACAACAGTCTCAGAAAAAGATAGCGTCATCCGGAGACTTCTACGGGAGGCCATCTGGTTCTCTTCACTGCGAAGGCTATGGCAAATGCTGCCTTATGAGGAGAGGGTGAAGGATGTACCCGCGTTAAACTATATAGGCTCAGAGTTGACGGGTGATCGTGAACTCACATTCCCAATTATCTATTGGCAATCAATTCTCTGGGACTTAGGTGCGCGAATAGCACCTGACGACGTGGCGAAGCTGCTAATCAAGTACTGGCGGCCCCCTACCAGCTACACTCCCGGCAACCTCGACATTCCCCAACCGCAGATCGATCAGGATGCCAGGTCTTGGAAGAATCAAATCTTAGCTTTAGCGAGCCTCCGCGACATTGACACTATCGACATACAGGCGCCGTCTTACATTGCTTCCGGCGCAGAGGAAGCTGAATTCCCCTCCGATTGGTGGACGTGGATATTTCTCTCTCCATGGGTGCAATTAAGGGGACGGACTCAGGCCTCAACCGGGGAGACTACGGGCAGAAATAGGAAACTACTTTATGCTACGGCCTCCGACAAGCACGAGATTTTAATACGACTTCTTGCAGCCATTCCGATTGCCACTAAACTGCTGGATGAGCTACCTGACTCCGACGAGCGCCGCCTTACATTCGCCTCTTTCATCGCCCATGCCTCCGACGTTCTAACAATTTTCCAGAACTGGCTGAAGAATTTTGACAAGCCGGAAAAGCTCGCTTCAAAATCGCCCACCTTACCCACACCGATGACGGGTCTGGCTCTCTTCGGGGGGTGGCTAATTAATAATGTGGGGACGGGGCGTATTGCATCCATCCCGCCAGAGTTATTCATCAGCCTTCTTCGCCAAAGCGATGAGGCCAGTTTCAAAGAACAGCGCCGTCCACAAGAAGAGATCATCTTCCGAAGGGTTATCTTGCCGGAAGTACTAATGCAGTGGATAACGGACGCGTATCCTGGGTCCACCAGCAGCGACGGTCCCGGGCGTTGGCTCTCCCCAGGCCTCATAGAGGAAATTTACAGCTACTTCACGGAGAGGCACCACGACGATCACGACGAATATGTCGCCGCCCTCGTCATGCGATTTCTTCGCCATAGGCGTAGCGATGAAAGCAGCACGCCCAGAGAGGATTTTAATCTTTACGCAAGCCGTAACCTCGACTGGCAGCTTAGGGGCAAACGGGACAACTGGGAGTTAGATCACAGGTTACTTTTGCTTACTGACACGAGTCTTCCACCCGAAGCCTGGGAACCTGGATGGAACGATCCAAACTGGAGTAGCGGCCTAGGCAAACGGAAGAGGAAACTCGACACTTCTACCCCCCTGGTGAGGGCGCTGGAGCGCGCGGCATCGCTGAAGCCCGGGAGACAGGTTTCGCAAGTTACCCATGAGAAGTGGCAAGTAGAGTGGAAAAATTATCTTAATCGCATAGATAAAAATTATCACCTGGATCGGTACGTACGGCTACGCTTATTAGAGTTGATTGACGATGAAGCCCTGGACAAGCTAGACGACCAAGAACTCATCATGCTGGTACTCCTAGAGTATGGCAGTACATACGATCTAAAGGAATTGTTCTGGCGCATATTTCCTTCAACGTCTGGCGGGCTGAAGCCGGTGTCTGAGACCAGGCGCCGGCTTCAGATAAGTATGCTGCGAGCGATGTATCGGCAACTCGAATCCGACGAAATCAACCCTGACCAGAATCGCGCGCACCAAGGGGCTCAAGACCCGAGGACGACTCTCATCTATCACTTGAGGACTGAGTTAATCCGCGAGACGCTTGCTCAACTCGCCTACCAGAGTCGCTTTAGCTCATCCCCTACCAATACTGACCACATCTGGCGACTCATTTCGGAACTTGAACGGGCATCGTTTAAATCCCGAATAAGCAAGAACATCAAGGAGCAAAAGCTCTACATCGAGCAGCGGGACAGCCGACTCTACGCAGTAACACCACAAGGCCAGCCAAGCATCAAGAAATGGGCACTGCGCGGCGGAGTTTATGACCCCAACCTCCATCAGGCCACACTCTTTTATGACGATATTGATCTGACAGGCATTCACAATCTTTTTGAGTCGCCAATGATGCGCACTCGCTACCATGAAGGTGAGGTGAATCGCATCCTCGCAGTTCTGGTCGACAAGGAGGACATCTCGCCTGACGACGTCCTGCTAGTTTTCAACTGCGGGTTACGCCACCCCCTCAAGCCAGTGCGTTCCAAGGAAGATGCCACCGACTTCAACGTCGGCGATTACGTCTCTCTACCAGTAATGATGGCGAGAGATGAGAGCCATAACCCAAGACTCAGAGTCCCAAGGGCGGCTAACATCCGAAAGCTGCGCCGGCAGATAACGCCTGGCGATGTAGAGCCGGTATGTGTAGTAGAAGAGTGCGATGTTCAAGAGTCTGACGCCCCTCGCGGGTTCTACGTAAAGAGAGATGACGCCATCATTCCCGAAAGCCTACTGGACCGTCGTTCGTTCGACCCCGAGCTCTCTAGGGCCTTCCGTATTAGAGGCCAGGTCGAGACGACTTCGTATGCCATATACGGGCAGGATGGAAGGTGGACGCCACTGGACCGCGGCCTTCTTGACCTGCTGACAGACAACTTTACTGACCCGCGTGTCAACGCTGTGGTCCTCACATTCATCAAAGCGGCAGAAGGGCCGTTGAAGGAAAGTGCATGGCGCTTCTCGGCCCGCCCGGGATTTAACTATCTGCTCAGGCATGATGACTTTGCCCTGGCGGACTTTACCCGCCTTAACGCTTTACTATCCGAGTTAGCATTCTCCTCCGAAGATCCTTTCGGCCTTTTGGTCACACTGAAACCAATCATGATCGACGGGCGGGTCTATCTTTCGCTGGCCGAAGGGATGACAGTCCAGGTAGGCCCGCCAGAAATGTATCCAGAGTTGAGGGTTCCGTTTGACATGCGGAATCTCGAATGGCGACGCATCTTTCTAAATATTGATGCGGTGTATGCAAACAAAGAGGGGGGTGCGTGGTACTACCAACTCGGCGACCGTACCATTCCTGGTTATCGGCAACGAATCAAGGTCAAGTGGGGAAAGTACCAGCCGCACCGTAGCGCCGAGCGCGCGGAGTTCCTCCCGCAGGATTGGGGCGATGCCGAACAGCGGCGAGCCCTCGTTGTTGGAGAGCACCCGCGTCAGAGATGGATCAGCGTTGACCGTTACAGTGCGGCACAGTTTCTTAGTGACTGGCTCGATATTAGTAAGGGTAACTTAGTCTTCCTTGAACGCTCGGACGGAAGATTACTTCCAGATAGGGAGGGCTACGTCCGGGGCTACACGAAGGAAAACATGATGGTTAATGTGGATATCGAGTCGCTTTCGATGCGCCCGTTTTCACCTGATGACAAGGAGCCCATCTTAGAGAGAAGGCCCGCACTAATAACTAAGGTGAGGAGGACCCCGCATAGAGTTGAAGTCGATATCAATGATGTGCCTGCGGAGGCGTTGGCCGGGGAGACCTGTGCGGGCATTCTAATCCAAGTACCCGAGTACAGGGTTCTCTGGCAAACGCCTGTCGGCCCACGGTTCAGCAACTTAATAATTTACGGACTCGATCAGAACAGGACACAGCCTCACCCCGGGTGGGGTATCAGAGGAGAACTCGTCGGCGACACATGGCATTTCGACCTGATCGAGCTTTTCATTCAGGCGCGTGCATTGTGGCAGGCCGAAGAGTCGTCGCGATTGCAAGACGGGCTTCGCTTCCTCGGCGAAGCCTTCGACCGGGCAGAGCACAGAGTACGTCCTATCGCGGAAGTGCGACCGGGACACTTTGCATTCCTCCATTACCTCCCGAAAGGCATCCGCAATCTAGCTGTCCGCAATGAAAGCACGTTCGAAGGAGGGATTAAGCCTGACAAGCCTGTTCGCATCACGACGCGTGACTTTTACAAGAAGAGGGACTTCTACCGCCGGGCAATAATCTCACAGGATGAGTATCTCGTGCCCGGCGTCTGTCGGGGCGATGTGCCTTGGGGAGAACTCAAAATAGAGAAGATAGGTATAAATATATCGCGCCCGATTTACGAACCCGACGACATAGAGGGGGCTAAGCCGTACTACGACTTGGGGCGGGAGTTCGTCCTCACTGCGCCTATGCATAGGAGGAGGGTGGCTGCCGGGAGGGACAGTCAGGAGAACAGTGAGGTATGGGAGGAGAGGCTAAGGGACTACTGGAAATCTGAGAGAGATCTGTCTGCCAAGTACGACCGGAGCCTTGATGAAGGGAGAATCGAACTTTTGGGAAGCGACCTCTCCATAAAAGTTCCCGCAGATGGTGGACGTGGCTCGTGGACATCGTTCGTGGAACTGGCGAAGGACGAGGGAGCTTACGTGTCGGGGAACCGCTACGGTTCGGACGCTAGAGTTCGCTTATTCGAATCCTCCGGGAAGGTGAAGGCGTCTCTGCGCCGCGTTGAGGACCTCACGCCGGAGGCCTTTAAGAGACGCTTAGGCGTTCGCTATGGCGAGCCCGTCACCCTACACAGCAACAAACTCTACTATGTGGGGCCGGAGGAGCACCACCCCATAAAAAAGATTCGCTACCCTGAGCGTTGCCATCGCTTTGAAATGGGTTATGGCAAAACCGTCCTCGTGCCCGAGAGCCGGCTGTTGTATGAGGAAGAGGGGGTGAGCTACGCCGAGTTCATCCTATTCCATGGCGATCACATAAATAAATTTACATTTACGCAAGGGCCCGAGGCAGATGCCGAGGTGGTACAAGACGATAGCGAGGAGGGTGAGAAGGGGCCGCAATGCTACATGAAGATTGACGTTGCCTTCGTGCTCTCTAACACACGAACATTATACAAACAGCGGGCGAAGCATCAGATTGTACACCGCTTGGACGTCGAGCAGCGGGACGACCGAATAATTATCAAATCCATTAAAGGTTTCGACGAGAGCCGCCTCTCCGACACACATCCATTCGAGAGGGTCTCGGCACTTCTTGACGACGACAGCCAGCGCCGCTTGCTCAACCAAATCGCCGAGGGCAACATCAACGCCGGCTCCGAATTCGTCATCCTCGGGCGCTTGGATGAGAAGCGTCTCCTGGAAAGCTTCGGCAGGGAAATATTCTTCGAGCATGTGCGGCTGTCGTTCGCCGACTCTGATCTAGGCCCCCCCCTATTAGATGGTGACATGGTGTTACTCGAAGCCCGCGGGGTAAGACAATTAACTAACGACATCGGGGTGGAGGTTGGGGCGAGCTACTTATCGCCCGCGGATGTCGGCGCCGATTGGAAAAAAGCGAACATGCTGATCCGCAAGGAGCATTTCTCCGTGCGCCCTGACCTCTTGCAGCGCATGCTGCGACAGTCTAAGCGCACGCCGAAAGCCCCGGAAGGACTTCAAAGCCGCCTCGTGTTCGTACGACTTATTAAGAAACAGGGTTACGTCAGGCCATTGGCGACGTTGCTCAGCGGCATGCTCCTGCGCAAGGCGGAAGCACTCTACGGCGAGATCGCGCGTGAGAAGAACAAGCCCCTCTTCGCCTCAGTTGTCTATTACGACAACGCCGAACTGCAACTAGAGTTAAAACCTGGACTATTCGTTCGCATTAAGCAGTCCCAGATCGCCCAGCCTCGTCCGCCCGTGTTAGATAAGGGCGCGGTCGTCCGCATTACGAATGCTGGAGAGGCCGACCGCTATCGGCTTTCGTTCCACATTACCCTCGCTACGTTCGGCGACGCGCGCTACGTGCCTCGAACGACGCGGCCCGCCGTAGTCTTTCCTAAAGACTCCCTGTTCGAGAGGGCCGTAATGGAGAGCGACGAGGTCGGAAGCGCTGCCTTCTGGCAGCGGAAGAAACATTTCATGGTTGGGGGGCTGCCGGGCGTGTCCGCCGCCGCTGGCACGTACGATGAGGAGCGCATGAGGTGGCTCTCACCGCGGGTCAACGACATGATCAGCTTAATGATGACCCGTCATCCAAAGATCGTACGGCTAGGCTGTGACGCCAATAAGCATTTCTGGATCGGATTACCCGGAGCCGACATACTGGTGGGGGCGCTCCACGTCGAGGGATCAGGTCTGCAGGTTAAGTATGTTCAACTTGACAGCGCGCCCGGCGCTCCAGATTGCCCGGTGTTGGACTGGGGCTTACTGACTTTCGCGGATGAACCGGCGCGCGACGTGATCGTGCGAAGCAGGCGTGAGCGCTGGCGCTACTACAACAACGATACGGGCTGGTGGATCGCAAAGGGGCGACCGCCCCAAACAATCACCCTGAAGCCTCAGAACGTTTGGGAAGGGCCGATCTTCTTCGAGGCGCAGCAAGCCGGCTACGCATTAAGATACTCTATGGGGGGCTTGACCAAGTTCGGCTATCCTGTAGAAGAGATGATCTACTCGTTGCGGGAGAACTACGCATCGAAGGGGTCGTATCCGGTCGCTGGGGCCTCCAGCCTTGGGGGCCTGTGGATCGAACTGGCACCTGGGCGCGTTGTTGAAGTGCCGGCGCAGTTGTTCATCTGGCGTTCTACTTCGGAAGGTGAGGAATCTCTCGCTCATTTGAATTGGGAAAGTTTCGCATCGGGCGACACGGTCGAGTTAGAGTTAGTGTCTCGAGGTCCATATGAGTTCGACCGCATCACGCTCAAAGACTGGCGGCCGGGGCCACGCAATGCCTTGGGCCAGCAACGCGCATTACTCCCGGTAGAGAAAACCGACTCCTCAACTGGGGCGGTCCACCTAGGAGCCGGCCAGTTCAAACTCACCATCCCGTCGGCAGAGCCACCCCCGGACGAAGCACTTTTCCTGCTACTCTCTGACAATAAACTCAGGAGCGTCGACTTCGGTTCCGAGGCCGGGTTGGGAGCCTTGCGCAAAGGCGATACTGCTCTACTTGGTATCGGTAGCGACGGGATGCCCACTATCCTCGGCTTACGAAAATCTATAACCCTGCGTGTCGCGTCGATCGAGATGAACTCACTTCAGCCCGACTCGCTCTTGAGCGACGCCATCGCTCGACGCAATGACAAGATATTCCTTCAGTTAGAACCGCTTAGAGAATTGATTGAAGCCGCCGGTGGTGCACTGCCCATTACCGTTGAGTGGGTAGTGCCAGAGAATTCACTGCTTTATTTTTCGCTCCGACACCAATGTGCCGCCGCAGCCATCTCGAAAGATAAGATCAGCCTCGCGCATCTGGTGAATCCCATCGGCGACGGGCGTGCCGTCATCCTGCGCACCGGCGGTGGTCTCATCAGAATGAATATGACGGACATCATTTCCGGCTTACCATCTTCACTTTCAAAGAAAGCAGCCGAGGCATTAAAAGAAAATCAGATCACGTTGTGGTTACGCGGCACCGGGGAAGGCTCCGTCACAGTGGGTTTACCTGAGACGACAGAAAGTCATGAAATACTTGTTGAGGCGTTATGTGTCATCGTTGACGACAATGTACAAGAAGAGCACGGCCTAATCTGTCGTGCTATTGGCATGAGGGCATTGTACTGGCTGCCAGCCAGCCATGCCGCTTGGACTGAGCTTTCGGAGGATCAACTTCGGCGTCTTTTCGTTAACGGAAAAACTTTCACAGTTAGACGGTCATCTGAAACGTGGAGGGGCGCATACGTCTCTGTAACCGACGTACACTCGGTAAGTAGGGAGTTCGACGAACTTGCTATCGGGAAAGAACTCAGCATCAACATTCTTGAAGACGCTGGGTCACAAAGTGATGGTGCTCGCCACTATCTGGCACAGTCGTTTCACTCCAATATCATTCTTGATTTTGTTACATATAAGAACAGGCCAAAGAATGGTGACTTCATCATCACTGAGGTCATCAAGCGGAATTTTAGTCACCCCTACTCACTGACCGTCGCACCGTTTGGGGAAAGACGCTTGTATTTAGATTTGCCATCTTGGATGACGAATTCAGAGGGTGACATGACGCCGCTTCAGGAGCATGATTACCTTACTCGTTCTTCCGTCAGGCAATCCGAATACCCGGAAAGCACTTTTAGTACAGAGCAGTTAGCCACTGCTGAGGATTACGAGATCGACGAACTCCTCTACCACGCATTCGACATAAGGAAGTCTACAGACCGTCTAGACTTCCTCATTAACGTTGTTCGCGAGTGGCACAAGCGAAACTACAAGGATGGCCACAAG
The DNA here is from genome assembly GCA_035563535.1 of Pyrinomonadaceae bacterium. GTDB lineage: Bacteria > Acidobacteriota > Blastocatellia > Pyrinomonadales > Pyrinomonadaceae > QHXN01. The sequence continues at coordinate 32,705 of DATMVD010000006.1, read as the reverse complement.
ACAGAATTGCAGGCCGCACACCCTGTGATGGCCGTCATCATCCTCAATGAGTGCGCCCGAAGGGCTGAGCAGTCTAGAACTCCGGTCCGGTATTTCCCTCACTGGGATCCGGACGACATTAGGACTATGACTACTGCCTGGAGAAAGGTAGCTGGGACCATTCTTAGGGATGTAGGAGAGCGATCATTACGTAGCATGCACGTAGAAGTTCTCTCCAAAGAGTGGCTATGCCATAGCTATAACAAAACGCGAATAGACGGACTCTGGATGCGGCTACAACAACTCAGGAAGTATTTCCTCAAGAACCAACATTCGGGCGATACTGAGGTAGGTCGTCCTAGCGCATTAAGTGTTGAGGACATAAATACGATGCGGCGGTTTAGTTATGCTGTCATGTTGAGGAATGATGAGGAACTTTTCCCTGTTGCGGCCGCTCTCTTAGCCGCGGTAGGTAATTCAACAGACATCATCAGGCTTTATAACGCAGTTCAGATAACAAGCAGACTTGTGGACATCCACCGCGCTTTCCCGCCTGCTGAGCTGCAATTGTGGTCTTACCAAACAGTGATGGACAGGCTGGAAGCAGTACTTAGTACAATTAATGTAAAAGCTCAAGACATTATACTATTACAATCCTTCCTAGCCCCTCCTGAGCGTTGATAAATGTTATCAACAAAGCCGTCATCAATGGTTATCCTATGCAAGCCAAGAAGGAAATCTAATTTGGCAAATTGGAAAGAACTTTATTGTTCACTCAATTCTCTGCCCCAGCGGCAGTTTGGTATTTAGGGAAGAACTTTATTTCCAAAATAGCAGTCTCGGCTAGTCAAAAATAAAGGACTTACGCCCTCTTCAGGGAAGGACTTTATTGTTCGTGAACAGATTGTCTGTGAAAGGACAATAAAGTTGTGAACTGGACAATAAAGTTGCGGACTGTGTTTTACGTGTTTACATGGTTCGCGTTTAACATTACTGCCAGTCACGATAAGCGCCGGTCTCAGCAGATGAAAAATACGCCGCCCTCTGTGGATATGCTTCCATCTATCGAATATTGTCATAATGCTGGTTCTCAGACTCTGATTAGATATCTTATCTGACATCTAGTCTAGGGCCTTTTCGAAATGTCGACTTCAATGGTTCGCGGGAATACGGTGCCCCGGCATTGGACGCCAAGAGGCGAAAGGGATGGGGATAATTTATCCCCAAATAAGCCGGTTCACCGGGTAGGGCAGTTCTAAGTTACACTGCGGATAGCTTGTCTTTACCCTGTTAACTTCCTACGAATAAGAGAGATGCTTTCATGGCTATCACTCCAGAAATTGAACAATGGTTGAAAGATGCTGGATACGAGTACCACTGCTTTATTAGTTATCCGCGGGTCCGCAATAACTATCTGGTGGAGTGTGCGAAGCGAGTTAAAGACGCCATTGAGAACGATTTAGCTTTATCAATTAACAGTCCAAGCGTTTTCCTTGATGACAGCATTCCTGGCGGCACTCTTTGGGAGACAAAGATAAAAACCGCTCTCTGCCGAAGTGTTACGATGGCCGCACTCTGCGCTGGCATCTACTATCACCCGGCCCACAAGTGGTGTGGACTGGAATGGGCCGCGATGGATGATCTGTGTGAAAGCCGCCTCCCCGGGTCCGAGTATCGAACAATCATCCCCCTGATTGTCAGGGTAGAGTCCTCTATCCCCGAGGCTGTTTTAAAAACTCAGTGGATAGATATTTCAAGTCTGACCCTTCAGGGGCGACGCTATTACACGACGAAGGAATTTCGCATACGCATTAGAGAGGTCGTCAACCATATCGAGAGGATAGCCGTTGCCATTGCGAGCAAGCGGGCCAGAACGGACTGCCAACAATTTCAATTTCCGAGCACCTCCGCCTTCAGTAACTGGCAGCCCGTAAAGCAGGCGGCTCCGTTTTATAGGAACGATAAATGACCAAGGAAGAGCCTCCTCCGGGAGCAATAATCACCTTCTACTCTTACAAAGGCGGTACCGGCCGCTCCATGGCCGTCGCCAACGCCGCCTGCTGGCTGGGCAGGAAAATCTCAACTTCTTCTCGTAAAGTGCTGGTGATGGATTGGGACCTGGAGGCACCGGGCCTGCACCGGTTTTTTGCGCCCCAAGCGGATCATCCTGAAAATGTTGACCGCCCAGGCATCGTTAATTATTTCGACAGGCTGCAAAAAAAACTGATACGGGATCAAGGCCTTTACGCAGAGTTGGTAGCCGAAGAGGGGTGGAAGACATTAGATCGAGAACTCCCGCTGGATGATTACCTAATCTCGGATGTGTTGACCGGGGTCGACTTTATTAAAGCCGGAGAATTCAACGCATCGTATGCGGAACTGGTGAGTACATTTAATTGGGTTGAGTTTTACAGCCAGTTCGGAAACGTTATCGAAACTTTCAGAAACTTGATCGCCTCCAAATATGACTATTGCCTGATCGACTCGCGCACGGGATTTACGGACATCAGCGGCATTTGCACCATGTTGATGCCGGAAAAACTGGTCATGGTCTTCACTCCCAGCCGGCAAAGTCTCTCCGGCGTTATCGACTTAGCGGTGCGAGCTACAGCGTACCGTCGAGCGTCCGGTGACTTCCGCCCCCTCTCCGTGTTTCCGCTGCCCAGCCGAATCGAGAACGCCGAGCTTTCCCTCAAAAAGGATTGGCGTGAAAGGTATCAGACCGAATTTGAAGGGGCGTTCCGCAGTATTTATCAACTGGAAAAGTGTGAATTGTCTGACTACTTCGATGAAGTTCAATTACCCCATATGGCCTATTACGCCTATGGCGAGAGCATCGCTCTGCTCGAAGAGCGCAGTGATGCTCTTTCACTGAGCAGGGCGTACGAAAACTTTTTCCAACGTCTCATCGAACTGGATTTCCCCTGGGACAAGCAAGATGATATCTGGGATATGCCGGAGAAGGTTCAGACTGAGCCTTACACAGCTCCTATCGTCAGACATCACAAAGGCGTTTTGACCAATTTTGCTGAAGACATATTTATCAGCTATGCACCCGATGATAACGCGTCTTTAACTTCTGGTTACAAAGGCTGGATTGACGCCTTTAATGAGAGCTTAGCAACGCGTTTGACGCAGTTGCTTGGAGAGCAACCGAGAATTTGGCGCGATAAGAGATTGCCTGGGAACGAGGTTTTTTCCGAGACCCTCATTCTTCGACTCTCACAGACGGGGTTTTTAGTGACAATTATATCCCCAACGTATATCAAATCCTCATGGTGTCTGAAAGAACTTAAGGAATTCTATAGGCACGCGATTCATAGCGGGGGCATCAAGATCAACAACAAATCACGGATTTTTTCAGTTGTGAAATCTCCGGCTGAATATGATGATCTTCCGCCTGATTTAAGGGAGGTGTTGGAATCTTCGCTGACTTATAAGTTCTATGAAACTGACAAGCTGACCGGCAGGGTTCGTGAATACTGGCCCGAACTCGGCCTAGATTACAAGAGAAAATTTTTGGAGACAGTTGAAGATCTTGCACAGGACATTAAAGAATTCATTAAGTCGCAGCAACTAATCTCTTCCGATCTAGGCGGCGAGATTAATATATTTTTAGCAGAAGCCACACCCGATCTGAGTGAAGAACGGAACGAGATTAAGCGGACGTTGCAGTTGCACGGCTATCGCATCTTGCCGGACGAAAACCTTCCTTTTGAGGCTTCCGCATTTGAAGAGGCGGTCCGCAGGTATTTGGACCAGTCCGTCCTCTCGATTCATCTGATTGGCGCAGACAACACTGTCATCCGAGATGAATCGCACATCCGATCAGTCCTGAATATTCAACATGAACTGGCTGCCGAGCGAGCGCGCATACAGCATGAGCTGGCAATGCGTCGCGGTGACAGAGATGCCGCATTCTCCCGTTTAATCTGGATGCCGGAAGGGTTGCAAGCGCGAACCCCGGCCTATCAAGAGTTCATCGCCTATCTACAGAATGATCCCTCCGTTTATGAGGGGGCGGAAGTGCTGTCAGGCACTAGCATGGAAGATTTTAAGACTATCATCCACGAGAAACTCGGATATCGCCGTCAAGAGAGCACCGTCGACGGCAGACCCAAGCGTATCTACCTAATCTGTGATAAGCAGGACATCGATGCGGCGGCACCCCTTCAAGCCTATCTCACAGAGCAAAGGTACGAAGTTTTTCTTCCCTTTGGAGGTGGAAGCGAACTCCTCAGCGGCCACAAAGAGCATCTACGGCTCTGTGACGCCGTGCTAATTTTCTACGGCCGCGCAAATACCGCTGAATGGAAGCTTAGAGACCTACGCAAGATTGATGTCATCCGCGCAGGAAGGCCGCTGCTCGCTAAAGGCGTTTACATCAGCGGGCCGGAGACGGAGCACAAAAAAGCGTTTCATACTGCTGATGCTCTAGTGATGAAAAACTTCAGCGAATTCTCGCCGGAGTCAATCACGCCGTTTCTTGAACAGCTTGAGAAGGCTAGTACGGAAATACCTATTCAGGGAACATGAGCCGCACACGCACAAACCCTTTTCCCGGTTTGCGACCTTTCGAGTTTCATGAGCACTCTCTGTTTTTCGGACGCGAGGAACAGTATGAACAGATGCTCTACAAACTTGACGCCGTACGCTTTCTGGCCGTCGTCGGCACTTCGGGCAGCGGCAAGTCATCACTCGTGCGCGCCGGATTGCTGCCCGCCTTATATAGCGGCTTTATGATGTCGGCCGGCTCGAATTGGAGGGTCGCGCTGTTTCGTCCCAAAGACGACCCGATTCGCGAGCTTTCATTAGCACTCAGTCGGCGGCCCGAAAGCGGATCAGAGTCTGATGAGATGCAGGCTATAATTACCGAGGTAACTCTCCGTCGTGGCGATCTCGGGTTGATCGAGGCGGCCCGACAAGCCAAGGCACCTGAGCAGGAAAATCTGTTGATCGTCGTAGATCAGTTCGAGGAGCTATTCCGCTATGCTAGAATTTCCGAGCATAGCCCACATGGGAATCAAGCTGCGGCGTTCGTCAAGTTACTCCTGCAAGCCCGGAGGCAGACGGAAATCCCCATCTACGTCGTGCTAACTATGCGCTCCGACTATCTGGGGGATTGTGCGAAGTTTTGGGACCTGCCGGAAGCCATCAACGACGGGCAGTACTTGATCCCACGCCTGACGCGTGAGCAGCGCCGGGAGGCAATCAGGGGGCCGGTCATGGTGCGCGGGGCGGAGATTACCCCGCAGCTCGTCACCCAGCTGCTCAACGATATGGGGGACAGCCCCGACCAACTACCCATCCTCCAGCACGCGCTGATGCGCACGTGGGACAGGTGGGAGGAGGGGGGCCACCCTGACGAACCCATCGGTATTTCTCACTACAACTCGATAGGGAAGATAGCCGAGGCGCTGTCGCGGCACGTCGAGGAGGCTTACGGTGAGCTTCCGGACGCGAGGAGCCGCGAGGTGGCGGAAAAACTCTTCAAGTGCCTGACCGAAAGGGCCGCCGGTGACCGAGAGGGCCGCCGCCCGACGACGCTGAAGGAGGTCCGCGCTGTCACCAACGCGAAGTTCAAAGAAATAGTCGCCGTCGTTAATATTTTTCGCCGGGAGGGCAGGTCGTTCTTATTGCCCTCTCAGGGGGCGCCGCTCACAAGGGAGACCTTGGTCGATATTTCTCACGAAAGCTTGATTCGCAACTGGAAACGATTGCGTCAGTGGGTGGATGAGGAAGCGCAGTCGGTACGCATTTACGAGCGTTTGGCCGAGACAGCTGTCCTCTACCAGGAAGGGAGAGCAGCACTTTGGCACGATCCAGACCTGCAAATAGCTCTGAGTTGGCTGGAGCAAACCCAGCCGAATCAGGCGTGGGCTGGGCGTTATAACCCTGATTTTGAGACTGCAATGAGATTCCTGGAGGAAAGTAAAGCGCAACGTGAAGTCGAACAGATACAAGCTGAAAAGCTCCGCAAGGGTCAACTTCAACGAAACCGCTTGATTATTCTGGTTCTCGCGCTGATAACATTTGTTTCTGTGGCTCTGGCTTTATATGCAAACCAACAGCGACGGGAAGCCTTAAGGCAGAAGGAGATATTTCAAGAACAGATATTCAATGCGGAGCGAAGGGTAAGGGAGGCTGAGGAGGCTAGGCGGCAAGCGGAACGCTTTATGAATGCGCCAGATCAAGAGCCGAAATTTAGGAAGCCAATAAAATAAGATGAACCTAAGCAGGATTCTGTGTAAGTGAGTTTGGGCTGAGCCCGCCCATCGGCACTCGCCCCTCGAACAGGATGGCGAACTGGTTCATCGCCCCGCTCCAGTTCTTGATTGGCATCGTCCACCTCTTGCTGATGTTCCTCAGCGCCAGATACATCAGCTTGAACACCGCCTCGTCGGTCGGGAACAGCGAGCGGTTCTTCGTCACCTTCCGCAGCGTCATGTTCAGCGACTCTATCGTGTTCGTCGTGTAGATCGCCCGCCTGATCTCCGCAGGATACCCGAACATCGGCACCACCCTCGACCAGTTCTGTCGCCACGACCGCGCGATGACGGGGTAGACGGTCGCCCACGCCTCCTCGAACTGCGTAAGTTGCCGCTCGGCTTCTTCGAGCGTCGCCGCCTGGTAGACCGCCTTCAAGTCCGTCGCCACGGCCTTCCGATCCTTGTGCGAGACATAACTCAGAGAGTGCCGGACCATGTGCACCATGCACAGCTGCACCTGCGTGTTAGGGTACACGGCCTCGATGGCTTCCGGGAAGCCTTTCAACCCGTCCACGCAGGCGATGAAGATGTCGGACACCCCGCGGTTCTTCAGTTCCGTCACGACCTGCATCTAGAACTTCGCGCCCTCCGCTTCGGCCGCCCACATCCCGAGAACTTCCTTGAGTCCTTGCAGGTTGACGCCGAAAGCCAGATAAATCGCCTTATTCGTCACACGCCCCTGGCTCTTGACCTTCACCTGAAGCGCGTCGAGGTAGAGGATGGGGTAGACGGCGTCGAGCGGGCGCGCCTGCCAGGCGCGGACTTCGTCGAGCACCGCGTCGGTGACCGTCGAGATCAGGCTCGGCGAGACCTCGACCCCGTAGATCTCCTCCAGGTGCCCTTGGATCTCGCGCTGCGTCATGCCCCGCGCGTACAGGGAGATGCACTTCTCGTCGAGGCCGTCGAAGCGGGTCTGGTTCTTCTTGACGAGCTGCGGCTCGAACTCGCTGGCGCGGTCACGGGGCACGTCGATGCGCACCTGGCCGCGCTTGCCGCGAAGCGTCTTCGGGGTGGTGCCGTTGCGGGAGTTGCCGGAGTTGTCGCCGGCCGAGTCGTGCTTCTCGTAGCCGAGGTGGTGGGTCAGTTCGCCGTCGAGGGCGCGCTCGACGAGGGCTTTTGTTAGCTGCTGGAGCAGGCCGTCCTGGCCGAGCAGGTCATCCGGCTTCTGGTAGTCCTTGAGCAGTTCGTCGAGCAGTTCGGGTCTGATCGGTGGCATAATCAAGTCTCCTTTCGAGACTGAGCGGTTGATTATCGCCACTTACACAGAATCTAGAAAGGGTTCACGGCGAGTTTGCTACTTCGGCGTGTCCGTCTTCTCAAGTGCCTCGGCGTTTAGGTAGTCGGCGCCGCCCGCGGGGAAGCTCACCAGCACGGACTCCGAAGTCCGCCCCTCGTCACTGGTCTTCACCACGCGCAGCGCCGTCCCGACCTTGCCCTTGTAGTTGCCTTCGAGGGCGCGGACGCGGTCGCCGGCCTTGATGCCCGCGCCGTGGTCTGCCGCTTCACTTACCATGACCCGCTACTCCCCCGTCTCGTCCTTCTCGTCCTGGGCGTCCCCCCGGCGCCCGTCGCTTCTGCCTCTGAGAAAGAGGGGCAGAGCGTGGCCGCCGTCGGGGTGTTGTCCGACGGGCTTCCGGGTTTGCTCTTCTTCCGTCCCTCTCTTCGCTTCGTCGTCCGGTTGTTCGTTCGGGCCCATCTCTTTTCACCTTTCTCAGGCGATAGCCGCCGCCTCCCGCTGTTCCTCTACGGAAGAAGCGGCGAGGGCGTGGCAGGCTCGACGCGGCCGTCGCCGTCATCGACCGACGCCTCCGTGTTGTTGACGAACGGCACGAGCCCCTGCTTGACCTCTTCGAGCGCGATGCTCGTGTTCCGACGCCTATGCGGGTCCGCCCCGATTCGCGGCCGCGAGCCGCGCTGAAGCTGTTTGCTCCTCTGCGCGGCCACGACGATCAGCCGGAACCTCGAATCTATCCCGGGCCACGCGTCTTCCGCGTCTTCGCGGTGAAACCCGCTACTCGTCTGCCTTTCCGATTCGGGCATTACGTTCTCCCCTGCCCCGCGCTGATGACGGCGTCTCAGACCCTACTCTCAAGAGACTAGAACACCCGCATCAGGAAAAAGAGGACGGTCGCCGCGGCGACGGCGAGGGCCGTGCCGTGCAGCAAACTCACGGCCGGGTCGCGGCAGTACGGGCAACGCATGTCGCGCAGCCGCAGACGCCTCCGGCACCACTGACAGTACCTTTTCATATCAGGAGGTGATGTGGAACTCTTCGGTCTTGTTGATGCGGCCGAAGATACCTACGCAGACGCAGACGCAGGCGACGGCCGCCGCGCCCAATGCGAGCCACAAGTTGAGCCCCCCGCCCTGCGCGTCCAACGCCCCGCGCGCATCCCTGAACACGACGAACAGGTAGAACTGCCAGACCGCAACGGCCGCCGCCGCCAGCCCGACGACCCACAACAACACCTTCATTGAATTGTTTCCAGTACTATTCATGCCTCACCTTCTCTCTTTTCCTGATGGAAGGCGTCGCCCGAGCGGCGGCCGCCGTTTCATGCGCCGGGAGGTTGCTCGTCAGACGCCGGACGCACTCTGCGCGTGCGGCGGCGGGGGAATATGGCCCTTGACAATGCGGGTAGATGCGGACGACGGATAGGGCGTGATCGGAAAGACAGCCCGGCGGGTAAACATCGCTTCAGCCCCCGCGGTTGCGCTGTTGACTTCAGGCGATCCGGGTAATTCCGGAGGGGCTGAGAAGGGAGTGAGCTAGACTCGGTTCGCAACCATCTTGAGGCACGAGCGGGGATACGTCAACCTGAGACGCGAAGCGGCTACCGATTCTGTAGGGGGTCGAGGCACGAAGGGGGAGCCGCGCCCGCACACGCCGGTGGCCGTCGGTCAAGCCGGCCGGCGAAGACCGCTACTGATTCATCCGGCTCAGGCGGCGTAGCGGACGAGAATCTCCTCGATGAGCCCGAACTCGATGGGCTTGCTGAAACAGTCCACCGCACCGGCCGCCAGCGCCTCCTCGCGCCAGTTGCCCTCGCAGTGCGCCGACATCGCCACGACGGGCAGGCCGCTGGTCTCGGCCCGTTGGTGAATGAGTCGCGTCGCCTCGACGCCCGTCATGACCGGCATGCGCAAGTCCATCAGGATGAGGTCTATCTCTGAGCAGTGGCTCGAAGCGGCCTCCACGGCCTCCCTCCCATTGACGGCTTCGAGCACGCGGCAGCCCTTCATCTCCAGCAGCATGCGGATGAATGCTCTGGTGTCGTCGAAGTCTTCGACGACCAGCACGGTTCTGTCGGGCAAAATTCCCTCCTCGAACTCACGAAACGCGGGGCGTAGTCTGCCGGGGATTACGGACTCAGACTAAAGCCTTCCGGCGGCGAAGTCTAGGCGAGGCCGGCGTAGGCCGACCTCTCAGCGTCCGCGAACCGACGGTCATCCATGTACGCATATTTTTCTGCATGGAAACCTAAAGCCTACTCGGGAGTCAAATTGTGTTGGGTTCCGTGCCGCCCCTTCCCCTTGGCGGAGCGGGCCGGGGCTGTGGAAAATTTTGTTGACATTTTTACGATTCGGCATTATTGTCTCGCCCACTTGCGTCGGGTTTTCGCTTGCGCCTCTGTCATTCTGATATCTCATCCGAAGTTTCCACCCGATGATGCCGTTGATTGTAGGAGCGACTCTCTAGGGCCGTTTGCCGTTCTTCAACCCAGCTATTTTCCGGTCGGCAATCCATAAACGACCGACTCGTATCAAGCAGGACTCGCCCGGCAACCTTTCCGTCTCTCCGATCTCCGTCCGCCGACACCAGTCGAGCGTTCACTTTCGGTGGCCCTTCCGGGCCCAGCTTGTGCCGCCCCGCGGGGCGAATGTTTTCGATGTCTCTGGGCAAGACGTTTCGTGTCAGGGCGCTGGCGGCCGTCGGCGTGGCGGTCGTCGCCGCCGCGCTCGCGGGCTGCCCGAAGGGGCCCAAGGTCATCACCAAGCGCCTGCCCGGCGGCCCCAAGGATAGCAAGATCGAGGTCAGCGTGCGGGTCGCGCCCAACGCCAACGGCGGCAACCCCGTGGCGCTCGACCTCCTACTCGTCTCGGACAAGGAGCTGCTGAAGGAGTTGCAGAAGCTGAGCGCCGCCGACTGGTTCGAGAAGCGCGCGCAGTTCGTCCTCGACCACCCGAAGGAGAGCGAGCTGTGGGTCGGCCGCTGGGAGTGGGTGCCCGGCCAGGTCGTCCGGCTCGACAACCTGAAGGTCGCGCCGGAAGTCAGGGCGGCCGTCGTCTACGCCAACTACTTCAGCCCCGGCGAGCACCGCGCCGTCCTCGACCCGCGCAGGGACGTGACGCTCACGCTCGGGGAGAGCAAGATCGAAGTCTTTCAGCCGAAGCGCTGACCGAGGCGCGGGGGGCCGGGGAGCAAGGCAGCGGGTATGGACGCGCACGAGATACCGGAAGCCATCCAGTGGCACGAGGGGCTGCTGCTCACGCCGCAGCACTTCCAGCAGATGTCGCTGCGCCAGGAGGCGCTGCTCCAGTACGTCTCGGCGGGAATGTCGCCCTTCGGCTGGGGCGTGCGCTACTTCAAGGTCGATCAGGCGAGCCTCGTCGGCGGGACGCTGCGCGTGCTCGAAGTCGAGGCCGTGATGCCCGACTCGCTCGTCGTCTCCTACGGCGCGCGGCGCGGCGAGGAGCTGCGCGTAGACCTGACGCCGCACGCCGACCTGATGAAGCAGCGCCCCGTCGCCGTCCACCTCGCGGTCCCGGCGCGCGAGACCGACACGGTCACGCGCGGCGACCTGCTGCGCTACGACTCGGTCGAAGGCGACCCCGTGGCGGACGAGAACACGGGCGGGGGGCAGTTGCGGATCCCGCGCCTGCGGCCGCGCCTCTCGCTGCTCGTCGGCGACGCGCCGCCGAAGAAGTACGTCAGCTTCCCGCTCGTGAAGGTCGTCTACCGCGACGAGGCTTTCACGCTCACGGACTTCATCCCGCCCGCGCTCGCGGTGCCGCGCCAGTCTCCGCTCGGCGTCATGTGCTCGGCGCTCGCGCGGCGTCTGCGGGAGAAGGCCGCCTCGCTCGCCGACCAGTTGCGCGGGCCGGCGGGCGGGAGGCGCGGCGGCTACGACCTGGAGACCGAGAACCTGCTCCGCAGTCTCGTCACGCCGCTGCCGATGCTCGAAGGCGTCCTCGCGACGGGCGTCTCGCACCCCTACCTCGTCTACCTCACGCTGCTCTCGGTCGTCGGGCACGTCTCGGTGATGGGTCGCAGCCCCGTCCCGCCGTCGTTCGGCCCCTACGACCACGACGACCTGCGCGCCACCTTCGAGCAGGCGCTCGCCTTCGTCACGCGTCAGGTGGACGAGGGCGTGACCTCGGCCTTCACGCCCCACGCCTTCCGCTACGAGGAGGGCGTCTACAGTCTCCTGTTCGACGGCGCGTGGGCGGGGCGGCGGCTCGCGCTGGGCCTGCGCGGGCAGCCGGGCATGAGCGAGCAGGAGCTGGTGCGCTGGGGGCGCGAGTGCCTGATCGGGTCGCGGAGCAAGATGCAGCGGATGCGCGAGACGAGGATCCTCGGGGCGCGGCGCGAGCCGGCCGAGCGCGACGAGTCCTTCGTCCCGCCCAGGGGCGTCGTCCTCTTCTCGCTCAAGGCCGACCCGGAGTTCGTCGAGCCGAACGAGGTCTTACAAATCTTCAACGCGGAGCGCGGCCGCGGCGGCCGCCCCGCCGAGATAGTCCTCTACGTCGGCAACACGGCGTAGCGCCGCGAACACGACCACCCGACACACACGCGTGCACGCCGCCCGCGCGCGGATTCGGGGCATTAAAGAGATGAGGGAATACGGGGACACATTCCTCCTGGCGCCCTTCCGGGAGTTCTACCGCGAGGTGATAAGGCTCAAGCGCATGGTGGGAACCGGCGCGTGGGTCACGCCCCCCGCCGCTGCCGGCTCCGAGGCCGAGTCGCAGGACGTGCAGACCGCCGCGGGCACCTGGGTCTACTTCCCGGACGTGATCCCGGAGCCCGAGGACGAGTTCGACGCCGCGCCGCAGCCAGGGGCGCGGGGCGCTCAGCGAACCGCGGGACATTCGCCGTTCGCGCCTCCGCCGCGCGAGGCGGGCGGTCACGCCAACGGCTCGCCGCAAACCCCTCCGGCCGTCCCCGGGGGGCTGCTCGCCCCTTCAGACCACGCGCGCGTGAGCAGCTTCGTCTGGCAGCGGCTGCTCACGCTCTTCGAGCGGCAGGAGGCGCACGCCTGGCGCTACGGCGGAACCTACGGGGCCGAGTTCTACAAAGAGGCGCAGTACGTGATGGTCGCCCTCGCCGACGAGATCTTCCTCAACACCGAGTGGGAGGGGCGGCACTACTGGGTCTCGAACCTGCTGGAGACGAAAATCTTCCAGACGCACGCCGCCGGCGAACTCATCTTCCAGAAGCTCGAACGCCTCCTGCTCGACCGCGACCCCGTCTACCGCGACCTGGGGGCGGTCTACCTGATGGCGCTCTCGCTCGGCTTCCGGGGCAAGTACCGCGGCGGGCACGACGACGCGGCGCGGCTGCTCGAATACCGCCGCCAGCTCTTCAACTTCGTCTTCCGGCGCGAGCCCGACCTCGCCGACGAGACGCGCCGCCTCTGCCCCGAGACCTACTTCCACACGGTACGCGACGAGCAGAAGCGGAAGCTCCCGAACCCGCGGGCGTGGGTCATCCTGCTCGCCGCCGTCGTGGTGGCCTACGTCGCCATCACGCACGCCATCTGGCTCAACCTCACGCAGGAGCTGTCTGAGGTCAACGACCGCATCGCGGCGCTGGTCGGCGAGATGAGCAGCGGCCGCTGAGCGGCGCACGGACGGTAATGATGTTCTCCCCCTACTGGCCTTACATCCTGCTGGCGGTCATCATCCTGGTGCTCGGCACCGCGGTGGCGCTCTACCTCGTGCTGAGGGGCGCGCGCAAGCGCGCCTCCGCGCCACCCGCGGGCGCGCCGCCCAAGGAGGCCGAGATTGGGTTCATCGAGCAGGGCGGCGGGGCGGGACTCGGGCTGAAGCTCTCGTTCGCGCGCGCGATGCGTGCGCTGCGCGGCCACGTCACGCGGAGGGACTACCGCTACCGCCTCCCTTGGCTCCTGCTCGTCGGCGAGGAGCACTCGGGGAAGACGACGCTGCTCGCCGACTCGGGGATGAAGCTCCCGCTGGGCCGGCCCGCCGAGCAGTTGCACGGCGTCCGCCAGGGGGTCAACTGGTTCTTCTTCGACCGCGGGGTCGTCCTCGACGTGGCCGGCGAGTTCGTCCTGCGCACCGACTGCGAGAGCTCGAACGCGCGCGCCTGGGCCGCCCTCGCGCGCCAACTCCAGAAGCACCGCCCCGAGCGCCCCATCGACGGCGTCGTCCTGACGATCCCCTGCACCGACCTCGTCGGCGACCGCCGGCTCGCGCCTGACCAGCGCGCGCGCATCGAGCAGAAGGCCCTCTGCCTCTACCGGAAGCTGTGGCAGGCGCAGAAGCAGTTGGGGATGAGCTTCCCCGTCTACGTCGTCGTCACGAAGTGCGACCAGGTGCCCGGCTTCCAGGGGTTCTGCCGCGAGCTGCCCGAGCGCATGCGCGGCGAGATGTTCGGCTGGTCTTCGCCCTACACGCTGGAGACGGCCTACCGCCCCGAGTGGGTCTCGGAGGCGTTCCAGAGCGTCTACCGCTACCTCTTCCAGGCGCAGGTCGAGCTGTTGGCCGAGCGCGGCGAGGTCGAAGACCGCGACCGAATCTTCCTGCTGCCCTCGGAGATGCAGCAGCTCCGCGCCCCGCTCCAGCTCTACCTCGACCAGATATTTAAGGAGAGCTCGTTCCACGACTCCTTCTTCTTCCGCGGGCTCTACTTCTGCGGCGACGCCGGCGACGACCCGGCCGCGCCCCCGGCGCTGCCCCCGGCCGCCGACGCCTCGGCGGCCGCGCCGCCCGAGGAGTGGCTCGAAGCCTCGCCCGACCCGTTCGCCCCGCCGCCGCCTGCCCTCGAAGCGCCGCAGGCGCGACGGCCCGCCTTCGTCCGCGACCTGTTCGAGAAGAAGGTCTTCCTTGAAGACGTGCTGGCGCGCCCGCTCGACAAGGTGCGGCTGTCGCGCAACCGCACGGCGCTCGCCGCGCAGGTGCTCTCGCTCGCCATCCCCATCGTGGGCTGCCTCGGCTTGCTCGTGACCTACGCCGGGCACGAGCGCCGCCGGGACGAGGTGCTCCACCTCCTCCGGCAGGAGGAGAAGGACTTGCGCGAGGTCAAGAGCGCGCACGAGCCGCGCCGGGGCGGCCCGCGTCTCTCCGACTTCTACGAAGGCGCGTACGGTCAGTCCTCGTCGCTCGGGCCGCGTGTCGGGGGCCGCGCGGAGGCGCTCTACGCCGACGCCGCGCTCACGCAGGACGCGGCTCCGCGCCCCGCCGCCGCTCTCGCGCAAGGCCCCGCCGCCGCCGCGCCCGCGCCCGCCTCGCAGGAGATGAGCGACAACGAGCAGAACCTGCTCCTGGCCATGTCGAAGGTCGAGGCGGGCAGCCTCTACTCCGTCTTCATCCCCTCCTCATGGTTCAGCGACGTTAACGCGCGCACGCGCGACTCGGTGGTCGCCGCCTTCAAGTACGTCATCCTCGACGGGCTCTGGCACGAACTCAACGAGAAGACCGCCTCCTTCCTCGACGCGCGCATCCAAGGCAGGTTCGAGTCGGCGACCGCCTACCCGCAGGCCGCGCCCGGCGGCTACGCCGCGCCCGACTCGCGCGCGCGCGACGTGTCGCCGCTCTACGACCAGTCGTACACGCCGGGCGACGACGGCACGCTGCACGGGTACATCGAGCGCTTCAACGAGCTGCGCGCCCACCGCGCCCTCTACGAGGGCATGAGCGCCAGGGGCAGCGGCTCGCTCGACAACCTCCTGGCGCTGGCCGCCTACCTCGGACACGGGGTTCCGTCCGACAGCTTCGACACGAACAACAGGCTCTTCAGGCAGGCGCTCGAGCGCGCGGTCGGCCGGCCGCTCGACCCGCCCTCGGATAGGGCGCAGGCGCAGGTCAGGGCCAAGGTCGCCGAGATGATCGAGGAGCTGTACCAGAGGTCTTTCGAGGGGCAGACGAGCTCCGTCAGCTACGCCTACCTCAGCGACATCGCGCAGACCGAGGCGCTGCTCTCGCGCCCCGAGTACACCTGGCTCTCGACCTACGTCTTCGACGCGCGCTCCTCGTTCCACGGGATGGCCCTCTCCTCGGGCCTGCGCGAGCTGCGCTTGGCGCTCGAAGGGCTCTCGCGCGAGAGCTTCATGGCCGCGGGCCGCCCCGCAGCCCCTTTGCGCGCGCGGCTGCCGCGCCGCCAGATGGTCTGGGACGGCGAGCGGCTGCGCCACGCCGCCGCGCTCTGCGCCGACTACGAGCGCTTCTCGGCGGGCCACGGCGACTACTCGAAGCAGCTCGACGACTCCGTGCGCCAGGCGGCGCACGCACGCCTGCGCGCGAACGTCACGGCGCTCGTGGCCGACGCGCAGCGCTACCAGGTCGTGCCCCCCGCCGCGGGCCAGCCGGCCATGCTGGCGGGGCTCGAAGCGGAGGTGCGCAGCCTCCGCGCCGAGCAGGAGTCGCTCTCGCAACTGCTCGCGGCCACCGACCGGCTGGGCTTCGACCCGGGGCTGCGCCGGGCGATCTCGGCGCAGGTCTCCGAACTGCTCGGCGACGTGGACGAGCAGTTCCGCGCGGCGCGCCTCTACGCGACGCCCAACAAAGACTTCGCTTGGTGGGACGGCTCGAAGCCAGTCGCCGCGCCGACCTTCGGGGCCGCCAACACGGACGAGTTGGCCGCCTACCTCGAAGCGCAGCGCAAGCGCCTCGGGCACCTCGCGCGCGACCTCGCCGCGCCCCTGCTCAACTTCGCCTCGTCGCATAACGTCCCCGTCCGCTCGGGTGGCGTCCCCTGGGGCGAGCTGCTCGCGGCGCTCGACGCCTACGAGGGGAAGCAGCCGGGCAACCCCTTGGGCACGCTCGAAGGCTTCATCCTGGTGGAGATGGACAAGGCCGAGGTCGGCCGCTGCGCGGAGCTGGGCGGCGGGCCCGGCGCGTCGTGGTCGCTCGACTTCTTCATCCGCAGGCGGAACTCCCTGCTCAACTCGCTCCGCGTGCGCTGCGCGGAGCTGGCCGAGGCGCGCGATGTCGAGGCGCGGGAGCTGGCCGAGGCCCGGCGGCTCGGCTCGCTCTCGCACTACCGCGAGATCGCCGACCGCTTCAACGCCACACTCGGCGGACGCTTCCCGTTCGGCGAGCCGCTGGGCCGCCCTTACGCGGACGCGCGCGCGGAGGACGTGCTCGCCTTCTTCCGCCTCTTCGACCAGAAGCTGCCGGCGGCGCGCGCGGCGCTGGCTGACAACCGGGAGCGGCTCGGCGACGAGGGCGCGGCGGCCGGCGACTTCCTCGACCGGATGGAGAAGGTGCGCCTGCTCTTCGCCGCCGCCCTGGAGAAGAAGGCGGCCCCGGCGCTCGACTTCAACCTCGCGTTCCGCGTCAACCGCGAACACGAGGAGGGCGCCAACCAGATCGCCGACTGGACGCTCGACGTGGGCAGCACGAAGTACCGCTACCTCGACAAGCAGATGGACGGGCGCTGGGTCGTCGGCGAGCCGGTGCGGCTCACGCTCCGCTGGGCCAACGACTCGCCGGTCGTGCCCGCCGACCCCGGCGCCTCGCCGGAGTTCAGGGCGCGCGACCGCGTGGTCGTCTTCGAGTACAGGGATCGCTGGGCGCTGCTCTCGATGCTCACGCGGCAGCGGCCCGCCCCCTCCGACTTCTCGCCCTACGGCGTGGACGCCGAGGCTTCGACGCTCAGGTTCACGATCCCGACCCGCGCCACCGGGAACCTCTACAACGAACAGCCCGACGCGCTCCGGACGAGTTTGGCGCGCGTCTTCATGCGCCTGACGCTGGCCGCGCCCGGCGCGAAGGAGCCGCTCGCGTGGCCCTTCCCCGCGGCCGCGCCGCAGCCCTACTACACGCGCCCGAGGACTGCCGAATCGAGATGAGCACCGCCCCCACATACGAGTTCGACCTCGGAGGGATTCTCGCGCCGGTCGCGCCCGAGAGCCCCTGCGGCGAGAGCCTGCGCTACGAGGGCACCTACGACCGCATCCGCGAGGCGCGGCGCGAGGACGACGCGCGCCTCAGCCAGGGCATCTACCAGGCCGAGCCGAAGCGCGCCGACTGGGCCGAGGTCGAGGCGCTCTGCCTCGAAGCCCTCACGCGCTCGAAGGACTTGCAGGTCGCGGCGTGGCTGCTCGAAGCGTGGACGCGCCGCTACTCGTTCGCCGGGGCGCGCGAGGGGCTGCGGCTGATGCACGCGCTGTGCGAGGAGTTCTGGGACGGCCTTTATCCGGCGGTCGAGGACGGCGACTTCGGGGCGCGCGTCGCGCCCGTCGAGTGGGTCAACGAGAAGCTCTCGCTCCAGCTCAAGCGTCTGCCCGTCACCGCGCCGCAGTCGGCGGACGTGGCGGCCTACTCCTACGCCGACTGGGAGAGCGCCTGCGAGCTCGACCACATCTCGAAGAAGGACCCGAAGGGCGCGGCCGCCGCCGAGGCGCGGGGGCGCGTCTCGCTCTCGAAGTTCAGCACCAGCCTCATGCTGACGGACGCGCGCCACCTCGCCGCGCTCTACGACGAGGTGAGCGACGCGGCCGACGCCGCCGGCCTGCTCGAACACCTCCTCGACGTGCGCTGCGGGAGGCAGGCCCCGAGCCTGCACCGCTTCCGCGAGGCGCTCTTCGCCGTCCGCCAGATGGCGGCCGACGTGCTCCAGGCGCGGCCCGACGCGGAGGAGTACGCCGCGCCCGGGGCCGAGGAAGACGAGATGCCCTACGCAGCAGACCCCGCTGACGACGAAGACGAGGGCGGCCGCCTCTGGGTCGCCGCCCCCATCCGCAGCCGCGCCGAGGCGTACCGCCGCCTCAGCGAGGCGGCCGACTACCTCCTGCGCACCGAGCCGCACAGCCCGACGCCCTACCTCGTGCTGCGCGCGGTCGAGTGGGGCGGCATGAGCCTCCAGGAGGTGCTCCAACAGATCGTCCGCAACGACGGCGAGATGCAGGAGATTTCCCGCCTGCTCCGGCTGTCGCCCGCGGCCGACCAGCGGAAGTGAGTGAGGCGGCCCGACGCCGCGCTCTTAACAGTCACAACGACCCGAGACGGACCGCAGTCACGGTGCTCCGAGTGTCCCCTAACGATTACCCCGCCCGAAAGGAGGCAGAAATGCCAGAAAGCACACAACATAAACTCGACAGGGTCCGCCCTCCCCGCGTGCAGATCACGTACGACGTGGAGATCGGGGACGCCATCGTGATGAAGGAGCTGCCGTTCGTCGTCGGCATCATGGCCGACCTCTCGGGGCACCCCGAGGAGCCGCTCCCCCCGCTCAAGCAGCGCAAGTACGTCGAGATCGACCGCGACAACTTCAACGACATCATGAAGGCCGTCGGGCCGCGCCTCGCCCTGCGCGTGGACAACAAGCTCGTCCAGGGCGGGGGCAACGGCGACGGCGACGAGAAGCTGAGCGCCGTGCTCAACTTCTCGAACCTCGACGACTTCGGCCCCCTGAGCGTGCTCAAGCAGATCAAGCCGCTGGCCGACCTCTTCGAGGCGCGCACCAAACTGGCCGACCTGCTCACCAAGCTCGACGGCAACGACGCGCTCGACGCGCTCCTGCGCGACGTGGTGAAGAACACCGAGGGCATGCAACAGATCAAAGCCAGCACAGGAGGTAACGGCGATGGCCAAGAAGGATGAGAAGACCCCGCAGCCCGACGGGCAGCCGGCCGCCGAGACGGCCGCGTCGGCCAGCCTGCTCGACACGATCATCACGGAGGGCAAGATGGCGCGCGACGAGTCGCAGATCCCCTACGCGCGCGACCTCGTGGGCGAGTTCGTCTCGCAGGTGCTCGACTCGTCCATCGCGGTGAGCGAGGACACGGTGATGATGATCAACCAGCGCATCGCCGCCATCGACCAGCTCCTGACCGACCAGCTCAACGAGATCATGCACGACCCGGCCTTCCAGCAGTTGGAGGCGTCGTGGCGCGGGCTGCACTACCTGGTCTCGAACACCGAGACGGGCACGACGCTCAAGCTGCGCCTGCTGAACGCGAAGAAGGGCGAAATCCTGAACGACCTGGAGCGCGCCGTCGAGTTCGACCAGAGCACACAGTTCAAGCAGCTCTACGAGGAGGAGTACGGCACCTTCGGCGGCCACCCCTACAGCATGCTCGTCGGCGACTACGAGTTCGGCCGGCACCCGCAGGACATGGCGTGGCTGGAGAAGATGTCGAACGTGGCGGCCGCCGCGCACGCGCCGTTCATCGCCGCCGCCTCGCCGAAGCTCTTCGACCTCACCAGCTTCACCGAGTTGGGGAACCCGCGCGACCTCGCCAAGCTCTTCGACAACACGGAGCTGGTGAAGTGGCGCTCCTTCCGCGAGAGCGAGGACTCGCGCTACGTCGCACTCACGCTCCCGCACATCCTGCTCCGGCTGCCCTACGGGCCCGACACCAAGCCGGTCGAGGAGTTTGACTTCCGCGAGGACGTGGACGGCAAAGACCACTCGAAGTACCTGTGGGGCAACGCCGCCTACGCGCTGGCCGCGCGCATCACCGACGCCTTCGCCAAGTACAAGTGGACGGCCGCCATCCGCGGCGTCGAGGGCGGCGGCATCGTCGAGGGGCTCCCCACCCACACCTTCCGCACCGACGAGGGCGACGTGGCCCTGAAGTGCCCGACCGAGATCGCCATCACCGACCGGCGCGAGAAGGAGCTGAACGACCTCGGCTTCATCTCGCTCGTCCACTGCAAGAACACCGACTACGCCGCCTTCTTCGGCGGGCAGACCGCGCAGAAGCCGAAGGTCTACAACACGCCGCAGGCGACGGCCAACGCGCGCGTGTCGAGCCAGCTCCCCTACATCCTGGCGGCGTCGCGCTTCGCCCACTACATCAAGGCGATCATGCGCGACAAGATCGGGAGCTTCATGACGCGCGAGAACGTCGAGAAGTACCTCAACAACTGGGTGGGACACTACGTGCTGTTGCACGACGGCGCCGCGCAGGCGGCGAAGGCGCAGTACCCGCTCAGGGAGGCTCGCGTCGATGTCTACGACATCCCGGGCAAGCCCGGCTGCTACCGCGCGACCGTCTACCTGCGGCCGCACTTCCAGCTCGAAGAGCTGACCGCCTCGATCCGCCTCGTGGCGGAGCTGCCGCCGCCGGCCGCCGCGTAGGAGGGTGTTGGGTGTTAGGTGTCGGCAGGAGAACTCTCTCACCCGACACCCAACACCCAAAACCTGAAACCCAGAACCCGTAACCCCCTTAAGAAGGAGCGAAGGACAATGGACGTAATCATTTTGGACCTGGGCGCTGAACCCAAAGGCGAGTCTAACCTGACAGGATTTAAGGACAAGATCGAGCTGCTCTCGTTCAGCCACGGCGTCGCCATGCAGATCACGGGCGACATCAGCAATTCCGAGCGCACCTCGGGCAAGCCCAACCACCAGGACATGACCGTGACGAAGTACCTCGACGCGGCGTCGCCCGTCCTCAACCAGAACTGCTGCGAGGGCAAGGCGTTCCCGAAGGTGGACATCATCATCGGGCGCAACGACAGCGGCGCGGTCGTCGAGCTGATGCGCTACACGATGAAGAACGCGCTCATCTCGTCGGTCTCGGTCGGCGGCGGAGGCGGCGACAAGCCGGTCGAGACGCTGACGCTCAACTACAACCACATCGCCTGGAACTTCACGTCCCAGAAGCCCGAGGTCGGCACCGAGGGGTCCGTCCCCGGCATGTGGAACCTCTCGACCAACAAGGCCGAGTAGGGATGCGCGACCCGAAGCCGATCGAGGGCGGCCGCGCCCTCCTCTTCGAGCGACTGTCGGACGCCGAGCCGCGGTCGCGCACGGAGGAGGCGCAGCCCTTCCGCGTCCACGATGTGCGCGCGCTCAGGGAGTCGGTCCGCCGGGAGCTGGCCCGGCTCCTGAACACGCGCCGCCACCCGCGCGCGGAGTCGGGGGGGGACGGGCTGACCGTGCTCGACTACGGCATCCCGGACTTCTCCCCGCTCTCCGCCTCGTCGGGCGACGACCAGAACCGTCTGGCGTCCGAGGTGGCCGCGGCCGTCGCCGCCTTCGAGCCGCGGCTGAGCGGCGTGCGCGTCCGCGTCGAGCGCCCACACGGGGAGGGCCGCGCGCTCCTGCTCCGCATCGAGGGGCGGCTCGCGGTCGGCACGCTCGCCGAGCCGGTCTCCTTCCCCGTGCTGGTGCGCGTGAAGTCTGGAGAGGCGTTGGTCGATGAAGACGAGCCAGCATGAGGAGCTGCTCCGCTACTACCGGAGCGAGCTGAACTACCTGCGGCGGATGGGCGGCGAGTTCGCCGCCCTCTACCCGCGTGTCGCCAGCCGCCTGGAGCTGGGGCGCGACGAGTGCGCCGACCCGCAGGTCGAGCGGCTCATCGAGTCCTTCGCCTTCCTGACGGCGCGCCTCCAGCGCGACCTCGACGGCGAGTTCCCCGAGGTGACGACGGCGCTCCTCGGCGTCCTCTACCCGCAGTTCACGGCCCCCGTCCCGCCGATGGCCGTCGCGCGCTTCGACGTGGACCCCGACCAGGGGAAGCTCACCACGGGCTTCACCCTTCCCCGCCACACGCCCCTCTTCGCATACACGCGGCAGGGCCACGCCTGCCGCTTCCGCACCTGCTACCCCGTCACCCTCTGGCCGCTCACTTTGACCTACGCGGCGGTCGAGGACACGGGGCAGTTCGACTTCCTCGACCGCGCGGCGAACGTGGCCGCCGTGCTCCGCCTCAAGCTGCGCTGCGACGCGGGCTACCTCTCGGAGCTTGAGCTGAAGCGGCTGCGCTTCTACCTCGACGGCGACGCGGGGCTTCTGGGCGGGCTCTATGAGCTGCTCTTCAGCAACGTGGTAGACGTGGTCGCGCTGACGGGGAGCGAGGCGCGGCCCGTGCAACTGCCCCGCGGCTCGATCCTGCCCGTCGGCTTCGGCGACGACGAGGAGGTGCTGCCCTACCCGCGGCAGTCGCACCCCGGTTACCGCCTCCTGCACGAGTATTTCGCCTTCCCCGCGAAGTACCACTTCTTCGACCTCGACAACCTCGACCTCTGCCGGCGCGGGCGGGAGCTGGACATCCTCTTCCTGCTCGACAAGTTCCCCGCCGGGGCCGAGTTCATCGGCCCCGCGAACTTCGTGCTCGGCTGCACGCCGGTCATCAACCTCTTCCGCAAGACGACCGAGCCCATCCGGCTCGACCACCGCACGGCCGAGTACCGCCTCGTCCCCGACAAGCGGCGCGAGCGCACGACCGAGATTCACTCCGTCCTCTCGGTCACGGCCTCGTCGGCCGACGACGACCGCACGCGCCGCTTCGAGCCCTTCTACTCCTACAGCCACGGCATGGACGGCGGGGCCGACCGCGCCTTCTGGCACGCGCGCCGCGCCGTCTCGCTCAACAAGGACGTCTCGGGCACGGAGGTCTTCCTCTCCTTCCTCGACCTCGACTTCAGGCCGAGTCTGCCGCCCGCCCAGACCGTCTACGCGCACACGCTCTGCACGAACCGCGAGCTGGCCGCGCAACTGCCGGCCGGGGCCGCGCTCCAGATAGAGGAGCAGGCCCCTCTGGTCGGCATCTCCTGTTTGACCAAGCCGACGCTGCCGCACCAGCCGCCGCTGCGCGGCGAGACGCTGTGGCGACTCATCTCGCACCTCTCGCTCAACCACCTCTCGCTCTCCGAGGGCGCGGACAGCCTGCCGGCGCTGCGCGAAATCCTGAAGCTCTACAGCCCCGTAGACAGCCCCTCGGCGCAGCAGCAGATCGCGGGGCTGCGCTCGATGGAGTGCCGCCCCGTGGTGCGGCGCGTCGGGAGGGACGCGTGGCGCGGCTTCTGCCGCGGGACGGAGATCACGCTTGAGTTCGACGAGGACTTGTACGTCGGCAGCGGGGCCTTCCTGCTCGGCGCGGTGCTCGAACGCTTCTTCGCCCTCTACGCCTCGATCAATTCATTCACGCAGCTCCGCATCAAGAGCCGGCAGCGCGAAGGAGTCTGGAAGCAGTGGCCTCCCACGGTTGGGGAAAAGATAGCCCTCTAGACGAGTGGCTCTACGAGGAGGGCTACCGCTTCGACTTCTTCCAGGCGGTGAGGCTCCTCGAACTCGCACGGCCCGGCGCCGCGCCGGTCGGCGAGGGGGCGGAGCCCGCGCGCGAGCCCGTGCGCTTCAAGTCGGCCGTCGGCCTCGCCTTCCCCGCCTCGGACGTGGCCGAAGTCCGCCCCCCTTCGGGCGAAGGCGGCGCGGCCCAGATGACCGTCAACTTCATGGGGCTCGCGGGCGCGCACGGGCCGCTGCACGCGCCCACGACCGAGCAGATCATCGAGGGCGTCCGGCGCAAGGACACGGCGCTCCGCGACTTCCTCGACATCTTCAACCACCGGCTGGTCTCGCTCCTCTACCGCATCCGCAAAGTCCACCGCGTCGGACAGGAGAACGCGCCGCCGGGGCGCGACCGCCTCTCGGGGCTCGTCTACTCGGTCTTCGGGATGGGCACGCCCGCCCTGCGCGGGCGGATGCAGGTCAAGGATCGCGCGCTGCTCTTCTACGCGGGGCTTTTGGGGCAGCAGGCGCGCTCGCTCGCGGGGCTCGAACGCGTCGTCGGCGACTACTTCCGCGTCGCGGTCTCCGGCCGCGAGTTCCTCGGGCGCTGGTTCCCGCTCGACGAGGAGCAGTGGACGGCCATCGGGCTGACGGGGCGCAACGCGCGGCTCGGCGAGGACGCGGTCTTAGGCAAGCGCGTCTGGGATCAGCAGGGCTCATTCGAGCTGCGCCTCGGCCCGCTCACGCTCGAAGAGTTCCTCGAATTCCTGCCGACGGGGTGGGGCTTCGCGCCGCTCTGCGACCTCGTGCGCTTCTACGCGGGCGACGAGCTGGGCTTCCGCTTCCGGCTCACGCTCAAGGCCGCGGAGGTGCCCGGCGCGCGCCTGTCGGCCAAAGACGGGGCGCGGCTCGGCTGGACTTCCTGGCTGCGGACAGAGCAGCCGGCCGAAGACGACTCGCAGGTGGTCGTCTCGCCCGCGTCTTTGCGCGCCATCGTCGCCGCGGTGCGCGTGCCCTACTTCGCGCTGCCGCCCGACAAGCTGGCCGAGCTGGAGGGGCACATGAAGCCCCACTCCATCAAGGCCAACCGCACCATCGTCCGCGAGGGCGCTTCCGGCTGCTCGATGTTCATCATCCGCAAGGGCACGGTGCGCATCTCGCGCCGCGGGGCCGACGGGCGCGAGGAGCACGTGGCGACGCTGCGCGAGGGCGACTACTTCGGCGAGCAGTCGCTCGTCACGGGCAAGGCGCGCAACGCCACGGCCGTCACGCTCCGCCCCTGCGAGCTGCTCGAACTGACCAAGGACGACCTCGACGCCTTCATCGAGAAGTACCCGCGCTTCGGCGCTTCGCTGCGCGCCTTCGCGGAGGGGAGGAAGGAAGGCGGTAAATAGTAAATCGTCAATGGTGAATAGATAAAACCATTTACTATTTACCATTCACCATTCACCACCTTATGAGCGCCACCTACACGCAGGACACGCTGAGGCTTCAGATCAAGACGCCGCTCGGGGCCGACAAGCTCCTCGTGCGCGGCTTCAGCGGCGAGGAGTACATCTCCGCGCCCTTCCGCTTCGACGTGGAGATGGTCTCGGAGGACGACGGGCTCGACTTCTCGGCGGTCGTCGGGAAGGGCGCGACCGTCACGCTCAAGCTCAACGACGGCACCGACCACCACTTCCACGGCCTCGTCGAGCGCTTCGTGCAGGAGGACAGCGACGAGCGCCTCACGACCTACCACGCCGAGCTGCGCCCCTGGCTCTGGATGCTGACGAAGACGGCCGACTGCCGCATCTTCCAGAACCAGTCCGCGCCCGAGATCGTCAAGGCCGTCTTCTCAGACCTCGGCTTCACAGACTTCCGTGACGCGCTGACCGGCACCTACCAGCCGCGCACCTACTGCGTGCAGTACAACGAGACGGCCTTCAACTTCGTCTCGCGGCTCCTCGAAGACGAGGGCATCTTCTACTTCTTTGAGCACGCGGACGGCAAGCACACGCTGGTGCTCGCCGACGACTCGGACGCGCACCCGCCCTGCCCCGGGCTCGGCGAGGGCGCTCGCTACCGCCGCTCGGCCGTCGAGCACACGGACGACCGCGCCGTCACGCGCTGCCGTCTCGAACAGCAGGTCGTGACGGGCAAGTTCGCCCACGACGACTTCAACTTCGAGACGCCCTCGACCGACCTCAAGGTCGAGGTCGCGGGCGACGCGGACGGCCTGCGCGTCTACGAGTACCCGGGCGGCTTCACGAAGTCCGGCGACGGCGAGGCGCGCGCCAACCGCCGCATCGAGGCCGCCGAGCAGCCCCGCAAACTCCTGCGCGGCGAGGGGCACGTCCGCGCCTTCGCCGCCGGCCACAAGTTCGACCTCAAGGAGCACTACCGCGACGACGCCAACGCCTCCTACGTCCTCCAGCGCGTCTCGCACGCCGCCACGCAGGAGCGCTACACCAACTCCTTCGAGGCGTTCCCCTCGGACGTGCCCTTCCGCCCGCCGCGCACGGCCGCGCGTCCCGTCATCCCCGGCGTCCAGACGGCCGTCGTCACGGGCAAGTCGGGCGAGGAGATTTGGACGGACAAGTACGGCCGCGTCACCGTGCAGTTCCACTGGGATCAGAAGGGGAAGAAGGACGAGAACAGCTCGTGCTGGATTCGCTGCGACCAGGGCTGGGCCGGCAAGCAGTGGGGCGGCATCTTCCTCCCGCGCGTCGGCCAGGAGGTGGTCGTCTCCTTCGAGGAGGGCGACCCCGACCGCCCCGTCGTCACCGGCGCGGTCTACAACGCCGAGCAGGTCGTTCCCTACGCGCTCCCCGCCGAGCAGACCAAGAGCACCATCAAGACCAACACGTCGAAGGGCGGCGCGGGCTACAACGAGCTGCGCTTCGAGGACAAGAAGGACTCCGAAGAGGTCTACCTCCACGCGCAGAAGGATCACAACATCGTCGTCGAGAACGACCGCACGAAGAAGGTCTTGAACAAGGAGACGAACACCATCAAGAGCGACCGCTCGACGACCGTCCAGGAGGGCAACGACACTTACGTCGTCGAGAAGGGCAACCGCACTTTCCAGGTCAAGACCGGCAACGAGACCTACGAGGTCAAGGGGACGCGCGCCGTGACCGTGACGGGGAACGAGACGCACACCGACAAGGCGAACTTCACGCACGAGGTCACGGGCAACTACGAGCTGAAGGTGAAGGGCAACCTGACCATCGACGTGACCGGCTCCGTCACCTTCAAGTCCGGCCAGGCCATGACGCACGAGACGCAGATGTCGATGACGAACAAGGCCGGCATGTCCATGACCAACGAGGCGCAGATGTCTCTGACGAACAAGGCGGGGATGTCCCTGACGAACGAGGCGCAATTGGCGATAACGAACAAGGGCAACGCCTCGAACACGGTCGAGAGTTCGGGCGTCACGACCGTCAAAGGGTCGCTGGTGCAGGTCAACTGAAGTCGGAGGTTCGAGATGTCGGCGGCGGGCGAGCAGGATGTCGGGCAGGAGGTGGCGCAGCCGTTCGTCGCGGACGGCGAGGTCGTCACGCGCGGCGAGGGCGGCCGCGTCTCGCAGCGTGCGAACTTCCGCGGCGGCGTCCTCGAAGGCGAGTCCGCCATCTACGACGAGGACGGCCAGGTAGTCCAGCGTGCGACGTTCAAGGGCGGCCTGCTCGACGGGCCGATGGTCATCTACGGCAAGGGGCGGCCCGTGGCGAAGTCGCACTTCAAGGACGGCAAGCTCGACGGCGAGTCGGTGACTTACGACGAGGAGGGGCGCATCCTCGTGCGCGCCACCTACAGGGCGGGCAAGCTCGACGGCGACTCCACGTGGTTCGACAAGGAGGGGCGGGTCGTGAAGCGCTCGCAGTACCGAGGCGGCGCGCTCGAAGGGTTCTCGGTCGAATACTACCCTTCGGGCAAGGTCTTCACGCGCGCGCAGTTCAAGGGCGACAAGCTCGACGGCGAGTTGGTGACGTTCGCCGAGGACGGCAAGGTCAAGGAGCGCGTCGCCTACCGCGGCGGGAAGCCCCAGCCCGCGCCGCGCAAGGCTTAACGCCGCGGACGCAGAAGAGGAGGTCGGGCGAGATGGCGATTCAAGTCTGCATGGGCGCGATGCTCCAGTGCAGTTTCGGGGCCGCGCCGAGTTCGCTCGTCGTGCTGCCGGCGAGCCGCACGATGACGACGACGCCCGCGGCCACGATCATGGATCACGCGCCGCTGGTCAACATCATGCCGTTCGGCATGTGCTCGTCGCCGGCCAACCCGACGGTCGCGGCGGCGACCGCGGCGGCGCTCGGGGTGCTTACGCCGATGCCCTGCGTGCCGGCGACGGCCGCGCCCTGGGTGACGGGCGCGCCGACCGTCCTCATCGGCAAGATGCCCGCGCTCAACAACAACTCGAAGCTGATGTGCAACTGGGGCGGCGTCATCCAGGTCGTGAGCCCCGGCCAGACGAAGATGATGATCCCGTAGCCCGCGCCGCGCGGATGGCCGACGGTCAGGAGGCGAAGTATGGCTTACCAATTTTCGTTCGACGGCAAATCCCTCTGGGCGCTAGGCGGCGGCACGCTAGTGCTCTGCCTGCTCGTCTTCTTCGCGGGCCTGCTGCTTGGGGCCAACTGGCGCGCGCCTGAAATAACAGCGGCGGCAGCGACGACAGTGCCCAACGCCGCGCGAGGCCCGGCGCAGCCCGCGCCCGGCGCGACGGAAGCGGCCGCCGGCGTCGCGGCCGTCTCCTCCTCCGCCGCGCTGCCTTACGAACCACCGCCCGCGCGCGGCCCCGCCTTCTACGACACGCAGGGGCCGCAGGAGTACGCCGCACAGGGGTACGCACAGCCCGGCGGCGCGCAGGTTTACGGCGCGCAAGACTACGCGGCGCAGGACTACGGGGCGCGCGCCTCCGCCGAGCGTGCTTACGCCGAGCGGCCGGCCGCGCCTCCCGCCTACGGCTCGCAGCAGCAGCGCTACGCCGCCCCCTTCGCGGCGACCCGCGAGGCCGCCCCCGTCCCTCCCGTTGACGGCGCACGCGAGGCCGCGAGGCTTAGAGCCCTGGGGGCCGACGCGGAGCCGCGGGTCGTGTCCGAGGCGGACACGGGGGCGGCAGACGCGCCCTACGCCGCCGCGCCGAACTACTGCGTGCAGGTCGGGGCCTTCGCCGACGAGGCGGAGGCCCGCCGGCTCCTCGCCGAGCTGGGGCACAAGGGCTACGCCCCCGCCATCTACAGCGGGCGCGACGGCAGCGGGCGCACTTGGTACGCCGTCCGCATTGGGGCCTACTCGTCACAGCAGGAGGCGGCGCTCGCCGCGCAGAACTTCAACAAGCAGGAGCGGCTGAAGGCGGCCGTGCGCCCCTCCAACTCGCTGTAAAGGAAGGGTCTAGTAATTTTCGCTGAAGCGGTATAACATCCACGGTCGTAGGTTGACCTCGCCGCTCAGGTTCACAAGTCACACAATCAGGAGTGTCGGGCGATGACTCGTCGAATCCAGAACGCTGACTTGAAGGCCACGTCCCGCGGCGCGCCACGACCGCAGGCCCAGCCACGCCCGCCGCGCCCCGCCGAGCCGGTGCAGTTGTTGAAGACTCACGGGGCCGCGCGCTTCGAGCCGGAGCGCGCCGACGCGCCCTCGGGCGTCATCCAGGCCAACATCGTCGGCGGCATACAGGCGTTGCAGACCCGCCTCGTCGCGCTTCAGAGCGCGGCACATCGCAACGCCGCGGCGTCCGCGGCGCAGCGCAAGACAACGCCCGGCTCCCCGCCGCCCGCGCCCGCACGCGCACAGACCATCCAGCGCAAAAGCTCCGAAGGCGTTGACGCCTTCCGCGTCCCGCTCCAGCCGAAGAGCGGCGGCCAGCCGCTCCCCTCCGAAGTGCGCGCCAAGATGGAGTCGGCCTTCGGCGCGGACTTCTCCGACGTGCGCGTCCACGTCGGCCACGAGGCTTCCCGCATCGGGGCCATCGCCTACACGTGGGGCTCGAACATCCACTTCGCGCCCGGCCACTACAACCCGCACACGCTCCAGGGACAGAAGGTGCTCGGCCACGAGCTGTGGCACGTCGTCCAGCAGAAGGCGGGCCGCGTCCAGAACCCCTTCGGCTCCGGCGTCGCCGTCGTGCAAGACCACTCGCTCGAAGCCGAGGCCGACCGCATGGGACTGAAGGCCGCGTTGACCCCCGCGGCGCGGAAGCTGGACAGGACGTAACCACAGAGCCGAAGCGATGAACGAACGGAAGGGATGCCCCCCGCAGGCCCCGCGCGCTCCGCGGCAACGCGACCAGCGGCCCGGCAATTCACCGGCGCCGCGTCTCGCACAGCCGAAGTCTGCGGCCGCCCCGCAGGCGAAGAGGCCGCCCGCGCCGCCGCCCGTCTACCGGCCTCAGCCCGCGCCGAAGACGGCGCAGCCCAAGACCGCCCGCGCCGAACAGAGCCGGACGCCGCCGGCCGCCCCCCCGGTCTACCGCCCGCTGCCCACGCCCAGGGTCTTACAGGCGAAGACGGCGGCCGGCCAGTCACATGCTGCTCAGCCGCCGCGCCTGCCCGCCGCGCCGCCCTTCCACCTCCCGCCACCCGCGCCGACAGTCTTGCAGCGGAAGGTGGCCGTCCCGACGCCGAGCCCCGCGCCGCGCCCTTCGCCCGCCGCGCCGACGGCTCACCGCCCGGGCCCTCCGCCGAATCTCTTACAGGCGAAAGCGGCGCTGCCGGCGGGCGCCGCATCGGGCGGCCGCGCGGCCGTCAACTCCCCTTCGCCGCCCGCTCAGAAGCCCGCGGCTCCCGCGGCGCGCCACGGCGTCGTACAGCTCGCGCACACCAACAGGAAGGGGCAGAAAGCCGGGAGGGGCAGGGGTAAAAAAAGCCTCGACGGTAGTAAGGTCGAGAAGCCGAAGCGGCAGCGCCGGACGAAGGCGGAGATTCAGAAAGAGAAGCGCGAGCAGGCCCTCATGGGCCGCCGCGGCGTCGCCGTCAAGCCGTCGGTTCACCGGATGAGGCTGCGCTACAGGCCCCGCGACATGGGCACCCGCCCGCGCCTCGACAGGAAGGTGGTCGAGAAGTACGTCCTGCTGGCGCTGAAGAATTTTCAGGACATCGTCGCGGCCGCCGGCAAGTTCGTCAAGAAGACGCAGACGGTAAAGGCCAAGCGGCTCGACGACCTCGCCTTCGGCGTCAACGCCAAGTTCGCGACGAAGGCGAGCCCGTTCCAGCTCAACAACTGCGTCGCCATCAGCCAGCGCCAGGACGGCACCGTCATCGTCTCCGCCAATCAGCCGCTCCCGCGCCCCGCCCGCGACCAGCTCGACCAGATGTTCCCGAAGGGCTACATCCTGCTCGAGTGCAAAAAGTTCCTCATGCCGGGGCTGCACTGCGAGATCAAGCTGTGGGAGGAGGTGGACGACTTCGAGAATCTGCCGTTCGGCGTGCAGCAGCTCTGCTGCCTCTACTGCGCGGCGCAGCTCGTGGCCGTCGGGGTGACGAACTTCCTCGGCTGCCACGGCCAGACTTATGATCACACGAACATCTCGCAGGTCATCGTCGGCCAGCCCGGCTCGTGCCGGCGTCTGCTCGGCGACCGGGTCTACAAGTGGTACGAGAAGCTGCACACCGACGAGCAGCGCCAGTTCATCAGCGCCCTCGAAGGCGGCGGCTTCCTCCTGCGCACGAGGAAGGAGCGGCCGGGCAAGCTCGGCGAGATGAAGTACGGCGAGGAGGCGAAGAAGATTTACGACGTGAAGAAGCCCGGCTCCGAGGAGAAGCTGATGCAGATCGAGAAGGACGAGGACTTCGCCCCGAAGATAGTCATCCGGCCGCAGCGCACCGTGGACTACATCAGCTTCAAGCACCTTGAGGAAGTCTACGACATCACCCCGAAGACGGCGCTGAACCTGGGGGTCAAAGGGATATTCACCGACGGCCTCGGCCATGAGTATCTCATCGTCTCCATCCAAATGGATGAGCAGATCGTCGGCATCTACCGTTTAGACTAACCCCTCCCGGCCGAGGGGCCGCGGGCGCGAGCGACAGAACACTGCGATGAGTGTGAAACCAGCGAACCGAAGGGCGGGCGGGAGTTCTGCGGCGGCGTCTGCCGCGCCGACTGCGGCCCGGAAAAACGCCGCCGGGGCCGGCCGTGCGCCGCACGGCCCCGTGCCGACGCGCCCGCACGCCTGCGCCTTACAGCCGAAGGCTTGTGCGCACACGCCGCCGCACGCGGCGCACAAACAGCCGCCGCACGCACAACGACAGCCCGCCGCGCCCACCACACCGCCGCGTGCCGCCGCCAGCATGAGGCCGGTGTGCGCGCCCAACTCCCACACGGTTCCCCGCCCCGCGGCGGCGCAGCCGAAGGCGTCGAAGCCCTCGGGCCCGCACCCGGCCGCGAAGCCGCCTGTGCGTCCGTCCTCTACAGTCCAGCGTCTCCCCGACGCCCCCGGCGCCAAGCCCATCGACTGGTCTCAGATCGAGTCTATGCTCGCGGCGGAAGATTTCGGCCCGGGCATGCACCCGGACGACTTTGAAGAGGACGGGCCGGAGACGCCCGTCGTCGATTCGGAAGAGGTCGTCCAGCCGAAGATGATGCCCGGCGTGATCCAGGCGGCGAAGCGGAAGCAGAAGACGAGGCCCCTGCCCGGCACGGTCATCGACACAGACCGCACGGGCGTGCGCGCCAAGCTCAACCGAGGCACGCCCAGCGCGGGCAAGATCGGCAACTACAACACGCACGGCTACGGCGGCCGCACCTACTACCACCAGGTGGACGGGAGGGGGCGCATCACCAAGTATCAGGGGCCGCTGCGCTACGTGTCGGGCGGGCGCGTGGCGACGGTGCCGACGAAGAACAAGCGGAAGGGCGATCAGAACGGGCACCTCATCGCGCACTCGCTCGGGGGCGACCCAAAGTTCTCGCTCGGCTACGTCGCGATGAAGCGGTCGATCAACCTCGCGGGCGGCGACTGGGGCAAGATGGAGAGCTACGTCCGCTACCGGCTCCAACAGAAGGGCATCAAGGTCTACATGGCCGTCAAGCCGAGCTACGCGACGGCCACCATCGGCCGCCCCAACTCCATCAGGGTCAGCGTCTACTTCAACCGCTCGCCCTTCAAAGTCATCTTCAACATCGACACGCCCTGAATGGTGATGAGACGGAGGCGCGACCTCGCGCGGAGCACTCGATGAGCAGATGGGGGAAGAGCCGGCCGGGGCAGCCGCCCTGCGGCGCGAAGGGTTGCGCGGCGGCGCACACGCACGCCACGCGGCCGCAGGCCCCTGACGCCCGCCCGGCAAAGAGTCCGGCTCCGCCCGCGCGCCCTTCGCCGC
>DATMVD010000005.1:0-33735 GCA_035563535.1 Pyrinomonadaceae bacterium | reverse complement strand
TAGACGACTCGGCAGATGCCGCCTGCCGCTACATCTTGGAGATGAGCCGGCACGAGCGACTGAAGAAAGCCGGAGTCCTCTCTGGTAACTTCTGGCTGACGAACTGATGAAGTTGTGAAAGAACTTTTTGCAACCTACTTAAGAGGACTTCTTCTTACGCTGCGCGACCACGGTCAGGGTGGCGACTTCGGTGCGGGTCTCGGCGGCGCGGACGGCCTCGCGGGCAGGGGCGGTCGCCGCGTCGTCGGAGGAGAGGAACTCTTCCAGGCGGTTCTTGACGGCCGCGAAGGTAACCTTGCGCTCGAAGAGCGCTGCGAACTCTTCGGCCCCGAGCAGGGCCTCGGCCGCGGCGAGCTTCTCGGCGTCGTAGGCGGCCTTCGAGGCGTAGCTGCAACGCACGCTCCCCGAGTCGGCGCGCAGCACGACCGCGTTCGAGACGCGCGGCCTGACGGTCGCCGCGCGCTTCAACCGCTCCTTGATCTCCGAGGCGCGCCCGTCGAGGCGCTTCAGCTCCTCGTGCAGCGCGACGTACTCGGCGACGAGCGCGGCGACCTCTTCGTCGGAGAGCGCCTCCGTCCCGTCGTCCGACGCGGGGCGCGAGAAGCACTCGAAGCAGTTCGGCGCGCCCGTGTCGTTGCGCGCGAGCGCCTCGTCCGCGGGGACGAGCCCGCCGCAGCCGGCGCACGTGCTGTAGAACGCCGCGGCGCACGCGCGGCAGAGCGCCGCCCCCGTGCGGTCGAGAACCTGCGCGCCCGCGTCGAGTCGGACGAGGCACTCGACGCAGAGCGCGCCGCGCGGTTCGAGACTCTCCGGGTGGAGGCTGTTTTCGGTCTGCATCCGTCTGGCCCTCTGGTTTCGGGTGAAGGTCGGCGTGTGCGGGGAGTCGGGGGCCCCGCGCCCGCTAGCATACACGGCGGCTCAGGCGGCGTCGATGCGCGCGGCGAGGATGAAGTCGCTCTCGCTCAGGCCGTCGATGGCGTGCGTGTAGACGCGCACGCGCGCGTAGCCCCAGCCGAACTCGATGTCCGGGTGATGACCCTCCGACTCGGCCACGCGGCCGACGCGGTTGACGAAGGCGAGCGCGTCGGCGAAGTTCTTGAACTTATACTCCTTCGACAGGTGGTGCCCTTCGACTACCCGCCAGCCTTCGAGCTGCGCGAGCAGCCCACTCGTCTCTTCAGCCGTCAGACGCGGCACGCCGCCGTGGCAGGGTACGCAGTGTTTGCTCGCAAGACTCTCCCCCATTGAACGCTCCTCCTTCTCAAGTCGGACATTCTACAGCCGCTCGCATTATAATCGCAGGCAGTCTTCCAGATTGTTCTTGCGCTAACGCCGGGAGGGTTTCGATGAGGGGCGGCGGGAAGGTGCCTTCGTGGCTGAGCGGCGCGCTCGTGCTGGGCGCGTTCGGGGCGCTCGTGTGGCTTGAGCGGCGGCGGCCCCTGCGTGAAGAGAGGGAGTCGAAGTTGACGCGCTCGGCGCGCAACCTCACGGTGGCGGCCGCGGGCGCGGCGGCGCTTCGGCTGACCGAGGCCCCGCTGGCCGAGAGGCTGACGGCGCTGGTCGAGCGGAAGAGGTGGGGCCTGCTCAAGCTCGTGCGGCTGCCCGCGTGGCTTGAGGTCGCGGCGGCCTTGGTGCTGCTCGACTACACGCTCTACCTCTGGCACGTGCTCGCGCACCGCGCGCCCCTGCTCTGGCGCTTCCACGTCGTCCACCACATCGACCTCGACCTCGACGCGACGACCGCCCTGCGCTTCCACTTCGCGGAGCTGGTGCTGTCCGTCCCCTGGCGCGCGGCGCAGATTCTCGTCCTCGGCGTCTCGCCGCTCGCGCTCTCGGTCTGGCAGACGCTGCTGATGCTCTCCGTCCTCTTCCACCACTCGAACGTGCGCCTGCCCGTAGAGTTGGAACGCAAGCTCAATCTGCTCGTCGTGACGCCGCGGATGCACGGCATACACCACTCGACGGTGGAGGGGGAGACGAACTCGAACTGGTCGAGCGGGCTCACCCTCTGGGACAGGCTGCACGGCACGCTGCGCCTGGACGTGCCGCAGGAGGCCATTGACATCGGCGTGCCCGCCTACCGCGAGCCGCGCGAGGTCGGGCTGACACAGATGCTTTCGCTCCCCTTCGGCGAGGAACGCCCGACGTGGCAGTTGTACGGCTACGGCCCCAAGCCGAGCCGCGAGCCCCTGCCCGAACCGACACAACAACTGACGGCGTGAACCTGTCCATCATCATTCCCGCGCTCGACGAGGCGCAGGGCATAGGCGAGACGCTGGACGCGGCTTTGCGCGTGAAGGGTGACGTTGAAATCATCGTCGTGGACGGGGGGAGCGAGGACGCGACCGTCGAGGTCGCACGCGGACGTGGCGCGCGGGTCATCGCGTCGGCCCGCGGGCGCGGCGCGCAGATGCACGCGGGGGCGCTCGCGGCGCGCGGCGAAGTCCTCTGGTTCCTGCACGCGGACACGCTCGCGCCCGCGGACGCGGGCCGCTGCATCGCGCGGGCGCTCGCAGACCCGCGCGCCGTCGGCGGGAATTTCCGGGTGCGCTTCGACGGGGCGAGCGGCGCGGCGCGGTTTCTGACGTGGCTCTACCCGCGCCTGCGCCTGCTGGGGCTGGCCTACGGCGACTCCGGCTTCTTCGTCCGGCGCGCGGCCTACGAGCGCGCGGGCGGGTTCAAGCCGTTCCCCGTCTTTGAAGATTTAGACCTGCTGCGCGCGCTCCGGCGGCAGGGTCTTTTCGTGCAGGCCGAAGGGTGCGTCGTCACGGCCTCGCGCCGCTTCGAGGGGCGCAGCTTCGCGCTCACCTTCGCGCGCTGGTCTTTGCTTCAAACGCTCTACTGGCTCGGCGTCAGCCCGCACACGCTCGCGCGCCTCTACGCGAACGTCCGCGGTGGTCACAAGGGATGAAGTTCTTTAGAGCGATTTGTCTTAAAGTTAACCGTCTCCCGTTTAGAGGCGGGCTATGCCCGCCGGCCCGGCTCCCATCGCAGGTCGGGCCGGCCGGCATAGCCCGCCTCTAAACAAGAGGTAAAAAGATGCGCAGCCATTCGCAGGTCGCGGGGGCGAGGCGGCGCGCGGCTTCGTCGGTGGAGAGTTCGGCGCGCAGGCGTTCGAGGTCTGCGGGCGTGTCCACGTCGTACCAGGGCGGCAGTTCCAGCACGCGCAGGCCGAGCCGGTCGGCGTTGCGCGCCGTCTGATCGTAGGCGCGCGGCGTGCTCCACTCGACCGAGTCGAAGAGCCCGGCCGCGGGCTCCTGCATTCCGACGGCGTAGTAGCCGCCGTCCTCGGTCGGCCCGAGCGCCACGTCCGCGCGCCCCCGCCTGAACATTTCGAGCGCCGCGGCCAGGCAGGACGGCGGGAGCGTCGGGCTGTCCGCGCCGACGAAGAGCAGCGGGCCGAAGCCTTCCTCGAACGCGCGCCCGGCCACGCCTTCGAGCCGCTCGCCTAAGTCTCCGCCGCACTGTTCGAGCCAGTGCAAACCGCCCGCGGCCTCTTCCGTTAAAGTGAGGCGCAGCGCCTCCTCAAGCGCCGCGCGCCCGTCGGCCGGCGCGTAGGCCACGACGACGGCCGCGCCCGCGCCGAGCGCGGACGACACCGTGTCGGCGAACAGGCACGCGGCCAGGCGCGCCGCCCCTTCCGGCGTGAGCGGCGGCGCGAGCCGCGTCTTGGCCTCGCCCGCGCGCGGGGCCTTCGCCATGACGATGATCGCCGGAGTAGACATACGAAAGGATGAAGGATGAAGGCGGAAGGATGAAGGTTAAAAGGAGCGGCGCGCCTTTACAGCGGCACTTTCATCCTTCATCCTTCCGCCTTCATCATTTCAAGACGGGAGTATTGCACGGAGATGAGCTACTACGAAGAAGAAGACCTCGGGCGCTTCGGGGACGTGGGCCAGCACCGCCCCGACCTGTTCGAGAAGTTCATGGCGTGGTATCAGGCGTGCCAGGAGGACGGCGCGCTCTCCCGCCGCGAGAAGGCTCTGATCGGGCTCGCGGTCGCGCACGCTTTGCAGTGCCCTTACTGCATCGACGCCTACTCGCAGTCGTGCCTCGAAGCCGGCTCGAATTTGGAGCAGATGACCGAGGCCATCCACATGGCTTCGGCGCTGCGCGGCGGCGCGTCGCTCGTCCACGGCGTGCAGGCGCACAACTCTGTCAACAAGGTCTCGATGTGAGCAGCAGGGAACTGCCGGTCGTCGAAGAGTCCCGCGTGCGCGCCCCCGCGGCGTTCGGGCAGAAGCTCGTCGAGCACGGGCTGAGCCTGCGCGCGGGCAGAGTCGAGACGCTCCAGGTCAACGTCGGCAAGCTCTGCAACCAGGCGTGCAAGCACTGCCACGTGGACGCCTCGCCGCGCCGGACTGAGATCATGACGGCCGAGGTGGCCGAGCAAGTCCTCGACGCCGTGCGCCGCTTCCGCTTCCCCGTCGTAGACATCACGGGCGGCGCGCCGGAGCTGAACCCGAGCTTCCGCCGCCTCGTCTCCGGGTCGCGGCACGCGGGCTCGCGCGTCATGGTGCGCCACAACCTGACCGTAATGTTCGAGCCGGGGCAGAGCGACCTGCCCGAGTTCTTCCGCGGGCACGGGGTCGAAGTCGTCTCCTCGCTCCCATACTTCCTCGGCCGGCAGACGGACGCGCAGCGCGGCCCCGGCGTCTTCGACAAGTCGGTCGAAGCCCTGAAGCGTCTGAACGCCGTCGGCTACGGCGTCGAAGGGAGCGGGCTCGTGTTGAACCTGGTCTACAACCCGGTCGGCGCGTTCCTCCCGCCGCCGCAGGGCTCGATTGAAGCGGACTTCAAGCGCGAGCTGCTCTCCCGCCACGGCGTGACCTTCGACCGCCTCTACACGATCACCAACATGCCCATCAAGCGCTTCCTCGAATACCTGCGCCGCTCGGGGAACGAGGAGCGCTACATGCGCCGCCTGCTGGACGCCTTCAACCCGGCCTCGGTCGAGGGGTTGATGTGCCGCACGACCCTGAGCGTGGACTGGACGGGCCGCCTCTACGACTGCGACTTCAACCAGATGCTCGGGCTCGGCGTCGAGGAAGGGCTCCCGCAGTCAATCGCCGACTTCGACCCGGAGAAGTTCGTGGGGCGCGTCGTCTCAACGGACGCGCACTGCTTCGGCTGCACGGCCGGCGCGGGCTCCTCGTGCGGCGGAGCAGTCGTGCGCGGTTGAACCTTCCTTCTTCAGCGGCGCGGCGGATGGGTGGCGCGCTCCTGTAGGAAGCGTAATGCCTCTTCCTTAATCATCGGGTGCTCGTCGTTCGTCATCTCCCAGATGAGGCGGCGCGCGCGCTCCGTATCCCAATCCTTGAGCGCGCTGAGTACCATCAGGCGGACGCCGTAGAAAGGGTCTTCGCGTAGCGACAGCAGCAGTTCACGCGCCTTCGGGTGTTTACTGCGCGACAGTTCGAGCGCCGCCAGCGTGCGGAAGTCCTCGTCCGCGTCTCCGGCCGCGCGCCTCAGCCCCTCGAACGCCGCCTCGGTCTCGAACTTCCCGAACACCTTCAGCGCCGCGGAGCGGATGCTCCCCGCCCCGCACCTTGCCAGCGCCCGCGCGAAATGGCCCACCACGCGCTCGTCGTCGATCTCGGAGAGACGCATGGCCGACTCGACGGCCTGCGCGCGGGTGAGCGGTTGTTCGCATTCGAGCATCTTCGCGCCCAACTCCTCGACCATCCTGCCCGTGTGCTCCGCCCCGCCCCCGACGACCTCGATTTCGGTCTTGACGCTAACCTCGACCGCGGGTTTGGTCGTGCCGGGGAAGAGCCTGTAGCGGCCGCCCCACGCGCCGACCCGCAACCCGCGTCGGACGACGACGGTGTAGCGCCCCGGCTTCAAGATTTTCGCCCAGGGATCGAGTGAGATGGTGACGCGCGTCACCGGGCTGACGCGCTCGGGGTCTCCGGGCGCGCGGACGCGCAGGCTGGCGTAAGTGGAACCCGGTGCCGACTCGTCGGCCGGCGGGCGCGGCAGCACCGCGCCGTCGGGATCGACCACGCGCACGTCGAAGTCGTCCGGCCAGCCGCGCCCCTGCTCAATGCTCCAAAGCATCTCCAGACCCGTCCGGGAGCGGTTCTCGACTTTGATAAAGACCCAGGGGCGCTCGCCGAGGACGAACGACTCTTCCCCCGGCTCCAGAGCGATGTCCAGTTCGTAGCCGTCCACCCAGTAGGCTTCCGCGTGTGCCCGCGCCGGGGCGAGCAGAAGCGCGGCGAGCATGAGCAGCGCGGCCGCGGCGGCGGTGCGCGTGAGGAGCGGTTCGCGTGGAGTGAGTCTCTTCATGGCGTACGGGCCCCGTCGGTCGCTCGCGCGGCTTGGCAAAAGGCGCGTCGAGTCGGTAAGCTTACAGTCTAAAGTTCCACACACGCAATCATCTTACTGCCGAAGGAGGCGCCGAACAGACGTGGCCGCCATCTACCCTTTCCGCGCGCTGCGCCCGCCTGTCGATAAGGTCAGGCAGGTCGCCGCCGTCCCCTACGACGTGGTCAACACAGAGGAGGCGCGTGCGCTCGCCGAAGGGAACCCCTTGAGCTTCCTGCATGTCTCGCGCCCCGAGATCGACCTGCCCGAGGGGACGCACATCTACTCGGACGAAGTCTACGAAAAGGCGCGCGAGAACTTCGAGCGCTTCAAGGCGGAGGGCACGCTCGTCCGGGAGGAGGAACCACACCTCTACGTCTACCGGCTGGTCATGGGCGACCACACGCAGGTGGGCGTCGCCGCCGCCTTCTCGGTGGACGAGTACGACAACGACCTCATCCGCAAGCACGAGCGCACGCGCCCCGACAAGGAGAACGACCGCACGCGCCACATCCTGACCCTGCGCGCGCAGACCGGCCCCGTCTTCTTAACATACCGCGCAGACCGGCGGATCGACGCGCTCGTCGAGGCCGAGACGAAGCGCGAGCCGCTCTACGACTTCGAGGCCGAGGACGGCGTGCGCCACACGGTCTGGCGCGCAGGGGCGGCCGAACAGCTCGCGCGCTGCTTCGCGGAGGTGCCGCTGCTCTACATCGCCGACGGCCACCACCGCGCCGCCTCCGCCTCGCGCGCGCGCGCGGAGCTGAAGGGGGAGAACCCGAACCACACGGGCCAGGAGGACTACAACCGCTTCCTCGCCGTCGTCTTCCCAGACGAGCAGATGCAGATACTCCCCTACCACCGGGTCTTGAAGGATTTGAACGGGCGGGACGAGGGGGAGTTCCTCGAAGCCGTCCGCGCGCGCTTCGACATCACGGAGGGCGCGAAGCGCGAAGGGCCGGGCAAGGCCGGCCACTGGCACATGTATCTGGGGGGCAAGTGGTACGGGCTCAGCCTGAAGGGCGAGTCGGCGCGCACGCTCTCCGACGACCCGACCGCGGCGCTCGACGTGAGCCTGCTTCAGAACAACCTGCTCGACCCCGTGCTCGGCGTCACAGACCCGCGCACCGACAAGCGCATAGACTTCGTCGGCGGCATCCGCGGCACACGCGAGCTTGAGAGGCTGGTGGACTCCGGCGCGGCGCAGGTGGCCTTCGCCCTCTACGCGACCTCCATCGAAGACCTCCTGCGCGTCTCCGACGCCGGCGGCGTCATGCCGCCCAAGTCCACCTGGTTCGAGCCGAAGCTCCGCGACGCGATTGTGATTCATACGATTTGAGGAGAGGAGAGTAGGCAGTACGCGGATGGCAGCAGGCAGTTGAAAGCGCCGTTATAGAAATCTCCGATTTAATCTTTCAACGTCCACAACGCGGGGCGTACTGCCTGCTGCCTACTGCCACCTGCCTACTGAAAAAACATGCGCGTGCTCATCGCAGACAAGTTCGAACAGTCGGGGCAGGACGGGCTCGAGGCCGCGGGGTGCGAGTTCTCGTACCAGCCGGATGTGAAGGACGAGGCGCTCGTCGAGGCCATCCGCTCTTACGCGCCGGACGTGCTCGTCGTGCGCTCGACGAAGGTGACCGAGCCGATGATCGAGGCGGGCGCGCTGAAGTTAATCGTGCGCGCGGGCGCGGGCTACAACACGATAGACGTGGCGGCCGCCTCGCGCCGCGGCGTCTACGTCTCGAACTGCCCGGGCAAGAACTCGGTGGCCGTGGCCGAGCTGGCGATGGCGCTCATCCTCGCCTTAGACCGCCGCGTCGCCGATAACGTCATACAGCTCCGCGAGGGCAAGTGGAATAAGAAGGAGTTCTCCAGGGCGCGCGGGCTGCTCGGCCGGACGCTGGGCCTAATCGGCACGGGGCAGATCGGGCGCGAGGTCGTCACGCGCGCCCGCGCCTTCGGCATGAGGGTCGTCGCGTGGAGCCGGAGTCTGACCGACGAGACGGCCACGGTGCTCGGCGTCGAACGGCTTGAGAGCCTCCTCGACGTTGCGCGCGAGTCGGACGTGGTGAGCGTCCACGTCGCCCTGAAGCCGGAGACGCGCGGCCTCATCGGCGCGGACTTCTTCGGCGCGATGCGGGACGGCGCCTACTTCGTCAACACCTCGCGCGGCGAGGTCGTAGACCAGGTGGCTCTGCTCCGCGCGATGCGCGAGAAGCGGTTACGCGCCGGGCTCGACGTGTTCGCGCAGGAGCCCTCGGGCGGCACGGGCGAGTTCACGGACGAGATCGCGCGGGAGCCGAACCTCTACGGCACGCACCACATCGGGGCGTCCACCGACCAGGCGCAGGAGGCCATCGCCGCCGAGACCGTCCGCGTCATCCGCACCTTCAAGGAGACGGGGCGCGTCCCGAACGTCGTCAACCTCGCGCGCCGGAGCCCGGCGACGCACACGCTCGTCGTCCGCCACCGCGACCGCCCCGGCGTGCTCGCCTCCGTCCTCGACCGCATCCGCGCCGAGTCCATCAACGTCCAGGAGATGGAGAACGTCATCTTCGAGGGGTCGGAGGCCGCGGTCGCCCGCATCAACCTCGAAGGCGCGCTCGACGCGGGCGCGCTCCAACGACTCAAGGCCGACAACGAAGACATCATCGAGCTGAGCTTGATAGAGATCAGAAACCCGTGAACCGTGAACCGTAAACCGTGACAGGATAAAACTGCCTTCCTCTTGTCACGGTTCACGGTTCACGGTTCACGGCGAACGGAGTGAGCAAATGACCGAGAGAATCTTTAACTTCAGCGCGGGGCCGGCGGTGCTCCCCGTCCCTGTGCTCGAGCGCGCGCGGGAGGAGATGTTGAGCCTGCCCGGCGTCGGGATGAGCGTGATGGAGATCAGCCACCGCTCGAGGCCCTTCCAGGCCATCATCGACGGGGCCGAGGCCGGGCTGAAGGAGTTGTTGGGCATCCCCGAGGGCTACCGCGTCCTCTTCCTGCAAGGCGGCGCGAGCCTCCAGTTCTCGATGGTGCCGATGAGCTTCCTTTCCGAGGGCGCGAGCGCCGACTACATCCTGACGGGGAGCTGGGGCAAGAAGGCGCTCAAGGAGGCGAAGCGCGTAGGCGGGACGAGCGTCGCCGCAGACATGGCCGACTCCGGCTACAACCGCGTGCCCGCGCAGGACGAGCTGAAGCTCGACGCGGGCGCGGCCTACGCACACTTCACCTCGAACGAGACCATCGAGGGCGTCCAGTTCCAGGCCGAGCCCGAAGTGGGCGACGTGCCCCTCGTCTGCGACGCCTCCTCAGACATCTGCTCGCGGCCCGTTGACGTGTCGAAGTACGCGCTCATCTACGCGGGCGCGCAGAAGAACCTCGGCCCCTCGGGCGTCACCGTCGTCATCATCCGCGAAGACTTTCTGGCAAAGGGGCGGGAGGGACTGGCGACGATGCTCGACTACCGCACGCACGCCGAGAACGGCTCGCTCTACAACACGCCGAACACCTGGGGCATCTACATCCTCAACTTGGTGTGCGAGTGGGTGAAAGAGCAGGGGGGCCTCGAAGGGATGTACCGGAAGAACGTCGAGAAGGCGCAGAAGATTTACGACGTGATTGACGCCACCGACTTCTACCGCGGCCACGCCGCACGGGAAGCCCGCTCCATCATGAACGTCACCTTCCGCCTCCCCTCCGAAGACCTCGAAAAGAAGTTCGCGTCCGAGGCGACGGCCGCCGGCC
The DNA here is from genome assembly GCA_035563535.1 of Pyrinomonadaceae bacterium. Lineage (GTDB taxonomy): Bacteria > Acidobacteriota > Blastocatellia > Pyrinomonadales > Pyrinomonadaceae > QHXN01. Next base: position 23,688 of record DATMVD010000005.1, on the reverse strand, counting down.
TCGACGGCCTCAAAGGCCACCGCTCCGTCGGCGGCATCCGCGCCTCCATCTACAACGCCTTCCCCCCCACCGGCTGCGACGCCCTCGCCCAATTCATGCGCGAATTCGAGCGCACCAACGGCTAACACCCCGAAGGCGCGGCGGTGGGACGACTCATTGCCCGCCGCCTGCGCCGGGGGCCGCACCCCGCGCTGTCGCGCTGCCCAGACCTTGAGCACCTTCGCGAGGGCAATCGCGCTGTCTACGTCTTTCCCTGTCGCCGTGGCCGACCTGTAAGCGCTTCGCCAGTCGCCGGCCCGCGCGTAAATCTCGGCGATGACGGTCATGGTCTTGGCCTTTTCCGGCGCCCCGTTCGCTTCCAGCCATTGCTCGGCTGCTGCAAGGTATTGGTCAGTCTTCATCGGCTCGCCGAGTTCCACGCAATTGTCGGCGATGCTAACCAGTGCCCCGACAGTGGCACTGAAATCGGTGCCGAGGTAAATCGTCTTCAGTGAAGGCGACCTATTTCTATCCAGCAGGTCGAACGCCTTCTGTCTATTGCCGCTCGCCACGTGGGCGTTGAAGATGAGCGCAGTCAGAAGGTCGTTCCGGTCGGGCTTAGTCGGCGATTCGAGGGAGGCGTTAAAAGAGGCGACTTGTGCGAGGATTCTCAGCGGGAGCCCGGACAGTCTTCTGATAAGAGCTAACCACTCGTCGGCGTCCAGCGACCATCCGTCATAGAGGATGGACAGCAGCATGAGGCGGCACCGGCTGTCGTCGCCGCGGGCGACGTAAACCCGCGCCGCGGCCACTAGAAACATCACGAGGTCTTTATCGTCGAGCCAGACCGCGCTTGCCAGCGCGTGCTCCATGTACTCTGGAGAGCCCTCGTGCTCGGCGAGCTTTAGGAACGCCAGCGCAAGGGGGGAGAAGATTTGAGATCTGGTCTTCGCGCCCGACCGGAACTCAGAGTCGCTCGCCTCACCCCTTGACCACAACAGGAACCTTGTTATGCCGGAGTGAGGGAGCACAGTCCCGTAGCGCTCTATCGCCACCCTCGCGTCCTTGTTTTGGGCGAGGAATCCTTTGTCGAAGAGGTACTCTTTCGGCAGGCTGCCTTTGTCAAGACTCCCGGGTCGCGCTTGGGTCGCGCCCGGCAGCGCCCGGCGGGCGAACTCAAGGGTTTTCGCCTCGTTTCCGTCCGTGGCGTAAGCGGCGCAGAGCGCGGCATAGACGGCTTCGTCACCCCCTTCGGCCAACGACTCTCTCGCCCGGAGCGCGTTCGCGATCATCTCCAGCGGGAGCGCATCCTTAAACTCGGGCCGTATCTGCTCGTAGGTTTTGACCGCCGTGATAAGATCGTCCGCCGATAGCGAGGTCCAGAAAGACTCCGATTCCAACTGCAACCTCAGACGCAGAACCCTGTAAGCCTCGCCATCCTCGCCAATCGCAGCGAAAGCCTCGGCGAGCCAGAGCCACATCTGCGAGCGCGACCTGAACAACGGCGACGGCGGCACGGCGGCTTCGAGCTTGTGTAGAAAATCAACCGCCCGCGCCCTCTCATTCAGTGACGTGTAGATGTGCGCGACCCGTCTCAGGGGGTTTTGATTGTCACTACTGAACCCTGCGAAGTGCAAAACGTAGTCGGGGCTTTCCGGAGTTACACGGTCAAGGGCAGCTAACACTTCGGCCTTCTTCCCCATCTCGGCGCACGGCGCCGCGACGGCGGCAAGGATGTGGAGCGGCACTCTAGGCACCCGCTCACACCCGCCGAGGAGGATAGAAGCCTCGCCGACATGGTCGGAGACCTCCGGGTTGTTGACGCGGGCGTCGAGCGTCTTGAGCGCGGAGTGCGCCTGCCACAACTGGCCCCACGGGCTGTACCACCACGCGGCGGAGGCGAGGAGTACCGCGGCGAGGGCAAAGGCCGCGCCGGCGCACAGGAGCATGCGGCGACGGCTGCGGCGCAGCAGGGCTCTGACCGTGTCTTTCCTCGTCTCGGCGGTCAGCGCGGAGCGGTACTTGCGGACGCGGCTCAGCTCGCGCCAGGAGAGGAGGTAGCGGCGGTCGTAGTCGTTGCTGACCCACTCGCCCGCGCGGCGGTTGAGCATCTGGCGGGCCACGTCCGCCTCGGTCAGCTCACGGCCGGCGAGCCTGCGCAGCGCCGGGATCAGGCGCTCGTGGGCCAACTCGTAGAGGGTCTCGCCGGGCTGCGCCAGCGGCGTCAGGAGGCGCACGTCGCCGCGCGCCAGCCACTCGACGGCCTCCCCCACATCGTCGGCGTCGTCGGTCTTCTTCCTGATCTCTTCGAGCGGCATCGCGCCGGCGCGCGCGTTCTGCTCAAGGTCGGTCAGCGCCAGCAGGACTTTGATGGCCGTCTGCCGCCGCGCCTCGGTTTCGCGCGCGCCGAGCGCACGCCGCAGGAACTTTTCGAGCAGCCCCTCGACCCCGCCGAGCTTCTGGTAGGCGGCGCGGTTGAAAGCGCGCTCGTCCTGCGACTGTTGGCCGATGATCATCCACGCCAGTATCTGCACGTCCACCGGCGAGACGAGCCCGTCCTCGCGCCCGGCCAGCTCCCGCGTGGTGAACTCCTCGACGAAGCCCTCGTCGAACGCCAGCCCCTCGGTCTCGGCCATCACGCCGAAGACCTTGACCGCCTGCTCCGGCTCGAACTTCTCCAGCCGGAAACTCTCCTGCGGCCCGAGCGAGTAGCCCATCGCCTTCTGCAACTCGATCAGGCGGTCGCTGAAGTCGCTGCGCACGCAGGCCACGAGCTTGACGCGCGGGTCGCCGCGCCGGTACCACTCCGCCAGCGCCTCGACGAACGCCCGCCGCTCGCGGCGTTTCCGGTGGATGAAGAACTGCTCGAACTGGTCGAAGATGACGACCAACGGCCCGCCGCCCTCCCTCCCGTGGGCTTCGAGAAGCGCGGCGAGCGTCGGGGCCTCGCCCCCGGCGGCGGCCGGCGAGCCCTCGTCGAGCGACCGCCTGATCGAGAGCAGGGGGTCCTGGTTCGTGAACTTGACCAGCGCGCAGCGGTGGGCGCGCGCCTCCAATCCGGGCCAGAGCCCGGCCTGAAGGAAGGATGTCTTGCCGGAGCCAGACTCGCCGCTGATGAGCCCCAGCCGGAAGTCCTCGGCCGTGATCGCCTGCACGCACTCGCGCAGAATCTCCTCGCGCTGGAGGCGCTTGAAGATCTCCGCGTCGTCGAGCGCGAAGGGGCGGAGCCCTTTAATCGCGCGCCGCTCGACGACGGGCGTCGGCCCGGCGGGCCGTTCGGCGCGCAACGCAGCGACCAGCGCGCCGACTAAGAGCGCCCCGAGGACAGCCACCCACGCCGGGGTGTACCACACCCACATGGGGAGGTTGAGGAGCGGTGCGGCTATCGCGGCGAGCCAAGGGTTGAGGAGGAGGGCCACGACCACGGCGCACAGGCTCAGCACCCTCACCCAGTTCCTGGTGCGCCAACTGTGGGCGATGAATTGGAGAAGCTTCTCCAGCTTCTCCGCCGACTCCTGAACGTCTTTCGTTGAGGGGAGCGACATAGGTTGTTCCCGGCGGCTAGAGGCAGACATAAGCTTAAGGCAGAAGGCCCGCCGCGTAAACCTAAAAGGGGCGGCGGGTGACAAGTAGCTTGCGGCAGGTTAAAGTCTTCGCAGTCTCCGCGGTGCTGTTCGCGCGCTCGTCTAAAACCACTTATCACCCGTCGCGCCCTTTATGAGATTCCACTTCAAACTTCTCTTCGTGGTGCTGCTGCCCTGCGTTCCGCTCGCCGCCTCGCTCGCCCCGGGGCGGACGGGGCAGAACCCGGCGCAGTCGAACCAAAGTGCTAACGGCGCGCCGGTCGAGCTTGCGTCGGAGAAGCGTCTGCGGAATGTGAGGCAGTTGACGAACGGGGGGGAGAACGCGGAGGCGTATTTTTCGGGGAGGGGCGAGCGGCTCATCTTCCAGTCGAAGCGCGCGGGGGTGGAGTGCGACCAGATTTACACGATGCGCGCCGACGGGAGTGATGTGCGGATGGTCTCGACGGGGAAGGGGCGGACGACCTGTTCGTACTTCTTCCCGGGCGGCGGGCGGATACTCTATTCGTCTACGCATCTCGCCGACGCGAAGTGCCCGCCGCCGCCCGACTTCTCGCGCGGGTACGTGTGGGCCGTCTACCCTTCTTACGACATCTTCACGGCGCGCGAGGACGGGTCGGACCTGAGGCAGTTGACGAAGGAGACGGGGTACGACGCCGAAGCCACAATGTCGGCGGACGGGAAGAAGATCGTCTTCACGTCGATGCGCGACGGCGACCTCGACATCTACACGATGGACGCCGATGGGAAGAACGTGAAGCGTCTGACGAGCGAACTCGGGTACGACGGCGGCCCCTTCTTCTCGCGCGACGGGAAGCAGATCGTCTACCGCGCGAACCACCCGAAGACGCCGGAGCAGGTCGAGCGTTATAAGAGACTTCTCGCCGAGAACCTCATCGAGCCGAACGCGCTCGAAGTCTGGGTGATGAACGCGGACGGGAGTGGCAAGCGGCAGGTGACTAACCTGGGCGTCGCCAGCTTCGCGCCCTACTTCCTGCCCGACGGCAAGCGCATCATCTTCTCCTCGAACCACCCGAACATACGGGGCCGCGACTTCAACCTCTTCGTCATAGGCGTGGACGGGACGGGGCTGGAGCAGGTCACCTTCAACGACACCTTCGACGGCTTCCCGATGTTCTCGCCCGACGGGCGCAAACTCGTCTTCGCCTCGAACCGCAACGCCGCCGCGCGCGGCGACACCAACGTCTTCATCGCCGATTGGAACGATGAACTATGAACTATGAACTAAAGACCTGTTGTATTCAGTTCATCGTTCAGCGTTCATCGTTTGAGTGACGCTATGCAGTACCAGAAAACCCTTCGACTCCTCTTCGCGCTTCTTCTTCTCGCGCCGAACGCGCTCGCGCAGAGTATGCCGAAGCCGGTCACGCCGGCGCCGGACGTGGAGCGGCTGCGCGCGCACGTCAGTTACCTCGCCTCCGAGAAGCTGGAGGGCCGGCGCACGGGCACGGAGGGGGCGCGGGAGGCCGCGCGCTACGTCGCGCGCGAGTTCATGCGCGCGGGACTCGGCCCCGGCGCGGGCGCGACCTGTGGCGAGCTGAGCGAGGCGTGTTACATGCAGCAGTTCCCGTACGTCGCGGGCGTCGAGCTGGGGAAGGGGAACGCCCTGACGGCCACGCGGCGCGCGGACGCGGGCGTGCCGTTGGCCGTTGACTTCCGTGTAGGCGAAGACTGGATGCCGCTCGGCTTCGGCTCTTCGGGGACGGCCGAGGGGCCGGTCGCCTTCGTCGGCTACGGCATCACGGCCGCCGAGCAGGGGCACGACGACTACAAGGGCGCGGGCGCGGCGGGTAAGGTCGCGCTCGCCTTCGCGGGCACGCCCGACGGCGACAACCCGCACAGCCGCTTCACGCGGGCGGGCGGGCTGCGCTTCAAGGCCGCGGCCGCGCGCGCCGCGGGCGCGAAGGCGCTCGTCGTCATCGCCGCCGAGGAGGAGTTCAAGAAGGACAGGCTCGCGCGGCTGCGCTACGACAACGCGGGCGGCGACGCGGGCCTGCCCGTCGCGGTCATCTCGCGGCAGGCGGCGGCGAAGATTCTCGGGCTGGCCGGCCCGCCTTTGCTCGCGGAGTTCGAGAGGTCTCTGCGCGGGGGCGGGGGCGGCGGCCCCGTCGCCGTCATACAGGACGCGGAGTTGGGCCGGGGCGTCGTGCTCAACCTCTCGACCGACGTGGTGCGGAAGAACGCGCCGGCCGCCAACGTCGTCGGCGTGCTGGAAGGCTCGGACGCGAAGCTGAAGTCGGAGGTCATCGTCCTCGGCGCGCACTACGACCACCTGGGCCGCGGCGGCGATGGGAGCGGGAGCCTCGGGCGCGAGGGCGACATACACTTCGGCGCGGACGACAACGCCTCCGGCACGGCCGGCCTGTTGGAGCTGGCGCGCCTCCTAGCGAGTGAGAAGGAGAAGATGAGGCGCACCGTCGTCTTCGTCGCCTTCGGCGGCGAGGAGGAGGGGCTCATCGGTTCGAGCCACTACGTGCAGAACCCCGCACGCCCCTTGGAGCAGACCATCATGATGCTCAACATGGACATGATCGGGCGGCTCAGAAACAACGCGCTCAGCGTCGGCGGCGTCGGCACGGCCGCCGAGCTGCGCGCGTTGGTCGAGGGGGTGAACATGGTGCACCTCCCGCCGGTCGTCTCCACGGGGAAGGGCGGGCGGAAGCAGGAGACGCCGGCGCCGTGGGTCAGGCGCTTCGAGCTGCGGCTGAGCGAGGACGGCTTCGGCCCGAGCGACCACTCCTCCTTCTACGCGCGCCGCGTCCCCGTCCTCTTCTTCTTCACGGGCGTGCACGAGGACTACCACAAGCCTTCGGACACGGCCGACCGCGTCAACTACGAGGGCGAGGCCCAGATACTCGGGCTCGTCCGCGACATCGTCATGAGCTTGCAGTCCCGGGACGCGCGCCCGACCTACGCGGCGGCGCGGGCCGAGGCCGGCACGCGCACGACCTTCCGCGTCTCGCTCGGGGTCATGCCCTCGTACGGCGAATCGACCGACGGCCTCCGGCTCGACTCCGTGCGCGAGGGCTCGCCCGCGGCGGCCGCCGGGGTCAAGGCCGGAGACCGCGTCGTCAAACTCGCCGGCCGCGACATACGCAACGTCTACGACTACACGCAGGCGCTCTCCGAGATGAAGGCCGGACAGGAGTACGAGATCGAACTCGTCCGCGACGGCCAGCGCCTCAAGCTCAAGGTCACGCCCGCGGAAAGGAAGTAGGCAGTAGGCAGTGGAAGTAGGAAGTAGGCAGTTAGCCGGTATGGAAAGCGGCTAAAAAGTATCGGAGGCGGCGAGCTTAGCAACTCGCCGCCTCCGATACTTTCAGGCGAAATATTTCAACGCAGGCTTCCGGCTTCAACTGCCTACTGCCTTCTGCCTACTGCCTACTGCTCCTCACCAGCGCGGCTCTCGCTCGCGGCCGCCCCCGCCGCCGTATCCGCCGCGGCCGCCGCGGTCACTGCCGCCGCCGCCGTACCCGCGGCCGCCGCCCCCGCCGTAGCCGCCGCGCTCGACGCGGGGCCGGGCCTCGTTGACGGTCAGGCTGCGGCCGCCGAACTCCTTGCCGTTGAACTGCTCGATGGCCGCGGCCGCGCCCTCGGCCGTCGCCATCTCGACGAAGCCGAAGCCGCGCGAGCGCCCCGTGTCGCGGTCCTCGACCACGGTGGCGTTCTCGACCTCGCCGGCCTGCGAGAAGATTTCGCGCAGCTCGTCGCTGGTCGTGCGGAAGTTAAGGTTCCCGACGTACAGTCTCGTGCTCATCTCTCTCTCTATCCTTTACTGGAAGTGAAGCGCGGGCCGGAACTCGTCGCGTGCGTGAAGTCTCGTGTGAGCGGGGAGCGGGACTCTTCTGCGACCACTGCGGCGGCGAGGGCGGCGACTGCTTAACGACCCGTTGCTCTGGCTGACGGCGAGAGCGGCTTCAAACCAACAGACCAACCTCACTCTCCTTCAGCCGAACACCGTCGCCTCAACAGTCGCGGGCAGGCGCGGCCGCCTCCGGCCGCGCGAGAGCAGGAACCTGAATGCGAGAGAGTATGCCTAAAACCGTCCGCCCCGCGCAAGAATTTTTCTCGCCCGGCCTACCGATTGCGGATTGCGGATTAAAGAAGCACCCGGCGGTCGGCTTTCGGCATTCAGCCGGCGGGTCGCTTCCGGCCTGGCTGAAGGCTGACCGCCGGGCGCCGACCGCTTTCAAATCCGCAATCGGGAAGCCTCCCTTCTTGAAAAGGCCACGGCTTTAGAGGAGAATGGCGACGCGTTTTTATTGTGGGGCGCGGGCCGCGTGTGGCCGCCCGCGCGCCCGCGAGTCCGAAACCTCTGTCCCTTTCGCGCGGCGGCGGCGCCGCCGCCGCGTCCGAGACCCCCATGATCGGCAAGAGCATCTCGCGCTATCGCATCCTCGGCACAGTCGGCGAGGGCGGGATGGGTGTCGTCTACGTGGCCGAGGACACGGTGCTCGCGCGCCGCGTCGCCATCAAAATCCCGCACGCGGGCAAGGATGAGAGCCACTACCGCGCCCGCTTCCTGCGCGAGGCGCGCGCCGTCTCCAAGCTCCGCCACCCGAACATCGCCGCCGTCCACGACTTCGGCGAGACCGAGGAGGGCCAGCCCTACATCGTGATGGAGCTGGTCTCGGGGCAGACGCTCGGCGACCTGCTCTCGAATCAGGGCGTCAGCGTCGCGCGCGCCGTCGAGGTCGCGTGCGAGGTCGCGCAGGCGCTCTCGGAGGCGCACCGCCTCGGCGTCGTCCACCGCGACGTCAAGCCCTCGAACGTCGTCATCGACGAGGCGGGCACGGTCAAAGTCCTCGACTTCGGCCTCGCCAAGCAGCTCCACGAGGAGTCCAGCAACGGCGCGAGCACCGAGGCGGCGACGCTCCTCACGGCGCGCACCCGCTCGGACGTGGTCATCGGCACGCCGCTCTACCTCTCCCCGGAGCAGGCGCGCGGCGCGAAGGTGGACGGCCGCAGCGACCTCTTCGCCCTCGGCGCTCTGCTCTACGAGTGCCTGACGGGGCGGCCGGCCTTCTCCGGGGCCAACGTCATCGAGATCGGCGCGCAGGTGCTCCACTTCGACCCGCCGCCGCCGTCGAAGCTGAACCCGCGCGTCCCCGCCGAGCTGGACCGCCTCACGCTCAAGGCGCTGGCGAAGAGGCCCGAAGACCGCTTCCAGTCGGCCGCGGAGTTCGCCGCCGAACTCCAGCGCATGCGCGCACGGCTTCCCGCCTCCGACACCGTGACGACGCGGCGGCTGACCGGCCCCGACATCACGCACCGTTCGAGCGCGCTCATCACGATGGCCGAGGGCCTGCGCCGCCCGAAGTTCTCGGCGCTGTCACTGCTGGCGTCGCTCGCCGGGCTCGCGCTCGTCATCTGGGCCGTCTGGTACGTGCGGCAGCCCTCCGCGCACGAGCCGGGGCCGGAGGTCGCGAAGCTCTACGAGCAGGGCGTGGAGGCGATGCACGAGGGCTCCTACTTCAAGGCGAGCGGCCTGTTCCAGCAGGTGGTGGACAAGGACGAAAAGTTCGCGCTCGCCCGCGCGCGGCTGGCCGAGGCGTTCGTCGAAATGGACTACCTCGACCGCGCCAGGGAAGAGATGCTCGCCGTCAACAGGCTCGTGCCGGACTTCTCGATCTACCCGCGCGCCGAGGCCCTCTACCTTGAAGCCATCAGCGCGACGGTCGGCAGGGAGCACGCGGCCGCCATCGCCGCCTACGAGAAGCTGGTCGGGCTCGACCCCGGCCGGCCGCAGGCGCACCTCGACCTCGGCCGCGCCTACGAGCGGAACAACCAGCCCGACAAGGCGCTCAAGAGCTACACCGAGGCGACCACGCGCGATAATTCGTACGCGCCCGCCTTCCTCCGCCTCGGCACGCTCCACGTGCGCCGGCGCAACCAGGCGGGGGCGGCCGCGGCCCTCGACAGCGCCCAGAAGCTCTACGCCGGCCCGGCCGTCAACAAGGAGGGGCTGGCCGCGGTGCACTACCAGCGGGGCCGGCTCTTCGTCATCCTGCAGAAGAACCAGGAGGCGAAGGGCGAGTTCGACCGGGCGCTCGCGCTCGCCCGCGAGACGAAGAACACCTACCAGGAGGTGCAATCCCTCATCCAGCTCGCCTTCATCGAGAACGACAAGGAGCTGGCGCGCAAGACGGCGAACGACGCGATCAGGCTCGCGCAGTCCAACGGCATGAACGACCAGGTGGCGAACGCCTACAACACGCTCGGCACCGTCTTCTTCCGGCTCGGGGACTACGACGGGGCGGATGAGAACTTTAACTCGGCGCTTCAGTTCGCGAGCAACAACAAGCTGAAGCGCTACGTGGCGCTGGCCTACGCGAGCCTGGCGGGCCTGCGCGAGAAGCAGTTGAAACCCGACGAGGCGGAGAAGTTCGCCGAGCAGGCGCGCGACTTCTTTACCGAGGGCGGCTACCGCAGTGAGGCCGACCAGAGTGCGATGGTCGTCGCGCGCGCCAAGAGGCGGCGGGGCGGCCACGAGGAGGCCCTCAGAATCTTCCAGGACTTGCTGCGCGCGGCCGAGCAGGCGGGCGACTCGGCGCAGGTGGGCCTCCTCCACCGCGAGTGCGGCGCCGTGTTCTACGCCCAGGGTAAGTACCTGCAGGCGTTCGAGCGTTTCAAGGAGAGCGAGAATTACGCCAAAGCTTTCCGCATCCAGTCCCTGCGCACCTACTCGCTCCTTAACCAGGCGGAGGCCCTCTGGGCGCTGGGCCGCTACGACGAGGCGTCGGCAAACTACGGGCTGTTGGCGAGCACCGACCCGAAGGAGCTCGCCGTGAGCCAGGACGTAGTGGCACACATACAGGCCACCGAGGCCGAGATGGAACTCACCCGGCGGCACTACGCGGAGGCCGGCGAGAAGGCCAGGCGGGCGCTCGCCACGTTCATGGAGTGGAAGGGCCAGTCCAACGACCTGCTCTCGCGCATCCACGGCGACCTCTGCCTGACCGAAGCCTTCGGCGGCTCGCGCGCGCGCGGCCGCGAGCTGTGCGAGGAGGCCGTGCGCCTCGCCTCGATTAACAACGACCCCGGCATCGTGGCCCTGGCGCACTTCGCGCTCGCGCAGGCGCTGCTCGAAGCGGGCGACGCGGCCGGGGCGCGCGACGCCGCGCTGCGCGCGCACGAGGGGTTCTCGCGCACCGGCCGCGCCGACTTCGTCTGGCGCGCGCTCGCCGTGGCGGCGAAGGCCGGCCGCCGCGCCGCCGACGAGGCCGCGGCGCGTGAGTACGCGCGGCGCGCGGCCGACTCTCTCTCGCAGTTTGAACAGAGTCTGGGGGCCGAGGGGGCCAGCTACCTCTCGCGCCCGGACGTGCAATGGCTGCGCGGTGAGCTCGGCGCCTCGACGGCGAGCGCGGCCCACTGACGTTGCCCCGACAACCTCAACCCCTAAGGAGAACCGAAATGTCACAGTCAGACCCACCGATCATCATCTCCGGCGGCTCGGTCACCATCGAGTTCGACCCGAGCACCTTCACCCCGAACGGCAACGGCAAACACTCGAACGCCAACAAGAAGATCAAGCGCGTCGAGATCACCGGCGACGGCATTGACCCCATCGACCTGAACGTGCCCAACGGCAAGGTCACGGTCAAGGTTCACTACAGCAACCCGTAAGCCGATTTGAAGTAGGCGGCAGCTAGGTGGCAGGAGGCGGTTGAAGCCGGAAGCCTAAGTTGAAAATCTTCCGCCTGAAAGTATCGGAGGCGGCGAGCTCCTCGACTCGCCGCCTCCGATTCATTTAAGCCGCCTTCCTGAGTGTCTTAACCGCCATCCGCCCGCCGCCTACTTCCTCTCCTTCCACGCCGCCTCGGCCAGCCCGGCCAGCCAGCAGAGCGTGCCGCGCGCGCCGAAGTGCTCGCGCACGCGCGCGAAGATGCGCGGGTAGAGGCGCGCCGTGCGCGCGAGCAGCCGCCGGAGCGCGCCCGTCGTCATCCGCCCGCGGAAGACCTCGCGCCGCTCGCCCTCGTCCAGGCCGCCGAGCGCGGCCGCCAGCGCGTTCAGCGTCTCGTTGACCGCGTGCGGCGCGCCCTTCGCCGCCGGCCGCATGAACTCCGCTAGGCCCAGCGCCGCCGCCACGCGCGCCGACCCGCCGTCGCAGACCGCGGAGAGCGCGCCCGCGTCCAGAGCGCCCGGGGCGAGCGCCGCGTCCGTCTCGCGCGCCAGCCGCCGCAGCTCGCCCACGCACGCGCAGGCCCCGCGCGCGCCCGGCGCGAAGGCCCCCAGACCCGCGTCGCCCACGAGCAGCACGCGGTCGCACGCCGCGCGCCGCCGCGTGCGCCAGCCCCCGCGCGGCGCGTGCGCGTAGTCGAAGACGGGGCGCTCGACGCGCCAGCCCGCGCCCCTGCGTTTGTAGGCGGGGAGCGACTCGAAGTAGCGCTCGAAGAGCGCGAGCAGAGACTTGTCGGCCGGCGAGTCGGTCGTGTCCTGGAAGAAGAGGCGCGTCGCGTAGTCGCCGCGCGCGGGCGCGCCCGCGAAGCCCTCCCAGAGGAGCTGCCGGTGCGCGCTCGCGTCCTCCGTGCTGACGAGGATTTCGCCGGCGCGGAAGTCCGCCTCGTCGCTCCCCTCGCCGCGCACGAAGCCGCGCGCGACCGTGCCGACCGAGGGCCTGACGCGCGCCGCCGCCCCGCGCCCGCCGTTCAACTGCCGCGCGACGGGCGAGTCCGCCCCCGAGGCGTCCACGAACAGGCTCGCCGCGAAGAACCGGCGCGCGCCGCCGACGCCCTCAACTTCTACCGTCACGCGCCGCGGCTCGACGTAGGCGCGCACGAAGCGCAGCTCCCGCGCGACCGCGGAGCCCTTCGGCGCGAGCCGCGACAGGCGACCCGCCGCGAGCGCGGTCAGCCGCTCGCCGTCCACGGCCACGTCGAGCGCGCCCGTCACCCACAAAGGCCCCGCCTTCACGCGCGAGGCCGCGTCGTGGAACTTCACGAAGCCGCCGCGGTAGCGGTTCAAGACCGCGCCCTCGACCTCCTCGCGCGTGAAGACGGACGCCGACTCCAACTCCTTCAGCTCGTCTTCGGACAGGTTCCAGACGCCGCCCGGCTCGCCCTCGGCGCGCGCGCCGCCGACGACGAGCACGCGCCGTTCGTGCCCGCACGCGAGCGCCGCCGCGTGCAGCAGGGCCGCCGCCCCGCCCGCGTAGACCGCGTCGAACTCGCCTTCGGCCTCGCGCCCCGCGGGCGGCGGGCCGAACACGACCGCCTCCTCTTCCCGGTGCGCGCCGCCGCGCGTCTCCCAGTCGGAGCGCCAGGCGGTCTCCAACTCCCAGATGCGCCGGAGCCAAGCCTCGCGCTGCGGGAGCGCGCCGAGGCTCGCGACCGTCTCGGGGTAGCGCCGCCGGAAGTGTGCGAGGTCGGGCGCGGGCGCCGCGGCGGCGCGCGCGAACGTCTGTACAGATTTAGTCGGAGCCGTGGCGACCATCTCGTAAAACTCCGCCGACGCGTGCGTCGAAGGCGCGCGCATCGGCCCGTCCGTCTGCGCGCGCGCCGCGAGGTGTGTCTGTTGTCAGGGGAGACCTTGGGTTCGCGGGCGAGTGTAGCCGAACGCCGCGCGCGCGGTCTAGCCCCGTGCGGCTCCGGGGGATGTTGAGAGAAAAATGTGACCTCGCGGCGACACTTCGCGCCTCACGCGCGCGAGCGCGAGACGAGCCCGATGACCGCGACGAAGAGCGCCGAGCCGATGATCGACCAGACGACGGGGAACGTCTGCCCCCCCACCCGCACGGGGAGCGGCTCCGGCAGATTCAGGTTGCGCGCGACCCACATCCCGATGAGCGCGCCGATGAACCCGAGCGCAATCGAGACCAGACACCCGCCGCGCGAAAACCCGCCGATGGCCTGCCCTATCGCCCCGCACACGCCCGCGACGAGCAGCAGCAAGAGCAGATCGATGAGAGTCATTGCGTATTCTCCTGTCCGCTTTAACGAGTCTGGCGCGAGCATAGTTCAACCTGCGACGGCGGGCAAATCAGTACTGCGAGCGGTAGCGAGCGGGTCGGCGTTACTTAAGAAATTCACTTAGCGGTACGCCGACCCGCTCGCTACCGCTCGCTGTTCTGTTTTCTGGAATTCGTCGCCTCATCTTCCACGAAACTTTTGCTTCACAAGCGCGCACGGGAGCCTCTATACTCTGTTTAGAGCAGGCGGCGCATGGGTCGCCGCCGCTTGAAAGCGACACCGATAAAGGCCATCCGGGGCGAAAGCTCCGGAGCGCAAAGCCGTTGACCTAAACGCGCGGGACAGTGACGCGCGCACGGACGCAGCGGTCGCCGAAGTGATGCCGGAAAGGGACGAAAATTCGAGAGGCCGGAGGCGCACGCCGCACGCGACGCGCCCCGGCCTCGCCGTCTTCCGGGCGCGGGAAAAGCGTTGCGCATGTACGACTTACGGGCGTCATTCAGAAGCCCCCCGGTCGTCTTTCGCAAGCAACTGCCGCCGCACCCCGCTCATCTTAGACTGGCACGTCGCGGCGATCATTTCCCCTTACAGGTCACGCGGTCCGGCCGACTGAAACCCGAACTTAAAACTGCTGACCCGGAACGAAATTTTAAGGAGATTTACCGACATGCGTAAGCTCATCATCGCCTCTCTCCTCGTCATCTCGGCCTTCGGCGCCGCCGCGGCGCAGAACAACGGCGAAATCCCCAACATGGGCCGCGCGCCCAAGCAGGCCGACGGCATCGGCCGCCTCGACCTCCGCGTCGTTGACCAGGACGGCAACCCCGTCCAGGGCGTCCGCGCCGACCTCAAGTCGAAGCGCGCGGACGGCTTCCTCTGCGAGTCCTGGAACTGGACGGACGCGCGCGGCGTCTCCGTGCTGCCGCCGCTCCACATGGGCAAGCTCACGCTCAAGCTCTCGGCCAAGGGCTTCCAGACGCAGACCATCCAGGTGGACGCCGCGTCGCTCAACGAGCCAGTCCGCGTCACCCTCGTCCGCAAGTCGTAAGACGGTAGACGGCAGGGAAGAGATAAAGGCAGCGCGGCTCTCATCGGCTGATGATGAGAGCCGCGCTGCCTGTTCTTTTATGGACTACTGACTACCGTCTCCTCGTCCCTCACGCCACCGTGGCGGCCGTCGGCTGCGCGGCGCTGATGCCGATGATCTGCGAGACGACTTTGCCCTCCAGCCCGGTGCCCGTCCCACCTCCCTTGAAGACGTTGGAGACCTCTTCGCTCTCGGCGAGCTTCTGCAAGCCCTCGTCCGGGATGAGCGGGGACTGGCCGTCGCGCGTCCGGCCCTCTCGAATCGAATCTATCGCCCCGGGGTTGCCCTCCAGGTACTCCTCGAGCAGCGGCCAGCGCAGGCTCACGATGGCCCAGAGGGCGAGCTGCTTCCGGCGGTCGATGTCGCCGAGCACGTCCACGCCCGCGAGCAGCGCCATGTCGCGCAGCACCGAGTAGGCGTTGACGAGCCGCTTCATCGCGCGCGGGTTCGGCTCCAGCAGCGGCGCGAAGGGCTTGAGGAAGTATTCGGTGCTGGCGACGACCTCGCTGCTCGCCAGTTGCCTGACGGCCGCGCCCCTGCGCACCTGCTCGCGCAGCGCGTCGCGCTCCTCGCCCGCGATCCCGGCGGCGACCGGCGAGACCGTCCCCAAGACCTTTAAGACCTGCTCCTCGGTCATGGCGCCCGTGAACTCGCGCTCGGCCTCCGCGCTCCGCTCGCGGATGGCCCGCTCGATGTCGCGCCGCGTGCCGCCGACGAGGAAGTCCCAGTAGACCTGCCGCATCTCGTCAGACAGGCGCGGCACCGAGACCGAAAGCTCGAAAGCCTTTTCGAGGAAGAGCGAGCCGAGGCGGCGGCCCGGCTCCTTCACCGCGTCGGCGAACGCCTGGTAGGTGGTCTCGAAGCAGGTGTTGAGCCAGCGGCGGTCGGCGGCGACGACGTAGACGACGCGCGGGTCGCTGAAGAGCGTCTGGACGCCTTCGAGCAGCTCGCGGAAGTGCGCGCAGACGCGCTCCATCGGGTCGCCCGCCGTCTCCATGAACGACTGCGCCGCCCGCGCCGACCCCGAGAGCAGCGAGCGGCTGACGACCAGCACGCTCGACCAGACGCCCACGACGACGCTCGCGTAGGCGACGAAAGAGTTGGCGGGCCCGAAGACCGCGGTCAACCCTTCGGGGAAGACGTTGGCATTCTTCAGGACGTAGAGCAGCGTTGCCAGCACGAACGCGATGACGGCCGTCACCAGATAGACCTTGCGCCCGGTGCTGAAGCGCCACCACCACTCGCGCACGCGCAGCCACCGCGCGTGGCCGCCCTCGCCGAAGTCGGCGCGCAACTGCCCGGCGGCCTGCTTCGAGACCGATTCGAGCAGCGGCCACCACGGCGGGCTGATGCGCTGGTGCTGCCACGCGTTGAACTCGACAACGACCCACCCGCGCGACCCGGGCGCGGCGGCCTTCTCCCCGCGCGCGGGCTGCAACTCCCTCTTCAGGAAGTTGAGCAGCGAGGTCTTGCCCGAGCCCCACGGCCCGTGCAGGTGGAGGACGAAGCTGCTGCGCGCCTCCGTCTTCCGGCCCTCCGGATTGCACTCGTCCCACACCCGGTTGAGCCTTGCGGCCAGAGCCTCCGCGAACCCCCGCCGCCCCAGGTAGTCCGCGTCCGCCGGGTTGTCCAAGTGCAGCAGCGTCACGTCGGGCGGCACGGCCGGGGCCGTCGGCTCCGCAGGCGGCTGCGAGGGCTTCTCGAACTCCGGCGCGGCCCCGAACTTCTTAGTGTGAACTTCCATCCACTGCTTCAGCTCGCGCTCGCGCAACTCGGGCATGGAGTAGATGAAGGAGAGGAACGAGCTAGACCAGTGGGCCCTGTCGAATTTCCACGAGTCGAGTTGGGCCTCGTGATTCGGCGGGCAATGGTAGATGTAGGCAGCCATCACGTGCCGCTGGTGTAACTCATTCGACGGCTGCGTTCTTATTACCTGGTCTCTGAGGGAGACGGCGCCCCGGATGATGTTCTCGGCCGACGCCGTCGGCCTCGTGTCCGCCACGCTCAGATTCTTGACAGAGCCGCGCGCCGCCTCTTCCAGTAGCCGCCTGTCCGCGTGGATGCGCGACAGCATCGCGTCCACGTTGACGCCGGCCTTCGCGACGTAACCCTGAAACCATCGCGCCAGCGGCGTCTGCGAGGCGAGGAAGCCGAGGAGTATGGACGTGAAAGAGAGGTTGACCCCGTCGCCCGTGTGCTCGCCTATCATGGACGCGCGCAACAGCACTTCCCTCAATCCGCCGGAAGGGCGCGGGAGCGGGAAGCCGGGCCGCCACTCTTTCTGCGACGACTCGATTTTGTCGCCGCCGGTCTTGTCTCTCTGGATGGACAAAGCGATCTACCTCAGACGTGAGTTTTAAAAGGACATCCTCGGCGTGGGAGGCGCGCGGCATCCGAAGCCCGCGTCCGGCGCGCAACAGTAACACCGATTCCTGGTTTAGAGAATAGCACCTGCGCGGCGTGGCTAAAGGCCGCGGCTGCGAAGCCACTCGCGGACGACTTCGGCGGCGGGGCGCTTGTTGCCGTCAACCTCGTAGTTGAGGCGGCGCATCTCTTCGGTCGAGATGGAGCCGTCGAGCCTCTGCAAGACTTCGCGCGCGGGCGTCAGTCGTTCGAGCGTGTCGCGGCGAAGGAGCAGCACGGCCTCGTAGGGCGGGAAGTAGTGGCGGTCGTCTTCGAGCTGCGTGAGGCCGAGCGTGGCGATCATGCCGTCGGTCGAGTTGCCGGCGATGACATCGACCTGCCCTTCGGCGAGCGCGCGGTAGGAGAGCGACAAGTCCATCTCGCGCGGACGCCCCCGGAACTGTAGGCCGTAGGCGCGCGAAAAGCCTTCGTAGCCGTCGGGGCGCGACATGAAGTCCTGCCCGAAGCCCGCGCGCATCCGCGGGGCGTGCGCCGTCAGGTCGGAGATGTTTTTGAGGTCGAGCCGCCGGGCGTCTTCGCCGCGCACGAGGACGGCGAACGTGTCCTCGAAGCCGAGCGGCGGGCCGACCTCCACGTCGAAGCGCGCGGCGTAGTCGGACTTGACCAACTCGTAGACGGCGCGCGCGTCCGTCGCGGGCGGGTGCTTGAGGATAGACATCAGAGACGTGCCGGTGTATTCCGGGTACACGTCCACCTCGCCCGCGACCAGCGCGTCGTGCGCGAGGTTGCCGCCCAGCTCGTATCTTCTTTCCACCGTCAGCCCGCGCGCCTCCAACGCCTGCGCGTAAATCTCGGCGAGGATGACCGACTCGGTAAAGTCCTTCGACCCGACCCTCACGTCGGCCTTCGCGGAACGGCTCCATACGGCGAACCCCGCGCCCGCCAGGATGAGAACCGCGAGCGCCGCCAACACGACCTGCCTGACGACGACGTTAGCCTTCGTCGCGGCGCGGCGGCGCGCGGCGAGCCGCGACTCGATGAGCCCTATCCCCGCGTCGGCCGCGAGCGCGAGCAGCGCGGCGGGGATCGCGCCCGCGAGGATGAGCCGGTTGTCGTACTGTCGGAGCCCCCGAAAGATTAAAGTGCCCAGGCCGCCCGCGCCGATGGCCGCCGCGATGGTCGCCACGCCGACCGAGATGACGGTCGCCACGCGCACGCCCGCGAGGATGACCGGCGCGGCCAGCGGCAGCTCGACCTGACGGAGAATCTGCCGGTCGGTCATCCCCATCGCCAGCGCCGCCTCGCGCACGCTGCGCTCGACGCCCTCGACGCCCGTGACGGTGTTGCGGATGACCGGCAGCAGCGCGTAGAGGACGAGCGCCACGACGGCCGCGCGCCACCCGATGCCGCCGACGTACTTGAGCGGGATGATGAAGCCGAAGAGCGCGAGGCTCGGCACGGTCTGAAGGACGTTGGCGACGGCGAGCACGGGCCGCTTTAAATTCGCTTTGCGTGTCAGTAGAAGCCCTACGGGGATGCCGACCGCGACGGCAATCAACGTCGAGACGGCGACGAGCAGCAGGTGCTCGGCCGTCAGCCCCATCACCTCGCGCCAGTTGCGCAGCATGAACTCGAACGCGTTCATAAGTCCTTCGGCAGCGCCACCGTCTCGCGGTAGGCGCGCGCGTGCGGCTCTTCGGAGCGGAGGAAGGCTTCGGGCGTGTCGAGGAGCACGATCCGGCCGGCGCGCATCAGCGCGACGCGCGTGGCGACGAACAGTGCCTCGCGCACGTCGTGCGTGACGAAGATGACGGTCTTGTCCAGTCTCCTCTGGAGCGCGGCGAACTCGCGCTGAATCGTCGAGCGGGTCAGCGGGTCGAGCGCGCCGAAGGGCTCGTCCATCAGGAGCAGCGGCGGGTCTGCGGCCAGAGCGCGCGCTACGCCCACGCGCTGCCGCTGCCCGCCGGAGAGTTCGGAAGGGAAGCGCCCCGCGAACTTCCCGGGGTCGAGCCCGACCAGCCTCAACAGTTCCTCGACGCGGCCGCTGACGCGCCCCTCCTCCCACCCTTCGAGCGTGGGCACAAGCGCGACGTTGCGCCCCACGGTGAAGTGCGGGAAGAGCCCCGCGTCCTGTATGACGTAGCCCGTGCGCCTCCTCAGCTCAATCGCGTCCCACGCGCGCGTGTCTCTGCCTTCGACGAGGACTTCGCCCGCGGTCGGCTCCAACATTCTGTTGACGAGGCGGAGCGTCGTCGTCTTCCCGCACCCGGACTCGCCGAGCAGCACGAGCGTCTCGCCGCGCCGGACTTCGAGGTCGAGCGCGTCGATGATGGGCGCGCTCACGCCCGGCGGCGCGTAGGTGACGCGGCGGAACCGGACGAAGGCGTCGTCGGCGTCGGTCGTCTGATTTGGGTTTTGAGATTCCAATTTGAGATTCTCAGGCGACGCGCAGGTGCTCGAAGACCCTGTCCGGCGAGCCGTGCCAGGAGCCCTCGAAGTTGCGCAGGAGGATGTCGGCGGGGCAGACGCCTTCGCCTATGACGCGTTCGACGAGGATGTCGAGGTAGCCGGTCTCGTCCGGCGCGACGCGCTTCAACCCTTCGGCGGCGAGGCGGACGAACTCGCGCGCGAGGCGGAGCACGTCCACGCCTTCGCACTTCGCGTCGAGGCCGTCGCGCGCGACGCGCTCGCGCAAGCGGACGGCGTCCGCGGCCTTCAGGCGCGGCGCGAGGCGGAGCGCCTCGTCGAGCGCCGCGTCGTCGTAGAGCAGCCCCTTCCAGAGCGCCTGAAGCGCCATCGAGTATTCGAGGTCGCAGGCGTCCGCGCTGCGCAGCTCGACGTGCTGCTTGAGCCGCGCGTCGGTGAAGATGGTCGTCAGGTGGTCGGCCCAGTCGCCGAAGACCGGCGTCAGCCCGGCGCGCCCGCTCCCGAGGAACTCGCGGAAGGGGACGCCCGCGACCGCGCCGATGTAGCGCCCGCCCCGGTGGGCGAAGATCATGGGCACGTCGAGCGCGTACTCAACATAGTCTTCGGGTTTGAAGTCGTCGCGCAGCGCGGGCGGGGCCATGCCGGAGCGGTCGGGGTCTGTGTCGAGCCAGGCGGCGGCGCGCGTGGACTTGTAGCCGGAGGGGCGGCCCTGCTCGAACGGCGAGTTGGCGAAGACGGCCGTGACGACGGGGGCGAGGCGGTTGCCGACCAGGAACTTCTTGCAGAGGTCTGCGGGCGGGCCGTAGTCGAGGTTAGCCTGCACGGTGCAGGTGCGGCACATCATGTCCCACGCCCGTCCCCCGCGCGAGGCGAGGTAGGGGCGCATCACCTCGTAGCGCAGCTTCGGGAACCAGCGCTGCTCCTCGATGGAGCGCAAGGGGTCGAAGCCGACGGCGAGGAAGGCGAGGCGGTTGGCCTCGGCCACCTCGCGCAGGCGCGCGAGGTAACGCCGCAGCTCGCGCTCCACGTCCGCGAGCCGCCGCTGCGGCGCGCCCGAGAACTCGACCTGCCCGCCGGGCTCGACCGTGAGGCGGTTCATCTGGCCGTCGTTCGCCTCGATGACCGTCCCGCCCTCGTGCACGAGGTCGCGCGAGGAGGGCGCGAAGCCCGCGAGCACGCTCTGCACCTGCCCGGCGTCGATGCGCGCGAACGAGCGCGCGCGGTCGTAG
Source organism: Pyrinomonadaceae bacterium (assembly GCA_035563535.1). Classification (GTDB taxonomy): domain Bacteria; phylum Acidobacteriota; class Blastocatellia; order Pyrinomonadales; family Pyrinomonadaceae; genus QHXN01. The sequence continues at coordinate 3,092 of DATMVD010000005.1, read as the reverse complement.
CCGAACAGCTCCAGCTCCGCCCCGCACATCCAGTCCGCGCGCAGCTTCTCGCCCCGCAGCAGGTTCTCGACGAACAGCGGCACCGACTCGCCCGCGACCGCGTCGGTCAACACGGGGAAGCCCTCGCCGCTCGTCCTCGGGTGCTGAGACATAGCCGTGAACCGTGAACCGTAAACCGTGACAGGAAAAAGCCGTGAACCGTGAACCGTAAACCGTGACAAGTGAGGAGCAGGTTTTATCTTGTCACGGTTTACGGTTCACCGTTCACGGCTCTTAAGAGGTTGCTGCTGAAGCGCTCGGCCGGGTCGAGCCAGGTGTGCTCGCGCGCGAAGCCCGTGTCGGCGGCGAGCGCGGAGAGTTCGTCGAGCGAATACTTGTAAGAGTTCTCGGTGTGTATGCGCTCGCCCTGGCGGAAGTGGACTTCGAGGCCGAGCGCGCCGACGCGGACGGTCTGCTCGCGCGTGCTTTCGAGGTGCATCTCGACGCGGCCCTCGCGCTCGTCGTAGAGCGCGACGTGGCGGAAGGCGCGCAGACGGAAGTCCGCATCCAGCTCGCGGTTGATGCGCGCGAGCAGGTTGAGGTTGAAGGCGGCCGTGACGCCGACGGGGTCGTCGTAGGCGGCTTCGAGCATGGCGGCCTCCTTCTTCAAGTCCGCGCCGAGCAGCAGTTGGTCGCCCGCGCGGAGCGACGCGCGCACGCGCCGCAGGAAGTCGCGCGCCTCCGCGCGGTCGAAGTTGCCGACGTTCGAGCCGAGGAAGAGGACGAGCGCGCGCGAGCCCTCCTCGAAGCTCTCGCACAGCCGCGGGAGCGCCGTGTCGTAGTCGGCGGCGTAGGCCGTCACGCTCAGGCCCTCGTAGTCGCCGAGCAGCGCGCTCGCGCTCTCTTCGAGCGCGGCCGTCGAGATGTCCACGGGGACGTAACGCAGGCGGGGTTGTGCGGCGAGCAGCGCGTCGATGATGCGGCGCGTCTTCGCGGCGCTCCCCGAGCCGAGCTCGAAGAGCGTGACGCGGCGCGCCCCGTCCCGCGCCCTCTCGACGATCTCGGCGGCGTGGCGCTCGAAGATGTCCGCCTCCGCGCGCGTCAGGTAGTAGTCGGGGACGAGGCAGATGGCGTCGAAGAGGCGCGAGCCCAAGGCGTCGTAGAAGTATTTCGGCAGGAGGAACTTTCGCGCGGCGGTCAGGCCGCGCCTCACGTCCGCGGCGAAGTCGTCGTCGGTCGTGGCCGTCAGCTTGTGGATGCGGAGCCGCTCGGACTCCTCTCTGCTCGCGGGGTGAGACATCAGTCGGGCTCCCCTCGTCTGCTTAAGAAAGCTGCTGTATCATAACCCATTGAGTACGCCGCCGCACCGTGGAAGAGCAGTAGGCAGATGGCAGTAGGCAGTAGGCAGTTAAAAGCCTTTTTGTCGAAAGCTCTGAGTCCAACTTTCAACCTTCTTATAGCGCAACGCACTGCCTACTGCCATCTGCCTACTGCCTACTATCCCATGAACGAACAGGCCGAACGGATCGCACTGGAGTTGAACGAGGCGCGCGCCGGGACGCTGCGCCTCTTCGACCTCGCGGAGGAGTCGGAGCTGCACCGCAGCCCGGGCTACGGCTACCGCCCAATCATCTGGCACCTCGCGCACATCGGGGCCTTCGAGGGCTACTGGCTTCTGCAAAAGCTCTGCGGCCAAGCCCCAACGGACGAACGTTACGAGCGCATCTTCGACCCCATCAGCACGCCGCGTGAGGAGTCGAAGGACTTGCCGTCGCGGCGCGAGATGGAGGGCTACCTGCGGCGCGTGCGGGAGGGCGTGCTCGAAGCGCTCGACCGCTTCGACTTTGACGACCCGGACCCTCTGAAGGCCGGCGGCTACCTCTTCCATCTCGTCCTCGAACACGAGCGCCAGCACCAGGAGACGCTCTGCTACCTCTTCCAACTGCTCGACCCGTCGAAGAAGACGCGCCCCGACGCCCCGACGCCCGCCGCGCCCGGAGGAGCTACGGCAGCGGCCGGCGAAATGGTTTCCGTCCCCGCGGGGTCATTCCTGATGGGCGCGCCGTGGGACTCCTTCACCTACGACAACGAGCGGCCGGCGCACGAGCAATTTGTCGAAGCGTTCCGCATCGCCCGCGCGCCGGTGACGAACGGCGAGTACGCGCGCTTCGTCGAAGAGGGCGGCTACGGGCGGCGCGAGTTCTGGTCTGAAGAGGGCTGGGCGCGGCGCGAGAAGGAGGGCTGGCAGTGCCCCCTCTACTGGCGGCGCGCGGGCTCGGCCTGGTTCGAGCGGCGCATGTTCGAGGAGGGCGAGTTAAAAGTCGAGCACCCGGTGACCGGCGTCAGTTGGTTCGAGGCGGAGGCTTACGCGAAGTTCACGGGCAAGCGCCTGCCGACCGAGGCCGAGTGGGAGAAGGCCGCCTCTTGGGACATCTCGACGGGCTCGAAGCGCCGCTACGCCTGGGGCGACGAAGAGCCCGCCGACGCGCGCGCCAACTTCGGCCAACGCCTATGGGGCACGACGCCCGTCGCCGCATACCCGCAGGGCGCTTCCCGCTCGGGCTGCTTCGACATGAACGGCAACGTCTGGGAATGGACTTCTACCTCTTTTGAAGGCTTCCCCAGTTTCGAGCCCTTCCCCTACCCCGAATACTCGCAGGAGTGGTTCGACGGCGACCACCGGGTGCTGAAGGGCGGCTCCTGGGCCACGAGCGCCCCCGTGCTCCGCACCTCCTTCCGCAACTTCTTCCGCCGCCCCTTCCGCATCGCCTTCGCCGGTTTAAGACTCGCCGAAGACGTGTAAAAAGCCTGAATTGTGAGGCGAAAACCCGCCCGCGGCGGATAACGGCCGGGCGGCGCGCGGCGTCTATTTTCCTGTAAACATCTGGCGCGGCGGCGGCGTATTAGAGACCGAGCCGGGGCACGCCTTTGTCTCCAAGAATCAAGCGGAAAGTGGTTTTATGCGGACGATTTATACCTTCTACGCCGACGCCGCGCGCATCGCCTTGCAGTCGATCTTCGCGCACAAGCTGCGGGCGTTTTTGACGCTGATCGGGATCATCATCGGGGTGGCGTCGGTGGTGGTGGTGGGCGCGGCCATCTCGGGGCTCAAC
>DATMVD010000004.1:0-17091 GCA_035563535.1 Pyrinomonadaceae bacterium | reverse complement strand
TGGAGCATGGATAAACGCTGAATGCATCTAAGCGTGAAGCCAGACCCAAGATGAGACCTGCCAGTGAGACTCGTGGTAGACCACCACGTTGATAGGCTGGGTGTGAAAGCGTAGTAATACGTTTAGCTGACCAGTACTAATAAGTCCCAAGGCTTGACCGTAAAATTTACTGACGAGCAACGACAAGTGCTTGCACGGTTAGCCTTCAACTTCACTATTCGATTCTCAAAGCCCTCTGGGCTTCAGTTCTTTCAAGTTTTCCGGTGGTTTTGTCGAGAGGGTCACACCCGTTCCCATCCCGAACACGGAAGTTAAGCCTCTCAGAGCCGATGGTACTGCGCGGGAAGCTGCGTGGGAGAGTAGGTCGCCGCCGGATTAATTTTTACGAAAAGCCCGCTCAAGCGAAAACTTGAGCGGGCTTTTCGTTTTAGCGGCCGGCGAGTCTTGATGCGCGCTTCACGCAACAGGCTGAGCCGGAGCCGAATCCGGCGTACTTATTTCGTCTTGATGACTCCTTCAAACCAGACTTGTGCCGGCGGCGTCAGCCCGTTACACGGGGTCAGGTTGCTGGTGATGTGGAAACGCCCTTGGCCCGTCGCCCCCGCGTACTTGCCCGTCCCGCCGGCGACGCGGAAGGGCACGCCGTGGGCGTTCGACGCGGCGCAGATGGCGGGGTTGGGCACCAGCACGAAGGGGTCGCCCTCGATGTTGACCTGATCGCCGGTCTGCACGTACGTGTCGGTCGCCTTCAGGTCGAAGACGAGGTTGGTCGTGGTGTTGGTGCACGCGGAGAAGACGGCGGTGTTGTAGCCGCCCTCGGTGTCAATCCCTGAGCCCGTGAAGCTCAGCTCGACGTTCTCGGGGAACGCCCCGCAACGGGCGACGTTCGGGCCGGCGCCTGCCAGGTTGAAGGACGAGCCGCCTTTGTAGTGGGGGTTGACGTGGTTGTCCACCGCGGCGGCCGAACTCCCGCCGCGAAGCTGTCCGGCGAGTATTATCAGCCCGGCGAGTGTCAGAAGCGTTACCGTGAGTCGGGATTTCATTCGTTTAGACCTCCTTTGGGGTGAGTGGTTGGTGACGGTGTCTATTCGCGGCGGCGAGTAGGACGGCCGAGAGTAAACAATTCGGAGCCGACAGCGCTCTTACAACCCTTAGTGCGGAAATCTCGCGCGAAAACTATCACCGCGGAGAATGAATGTTCACGCCGGGCTTTACGACTCCGGGCGGGCTTTCGGTTTTCGGCCTCCTCTTGAGAGAATGAGGGACGAAACGTTCGGCCTCGGACTCGGAAAGGAAGGGCGGGAAAACGCCAGGCATGCGACAACTCTTAAGTCTACTTCTGCTCACATCTCTCTTCGCCGGCTGCGGCGCCGCCGGCACGAAGACGAATTCGCTCCCCGCCAACGCGCCGCCACCGAACGCGAACGCCAACGCGCCGCGCGCGGCCGTGCCCGTCTACGGTTACGAGGTCGTCAACACCTTCCCGCACGACCCGGAGGCTTTCACGCAGGGGCTCGTCTTTAGCGACGGCGCGCTGCTGGAGAGCACCGGGCTCGAGCGTCAATCGACCCTGCGGCGCGTCGAGTTGCAGACGGGGAAGGTGCTCAAAAAGATCGACGTGGCGCCCTACTTCTTCGCCGAGGGCATAACGCTCATGGGCGGGAAGATTTACCAGCTCACCTGGAAGGGCGAGAAGGGCTTCGTCTACGACCCGCAGACCTTCGAGAAGACCGGCGAGTTCCCCTACACCGGTGAGGGCTGGGGCCTGACGCACGACGCGGACTCGCTCATCCTCAGCGACGGCTCGAACAAAATCCGCTTCATCGACCCCTCGAACTACAGCGTCAGGCGCGTCATCAGCGTCACGGACGGCGCGCGCCCCGTGATGGAGCTGAACGAGCTCGAGTACGTGAAGGGCGAGATTTACGCGAACGTCTGGCACCAGAACCGCGTCGCGCGCATCGACCCGCAGACGGGTCAGGTCAGGGGCTGGATCGATTTTTCGGGGCTGCTCAAGCCGGGCGAAGTGACCGACGAGGAGGCCGTCCTGAACGGCATCGCCTACGACGAGGCGGGCGACCGCCTCTTCGTGACGGGGAAGCTCTGGCCGAAACTTTTCGAGGTCAGGCTCAGGCAGAAGTAGGCCGTCCGGCATCTAAGGAGTCGATGTCTTTCGAGAGGTATTTCCGGGCCTGCTCCTACGCGATGGTCGCGTGCGGCGTGCTGGCGCTAGCGGTCGCGGGCGGCGTCGGCCCCGTCTTGGCGCTCGCGTTCGCCGCGGTGCTCGCGCTCTCCTGGAAGCTCACCGAGACGCGCTGGCAGTTGTCGGAGCGCGCCGGGATGGTTGTCGTGCTGCTGGCGCTGCCGGCCTTCTACCTCGACTGGAGTTACCAGCGCGCGGGCGCGCAGGACGCGGCGCAGCAGGTCTACGCGGGCGTGAGCGCGCTCGTCCACTTCACGCTGCTCCTCTCGTCGATCAAGCTGCTCCAGGTCAAGTCAGACCGCGACTGGCTCTTCCTCTTCCTCATCTCCTTCTTCGAGGTGCTCTTGGCCGCGGGGCTGAGCGCGAGCCCGATGTTCATGCTCTCGCTCGGCCTCTACGTCTTCACGGCGCTCCTGGCCGTCGTCTGCTTCGAGCTGCGGAAGTCTTCGCGCGTCGTGCCGCAGGCGGAGAGCCGCCTGCTCGTCGCCAACAAGCCCGGGCTCTTCCGGCGTGGCCGCGCGGGGAAGGGCCAGAAGGGCGCGAGGGCCCTGCGGCGTCTGCCGCTGGCGGCGGCCTGCCTGTTCCTGGCGATCTTCGGGCTGGCGCTCCCCATATTCCTCATCACGCCGCGCGCGGCCGAGAACACGCTGTCCGTCCCGGGCGGCGCGGCCTCGACGGGCTTCACGGGCTTCTCCGACCACGTCACGCTCGGCGACATCGGGCGGCTCAACGAGAGCAACCAGCTCGTCATGCGCGTCCGCGTCGAGGCCCCGGCGAAGGCCGCCGGCCGGCCGCTGCGCTGGCGCGGCGTCGCGCTCGACCGCTTCGACGGCCGCAGTTGGTCGCAGTCTGACGCGCTGCCGAGCTACCCCGCCTTCGACGGCAACCTCTTCAAGCTCGGCACGACCGAGGACATCACGCGACTGACGACGCAGACCTTCTTCGTCGAGCCCATCGACACGCCGGTCATCTTCGCCGCGCCGCGCGCGCTCGCGCTCCAGGGAGGGTTCCAGAGTGTCAGGCGCGACATCGAGGACGGGCTCCTCACGCGCCCGCACCCGACGGAGCGCCTGACCTACACGGTTCACTCGGACACCTACGAGCCCCCGCCCGACCGGCTGCGCGAAGAGCCTTTCAGCTACCCCAGGGGGACGACGCCCAACCTGCGCCGCCCCGTGGGCGACTACCTGCAACTGCCCGCGAGCCTCGACACGCGCGTGGGCAGCCTCGCCGTGCTGGTCGCCGCGCGTGCGCGCGCTCGCAACCCGTACGAGGCGGCGCGCGCCGTCGAGGCGCACCTGAACAGCAACGCCTACGAGGGCGACTACCGCTACTCCCTTGAGATGCGCGCCAAGGGCCCCGACCCGCTCTCGGACTTCCTCTTCAACGTGCGCGCGGGCCACTGCGAATACTTCGCGACGGCGATGGCCGTGATGCTGCGGACGCTGAGGGTTCCGGCGCGCGTGGTCAACGGCTTCCAGACGGGCGAATACAACGCCGCGGCCGACGCCTACGTCGTCCGGCAGGCTGACGCGCACTCGTGGGTCGAGGTCTACTTCTCGGAGGCCGACGCGTGGGTCGCGTTCGACCCGACGCCCGCGGCCGGCCGGCCCGCGGGCACGAGCGGCCGGGGGCTCCTCGGCGCGTTCCACCGCTACGCCGACGCGTTGGAGCTGTTTTGGATTCAGCACGTGGTCGCCTATGATAGGCAGGGCCAGCGTGCTTTGGCGCGAACAATCTCCAGCCAGATTAACGACTACACACGTGCGGCCTCGGACTCGGCGGACGGCCTGGGCGCGCTCTTCGCCGCGTGGTTCGGCGGCAGGGGCGGCGGGCTCTCGGGTGCTTTCGGATACGTCGCGTCGCCGGTGGCGCTCGCGCCCGCGTCTCTGCTGCTGGCCGGAGTCGGGCTGCTGTGGCTGCGCCGCAAAGGTCTCTTCGCGCGCGGCACGAAGCGCGACGGCGAAGAGGCGGCCCGGACTATCGTCGAGTTCTACGAGCGCATGACGGCGGCGCTCAGCGCCCGCGGTCTCGTGCGCCGCGCCGACCAGACGCCGCTCGAATTCGCGGAGGCGGTCGGCGCCCCCGAGGTGCTCGCCGTCACCCGCGCCTACAACCGCGTCCGCTACGGCGCGCAAGACTTAACCCGCGCCGAGGCCGAAGAGGTCGAGCGCCACCTGGAAGGAATCGTGAACCGTGAACCGTAAACCGTGACAAGTGAAAGCGGGCTCCGCCCGGTCGCGGTTCTTCCTGTCACGGTTTACGGTTCACGGTTTACGCGAAGTTATGAAGAAAGTCGGATTCATCAGTCTGGGGTGCCCAAAGAACCTCGTGGACAGCGAGGTGATGATGGGGCGTCTGAAGCAGGAGGGTTACGAGCTGACGAGCGACGCGGCCGAGGCCGACACGCTCGTCGTCAACACGTGCGGGTTTATCGACGCGGCGAAGAAGGAGTCCATCGGCGCTATTCTCGAAGCCGCGCGTTTGAAGTCGGAAGGAAAGTGCCAGCGCCTCGTCGTCGCCGGTTGCTTAGTTGAAAGGTATCGAGACGAGCTGCGCGCGGAGATGCCGGAGGTTGACGCCTTCATCGGCACGAGCCAGATTAACGACATCACGACGGTCGCGAACCCGCGCGTCAACGCGCGCTCGCTGCCCGTGCTGCCGCTCGGCAATCAGACGGCGACATACCTTTACGACGAATCGACGCCGCGCGTGCTCGCCACGCCCAAACACTTCGCCTACGTCAAGATCGCCGAGGGCTGCGACCGCCCGTGCGCCTTCTGCTTCATCCCGCAGATGCGCGGCCACTTCCGCAGCCGCCGCTTCGGCTCCGTCGTGGCCGAGGCGGAGCAGTTGGCCGCGCAGGGCGTCAGGGAGATCATCCTCGTCGCGCAGGACTCGTCGCGCTACGGCGAAGACCTGGGCGAGCGGGACGCGCTCGCCCACCTCATGCGCGAGCTGTGCCGGCTCGAAGGCGTCGAGTGGGTGCGCGTGATGTACACCTACCCGACGCACATCAGCGACGCCTTCCTCGACGTGCTGGCCGAGGAGCCGAAGGCGGTCAAGTACCTCGACATGCCGTTGCAGCACGCCTCGCAGAACGTCTTGAGGTTGATGAAGCGCGGCGGGAACCGCGCGAGCCTCGAACGGCTCATCGAGCGCGTGCGGGAGCGCGTGCCGGGGGTTGCCGTCCGCACGACCTTCATCACGGGCTTCCCCGGCGAGACCGAAGAGGACTTCGCGGAGCTGTTGGCGTTCATCAAAAACGTCGAGTTCGACCGCGTCGGCGTCTTCACGTACTCGGACGAGGAGGGCACGCCGGCCTTCGACCTGCCTAACAAGGTAGACGCCAAAGTCGCGCGCGCGCGCCGGGCGAAGCTGATGCGCGCGCAGTCGCGCATCTCTCTGAAGAAGAACCGGGCGCGCGTCGGCCAAACGTTGCGCGTCCTCTTCGAGGGCGAGTCCGAAGAGACCGAGCTGCTCTGGCAGGGGCGCACGGAGGCGCAGGCCCCCGAGATCGACGGCGTCGTCCTCATCAACGACTCGCCCGACAGTGTAGCGCCCGAGACCGGCCGGTTCGTCAACGTCGAGATCACGGAGGCGCAGCAGTACGACCTGGTCGGCAGGATAGTTTAAGGCGGTGACAATCTCCCCATGTCCAAGCAGAAAGAGTCGAGCGACTCCATAGCCCACCCGATAGTCGAGCCGGCACACATCGTCGTGCCGGAGCGGCGGCGGACGGCGGGCGACTACTTCGCGCTGGCGCTGGCGACGTGCGGCGTGGGGCTCATCCCCATCGCGCCGGGGACGTGGGGCTCGGGCGTCGGCGTCGCACTCTACCTCGGCCTCGGGTATCTCACGGAGCGCATCTTCGACTTCGCGGTCAGGCGCGGGCTCGACCTCGCGCCGCAGCAGTTCCAGGGCATCCTGACGACGGTGCAACTGTTGGTCATCCTCCTGGTCGCGCTGGCGGGGACGTGGGCGGCGACGCGCGCCGAGAAGATGCTGGGGAAGAAAGACCCGGGCGCGGTCGTCGTGGACGAGGTCGCGGGGCAGTTGATCACGTTCCTCTTCGTGCCGTGGCTGACGACGTGGACGTGGTCGGTCGTCGCGGGCTTCGTCGCCTTCCGCGTCTTCGACATCTGGAAGCCGTACCCTGTGCGGAGGCTCGAAGGGTTGGGCGGGGGCTTGGGCATCATGGCCGACGACATGCTCGCCGGCTTCTACGCGGCGGCGGCGATGTCGCTGCTCGTCACGCTACGTTTAATCTACTACTGACCGAAGAGGGGTGAAGATGGAAGAGACACAAGACCCGAAGGCTTCGACCGAAGGCGGCACGCCCGAGCGCGACGCCGAGGCGACGAGTTCCGAAACCCTGAGCGACATCGAGGCGAACGAGAAGGTCAGCACGGGCGGCTCAGGCAGCAGCACCGGCAGCGACCTCGAAGGCTCTTCCCCCAAACCCGACACCGGCGGCGAAGGCCGCGCCGACGGCAGCGACACCGGCGGCCCGATGTAACTTTCATCGATGATCAATATCAAAATATTCGTCGCGGACGACGTGAGCGAGAGCGGGCTTGAGCCTTTGCGTACCGCCGGGTTTCTTGTGGAGAAGCGGACGGGGCTGAAGGGCGAGGAACTCGCGGAGGCCGTGGCCGGGGCGGACGGGCTCGTCGTGCGGAGCGAGACGAAGGTGACGGCCGCGCTGCTGGAGTCGGCCGGGCGGCTGCGCGTCATCGGGCGCGCGGGCGTCGGCGTGGACAACATCGACGTGGCGGCGGCCACGGGGCGCGGCGTCGTCGTGATGAACGCGCCGGACGGCAACACGATGACGACCGCCGAGCACACGCTCGCGCTCCTGCTCGCGCTCGCGCGGCGCGTGCCGCAGGGGCAGGCGAGTCTGAAGTCGGGGCGTTGGGAGCGCAAGCAGTTCGTCGGCGTCGAACTGCGCGGGAAGACGCTCGGCGTCGTGGGGCTGGGCCGCATCGGGCGCGTCGTGGCGAGCCGCGCCGCGGGGTTCGAGATGAGGGTCGTGGCCTTCGACCCCTTCGTCGCGCCCGAGCAGGTGCGCGAGCAGGGGATTGAACTCGCCACGCTCGAAGAGGTCTGCGAGCGCGCCGACTTCGTCACCGTCCACTCGCCCCTGACGCCCGAGACGCGGGGCCTCATCGGCGCGCGCGAGTTCGCGCGGATGAAGCCGGGCGTGCGCGTCATCAACTGCGCGCGCGGCGGGCTGGTGGACGAGCGCGCGTTGTACGAGGCGATCAAGGAGGGGCGCGTGGCCGGGGCGGCGCTCGACGTGTTCGAGGAGGAGCCGCCGCCCGCCGACCACCCTCTGCTCTCGCTCGAAGAGGTCGTGGTGACGCCGCACCTCGGGGCCTCGACGCGCGAGGCGCAGGAGGGCGTGGCGGTCATCGTCGCCGAGCAGATGCGCGACTTCTTCCTGACGGGCGCGGTGCGCGGGGCCGTCAACCTGCCCGCGGTCGGCGCGCAGGAGTTGAAGGCGTTAGAGCCCTACCTGCACCTGGCCGAACGGCTCGGGCGCTTTCAGGCGCAGCTCGTGGACGAGCCCGTCCGCTCGGTCGAGATAGAGTACGCGGGCGAGGCCATCGGCGTGGACGCCGCGCCCGTCACGCGCGCCTTCCTCGCAGGGCTCCTGCGGAACATGAGCGCGCGCGTCAACGTCGTCAACGCGCTGCTCATCGCGGAGGAGCGCGGCATCAGCGTCACCGTCTCGCACAGGCACGCGGGCGGCGCGGACGCGCGCGAGGCGGTCAGGACGCGCGTGCGGACGACCGCGGGCGAGCACACGGTGGCGGGCGCGCTCTTCGGCCCGACCTCGGACGGGCGCATCACGGAGATCGACGGGTTCCGCATCGAGGCCGTCCCCTCGGGCAACATGCTTCTGACGCGGAGCAGCGACGTGCCCGGCGTCGTCGGCCGCGTCGGCACCATCCTCGGCGACCACAACGTCAACATCAGCCGCTTCCACCTCGGCCGGCGCGAGCGCGGCGGCGAGGCGATGGCCGTCATCGAGACGGACGCGCCCCCGGACGACGCCACCCTCGAAGAGCTGCGCGCCTTCGGCCCGGTCATCTCCGCCCGCCGCATCTCTCTGGAGGATTAGTAGGCGGTAGGCAGTTAAGGCAAAAACGCTTCTCAAATAACAAAACGGAGGCGGCGAGTTAACAATCTCGCCGCCTCCGTTTCATATGACTGTCTTTCCTGTTTTAACTGCCTACTGCCTACTGCTATTCCACCACGAAGCGCGTGCGCTGCGAGGTGCTGGTCTTGGCGGCGCGGTCGATGGCGGTGAGCTGGAGGACGTAGCGGCCGGGGGGGAAGGTCTCCAGGCTCAGCTCGGCCATGTAGGGGAGGCGCGCGAGGTCCTGGCCCGCGTCCGCGCGGAGCTTGCTGATCGGGGCGGTGAAGACCGGCTGGTCGTCGCGGAATATCTGCACCTGGAGCGCCACGTCCGGCGTGCCCGCGGGCGCGGTCACGGAGTTGTAGACGAAGGTCAGGAAGCGCACGTGGGACGAGCGCGAGAAGCGCCGGTCTACGCTCAGGAGCACACCGCGGGACATCTCCTCCGCCTTGGGCTGCGCCGCCTGCTGCCCCGAGGTGCGCTCGCCGAGGAAGATGCTGCTCATCGCAAACTGCTTCTTCAGCTCGGGCAGCTCGACCCACTGCATCGCGCTCCCCGTCCGGCCGCTCTGCGCGTCGCGCGCGGCCGCACGCACCTGGTAGAGGCCGGGCGCGAGCGGGACGCTGAAGCTGTAGACGACGGGCTTCCGCGACTCCGGTGCGGCCGGGCTCGGCGTGACGCTCAGGCGCTGCCCGAACTGCCTGACGGGCTTGCCGCGGTCGTCGATGACGACGCCGAGCACGTCGAAGTCGGCGCTCTTCTGCTCCCCCTGGACGGAGCTGAGCGCCCCGCGCTCGAGCTCGACCGAGACGGCGAGCACGCCGCCCTCCGCCTCGCCGTGGACGTAGCCGACGGCCATGGAGGTCGGCAGCGCGGCGCGCGGCAGCGGCGAGTGCAGCGCCGACAGCAGGTCGCGCTCGGCCGCGTTGGGCTGCGGCCCCGCGGGCGCGGCGTCCGCCTTCTTGTCGTCCGCCTTCTTGTCACCCTTCTTCTTCTTCTCGACGGGTTCGGGCGGCGCCGCGCCGTTGTAGAAGCCGCGCCGCACGAGCACGCGCAGGTCGGGCCGCTGGCGCACGGCGACCTCGATGCGCTGGTACTTCGGCGAGCCGCCCCCGGCCGCCTCGGGCTTCCAGGCCAGGAGGTAGTAGAGCGAAGTCTCCTTGAGCGCGCCCGAGACGACGCGCCCGAGCGCGTTCGTGTTGACGAGCGCGCGCCCGCCCGTGTCGGCGGCGAGCGCGAAGAGCGGGGCCTGCATCGCCGAGACCTCGCCCGACGAGGCGCGCGCGAGCCGCCCCGAAGGGTCGAAGGCGCCCGGGTCGGAGGCGTCGGTATGGCCCGTGCGCAGCCCGCCCGCGTCGAGCGAGTAGATGACGACGCCCGCGCGCGCCGCCGCGTCCGAGATCGTCCGCATGCGGTCGCGCACGCTGGAGTCGTTGTCGTTCACGAGGAACCCGTCCGAAACGAAGAAGAGCACCTTGCGGCCGGGCAGCGGCCCGAAGCCGCGCACGACCGAGGCTAGCGAGTTCAGTGTGAGCATCGCGACGGCGTTCGACTCCCGGACGATGTTGCGCGCCCGCGACTCCACCTGCGTCTGGGCCATGTCGCGCTTGATGAAAGGGTTCTCGCGCATGAGCTGCTCGACGAAGTAATCGCGCACCGAGGGGTCGTTGCGCTCGATGGCCATGGCGTGCATCTCGGTCATAACCGGGTTCAGGCCGTCGCGCACGACGTAGGGTCGCGTGCTGATGCGGTTGGCCGCGGCGCGCAGCACGGCCTTGTTGTCGGTGAGCTGCGAGAGGAAGCCGACCTGCCCGCTGGCCGAGAGGACGGCCGCCTCGTCGTTCTGGCCGATCTCCTCGTCGATGAAGCGCTGGATGGTCTTGCGGATGTGGACGGCGCTTGAGGGCGAGAGGTGGATGTCATCCACGAAGAAGACGACGGTGCGGCCGCGGTCGAGTGGGAGGGCCGCGCCGCCGGCCCGCGCGCCGCCCACGCCGCCGCGCGCCGCCGCGATCTGCGCGTCCTCGTTGACGGTGCCGGCCTGGATGCGCTCGAAGAAGACGACCTGCTGCGGCTTGCCGTCCACGCGCAGCTCGAACTGCTCGGGCTTCAGCCCGTCCACGAACTTGCCCGAGCCGTCGAAGACCATCACGTCGGTCTGCACCAGCTCGGTGCTGATGCGCACGACGTCCTCTTCGTCTTTACCGGGTGGCGGCGCGGGCGAGCCCGTCTGCTGCGCGCGCGCGGGCGCAAGCAGGTAGAGTGTGGCGAAAAGCGCGACGGCGAGGCGCGGACGGAAGAGCTTTTTGGAGAGCATGGTGGAGAACCCCCTGTCCCGAGCCGCTCTGGGGTGACGGCGGCAGAGATATTATCACGCGTCGGCGCGCGCGGGGAGGGAAAACCTGCGCCCCGGGCTAAAAATTGAGCCCGAAACTTTCAGGCCGAAAGTCCGTATAAGTTCGCGTCCAATATCCACATTCCTGAACACGAAAATTGAGCGAGCAACAGCCCACACTCAGACTTGAAGGCGTGACGAAGCGCTTCGGCGAGTTCACGGCCGTGGACTCTCTGAGCCTGACGGTGCGCGCGGGGCGCATCTACGGCCTGCTCGGGCCGAACGGCGCGGGCAAGACCACGACCATCCGCATGATCGTCGGCATCACGCGCCCCGACGAGGGCTCGGTCGAGCTGTTCGGCCGCCCCGTCACGCCGGAGCTTCAGAACCGCATCGGCTACCTGCCCGAGGAGCGCGGGCTCTACAAGCGCATGCGGGTCGGCGACCAGTTGAAGTTCTTCGCCGAGCTGAAGGGCTTTGCGGGCCGCGAAGCCGAGGCCGCGCTCGACCGCTGGTTCGAGAAGGTGAAGCTCTCGGACTGGAAGCGCAAGAAGGCGTCCGAGCTGTCGAAGGGCATGCAGCAGAAGATTCAGTTCATCGCCGCGGTCCTCCACGACCCCGACCTCCTCATCCTCGACGAGCCCTTCTCGGGTCTCGACCCCGTCAACGTCCAGCTCCTGAAAGACCTCGTGCTCGAGTTGAAAGCGGCGGGCAAGACCATCATCTTCTCGACGCACCAGATGGAGGTGGCCGAGCGCATCTGCGACGACATCTGCCTCGTCAACCGCTCGCGCAAGGTGCTCTCGGGCAGCATCCGCGAGGTCAAGAGCGGCTTCGGCCGCAACGCGGTCGCGCTCCGCTACGAGGGCGACGGCGCTGTGCTCGAAGACCCGTCGCTGGTCGCCTCGGTCGAGCGCCACAGCGACCACTCGGAGGCGCTGCTCGCCCCCGGGGCCGACGCGCAGGAGCTGCTCAGACGCCTGCTCGCCGCGGGCGCGCGCGTCACGCGCTTCGAGCTGGTCGAGCCGTCGCTCCACGACATCTTCATCGAGAAAGTGAGCGGGGCCGAATGAGCCAACTGGCGAAGTTCCGCGCGGTCGTCAAACGCGAGTACGTCCAGCGCGTGCGCAGCCGCATGTTCGTCATCGTCACCGTCGGCGCGCCCCTCATGTTCGCGCTCTTCACAGTCGTCCCCATCCTCATCGCGGGCATCAAGGCGGGCGGCCCCACGCGCGTCGCCGTCGTGGACGAGACCGGCCGCATGTACGCGCGCGTCCGCGACTCGCTCGGGAACGCGCCGGCGGGCCGCGACGACGAGGGTGATGACGAAGGCGCGCCCGAGGCGGCGCAGGGCGCGATGAACCAGAACTCGCGCGAACGCGTGGGGCAGATGGGGAAGGCCGCGGCGCAGAGTTTCGAGGTCGAGGAGGTCTCGAAGGAGGGCCGCGCGCTCGGCGAGGTCAAGGCGCAGCTCGACGAGCGCGTCCGGCGCGACGAGCTGAACGGCTACCTCATCCTCCCGCAGAACGTTCTCGACGGCGGCGAAGCGGAGTACCACACGCGCAACGTCGGCGACGTGTTCACCATGAGTCAGGTCAGGAGCGCGCTCACGCGGGCCGTCCGCGACGCGCGGCTCGACGCGCGCGGCGTCGGCCCCGAGGTGATGCGCGCCGTCAACCAGCCTGTCAACATGAAGACCACGAAGGCGGGCGGGGGCGGCGGCGAGGCCGACCGCGGGCAGGGCTTCTTCCTCGTCTTCGGCGTGGGCTTCGTCATCTACCTGACCATCCTCATGTACGGGCAGGTCGTGCTCGGCGCGGTCATCGAGGAGAAGGAGACGCGCATCGCGGAGATACTCTTCTCCTCCATCCGGCCCTTCACGCTGATGTCTGGGAAGCTGGTCGGCGTCTCGCTCGTGGCCCTGTCGCAGTTCGCCATCTGGGGGCTGGCCTTCGTGGGCCTGGGCGCGTACTTCGCCGAGCGCGGCGCGTCCGTCGCCATCCCGCAGGTCTCGGCGGGCGTCTACGCCTACGTCGTGCTCTTCTTCCTGATGGGCTACTTCATCTACTCGACGCTCTACGCGCTGGTCGGCTCGATGGTGACGACCTCGCAGGAGGGCGGGCAGCTCTCGATGCCGATCATCCTGCTGCTCGTCGTCGGCTTCTACCTCGCGTTCCCCGTCATCCGCAGCCCCAACTCCTCGTTCGCCGTCTGGGTCTCGCTCGTGCCCTTCTTCGCGCCCATCACGATGCTCATCCGCATCGTCGCGGCGGAGCCGCCCGCCTGGCAGGTCGCGCTCTCGCTTGCCCTGGGCTTCGCGACCGTGGCCGTCATGCTCTGGCTGGCCGGGCGTGTCTACCGCGTCGGCATGCTCATGTACGGCAAGCGCGCCACCATCCCGGAAATGTTGAAGTGGATTCGGCAGCCGTGAGCAGTAGGCAGTAGGCGGCCGCCGCGGAGCGGCGCTTGAATTTAGCCCGGCCTTTCAAGGCCGGGTTTGCATCGAATCGAAGACGGCCGCGTCGCGTCAGCGACGCATGAACGGGCCGGGCGGGTTCATGCGACGACGGACGCGACGCGCATCTTGTTAACGTCCGGCTGTCCCGGCCTTGAAAGGCCGGGCTAAACTCAGACGCCGCTGACGCGGCTATCGCCTACTGTTCGTTATGCCAATTGAGATAGAGAAGAAGTACAGGCTTGAGTTAGAACAAGTCGAACCGCTGCGTCGGAAGTTGAAGGAGGTCGGCGCGGAGGGGGAGGGAAGTGCGGAGTTCGAGGAGAACGTCATCTACACGGGGCCGGGGCTCGACCCCGCGCGGCGCGTGCTGCGGCTGAGGCGCAAGGGCGGGCGCGCGGTCTTCACGTTCAAGGAGCGCGACCTGTCGGGCTCTCCCGTCAAGCGGCAGCGCGAGGAGGAGACCGAGGTGTCGGACGCCGCCGCGCTGGCGTCGATACTCGAAGCGCTCGGCTACCGCCCCGCGCTCGTCTACGAGAAGCGGCGGGAGACGTGGCGCGTCCCCGGCGCGGAGGTCGTCCTCGACGAGCTGCCCTTCGGACTCTTCGTCGAGATAGAGGGCGAGGAGGCGCGCATCCTCGAAGTCGAAAAGCTCCTCGGCCTCGACCGTGCCGAAGCGGAGCACGCGCCCTACCCCGAGCTGACGGTGCGCCACGGGACGCGGCGCGGCGACGTGTTCGAGTCGAGGTTCTGACATTTCCGTTGACACCCGGGGCCGCGCGGGAATATCGTCTGGCGTCCTCGGAAACGCGCCCGTCCCTCCCGCCCGACTTCAGGAGGTCAGCCCATATGAAATTCGACTCCGACACCTTCTTCGCGCACTACCGACTGGCCTTCGGCCCGCTCGGCCCCTACCAGTTCGGCGGCCTCGCGAGCATGCTCGCCGCGGCCGAGTCCGACCCGGCCTTCACGAGCGTGCGGCAGCTCGGCTACGCCTTCACCACCGTCCAGCGCGAGACGAACGTCGGGGGCGACGTGAACGGTCATTACGTCGCGCTGACCTACAACCCCATCACCGAGCTGGGCAGCTACGCCTACATCATGAGCCACTACCAGGGGCGGCTCGACCTCGGCAACACGCAGCCCGGCGACGGGTGGAAGTTCCGCGGGCGCGGCTACGTGCAGATCACGGGCCGGGACAACTACACCAAGTTCGGCCGCCTGCTCGGCGTCGATCTGGTTGACGATCCAGACCTCGCGCTCCAACCCCACGTCGCCTGGAGCATCCTCTCGCTCGGCATGCGCGAGGGGCTTTTTACGGGCAAGAGGCTTTCCGACTACATCCCGCTCGACGACCGCCTCCCGGCCGACTACTACAACGCGCGCCGCATCATCAACCCGGGCGAGCTGTTCGTGCGCCCCGAAGTCGTCAGGCAGATGGCGCAGAACGCCGTCAAGTGGGAGGCCATCCTCCGCGCCGCGCGCATCCCCGACGCGGCCGACGAGAACCTTGAGCCGACCGTCATCGGCGCGACGCCCGACCACCCCCCGCACACTCCCGCACAGACGACTCCCGCGGTCTCCGCGCCCGCGAGCGTCCCGGCCGCTCACGCGGGCGTCTCGACAATCCCGAGCACAGTCCCGACCGCCCAGACCAACGGCGGCGCGGCCCATGTTAACGTAAGTCACCGCGCCGTCACCGACACCGCGCCCGCGGCGAGCGTTCAACCTGCGTCCCCCGGCGTGTTGACGAATACCCCCGCGGCGACGCCCGCCGCGACGCAGGACTCGGCCGGCGGCGGCCGCGGCACTCAGAACGGTCTGACTCAGACCGCGCCGGTGTGGCAGACCGACTTCCTACAGGCTTCCGTCGGCGAGGCGCGCCGCCTCTACGCCTTCGTCATCGGCCTCGTCGCGACGGGGGCCGGCGGTGTCTTCGGCTTCGTCAAGAGCAACCCCTGGGTCATCATCGCCCTCATCGTCGGCGTCGTCGTCCTCGTCGTCTTCTACATACACGTCCAGCGCGACCTCGACAAAGAGCGCATGCGGCTCGCCGCCAACCCCGACGCACAGAACGTCCGCTAGGACATTAACCGCAGGGACACGGAGACACGGCTTGTTGACTTATCGTCTTCAAGCCGTGTCTCCGTGTCCCTGCGGTTAAATTCTTAAGGAAGTTGTACCGGGCGCTGCCCGGCGGGCGGCTTAAGCTCGCCGGACGGCAGGAGGTCTGAGAAGTCGTAGACGATGCCTCCGTCGTCCTCAACCTGCACGCTCGCCGCGCCCTGCAAAGCCATTCGCTCCAGCGCCTCGCGGCTCTCCTCGATGCTGGCGCGGCAGTGGAGCGCGACCATCCCCACAGTCAGCCGGCAACCCTTCGCCGCGGCGAGTTGTAGAATCCGGTTCTCAAGATCGAGGTTCGGCTGCGCGGGCGCGCGGCGCATAAACTTCCACGCGGCGAAGACGCCGGTCGCGGCCAGCCCGCCGAAGATGACGATCAGCCCGATGAGCACGCCCGTCTTATCCTGCTCGCGGCCTGAGACGATGTCGCCGATGGCGGCGATGACGAAGAAGAGGCAGAAGAGGGCGCCGACGATGCTCAGGATGCCGCACCCGTAGCGGAAGACGCCGGGGGCCTGACCTGTGGGCTTCTTTAACTGGTTGAGGGTCATGAACAGCTTGCCGGGGTGCGTTATTCGACGAACGAGCGGGGAGTATAGTCGCCGCCCGACGTGCTTTCAAGTTTGACGAGGGGCGCGGTGAACCCGCCGAGAGTTATGAAAGCGTCCTGAAGGCGTGTCGGGTGCACAGCGTCGTTCTGCCGCGCCGCCGTTCAGGGCCTCAGCCTCTTGACCATGGTCAACGAAGTCCCGCGCTCGCACACCGGCTCGAATCCCGCCCGCCCGTACAGACGCGCCGCGGGGTTATCAGCCGACACGCTCAGACACACAGAGCCGTAGACGGCCCCGGCAGACTCCAGCAGTCGCGCGAGCAGCCCGGAGCCCACGCCCCGCCCCCTGAACTCGGGCAGGACTGCCATGCCCAGCTCGGGCGTTTCGTCGTCCACGTGTCCGTAACCCCTCTCGTCTCCCGCGAGCAGGCGGAGCCACGCCGCACCTATCGGCTCGCCGCTTTCTGCGTCCACTGCCACGAAGCCCATGTCGCCGGCGCGCCCCCACCCCCTCACGTACTTTGCTATCTCGGGCCGCTCGATGACATCGCGCGGGAAGGGAGAGCCGCCCTCCGGCACGTGGAGAGACAGGTACAACATCTCCCGTAGGAACTCCTCGTCCGAGGGCGATAGTTGGCGGATGGCATAACCCATGGCAGTCATCGCCTCCCAAATGAGACAGACGGCACAACTATTTCCGTGCCGGGCCTTCGCAGTAGAAAAGGCCGCGCCCTTTGACGGGCGCGGCCTTTATCAACGAATGAGACGGCGGGCGTGATTACATGCCCATGCCGCCGCCCATGCCGCCGGGCATCGCCGGGGCCTTGTCGTCCTCGGGCAGCTCGGAGATGAGCGCCTCGGTCGTCAGCATGAGGCCGGCAATCGACGCCGCGTTCTGGAGCGCCGAGCGCGTGACCTTAGCCGGGTCGATGACGCCCGCCTCGACGAGGTCCTCGAACTCCTCGGTGGCCGCGTTGTAGCCGTAGGACTCCTTCTTGGCTTCGCGCACCTTCTCGACGATGACCGCGCCCTCCTTGCCGGCGTTCTGTACGATCTGCCGGAGCGGCTCTTCGAGCGCGCGGCGGACGATGGTCACGCCGATCTGCTCGTCGGCGTCGCCCTCGCCCTCTTCGTTAGCGCGGAACTTGTCGAGCGCCTTCGCCGCGCGCACCAGCGCGACGCCGCCGCCCGGGACGATGCCCTCCTCGACGGCCGCGCGCGTGGCGTGCATCGCGTCCTCGACGCGCGCCTTCTTCTCTTTGAGTTCGGTCTCGGTCGCCGC
>DATMVD010000003.1:0-239922 GCA_035563535.1 Pyrinomonadaceae bacterium | reverse complement strand
GCGGCCGCCGTCTCGCCGGTCGCCGCCTTCTGCGCCTCCTCCTGCGCGCGCGCGGCGAACGGCGCGAGCAGCAGGAGAAGGAGGAGCGCGGGCGCGGCCTTCACGTAAAGGGCGCGAGGGGCTTTCAAGGTTCTTTCCTCGGTTCGGGTTGAAAGTTGACGACCGCCGAGACCTTCGTCTCGCCGCCCTCGCCGACGACGACGCGCTGCGGCTCGCTGCGGAGCGGGCGCATGCGCGGGCCGCCGCCGGGGCGCGGGGTGAAGTCGAAGACCTGGACGAAGAACTCGTACTCGCCCGGCGTCATCCCGTCGATGCGGAAGAAGCCGCGCGCGTCCACCTCGGCCGTGCGCTGGGCCCCGGGGCTCGGCGTCGCGCCGACGAGCCGCGCGAAGGCCATGACGCGCGCGTTCGGCGGCGGCGTCCCGTTGGCGTAGGTCGTCTGCCCGACGAGGACGGCCGTCCCCAGCGTCATCACGACGTTCACGCCCGTGACCTGCGCCCCCTCGGTCACGTCAAAGCCGCCGCCGACGTTCACGCCGTTGAGCTCGATGCGCGTCATCGAGAGGCCCTTCACCGTCTCGTTCATGGTGCCGATGCGCAGCTTGCCGGGGGCTATGCCCGACAGTTGGAACGTGCCGTCGGCGTTGACGCCCACGGGGCGCATCGGGCCGCTCGGCGCGGCCACCTGCCGCGGGCCCACGTCGATGACGGTGTAGAGGCGCACGGCCGAGAGCATCCGCGCGGCGGCGGCGCGGTCGGCGACGCCCTCGATGGTGACGACGCCCGAGACGGTCGCGCCGCGCTTGAGCTTGACGAGGAGCCCCGACACGTCCGCGTCGGCGACCTCGAAGTGGACAGGGTCGCTGTAGAAGACCGAAGTCTCCTGCTGCGGCCCGAACGTGTTGGAGGCGTGGACGACGTAGCGGCCGGGCGCGAGCCCGTCGGTCACGAACTCGCCGCGCGCGTTCGTCATCGAGGCCCCGCTGTAGCCGCCCGTGCGGCGGCCCCGCGCGTCCACCGTGCTGAAGCCAACCGTGACGCCCGCGACCGGCTCGTTCGTGTCGGCCGTGACGAAGCGGCCCGAGACCTTGTAGGTCTTCAGGGCGCGGCCGACCTTGATGTCCACGTCGGTGGCCTCGATGCCCGACCTGATCTCGACGACGCGCGCCTGCGCCTGCTCGGTCGCGTCCGGGTGGAAGGTGCGGCGGAAGAGCTTGCGCCGGCCGTAGCTGACGGCGCCCGAGTCGTCGGCGCGCCCGACCGAGACGTGGTAGCGGCCGGGCGGCAGGCCGAAGATGCGGTAGACGCCGCGGTCGTCGGTCGTCCGGTCGCGCGAGTCGAAGTTGAAGCGCGGCGGCCCCGCCACTTCGACGGGCTGAACCATGACCACCTCCTGGACGACGGGGTTGCCGTCGGCGTCGGTGACGCGCCCCGTGATGACGCCGCCGGCCTCCATCTTGAAGTCGATGTCCCTGACCTCCTCGCCGGCGGTGACGGTGAGCGGGCGGCCGGGCGGGTAGTTCGTCGCGAGCCCCTCGACGACGTAAGCGGGCGCGACCGGCGTGATCTGGTAGCGGCCGGGCGCGACGTTCGTGAGGAGGAAGCGCCCCTCGGCGTCGGTCTTGGCGCGCGCCGCCACGCGGAAGCGCTGCGGCGGCTCGTTGTAGATGAGCATGACCGTGACGCCCTGCGCGCCGCGCTCGCCGTCGGTGACGCGCCCCGAGACGGTGGCGGGCGCCTCCTTCTGCGCGAAGGCGGCGGGCGCCGAGGCGATGACGCACAGGAGCGCGGCCGCGAACAGTGACTGGCGTCTGAGCGTGTTGGGTGTCGGCATCTCTTGAGACCCTTTCGGGAGCGGGCCGGAAAGTTTTCGTCGGTATACAGCCGTGAGACCGTCGGAGACTGTACACGCGCGGGCGGGCCGGGGGTTCTCAAACTTTCGCCCGCGCGTTCGCCGAAGAGCCTACAACCGGGGGGGATAAAAGGCAAAGGAAGGCCGTGAACCGTAAACCGTAAACCGTGACGGGATAAAACCAACTCACTCTCGTCACGGTTTACGGTTTACGCCGTCTTTAATCTATAATCCGGCGCGCACTCTCCGTCGGAATCCTCGGACAACTTAAAGATGAAAGGGCTCAAGATGAGAAGGCTCACACTGCCGGCGCTACTGCTGGCGGCCGTCATCCCGACCGGCATCCTGACTATGGCACAGACACAGACGAACGGCTCCGCGCCCGCGCCGCCGCCCGCGCCGCCGGTGGCGAAGAAAGTCCCGCGCACCATCGAAGTCCACGGCGTGAAACTCTCGGATGACTTCTTCTGGATGCGCGACAAGAAGAACCCGGAGGTCATCGCCTACCTGGAGGCCGAGAACGCCTACACCGACGCGATGACGAAGGGCACGGCCGAGTTGCAGGAGCGGCTCTACAAGGAGATGCTCTCGCGCATCAAGGAGACGGACACGAACGTGCCGTGGCCCCTGGGCGGCTACCTCTACTACACGCGCACCGAGCAGGGGAAGCAGTACCCCGTCTACGCGCGCCGCAAGGGGGGGATGTCCGCGCCCGAGCAGGTCCTACTCGACCTCAACGAGATGGCGAAGGGGCACACCTTCATGGCCGTCGGCGACTTCGACGTGACGCGGGACACGAACCTGCTCGCCTACTCGACCGACGAGACCGGCTACCGCGAGTACAACCTCCACGTCAAAGACCTCCGCACCGGCGAGTCGAAGAAGGTCGCCGAGCGCGTGTCGAGCGCGGCGTGGGCCGGCGACGACAAGACGCTCTTCTACGTCGTAGACCACCCGACGACGAAGAACCCGTACCGGCTCTACCGGCACACGCTCGGGCAGACCGGGGCCGACCAGCTCGTCTACGAGGAGAAGGACGAGATGTTCCACATCGGCGTCGAGCGCTCGCGCTCGCGCGGCTACCTCTTCCTCACCTCGGCGAGCCACACGACGAGCGAGGTGCGCTACCTTCCGGCGGACAAGCCGGCCGAAGCCTGGCGCGTGCTGCTGCCGCGCGAGGCCGGGCACGAGTACTACGCAGACCACCACGGCGAACGCTTCTTCATCCGCACGAACGAGAAGGGCGCGCGCAACTTCAAGCTCGTCTCGGCACCCGTCTCCGCGCCCGGGCGCGAGAACTGGAAGGAGGTCATCCCACACCGCCCGGGCGTGATGGTGGGCGGCGTCGAGTTCTTCAAGGACTTCTACGTCGTGTCGGAGCGCGGCAACGCCACCCCCGTCCTGAAGGTTTACGACCTCAAGACGAATAGGGCGACCGACGTCAGCGTGCCCGAGCCCGTCTACAACATCTCTTTCGGCACCAACAAGGAGTTCGACACGCAGAAGGTGCGCTACAGCTACCAGTCCTTCATCACGCCCGCCTCCACCTACGACTACGACGTGAAGACGGGCAGGAGCGAGCTGCTCAAGCAGCAGCCGGTGCTCGGCGGCTACGACCCGACCCTGTACAAGTCCGAGCGCGTCTACGCGACCGCGTCGGACGGGACGAAGATTCCCGTCTCCCTCGTCTACAAGAAGGACTTGAAGCCCGACGGCTCACGCCCGATGCTCTTAGACGCCTACGGCTCGTACGGCATCCCGCGTAACGTCTCGTTCAGCTCGAACCGCCTCTCTCTGCTCGACCGCGGCGTGGTCTTCGCCACGGCGCACATCCGCGGCGGCGGGGACTTGGGTAAGGAGTGGCACGACGCGGGCAAGATGATGTCGAAGAAGAACACCTTCACCGACTTCATCGCGGCGGCCGAGCATTTGATTAAGGCGGGCTACACCTCAAAGGAGCGTCTGGTCATCACGGGCGGCTCGGCCGGCGGCCTCCTGATGGGCGCGGTCATGAACATGCGCCCCGACCTGTTCAAGGCCGTCGTCGCCTACGTCCCCTTCGTCGATGTCGTCAACACGGAGCTTGACGAGACGCTCCCCCTGACCGCCGGCGAGTGGGAGGAGTGGGGCAACCCCGTCAAGAGCAAGGAGAACTTCCAGTACATGCTCTCCTACTCCCCCTACGACAACGTCGCCGCCAAAGACTACCCGGCCATGCTCGTCAAGACTTCCCTCAACGACAGCCAGGTGCTCTTCCACGAGCCGGCCAAATGGGTCGCCAAGCTCCGCTCCATGAAGACTGACCAGAACCCCCTGCTCCTCAAGGTCAACATGGGCGCCGGCCACGGCGGGG
The DNA here is from genome assembly GCA_035563535.1 of Pyrinomonadaceae bacterium. Lineage (GTDB taxonomy): Bacteria > Acidobacteriota > Blastocatellia > Pyrinomonadales > Pyrinomonadaceae > QHXN01. The sequence continues at coordinate 235,717 of DATMVD010000003.1, read as the reverse complement.
CCTCCGGCCGCTACGACGCGCTGCGCGAAGCGGCCTTCGACTACGCCTTCATCCTCACCCAGTTGGGCATCACGCAGTAAGGTTTTAAGACGGGACAGGGGCGCGAGGAGGGGAGGCGTAACATAAACGCCTCCCCTCCTTGTGCGAAGCGGTGGTGTAACCGCCTTCACCGAGAAAAGGGCCCGGGTGGCCTATTATCATCTTGGCGTATCAGGCGACGTGGCCGCGGTGCTGCTGAGGGGCGGGCGCTACGTCAAGACGCCCCGGAACGGGGTGCTTAAGAAAGGGTATTGCGCATCTCGGGTTAAACCCTTATTATCATTGATGGCCTGCCGGACGGTTGACATCCCGCGGTCTTCGTGATAGTAAAAGCCCCGCCGCTGACTTCTGATTGCCGCCAACTGTGGGCGCTGCCCTTGCCGCGTGGCTCGATGACTGTTACCATAAAGTAACCCTAAAAAGTTGCTGTAACGCCTGAGCCACCCCTGGGTCTGAAGCCCCTTCTTCCCTCGCACGCGTCCCCGAAGGTGAGGTGGTGATGATGCACGTCCTCTCCAGCTTTGGCAGTAGCCCGGGCGGGGCAACCGCGCTGGCGGGTGGCGGAATCATAACCGGCACGCGAATTGTCACTGGTACCAGTGGCACATTACCACCCCGGAAGTTGACGCCCGGTAGAGCCAACGGAGAGGTGACTTAGGGTGTTTCACGCGGCGAGAGGTGTGTCCTCTTGCCGCACACCGCTTGTAGGGGGATGAGACAATGAATACCGCTGATCGTAAGCATGGCCACTGGCTGAAGTGGTTGGCTCTGGGCGTCGCAGTGCTCTACGCGCTGGCCTTCTTCTGGGGGGCGATACCGCGCTACCTCAGTTGGAAGTCGGCGGGGCAGAGCGTCGAGTGGGTGGTGGTTGATGACCCGCGCGCGCTGATCGCGCTCTGCTTCGTGCTGGCGGTCATCACCTTGTGGCAGTTGGAGTACATCGGCGAACTCGTGGCCTCGATGCTCTTCTTCGGGGTGATCGCCAGGTACCTCTACTGGGCGGCCTCGACGTGGAGGATCAAGACTTACGCGGGCCTGCCGGAGATCAGCGGCGCGGGGACGATAGGCAACATCTGGCTGGGGGCCGGGCCCGCCGACGTCCTGGCCCTAGTCGCCGCCGTCATTATGCTAGGCGCCAGCCTGCGGATCGTCTGGGGGCACCGCGCCCACCTCACCCGGCAGTGGCACGACGCGCTGTCGCCCTCTTAGAAGACCGGGGATTCTCCCCTTCACCCCCTGGCTCAGCCTGCTCAGCCATTGGAATGATCTCGACCTGCGCCAGGGGGTGACCATGATGAGCAGCATGCTCACCCCCCACGGCGTGACCACCCACCAGCCCCACAGCTTCAACTCCCGCCAGCCCTCCAGCCCCTCGCGCGCGATGTAGCCCCTGTATTCCGAGAGGTAGGCCAAGTCGGTCTGCAACACCGTGAAGCGGGACGCGTCGTAGCCGGGGACGTTCCCCGCGTGCAGCAGCTCGTGGAAGATGGTCAGCCGCAGCCTCTCCTTCGACTCGAACGCGCTGAGATTGATGGCGATGCGCGGCGTGCCGTCCTCGGTGACTTCGTGGGGGAAGCCGCCCTGGTCGGCCGGGTCTCTGTCCCGCAGGGTGAGGGCGGGTATCAGCGGGTGGCCCGCGACGGCCGGGGCGTGGCGCGCGCCTTCCGGCGTGATGCCGAAGTCCAGGTAGTCCTGCTGCGTCTCTAACTCCCAGGCCGGGAGGATCACCGCGCGCACCCCCTTCAAAGAGGTCTTGAAGTACGGCAGCGTGTCGTCGTCCTCCAGGAGCGAGTTCGTCGCCTCCTCGATCGCCTTGTACTGCACCTTGCTGAAGAGGGGTTCCGCGCAGATGTAGATTCTATCGTGGGGTCTCCTCCCGGTTCGCTGCTGGAAACGGGCGCCGATCTCGCGCTGCCGGTCTTCGGAGACTTTCATCTGCCGCTTTATCCTCTCCAGGCTGGGCTTGTCGGCGAGGATCACGAACAGTTGGGTCTGGAGTACGCCGAAGACGCCGACGAGTAACAGGATGACTATGAAGCAGAAGCGGTAGAGGAAGCTACGTTGTGTCGGGGTCGGAGAGGCCGGGGTGTCGTTGAGCATGCCGGGCAGCTTAACCTCGTTAGAAGCGTGTTGGTGAAGAGCGTCGCCGGAATCGGGTAGAGCCAAATGCCGCGGAAGTCTATAGCAAAAAGGCCGCCTTGCCAAGGTTACAGCAAGCCGCCGCGGGGAACACGGCGGGCGCGTTCGCTGTGCAGAGGTCGCGGCTGGTGAGTGTGTGTAAAAGGGTTAGGCATGCGCCCGCGCTGGTCGCGGGCGTTGATTAGTGAGGGGGACTCCTAGCGCCCGGCGTTACGAAAAAGGCTCTTAATGCCCCACCGCTTGCGGTGGGGATGGATGAGCCAGCTTGAGGGCAGGCTCGATGCCTGCCCGCGAGCTAACTGACGTTGCTAGAATGCGCGGATGGCCTGGAGACGCACCGCGCACGCCGCCTACGACACGGCCTACCACCTGGTCTGGTCGCCCAAGTACCGCAAGCGCATCCTCGAAGGGGCGCTCGCCGCGCGGGTCGAGGAGATGTTCGGCGAGATAGCCGAGGCGTATGACATCACGATAGACGAGATGGAAGTCAGCCCCGACCATGTGCATCTGTTCTGCTCGTTCCCGCCGCGCTACTCCATCGCGCAGGTCGTAACGCGCTTCAAGAGTCTTTCCGCCCGGGCCGTCTTCCGCGAGTTCCCGCAGGTGAAGCGGAAGCTGTGGGGCGGGGAATTCTGGGAAGACGGCTACTTCGCCAGGACCGTGGGGGACAAGGTGACGGCGGAAGTGATACGCAAGTACATCCGCCGTCACAAAGAGGCCGAAGACCCGCAGCTAGACCTGTTCGGGTGAATCCGGCGAAAGCCCCACCGCTTGCGGTGGGGATGTTTTACTTCGCGGGCGCGGCGGCGGCGCCGACGTACTCCCAGTGCCAGGGCTCGTAGTAGTAGGGGCGGAAGCCGAAGCGCTCGGCGTTGCGGACGAGCCAGCGGTAGGCGGGCGTCTGCACCTGTAGGGCGCGGTTGGAGTCTTTGGTCTCGACCGGCTCGCCGCCGACGTAGAGGTCGAGGGCGCGCCCCGTGAAGTGCGGGCTGTTGACGGCGAGGCCGGCGCGGCCCGAGCCGGGCGACTGCGCGCGCAAGGAAGCCTGGTGCTCGCGCGAGCGGAAGGAGGAGACGATCTTGAGGAACTTCTCCTCGGGCGCGAGTTCGCCCGAGGCCGTCACCTTCAGACCCAAGCTCGGGTCGGCCGCGGCCGCCGCGACCATCCGCTTGTAGGCGGCGTAGGTCTCGCGCTCGACCTGCCGGAGCGCGTCGGCGCGCGTCGGGTCGTAGAAGTCGGACGCGGGCGCTTGCAGCAAACGGTCGGGCGTCGCGTACACCTTGTTCTTCAGGCGCGCGCCCTGCCACGTCGAGACCATGCGGTAGAGCGTCTCGCTGTCGAGCACGCCGCTCGGGCGCAGGCCCGCCGCCGCCTGCCAGCGCGAGAGCGCCGAGGCGAAGTCCGAACCGGCGGCCTCGCCGTCCGTCTCAAGCGTCTTCGAGATGAGCGGCGTGTAGAGGTACCAGCCGCGCTGCTGCTTCCCGCCGAAGGCCCAGCCCAGTTCGTACTTCAGGGCCGCGTTGCGCGCCGCCGCTTCGTCGAAGAGCGAGGGGTCTTTATTCTCCGGGGCGGGGGGGGCGGCGGCGATCTCCGTCCTCTTCTCGACGACGAGGGGCTGCACGGAGTCGCCCGCGGCCGGGCGGGCTCCCGCCTGCGACTGGCCGCGGCCGCCGACCGCGAAGAGCACGGCGAAGGTCACGAGCCCCGCGAGCATGACGGCGAACACGGCGGCGAGTTGGGTCTTCTTCTTTCTCATCCTTGAACTCGAAATCGCCCGTGCGAACTTTGGAGGATTATAGCCCGAAAATCGTGGAGAGGTCAGCTTCCCGCGTACGGCAATTGAGATGCGCGGGGGGCACCCGCGGTTCGTCAAAGGCGCACGGCTTGAGCCCCCGCGGGCGCGTCCGCGAAGTTTACGGTCAGACTGCGCGCGGCGCGCCGAGTCTGTTAAAATGTCGCCGCCGGAGCGAGCTTAGCCGAGTCAGCCTGACGCCGGGCGCGCGCCGGTTCCCGACACACTTCCCAAACACGCGGAGAAGGCCACAGAGATGCCACTTGAGTCAAACAGCGCGGCCAGCGTCTCGCCCGCGCTCGTCTTCGAGCTGGAGAACGGCAGCACTTTCACCTTCAACTTCCAGATGGACGGCCGCGTCGCCGTCATCGGCTTCCAGGAGGGGCGCGCCGTCACCGGCACCCTCTCCGAAGAGCAGGCCGCCGAGCTGCGCGACGCCATCGGCGAGTACATACATAAGAGGAACGGATAATGCCGTGAACCGTGAACCGTAAACCGTGACAAGATAAAACCCTGCTTTCACTTGTCACGGTTTACGGTTCACGGTTCACGCTCCGTTTGACTCCCGCGCCCCCGGCGGGCAAGATTTCAGCCTATGCTTTACCGAGCCCCCTCCGCGGAGTCGTCCTGCCGCGGCCTGCGCCTCCTGACAACTGCTCTCTTCCTGCTGACGCTGGCGGCGCCGCTGCCCCTCGTTCGTGTTAGCGCGCGGGCGCAAGGGCCGGCGTCCGTCTTCGAGCGCGACCTTGACGCGGCCTCGCCGGTCGAGCTGCGCGTGAAGAACCGCACGGGGCGCGTGACCGTCCTGGCGGAGGAGGAGTCGAAGCGCGTCTCGATCCGCGCGTCGTCGGCCGCCGGGGTGGCGGTGTCGGAGAGGGACGTGCGCGTGACAGGCGCGGCCGGCGCGATTCAGATCGAAGTCGAGCGCGAGGGCGCGGCGTCCGCTAGGCCCGCGGACGGGCGGAAGGTCGTGCCGAGCGCGGCGCAGGTCGAGCGCGAGCGGATAGATTTGACGGTGCGCGTCCCCGCGCGCTCGCGCGTGTGGGTCGAGACCGAGGCGGGCGCGGTCGATGTCGTCGGCAACGTCGCGGAGGCCGAGGCCAGGACCGACACGGGCACCATCCGCGCCGACGTGCCCCTCGACCAACTGCGCTACAGCTTCCGCTGGACGCTCAGCCGCCCGCGCTTCTTCTCCGAGGTCGAGCTGCCGAAGGTGAAGGAGAAGCGCGGCGGCGTCTACGAAATCTCCGGCCGCTTCCCCGAGGAGAAGAAGGGGAAGGGCAAGCAGAAGAAGGACGAGCCCGAGCCTTCGGAGGAGGAGGCGGCGGACGACACCGTCCTCCTCGGGAGCGCCGCGGTCGAGACCGGAGCCGGGCCCGAGCCGAAGGTGGAGACGGCGAAGAAGGAAGAGCCCACGGCGGATAAGCCGAAGAGTAAGGAAGAGCTTCAGAAGGAGGAGCGCAGGAAGCGGGAGGAGGCCGAGCGGAAGGAAGAGGAGGCCAAGAAGCAGGCGGAGGCGCTGAAGAAGGCGCGCGAGGAGAAGGCGAAGGCCGCGAAGACCGCGGCCGAGAAGGCCCTGAAGGAGACGCAGATTAAACTCAGCCTGGAGACGGCGCGCGGCGTCCTGCTCTTCGGCGTCAAGGACGAGTCGCGCGTCCCGTCCGACCTGCGCGAGCGCACGCTCACCGACGCCGCGCGCGCCATCATCCGCAGCGGCGACGCCGAACTCATCGACGCCATTCGCAAGGTCGCCCCGCGCCTCGTCGGCGAGTACGCCGAGACGCTCGGCGACCGCCGCGGCGGCCCCACGCTCGGCGCGCGCGGGTCGAGCCCCTTCGACGTGCGCACGCCCGCCGGAACCTCGCTCGCGCGCGTGCAGGCGCGCGTCACAGACCGCACGGGCCGCGCCGTCACGGGCCTCACGGCCAAGGACTTCACCGTCACCGAGGGTGGCGTCGAGCGCGCCGTGCGCGAGGTGCGGCCCGTCACCGCGCCCTTCAACCTCGTCCTCCTCCTGGACGTGTCGGGCAGCGTCGAGGAGCGCATCGACTTCATCCGCAAGGCCGCGCTCGCCTTCCTCAACACGGCCGGCCCGCAGGATCGCATCGCCATCGTAAGTTTCCGCGACGACGTGCAGCTCGTCTCCGAGTTCACCAACGACCGCGGCGTGCTCGTCGAGCGCATCAAGGACATCCAGGCGGGCGGGGCCACGTCGCTCTACGACGCGCTCGGCTACGCGCTCGTGCACGTGCTCCGCCCCCTGCGCGGCGAGCGGACGGGCGTGGTCGTGCTCTCGGACGGCGACGACAACCGCTCGTTCCTCTCGTTCCCCGTCATCGTCGATGCGGTCTACGAGACGGGCGCGATCATCTACCCGCTCTACGTCCCCTCGGGCCTGATACCCTCTTCGAGCGCGCCCGCGGCCGCGACGACGCTCGACCCGACGCGCACGCGCTTCCTGACGCTCACCTCGCGCGCCGAGGAGGAGGGCGCGCGGCTCGCGGAAGTCTCGGGCGGGAAGTACTACCCCATCACGCGGCTCGAACAGTTGCAGCGCGCCTACGACGACGTGGCCGCGCAGCTGCGCACGGCCTACACGATCACCTACGAGACGGACGCGGCCGCGCGCCCCGACTCGCGCGTGCGCGTGAAGGTCTCGCGCGAGGGCGCGAGCGTGCGCCTGAGCCCGGCGGTCGCCGTCTCGGCCGCGGCGACGACGACGACCCCCGCGCAGTAGAGTTGTTAAAAGAACAAGGGGTGAGATGCTTCTACCTTCTCCGGTCGTGCGTCGCGGTAGACTCCTTCTCGCGCTGCTCCTCGCCTCGGTCTGCCTAGCCGCGGCGCGCGCGCAGGAGCCCGCGCAGCCGACGCAAGCGCCCAGCCCGACCCATACGCCGACGCCCACTCCGACGCCGACGCCGAGCCCGACGCCTACTTCAACACCTACTCCGACGCCGAGTCCGTCTCCGTCCCCGACGCCCGACGAGGCCGAGGCGGTCGAGCGCATCGAGACCTCCCTGGCCAACGTGCTGCTGACGGCGACGGACAAGAAGCGGCGCTTCGTCACGACGCTGCGCGCCGAAGACCTGCGCCTGACCGAAGACGGCGTCGAGCAGAAGATCGAGACGTTCGAGCAGGAGACGGACGCGCCGCTCTCGCTCGCGCTGCTCGTGGACGTGTCTTCGTCGCAGGAGAAGGTCTTGGGGGACGAGCAGGAGGCGGCCTCCGGGTTCGTCCGCTCCATCCTCCGCCCGGCGAAGGACACGGCGGCCGTCCTCTCCTTCACAGGCGTCACGCGGCTCGAACAGTTGCCCACGGGCGACCCGGCGCGTCTGCTCGCGGCCATCGGCGCGATCCAGGTCCCCTTCTCGGCGAAGAGCCCCGAGTGCAACGACCCCGACGCGCCGGACAACGTGCGCCTGCGCTGCTCGACGGGGGCGTGGGACGCCGTCGTCCTCTCCATCCGCGAGGTGCTCTCGAAGACGCCCGAGCGCTCGCGCCGCGCCATCCTCCTGCTCTCCGACGGCGACGACCGCAGCAGCCGCGTCCGCCTCTACCAGGCCGTCGAGTACGCCGTGCGCCACAACACGGTCGTCTACTGCATCGGCATCCGCGACCGCGACCTCGACGAGGGCGAGATGCGCAAAGACTTCCTCAACCAACTCTCCGAGCAGACCGGCGGCCGCGCCTTCTTCCCCAAGCGCCCCCAGGACCTCCCCGCCGCCTTCGCCCAGATCGAGCAGGAGCTGCGCGCCCAATACCTTCTCACCTACACCCCCACCAACCGCGCCCGCGACGGCTCCTACCGCCGCCTCCAAATCGAGATCACCAACCCGCACCTCAAGAAGCAAGACCTCCGCCTCTACTACCGCCAGGGCTACTACGCGCGCGTCGAGGATACGCCTGCTTCCGTCACTCCGCCCAAGAGTCAGCCGTGAGACGGCACACCTGCGCAGGGCGTGATTGACAAGGGTGGGGCCGGGGTATATAAGCAGGGCGCTCTCTACCCGACGCTCTATCGACGCCTCAAAGCGCTGTCGTTGACCAAGTTGATATGCGATCCTCAGCCGTCGAACAGGTCGTAGACTTCTACCAGCAACTCTTCGGGCAAATTTTCTCCGCCCCCTTTCGCGAACAGATAAGTAATCCGCTGGAGCGCAACGCCGTCACGCGGCTGGTGGACGAGTTGGCCGACGCGGCCTCACAGTCACTCACGCTCTTCTTCGACAACCGGCGTTTGAGCAGGGCCGAGGCGGCGGAGATTCTGGACAGCCTCTCCGCGCTCGGCCGCCTGCTCAAGCTCGAAGACGTGGCGCAGCCGGGCGTGCCGCCTGAGACCGTCATCAAGAAGAGGCTCGGCGCGCTGGCGCGCCCCCGGGGCTCGCGTGGGGACGGGTTCGAGGCGGTCTCCCGCCTCGCGTTGCAGTCGGTGCTCGAAAACCTCCTGCTCATCGGCCCGGTGCTGAGCAAGTGGCAGAAGTTCAACTTCTCAAGAAGCTACGAGCCGCCGCGCCGCATCATCGAGCGCCTCAACCAGAACATCGCCGGCCTCGGCGCCGGGCAGGCCGCGGGTCAGGGGACGCAGGACGAGCTTTACGAACTCGACCACCGCAACTACCTCCTCCAACGCTTCGAGCGCGTCGAGGCCGGCACGGTGCAGATGACGACGAATATGGTTGACCTGCAAGCCCTCTTCGTCATGCCGCGCGTCCAGCCGCGCCCGCAGCGCCCGCGGCCGGGCGACGGCGAGGCCATAGACCTGGCGGAGATCATGAACCTCGCCGCCGCGCGCAAGTTCTTCGGCGGCGTCGACGAGCCCGCCGTGGAAGCTCAGCCGAAGAAGAAGAAAAAGGATGAGGGCACGACCGCCTTCGAGCAGGTGGAGAAGCACCCGCGCACGGTCATCGTCGGCGTGCCGGGCAGCGGCAAGTCAACCTTCCTCGAATGGCTGCAACTGTCGGTCGCCGGGGTGAGGAAAATACTTGTCGCGGGCGACGAAGACGAGCAGGCCATCCCGCTGCTGCTGCGCGTGCGCGAGTTGGACGCAAAGAAGCTTCCGCTCGGGCCGGGGCTGATAGAGGCGGCGACCGGCAGCGAAGACCGCGCCGCGCTGATGCCCGACGGCTGGCTCGACCGCCAGATGAGGAAGGGGCGCGTCCTCTTCATGCTCGACGGCCTCGACGAGACCGACCCGAAGACGCGCGACAGGTACCTCATCCCGTGGCTCACGGAGCTGTGCGAGGAGTACCCGAACTGTCATTACCTCGTCTCCTCGCGCCCGGCGGGCTACCAACCCGGCACGCTCCGCAAGCTGAAGTTCGCCGAGTGCGACCTGCTCGACTTCAGCGAGCCCGAGATGACGGAGTACACGAAGAACTGGTGCACGGCCATCCGCCTCGCCCGCAGCGAGAACGAGAAGGAGGCTCGGCGCAAAGGCTCTGCGGAGGGGGAGCGCATAGTCAAAGGCTTCGAGCATCATCGCTACATTAAGAACCTCGCGCGCAACCCCCTGATGCTCTCGGCCGTCTGCCTCGTCAACTACTTCGAGGACGGCCGTCTGCCCGAAGACCGCGCGCGGCTCTACAAGCTTTGCGTCGAGGGTTTGCTCCACCACTGGGACAGCCGCCGCGGCATCCACTCAGACTTCACCCTCGACGAGAAGCTTCGCACCTGCCGCCAGGTCGCCATCGCCATGCAGGCCGACGACCGCGCTGAGTACGAGGCCGCGAAGGTACTTAAAATCTTCACCAAAGTCCTTAACGACGGCGACCGCGCCAAACACCTCCTCGAACACATTCGCTACCGCACCGGCCTCCTAATCGAGCGCCGCGCAGGCATCTTCGCCTTCGCCCACCTCACCTTCCAGGAGTACCTTGCCGCCTGCGCCGTCCACGAAGGCAACCTCCGCGACATCATCCCCGAACAACTCGCCCGCGAACACGCCGACCCCCGCTGGAACGAAGTCATCGCCCTCTACTGCGGCATCGCCCCAAAGCGAGATGCGCGACGCATGCTCGAACTTCTTATTAAACAGAAAGACACAGAGAGGTTTGCTGATGTATTGGCGGAGGCTTACTTATCATCTGGCGTAGAGACGCGGCAAGATCAAGACCTGCGCAGGCGGATAATAGAACGGATTGCCATTACCCCGTCTATGGAATGGACTTTAGACCGGTTCCCTGAGAATGAAGTTACCCCGATTGCTAATCTGGCAATCGGGACGGTAATTGGCCCACACCTGTTAAGCGGGGCATATTTTTGGCTACGCACCCATCCGAATAATTTCGATGAGGCGGTGGTAGTTGGGAAACTTCGTGCGCGTCGTAGTATGAACCCGCGCCAACTTAGTGAGACCATTCGTCTCCTTCATATACTTGGCTCAAACGACTTGCTAGTGAGGCTTGCGGCAAACGCTGCGTTATACGAGGGGCCGGGTTCAACTCTAATCTCAGGTGAATATCACTCTCCGGCCGGGGCAGCTTTAATAGGGCTGAATTATAGGCGTCTTAGTACTCCGCAGCATACTCTGAACAGTATTTTCCTGCGGGTATTGCGGGCCTTGGCGACCTCGGAAAAACTTAACACCGGCCAGCTGTTTTTCAGAGCACTAATTAGGGTTATTGACCAGATAAAAGACTTACCAAATAATACTTCAACGTTGAAAGAACTTGCTTCACTGTCGTCCATACTTGCAACGAGGATAGCGGGTAGAAAACCCGATTCTTATTCTCGGTCTGCGGTCGGCGCTCTAAACTCCTTTGCCGCCTCTCTCGAAAGTACATTCACATTTGAAGCAGAACAGCACGGCACGTCTAAATCTAAGAAAGCAGCAAGACGCGCGGCGAAGAAGGTTGCGAAGCGGAGAAAATAAATATGAGTAACGGGGGGAAGGTGTCGCCGGCGTTTGAGCCGTTTTTGGCGGAGAGCGGGCCGGAGGAGAAGCGGGAGGCGTTGGTGGTGTATCGGCCGCCGCAGGTGGGCGGGGTGCGTGTGCGCGGGTCTTTGAGGGAGTTGAAGAAGCGGCTGGACAACGTGAAGGCTTTGGCGACGACGCAGCGGGCGGCGCAGCGGCGGTTGTTCGCGGATTATAAGAAGGCTGACGGGAAGGACGCGGCGGGGAGGCGGGAGCCGTTCGAGGTTTCGACCATCGGAGCCAACACGCTGCCGGTCGCGCGGGTCGAGGTCACGCGGGCGTCGCTCTCGGAACTCGCGGCGAAGCCGAACGTGGTCGCCATCATGCCGAACCAGAAGGTTCATCTGATTCGGCCGAGGGAGGTGGACTACGACGCGCTCGGCCGGCAGGAGAGTAAGGACGGGCTGACGTGGGGCCTGAAGGCGCTCGACATCCCCGCGCTCTGGAAGAAGACGAAGGGCGCGGACATTAACGTCGCCGTGCTCGACACGGGCGTCCACGGCGAGCACCCGGCGCTCGACGGGCGCGTCAAGGAGTTCGTCGTCATCGACCCGCTCGGCCGCCGCGTCGAGACGGTGAAGGGGAAGACCTTCGACTCCGACTCGCACGGCACGCACGTCTGCGGCACCGTCGCGGGCGGAAAGACCCCCGAGGGCGTCTCCATCGGCGTGGCCCCGGAGGCGAACCTGCTCGTCGCGGGCGTCATCTTCGGCGGGGCGACGCTGCGCGCCGTCTTCGAGGGCGTCTCCTGGGCCGTCGAGCACGGCGCCGACGTGATCAGCATGTCGCTCGGCTTCACCTACTACGAGCCGCTCTTCGCCGAGTTCTTCCAGATACTGATCGACCAGTACGGCGTGCTGCCCGTCGCGGCCATCGGCAACGAGAACTACGGCAATAGCAGCTCGCCCGGCAACGCGCACAACGCGCTCTCCGTCGGCGCGGTCGAGAAGATGTCGCGCGGCAAGTTCGAGGTCGCGCCCTTCAGCAGCGGCGCGAGCCTCGCCTTCCCCGCTGAGAACCCCCCGCGCTTCGTGACCAAGCCCGACGTGGTCGCGCCCGGCGTCCAGGTCTACTCCTGCATCCCGCCCGAGGAGAGGCGCGACGGCGTCTACGAGTACAACTACATGGACGGCACCTCGATGGCGACGCCGCACGTCGCGGGCGTCGCCGCGCTCCTGATGGCCGCCAAGCCGGCCGCCCCTCTCGCCGACATCGTCACCGCCCTGAAGCAGACGGCGAAGCACCCCGCGGGCGATGACCCTAACCGGCAGGACAACCGCTGGGGCTTCGGCATGATTCGGCCGGTCGAAGCTCTGAAGGCTCTCGGCTGAAACGGTGCTACAATAGCGCCCTAATGTCGCACGCAAATGACCAGCAGCAGTCGAAGATCAGCCCCGAATTCCTGGCGCGCCTGAACGGCTTGAGGGGTAGCCAGAAGGTGCGCGCGATTGTGCTGCTGCGGGTAGGCGCGACGAAAGCGGCAGGCGGAAGACGGCAGACCCAGGCCGAGCGCCGCGAGGCGGTTGAGGCGGTGCGACGGTCGGCCGAGGCAATCTTGCCGGAGATAGACCGGCTGCTTCAGCAATTCGACGGAAGGCGTCTGGAAGACGAAGTAAGCGCGCTCGGCTCCATCCCCGTGGAAACGACGGCCGAGGGGGTAAACGCCCTGGCCGCTCTGGAGCAGGTCAAAGTTATCGTCGAAGACCAGCCGGTCTCGCTACTTCGTTGATCGCGACGGCGGCCGCCTGCTGCCTACGGCTTTCTGCCTACTGCTCTCTTGCCTTTTCATCCCTCATCCTTCATCCTTCCCGCACGATGACTCGCCCCTTACTCATGTCCCTGTTCGACGAGGCGGAGCGCCGGCCGCTGTCGGTGTCGGAGCTGACATCGCAGGTGCGCGGGGCCCTAGAGAACCGCTTCGCGTCGGTGTGGGTCGAGGGGGAGATTTCAAACTTCCGGCAGGCGGCGTCGGGCCACTGGTACTTCACCGTGCGCGACGAGGGCGCGCAGTTGCGCTCGACCTGCTTCCGCGGCGTCAACGCGCGCATCCGCTTCCGCCCTTCGGACGGGCTGCTCGTGCGCGTGCGCGGCCGGATGACCGTCTACGAGCCGCGCGGCGAGTACGAACTGATAGTCGAAGCCTTAGACCCCGTCGGCGCGGGCGCGCTGCGCGTCGCCTTCGAGCAGTTGAAGGAGCGGCTCGCCGCCGAAGGGCTGTTTGACGAAGGCGTCAAGAGGGAGCTGCCGCTGCTCCCGCGCCGCGTCGGCGTCGTGACGAGCCCGACGGGCGCGGCCGTCCGCGACATCATCCGCACGGTCGAGCGCCGCACGCGCACCGTCAGCATCCTGCTGGCCCCGACGCGCGTGCAGGGCGAGGGCGCGGGCGCGGAGATAGCGCGCGCCATCCTCGCTCTGAACGAGCACCACCTGCGCGCCGTCTCCGAAGGTGTGACCGGAGAGCAGGTGGACGTCATCATCGTCGGGCGCGGCGGCGGCTCTGTAGAAGACCTCTGGGCCTTCAACGAGGAGGAGGTGGCGCGCGCCATCCGCGCGTCGGTCGTCCCCGTCATCTCGGCCGTCGGGCACGAGACAGACTTCACCATCGCTGACTTCGCGGCCGACGTGCGCGCCGCGACGCCGACGGCCGCGGCCGAGATCGTCGCCGAGCGCGAGGACGAGATCGGCGACTACGTCGAGCGCCTGACGCACGGCCTCGTCAACGCCACGCGCTACCGTGTGCTCTCGGGCCGCGCGCGCGTGCAGGAGGCGGCGATGTCGCCCGGCTTCGACGAGGTTCGGATGAGGCTGCGGGTGGCGCGCGAGGAACTCGACGACGCGCGCTGCCGTCTGGAGAACCGCGCGGGCGACTTGAGCCGCGCGGCGCGCAGGAGGCTCGAAGCGGTCAGGAGTAAGTTGTCGCCCGCCGGGATGGCCGCGTCGGCCGCGCGCGCGCGCGTGCGTTTGGAGGTGGGCGGGGCGGCGCTTGAGGCGGCGGCGCGGGCGCGGCTCGACGACGCGCGAAGGCGTCTGGGCCTGGCTGCCGCCTCGCTCGACGCGATGTCGCCGCTGGCGGTGCTCGGGCGCGGCTACGCCCTGGCGACGGACGAGGGCGGCAGGGTGCTGCGCTCCGCGCGCGGCGTGAGCGGGGGCGAGGTCGTGCGCGTGCGTCTCGCCGAAGGCTCTCTGCGCTGCCGCGTGGAAGAGGCGGAAGGGGACTGAAGAACGAGGGGCCCGGGGAGGAACGGATGGCGCAGGGACGCAAGAGCCGCATCGTCATCGACGTTGACCGCGTGCGCGCCGAGGCGCAGGCGAAGAGGGGGCGCAGCCTCGCGGGCCGCGCGGGGCGCGTGCTGGGCGTGACGGGGCTGGTCGTCGTCGCCGTCCTGCTCGTCCTGCTCGTCGGCTCGTACATGTGGTACCAGGGTTTCAAGAAGAGCCCGCCCTACAGCCTCGCGCTGCTGCTCGACGCGGCGCAGCACGACGACGTGGCGGCGGTCGAGACGATGATCGACGCCGACCAGATAGCGCAGGGCTTCATCCCGCAGGTCATCGACAACCTCGCGGGCGCGGGCTCGCAACTCCCGCCGCAGGCGCGGGCCTCTCTGACGGCGACGCTGCCGACGCTCCTGCCGCGCGTGCGCGAGACGATGCGCGACGAGGTCGCGCGCGCGTTGAAGGGCGTCGGGCCGAGCGAGTCTTCAAACCTGCCCTTCTTCGTCAAGGCGCTCGGCGTGCGCCAGGCTTCGACCGTGGTCGAGCGCGGCGACGTGGCGACCGTCACCGTCAAGGCGGGCGAGCGGCCCGTCGAACTCTCCATGCGCCGCGACGGCGAGCGCTGGAAGCTCGTCACGGTCAAAGACCCGCAGCTCGCCTCCGACATCGCCACGCGCCTCGCCGCGAGCCTCCCCGCGCAGCAGCCGCAGCAGCAACCGCAGAACCAGCCGCGGCGCAGGGGGACGAGACAGTGATGAGTGCTGAGTACTGAGGACTGAGTGAAGACGGGCCTTGTCTTCCACTCAGTCCTCAGTACTTCAAAAAGAGATGCCGAAACGAGAGACAGCTAAGACCCCCGCGCCGTCGAGCTTCGAGGCGCAGCTCGCGACCCTTGAGCGCATCGTGAGGGAGTTGGAGCGCGGCGAACTGCCGTTGGAGCAGAGCCTCGACCTGTTCGAGCAGGGCGTGAAGCTCTCGCGCGAGTGCCAGGAGCGTCTGAACGAGGCCGAGCGGCGCATCGAGGTGCTTTTGCGCGGCGGCGACGGCGCGACCATCGCGGTGCCGTTCGAGTCGGAGGAGCTGATCGAGGACGACCCGGATGACGAGACCGTCTTCTGACGCTCACGCCGAGTCGGGGCCCGAAGCCCCCGCCGGGCAGGTGCGCGCCTACGCCGAGCGCGTGCGCGCCGACGTGGAGGCGGAGCTGGACGGTCTCGTCCCCGCGGAGTCCGCAGACCCGCCGTCCGTCCACGCCGCGATCCGTTGGAGCCTCTTCGCGCCGGCCAAGCGCTTCCGCCCGCTGCTCGTCACGGCCGCGGGCGAGACGTTCGGCGCGGCGCGCGGTCGGTTAATCCGCACCGCCTGCGCCTTCGAGCTGCTGCACACCTACTCGCTCGTCCACGACGACCTGCCCGCGATGGACGACGACGACCTGCGGCGCGGCCGCCCCACCTGCCACGTCAGGTTTGGCGAGGCCACGGCGATACTCGCCGGCGACGCCTTGCAGACTCTCGCCTTTCAGACCGTCGCCGAAGACGAGACGCTCGACGCGCATTTGCGCGTCCGGCTCGTCGCGGAGCTTGCGCGCGCGGCGGGGACTCCCGGAGGGATGGTCGCCGGGCAGGCGCACGACCTCGCGGCCGAGGCGCGCGCCGACGTGGGCGGCGAAGAGCTAGAGCGCATCCACCGGCGCAAGACCGGCGCGCTCATCGCGGCCGCCGCGCGCGCGGGCGCGCTGGTCGCCGGGGCGGGGAAGGATGAGGTTGATGCGGTCAACGCCTACGCGCTCGACCTCGGCCTGCTGTTCCAGATCACAGACGACCTGTTGGACGTGACGGCCAGCGCCTCCGACCTCGGCAAGACGCCGGGCAAGGACGCGCGCGCGCAGAAGGCGACCTACCCGGCGCTCTACGGCCTCGAAGCGGCGCGGCGGCGCGCGCACAAAGTTTTCGGGAGCGCCTGCGCCGCGCTCGATACAATCCACGCGCCGACGCCCATGCTCCGCGGCCTCGCGCGCCTTGTCCTTGAAAGAGAAAAGTAGGCGGTAGGCAGATAAACAAGTAGACAGTAGACAGTAGCCAGTAGTAAAGCAGGCGGTACGGGTTTTATCATCGACCGATGAGACCCGCGCCGCCCTTATCTTTCCTACTGTCTACTGTCTACTGTCTACTGTCTACTGTCCCAGGAACGTGACCTCGCCGTCCACGACGCGGGCGAGGTAGCGGCCGTCGCGCATGACCCAGGCGACGCGGCGGCCCGAGCGCGCGAGTTCGGCCCACTCGCTCGACTTCTTCGGGTTCTGCTCGATGAGGACGCAGTCGTGCGGGAGTTCGACGTGGCGCAGGCCGGACTGTCTGAACCGACGGACGCCGCGGCCGCCCGCGAAGAGCTTCTCGAAGGCGACGAGGATGACGCCCGCCTCCGGCACCTCCTCCGCCCCGGCCCTGTCGCTCTCTGCCATGCTTGTAAAGGTTCAGGAGGGTTGGCCCGCGCCGGTCGGCCCTTTGCCGTCGTCGCCCGGGCGCGCGAAGCTGTTGACGAGGTCGATCAGCTCCTTGGCGCGGAAGGGCTTCGAGATGTAGGCGTCGAAGCCCGCTTCGAGCGCGCGGAGCCGGTCCTGGTTGGCAGCGAACGCGGTGACGGCGACGCAGGGGACGGCGCGCGTGCGCTCGTCGGCGCGCATCTCGCGCAGCAGGCCCCAGCCGTCGAGCGAGGGCATCGAGAGGTCGATCAGCGCGACCGCGGGCGCCTCTGCGAGCGCGGCGTCCAGGGCCTCGCGCCCGTTGCGCGCCTCGCGAATCTGGTAGCCCTCGCCCTCCAGCATCAGGCGCAAAAGTTCCCGGTTGTCGTCGTAGTCGTCGGCGATGAGAATGCTCTCGGGCATCGTCGGGAAGTCCGTCTGAACTTGTTCGGGAGAGCGTGGCGGGCGCGCGCCGGCCTATCGGGCACAGATGATAAATCGAAAACGGAAAATCGCAAATCCGAAACGGCCAAAAATTGAGTCTCTTGACACCCCTCACGCGCGGCGTCCATAATCCGAAGGGCCCGCGGCCCGGCCGTTTTCGGCGGACGCGCCGGCTGCCGCCGGGCGGGTTCGCCCCCCTCTTAAAGCCGTTCTCGCGGCGCCAAAGACTTCCGCGCCGAACCTGACCACGCCTACAAAGGAGAGAGTGAACGTGTCCAGCGTTGACTTGGAAAAGAGCCTGCGCGCCGACGTGGAGTCTTACGTCGCGCAGCGCACCAGCGGTTTGAAGGAGGAGCTGGAGCGTCTGCGCGCGCAGCTCAACGAGGCCCTCGCGCGGATGTCCGAGCGGCTCGAAGAGCCCGCCGCCGAGGGGGACGCGCCGCTGGCCGTCGCCGTCGCCGAGCACCTGCGCAACGCGCGCAACCTCGGCATCGAGGCCGCGGCCGCCGAATCCGCCCGCGCCCGCGCCTCCTCCGACATCGCGCTCATCAAGGCCGCCGTGGACGAGTTGGACGCGCAGCACACGCAGGCCGAGATTCTGAACGCCCTCGTCAACCGCGCGGCCGCCTTCGCCCCGCGCGTCGCCTTCTTCGTCGTCAAGAGCGAGCGCGCGACGGGCTGGCGCGCGCGGGGCCTGGAAGGCACGGTCGGCGACGACTCGGTGCGCGAGCTGTCGCTGGCGCTCGAGGCGGACACGCTGCTCGGCGAGGTCGTGCGCACGCGCTCGACGTGGGCCGGCGAGCCCGGCTCGCACGCCGAAGACCACACCATCTACCAGCACTTCGGCGGCGAGCCGCCGCACCGCATGGTCGCCGTGCCCCTGGTCGCGCGCGAGAAGGCCGTCGCCGTGCTCTACGCCGACAGCGCGGGGCAGGACGCCGACGCCGTCAACCTCGAAGCCATCGAGACCATCGTGCGCGTCGCCGGGATGGCCGTCGAGCTTCTGGCCGCGCGCGCCGGTCGTACGGCCGCCGCCCCCGCCTCTGCGCCCGCCCCGCGCCCCGCGCCGCCGCGTCGCGAGGAGCCGCGTCGCGAAGAGGCGCGTCGTGAGGAGCCGCGTGCCGAGGAGCCGAGGCAGGAGGAGCCCGTGCGCCCGCAGCCTTCATTCGAGGCGCAGCCTACAGCGTCCGAGGCGCAGCGCGAGCCGGAGCCCGAGCCGACGCCCGCGTTCGGCGCGGAGCCGTCCGAGTCTTCCTTCACGACGACGCCCGCGCCGCCCTCCTTCGGCGACCGGCCCGAGTTCTCGCACCCCGAGTCCTTCTCCACGACGCCGCCCGCGCCCGAGCCCGCGGCGCAGCCCGTCTCGCCCCTGGGCAGCGCGCGCCGCTACGGCTCGATGGACATGGACTTCCCCGTCGAGGTCAACGACGAGGAGAAGCGCTACCACAACGAGGCGCGCCGCTTCGCGCGCCTGCTCGTCTCCGAGATCAAGCTCTACAACGAGCAGAAGGTGCGCGAGGGGCGCGACGCCTCCGACCTCTACGACCGTTTGCGCGAAGACATCGACCGCTCGCGCCAGATGTACGACAAGCGCGTCCGCCCCGAGGTCGCGAGCCGCTACGACTACTTCGACCACGAACTCGTCAACATGCTCGCCGAGGGCGACCGCGCCAAGCTCGGCGCGGACTACCCCGGCGCGACAGTAAATGCCTGAAGAACGAGTAGACAGTAGACAGTAGGAAACAGAAGCGGCGCGTCCGAAGCCTTCGAGCCGGGCGCGCCGCCCGTTTTTCTACCGGCTACTGACTACTGGCTACTGTCTACTGCTATAATCGCCCCCTCCCCTTAATCAATTACCGAGGAACTTATGACCCCGACCGGAAACAGGCTCCGCAACCACCGCGCGACCTTCGCGCTCGCCGTCTGCGCCGCGCTCGCGCTGGCGTCGGCGCTGCCGCTGACCGTCGCGAGCTGCCGCACGCAGACCGCGCCCGCCGCGGACGACACGGCCGCCTACGAGCGCCTGCGCCTGCTCACGCGCGGCGGCGTGCTGCCCGCCGAGCCGCAGCTCGCGCAGCTCGCGGGCGCGCACAAGGGCACGCGCACCGGCTCGCTCGCGCAGCTCGCGCGCGCGCGCGTCCACCACGCGGCGCGCGACTACGCGGGCGCGGCCGAGCTTCTGCGCGCGACGGGCTTTAAGGACGAGACGCGCGTGGGCGACTACGCGCTGTGGCTCCGCGGCGACGCGCTGGACAAGGCGGGCCGCCGCGCCGAGGCGCGCGCCGCGTTCGAGGAGCTGGTGCGCGACTACCCGGAATCTCTGCGCGCGCGCGACGCGACGCTTCGCGCCGCGCAGATGTTGTCGCAGGACGGGCAGGCCGCGGGCGTGCCGGTCGCGGTCAAGCGCCTGGCCGACGCCGACGACGCGGACGCGCTGCTCCTCACCGCGAAGGCTTACGAGCAGACGGGCGACCAGCTCAAGGCGCTCGCCGCCTACCGCCGTCTATACTTCTACGCGCCCGCGTACGCGGACAGGGAGGCGGAGGCCGCAGCCGCCTTCGCGCGCCTTAATTCGAGCGCGGCCCCGGCCAACGCCGAAGAGGCCGCCGCGCGCGCCGACCGTCTGAACAAGGCGAAGCGTTACGGCGACGCGGTGGGCGCGTACGCGGACGCCTTCGCGCGCTTCCCCGAGACGCGCACGCCGCAGGCGCAGCTCCGCCGCGGCACGGCCGCCTTCAACGCGCGCCGCGCGCCCGAGACGGTCGAGTCCTTAAGCAACATCCCGACCTCCGCGGGCGAGACGCGCGCCGAGGCTTTGAGCTACCTCGCGCAGCACTACGCGCGCGCGAGGCAGTGGGCGCAGGCGCGCGCCACGCTCGAAGAGATGCGGCGCGAGTTCCCGAAGAGCGAGTTCACGAAGCGCGCGCTCGTCGCCGCGGGGACGGCCGCGCGCGACGCGAAGAACACCGCCGAGGCGCACCACTTCTACCGCGCGGCCGTCCAGCAGTTCCCCGGCGAGCCCGAGGTCGCGGGCGCGCAGTTCGAGCTGGCCTGGGCCGCGCACGACGCGAAGAACGTCGCGGAGTCTTCGCGGCTGTTGATCGAGCACCTGGCGAACTACGCAGACCGCAACACCGACAACCGCGGCAAGGCCGGCTACTGGGCGGCGCGCGACTCGGAGCGCGCCGGTCTGCTCGGCGAGGCCGTCGCGCTCTACGAGGCGATGCTCGTCCGCTACGAGGCCAACTGGTACGGCTACCTCTCGAAGCAGAGGCTCGAAGCTTTGAAGAACGCCGGGCAGTTGAAGGGGTACCCCCTCAAGGTCGAACAGGCGACGCTCGACCGCGCGGTCGCCAACCTCAAGCCGGTCACCGTCGCGGAAGAATCTGCCGGCCCCGCCGAGGCCGAGCGGCTTCAGAGGGCGGAGCAGTTGGGCGCGGCCGCCTGGGACGAGGCGGCGCACGCCGAGTTGGACAGGGCGCTCGAAGGGAAGACGACCAGCCCGCGGCTCAACCTCGCGAAGGCGCAGCTCTACCGCGCGCGCAACGACAACGTGCAGGCGTTCAACGTGCTGCGCCGCAGCTTCCCCGACTACTCGCAGATGGAGCCCGAGGAGCTGACGCGGGAGGAGTGGGACGTCTTCTACCCGCTCGCCTACTGGGACGTCATCAAGCAGGAGGCGCAGGCGCGCTCGCTCGATCCCTACACCGTCGCCGGCCTCATCCGGCAGGAGTCGGTCTTCAACCCGCGCGCCGTCTCGCACGCGGACGCCTACGGCCTGATGCAGCTCCTCGTCCCGACCGCGCGCATGATGGCGAGGGTCAGCGGCGTCGAGTCGCCCGTCACGACCGAGACGCTCCTCAGCGATCCGCGCCTCAACATCCGGCTCGGCACCTCGTACATGCGCGCGCAGCTCGACAAGTACGGCCGCCTCGAATACCTCGCCGCCGCCTACAACGCGGGCCCCGGTCGCGTCGTCGAGTGGCGCGCCTCGCTCCCGCTCCAGATGGACGAGTGGGCCGAGGCCATCCCCTTCCGCGAGACGCGCGGCTACGTGCAGGGCGTCGTGCGCAACATGCTCCAGTACAAGAGGCTCTACGACGAGCAGGGGCGCTTCCGCCCCGAGGTCGGCACGCGCGCCCCGCGCCGCGACATCTCGCAGGCGGCGGACGCGCCCGCCCCGGGCGACAACACGCGGCCCCGCCGCGTCTCGAACGAAGAGGAGGAGTAGCCGCGCCGCCCGCAAGGCCGCGCGACACTCTCGTGTGAAGATGGGACGAAGACTTACAGGCACGACTTTCTTCATCGCCGCCGCCGCGCTGCTCGCCGCCACGGCCGCGGGGCAGTCCGCGGACGAAGGCAGGGTTAACGGCGCGGTCGCCGACACGAACGGCGCGTACGTCGTCCGCGCCAGCGTCCGCATCGAGTCGGGCGCGACGCGGCGCGAGCTTTCGACGAACGACGAGGGCGTCTACGACACGAGGCTGCCCGCGGGGACGTACAGGCTGACGGTCTCGGCCCCCGGCTTTTGCCCCTTCCGCGAGACGCGGCTCGGCGTCGAGGCGGGACGCGTCGTCACGCGCAACGTCACGCTCAGGGTCGCCGCCCCCGCCGACGTGACGAAGGTCAAAGGCGGCGAGCTGCGCGACGCGGCGACCGGCAGGCCCTGCTCGCTTGAGGAGAAGCCCTCGCAGGACGACAGCCCTCAGCCGCGCCCTCGACTCGCCTCCGCGCAGACGCGCCCGGCGGCGGCGGCGAAGAGTTCGGCCGGCGTCCTCAACATCACCACGCAGCCCGGCGCGGTCGTCTGGGTGGACGAGGTGCGGCGCGGCGCGGCGGACGCGGAAGGGAAGTTGCAGCTCAGGCTCACGCCCGGCCGACACTCCCTGCGCGTGCGCGCGAAGGGGTTCGCGGAACGGACGACGGCTTTACTGCCGACGCAGCGCGGCGCTCTGAGCGTCGTGCTGACGCAGACGGCCGACCCGGCCGAGCTGGCGTTTCAGCAGGCGGAGGAGGCGCGCGAGAAGGGGAACAACGCTGCGGCCGTCGAGTCGTACAGGCAGGCCCTCAAGCTGCGCCCGCGCTTCGCGGCCGCGCACCTCGGGCTCGCGCGTGCGCTCGAATCGCAGGGCAAGACGGACGAGGCGTTGGAGGAGTTGAAGCGGGCGCGGCTCGCGCGCCCGGTCTACCCGGAGGCGTGGGCGGTCGAGGGGCGCATCCATCGCTCGCTCTCCGACTACGACGCGGCGCTCGCGGCCTTCGCGCGCTCCCTGCGCGAGGCGCGCGGCTTCCAGCCCGAGGCGCACACCGGCGCGGGGCTCGTCTACGAAGAGCAGGGCAACCACGCGGAGGCCGCCGCCTCCTTCAGGAAGGCCCTCGCGCAGCTCTCCGACACGGAGCCCGTCGTCTACGAGCTGCTCGGGCGCAACCTCGAAAAGGTCGAACGCTGGAAGGAGGCGGTCGCCGCCTACGAGAAGTACCTGGAACTCGCGCCGCAGGGCGCGCACGCCTCGGCCATCAACTCCATCATCGACCAGCTCCGCCAGCAGGCCGCCGAGTCGGAGCAGCCGC
The DNA here is from genome assembly GCA_035563535.1 of Pyrinomonadaceae bacterium. Lineage (GTDB taxonomy): Bacteria > Acidobacteriota > Blastocatellia > Pyrinomonadales > Pyrinomonadaceae > QHXN01. The sequence goes on along the minus strand of DATMVD010000003.1, from coordinate 213,145 downwards.
CGAACTGACCCGCGCGCCTCAGAGCAGCCCGAGCTTGTGCGCGAAGAAGATGAGGACGAAGGCGAGGACGAAGAAGGTCGCCACCCAGGGGTGCTTGCCCATCGGGCACTTGCCTTGTTCGCTCATAACACCGCTTCGATGCGCGCCGCCGGCCGCGGGCGGCCTGAGGGTAAGGGGGGGAAGACCCCTTACCCTCGCGTAGCCCGGCCGGCCGAGCCCCGTCAGACCGTGTGCGCCTCCGCCCTGGTGAACTCCACGCGCAGCCCCGTCGGGTTGGTCTTGTCGCTGCGGTTGTTGGTGACGCGGAACTCGACGGCGTTGACGCCCGCCACGAGCAGCTCCTTGTTGATGGAGAACGGCGTGAAGGAGGCGAAGCCGGAGCCGGCGATGCCCGTGTCCTTCCCGTTGACGAAGACGCGGCAGACGTTATCGGCGGAGAACCTGCCCTGAATCACCGCCGAGGTCGGGTCGAGTCCCGTCAAGTCGATTTTGGTGGTGTAGCTGTAATCCCCGGCGACGTTGGCCGAGGTGGACTGGTCGGCGCGCGGCGCGATCCACTTGGAGGCCGGGCTGTTCGCGAGCCACGGCGGGTTGGTGTCGTGGAACGGCCGCTGCGTCGAGATGACGACGTAGGCTTTGGGGCCCGGGTAGTTCCTGTCCGCGCTCTTTGTCAGGGCGTAGTGCGGGTCGACGGACTTGTCCGGCAGCGGGATGCGGTTGTCGTCCACGCCCGTGTTGTAGACGACGAGGTTCTTGCAGCAAGGGCCGCGGTCGCCCTTCTCGCCCTTCGGCCCCCGCTCGCCGTCCTTACCCGGCGCGCCGGGCTCTCCCGGCTTACCCGGCTCCCCGTCCTTGCCGTCCTTGCCGTCCTTGCCCGGCGGGCCCGGTGCCCCGTCCTTACCCGGAAGCCCGGGTTCTCCGTCCTTGCCCGGCGGGCCCTGCTCCCCGTCTTTTCCTGGCGGGCCCTGCTCCCCGTCTTTGCCCGGTTGCCCGGGTTCTCCTCTCTCTCCCGGCTCGCCCGGCTCGCCTTTCTGCCCCGGCGGGCCGACCGCGCCGACGGCGACGGCGAACGAGTCGGACTGGGCGTTACCCTGCCCGCTGGAGACTTCGAGCAGGTACGTCCCCGGCGGAAGGTCGGGGGGGAGCGCCGCCTCAAGCTGAGTGTCACTGCCGCTGCGCAGCGTCAGAGGGTCGCCGCCCAGGACGACTTCCGGCGAGTCGCCGAAGTTCCGGCCGTGCACCGTGAGGACGCCGTCCTGAAAGTTTATTAAAGCCTTCGTGATGCGAAGCTGCATCTGTTGTGACATCGTCCGCTCCTTTCTGGAAGGTGGTGTTTGTGAGTCGTCCGCCGGTTTGAGCACGTGAGGCAGACGAAGGTTTCGCGTCAGGGAGTGAGCAAAATATGCCCAACCGCGGCCCGTGTCAACACTTCGACGGCGCGCGCCGTTTGCCCGCCGCCGGACTCTGTGAGAGCATTCGCCGCGAGGAACAGACCCACATGGCAACTCCCGGAACGAGCAGGCGCGGCCGCGTTTCGCAGAAGGCGAGCCGCTTCACCGAGTCGGTCATCCGCGAGATGACGCGCGAGGCGTTGAAGCACGGCGCGGTCAACCTCTCGCAGGGCTTCCCGGACTTCCCCGCGCCCGAAGACCTGAAGCGCGCCGCCGCCGCCGCCATCAACGACGACGTGAACCAGTACGCCGTCACCTGGGGCGCGAAGGACTTCCGCGAGGCCATCGCCGACAAGACGCGCTGGTTCCTCGGGCTCGAATACGACCCCGAGCGCGAGATCACCGTCACCTGCGGCTCGACCGAGGGCATGATCGCCGTGATGATGGCGACCGTTGACCCCGGCGAGGAGGTCGTCCTCTTCGAGCCCTTCTACGAGAACTACGCGCCCGACGCCATCCTCTCCGGCGCGACCCCCCGCTACGTGCCTCTGCGCGCGCCCGACTGGACGTTCGACCCCGACGAGCTGCGCGCGGCCTTCAACGAGCGCACCAAGGCCGTCATCCTCTGCAACCCGAACAACCCGACGGGGAAGGTCTTCACGCGCGAGGAGATGGAGTTCATAGCATCCTTGTGCCGCGAGTTCGACGCGCTCTGCTTCACCGACGAGATCTACGAGCACATCGTCTACCCGCGCGCAGACCGCGAGGTCGAGCACATCTCGATGGCGCAGCTCGAAGGGATGAAGGAGCGGACGCTGGTCGTCAACTCGATGTCGAAGACCTACTCGGTCACGGGCTGGCGCGTCGGCTACGTGCTCGCGCCCGCCGACATCACGGGCGCCGTGCGCAAGGTGCACGACTTCCTCACGGTCGGGGCCGCCGCGCCCTTGCAGCGCGCCGGGGCCTACGCGCTGAGGATGCCGCCCGAGTATTACGAAGAGTTGCGGCGCGAGTACGAGCGGCGGCGCGACCTCCTGCTGCCCGCCCTCGAAGACGTGGGCTTCAAGGTCTTCCGCCCCGACGGGGCCTACTACGTGATGACCGACATCTCGGCCTTCGGCTTCGCCTACGACGTCGAGTTCACGCGCCACCTCATCCAGCGGGTCGGCGTCGCCTGCGTCCCCGGCTCAAGCTTCTACAGCCGCCCCGAACTCGGCGCGCGCCAGGTGCGCTTCTGCTTCTGCAAAAGGGACGAGACGCTCGAAGCGGCCGCCGACCGGCTGCGCCGGCTGCAAAGCTTCTGACGCCGCATGTGGGACAAGAAGCGACAACTCATCTGGCTCGGGGTCGGGCTGCTGTTCGGCACCTTCTCGCTCTACCCGCTCGCCGTTGACGACGCCGGGCGCACCGACTGGCAATACTTCCTCCAACTCGAAGCCCTCCTCGTCCTCGTCATCTGCGTCATGTTCTTCGTTTATAGCCGTAAACGGTAAACCGCAAACCGTGACAGGAGGAAGGCAGTTCTTCCTCGTCACGGTTTGCGGTTTACCGTTTACGGCCTTTAATTTCCCGGCTGTTGCAGCTTGTGGCGGACGGTGATGCCGTCGTTGGCGAGGACGAGGAGGCGGCGCGCGTCGTAGAGCGGGAGGCTCGTCGGCGTGTAGGCGAGCACGTAGCGGTTCTTGCGCAGCTCGTCGCAGATGATCTTGGCCGCGTCGCGCGAGTCGTTGACGGAGAGGACGCGGCCGCCCGTCCCGTCGGTCAGCTTCTGGATGGCCTGCGCGGGCTTGAGGCGGTCGCGCCGCAGCGCCCCGCCCGTGCGGTCGGGAATCTGGAGGGCGTAGACCGTGATGTCCTGCCGCAGGAGGTCGCCGTAGACCTTCTCGAAGTGCGTGCGGCTGCCGCGGTCGAGCCCGTCGGCGACGAGCACGATGGCGCGCTTGCGCACGCGGCCGACGAGCGGGCCGAAGGCGTCGTTGATGACGGCCGAGAGCGCGTCGAAGAGGTGCGGCTCGCCGCGCTTGCGGAAGAGCGGGAGCGCCGCCTCGACCTTCTTCGCGTCGTCCGTCCAGTCGGCGATGATCTCCGGCTGCTGGTCGAAGCCGACGACCATCACCTGGTCGCCCTCGTAAATCTCGTAGGCGAACTCGCGCGTCGCCTTCTGCAACTTCTCCACGTCGGCGCGCAGGCCCAGGCTGTTGTCCACGAGGATGACGATGCGCGCGGGGCTCGGGTCGGGCGTGAAGGCTTGAATCGTCTGCTCCTGCCCACCGTCGTAGAGCGAAATCTCCTTAGACGTGACGCGCTCCTCCGAGCCGTCTTCGCGCGCGGCCGTGACGTTGAGGAACACGCCGCGCTCTTTACCGATCTCGCCCTCGCCGCCCGGGCGCCGCCCCACCTGCCCCGCTGCCAACGCAGCGAGCGCGAGGCCGATGATGAGAACCGCCGTGTACGACCCGAGGTGTGCGCGCATCCCCCTAGACCTTTATTAAACTTCAGTCGCCCGCGGCGGAAGCGCCCGCCGACTTCTTCTCGCCCTTGGGTTCGGTTGCCTTCGTCGTCGAGTCCGCCTTCGCCTCCGAAGGGGTCGAAGACGACTCCGCCTTCGTCTCCTTCAACTCCTTAGCCTCCGACTTCTTGCCCGCGTAGTCGGTCACGTACCAGCCCGAGCCCTTGAACTGGAAGCCTGTGCGCGACCACTCCTTCTCGAGCTTCCCGCCGCACTTCGCGTGGCGCGCCAGCGGCTTGTCCGAGACCTTCTGCATCACCTCCATGTGCGCGCCGCACTTCTTACAAGAGTATTCGTAAATCGGCATCGCTACCCTCTCCTGACCTTATATAGATGTCTGTCGGTGAACGTCCCGCGGAAATTATACGGACAAACGTTTCGCTTGCAAACGCCTTGCAATCTTCGATGCGCTTTGTTGCGTTCGCGTCTACTACACCAGATTGACGAGAAAAATTATCGACGAAAAATCGAAAAGGTTTGTCTGCCTTCGGTACGTGAAAACGGCGCACCATAGTACCAATAAGCCTCTCATGATGAGAGGCGGCGGGCACAAACCGCCAAGCCTCAGCGACTTAAGGACGTTTGATTTAAAGCCATACAGTTCAAGCACTTAGACGTAAACATTTGATGCGCCGGATGCAACTGGATCGCAACCTCTTCATCTAAGTTTACGGTTTCGACAGGCTGTGCTCATTTGAGAGTTGCAAGCCCTTTCGTTTCCACCATGCGTAGCCCCCAACCCCGTGCATCGCAGGCGATGTGCAAGTAGGAATCGCCGACCTCGCTGGCCCTGGAAGCGAACGCCGAGGTCACTAGCTCACATGGAGAACGATAGAGAATGCACTTTACCCCTCGTAAGCCCCTGCGCTCTTTCAAGAACGTCGTCTTCGCCGTCATCGCAATCTTCGTCGTCTCTAACTTCATCGACAGCCCCTTCACGCGCGTGCTCGCTCCCGTCCAGGCTTCGACGGTGAGCGCCGCCATCTCCATCGAAGACTACATCCCCTCGGACGTGCCCACGTCCGGCAACCAGGAGATCGACCTCGTCATCACGCGCACGGGCCGCAACCTCGGCGTTGACCCGCGCCTCATCCACGCCGTCATCTGGCAGGAGTCGAGGTACAAGACCGACGCCGAGTCGCACGCCGGCGCGCGCGGCCTCATGCAGTTGATGCCCCCGGCGGCCAAGCGCTTCGGCTGCGAAGACCGCGACGACATCGAGTCGAACGTCACGGCGGGCACGAAGTACCTGCGCTGGCTCCTCAAGCGCTTCGACGGCAACGTCACGCTCGCGCTCGCGGCCTACAACGCCGGCGAGGGCAACGTCGATAAGCACGAGGGCGTCCCGCCCTTCGACGAGACGCAGAAGTACGTCCGCATCATCACCGGCCGCTACGGCAAGAACCACCACCCCGTCCTCAAGCCCGAGGAAGCCTCCGCCCACTTCAACCTCCTGCCCTCCAACTGAGGGCGTAAACCGTAAACCGTGAACCGTGACGAGAGAAGACGGGCTCTTCCTCTCGTCACGGTTCACGGTTTACGGTTCACACGCTTCCTTTGCCTTCGCACACCCGCCTTGCTATCATCTGCGCCCGACAAAACTTCAAGGGGCGTGCGGCCGAAGTGGGGCGTGACTCTCTCCTCACCCGGGACGGCCGCCGCGGCCAGAGGCAGCGTACTTTTCGAGCTTCATCCGAAGGAGAACCCGCAAGCAGTTGTCCGCCCAAAGACCGATACCGGGCTCGAACGTGCAGACGCTCACGCGCGAGCGCAAGGCGCGGATGCACGAGGCGCGCGAGGCGCTCATTGACCGCCTGGCCCCCAACATCCATTCGGAGATAGACCTCGACAAGTTCCTCCACGCCGTCGTCGCCGAACTCGGCCGCATGATGGACGTTGACCGCTGCGACGTGGTGCAGCTCGTCCGCGCCGGTGAGCTGCGCATCAGCCACGAGTGGCGCGCCGCCTCGGACGTGCCCTCTTCCCTGGGCACCTCGATCCCCGTGGACTTCGGCCAGCTCGCCGAGCGCTTCGACTTCGCGCGCCCCATCCGGCTCGACGACACGGCGGCGCTGGGGCTCGACCCGCGCGCGTCGCTCCTGCCGCCCTCTCTGGGCACGCGCTCGCTCCTCATCGTGCCCATCGTGCTCGACGGGAACATCCTCGGGCTGTTGGGCCTCCACATGACGAGGGCCCTGCGCCACTGGGACGACGAGGAGGTCGCGCTCATCCAGTCCATCGCGCGCCAGATCGCGGTCGGCTACCAGTACGCACGCCTCTTCACCGACAAGCAGCGCGAGGCGAGCCGCACGCGCGCCCTTTTAGAGATCGCCAACCTGCTCAACTCGCGCTCGGACTTCGGCGAGCTGACCTCCCACGTTCTGGAACGCGCGAACGAATTGGTCGGCGCGGACTACTGCGCGCTCGGCGTGGTCGAGCCTTCGGGCAAGTCGATCAGCCTCGCGGCCTTCAAGGCCGCGCCGCACGCGACGACGCTGCGCGTGCGCGAGCTGATCGAGTCGCACGGCAAGTCCATCGACATCTCGGCCTTCCCCGCGGTCGTCGAACTCCTCGCCGCGCCGCGGACGCTGCGCGTCATCGACTCCGACCTGCCCGAGCCCGTCCGGTTCGCCTTCAACGCGACGCTCGGCGGGCGGGCCGCGCTCGTCGCGCCCGTGACCATCCGCGACCAGACGTTCGGCCTGCTCGGCTTCGTCTGGGGCGAGCCGCGCGAGGCGTTCGACGAGCACGAGGTCGCGCTGGTCGAAGGCATCGCCCGGCAGATCGGGACGGCGCTGGAGCGCGACCAGCTCTCGGCCGAGGTGATGCGCCTTCGGAGCGCGCTGCACGAGCGCCACGCCGAAGACCGCATCATCGGCCAGTCGCCCACCATCCTGCGCGCGCGCGAGCTGGCCCTCAACGTCGCCGACACGCAGACCTCCGTCCTCATCCAGGGCGAGTCGGGCACGGGCAAGGAGCTGCTCGCCAACCTCATCCACTACAACTCGCGGCGCAAGGAGGGGCCGTACGTCAAGCTCAACTGCGGCGCGATACCGGAGCCGCTCCTCGAATCCGAGCTGTTCGGCCACGAGCGCGGCGCCTTCACCGACGCGCGGCAGCGCCGGCGCGGGCGCTTCGAGGAGGCCGACGGCGGCACGCTCTTCCTCGACGAGATCGGCGAGATGAGCCTGTCGGCGCAGGTGCGACTGCTGCGCGTGCTCCAGGACGGCGAGTTCGCGCGCGTCGGCTCGGGCGAAGTCCTGCGCGCCGACGTGCGCGTCATCGCCGCGTCGAACGTAGACCTCGCGCGCGCGGTCGAGGGCGGCACGTTCCGCCGCGACCTCTACTACCGCCTCTCGGTCTTCCCCATCCACGTCCCGCCCCTGCGCGAGCGGCGCGAGGACGTGCACACGCTCGTCATACACTTCCTCGAACACTACAAGCAGAAGACCGGCCGCTTCGTCTCGGGCATCTCGCGCGAGGCGCTGCGCGCGCTCGTCAACTACGACTGGCCCGGCAACGTCCGCGAGCTGGAGAACGCCGTCGAGCGCGCCGTCATCATCGCCTCCGGGCGGCAGATCGAGCCCGACGACCTGCCCGAGCAGATCGCCCTCGCCGCGCGCGAGGAGCGCGCTCGCGCCCGCGGCGAGCGCGAGCGCGCGGCCTCCGAAGGGCGCAGCGTCACGCTCGAACTGGACGTGCCCGCCGCGCTCGATGAGATCGAGCGGCGCGCCATCGAGGCCACCCTCGACTACACCGGCGGCGACAAGACGCGCGCCGCCCGCGCCCTCGGCATCGGCCGCAAGACCCTCTACCGCAAGCTCCGCCAGTACGAGGGGGAGGCCGGCGGTGCTGCCGGGGGCGAATAAAAGGTGTATACTCGGCACCTCCCATCCTCATCCCGGCGGGGCGGCGGACATAAGAACCAAGACGTAGGGCTCGGGCGAGCGGCTGAACCCGCGGTTGAGGGGGCTTCGGGCGGAGCGCGCCGACGAACGCCGCCCAACCTACGCGGAGGTTCCTCATGCTCGAACTCTTCAGATTCTTCCGCCTCGGGCTCGTCAACGTCGTCGGCGTCACCGTGCCCGGCGTCCTCTTCCTGCTCTTCGCGGGCGTCGGCTTCGTCCTCCCGCTGAGCCTCTTCGTCCTCTACTTCAACCAACTGCTGACGGCCGTCCCGCATTACGAGGGGTGGCTGCTGGTCGGGGCTGCCTACCGCGAGAACAAGGCGACGCTGACGGTGCTCTTCTTCGTCCTCGCCTACGTCATCGGCTACATCATCCGCCTCTCGTCGCCCGACGAACTCGACCGCAAGAGCGCGAAGGAGTCCATGAGGCTCGTGGCTCGCGAGAACCCCTGCGCCGCCGAGCAGGCCGCCGAGAAAGACCGCGAGCTGGGCGAGAAGATGAAAAGGGAACGGCTGGCCGAGAAGGAAGAAAGTCGCCGCCCTTGGTGGCGGCGCGGGCTACTGCGTGCGCGTGAGAAGTTTCTCCGGGCGTGTGAGGTGCTTCGGTTGGCCGCCAGGCGGGGGCAGGCGGGCGGGGGCGGCATGTATTGCGACGACGTGACCTCCGACGAGATCGCCACTTCGATAGATAAACAGTTCCCGTACCGCGGCGAGAGGCTGAACAAGTTCCCGTACGCCCACTTCAGGGAATACTTAGTCAACCGCGGCTTCCCGGAACTGGCGAAGCAGGTGCCGACCCGCGACGGGGCGCCGCCGCCCGGCCCCGGCGGGACGGCGGTCGTAATCGGCAAGTGGACGAAGACGGCCGTCAACATGATGAAGCTCGAAGTCCAACTGCTCTCGCCCGTGTTGGCCGCGGTCATCGAGTCCAACGAGGCGCACATCCGGCTCCTGTCGGGGACGTGGCAGGCGATCAACGCCTGCCGCCGGATAGTCGCCGTCGGCGTCGGCATCGCCGTGCTCGGCAGCGTCGCCAACGTATTGGACAAGGCCCAGCGGCTCCCGCCCGGCTTCGCCGGCCCGCTCCCGCCGTTCCTACCCTGCCTCCTGGCCGGCGTAGTCCTCTACATGGGGATGAGATGGGCGAGGCGGAGGATCGAGACGATGTTCCACCATCAGCGCGTGCGCGAGTTGACGCACATCGTCGGCTGCTTCTACTTCGCCTGCGAGAAATACGCGGCGGCGCAGGCCGCCGGGCGCGACGACGAGGCGAGGGCCGCCCGCGAAACGCGGGAGCCGGGCGTGGGCGTGCCCGCGCTCTGAGCTTCGCCCGGCCTGCATGTTGCTCTCATTGCGCCGCCTCGCGCCTCTTTGTTATAGTGCGGGTCAGTTCAAAAGGTTACCGAAAAACTCTCGCCGTGACGGTTCGAGGCGACACTTCCCTTTAAGGAGGCGGGCGTTATGTCAGAGAATTACGGGCGCGGTCGCGGGCGCGGCAGTGGCGAGTCGGACTTCGGCACGCAGTTGACCTGCTTCGCCATCGGGGCGACCGTCGGCGCGGTCGTCGCGCTGCTGTTTGCGCCGAAGTCGGGGCGCGAGCTGCGGCAGGACGTGGCCGACGCCACGCGCAAGGGTGTTGACCGCGCGCGCGAGACCGGCTCGCAGATTTCGGCGCGCGCGGGCGAGTATTACGAGACGGCCTCGGCGCGCGCGGGCGAACTCGCGCAGAGCGCGCGCGACGCGGTCTCGCGCCGCGGCGAACTCGTCGGCTCGGCCATCGAGGCCGGCCGCCAGGCGTACCAGGAAGAGAAGCGGCGCACCGAGTCCTCGGCGCTCACCGAGAACGAGCCCCGCGCCCCCGAAGGAGGGAACGTTTAAGTAGTCAGTAGTCAGTAGTCAGTAGCGCTCCGCGCCGCGGACGTTGAGACTGACAAGGTGACCGCTGGCCCATAAAGGTTCTTCTACTGACTACTGACTACTGACTACCGTCTACTTCGTTATGCCCTTTCCCGCGCTCCAACTGAACACGAACGACCCGGCCTACTGGGTGCTGGTGGTCGTGGCGGTGTCGTTCGCCGTCATCGCCCTGGCGGCCATCACGGTGGCCGCCGTGGTGGCGGTGCTGGCGGCGCGGGCGGTGCGCGTGGTGCGCAGCGTCGAGGAGAAGATCAGCCCGCTGGTCGAGCGCGTCGGCGCGCTGGCCGAGCAGGCGCAGGCCATCGCCGCGCAGGGGCGCGAGGTCGCCGACCAGGTGACGGTCATGTCCGGCCACCTCTCGACGGCGACGCACCACTTCTCCGAGTCGATGGCGCTCATCCGCGGCGAGGTCACGGAGTTGAAGCAGATCGTCGGGCTCTCGGCCGAGACGGCGCGCGACAAGATCGAGCGCATCAGCGAGTCGATAGACCAGACGCACGGGCAGTTGATGGTCACGACCAACTACGTCACGTCGCGCATCATCAACCCGGCGCGCGAGATCGCCGCGATTATGGCGGGGGTCAGGCGCGGACTCGAAGTCCTTCTGGCCCCCGCCCCGAAGCAGATCAACGAATCCTACGCGGAGGAGGAGATGTTCATCGGCTGACCCGAGACATCCTTCAGGGGGCGTGAAAGCGCCCGGGCTATCCTCCACGGCGGAGAAAATAGCCCGGGCGCTTCGTCTTTAAGAGGACGGAAGACAGGAGCCAGGAGTCGGGAGTCAGGAGGCTCCGCTCGACGTAAGTTGAGGATGAGAACCGCAGGGTTCGCCCGTCAAAGGTTTAATTCTGACTCCCGACTCCTGACTACTGACTACTGATTTTGTTTTGGGGTTTCGCTGCGCTACTATCGAAATTCCGAGAAGGGTGTGACCTTACATGTCAACACAGGCACCGCTTGAGCTGAAGAAGACTGTCAACCTGCCGAAGACGGGCTTCGCGCAGAAGGCCAACCTCGGGCAGACCGAGCCGGCGCGCCTGAAGCGCTGGGCCGAGATGGGGCTCTACGAGCTGATCCGCCGCTCGCGCGCGGGGCGCGAGCGCTTCATCCTCCACGACGGGCCGCCCTACGCCAACGCCGACATCCACCTCGGCACGGCGATGAACAAGATTCTCAAAGACATCGTCGTCAAGTCGCGCACGATGATGGGCTACGACAGCCCTTACGTCCCCGGCTACGACTGCCACGGCCTGCCCATCGAGCAGCACGTCGAGCGCTCGCTGAAGGAGAAGGGGAAGAGCCGCGCCGACCTCCCCGTCGCCAGCTTCCGGCGCATCTGCCGCGAGCACGCCGCGAACGCCCTCAAGAGCCAGACGCGCGACTTCCAGCGCCTGGGCATCCTCGGCCTCTGGGAGAACCCCTACCTGACGATGTCGCCGCACTACGAGGCGGAGACGGCGCGCCAGTTCGGCCGCTTCGTCGAGCGCGGCTACGTCTACAAGGGCGCGCGCCCCGTCTACTGGTGCATCCACGACCAGACCGCCCTGGCCGAGGCCGAGGTCGAGTACCGCGAGCACACCTCCCCGTCCGTCTACGTCAAGTTCCCGCTCTCGGAGGACTCGGTCGAGGCCGAGGTCTTCAAGCGCGAAGTCCTGGGCGACGAGGACGACCCGCGCCGCATCTTCTTCCTCATCTGGACGACGACGCCGTGGACTCTGCCCTCCAACCTCGGCATCGCCGTCAACCCGCAGTTCGAGTACGCGGCGATAGAGGGGAGGGAAGGCGAGGTCTACGTCGTCGCCAGCGAGCTGATAACGCACGTCGCGAACAAGTGCGGCCTCGGGCACGCGGAAGACCTCGAGACGGGCGAGCCGCGCGCGGCCGACGGGCCGCCGGACGCTTCGGCCGTCAACTGGCCGCCGAAGGTGCTGGCGCGCTTCCCGGGCTCGCGCCTCGACCGGCTCGAAGCGCGCCACGCGTGGCTCGACCGCCCGTCGCTCCTGATGCTCGGCGACCACGTCACGCTCGGCGGCGAGGCCGACGCCGAGACCGAGCTGGACGTGAAGGAGGCGCGCGACAGGAAGGCGACGGGCAAGGCCGGGACGGGGCTCGTCCACACCGCGCCGGGGCACGGCCACGACGACTTCGTCATCGGCAAGGCTTACGGCCTCGACATCTACTGCCCCGTGGACAACGCCGGCCGCTTCACTTCCGAAGTCGAGCACTTCGCGGGCCAGAGCGTCTTCGAGGCCAACCCGGCGATAGTCGAGTTCGCGCGCGCGGGGGGCTCCCTGCTCTTCTCCGAAGAGTACGCGCACCGCTACCCGCACTGCTGGCGCTGCAAGAACCCGGTCATCTTCCGCGCGACGCCGCAGTGGTTCATCTCGCTCGACGCCTCGGCCGGGGCCGCCGCCGACGTGGAGACCGACGACGACGGCCGCCCCCGGACGAACTACACGGAGAACGAGGGGGACGCGCCGGCGAGTCTGCGGGCGGGCGCGCTGCGCGAGATCGAGCGCGTGCAGTGGGTTCCCGCGTGGGGCGCGGATCGCATGCGCAACATGCAGAAGGGCCGGCCCGACTGGTGCGTCTCGCGCCAGAGAGTCTGGGGCGTGCCCATCCCCGTCTTCTACTGCGCGTGCGGCGAGGCGGTCGCCGACCGCCAGACGATTGAACACGTCGCCGACATCTTCGAGCGCGAGACGACCGACGCCTGGTACAGCCGCGACGCCAGAGACCTCCTGCCCGAGGGCTACGTCTGTAAAAGTTGTGGGGGTACTGAGTTCACGAAGGAGACCGACATCCTCGACGTGTGGTTCGACAGCGGCGTCTCTTCGGTCGCGGTGCTCGAAGGGTACGAGGGGCTGCGCTGGCCCGCGGACGTGTACCTCGAAGGCGGCGACCAGTTCCGCGGGTGGTTCAACTCCTCGCTGATGGTCGGCCTCGCCGCGCACGACGCGGCCCCGTACCGCGCGGTCGTCACGCACGGCTGGACGCTCGACGCGCAGGGGCGCGCGATGCACAAGTCCGCCGGCAACGCCATCGCGCCCGAGGAGTTCGTGAAGGACTCGGGCGCGGACATCCTGCGCCTGTGGGTCACGTCCTCGGACTACCGCGAGGACATGCGCTGCTCGCCGGAGATTCTCGCGCGCGTCGCCGACTCGTACCGAAAGATTCGCAACACGGCGCGCTTCGCGCTCGGCAACCTCGACGGCTTCGACCCCGCGGCGGACGCCGTGCCCCTGAACGAGTTGCACGAGATCGACCGCTGGGCGCTCGCCGAGCTAGACCGCGTCGTCGAGCGCGCGCTTGAGGCGTACAAGGCTTACGACTTCCACGCCGTCTACCGCCTCGTGGACGCCTTCTGCACGGTGACGCTCTCGGCGCGCTACTTCGACATCACGAAGGACAGGCTCTACACGTCCGCGCCGAAGTCCGCGGCGCGCCGGTCGGCGCAGACGGCTTTGAACTACGTCGCCGACGCGCTCGCGCGGCTGCTCGCGCCGGTGCTCTCGTTCACGGCCGACGAGATTTGGGAGAACCTGCCGGAGGTGAAGGCGCGCGGCGCGAACGCCGTCGAAAGCGACGCCGTCCCGCCTTCGGTTCACGTGGCGGAGTTCCCCGTAGTCCTGAGCGCGGAGCGCGAGGCCGGCCTGCTCGAACGCTGGGCGCGGCTCTTCGAGGTGCGCGACGTAGTGCTGCGCGCGCTCGAAGAGGCGCGCACGGCGAAGCTCATCGGGAGTTCGCTCGAAGCGCACGTCCGGCTCGAAGCGAAGCGCCCGACCTTCGAGCTTCTGGGGGGCTACCGCGAAGAGCTGCGCTACCTCTTCATCGTCTCGCAGGTCTCGCTCACCCTTATCGAAGACGAGGCGGGCGAGGACATCCGCGTCACGGTCGAGCGCGCCGCCGGGCTGAAGTGCGAGCGCTGCTGGAACTACTCGACGCTGGTCGGCACCTTCACGCGCTACCCGACCGCGTGCGAGCGCTGCGTCGAGGCGCTGGCCGAGATCGAGGCCGAGGGGGGCGTCAGTTGAAGGCGCAGGGCTTCTTCCGCTGGCGCGCGGCCTACCTCTTCGCCGCGGCCGCCGTCTACATGGTTGACCAGGCGTCGAAGGCTTGGGCCGTGCAGCGCCTGAAGGCCGGCGAGGTCGTGCGCGTCTTCGACGGCCTGCTGCACTTCTCCTACGCGGAGAACACGGGCATCGCCTTCGGGCAGTTGCAGGAGGGCGGCGCGTTCGGGCGCTGGATGCTGGCGGCGCTGGCGGCGCTGGCGGTCACGGGGCTTCTGCTCTACTTCTTCCGCACCACGCGCACGGACGACCGTTTGCTCGGCGCGCTGGCGCTTCTGCTCGCGGGCGTCGCCGGCAACCTGACCGACCGCATACGGCTCGGCTACGTCGTTGACTTCATCGACGTCTTCATCGGCTCGTACCAGTGGCCGACCTTCAACGTCGCCGACGCGGCCATCTGCACCGGCGCGGCGCTGCTCGCGCTCGACCTGATTCTCGAAGGAAGGCGCGAGGCGCGCGAGGCGAAGGCGGCGTCAAGCGTCGGAGAGGCCGAGCCGCCGCGTCGCGGCGCGTGAGTTTAGCCCGGCCTTGAAAGGCCGGGCTAAACTCAGACCGCCGCTAACGCGGCGGCGTTCTTAAATGTACCCAGAGCTTTTCCACATCGGCAGCTTCCCCGTCAACACGTACGGCGTGCTGCTGGCGCTGGCGTTCATGGCGGCGCTGTTCGTGTCGTCGAAGTTGGGCGGGCGCGACGGCCTGCCGCGCGAGCGCGTCTTCGACCTCGGGCTGTGGATGCTTCTGGGCGGACTCATCGGCTCGAAGCTTCTGCTGATGCTGGCCGAGCCGGAGTACGGGCAGGACTGGCGGAACCTGCTCTCGATAGACTTCCTGCGCTCGGGAGGCGTGTGGTACGGCGGCTTCCTCGGCGGGTTGTTGACGGGGGTGTTGTTGATACGCCGCTACCGCCTCTCCTTCTGGAAGGTGACGGACGCGTTCGCGCCGGGCGTGGCGTTGGGGCAGTCGATCGGCCGCGAGGGCTGCTTCGCCGCGGGGTGCTGCTGGGGGCGGCCGACCGACGTGCCCTGGGGCGTCGAGTTCGGCGAACTCGCGCACCGCATCACGGGCGTCCCCGCGGGCGTCCACCTCCACCCGACGCAGCTCTACGAGTCCTTCGCCGCGCTCCTCATCTTTATTTTTCTGTACTGGCTCCACCGGCGCAAGCGTTTCGACGGTCAGGTCATCGGCGCTTACGCCGTGCTCTACGGCCTGACCCGCTTCACCATCGAGTTCTTCCGCGACGACCCGCGCGGCGACATCCTCGGCCTGACGACGCTGACCGGCCTCTCGACCTCGCAACTCATCAGCCTCCTCGTCGTCGTGGGCGGAGCGGTCTTCCTCCTTCTCCGCTGGCGTCGCACATCCAACGTGACCCCGGCCCCTGACACCGTTAGCGCATGAGCGACGAGCAAGCGAACCTGGAAGGCGAGGCGGCGAACGTTCAGCCGGAGCCGGAGGCCGAGACGCTCGTGTTTGACGTGGGCGAAGAGGACGCGGGCGCAAGGCTCGACGCCTTTCTCGCCGCGCGCGTCGAGGGCGTGAGCCGCTCGGCTTTGAAGCGCGTCATCGACGACGGCGACGTACTCGTCGGGGGGCGCGCGGCCAAGCCCTCGCTCAAGCTGAAGGGCGGCGAGCGCGTCGAGGTCGAACTGCCCGCGCCGCCGCCCTCCGAGGTCGAGCCCGAGGAGATTCCGCTCGACATCCTCCACGAGGACGAGGAGGTCGTCGTAGTCAACAAGGCGGCCGGGCTCGTCGTCCACCCGGCGGCCGGGGTTCATTCGGGCACGCTCGCCAACGCTCTCGCCTTTCACTTCGGCCGACTCTCGGGCGGCGGCTCTTTGAGGCCGGGGATTGTTCACCGGCTCGACCGCGACACGTCGGGCGTCATCGTCGTCGCGAAGACGGCGCGGGCGCACGAGAGCCTGTCGGAGCAGTTCCGCGCGCGCACGGTCTTCAAGTCGTACGTCGCGCTCGCCCACGGCGTGACGCGCGAGGAGCGCGGGAGAATCGAAGAGCCGCTCGCGCGCGACCCGCGCAACCGCACGCGGATGGCCGTCGTGCGCGGCGGGCGCGCGGCCCTCTCGCTCTGGCGCGTGCGGCGGCGCTTCACGCGATTCACGCTTTTGGACGTTCAGATCAAGACCGGCCGCACGCACCAGATACGCGTCCACCTCGCCTGGATCAAGCACCCCGTGGTCGGCGACGAGACCTACGGCGGCGGGCGCGACAGGACGCTCCCCGACCCCTCGCTGCGCGCGCGCGTCGCCGCCCTCGGCCGCCAGTTCCTCCACGCCGAACGGCTCGGCTTCCACCACCCGGCCACGGGCGAGTGGATGAGCTTCACCGCCCCGCTCCCGCCAGAGCTGTCGGAATTTCTTGACGCGTTGCAATAGCGGTATACTGTCACCATCGGGGAAGCAACGACCGCGGCGGCCGGGGGCATCGAATGGGGTGCTCGAATCGGCCGCAAGACCCGAGGTTCGACCCGCGCTCCCCTTCATCCGTCTATGAAGAAAACCGCGAGACTGTTCATCCCCTTAGCCGTCATCGCCTGCGCCCTCTGCGGCGCGGCGGCCTCCGCGCGCCAGACGCCCGCCGGGCAGCAGGCGCCCGCCCCGCGGCAGACGCCCACGCCGCAGCGCGAAGAGGTCGAAGGGCAGGTCACCGTGCGCGTCGTGCGCGTCCCCGTCACCGTGCTCGACAAGAAGGGCGTGCCCGTCACGGGCCTGACCAGGGACAACTTCTCGGTCTTCGAGGAGAAGCGCCCCGTCCAGTTCGACTTCCTCGGCGAGATCAAGGAGCTGGAGAAGCTGCCCGTCTACGTCGGCGTGCTGATGGACACGTCGGGCTCGGCGGCGGGCAAGCTCGGCTTCGAGAAGGAGGCGGCCAAGAACTTCCTTTACACCGTCACGCGCACGCGCAAGGACTGGGGCGCCTTCGTCACCTTCGACGACGAGGTCAAGCTCCGCCAAGACTTCACGCGCAACCTCGACCTGCTGGAGAAGGCCATCGACGGCGTGAAGACGCCGGGGACGCAGACCGCGCTCTACGACGCCATCTGGGAGTTCTGCGACCAGAAGATGCGCAACGTGTCGAGCCCGCGCCGCGCGCTCGTCGTCATCACCGACGGCGACGACACCTACAGCCGCGCGCGCATCGAGGACGCCATCTCCATCGCGCAGAAGACCGACACCATCATCTTCGCCATCTCGACCAAGGGCGGGTTTACGGGGAGCGCCGTCCCCGGCGTCGAGGGCGGCACCGTGAAGGACTCGGGCGACAAGTACCTGTCGAGGATGGCCGACGAGACGGGCGGCCGCTCCTTCTACTCCGGCGACATGCTGGAGCTGGAGCGCGCCTTCAAGAAGATCGGCGAGGAGCTGCGCTCGCAGTACCTCCTCACCTACCGCCCCGACCCGCCCTTCGACGGCCGCTACCGCCGCATCGAGGTCAAGGTCAACGCCGGCGACAAGTACAGGGTCAACGCCAAGCGGGGCTACACGGCCGACAGGGATTTGATAAGCAGGTGAACCGTGAACCGTAAACCGTAAACGGTGACAAGAGGAAAGCGGGTTTTACCTGTCACGGTTTACGGTTTACGTTCTTGTCATGGTTTACGGTTCACGGTTCACGAGGAAGAAGATGTTAAGCCAAAAGAGATTCGCGGCCGTCCTGCTGTTGGTGCTCGCCGCCGCCGTCGCGTGGGCGGGGGCGGGCGCGAGCGCGCAGCAGTCGGGGTCGCCGCCCGCGCAGCGCCCGACGCCGCAGCGGGACGAGACGATTGACGACGAGGACGTGGAGCGGATCGAGACCGACCTGACCAACGTGCTCTTCACCGCCGTCGATAAGAGCAGGCGCTTCGTCACGACGCTCAGGCCGGAGGACATCCGCGTCATCGAAGACGGCGTCGAGCAGAAGGTCACGACCTTCCAGCGCGAGACCGACCGGCCGCTCTCGCTCGCCATCCTCATCGACTGCTCGGCCTCGCAGGAGCGCACGCTCCCCGAGGAGAAGTCGGCCGCGCAGCGCTTCGTCGATACGGTCATCCGCGCGCAGAAGGACGAGGTGGCCGTGCTCACCTTCACCGGCGACGCGACGCTCGAGCAGGGCCTGACGGGCTCGGCCGCGCGGGTGCGCCGTGCCATCGACAAGGTCGAGTTCGTGCCGCCCTCGGGCTACGTCGGCGGCGGCGTCACCGTGGGCACGCCCCCCATCTCCGGCGACAACCAGGCGCGCGCCGGCACCACCGCCATCTGGGACGCCATCTGGGTCACCTCGCGCGAGGTGCTCTCCGGGTCATCGGACAAGACGCGCCGCGCCATCATCCTCCTCTCCGACGGCGTGGACACTTCGAGCCGCCTGAAGCTTCAGGAGGCGGTGGACTCGGCTCTGAAGGCCGACGCCATCATCTACTCCATCGGCATCGGCGACAGCTTCAGCTTCGAGGGGGTGGACGAGGGGAGCCTGCGGAAGATTTCGGAGCGGACGGGCGGGCGTGCCTACTTCCCGCGCAACGAGGACGACCTGCGCTCGGCCTTCGCGCAGATTCAGGAGGACCTGCGCTCGCAGTACCTCATCGCCTACTCGCCCTCGAACAAGACGAAGGACGGCTCCTTCCGCAAGGTGCAGATCGACGTGGTCAACCCCGAGCTGAAGAAGGCGCAACTGCGGCTCACCTACCGCCAGGGCTACTTCGCCCGCAGCGCCGTGGACGGACGGCCGAGGAGTAGGCAGTAGACAGTAGTCAGTAGACAGTAGAAAGAGACGAAGAACGGCGCGCCTCCCATCATCGGTTGATGGGAGGCGCGCCGTCGTTTATCGCCCGCGCGTTTTCCTACTGGCTACTGACTGCTCTTTCCTGATGACAACCCCGCTAAATCTTTGTTATATTCACACTTGCCCCGCGTTTGCGGGCGCGCACAGTGGGCTGACAGTAAGCCTCAGACCGAAAAGGCCCCGCCTCTCGAAATCTTCCGCAAGTGCCGCCGCCTTGAGCTGAAGGAAACAAGGGCGGCCGGACTACGCTTTCGCCGAATCAGACTCCGACGGGAGAACGCTCCTATGCCCCTGTCTGAAATCTGCCCCGAAGAGCGCGAAACGCCCGAAGAGTACCTGAGCGCCTCCGTCCGGCAGCTCGAAGCGCTGACGGCGCTGGCCGCCGCGCCCGCGGGCGACGGCCGCGCGCTCGAAGAGCTGTTCGCGGGGCTGGCCGACACCATCACGGAACTGACCGACTACCGCACCTGCCTCGTCCTCCTCTTCAACGAGGACGGGCGCACGCGCCGCATCGTCTCTTGGTCGTCGAACATCCCCGGAGAGTACGTCGCGCGGGCGGGCGAGCGCCCCTACCCGCGCGAGGAGGTCGCGCGCTTGGTCGCGCGCGGCGTCCGCATCGACGTGGGCGCGCTGGGCTACGCCGCCTACTACCCGCCGAGCCACTACCAACTGCTCGACTCCTTCGACGCGCGCCGCTTCAAGTCGGGGCTCAAGCGCCCCGCCCCCGGCTACGGCGCCGACGCCTGGCACGACGGCGACGAGCTGTTCGTCCCGCTCTTCGCGCACGACGGCGAGTTCGTCGGGCTCATCGCGCTCGACGACCCCCGCTCGGGCCGCGCGCCCGACCGCCGCAGCGTGCTCCCGGCCGTGGCCTTCGCCCGCCAGGCCGCGCAGCTCGTCGCGCGCCAGCGCGACGCCGCGAAGCTGGCCGCGCAGGCCGAGCGCGAGGCGCTCATCAACCGCATCACGCGCGCCGTCCGCCAGTCGCTCGACGCCGACGAGGTCTTCCGCGCCGCGACGCGCGAGCTGGGCCGCCAGCTCGGCGTAGACCGCTGCGCCCTCTTCATGATCGACCGCGAGGCGGGCGTGGTGCGCAACGTGGCCGAGTACACCGTGCCGGGCGTCTCCTCGGCCGGGGGCGAGTACCCCATCCGGCTCGTGAGCGGCCTCATCCAAAACATCCGCGGCACCGGCGTCCTCGCCTTCGAGGACGTGGAGCGCGACCCGGCCATCCGCCCCGTCTACGAGCACATCCTGCGCCAGCTCGGCACGCGCTCAATCATGTACGTCGCCATCCGCGTCGGCGACGAACTGCCCGGCTGCTTCGCCATCTCGACCGTCGGGGAGACGCGCCGCTGGCGGCCCGAGGACGTCTCGCTCGCCCGCGCCGTCGCCGACCAGACCGGCATCGCGGTGCGGCAGGCCGAGCTGTTCCAGATGGTCGAGCGCGCCAAGCGCGCGTGGGAGACGACCTTCGACGCGATGTCGGACGGCATCTACATCTTCTCGAACGACCGGAGGCTGACGAGGGTCAACCGCGCGGGGGCGGCGCTCGAAGGGGCCGAGCCGCAGGAGCTTCTCGGAAGGGGCTGCTGCGACATCCTGCGCGCGGGGCGCGGCGAGGGTTGCATCATCGAGCGCGTGACGGCCGAGCGCCGCCCCGTGACCACCGAGTACACGCCCGAGGCGCTCGGGCGTACGCTGCTCGTCACGGCCGAGCCCGTCGTCGAAGGGTCGGGGCTGGTCGGCACGGTCTGCACCGTGCGCGACCTCTCGGAGCTGCGCCACATCGAGGCCGTCGCGCGCGAACGCCAGTCGCTGCTCGAACACGTCCTCGAGAGCGCGCGCGAGAACATCGCCGCCACCGACACCGAGGGCCGCCTGACGTGGATCAACAGCGCGGGCGCGAGGATGTGCGGCTACGCGAAGGAGGCTTTAATCGGGCAGCACTTCCGCGTCCTCATCGAGGAGTCGGAGCGCCCGGCGGCCGAGGAGCGCTTCCGCCGCACGCTCGCGGGCGAGCCGCAGAGGGTCGAGCTGCGCCTGCTGAGGGCCAACGGCGAGATACGCTACATCGTGACGGACTCCACCCCGCTCGTCATCGACGGGCGCACGACCGGCACGCTCGCCATCACGCGCGACGTGACGGAGCAGAGGGCGGAGCGCGAGCGCGCCGCGCAGGCCGACAAGCTGCGCGCGCTGGGCCAGCTCGCCTCGGGCGTCGCGCACGACTTCAACAACGCCCTCGCCGCCATCCTCGGGCGCGCGCAGCTCCTGCGCCGCTCGGCCGACGGCGACGCCCGACTGACGCGCGGCCTCGACATCATCCTCACGGCCGCCGAGGACGCCGCCGCCACCGTCCGCCGCATACGCTCCTTCGCCCGGCAACTCCCGGGCGAGGGCCACGCGGAGGTCTCGGTGACGGGGCTGCTGCGCGACGCCGTCGAGATCACGCGCACGCGCTGGGAGAACGACGCGCGCTCGCTCGGCCTGCGCTACGAGGTGACGGTCGAGGGCGACGACTCGCTCCACACGCGCGGCAACGCCTCGGAGCTGCGCGAGGTCTTCGTCAACCTCGTCGTCAACGCCATCGACGCGATGCCCGCGGGCGGGCGGCTCGCCATCACCTGCCGCCGCCGCGGCGAGCGCCTGCGCCTGCTCTTCGCCGACACAGGCACGGGGATGGACGAGGGCACGCGGGCCCGCATCTTCGAGCCCTTCTTCACGACGAAGGGCGTGCACGGGACGGGCCTCGGCCTCTTCGTCTCCTACGGCATCGTGGAGCGCCACGGCGGCCACATCTCCGCCGCCTCGCAGCCCGGGCGGGGGACGACCTTCACCATCGACCTCCCGCACGCCGAAGCCGCGCGGCCGGAGCCGGCGCAGCCCGCGCCGGAGAGCGAGAGTCCCGCCCGCCCGCTCTCCGTCCTCGTCGTGGACGACGAGGAGCACGTGCGCGAGACCCTGGCCGAGATGGTCGAGGCGCTCGGCCACCGCGCCCGCCGCGCCGACAGCGGCCGCGCGGCGCTCGCGGCCCTGGACGAGGGCGAGTTCGACCTCGTCTTCACAGACCTCTCGATGCCCGAGATGGACGGCTGGGAGGTGGCGCGCGCCGTCCGCCGCCGCAGCCCGCGCACGCGCATCGCCGTCGTCACCGGCTACGGCCGCGACGCCGCGCGCACGCAGGGCGACGCCCCCGCCGACACGGTCATCGGCAAGCCCTTCAACTTCGCGCAGGTCGAAGAAGTCCTGAAGCAGTTCGGCTGACGCCGCCCGTGCGGCGCGCGTAAAACTCTTGTCCGGCGGCGGGAGTTGGCATATAAAGGGCGGCCGCGTCAAGACCGCGGCCCCGGAAGCCCCCGCCCGACTACAGGAGTACCGGTCAGGAGAAGAATCGTCTACCTGATGCTCGCGCTGTTCGTCTCGCAGTCCGCCGCCGCAGGGCAGGAGAAGGATTGGCGGCGGATGGAACGGAGGGACTTTAAAGAACAGGTGAGCAGGATGGCGCTCAAGAACGGGCTGAACAAAGTCGCCGACGACCCGAAGGGCTTCACGCTGAGCGCGGTCGTGAAGAGGGGCGTCATCACGGGCTGGCAGGCCAGGCCCCGCCGCGGGCGCGCCCTCCACGTCAGCACGCACGAGGCGGAGGCGTACGGCGACGACAAGATGCCGGCGGGCAAGATCGTCCTGGTCTGCGTCGAAGAGAAGGAAGTCTGCTACGCGGTGCAGCGGAAGCCCTGAACGGCAGCGAGAAGCTTATGGCCGCACACGAGACCGGCGACGCCGGGCAGCCGCTCGCCGGGCACAACTGAGGAAGCTCGAACTCGAAATCAGAAAGTTGGAGCACGAGGTCGCGGGCCTCGGCGTCCGCGGCCCCAGGGCGGAGAACGTCGTCAAGTACATCCCCGTCTTCACCGCGCTCATCGCGGTGGCCGGCTTCTGGTTCACCGTCCAACAGTACAACGACCAGCAGCAGCAGGCTGCCAGGAGGCTCGCCGACGAGCAGCGGGCCGCCGCCGCGAAGCAGGCTTACGACCGCGAGCAGGCGCTGCTCAAGCCCCTGCTGGACAGGCGGCTCGAACTCTACTTCGCCGCGTCGGAGGCCGCCGCGACGGTGGCCACGTCGAAGGATCAGAAGGAGCGCGAGCGGGCCGGGGCGAGGTTCATGCAGTTGTACGCCGGGACGATGGTCATCGTGGAGGACGCCGGCGTCGAAGAGGCGATGATCCAGTACCACAGGTGCCTGACCGGCAGCGACCCCTGCGACCAGGGCGAGCTGACGCGCAGGTCTCTGGCCCTCGCCTCCAAGACCCGCGACTCCATCGGGAACTCTTTCAACGTGAAGCTCGGCGACCTCAAAGGCAAATACTGAGAACGTGTTTGAAAAGCCCCAAAGGGGCGGCATATGAAAGCCAGGGGCAGAGCGAAGGCAAAGCCTGAGCGCCGCCCCTGGTCACGTCCGGGTAAATATGTTGAGCCCTGAAGGGGCGGAATAACGACGACGATTATTCCGCCCCTTCAGGGCTCGACCTATTCTATCCGACCTTATTCCAGGGGCGCTGCCCCTGGCTATCTCATTATGCCCCTTCGGGGCTTTTGAAACAGGCTCTGAGGGTCTGGTTCAAAACTAGGCTTTGCGCCTTCATCCCTCCCGCTACCTCTCCCCGCGATCCATCTCGACCTCGGTGGCGGCGGCGACGACGAGGTTGCGGACGCTGGGCTGGTCGATGGGTTCTATCAGGCGGAGGGCTTCGTCGAGGACGCGGCGCTGGTACTCGGGCCAGTTGGGCTTGCCGACGACGCAGCCGAACTCGCCGGGGTAGTAGGCGGCGCGCGGCGGGCGGGCCGCCTCGACGACGGCGCGGTCTACGGCGAGCGTCATCGTGGGGACGCCCGCGGCCTCGATGGCGCGGGCGGCCAAGGAGATCGTCTGGTGGCAGAGGCGCGAGGCCGGGACGAGCAGCACCGCCTGCACCTCGTAGCGGCGGACGCGCCCGACCAATTCTTGCAGCCCCGTCGCGGCGAAGCGCGCGGCGTTCGGGATGAAGCCGGAGATGCTCCAGAAGACCGGGTTGAGCTGGCCGATGATGCCGTTGCCCTGGAACTCCTTGAGGCGGTCGAGGGGCACCTGCGCGTTCATGTCCTCTTTGACGTGCGCCGGGTCGTAGCCGCGCGGCGTCCACTGCAAGTCTGCGGGGCCGACCTCGACGGGGATTTCGCGGAAGGAGGCGTCGCCGCCGAAGGTCTCGGTGTCGAAGGGCTCTGTGCCGTCGAGGTAGGCGCCGGCCGAGGTGACGAGAGCGAGGTTGAGCATCGGCAGCGCGCGCCGCGCCGGTCGGAAGGGCGCGCGCCGGTTCGCGACCCAGGGGTAGTGCTCGCCCACGTCGTCGCCGCGCAGCTCGTTGATCTGCTTCCAGCGCGCGTAGCGGTCGCGCCACTCCTCCGCGCCTTCAAGTATCTCCACTTGAGACAGAGACATCCCTCTTCCTCCGAACTGTGTTGCCGTTTGAATGCTTGCGCCGATTCTAAAACACAAAGGCGCGGGAGGAAAGGAGCACGCGCGTCAGCCGTAGTCCGTCACGCCGGGCAGGAGTCGGATGTGCGGGGCCTTGAAGTCTGCGGGCTGGACGGCGTCGCGCGGGTCTTCGGCCGCTTCGAGCCAGGAGAGCGAGCGCGCGAGTTGGGCGAGGTAGTCCGGGATGTCGAGCGACATGTACTTCTCGACGCCGAGGCGCTCGAACTTCTCAAGCGCCATGCGGTACATGCGCCGGGCCGCGCCGCGCCGCCCGATCTCGACGTGGTGGAAGACGACGGCCGACTGAATCATCGCCTGTAGGAAGAGTTTTTCCTGCGGGCCGCAGTCGTCGCGCCAGCGCTCCTCCCACGCGTCGTGCGCCGCGTGGAACTCGCCCGCGTTGTAGAGGTCTATCCCGGCCAGGTACTCCGCCGGGTAACGGGCCGCGTGCTCCTCCGTGTAGTCTTCCATAAAAAAGTACTGAGGACTGAGTACTGAGGACTGAGTGGAAGACAGGTCTTAACTCAGTCCTCGGTACTTTTTTAGTAACGCGGGATTGAAGGGTCTACGTCAGCCGACCAGCGGTCGATGCCGCCGGAGAGGTTGTAGAGCTTCTCGAAGCCCTGGCGCGAGAGGTAGGCGCAGACCTGCGCGCTGCGGATGCCGTGGTGGCAGAGGAAGACCGTCGGGCGCTCGGGGTCGAGCGTCGGCGCCCACTCGTTGAAGAGGCTTAAGGGGAGGAGGCGCGCGCCCTCGACCCGCGCCAGCTCGTACTCCTCCGGCTCGCGCACGTCCACGAGCAGCAAGTCCTCGCCGCCGCGCACGCGCTCCCCGAACTCCTTCGGCGTCAAACTCCCGAAACCCATGCCCGGGAAAGTAGCAAAGGCAAAAGGCAAAAGGCAAGAAAGCCGTGAACCGTGAACCGTGACAGGAGGAAGGCAGTCCCTTCTCGTCACGGTTCACGGTTCACGGTTCATGGCCTTTTCCCGCTTGCCGCGTACAGATTCTCGTCGTAAAATCCAGCGTCCGTTGGTTCGCCCGGTCACGGCGACGCCTCCCTTGTTCGAGTGACCTTAAGTTTCACCCTTTGCGGCCTGTACGTCCGACCCCCGACCGTCTCCGTCAGCCGCCATCCGCCCGAAAGGTTCAAGAGAATGAAATCCCCCTTCCCCCGTCTGCGCCCCCGCGCGCTCGCCCTCCTGTTCGGAATCCTCGTCACCGCCCTTTCGTCGCAGCCGGCCTTCGCACGCGGCGACAAGGACTGGAAGCCGCTCGACCCGTCCGAACTCGGCGCGGCGGCCCCCGCCGTCGAGAAGGACGCCGACGCCGAGGCGCTCTTCTGGGAGGTCTACATCGACGACAGCCAGCTCTACGAGCTGTCACTCAAGAACTACGTCCGCATCAAGGTCTTCAACGAGCGCGGCCGCGACGCGCAGAGCAAGGTCGAGCTGCCCTACTACGGCCGCAACCAGGTCAAGGACGTGGCCGCCCGCGTCATCAAGCCCGACGGCACGGTCGTCGAGCTGAAGAAGGAGGACGTCTTCGACCGCACGGTCGTCAAGGTCAGCGGCGTCAAGGTCAAGGTCAAGTCCTTCGCGCTCCCGGGCGTCGAGCCGGGCTCGGTCGTCGAGTACCGCTGGCGCGAGGTGCGCCCGGGCGCGAGCGCCGACGCCCTGCGCATCCCCTTCCAGCGCGAGATACCCGTCCGCTCCGTCACCTACTACCTCAAGCCCTTCATGGGCATGCGCTACCGCCCCATCAACATGGGCGACGCGCGCTTCGAGAAGCACAAGGACGGCTTCTACCGCATGTCGATGACGAACATGCCCGCCTTCCGCGAGGAGCCGCGCATGCCGCCCGAGGACGCCGTCCGCTCCTGGGTCTTCCTCTTCGCCTCCGACGACAAGAAGCTCGACGCCGAGCAGTACTGGAAGGACACGGGCCGCAGGTACTACGAGGTCTTCAAGGATTTAACCAAGCCGAACGACGAGGTCAAGGCGGCCGTCCCCGGCATCGTCGGCGACGCGAAGACCGACACGGAGAAGCTCCAGCGCATCTACGACTTCTGCCGCACCAAGATCAAGAACGTCTCGGACGACGCCGCGGGCCTGACGCCCGACGAGCGCGCCAAGCTCAAGGAGAACAAGTCGCCCGGCGACACGCTCAAGCGCGCGCAGGGGACGGGCGGCGACATCGACTTCCTCTTCGCCGCGCTCGCCCGCGCCGCCGGCTTCGACGCGCGCGTCGCGCTCTCGGGCAACAACGACGACTTCTTCTTCGACCGCGGCTTCATGCACTACACCTTCCTCGGCTCGATCTTCGTCGCGGTGCGCGTCGGCGACGGGTGGCAGTTCTTCAGCCCGGCCGAGATGTACACGCCCTACGGGATGCTGGGCTGGCCCGAGGAGGGGCAGGACGTGCTCATCACCGACGGGAAGGAGCCCGTCTGGGTGCGCGGGATGGTGTCCGGCCCCGAGAAGTCGGTCGAGCGCCGCACGGGCAAGTTCACGCTCTCGGAGGACGGCACGCTCGAAGGCGTCGTGAAGATCGAGTACACGGGCCACCTCGCTTGGGAGAAGAAGGAGTACAACGACGACGACTCGCCGGCCGAGCGCGAGAGGACGGTCGTGGACTGGTGGAAGGCGCGGATGGGCGCGGAGGTCACCGACCTCAAGATCGAGAACGTCAACGACCCCTTGAAGCCCTTCGTCTACACCTTCCGCGTGCGCGTGCCCTCCTACGCGACGCGCACGGGCAAGCGGCTCTTCTTCCAGCCGGCCTTCTTCCAGAAGGGGCTCGGGGCGCTCTTCCCGACGGCGACGCGCCGCCACGAGGTCTACTTCCACTACCCCTGGTCGGAGGAGGATCACGTCGAGGTCACCCTGCCCGAGGGCTTCGCGCTCGACAACGCCGAGGCCCCCGCGCCGATCAACGCCGGCGAGACGAGCAAGTACGAGCCCAAGGCCGCCGTCACGAAGGACGGGCGCACGCTCATCTACGACCGCAAGTTCTACTTCGGCCGGGGCGGCGACCAGGTGCTCCGCTTCTCCGTCAACAACTACCCGGTCCTCAAGAACTACTTCGACCAGGTGAGCAAGCAGGACGCCCACACCATCGCCCTCAGGCAGGGCGCGGCGACCGCCACCGGCTCGAAATAAAAAAGGACTGAGGACTGAGTGAAGACAGGTTTTAAAACTCAGTCCTCAGTCCTTAGCACTCACTCGGAAGGAATTAAGAACATGCTCCGACCAACCCGCCTCTTCGCCCTCCCGCTCTGCGTCGCGGCGCTGCTCGCGGCCGCTGCTCCCGTGTCGCGCACGGCCAAGGCCGCGGGCGACGACGTGCCCGCGTGGCTCAAGGCCGCGGCCGCCGCCTCGGCGCCCGCCTACGACAAGAAGGTCAAGGCCGTCGTCCTCCACCACGAGCGCAGCGTCGTGGTCGGCGACGACGGCCGCGTCGTGACGACGACCAGCTACGCCGTCCGCGTCCTCGCCCGCGAGGGGCGCGACGAGGCGAGCGCGCACGCCCTCTACAACACCGACGGCGGCAAGGTGCGCGAGCTGAAGGCGTGGCTCATCCGCCCCGGCGGCCAGGTCAAGAAGTACGGCAAGGATGAGACCGTGGACATGGCGCTCAACGCCGACGACGTGTACGACGAGGCGCGCCTGCGCGTCATCTCCGCGCGCGACGAGGCCGAAGCGCCCGGCACGGTCTTCGGCTACCAGTCGGTGACCGAGGAGCGCACGGTCTTCTCGCAGGACGGCTGGAACTTCCAGGACGACCTGCCGGCGCTCCTCGCGCGCTACACGCTGACGCTCCCCGCGGGCTGGCGGGCCTCGGCCGTCGTCTTCAACCACGCGAAGCTTGAGCCGGCCGTCGCGGGGACGACCTACACCTGGGAGCTGCGCGACCTGCCGCCCATCGAGCAGGAGACGCACGGCCCTTCGATGTCGAGCCTCGCGCCCCGCCTCGCCGTCAGCTTCGTCGCGCCCGACGCCGCCAAGAACGCGATGAACCCCGGCTTCGAGAGCTGGCAGGAGGTCTCGCGCTGGCTCTCGACGCTGCACGACCCGCAGGCCGAGCCCGACGACGCGCTCGCCCTGAAGGCGCGCGAGCTGACGGCCAACTGCAAGACCGAGCTTGAGAAGATCGCGGCCGTCGGCCGCTACGCGCAGGCCGTCCACTACATCTCGATCCAGATGGGCGTCTCGCGCGGCGGCGGGATGCGCCCGCACCCCGCGCACCAGGTCTTCGCCAAGAACTACGGCGACTGCAAGGACAAGGCGAACCTGATGCGCGCCATGCTGCGCGTCCTGAAGATCACGGCCTACCCCGTCGCCATCTACTCGGGCGACCGCACCTACGTCCGCGACGAGTGGCCCTCGCCGCACCAGTTCAACCACTGCATCATCGCCGTCAAGGTCTCGGACGAGACGCAGG
Organism: Pyrinomonadaceae bacterium; assembly: GCA_035563535.1. GTDB lineage: Bacteria > Acidobacteriota > Blastocatellia > Pyrinomonadales > Pyrinomonadaceae > QHXN01. Next base: position 184,623 of record DATMVD010000003.1, on the reverse strand, counting down.
CCCCCGCGGTCGTCACGCACCCCGGCCTGGGACGGCTGCTCGTCTTCGACCCGACCGACCCGAACACGCCCGTCGGCGACCTGCCCGACCACGAGCAGGGGAGCTGGGCGCTCGTTATCGCGGGCGGCGACGGACAGCTCCTGCGCATGCCCTCCATGCCGCCCGAGGCCAACACGGTCGAGCGGACGGCCGACGTGACCATCGCGCAGGACGGCGCGATCTCCGCGGTCGTGCGCGAGCGCACCGTCGGGCAGTCGGCCGCCTACGAGCGCGCCGTCTTTAAGGAGCTGTCGCGCGGCGACTACCAGAAGGCCATCGAGCGCTGGGCCGGCGCGGGCGCGGCGGGCGCGAAGTTCACCAGGATCGAGCCGGCCGACAACCACGCCGAGGGGCGCTTCGCGCTGGACGTGGAGTTCACGGCCGCCGGCTACGGCCAGTCGATGCAGGATCGCCTGCTCGTCTTCAACCCGACGGTCATCGGGCGGACGGGGACGGGCTGGCTCGCGCCGCCGACGCGCAAGCACCCGGTCGTGTTGGAGAGCAGAGCCTTCAACGAGACGGCGCGCTTCAAGCTGCCCGCGGGCTTCGACGTGGACGAGCTGCCGGACGCGGTCAAGGTCGATTCCGACTTCGGCTCCTACACGGCGAGCTACGAGGTCAAGGACGGCCACCTCGTCTACACGCGCAAGCTCGTCCAGCGCGCCGCGACCATCCCCCCCGGCAAGTACGCCGAGGTGCGCGCCTTCTTCGGCCGCGTCCGCGCCAGCGAAGAAGCGCCGGTCGTGCTTGCAAGAAAGTAGTCAGTAGTCAGTAGGAATACGAAGCGGCGCGCCCGGACTAATGTCCAAGACGCGCCGCTCGTTTTTTCTACTGACTACTGACTACTGTCTACTGGCTACTCAACTTGAAATCCGCGACGAGCGGCAGATGATCCGAGGCGACGAGCGAGAGGCGGCTGCGGTGGAGCTTGAGCCGTTCGAGTTCGAGCGTGTGGTCGTAGTAGACGTGGTCGAGGTGCATGAAGGGGAGCGGGCCGGGGTACGTGCGGCGCGTGCGGAGGTGCTGGCGCAGGTCGGCGCTGCGCAGCTCCTGCGAGAGCAGGCGCGACGCGAGCCCGCGCGTCCACTCGTTGAAGTCGCCGAGCACGACGCGCGGCCCCTTCAACTTCGGGTCGCGCAGGACGGACTCGCTGCACAGCTTGCGCCCCTGGTGGCGGCGCTCGACGAAGGCCGTCCCCAGATGGATGTTGAAGAGGTGGAGCACGTCCGCGCCCGGCTCGCCGAGCCTCACGTCCACGCGCAGCGCGCCGCGCGGCTCCTGCCAGCGCCAGGTGATGTCGTAGTTGTGGCAGTGCTCGACGGGCAGGCGCGTCAGCACCACGTTGCCGTAGGCCCCGCCGCGGTGCTTGCGGTTCTCGCCGAGGTGGAACTGGCAGCCCAACTCCTCCGCGATGAAGCGCGCCTGGTGCGCCTCGCGCGAGGCGTCCGACTCGACGCTCACGACCTCCTGCAAGGCGATCACGTCGGCCTCCACCTCGCGCAGCACCGCCGCGATGCGCCCCGGCCGCTCGCGCCGGTCGAGCCCCACGCACTTGTGCACGTTGTAAGTGACGACCCTCAGCCGCCCGTCCTTCAGCATCCCCCGGTAGCCCGCCTTATGTTTTAAAGGTCACGCGCTGAGCAACTCGCCGACTTTTATCTCAAAGCCCGCCAGCACCGCGCCCTTGATGACATCCGTCTCGCCCAGCTCCGTCAGGACGTAATGCTTCTTGCGGAGCACGAGCTGTGAGACGCTTCGCTCCTCGACATCAACCATCCAGTACTCGCGCACGCCGTTGCGCTCGTACAGGTCACGCTTCTTGAGCGTGTCGTACCTGACCGAGCCGGGAGAAAGAATCTCAACCACGAGCAGCGGCGCGCAGCTTATGCGTCTTTGCTTCTTCGCCCGCCTCACGTCCTCTTTGGATAGAAAGAAAATGTCAGGCTGGACGACATCGCCGCTCGGCAGAATCACGTCGAGCGGCGAGTAGAAAAGTTGGTCGGCCGCCTCACCCGCGAACCTGTCGAGGCGCCGGAAAATGTTCTTTGAAGCGGACTGGTGCTCTATGCTAGGCGAAGGTGCCATGACAATCTCCCCGTCGATGTACTCGGTGGGAAGAACGGACTCGGGGAGCGACCAGAACTCTTCGACTGACGCTCGGCGTCGGATGAGGCGTTCTTCGGTTGCCTGCTCTAAGACTTCAGAGGCCATCTCTTTACTCCCGGGTCATGGCGGCGACCTTCAAAGGTGGATTTCGGTCAGGACGGATTTTATCACGGCGCGGCGGCGGCGAACTTCTCGCGGATGCGGACGCAGCGCTCCAACCCGTCGGCCGCTTCGAGCACCTTCAGGCGCAGGTCGCGGTCGAGCGACTGTTCGCGCGCGAGGAAGTCGCGCACGACGCCCGAGGCGCGCGCGTCGCACTGCCCGCCGATGAAGGCCGCGAGCCAGCCGTTGACGAAGAAGATTTTGCGCGTGCGCTTCAGCGTGGGAAGCTCTGCGAGTGCCGGCTCAAGATAGGGAAGTGTGAGCGCCGCCTGCCGCGGCGTGTTGAAGGGGCCGAAGGCGGCCTCGATCCAGCTCTCGGCCAACTCCTTGTCGCCGACGAACTGGCCGAAGTACCTCTGCTTCACGCCCGCGTCCGGCGCGGCCGCGCCCGCCGCGTAGGCGTAGCGGCGCGCGTCGTCGGTCTTGTCGGCCTCGCCTTGCTTCTTGAGAAGCTCGTGCGCGCGCGCGTCTCCCGCGGCCACGAGCGCGCGGATGATGTCGAAGCGGTCGCGCGCGCGCAGCGTCATCCCGGGCACCCGAAGCTTGCCGGCGAGGATGTCCTTGAGGTCGTCGAGCGCCGCCGTGCTGGCGGCGACCTCGCGGTAGGTGCGGAAGTAGGTGATGCGTTGCCCGGGCGTCGCGGCCTTCAGCATCCTCTCGCGGAGCAGACCTTCGAGCCGCGGCGCGAGAGCCTTCTGCTGCGCGCCAGAGAGGTAGCGGAGGAAGGCCGTCTGCGCGCGCGCCAGCACGAAGGCGAGCATCACGTCGTCCGACTCGGCCGGGGCCTGTCTGACGGCCAGCTCGACGAAGTCGGCGGGCGCCATCTCGGCCTCGCGCACCGACTCCCAGAGCGAGCCCCAGAGCAGCGCGCGCAGGAAGTCGTCTCTGACCGAGCCGAGGTTCTTGACGACGTAGTCGCGGCTCGTCTCGTCCAGAAAGAAACGGCCGTACCCGTAGTCCTCGAAGTTGGCGAAGACGAAGGCCGGGTTCCGCCTGCCCCTGGGCACGGGCACGTCCGTCGAGCCCGCGCCGGGCAGCGTCACGGTCAAAACTTCGGGCCGCGCCTTCGCGTCCGGCGGCGCGAGCAGGAGCTTGACGCGCATCGGCCACGAGCCGCCCTCGCCGAGCGCGTCGCGCTGCTCGACCTCGAAACTGTAAACGAAGCCGCGGCGGCTCGTCGTCCGGTGCACCCGCACGTCCGGCATCCCGCGCCGCTTGACCCACGCGTCGGCCCACGCGGAGAGCTCCCTGCCCGACGTGCGCTCGAAGGCCGCGACCAAATCCTCCCAGGTGGCGTTCGCGTAGGCGTGCTCTTTGACGACGAGGCGGACGGCGTCGCGGAACTCTCGCTCGCCCAGGTAGAACTCGGCCTGCCTGAGCATCGAGGGGGCCTTGCGGTAGACGATGTTGCCGTAGGCCGACTTCGCCGCCGAGAGGTTCGGAATCTCCTGCCAGATGGGCGTCGTCCCCTTCGTCACGTCGGTCAAATACGCGAGCGGCTTCGTGCGCAGGTGGAAGACCTTCCACGCGTCGAGCTTCGGCATCACGCGCTCGAACGCCTTGTAGGCCATGAACGTGGCGAAGCCCTCCTTCAGCCAGAGGTCGTCGAACCAGCGCATGGTGACGAGGTCGCCGAACCACTGGTGCGCGGCCTCGTGGAGGATGACCTCGGCGCGCGCGGCGATGTCGGCGGCCGTCGGGTCGGAGGGGAAGAGCACGCCGTCCTCGCGCAGGAAGGTCGCGCCCGCATGCTCCATCCCGCCGTAGGCGAACTCCGGGATGAGGACGAGGTCGTACTTCGGGAAGGGGAACTTGTGCCCGAAGTACTCCTCGAAGAACCTCACCCCCTCGCGGTTGATGCGGACGACCTCTTCGAGTTCCTTCTCGGCGCGCGCCCTCTTCGACCTGCGCACGAAAAGGCGCGTGCGCGGCGTGTCCTTCACCGGCGTGAGAATGTTTGGCCCGTGCACGGGAGAGATGCGGCCCGTCTTCGGGTCGAGCGGGTATCTGTGCATCAGGACTTTGCGCTGAAACTCCAACGCCTCGAAAGGCCCGGCGGCGAAGGCGAACTGGTAGGTGCTGAGCGGCTCGGTCTCGGGGAACGCGTGCCACGCCATCCCCGCGGGCGGCGACTGCGGCAGCCCGCCGCTGCTGTCGTCGAACTCGCGCAGGACTGTCCCCTCGGTGTTCGAGACCACCTTCCACGTCTCGGGCGCGGTGACGCGGAGCTTGAAGCGCGCCTTGAGGTCGGGCTGGTCGAAGCAGGGGAACATCGTGCTCGCGTCAGAGGGGACGAAGAGCGTGTAGACGTACTCGGAGTTGTCCTCGCGGTCGAGGTAGCGCGTGACGGCGCTCCCCGCTTTGCTGATGGGCGACTCGAAGCTCAGCTCGACTTCGTTCACGCCCTCCTTCATGTACGCGCGCGGGACGACGATGTGCTCGTTCTCGAACCGCGCGTCCGCCACCGCGCGCCCGTTCGCCCTGACGCCCGAGACGCGGGAACTCACGTCCTCGTCCCTCTTCATCGAGCGCCAGTCGAGCACGAGGTCGCCCGCCGCCGCGTCGAGCGTGACCGTCACCTTCAAGCGCCCTTCGAGCCTCTCCGCGCCGGGCCTGAGCAACAGGTCGAGCGCGTAACGCACGTCGCGGTAGTGCTCCGCGCGCCGGCGCGCCAGCTCGCGCGGGACGCCGGGGCCGTGCGTCTGCGCCCCGGCTTCAAAGTTTGTCAGCGTCATGAGAGACAGGCCCAGCAGGAAGAGTTTGAGCAGAGGGCGCACGGCGTCGGTCGCTCCTTGAAACGTTTCGGCCCGCGTTCGTCGGCCGCGTTGTAAAAAAGGCGCAGGGGTGTTTTATTCTCGCCCTTGAGGTGCGGCGTGGCAAGCGCCGATTCCGAGACGGGAAGGAGTCTTAGACGATGGCGGACGAAAGTGTGCGGGACGAAAACGCCCCGGGCGTCACGGGCGGCACGGACAAGGCCGGCCCCGGCGGACTGGCCGAAGGCGACGTGCCGGAGAAGGGCGGGGAGACCGGCGTCCGCGAGACCGGCGACATCTCGGGCGCGACCTCCACGCACGCAGGGGCCGGCGGCAACTTCGGCAACACCGGCGGCACCGGCACCGCCCCGACGGAATGAGATCGGAGCCGCCGCGCCCCGCCGCGAGACGCATCGACACCGCGGCCGTGCGCATCGACATCGCTTCAATGCGCATTGACATAGGAGCTATGTCAATTTACACAGCTTTGATGTTCATTGACATAGCCTCTATGTCAATGAACATAGCTTCTATGCAGACTTACACAGCTCCTATGTCGATTGACACAGCTCCTATGTCAATCGACATAGCTCCTGTGTCGATTGACACAGCTCCTATGTCAACAGACATAGCTCCTGTGTCAATCGAGATAGCTCTTATGTAAATTGACATTACTTCAATGTAAATTCGTTCCGTCGCGGTCTCGGCGAGAATAAGGGTTGTATCTACAAGAGTTTACGCAAAACGGTCGTCTGCCTGCCGTCTATTGTCCTCCTGCCGCACGATAACCTTCGACGGAACTCCCTTTTCGTGTACAGCCGGCCGGGAAAGTCCGCCAAACCCTTTGATTTTCAAGCCGTTGAGGCCCGGAGCCGTGGCACGGCGGTTGTTAAGAAGAGTGTACCCGACGGCGCCGCTTCGGCGCGGTTCAGAGTCAGAAACGGGCGGAGGTTTTAGAGGATGTTGAAGCGTGCTTTCGTGAATTTCGTGCCGGCGGGCAGGGCGCTCGCAGCCGTGCTATTTGTGCTCGCGCTGACGGCCGGCGCGCAGGCGCAGAGTCGCACAGACATCGGGCGTTTGGGCGGCAGGCTCGTCAACATCAAGGTCGGCGAGCTGACGCTTGAGTCCATCGACTTCCGCGAGCAGACGGCGCGGCTGAGCCTCGGGCTCGACGTCTCGAACGGCCTCGTCCCTGTCACGCTGAAGGACTTCGACTACAGCCTGCGGCTCGCGGGGCAGGACGCCATCGAGGGCACGCACTACGGCGACCTGAAGATCGGCGGGCGCAAGGGCTCGCGCGTGAACCTGCCGCTGACCGTGCACCTGCGCGCCGTCCCGAACGTTGTCTGGCAGGCGTTCCGCAACCAGGGGCGGATCGACTACGAGCTGGACAGCGGCTTCACCGTCCCGCTCTTCATTACGGAGAAGCGGTTCGACCAGAGCTTCGCGGGCGAGGTGCCGCTCCGTTCGCTCGTAGACGCGGCCACGATCATCCGCGCGAGCCGCGGCGGCGGCGGCCGCAGCATCCTCGGCGACATCTTGCCCTTCTAACGCGGCTTCGATTTGAATTTACCAGCGACCGTTTAGAGGCGGTCTCCGACCGCCGGCTCAACTTTCATCGTAGGTTGAGCCGGCGGTCGGAGACCGCCTCTAAACGCGAGAAGGTAATTTGAGGTTAGCTCAGGCGTCAGACTTTCGGCCGTTACGCGAAGGGAGAAGTCTTTTGAGGAGCGTGGAGAGGTGTTCGAGGTCGAGCGGCTTGACGACGTAGTCGCAGCAGCCGACCGCCCCGGCCGCGGCGCGCGACTCGGCCGAGTCGTAGGCGGTGACGGCGACGACGGGCACGTCGCGCGTCCGCTCGTACTCGCGTATGCGCAGCGTGGCGTTGAAGCCGTCGAGCACCGGCATGTTCAAGTCCATCAGGACTAAATCGAGCCCGCCGCGCTGTGACAGTTCGATAGCCTCCTGCCCGTTCGACGCCTCGACCACGCGGCAGCCCTGCATCTCAAGCATCCGCCGCATCATCTCGCGCGTGTCCCGGAAGTCTTCGACCAGCATCACCACCGGCCCGCCCGCCGTCGTCTCAGCCTGTGCCATAGGGCCTCCCGCTCGCAAACTCCCCGCCGCGTCAGTCCGTCCGTGTGCGCACAATATAAACTAACCTGACCGGCCTTGGACAGCGCCGCCGAACGGTCTCAGCGGTGCCCGGGATGACGGCGCGCGCCGCCCCGGCCGGTCAAGAACTAGAAATGTCTAATGCGCGTCCGGTTGCCGAAACCGACGCGCGGCACGCGCCGGCGCGCGTTCTGCGGGGCGGAGTCCGACGCCGCGGCGGCGGCGCGCGTGCGCGGGGTGCCGCAGTCGGAGTCGGCCGCGGCGGGTCGGGAGCGACGCAGGGGCTCCCACTCACTGGCGGGTACGCGCCGGAAGGCTTCGACCACGCGCGGGTCGAACTGCGCGCCCGCGCAGGCTTCCAGCTCGGCGAGCGCGGCGTCGTAGCTGCGCCCCCTCCGGTAGACGCGGTCGCTGACCATCGCGTCGAAGGCGTCGGCCACGGCGAAGATGCGCGCGCAGAGGTCTATCTCTTCGCCCTTGAGCCCGAGCGGGTAGCCCGAGCCGTCCCAACGTTCGTGGTGCTCGGCGACGACGCGCGCCGCGCCTTCGAGGAACTCGATGCCGCCGAGAATCTTCTGCCCGTGCAGGGGGTGCTCGCGCATCTTCGCCCATTCATCTTCCGTCAGCCTGGCGGGCTTCCGGAGGATAGCGTCGGGCACTCCGATTTTGCCGATATCGTGGAGGAGTGAGCCGAACTCGAGCGAGCGCGTCTGCTCCCTGCTCAGTCCCAACTCCCGGCCGAGCCGCAGGCTGAAGTTGACGACGCGCTCCGAGTGGCCGTGCGTCTCCTGGTCGCGCGTCTCGAGCGCGGCGACGAGCGCCTTGAGCGTCATGCGGTAGGCGCTCTCGCAGGAGCGCAGCGCGCCGTCGAGCTCCTCCGTCCGCCGCTCGATCATCCGTTCGAGGTAGGTCTCGTAGCCCCTTTTGGCCGAGAGCAGGCGCTGGTGTTCGAGCGCGCGCCGGACGGCGAGCTGGAGGTGTTCGAGGTCGAAGGGCTTGACGAGGTAGTCGAAGGCCCCTGCGCGCAGGGCCTCGACCGCGCTCTCGATCTCCTGCGAGCCGCTGACCACGATGACGAGCGTGTCGGGCGAGACCTCGCGCACGCGCGGGATCAGCTCAAGCCCGCTCATCCCCGGCATCGCGATGTCGCTCAGGGCGAGCTGGAACCCGCCCGACCCCAGAAGCCCCAGCGCCTCCTCGGCCGAGCCGACCGACTCGCACTCGTACTCCGCGCTCAGGAACTCCGACAGCACGCTCCGCACGGCCGCGTCGTCGTCCGCGACGAGCAGCCGCGCCGGGCACGCCTGCGCGGGCGTGCAGCTCATTCTCAGGGACATCGGGCTTATCGGCGGCACCATGAAAACACCCCTTCGTGTTCGGTCTCAGGCGGAACCCGTCCGCGGGGCGGGACTCGCCACCGGACGCCGGCCCGCACGCCGCGACGCCTGAACGGAAGTCTCAACTGTCAGGGGGTTCGCTTCAGGGCGCCGTCCCTTCGGCAACGGCCGTGCCAGAAAGCCGTGAACCGTGAACCGTAAACGGTGACGAGAGAAAAGCTGTCTTCACTTGTCACGGTTTACAGTTCACGGTTCACGGCTTTATTGCCGTGTAAATTGCATCGGCGGGATTCGCATCCCTGCTGCACATTGCCGCGTCCGGGGGCGTCCGGGGCGGCGGGCGGCAAAGCCTTTTTGCCCTTAATTGGCGCACACGCGCGCGTCCGAGAGCGCGTGCCGTCTTGGAACGCTGCTTGCTCGAATCCGGGCGCAGTTGAGTCTGCACGCCCCAATAGGAAAGCCCCATTAAGCAATTCTTGCAGCTCCCCTGAAGCAAACTTCCAAGGAGGCTGAGGGTGAAATTTGGGAAGCACTGTCGTCTGCGCGGGTGGCTCTTTGTGGCCTGTGTGGCGGCGGTGCTCTGCGTGTTTGCGGCCGCGTTACCGGGCGGCGTGTCGCGCGCCGCCCGGGGCTCCGGGGCGACCTCGAAGCTCTCGCCCGAGCTGCTCGCGCTCGCGGACGGCTCGCAGTCCGGCTCGGTCAACGTCATCGTCCAGTACGAAGACGCGCCGCGGAGGACGCTCATCGGCTCCGTCCTCAACCTCGTCGGGGCCGTCGTCAAGCTCGGCGGGCAGGTGACGCAAAACCTCGTGGGGCTCGGCGTGGTGTCGGCGCGGGTGCCGACGAAGTCTTTGCGCGAGCTGGCCTCGCACTCGGAGGTGCGCTACGTCTCGCCCGACCGTGCGCTCGCCGCGGGCGGCCACGTCGAGACGACGACCGGCGTGTCCAACGTCCGCGCGCAGACGAACTCCGCGCTGCTCGGGCTGCTTCAGACGAAGACCACTTACGACGGCTCGGGCGTCGGCATCGCGGTCGTCGATTCGGGGCTCGACGCGGGGCACGAGGTCTTCCGCGACTCGCTCGGCCTGAGCCGCGTCGTCAAGAGCGTGGACTTCACGGGCGAGGGGATAACCTCCGACCCCTTCGGGCACGGGACGCACGTCGCCTCCATCGCCGCGGGGTCGGGGAGGCCCTCGAACGGCGCGTACCAGGGGCTAGCGCCGGCGGCGAAGATCGTCAACCTGCGCGTCCTGAACTCGCAGGGGAGGGGGACGACCTCGGCGCTGCTCGCGGCGCTCGACTGGGTCTTGCGGAACCGCGCGCTCTACCAGATTCGCGTCGTCAACCTCTCTCTGGGCGCGACGGCCGTTGACTCGTACCGCAACGACCCTGCGTGCGACGCGGTGCGCAGGCTGACGGCCGCAGGCGTGGTTGTCGTCGCCGCAGCGGGCAACGACGGGAAGGGGGCCGCGGGGCAGAAGGTCTACGGCTCCATCCACTCGCCGGGGCACGAGCCTTCGGCCGTCACCGTGGGCGCGGCCAACACCTTCGGGACGAACGGCCGCTCCGACGACAGGTTGGCGAGCTACAGCTCGCGCGGGCCGACGCGCGGCTCCCGGGCCGACGCCGAGGGCGTGCGCCGCTACGACAACCTCGTCAAGCCCGACCTCGTCGCCCCCGGCAACAGGATCGTCGGCGCGGCGGCGCGGAACAACGCGCTGCTGGCGGGCCACCCGGAGCTGAACGCGGACGCGAGCCAGCCCTCCTCGCGCCGGATGATGTACCTGTCGGGCACTTCGATGTCGGCTCCGGTCGTGGCGGGCGTGGCCGCGCTGATGTTGCAGGCCAACCCCGACCTGACGCCGAGCCTGGTCAAGGCGCTTTTGATGCTGACGGCGCAGCAGGTCTACGGCTACAACACGCTGGAGCAGGGCGCGGGGCTTCTGAACGCGGACGGGGCGCTGCGCCTGGCGCGGCTCGTCCGCACAGACCTCTCGTCTTCGACCCCGCTCGGCGCGCCTCTGCTCAACGGCGGCGCGCCCGTGCCGCAGAGCAGCGTCGCGGGCGAGACGTTCTGGTGGTCGCAGGGGCTCGTGCTCAACCACACCTACGCGGCCGGCTCCGACCTGTACACGCTCTACCAGAAGGTCTACGCGCCGGGCGCGCAGTTGGGCTCGTGCGTCGAAGAGGGCCCGGGCGGGGCGCAGACCCTGAACACGTCTCTGATGACGGGCGGCGTCACGGTCGGGCGTTGGCTCCTGACGAGCGACGGCTCGACGATGGCGGGCGGCACGCCGCTCGTGGACGCGTCCTCGCTGCTCGAAGGGACGCTGGGCGGCGACGGCGTCATGGCGGGCGACGGCGTCATGGCCGGGGACGGGACGATGGCCGGGGACGGCACGATGGCGGGCGACGCGGACATGCGGGCGCTGTCAACTCTGGTCGGGGGGGACGAGACGCCGTGCATGAAATGAGCGCCAGAGGGTTGACGAAGGCTCCGTATAGCCGGATACTTCCCACGCCCTTCTCTCCCCGGATGAATCTCTCCCCAAGAGCGTCCGAGGACATCTCTCTAAAATTTAAGCCCCGACGCCGGACGCGCTCCGGCGCTCGCCCCCGACAGGATGTGACAGGTGCGGCTTTCTTATCCCTCGCACCGAAGAAGCCCGCGGGCACGGCCGGCTCCCGTCTGTTATTCCGGCGCGCACCGACTGGAGGGTTATCAAGGTGAAACACGTTAGAAGGTACACGGTGGCGCTCGTCTCTCTGCTGGCGCTGTTGTCTCTGGCGGGCCCGGGGCTCGCGCCCGGCGGCAGGAGCCGGGCCGGGCTCAAGGTGCGGCGCGCCGTCCCCCTCGCCGCGGCGCGGAGCGTGCAGGAGGAGCCCACCGACCGGGTCTCGCCCGACCTGCTTGAGCTGGCGCGCGACCCGCAGTCGGCCGAGCGCCGCGTCCGCGTCATCGTGCAGGAGCGCGCCGGGCTCGACGCGGTGCTCGCCGCGCAGTTCGGGCGCGAGGTGGAGTCCCGCGGCCGCTTCGACACGCTGGGAGCGCGCGTGCTGGAACTCCCGGCGCGGCTCGTCGAGCGCCTCTCCGAGCAGTCCGGGGTGCGCTTCGTCTCTCTCGACCGCGAGACCTCGGGCTTCGGCCACGTCTCGCGCACGACCGGGGCGGACGAGGTGCGCGAGGCGACGTTCACTAACTTGACGGGGCTCGACGGCACAGGCGTCGGCATCGCCGTCCTCGACTCGGGTATAGACACGGGCCACGCGGCCTTCCTCGACAAGTCGAACGGCCTGCGCGTCGTCAAGAGCGTGGACTTCACGGGCGAGGGGATAACCTCCGACCCGCACGGGCACGGGACGCACGTCGCCTCCATCGCCGCGGGCAACGGCCGCGTCGCGCGCGGCGAGTACATCGGCGTCGCCCCGAACGCGAACATCGTCAACCTGCGGGTGCTCAACTCGCGGGGCACGGGGCGCGTCTCCTACATCCTCGCCGCGCTCGAATGGGTCTACCAGAACCGCGCCCTCTACAACGTCCGCGTCGTCAACATGAGCCTGGGCACGGAGGCGGTCGAGTCCTACAGGAACGACCCCGTCTGCAAGGCCGTGCGCAAGCTGGTGGACGCCGGGGTCGTGGTCGTCGCGGCGGCGGGCAACAACGGGAAAGACTCTTCGGGGCAGAAGCTCTACGGGGCCATCCACTCGCCGGGCGTCGAGCCGTCGGCCGTCACGGTCGGCGCGGCCAACACCTTCGGCACCGACGCGCGCTCGGACGACGGCGTCGCCTCGTACAGCTCGCGCGGGCCGACGCGCGGCGGCTGGACTGACGCGCTCGGCGTGCGCCGCCACGACAACCTCGTCAAGCCCGACCTCGTCGCCCCCGGCAACAAGATCATCGACGCGGCGGCGGAGGACAACTACCTCATCACGAACCACCCCGAGCTGGACGCGGGCGTGAGCAGCTCCGACAAGCGCCGGATGATGTACCTCAACGGCAGCTCGATGGCGACACCCGCGGTGGCCGGCGCGGCGGCGCTGATGCTCCAGGCCAACCCGACCTTGACGCCCAACCTCGTCAAGACGCTTTTGATGTACACGGCGCAGCCGCTCGCGGGCGCGAACATGTTGGAGCAGGGCGCGGGCGGGCTGAACGTCGAGGGCGCGGTCAGGCTGGCGCGGCTCGTGCGGCGCGACCTTTCGGCGCTGACGCCGCTCGGCGCGCCGCTGCTCACCTCGGCCGTCGCGCCCGTGCCGCAGACGACCATCGCCGGCGAGACCTTCACGTGGTCGCAGGGCATCGTCATCAAGTACGGCTACGCGACCGGCTCAGACCTCGTCACGGCCTACCAGAAGATTTACGGCCTCGGCGTCTTCGCCAGCGACGGCGTCTTCGCCTCCGACGGGGTCTTCGCCAGCGACCGGACGCTTTTGACCTCGGGCGTCTTCGCCTCCGACCACGTCCTCATAAGCAACGGGCAGCCGCTCGGCGGCGGGACGGTCTTCGTCGGCTCGGGCGTCTTCGCCTCCGACGGAGTCTTCGCCAGTGACGGCGTCTTCGCCAGCGACGGCCGGCTCGAAGCCGACGCGGCGATGCGGGCGCTGTCGGCGGCGGTCAGCGGCGACGCCACGAAGGCCCCGCCGCCCGCGCGCGAAACGGAGACCGACAGTCCGGAATGAGAGCGAGTCGCGCGCGCGGGCGGCCCCCCGAAGTCGCCCGCGCGCCTGGAGTGAACGCCAACGTTAGGAGAGAGGCGATGCGCCAGTTGAAGGAGTTGCACACGCACGGCGTGAAGACGCACGCGCGCCCCGCGGCGGTGGACGCGCAACCGCTCGTCCACCCGCTCACGGAGAGCCACCCGGAGTCGGAGGTGCTCGACTTCCTCGCGGGCCGCCCCGCGCAGGCCGTCATCATGAGCGGGCTCATCCGCGACAACGGCTTCGAGAGCCCTTTCAACCGCGGCACGTTCCACGCCTGCCGCGACGCGGCGGGCCGCCTCGAAGGCGTCGCGCTCGTCGGCCACGCCGTCTACGTCGCGGCCGACACGGGGTCTGCGCTCAGGGCGTTCGCGCGCGTCGCGCAGGCGCAGCGGAACGCGCACATGATCCTCGGCGAGGAGGCGCTGGTCGGCCGCTTCTGGGAGCACTACGCGCCCGCGGGGCAGGCCCCGCGCGTCTTCTCGCGCGAGGTGCTCTACGAGCTGCGCTGGCCGGTCTCCGCGCCCGAGCCGGTCGAGGGGCTGCGCCTCGCCACGCTCGACGACCTGATGCCGGTGATGCCCGTCCACGCCGCCCTGGCCTACGAGGAGAGCGGCGTCAACCCGCTGGACGTTGACCTGCACGGCTTCCGCATGCGCTGCGCGCGCCGCATCGAGCACGGGCGCGTCTGGGTGCTGGTCGAGGGCGGGAACCTCCTCTTCAAGGCCGACATCATCTCCGACACGCCCGAGTGCGTCTACGTCGAAGGCGTCTACGTGGACCCGGCCGTCCGCCAGCGGGGGCTCGGCCTGCGCTGCCTGTCGCAGCTCGGGCGCGGCCTGCTCGAACGCACCAAGACGGTCAGCGCGCTCGTCAACGAGCAGAACCTCGCGGCGCGGGCGCTCTTCGACAAGGCCGGCTACAAGCTGCGCGGCCGCTACGACACGGTCTTCCTCGAACGCGGCAATTGATACGCTAAAGCCGGTTTCACCTTGAGCGAGGATGAAGACAATTAACCACGGAGACACGGAGACGCAGCTAAGACACGGCTAAAACTTAAGAGCTGTGTCCGAGCTGTGTCCCCGTGTCTCCGTGGTGAACTCTTTCCCAGTCACACCCGACTACCATATGCCGATGCAGCGTTACGTCAGGCCGTACATGTGGACGTTCATCGTCGCGGGCGCGGCCGTCATCATCTACGCGGCGGCGGCGCTGCCGCTCGGGCGGCTCGACCTGCGGCTGGCGCCGCTCGTCCTCTTCACGCTCTTCGTCAGCTCGCGCCTCTGCGTCCCCATCCCGCGCACGACCTCGGGGAAGATTTCCTTCTCCGACGCCCTCATCTTCCTCGTGATGCTGCTCTACGGCGGCGAGGTGGCGGTGCTGCTCGGCGCGGCGGAGATCTTCATCGCCTCGCGCTACGTGCGGCCTCCGGTCAGCTTCTTCACCAGCACCTTCAACGCGGCGATGATGGGGCTCTCGACGCTCGTCACCTACGCCGTGCTGACGCTCATCTACGGCGACGTGACCGCCCTGGCGCGGGGCGAGTCCGCGGCCGTCTTCGCCGGCGCGCTCTGCGTGATGGCGCTCGTGCAGTACGTCGTCAACACCGCCATCGTCTCGGTGCAGACCGCGCTCAAGACGAACGAGCCGCTCTGGGTGACGTGGCGCACCAAGTACCTCTGGACTTCGATCACCTACTTCGGCGGCGCGTCGGCCGCGGGCATCACGCTCAAGCTCGCCCCGACCGTCGGCCTCTACGCGCTGGTCGCCGCCGCGCCGATCATCCTCATCACCTACCTGACCTACCGCACCTACCTGAACAACATCGAGGCTATGTCGGCCGCCGCCAAGGCCGAGGCCGCCGCCGAGGCGCGCGCCGAGGCCGCCGCCGAACAGGCCGAGCAGGCGCGCCGCCACGTCGAAGAGCTTTCGCACTACATCGGCGAGCAGGAGCGCATCCGGGAGCAGTACGCGCAGATCGAGAAGCTCTCGGCGCTGGGCGAGCTGGCCTCGGGCGTCGCGCACGACTTCAACAACACGCTCGCGGGCATCCTCGGCCGCGCGCAGCTCTTGTTAGGGACGAAAGACCCCGAACGGATCGAGGCGGGGCTCAAGCTCATCATCAAGACGGCGAAGGACGGGGCGAAGACCATCAAGCGCATCCAGGACTTCGCGCGCCAGCGGCGCGACCACGACTTCCAGCCGGTAGACGTTGACCAACTCCTGCTCGACGTGCGCGAGATCACGCGGCCGCGCTGGAAGAGCCGCGCCGAATCGGAGGGCGTCCACATCAGCCTGGAGCTACAGCTCGGCTCGGACGAGGCGCGCGTGATGGGCGACGAGTCGGAGCTGCGCGAGGTCCTGGTCAACCTCGTCTTCAACGCGGTAGACGCGATGCCGCAGGGCGGGACGCTCACGCTCTCGACGCGCGGGTCCGCGGGGACGGTCGAGATCGCCGTGGCCGACACGGGCGTCGGGATGAGCGAGGAGGTGCGCTCGCGCGTCTTCGACCCCTTCTTCACGACGAAGGGGAAGGCGGGCATGGGCCTGGGCCTGGCGGTCTCCTACGGCATCGTCCGCCGCCACGAGGGCAGCTTCGAGGTCGAGTCGGAGCCGGGCAGGGGGACGACCTTCCGCATCAAGCTGCCCGCGGCCGCGAGCCGCGCGAGGCAGGAGCCGGCCGCCGAGGCCCCGGCCATCGCGCTCGTCCCGCAGCGACCCGGCTCGACGCGCATCCTCGTCGTTGACGACGAGGAGAACGTGCGCGAGCTGCTCGCCGACATCCTCGCCAGCGAGGGCTACCACGTCGAGCTGGCTGCGAGCGGGCGCGAGGCGCTCGACAAGTTCGGCGACGGCCGGGGGTTCGACGCGCTCTTCACGGACCTCGGGATGCAGGGGATGAGCGGCTGGGAGCTGGCGCACGCCGTCCGCGAGCTGGACGCGAAGATTCCCGTCGCGGTCGTCACCGGCTGGGGCGAGGCCGTCGGCTCCAGCGAGCGGCTCGCCGCGCGGGTGGACTGGGTCATCGCCAAGCCCTTCGACACCGCCCAAATCCTCGCCATCGCCCGCGAGGTCGCGCGCCGCGGCGAGGCCGGCAGACAGGGAATAGTCGCCGCCTGAGGTACAACGGCTAAACGGTCAGTA
The DNA here is from genome assembly GCA_035563535.1 of Pyrinomonadaceae bacterium. GTDB lineage: Bacteria > Acidobacteriota > Blastocatellia > Pyrinomonadales > Pyrinomonadaceae > QHXN01. Next base: position 168,269 of record DATMVD010000003.1, on the reverse strand, counting down.
CCACGCCTCGTCCGAACCGCTGCGCGCCTCATCCGCACAAGGGCGCGCCCGACCGGAAGAGCTTCACGCCCCGCCCGCACACCCGCGCGCCGCGTCGGCACAGCCACGCGAGCCATCGGCGCACGCGCGCGAGCCACCGAAACATGCGCGCGAGCCTTTGGAACACACGCGCGAGCAATTGGAACGGTTGCGCGAGCAGTTGAAACACGCGCGCGTGAGGTTAGAACAAACGCGCGAGCACCTGGAACGCTTGCGCGAGCCTTTGGAGCAAGCGCGCGAGCGGTTAGAACATGTGCGCGAGCGGTTGGAACAAGCGCGCGTGGCGTCGGCGCACACGCGCGGCCGACCAGAACACGCGCGCGCCGCGTCGGAACGGTTGCGCGCGGGACTGGTGCAGGCGCGCCCGGCGTTGAAACGGCTAGACTTAACGTCGAAACGGCCCTGCGCGGCGTCGGATGCGGAATTTTAGGCTTTTGCCGCCGGGCCGTGGCCGTTGGTGTGGTCGAGGCCGTGGCGCTTGATCATGCGCTGGAGGGTTGTGCGGTCGATGCCGAGGAGGCGCGCGGCGGCCTGCTTGTTGCCGCCGGTGTGGGCGAGCGCGCGCGCGATGTGGCGGCCTTCGAGTTCCGAGAGCGAGACGAGCGGCTCTTCGGCCGCCGCGGGCGCGCTGTCCCGCGCGGCCTCTTCGTGCGGGGGCGCGTCCGAAGCGTGCTGCTGTCTCTCGTACGCGGCGTCCGCCTCGCGCACGCGCTCGGGCAGGTCTTCGGGGCGGACGACGTTTTCGCAGAGAGCGACGGCGCGGATGATGGCGTTCTCAAGCTCGCGGATGTTGCCCGGCCAGTCGTAAGAGACGAGCGCGCGCACGGCGTCGCGCGAGAAGCTGACGGGGTCGCTCGGCGGGCAGGCGCGCTCGGCGAAGTGGCGCGCCATCGGCATGATGTCCTCGCGCCGCTCGCGCAAAGGGGGCAGGTGGAGCGTCACCGCGTTCAGGCGGTAGAACAAGTCCTGCCGGAACCTCCCCTCACGAACCTCCCGCTCCACGTCGCGGTTGGTCGCGGCGATGACGCGCGTGTCCACGCGCAGCGTGTGGTTCGAGCCGACGCGCCGAATCTCCCCCTCCTGCAACGCGCGCAGGAGCTTGACCTGGAAGGCGGGCGTCGTCTCGGTTATCTCGTCCAGCAGGATCGTGCCGCCGTCTGCCTCTTGCAGGAGCCCGCGGCGGTCGCGCTCGGCCCCGGTGAAGGCCCCGCGGACGTGGCCGAACATCTCCGACTCGATCAGCTCCGAGGGGACGGCCCCGCAGTTGACGGCGACGAAGGGGCCTTCGGCGCGCGTGCTGCGGCAGTGGATGGCGCGCGCAACGACCTCCTTGCCCGTCCCCGACTCGCCCGTGATGAGCACGGGCAGGTTCGTCGCAGCGACGCGCCCCACCATCTTCATCACCTCGACGAAGGCCCCGCTCACGCCTATCAAGTCGATGTCGGAGGTGTAGACGGGCGCGGGCGGCAGCTCGCCCGTGGTGCCCGGCCGCTCGCGCTTCTCCTGCGCGCGCCGCACGTCCTGCGAGATGCGCAGCACGTCCCCGACCTCGAAGGGCTTCATGAGGTAGTCGTAGGCCCCCGCGGAGACGGCGTCGAGCGCGCCCGCGGCCGAGCCGTGGCCGGTCATCAGCACGATCTGCGCGTCGGGCTGCTCCTCGACGAAGCGGCGCAGCACGGCGTAGCCTTCGGCCTCGTGCGCGTCGGAGAGCTTCACGTCGCAGAAGACGAGCTGCCAGCTCTCGCCTTCGCCCAGCATCTCGAAGGCGCGCTCGGCCGAGTCGGCCTCGCACACCTCCCAGCCTTCGCCGCGCAGGACTTCCGCGACGTTGTCGCGCACCAGATCGTTGTCGTCTATGACGAGGGCTTTCATCGCGGTGACGGGAAAGAGAGCGCCTGCCCGACCGGGGTCGCGCCGTCACACTGCCGCCGTGATGCGAGGCGTGTCAGCGGCTTCCGATAGAGTTCGGGGGCGCGGGCATTATAGAGCCGACCCCGGCACCTCTTGCAAGTCCGTTTTTCGTTTCGCGCGCGCGGTCTGTACGACGCGTGACGTTAATCGCGTTCGCCGGAAGTTGCGCGCGGGCGCGTTCGTGGGCTAAGGTCGCGCGTCTCAGCGAGGTGTCTATGGCGAAGTGGGTCGTACACAAGTTCGGCGGGACGAGCGTGGCCGACGCCGGTCGGTACAGGGCGGTCGCGGAGATTCTGCTCGCGCGGCGCGCGAAGGGCGAGCGTTCGGCCGTCGTCGTCTCGGCGATGTCGGGCGTGACCGACGCGCTGCTCGGGCTCGTCTCGGGCGCGGCCGCGCGCGACGGGGCTCACGCCGGGAGGCTTCAGGCTTTAAGAACGCGCCACATTGAGACGGCCGCCGCGCTCGGGCTCGACCCGGCGCGCAGGAAGTTGCTGACCGAGACCATCGAGGCCGACTTCCGCGAGCTGGAGGAGGTCTTGCGCGGCGTCTGGATCGCGCGGCTCCAGTCCGAGCACATCGCCGAGTTCGTCTCCGGCCACGGCGAACTCTGGTCGGCGCGCTTCCTCGACGCGCTGCTCGCGGAGAAGGGGTGCCCCTCCGACTGGCTCGACGCGCGCGAGGTGCTCGTCGTCGAGTCGGACGCGCGCGGAGTCGCCGTGAGCTGGGAGGAGTCGCGCGCGCGCCTGAGAGCGTGGCTCGACACGGGCGAGCCCGACCCGCTCGTCATCACCGGCTACGTCGCCTCGACGCGCGACGGCGTGGCGACGACCCTCAAGCGCAACGGCAGCGACTACTCGGCCTCCATCTTCGCGGCGCTGCTCGGCGCGGAGTCCGTGACCATCTGGACGGACGTTGACGGGGTCTTGAGCGCAGACCCGCGCCGCGTGCCCGACGCGCTCGTCGTGCCCGCCCTCTCTTACCAGGAGGCGGCGGAGCTGGCCTACTTCGGCGCGAAGGTCATCCACCCGAACACGATGTCGCCGGTGATCGCGGGCGGCATCCCCGTCCACATCAAGAACACCTTCCGGCCCGACGCCGCGGGCACGACCATCTCGGCCGAGTCCTCCTCCTCCGACATCCCCGTCAAGGGCTTCGCCACCGTCGAAGGGATGACGCTCGTCAACGTCGAGGGGACGGGGATGGTCGGCGTGCCCGGCATCGCCAACAAGCTCTTCGGCGCGCTGCGGGCCGAGGGCGTCTCGGTCGTCCTCATCTCGCAGGGGTCGAGCGAGCACTCCATCTGCTTCGCCGTGCCCGGCGCGCAGGGGCCGGCCGCGAAGAGGACGGTCGAAGAGGCTTTCATGGCGGAGATGACGAGGGGGCAGATTCAGACGGTGGGCCTGACCGAAGGCTGCTGCATCCTCGCCGCGGTCGGCGACGGCATGGTTGACGCGCCGGGCGTCGCCGGGAAATTCTTCACGGCCCTGGGGCGCGCGGGCGTGAGCGTGCGCGCCATCGCGCAGGGGTCTTCGGAGCGGAACATCTCGGCCGTCATCGACGAGCGCGAGGCGACCCGCGCGCTGCGCAACGTCCACTCGGCCTTCTACCTCTCGCACCAGACGCTCTCGGTCGGCGTCGTCGGCACGGGCCTGATCGGCGGCACTTTCTTAGACCAGTTGGGCGCGCGGCTCGAAGAACTGTGCCGCCGCCGCTCGATAGACGTGCGCGTGCGCGGCCTGATGAACAGCCGCCGGATGCTCTTGGACGACCGCGCGGTTGACCTGGGCGGTTGGAAGCAGGACTTGAACGAGAGGGGCGCGGACGCGGACATCGAGCGCTTCGCCGAACACGTCCTCGCCGAGCACCTGCCGCACGCCGTCCTTATCGACGCCACCTCGGACGCGGGCGTCGCCGGGCGCTACAGCGAGTGGCTCGACCGCGGCATCAACGTCATCACGCCGAACAAGAAGGGCAACACCGGCACGCTCGCGCAGTACGGCGCCGTGCGCGAGGCGGCGCGGCGGCGCGGCCGCTACTTCCTCTACGAGACGAACGTCGGCGCGGGCCTGCCCGTCATCCACACGCTGCGCGACCTGCTCGACACCGGCGACGAGGTCTTGAAGATAGAGGGCGTCCTGTCGGGCACACTCTCCTACATCTTCAACACCTTCGACGGCGTGAAGCCCTTCTCGCAGGTGGTGCGCGAGGCGCACGCGCGCGGCTACACCGAGCCCGACCCGCGCGACGACCTCTCGGGCATGGACGTGGGGCGCAAGCTCGTCATCCTCGCGCGCGAGATGGGGCTGGGAGTAGAGCTTGAGGATGTCGAGGTCGAGAGCCTCGTCCCCGAAGACCTGCGCGGCGCGAGCGTCGAGGAGTATTTCGACAACCTGAGCAGGCACGACGCCGCGGTCGCCGCGCAGTTGAGCGCGGCGCGCGCGCGCGGCGAGGTGCTGCGCTACGTCGGGACGATTGAGCCGGGCGGGCGCGTCTCCGCTTCTTTGCGGCCCTACCCGCTCGCGCACCCGTTCGCGTCCCTGAGCGAGAGCGACAACGTCGTCAGCTTCCGCACGGCGCGCTACAACGCGCAGCCGATGATCGTGCGCGGCCCCGGCGCGGGGCCGGCCGTCACGGCCGCGGGCGTCTTCGCAGACCTCTTGCGGCTCGCCTCCTTCCTGGGGGCCCCTCAATGAGGAGCGCCACGGCGTTCGCGCCCGCGACCGTCTCGAACGTCGCCGTCGGCTTCGACATCCTCGGCTTCGCGGTCGAGGCCGCGGGCGACGAGGTGACCGTGACCGTCAACGAAGGCGAGTCCCTCGGCGTCGTCGAGGTCTTCGACGCGACGGGGACGCTCGCCCCGGACGCCATCCCGCTCGACCCCGCGCGGAACACCGCGACCGTCGGCCTCTTGAAACTCCTCGAAGACCTGCGCCCCGGCTTCGGCTTCGACGTGCGCGTGCGCAAAGGCATCGCGCTCGGCTCCGGCATGGGCGGCTCGGCGGCCTCGGCCGTGGCCGCTCTGGTCGCCGCGAACTCGCTGCTCGAAGAGCCTCTGCCGAAAGAGTCTCTGCTCCCTTACGCGCTCGCGGCCGAGGCCGTGGCGTGCGGCGCTTCGCACCCGGACAACGCCGCGCCTAGCTTGTTCGGCGGGCTGACGCTCATCGTCCCGGCCGAGCCCGCGCGCTGCGTGCGCCTGCCCGTCCCGCGCGGGCTCCTCGCCGTGCTCGTCCACCCGCACGTGCGCGTGGACACGCGCGACTCGCGCGCGGTGCTGCGCCCCGTCGTCCCGCTCGCCGACCACGTGCGCCAGTCCGCGCGCCTCGCCGGCCTCGTCGCGGCCTGTTACACGAACGACCTGGAACTGCTGAGGGCGTGCCTCGAAGACATAGTCATCGAGCCGCAGCGCGCGGCGCTCATCCCCGGCTTCGCGGGCGTGAAGCGGGCCGCGCTCGAAGCGGGCGCGCTCGGCGCATCCATCTCCGGCTCCGGCCCGAGCGTCTTCGCGCTGGTGGATTCGGAAGAGACGGCCGCGCGCGTCCGCTCCGCGATGGCCGGGGCGTTCGAGTCGGTCGGCGTCGGCGAAGTTGACTCCTGGGTCTCGCCGGTCAGCGACGAAGGCGCGAGGGTTATCCGATGAAGTACGTCAGCACGCGCGGGGCCGCAGAGCCGCTCGGGTTGTCGGAGGCCGTCCAGACCGGCCTCGCGCCCGACGGCGGGCTCTACGTGCCGGAGCGCTTCCCGAAGTTTGAGGCGGAAGACTTCGACGGGCGCGACTCGCTGTCAGACATCGCCGGGAGATTCCTCGCGCCCTTCTTCGAGGGCGACGAGTTGTCGCCGCATCTCTCGGACATCTGCCGCGAGGCTTTCAACTTCCCCGTCCCGCTCGTCGAGATAGACGACACGACGGCCGTGCTCGAACTCTTCCACGGCCCGACCGCGGCCTTCAAGGACGTGGGGGCGCGCTTCCTCGCCGCGTGCGTGTCGCGCCTGCCAGGGCGTCGGACTGTTCTGGTCGCGACCTCGGGCGACACGGGCGGCGCGGTCGCGGCGGCCTTCGCCGGGCGCGCGAACGTAGGGGTCGTCATCCTCTACCCGAAGGGCCTCGTCTCGCCGCGGCAGGAGAAGCAGTTGACCTGCTGGGGCGCGGGCGTGCGCGCCTTCGCCGTGCGCGGCGACTTCGACGACTGCCAGCGCGTCGTGAAAGCCGCCTTCGCCGACCGCGAACTGAACCGCCGGCACGCACTGCTCTCGGCCAACAGCATCAACCTCGGGCGTCTGCTGCCGCAGGCCGCCTACCACGCGGCGGCGAGCCTCTGGTATCTACGGCGACGCGGCGCGCGCGCGGGCTTAATCGTTCCGACGGGGAATCTGGGGAACGCCGTCGCGGCCTTCTGGGCGAGAGCCGCGGGCCTGCCCGTCCGCGAGGTCGCGCTCGCGACGAACGCCAACCGCGCCGTGCCCGACTACTTCGGCTCGGGCGCGTGGGCGGCGCGCGCGACGGTGCGCACGCTCGCCAACGCGATGGACGTGGGGAACCCGAGCAACGTCGAGCGGCTGCTCGACCTCCACCCCGACTTCGACGAACTCAAGAGCTTCGCGCGCGCCTTCACCGTCTCCGACGAAGAGATCGAACGGGTGATTAAGGAGGAGGCCGCCGCCCGCGGCCGCGTCTTCGACCCGCACACCGCGGCCGCCGTCCGCGTGCGCGCGCTGCTCGCGACGCCGCACTGGGTCGTCGTGGCGACGGCGCACCCGGCGAAGTTCGAGTCGATAGTCGAGCCGCTGGTGGGGAGGGAAGTGGAGACGCCGCCCGCGCTCGCCGCGCTGCTCGACAAAGAGTCCGCGTGCGAAGAGATCGAGCCGTCGCTTGAGTCGTTGGTTAAGGCGGCGTTCAGTTGAGCAAGAGAGCCCCGAAGGGGCGGCATATGAAAGCCAGGGGCAACGCCCCTGGTCAGCGGTCGCAAAAAATCAATGAGCCCTGAAGGGGCGGGATAACCGTCGAACTTATCCCGCCCCTTCAGGGCTCATTGATTTTTCCTAACCGATTCCAGGGGCGGCGCTCAGGCTTGCGCCTTCGCTCGCCCCTGGCTACCTTATGCCGCCCCTTCGGGGCTGCTCGCGGAATCTCTGAATCGTGGTTAGTTCGGTTAGACCTTAACCTCCAACGGCTCCTCTCTCCTCTCCGCGGCGCGGGCGGCGAGCGCGACGCGCTTCTCGTAGGTCTCGCGGACGAGCGAAACGTCTTCGAGGAAGTGCGGCAGCTCGCGGAGCGTCAACGCCTGCGGGCCGTCAACCAGCGCGCGCGAGGGGTCGGGGTGGAAGTCCACGAGGATCATGTTCGCCCCGGCGATGACGCCCTGCGCGGTGACGTGGAGGATGTCGAGCAGGCGGTCGGGCGCGTAGGAGCGCTGGCCCACCGAGTGCGACGGGTCGATGCAGACCGGCATCCGCGTCAAACGCTTGACGACGGGGACGTGCGCGAAGTCCACGAAGTTGCGGTGCGGGTCGCCGATGGAGGTCTTCATCCCGCGCAGGCCGAAGACGACCTTGCGGTTGCCCTCGCTCGCCAGGTACTCGGCCGCGTTGAGCGACTCGTCCAGAGTGATGCCGAAGCCGCGCTTGAGCAGCACGGGGAAGTCGCGCTGGCGGCCGACGAACTTGAGCAGCTCGAAGTTCTGCGTGTTGCGCGTGCCGATCTGGAGCATGACGCCCACGGGGCTCTGCGTCTCTTCGAGCGCCGCGCGTATCTCTTCGATGTGCGACTCGTGCGTCACCTCCATCGCGATGACCCTGATGCCGTACTTGCCCGCCAGCTCGAAGACGTAAGGCAGACAGGCCCGGCCGTGCCCCTGGAACGAGTAGGGCGAGGTGCGCGGCTTGTAAGCGCCCATGCGCGTGCAGACCTGCCCGTGCTGTTGCAGCGCGCGCATCATCTGCTCGACGTGCTCGCGCGTGTCCACGGCGCACAGGCCCGCGAAGACGTGGAGCGTGTCCTGGCCGAAGCGGACGCCGTTGTACTCGAAGGAGGTCGGGCGCTCGTCGTCCTTGTGGCGGCCGACGACGCGGTACTCCTCCGAGACGCGGACGACGTGATCGACGCCCGGCAGCGCGCGCATGTCGTCCACCGAGAGCGCGGCCGTGTTGCCGATGAGATAGACCTCGGTCAGGGCCTTCTCCGCGCCCTGCTCCTGGTGGACGCGCAGCTCGATGTTGGGCAGGCGCGAGAGGTGTTCCATCAACTGTTGGTACGCCTCGCCGCCCGCGGCGACTTTCGGGTCGAGGATTAAGATCATGTCTTTGACTGCCTTCAGCATGGTTGTTAGTTCGGCCTGACGCGGCCGAAGAGCGAGCGCGCCGCGGCGAGCCCTTCCGGGCGGCGCGCGCCTTCGGCGTCTTCAAACGGTCGTCGCGAGTGTCCGCGCAGCCCGTCGCGCGCGGCGGAGAGTTTTAGGATGAGGGCGTCGAGCGCGTCGGCCACCTCCCGCGAGTTCGTGGCGAGGATGTCTTGCCAGATGCCCCAGGGGCTCGACGCCAGCCGCGTCATGTCGCGGTAACCGGGGCCGGCGAGGGCTTCGAGTTCGACTTCGCCGGTGTCTTCCATCGCGGTCGCGGCCAGCGCGCACGAGACGAGTTGAGGCGCATGACTCAGCCTCGCCAGCGCGCGGTCGTGTTCCGCCGCCGTCATGACTCGGACGCGCGCGCCCAGAGAGTTGAGCATCTCCGCGAGCGCGCCGAGCGCCGAAGGGTCGCTGCCGTCTTCGGGCGGCGTCAGGACGTAGGGCGCGTCCTCGAAGAGGTCGGCCCGTGCGTGCGCCGGGCCCCGCAGGTGGCTGCCCGCGACCGGGTGTCCGCCGACGAAGCGCCAGTGCTTTTCAGTTTGCGAACTCGCCGCGCGGCAGACTTCAACCTTCGTGCTCCCCGCGTCGGTCACGACCGCGCCCGGCCTCACGTGCGGCGCACCCGCGCGCAGGAACTCGACGATCTGCCCGACGGGAGTTGCTAAGTAAATTAATTCCGACTGAGAGACGCCGCCCTCTTTGAAGGATTCGTCAGCTTCGTCAATCGCGCCGAGGCGCAGGGCCTCGTCGAGCACGGCGGGGTCTTTGTCCCAGCCCGCGACGCTCGTACAAGCGCCCGCGCGCCGGAGCGCGAGCGCGAACGACGCGCCCACCAGCCCGCACCCGACCACCGTCACCCTGTCCCAACGCTTAGTCATAAACCCGCAACTCTTGCCGAGGCGTAATGTCCTAGCACTCGCACGCTCGCGGCGCGTTCGCGCAACTCTTCGAGCGCGGCCGAAAGCTCCGGGTCGCCGGCCGGCGCGCGCAGGTCGAGGTAGAAGTGGTACTCCCAGGGCTGGCCGCGCAGCGGGCGACTCTCGATCTTGAGCAGGTCGATGTTTCTGCGGGCGAAGGGCTCCAGCGCGTGGTGGAGCGCGCCGGGGCGGTGCGCGAGCTTGAGGACGAGCGAGAGCTTGTCGGCGTCCCTGCCGTCCGAAGGCTCAGGGGAGAGCAGTACGAAGCGCGTGTAGTTCTCGCGGTGGTCTTCGAGCCCTTCGCGCAGAATCTGTCCGCCGTAGATTTCCGCCGCGCGCCGGCCCGCGACCGCCGCGCACGAAGGGTCGCCGCGGCGGATGACGTTGGCGACACTGCCCGCCGTGTCGTCCGCGGCGACGCGGCGTATGTCGGGGCGCGAGGCGAAGAAGCGTTCGCACTGCGCGAGCGCGACGGGGTGCGACTCGACCGTCCTGACCTCCTCGGCCTTCGAGCCGGGGGGCCCGATGAGGAAGTGTCGGATGGGGATGACGACCTCGGCCGTCATGTGGAGCGGGCTGTCGAGGAGCAGGTCGTAGACGCGGTGGACGGAGCCGGCGAGCGTGTTCTCGACGGGCGCGAGCGCGAGGTCGGCCGCGCCCTCTCCGACGGCCGCGAAGAGCGACTCGAAGGTCGGGCGCGGGACGGGCCTGACGCCCTCGCCCAAAAGCCTCACGGCCGCCTCCTCGCTGAAGGCCCCGCGCTCGCCTTGGAAGGCGACGCGCGCCGGGACCGCGCCCCTGCTCATCTCGCGGCCTCCTGCGTCTGCGCGGCGAGCTGCGTCTGAAGCCGCCGCGACTCGCGTATGACGGCGCGGAAGAGGCGTCCGACCGCCTCGTCGTCGAGCGGCCCGCGGTTGGCTCGCCGCGCGCGCTCGATGACCTCGCGCTCGCGCCCGCGGTTCAGAACTGAGAGCCCCTCGACGCGCTTCGTCTCGCCCACGCGGACGGCGATCTCGGCGCGCGCGTTCAGCAGGCGCAGAAGCTCCGCGTCAATCTTGTCTATCTCGACCCGCCAGTCTTCGATGGTCATTGGAAAAACTCCGTGCACGAAAAAAACCGGCCGCGACATCCTCTTCGGGGTCGCGGCCGGCTCGGCTCGAATCTCTATGTGCGGCGTCTTAAATCTCTCGCCCACTCGCGCGCGCACGAAGTTCGCCCGGCCCGCCGCCCCCGTAAGGGTAGCGGTAGGTAAAGGCGAAGTAATAAAAGCGCGCGTCGTAAGTCATGTCGGCAATGCGGCCCCGCGTGTGGGGCGCTCAAAGATAGTAAGGAACCGTCCCGCGGGCTGTCAACAAAACTTTCGTCAAAAATTTTTATGGGCCGATAGGCGCGGCTTATGCGTTGACCGCCTTCGCGTGCTGGCGCAGCACCGCGAGGAAGGCGGCGGCCGCGTGCGAGAAGGTCGCGTTGCGCCGGTGCGTCACCCAGAGCGTGCGCACGTAGGTCAGACCTTTGACGGGGACGGTCGCGAGCGTGCCGCGCTCCAGCTCCTCGCGCACGCACATGTGCGGGACGAAGGCCAGCCCGACGTTGAGCTGGACGAAGCGCTTGATGGTCTCGACCGTCGCCAGCTCAAGCGTAATGTTGAGCGGCGTGTGGTGCTCGGCGAAGACCTCGACCACCCTGTTGCGCGAGGCGGTCTTGACGTTGTGCGCGAGGAAGGACTCGCGCCCGAGTTCTTCGACCGTCACCCCCTCACGCTTCGCCAGGGGGTGCTCGGGGTTGAGGATGAGCGACAGCTCGTCGCGCAGCACGCAGAAGGATTCGAGGTCGCGGTCTACGGGCTCGAAGGCGAGGACGGCGAAGTCCACGTTGCGCTCCAAGACCTCGCGCGGCAGGCGCTCCGAGACGTGGCGGTAGATTTCGACCTTCACGTCCGGGTGCTTCTCGCGGAAGGAGAGGATGACCTGCGGCAGGAGGTAGAGCGAGGTGCTCTCGTTGGCCCCGACGCGCACCAGCCCGCGCTTCAGCTCGCGCAGCTCCGCGACGGCGCCGCGCGCCTGGTCGCGCAGGGCCAGTATGCGTTGCGCGTAGTCCTGTATCCGCTGGCCGGCCTCGGTGAGCGTCGGCGTCTTCTGCGAGCGGTCGAAGAGCGGCGCGCCGACCTCCTCTTCGAGCCTCCGGATGGCGATGGAGACCGCGGGCTGCGTGCGGCCCACGGCGTCGGCCGCCTTCGAGAAGCTGCCCTCGGCGATGACCTGGAGGAAGAATTCGAGCTGCGTCATTTCCATGGGTCTAGAGTCACCTCAGCGAGAAACGTCCGGTGACAATAGCCACACCCGTCCGCGGTTAGTCAAGCGACTGCGGCGCGGAAATGACCTGGGGATGAGTTGAGGAACGACCTCCGTATCTCTCACCTGGCGGCGTCCCGCGGGCGCGCGCCGACCCAGACGGCGCGTTCGGTGCGGCGCGCCTCTTCGGCCAGCTCGGCCAGCTCCTGCGCGCTCAGGCGGACGCCGTTAACGAGCACGGGGTTGCGCGAGGCGAGCCTCGAAAGCCCCGCGAGGACGCTTGCGCCGAGCGGGTCGGCGGAGATGAATTCTTTGCCGCTCAAGATTAGTGACACGAGCTTAAAACCTCCCTCTGTGTTCGCAGCCTCTGTGGCCGGACTCAGATGGCAAGGCCCGTACCCTTGCGCCCCTCGGCGAGTAAATGCTGAGGCTAATTCTGTTTGAGGATTCCGTCGTCCGCTACTGACCGTGACAATCTCGTCGTTCGCGCCACCGGCGCCTGCAAAATTGTCGCGGTCGGTCGCTTGAGCCCGCGCTGATGACTGAAAATACTCAACCAGCCGCGAAGCGGCGGCATAAGGTAGCCAGGGGTGTCGCCCCTGGTCAGCGTCGAATAAAAACACCGGAGCCCTGTAAGGGCGACAGAATCTGCCGCCCTTACAGGGCTCCGGATTATTTAACCGGCGTGACCAGGGGCGGCGCTCAGGCTTGCGCCTTCGCTCGCCCCTGGCTACCTTCTGCCGCCCCTCCGGGGCTCAGGACACGCTGCGTTCGTCTTGTGACTTTTGAGCGTCTGAAATGGGTTTGACTGACGGACTGAGAGTCCGACGTTTTTGTCGTCGCAAGCCGAATCACGACGAATATGTTGTGCCGAAGAGGGGCGGCTGTGATTTATGGCCTTGTAAAAATTATCAATTATACAAATGGGCCCGAAGGTTGTAGCATCCGCCTCCATAGTGGGGAGAGAAGCGCCGGCCGCGTGGTGCAAAGCGGCGGGCGCTTCGGGTCTCCAGTCTCCGGGTGTGTGGAATGTCTAATCTGCGTCCAGCCACTTCCGTCAAGTCGCGCCTCCCGCGCCGGAAGGCTTCGGCCGTCGCCCTTAGCGGGCGCGTGGCTGTAGTCGTCCACGCGCGCAAGCGCGTCACCTGACGGCTTGTCCTGCAACCTACAGTGTGTGCGGCAGGCCATCAACGTCCGAGGGTTGATGGCCTCTTTTTTCCCCCGACCTTCCAGCGTCGAAACTGATGTCTGAAGCGGCCCACAGAGTCGTCGGTTCTCTCCCGCGCGCGCACGCGCGTGGGGGCGTCGAACGCCCGAGCCGCTGGCGTCACGACGAGTCGGAGCGCGACGCCTGCGCCATCATCGCCAACGTGAAGAAGGACGGGCGTCCTTCGCACGGCAACGTCAAGCGCACGCTCGAAGCGCTCGCGCGCATGGGCCACCGCACGGGCGAGGTCGAGGGCGAGGGCGACGGCGCGGGCCTCCAGACCGACATCCCGCGCGAGCGCTGGGCGAAGAGGTTGGAGGCGGCGGGCCTGCGGGGCACGCTCACGGGCCGCCAGCAGTTCACCGTCGCGCACATCATGATCCCGCACGAGCACCGCGCCGACGCCGGGCGGATCAAGGCGCGCGCGCTCGAACTGTTCGAGGATTCACTCTTCGAGGTGCTCGTCAGCGAGACCGCGCGCGTGCGCACGGAGGCTCTAGGCCCGCAGGCGCGCGCGATGGAGCCGGAGTTCTGGCAGGTCGCGGCGCTCCCGCGCACGGCGCGCGGCGTCGAAGACCGGGACATCTTCCACATCACTCTCAGGCTCGAACGCGAGCTGCCCGTCCACGTCGCCTCCTTGAGCCCGAACAGCGTCATCTACAAGGTGCGCGGCGACGCCGACACCCTGCGCCGCTACTTCCCGGAGCTTTCGCACCCGGACTTCAAGTCGGCCATCTCGCTCGGCCACGGCCGCTACTCGACCAACACCGACTCGCGCCCCGAGCGCGCGCAGATGTTCTCGACGCTCGGCCACAACGGCGAGATCAACTCGGTCGATAGGCTCGGGCGCGAGGCGCTCGCGCTCGGGTTTCAACTCCCCCCGCACGCCAGCGACTCGCAGATTCTCGACCGCGTCGTCGAGAGCTTCATGTTCGAGTACCGGCTGAGTTTGATGAACGCGCTGGAGATCGCCTTCCCGCCCGTGTGGAGCGAGATCGAGCGCTTCCCGCGCGAGGTGCGCGAGCTGTACCGCTACTGGCGTCGGGCCTTCGGCGCGCACGCGCAGGGCCCCGCGGCCATCATCGCGCGGCAGGCCGACGAGATCGTCTTCAGCTCGGACGCCCTGGGCCTGCGGCCCCTCTGGTGCGGCGAGACGGAGAAGGAGTGGTTCGCCTCTTCGGAGAAGGGCGTCGTGCCTCTGGAGAACATGGTGCGCGACCCGCGCCCGCTCGCGCCGGGCGAGAAGATGGGCTTCCTTTTGAAGCGCGGCGTCGGCGTCGAGGTCTTCGAGTACCACGAGCTGCAACGCCGTGCGCTCGAAGACGTGCGCGCGCGCTTCCATCCAGTCAGTCTCAACGCGCGCGTGAGGTGGGCGGACGAAGAGGCCGCACAGTCCCCCGACGGCGCGGCCGCACAGGGGGGCGCGGCGGCGGGGCTCGACGAGCGCCGGTTGGCCGCGTTCGGCTGGGGCCGTATCGAAGAGTCGGAAGTCCGCGAGATGGCCGAGTCGGGCAAGGAGCCGATCAGCGGGTTGGGGTGGGACGGCCCGCTCGCCGCGCTCTCGCAGAAGCGGCGCAACGTCTCGGACTACTTCCACGAGCGCGTCGCGGTGGTGACGAACCCGGCCATCGACCGCGAGCGCGAGGCCGACCACTTTTCCACGCGCGTCTTCCTCGGCGCGCGCCCGACGCCCGCGGGGTCGGCGGGAGTCGAACAGATAGAGCTGAGCGCGCCCCTGCTCTTCGGCGGCATCGGCGCTGAGGACGAAGAGGCTCACGCCGCGGCCGCGCGCGAGACGAAGCAGAGAACGCTCGCGGAAGTCCTCGCGCTCTGCGAGGCGACGGATGAGAGTGGCTTTGAAGGAACGTCCGAAGGGGCCCTGCGCGCGGCGAAGATTGACACGACATTTGGTGAGGACGAGACGCTCGAACCGGCGCTGGCGCGAATCTGCGAGGAGGCCGCGCGGCTGGTTCGGGAGTCCAAGACGTCCGTCCTCATCCTCGACGACGCGCGGTCTCACCAGGACGCGCGTCTAGGGATCGACGCGCACCTCGCGCTCGCGGCCGTGGACGCGCGCCTGCGCGACGAGCGCGACGCGGAGGGCGTGAGCCTGCGCCGCCGCGCTAGCGTAGTCCTGCGTGCCGCGTCCCTGCGCAACGTCCACGACCTCGTCTTCGCCCTGGGCTGCGGCGCGGACGCCGTCAACCCTTACGCCCTCTTCGACGTGGCCGCGCGCGGCGCGGACTCTTTGGAAGAGCGCGTGAAGCGCATCGTCAAAGTCTCCTCGGCGCTCTCGGTCGGGGTCGAAAAAGTTCTCTCGACGATGGGCATCCACGAGCTGGACGGCTACGGGCGGCTCTTCGCGTCGGTCGGCCTCGCGCCGGACGTGGAGGAGTTTTTCGGCGTCGCCAACTACTGCGGCTCGGCCTTCGCGGGGCTGTCGCTCGTAGACCTCGAACGCGACGCGCGCGCGCGCCTGCGCCTGGCGCGCGGCGAGTCGGAGGAGGGGGAGGCGAAGAAGCGCTCGAAGGGGCTGCCGGGCGAGTTCCGCGAGCAGCCTTCGCTGTGGAACGTCGTCGGCCGAGTCGCGCGCGGCGAGAAGCCTTACGCGGAGTTCGCCGCGCGGCTGCGAGAGATCGAAGAGACGAAGCCGGTCGCGCTCCGGCAACTGCTCGACGTCCGCGCTCCGGAAGACGAGCTGAGGTCTCCCCGCGGCGGAGAAGTAGAGACGCGCGCCGGTCGCCACGCCGCGCCTTTCTACTTCTCCGCGATGAGCTTCGGCTCGCAGGGCGAGACCTCCTTCCGCGCCTACGCCGAGGGCGCGAAGCGGCTCGACATCGTCTGCGTCAACGGCGAGGGCGGCGAGATACCCGACGTGCTCGGGCGCTACCGCGAGCACCGCGGCCAGCAGGTCGCGTCCGGAAGGTTCGGCGTCAACGCGCGGCTGCTCAACTCGTGTGACCTGCTCGAAATCAAGATCGGGCAGGGCGCGAAGCCGGGCGAGGGCGGGCTGCTCCCCGGCTTCAAGGTGACGGCGCGCATCGCCGAGACGCGCCACACGCCCGCCGGCATCGACCTCATCTCGCCGTCGAACAACCACGACATCTACTCCATCGAAGACCTCGCGCAGGTCGTCGAGGAGCTGAAGACCATCAACCCGCGCGCGAAGATTTCGGTCAAGATTCCGGCCATCCCGCACCTCGGCCCCATCGCCACCGGCATCGCCAAGGCGCGCGCAGACATCATCGCCATCTCGGGCTACGACGGCGGCACGGGCGCGGCGCGCAAACACTCCCTGCGCCACACGGGCCTGCCCGTCGAGATAGGCTTGCGCGAGGCGCACCGCGCGCTCATCCGCGCCGGGCTGCGCGGCCGCGTCGAGCTTTGGGCGGACGGCGGCGTGAAGTCGGGGCGCGACGTGGTGCGGCTGATGATGCTCGGCGCGGACCGCGTCGGCTTCGCGACGATGGCGATGGCGGCGATCGGCTGCACGAGCTGCCGCGAGTGCAACACGGGCACGTGCCACGTCGGCATCACGAGCCAGTTGCAGAGCCCCGCGGAGGCGCTCGCCGCGGGTCAGAAGCACTTCAAGCCGCGAGAGTACGAGCTGGCCGTCGAGCACGTCGTCCGCTTCTTCTCCGAGGTGAAGGGGGAGATTGCGAGGGAGACGGCGCGCGCGGGTCTCTCTTCCACCCGCGAACTGGTCGGGCGCGTTGACCTGCTCGAACAGGTGCGCGGCCACGACCGCCTCGACCTCGCGTGGCTGCTCGAACCGGAGGAGCCGTGCGCGCTCTGCGTCTCGGCGCAGGAGCCGACCGTGGGGCGCGCGCGCCGCTCGCTCACGTCCCTGACGCGCGTCATCTCGAACTCGGTGACGGAGCTGGCCGAGGAGGGCAAGGAGGTCGTCTACTACGACGACTCGAACGTCTCCAGCGGCGACCGCGCTTTGGGCACGCACCTCGCCGGCAAGCTGACGCGCGCGCGGCTCGAACAACTGTTCGAGGGCAGCGGCGACGGCCGGTCGGCCAACGGCAACGGCAGCGGGTCGGCGACGCTCGGGCTCAAGCGCGCGGTGCTCAAGTTCCTCGAAGGGAGCGTGCCGGGCAACGGGCTCGGCGCGTTCAACTCGGACGGCGTGGACATCGTCGTCCACGGCGGCGTGCAGGACGGCGGGGCGAAGGGCGCTTCGGGCGGGCGCATACGGATTCTGAAAGGCATCAACCACGACGGCGTGACGGTGGACGGTTCGGTCGGGAAGTGCTTCGCCTACGGGGCGCAGGCCGGGCTGCTCATCGTGCAGGGCGACGCGGACTCGCGCGCGGGGATTCGTCTGTCGGGCGCAGACCTCATCTTCGGCGGCCGCCTGCGCGGACACTTGCGCGACGAGCTGGGCAACGTCGCCGCGCGCGCCAACCTCAAGGGCTTCGCCTTCGAGTACATGACCTCGGGGCGCGGCCTGGTGCTCGGCGACCCCGGCCCCTGGCTCGGCTCCGGCATGACGGGCGGGGTCGTCTACCTGCTGTTGGAGAGAGAGCTCGGGCTCGACGAAGGGGCCATCCGACGCCGCCTCGCCGCGGGCGCGCGTGTCGGCATCCGGCCGGTCGAGGAGGCGGACGAGCCCAACCTGCGCGAGCTGCTCGGCCACTACCGCGAGGCCCTCGCCGAAGCCCTGCAACACGCGGAGGCCGAAGAGGTCGCGCGCCTCGCCGAAGACTGGCGCGCGAGGTTCGTCAAACTGATTCCCCTGAAGTAGCCATGATTGCAGAGCACCAAATCACGAAGGCGAAGCCGGCGCCGCCCGTCGCGTCCGTGACGGACGAGACCCTACCGCGGGGCGCGGAGGTTCTGCTGCACGCGCTCGTCAACGAGGGCGTGGACACGATCTTCGGCTACCCGGGCGGCGCGGTGCTGCACATCTACGACGAGCTGTGGCGCTACCGCGAGCAGGTGACGCACTACCTCGTCCGCCACGAGCAGGGCGCGGTGCACATGGCCGAGGGCTACGCGCGCGCGAGCGGAAGAGTCGGCGTGGCGCTCGTCACCTCAGGCCCCGGCGCGACCAACGCCGTCACAGGCATCGCCAACGCCTACATGGACTCGACGCCCATCGTCGTCATCACCGGCCAGGTGCCCCTGCCGCTTATCGGCACCGACGCGTTTCAGGAGGTGGACACGGTCGGCATCACGCGTCCGTGCGTCAAGCACAACTACCTGGTGCGCGACGTGCGCGACCTCGCGGGCGTCGTCCGCGAAGCCTTCTTCCTCGCGCGCACAGGGCGGCCCGGCCCCGTCGTCATCGACATCCCGAAGGACGTGTCGGCCGCGCGCTGCGCCTACTCGCGCCTCGACCACGTCGCCTTCCCCTTCAGAGAGAAGAAGGGCACGCCCGACCCCGACAAGGTCGCGCGCGCCGCCGAAGAGATCGTGAAGTCCGAGCGGCCCGTGCTCTACGTCGGCGGGGGCATCGTCAACTCGGGCGCGTCGGACGCGCTGCGCGCCCTGGCCGAGCGGCTGCAACTGCCGGTCACGCCGACCCTCATGGGTCTCGGCGGCTTCCCCTCGGCGCACCCGCTCTGTCTGGGCATGCTCGGGATGCACGGCACCTACGCCGCCAACATGGCCGTCGCCGAGAGCGACCTGCTCGTCGCCGTCGGCGTCCGCTTCGACGACCGCGTCACGGGCAAGCTCGCCACCTTCGCCCCGCGCGCCCGCGTCATACACATCGACATCGACCCCGCCAACATCGGCAAGAACGTCGCGCCCACCCTCTCCATCGCCGCCGACGCCGCCGAGGCCCTCCTGGCTTTAAGCGAAGAGGTCGAGACGCGCCCGCCCGCGGCGAAGCAGGGCGTCGCGCGCCGCGCCGAATGGTGGGAGCGCATACGCGGCTGGCAGCGCGAGCAGCCGCTCCGCTACGAGGGCTCCTCCGACAAGATCAAGCCGCAGTCGGTCATCCGCGAGCTGCACCGGCAGACCGCGGGGCGCGCCGTCGTTACGACCGACGTGGGGCAGCACCAGATGTGGGCCGCGCAGTTCTACCCCTTCGACGGCGAGCGCCAGTGGGTCACGAGCGGGGGCTTAGGCACGATGGGCTTCGGCCTGCCCTCGGCCGTCGGCGCGAAGCTCGCGCGCCCCGACCAACTGGTCGTCGCGGTCGTCGGCGACGGCGGCTTCCAGATGACGAACCAGGAGCTGGCGACGGCCGTGCAGTACGGCATCGACGTCAAGATCGTCGTCATGAACAACGGCTACCTCGGCATGGTGCGCCAGTGGCAGGAGATGTTTTACGAGCGCACCTACTCGGAGGTGGACATCTCGGTCGCGCCCGACTTCGTCAAGCTCGCCGAAGCCTACGGCGCGGCCGCCTTCCGCGCGACCGAGCCCGCGGAGCTGGCCGACACGCTCGCCGCGGGCCTCAACCACCCCGGCGTCGCCGTCATCGAAGTCCTCGTCTCCAAAGAGGAGAACGTCTTCCCCATCGTCCCCGCCGGGGCCAACTCGCGGGACATGATTGTTCAAGAGCCGTGAACCGTAAACCGTGAACCGTGACAAGTAAGAACAGCCTTCTTCTCGTCACGGTTCACGATTAACGGTTCACCTCTTGTCACGGTTTACGGTTTACGGTTCACGGCCTTTATGCGGCACACGCTCTCCATCATCGTCGCCGACCAGCCGGGCGAGTTGTCGCGCATCGTGGGGCTGTTCAGCGCGCGGGGGTTCAACATCGAGACGCTGTCGGTCGGGGGCACGCTCGACCCGCGGTGGTCGCGCGTCACGATAGTGACGGCGGGCGACGACCGCACGGTCGAGCAGATCGTCAAGCAGTGCGAGCGCCTTGCCCGCGTGCGCGAGGTGCGCGACGTGACCAGCCAGCCGCACGTCGAGCGCGAGATGGCGCTCATCGACGTCTCGGCCACGCCCGGCGCGGCGCGGCAGGAGGTTTTAAGTCTGGTCTCGGTCTTCCGCGCGAAGGTCGTGGACATCTCGCACACGCGCATGCTCATCGAGGCGTCAGGCAACCGCGAGAAGGTGGACGCCTTCATCGAGATGCTCCGCCCCCTCGGCATCAACGACATCACGCGCACCGGCTACATCGCCATCAACCGCGTGTCGAATGAGGAGAGTAGTCAGGAGACAGTAGTCAGTAGTCAGTAGGCTCCGCCCGCCGGGAGTTCGGACTGATACTCTGATAACTCGTCTGCAAAGGTTCCCCCTACTGGCTACCGACTACTGACTACTGTCTACTCGAAAGGAATTGAGATGAAAGTTTATTACGACAGCGATGCGAACTTGGGGGCGCTGCGCGAGCGGCGCGTCGCGGTCATCGGGTACGGGAGCCAGGGGTTCGCGCAGTCGAACAACCTGAAGGACTCGGGGCTCGACGTGACCGTGGGGCTGAAGACGGGGAGCCCCTCGTGGGCGAAGGCCGAGGGCGCGGGGCTCAAAGTTTTGCCGGTGGCGCAGGCGGCGGCCGAGGCCGACATCGTGATGATGCTCGTGCCCGACGAGGTCGCCTCGGACGTGTACGCGCGCGAGGTGGCCGAGTCGATGACGCCGGGCAAGTACCTCTCGTTCTCGCACGGCTTCTCGATCCACTACGGCTTCATCAAGCCGCCCGAGGACGTGAACGTCTTCATGGTCGCGCCCAAAGGCCCCGGCCACCTCGTCCGCTCCGAGTACGCGCGCGGCGCGGGCGTCCCCTGCCTGCTTGCCGTGAACCAAGACCCTTCGGGCGACACGCGCGACCTCGGGCTCGCCTACGCGTCGGCCATCGGCGGCGGGCGCGCCGGGATTATCGAGACCTCTTTCCGCGAAGAGACCGAGACCGACCTCTTCGGCGAGCAGGCCGTGCTCTGCGGCGGGCTGACGGCGCTCATCAAGGCCGGGTTCGAGACCCTGACCGAGGCGGGCTACGCGCCCGAGATGGCCTACTTCGAGTGCCTGCACGAGATGAAGCTCATCGTCGATTTATTGTATGAGGGCGGCATCAGCGAGATGCGCTACTCGATCTCGAACACGGCACAGTACGGCGACATGACACGCGGCCCCGTGGTCGTCAACGACGAGACGAAGCGGCGCATGCGCCACCTCCTCGCCGAGATACAGTCGGGCGCGTTCGCCCGCGAGTGGATGCGCGAGAACCGCAACGGCAAGGAGCGCTTCCGCGCCCTCGAACGCCAGACGGAAGAGCACCCCATCGAGCAGGTCGGCCGCAACTTGCGCGAGATGATGCCGTGGCTGAGCGGCGGCCGGCTGGTTGATAAGGCGAAGAATTGAAGCAGTAAGAACGTGATTGTGAAGACTCAGACCCGGAGCCCCGAAGGGGCGGCATAAGGTAGCCAGGGGCGAAGCCCCTGGTCGGCGTTCGTATAAATTCCCGGAGCCCTGTAAGGGCGCAGAGATTCTTTCGCCCTTACAGGGCTCCGAACATTAAAATCGCCGTGACCAGGGGCTGCGCTCAGGCTGAAGTCTTCGCTTGCCCCTGGCTACCTTATGCCGCCCCTTCAGGGCTCCGACACGGCTTTCATGTATGAGCAATAATTTGAGAAGCAGAACCGTCACGCACGGCGTCGAGCGGACGCCGAACCGGGCGATGCTGCGCGCGGTGGGCTTTCGGGACGAGGACTTCGACAAGCCCATCGTCGGCGTGGCGAACGGCTACAGCACCATCACGCCGTGCAACGCGGGGCTGAACGTGCTGGCCGAGCGCGCGGTCGGGGCGCTCGCGGCCGCGGGCACGATGCCGCAGGTCTTCGGCACCATCACCGTCAGCGACGGCATCTCGATGGGGACGGAGGGGATGAAGTACTCGCTCGTCTCGCGCGAGGTCATCGCCGACTCCATCGAGACGGTCTGCCAGGGGCAGAGCCTCGACGGCGTGCTCGCCGTCGGCGGGTGCGACAAGAACATGCCGGGCGCGATGATCGCCATCGCGCGGATGAACATCCCCTCGGTCTTCGTCTACGGCGGCACCATCAAGGCCGGAAACTTCCGCGGCGAAGACCTGACGGTCGTCAGCGCCTTCGAGGCCGTGGGCAGCTTCTGTGCCGGGAAGATGAAGGAGTCAGACCTGCTCGAAGTCGAGCGGCGCGCCTGCCCGGGCGCGGGCTCCTGCGGCGGGATGTACACGGCCAACACGATGTCCTCGGCGATTGAGGCGATGGGGTTGAGCCTGCCTTACTCTTCGACGATGGCCGCCGAGGACGAGGAGAAGGCTGAGAGCGCCGCGCGCTCTGCGGAAGTTCTGGCCGAGGCCGTGCGCCGACAGATCCTCCCGCGCCACATCCTGACGCGGGAGGCTTTCGAGAACGCGATCACGGTCGTGATGGCCGTGGGCGGCTCGACCAACGCGGTGCTTCATCTCTTAGCCATCGCGCACGCGGCCCGCGTGCCGCTCGCGCTCGAAGACTTCGAGGCGATACGCGAGCGCACGCCCGTCCTGTGCGACCTGAAGCCCTCGGGCCGCTACGTCGCGACCGACCTGCACAAGGCGGGCGGCGTGCCGCAGGTGATGAAGACGCTTCTGGTGAACGGCCTTCTCCACGGAGACGCGTTGACGGTGACGGGGCAGACGATCGCGGAAGTCCTCGCCGACGTGCCCGACACGCCGCGCAGAGACCAGGACGTGATACGCCCCTTCGACCGGCCCGTCTACCTGGACGGGCATCTGGCCGTGCTCAAAGGCAACCTCGCGCCGGAGGGCTCGGTCGCCAAGATAAGCGGCGTGAAGACCCGTCAGTTGACCGGCCCGGCGCGCGTATTCGATTCAGAAGAGGCTTGCCTCGCCGCGATACTGAACGGCTCGATACGCCCGGGCGACGTGCTCGTCATCCGCTACGAGGGGCCGCGCGGCGGGCCCGGGATGCGCGAGATGCTGGCGCCGACCTCGGCCATCATCGGCGCTGGCTTAGGCGACGCCGTGGCGCTCATCACCGACGGGCGCTTCTCGGGCGGAACCTACGGGATGGTCGTCGGCCACGTCGCGCCGGAGGCGGCCGTGGGCGGCCCGCTCGCGCTCGTCGAGGAGGGCGACTCGGTCACGGTTGACGCCGAGGCGCGCCTGCTCAACCTCAACGTCAATGAAGAAGAGCTGGCGCGGCGTCGCGCGGCGTGGGCTCCTCCGCCCCCGCGCCACACGCGCGGCGTGCTGGCGAAGTACGCGCGGCTCGTCTCTTCGAGCAGTCTGGGTGCGGTGACGGACTTGGACGGTAGGCAGTAATCAGACGGCAGTAGGCAGTCCATCCCCGGAGGGGATGAAGATAATAGCCGGGGGCAGAGCGAAGGAGCGAAAGCGACCGAGCGCCGCCCCCGGAACATGATGGCAAAACGTTCCGATCCTGAGGGGGGCGCACGCCGTAACGCAGGTGCGACCCTTTCAGGGTCGGATTCATCTTGCGTCGTCTACCGGGGGTGGCGCTCGCCTGCGGCTCGCTGACCCCCGGCTATTATCTGCATCCCCTCCGGGGATGGACTGCCTACTTGCTTGACTTGACCGTGCGCCGCGTTTAAGGTTTGGGGGTCGCCCCAGCCGCTCGCGGGGGCGGCTTTTTATTTACGGGGAGAGTCTTCATGTCAGACGAGCAGCCGCCGATAGCCGTTTATTACGAACACTCCGAGTGGTTCCGCCCGCTCTTCGCGGAGCTGGACGCGCGTGGGACGCCTTACATAAAGGTTGACGCGGCGCGACACCGGTTCGACCCGGGCGCGGGCGTCGAAGACTTCGCGCTCCTGTTCAACCGCATGAGCGCGTCCAGCTACCTGCGCGGCCACGGCAACGCCCTCTTCTACACGCGCCACTACCTGCGCCACCTCGAACGGAGGGGCGTGCGCGTCGTCAACGGGAGCCGGGCGTTCGACTACGAGACCTCGAAGGCTTTGCAGCTCTCGCTCTTCGCCTCGCTGGGCTTCGGGTTCCCGCGCACGCGCGTCGTCAACAGTCTCGAAGAAGTGAGGGAGGCCGCGCGCGGGCTTGAGTTCCCCTTAGTCTTCAAGCCGAACATCGGAGGGCGCGGCGCGGGGATAGTCCGCTTCGAGAGTCGGGACGACCTTGAGTACGCGTTGGGGGCGGGGCTCGTGGAACTCGGGATTGACTCGACGGCGCTCGTGCAGGAGTACCTCAAGCCTTCGGGCGGGCACATCGTCCGCGTCGAGACGCTGGCGGGCAAGCTTCTCTACGCGATGAAGGTCTACACGGAGGGCGAGAATTTCAACCTGTGCCCGGCCGAGATTTGCGACGTGGAGCGCGCGCAGGAGACGAAGGGCATTAACGCCGTCGGCGAGGTCTGTCTGGCCGACGCGCCGAAGGCGGGGCTCAAGGTCGAGCGGTACGAGCCGCCGGCCGACATCGTCGAGAAGGTCGAGCGCATCGCCGCCGAGGCGGGGTTGGACATCGGCGGCGTCGAGTACCTGATCGACGAGCGCGACGGGCGTCCGCGCTTCTACGACATCAACGCGCTCTCGAACTTCGTCGCGGACGCGGTGCGCGTGGTGGGCTTCGACCCGCACGCGCGGCTGGTCGATTACCTTGAGGGGGAGGTGCGCCGATGCGCTACGGCTACTGGCTTCCGGTCTTCGGCGGCTGGCTGAGGAACGTCGAAGACGAGGGGATGGAGGCGACGTGGGACTACGTCCGCCGCCTCGCGCGGCGCAGCGAGCAGATAGGCTACGACCTGACGCTCGTCGCCGAGCTGAACCTGAACGACATCAAGGGCGTCGAAGCGCCCTCGCTCGACGCCTGGTCTACGGCCGCGGCGCTCGCCGCCGTGACCGAGCGTCTGGAGCTGATGGTGGCCGCCCGGCCCACCTTCCACAACCCCGCGCTCCTCGCTAAGCAGGCCGCGAACATCGACCACATCGGCGGCGGCAATCGGCTCTCCCTGAACGTCGTCTCTTCCTGGTGGGCGTCTGAGGCCGCGATGTACGGCGTCCACTTCGAGCGGCACGACGACCGCTACGCGCGCACGGCCGAGTGGCTCGAAGTCTTAGACCGCGCGTGGAGGGAAGACCACTTCTCTTACGAGGGGAAGTTTTACAAGGTCTCCGACACGGTGCTTCAACCGAAACCGTTGACGAAGCCGCGGCCCGTTCTTTACGCGGGCGGCGAGTCGGAGGCGGCGAAGGAGCTGATCGCGTCGAAGTGCGACGCCTACGTGATGCACGGCGACCCGCCCGCGCGCGTGCGCGAGAAGGTGAAGGACATGTCGGCGCGGCGCGAGCGGCTGGGCCTGCCGCCGATGATCTACGGCGTGGCCGGGTACGCGATTGTGCGCGACTCCGAAGAGGAGGCGCGCAAGGAGCTTGGGCGCATCACCGACGTGCACCAGTCGGCCGCGGGCTACGACAACTACCAGCAGTGGCTCGCGGGCACGCAGTTGGAGCAGCGCGTGTCGCTCGAAGACTACTCGGTCTCGAACCGCGGCCTGCGCTCCGGACTCGTGGGGACGCCCGAGCAGGTCGCGGCGCGGGTCGAGGAGTTCGAGGACGCGGGGGTCGGCCTGCTCCTGCTCCAATGCAGCCCGCAGCTCGAAGAGATGGAGCGCTTCGCCGCGCAGGTCATCAACCGGCGGGGAACGAGCGTCGCAACCAATAATTGAACGCGGCATCATAGCGGTCAGAACCACCCGCGGTAGCGGGTGGGCGTGACGGATACAGTGTGATTGCTGACAGCCCGGCTCTCATCAATCGACAAGCCGTCAGCGCAAGGCCCACCTGCTACCGCGGGTGGTTCTGACCTGATTGTTGATGGAAGGAGTTTTAAGGAGTGTCGATTCGTAAACTGATAGTGTTCTCGTCTGCCCTCTTACTCGGCGCGGCCTGCGCGAAGGTGGAGGGGCCGGCGAAGCCGCAGCCGGCGACGGCGGCCGTCGGGGCTTCGTACGAGCAGGAGCTGGAGCAGTGGAAGGCGAAGCGCCTGGCGAGCCTGAAGAGCGAGGACGGGTGGCTGTCGCTCATCGGGCTCTTCTGGCTGAAGGAGGGCGAGAATCGTTTCGGGAGCGACCCGACGGGCGAGATCGTCCTGCCCGACGGCAAAGCCCCGCAGCACGCGGGCACGCTCCAACTCGCTGCGGGCAAGGTGACGCTTGAGGCGAAGCCGGAGGCGAAGATCACGACAAAGGGGCAGCCCGTCGCCGTGCTCGAACTCAAGTCGGACGGCGACGAAGGGGGGCCGACCCCCCTTGAGATGGGCACGCTCAGCTTCCACGTCGTGAAGCGCGGCGACCGCCTAGGCCTGCGCGTCAGAGACCGCGAGAACCCAGCGCGCGCCGCGTTCAAGGGGACGGACTACTACCCGGCCGACCGCAAGTGGGTCGTGGGCGCGCGCTTCGAGCCGTACCAGCCGCCGAAGAAGGTGCCCATCGTCAACGTGCTCGACATGACGACCGAGGAGGTTTCGCCGGGCGCGCTCGCCTTCGAGGTGGACGGCCGCCCCTACAAGCTCGAAGCCCTGAAGGAGCAGGGCTCGGAGCAGTTCTTCATCATCTTCGCCGACCAGACGAGCGGCAAGGAGACCTACGCGGCGGGGCGCTACCTCTACGCCGACCCGCCGGGCGCGGACGGCGTCGTCCGCCTCGACTTCAACCGCGCCTACAGCCCGCCCTGCGCCTTCACGAAGTACGCCACCTGCCCGCTCCCGCCGCCCCAGAACCGGCTGGCCCTGCGCGTCGAGGCCGGCGAGCGCTACCTCGGCCACTGACAGCGCCTTGCCCCGATTAGTCAACGGGCGTACATTGTGGGGCCATGAGACTACCGGCCGCCGTCACGCTATTGCTTCTCCTCGCCTCGGCCTCCCCGGCGCAGGAGCATGTCTCCGGCAGCCCGGCGGAACTGAAAGGGCTCAGACGCATCTACGTCGATGCAGGCGCGAAGGAGCGAGGGCGCATCGTCGGGGAACTGCGTAAGTCGAAGACGGGCGTCGAGGTGGTGGACGCGCCCGAGGCGGCCGAGCTGATCCTCGTCTTCCTGGCCGACAAGGTCAGGGCCGCCGCCGGCATGGAGCAGCAACGGGACGTTCTGGGGAACCCCACCGGCAAGACAGAGATGAAACACGTGGACATCGACGCCGGCTACGGCTCGGCCTACGTCTCCTTGGCCGGCGGCGGCCGCCGCGTCCTCTTTACGTGGCAAGGCAAGAAGAAGCTCTTCGCCAGCCCGGCCCATAAGTTCGCCAGCGCCTTCGTCAAGGAGTACCGCAAAGCCAACGGCCTCGAATGACCGCGGGCAATCTGTGCCCGCCGTAACCCTTCAAAAAGGCAGACGGCCGCCGTTGATGGCGGCCGTCTGCCTTTTCTAACTGTCCGAAGGGCCGAGGGTGTTCCCGAGCCCCAACCCCTCAAATGTCGTCAGTCCTTATCAACGGGCTTCGTCTGTAGACGCTGGACGGAACTGTCGTTGATCTCGAACCTGTGGTTCTTGAGCATCGTGATGACCTCCGCGCCCGCGAGCAGCACGGGGCCGTAGCCGTGCGCCGCGTAGGGGCTCGTGGGGCGGTGGTAGTAGAACGCGGGGTCGAAGGCCATCCCCGTCCCGACGCAGGTGCCCTCGACCTGGCCCTTCGCGTTGACCTTGGTCGAGACCGCGTTCCAGGCGAGCAGCGCCGCGGGCGCGTAGGCCGTCGCGTCGATCCAGCCGCGGTTGACGGCGCGCGCCAGCGAGTAGGCGTAGATGGCCGTGGCCGAGGTTTCGAGGTACGAGTCCTGACGGTCGAGCAGTTGATGCCAGAAGCCGGAGCCGGACTGCAACGCGGCCAACCCCCTCGCGTGCGCCCTCAACAGCTCAAGTATCTGCGGGCGCTGCGGGTGGTTCTCGGGAAGCACTTCCAACAGCTCGACCTCGGTCATGAAGGCCCAGCCGTTGGCGCGCGCCCAGCGGAACTCCGGGTGGTCGGCCATGCCTTCGACCCAGCCGTGCATGTAGACGCCGCGCTCGCGGTTGAACATGCGGCGTGCGAAGCCCAAGACCTGTTTGCAAGCCTCGTCGTAATACTTTCTTTCTCCCGTCAGCTTGCCCATCTGCGCGAGCGCCGGCACGCTCATAAACAGGTCGTCGAGCCAGATGGTGTTCGGCTGCGGCCGGTTGCGCGCGAGCGTGCCGTCCTTCAGGCGGTGCTCTTTCGTCATGATGTAGCCGACGGCCGTGTCGATGAGGGGCCGCAGGTTCGCCTTGCTCCCCGCGCGCGTCGCCTTAATCATCGCGGCGCACATCGCGCCGCAGTCGTCGAGCGCGCGCGGCGCGACGAGGTTGCGCATGGGCAAGCCCCCTCCCCAGTCGGAGGCGTGCTCGGCGGCGATGCGGCTGACGTGCGGCGCGGCCTCGGCGATGAACTGCATGCGGCGCTCGGTGTAGTCGCGGAAGCGCGGGTCTCCGGTCGCCTCGCTCGCCAGGAGCATCCCGGCGTAGGTCACGCCCCACTCGTAGCTGACCAGGCGGAAGTCGCCGCGCCGCAGGACGGTCTCGCGGTCGATCGCGTTGTAGTCGGTCAGCGCGGCGTTCGTCCGCCTGTTGACGAAGCCGGTGGGGGTCGTCTCGTCGAGGTAGGCGTGTATCAGGTTGAGGAGCCGCGCCACCTCCTCCGGCTTCGGGATGCCGTAGGGGACGGGGTAGTCGGGTTGCAGCATGTGCAAAGGGGTGGTCACGTCGGTCTGGGGCTGCGGCTGCTGTGCGAAGAGGGGCTGTGCGACGAGCAGCAGGACGAGGCAGGCGGTTCTCATTCTCATAATTTTTTTCGAGGTAATAGCGGTCAGAACCGCCCGCGGTAGCGGGCGGGCGTGACACACGCGGCGTGATTGCTGACAGCGTGCCTCTCATCAATCAACAGGCCGTCATCGAAAGGCCCACCCGCTACCGCGGGCGGTTCTGACCTGATTTGTCTCTGAAGGGCGGCTCAGCGTGCGTACATGTCTATGACGCGCCCGATGGCGCGGCGGCAGACGGCGCAGAAGCGGTCGGTGCGCGTGAACATGATGCAATCGACCTCGGGGCGGTAGAACCCCCGGGCCTCGTAGTTCGCGCCCTCGAAGGCCCCGACGCGGCCGGCGTACTTCTCCTGCTTGAACATCCGGCCTTCGTGTTCCAGCTCTTCGCGGAAGAGCGCCTCCATCACCTCCTCGGGCTTGCGCTCGGCCCGAATCTGGCGGCGGCGTTGTTGAATCCCGTTCGAGTAAGCCTCGAAAGCCTCCTTGCCCCAGGGCGTCGGGAGGGGCGTGTCCGGCGAGACTAAATCCTTCCACTTGAGCGCCGCCGGGTCGAGCAGCGCGGTCACGTTCGGCTCCCAGGGCTCCATGCGCTCGGCCGCGGGGGCGTAGGCGACCGAGGAGGTGTAGTACTCGTCGGCGAGCCCCGCGAAGTGGTGGCCGAACTCGTGGACGAAGACGTAGTTGGCCCACGCGTTATCGACGGCGACCGTGCCGTATAGATTATGTATCCCGCCGCCGCCGTAGGTGCGGTTGTTGACGAGGATTTCGACGAACTCGTAAGGGGCGAACGACGCCGCGCGCCGCAGCGCCCGGTTGTCGAAGGTGAGGACGTAGCGCTCCGAGCCGAAGGCGTCGTAGGTCGCGCCGAGCGGCGAGTCTCGGTAGACGCCCGTCGAGGGGCGCGACACGCCCGACTCCGCCGCGGGTGGGCAGAGGCCCCAGACGTTGAAGTCGCGCCGCCGCTCCTTGAAGGGCGAGGTCGAGAAGAGCACCTCGGCCATCCGCCGCGCGTCCTTCTCGAACTTCGCGGACTCGGCCGCCGTGTAGCCGTCGCCGATGATGAGGAAGTCAACCTTCGACGCGGGGTCGCCGTTCTTCTCAATCTCTATCAGCGGCGCGGGCGCTTTCGGCGTCGAGCGGTCGATGAAGATGTCCGAAGGGTCTAAGTTCGTCGTCCACACCTCGCGGAACTGGTTATGCCTGTCGCGCTTCTTCAGGACGACCCGGACGGGGGCCTCGGGCGCGGGGAAGCGGAGCGACTCGTGGAAGGTGCGGCGCAGCGTCCTGGCCTCGTCGGTCGTCTCCCACTCGCCGTAGATGGAGGCGAAGCCGCGCGAGTAGAGGACGCGCCCCGTCTGCTTGTCCTGAACTTCAAAGAGGTACTTGCCGAGGTTCGAGTCGTCCGCCGCGCGGCGCGGGTTGCCCGGCCAGGGCAGGGGCTCGACGACGGCGCGGTCGAGGCTGAAGACCTCCTCCGTCGCCGTGCCCGTGTGGTAGTAGTCGAGCCGCATCGTCCGCGGCGTCGCCTGCCGGGCCCCGGCCGCGGGCCACAGGGACAGGGCGAGCAGCGCCAGGGCCGCCACAACTGTTTTACTCATGCGCACATTCTACACAAGCGCGGCGCGTGTGAAGATGATAAATTGCACGGCGCAACGCTAAGAAAAGTTCTGCCGCACTATAACGGAAGTCAGACGGCCCATCGGGAGAAGCTTATGGAGAGGTACAAGCAGCCGCTCTGATCCTGGTTCATGGTCTGGTCGAGCTGGCTCGTCACCGACAACGCGCCCGAGCGCGTCAAGGAGATTTACGCCCACCCGCGCACGCTGACGCACGACGAGGTCGCGCCGCCCGAGTAACGTCCGCCGGTCTTTCACGCCTATGAGCACAAGCGCCCCACGTGTGACCGTCATCATCCCGACCTACAACTGGAGTAGCGTCCTGCCCTACTCCGTCGGGAGCGCCCTGCGGCAGACCTTCGCCGACTTCGAGGTGCTGGTCGTCGGCGACGGCTGCACCGACGACTCGGAGGCGGTGGTGAGGGCGCTCGGCGACGAGAGGGTGCGCTGGATCAACCTCCCCTTGAACACGGGCCACCAGTCCGGGCCGAACAACGAAGGCTTGCGGCAGGCCCGCGGCGAGATCATCGCCTACCTCGGCCACGACGACCTCTGGCTGCCGCACCACCTCTCGTGCATGGTGGCGGCCATCGAGGCCGGGGCCGACCTCGCCTTCGGCATCACCGAACGCATCGTCCCCGGCCCCGCCCCCGGAGAATTCTTAAGGGCGGCGGCCCCCATCAAGCTGAAATACGTCCCCGGCCGGTGGCTCCCGCCGACGGGCGTCGCGCACCGCCGCCGCGTGACCGAGCTCGTGGGCGGGTGGGGCGATTACCGCTCCCTGAGCGTCAACCCGGAGATAGACCTCTGGCGGCGCGCCTACGAGCACGGGTGTAAGCTCTCCTTCGTGCCCCGCCTGACGGCCTTGAAATTCCCCGCCTCGAAGCGGCCCGGCGTTTACAAGGAGAGGCCGAACCACGAGCAGGCCGAATGGTTCGAGAAGATTCGGAGTCGGCAGGACCTTGAGGCGGTCGAGCTGGTGTGGCTGCTGGCCGAGGCGCTCAACGTCCCCGAGTGGAATGAGAGGCCCTCCGTACAGCTCACGCGGGATTTTCTGTCCGAGGCCGCGAGGCGAATTCGGTTCAGGCTGGCCGGCATCCTGCGCCGCCCGCCGCCCGCCCCCGGCGAAGGCGAAGAGGTGGAGGCCAACCGCCTGCTCAAAGGCTTGCGCCCGAAGCTCTGAAGGCGGCGCGAACGCCGCCCGCCTCCGCGCCGGCCCGCACCTTTGCCTTTTCTCCGCTTCATGGGACAGAATGAGCCCCCGCGGACACAAACGACAGTCACGGTTAGCGTGAGACGGAGGAGCGCGATAATGCTACCCGGAGCTAAGAAAGACCCGCAGTTGATCAGGAGCGACTGGCACAAGCTTGAGGAGTTGATCGGGGGGGTGTCGGTGCGCGAAGTCCTGCACGTGCCGCGCGACCACGGTGTCATCACAGAGGTCTTTCGCCCCGAGTGGGACCCGACGGGCCTGCCGGTCGTCCACATCTACCAGTCCCGCCTCTACCCGGGCGCGCTCGGGGCCTGGAGCTGCCACGCAAAGAACACGGATCGGCTGTTCGTCAACCAGGGGAACATCAAGGTCGTCCTCTACGACGCCCGCGAGGAGAGCAGGACGCGCGGCACGGTGAACGAGCTTCACGCGGGCGACGCGCGGCCGTGCCTGATCGTCCTGCCGCCGGGCGTCTGGCACGGCTTGCAAAACCTCGGCTCGCAGGAGGCGCTCGTCCTCAACATGCCGACCAACGCTTACGACTACGAAGACCCGGATCACTACCGCCTGCCGTACGACACGGACGAAATCCCTTACTCCTGGAAGAGCGGCGGCGTCGTGCGTTACCGTTCGGACGGCAAGTGGTAGGCCGTGCCGTCCGACTTAAGCCCCGGGCGCTTCGAGCAACCAGCCCCGCCTCAACGTCGATTTTAAAAGGAGTGTCAGCGATGGCCGCACGCGCCCTCTGTCTCGCCTTTGCCCTCGCCGTCTTTCTGTCGGGGGCGGCGCCCGCCCGCCCGCAGACGACGGCAGGGGGCGGCCTCACCTTAGAGTGGATATACGGCGACGAAGGGAAGCGGGTCGCGAGCGTGCCGGAGCACGCGTGGCTGTCGGACGGGAGGCTCCTGCTGCTCGACGTGAGGCGTCCGCCCTCGGAGCGCACCTTCGAGTTGTTGGAGCCTTCGACGGGCGAGCGGCGGCCCACGCTCGACATGGCGGCGGCGGTCAGGAGCCTGAACGCGCTGCTCCCGGACTCGGGGCTTACGGACTCCCTCGAATGGCCGGAGGCGTTCGACGCGGCGGGGCGGCGCGCGCTCTACCTCTTCAAGGGCGACCTCTTCGTGCTCGACCTCGCGGCGGCGCGCTTCACGCGTTTGACGAAGACCGACGCGGAGGAGCAGTCGCCCGGCTTCTCGCCCGACGGGCGGCGGCTCGCCTTCGTGCGCGCGCACGACCTCTACGTCGTGGACGTCGAGACGGGCTCGGAGACGCGCCTGACGCGCGACGGGTCGGAGACGACTCTGAACGGCAGCCTGTCGTGGGTCTACTGGGAGGAGATTTTCGGGCGGCGCGACATAGGCTACTGGTGGTCGCCGGACTCGCGCGCGCTGGCCTACTTGCAGACCGACGAGTCGGCCGTCGGCACGAGCGCCTTCGTGGACTTCCGCCCCGAGAGCGCGCCGCGCCTCATCACGCTGCGCTACCCGAAGGCGGGGACGCCCAACCCGCGCGTCCGCGTCGGCGTCGTCGAAGTCGGGAGTGACAAGACGACCTGGGTCGAGATCAAAGACCGCCCCTTCGAGTACGTCCTGCGCGTGAAGTGGCTCCCCGAAGGTCGCCGCCTGAGCGTGCAGACGCTGACGCGCGGCCAGCGCGAGTCGGGCCTCTACTTCGCCTCGCGCGAGACGGGCGCGGCCGAGCGCGTCCTGACCGAGACCGACCCGGCGTGGGTCAACATCCACGACGACCTGCACTTCCTCTCGGACGGCCGACACTTCCTCTGGGCCTCCGAGCGCGACGGCCACTACCACCTTTACCGCTACACGTCGGACGGGCGTCTGGTTAACCAGGTCACGCGCGGGCCCTGGTCGCTGGCGTCTTCGGCGAGCGTCTTCTGGGTCAGGCAGTCCGTCGCGGGGATTGACGAGGCCGAAGGGTGGGTCTACTTCACGGCGCTTGAGCGCTCATCCGTCGAGCGCCACCTCTACCGCGTCAGGCTCGACGGCTCCGGCATGACGCGCCTGTCTTCGGAGCCGGGCACGCACCGCATCTCGATGCGCGCGGACGCGCGCTTCTACCTCGACAACTTCTCCGACATACGCACGCTCCCGTCGCTCACCCTGCGCCGCGCCGACGGCTCGGGCGCGCGCGTGCTCGCGCCCCCGAGGCCGGAGCTGATCGCGCGCTTCGGCGTGCAGTACCCGGAGCTTCTGAGCATCCCCGCCTCCGACGGCTTCCGGATGCCCGCGCGCCTGCTGAAGCCGAAAGATTTTCGGCCCGACCGCCGCTACCCGGTCGTCGTCTACGTCTACGGCGGGCCGTCCGCGCCTTCGGTCTCCAACGCGTGGCCGGGCGGCGGCCTGCTCGCGGATCAACTCTACCTCGCCGAAGGGTTTGTGCTGTTGACGGTGGACAACCGCGCGGCGACCGGCATCAGTAAGAAGCTCGAGAACACCATCGCGGGCGGCGGCTTCGAGCCGGAGACCGCAGACCTGCTCGACGCCGTGCGCTGGCTCAAACGCCAGCCGTGGGTTGACCCGTCGCGCGTCGGCGTCTGGGGCTGGAGCGGCGGGGGCACGATGACGCTCAGCCTGATGACGCGCTCGAAGGAGTTCAAGGCGGGCATCTCCGGCGCGCCCGTCACCGACTGGCGCTTCTACGACACCAAGTGGGCCGAGGCTATCGCCGGGATGCCGTCCGAGAACCCCGAAGCCTACGAGCGCGCCTCTCTGGTCAAGCGGGCCGGCGACCTCCACGGCCGCCTCCTGCTCGTCCACGGAACCTACGACGACAACGTCCACCCGCAGAACACGCAGGCGTTCGCCGACGCCCTCATCCAATCCGGCAAGCTCTTCGAGCAGATGATCTACCCCATGCGCAAGCACGGCTTCACCGACACCCCGGCCCTCATCCACCGCCAGCGCACGATGCTCGACTTCTGGAAGAGGAACCTCTGACCTCCACAAAAATAATCCTGTTCCATAAACGCCCTCACGTTGTATATTCGCTGAAGCGGCTCTCGCTCCCGGGAGAGCAAGAGCCGCTGGTTCAACCAGCCCCTTTTGACTCGCTCTCACCCGGCGGTCAAGACAGGACGTAAGCACTCTTAAAAAGTCGCCCCGGCAATTCTGGAAGAGTTCGGGCATTGATAATTTTGTTTCATGCGTGAAACAAAGTATTGCCTTCGGGATAGGGTTGTGATATACCGGATGTCGGTCGCCGCGGAGGTTTTCTCGCGCGTGTAGCGCGGGACGCCGCCGCGGCCGTCGGGAAAGTTTTCGCACTTCAACTCAAGCGGGTCGTGGCTCCCATGAAGCTGATCAGGCAGACAGTCCTGGTTTATCGTGAAGGAAGTTCCGACAAGGTTTACGAAGTCGATCTGTGCGAGGTCGGCGCCGGAGCTTTCGTCGTCAACTTCCGCTACGGCCGCAGGGGTTCCCGCCTGAAGGAGGGCGTCAAGACCGTCTCGCCCGTGCCCCTTCAGGCGGCGGAAAAAGTCTTCCAGGACTTAGTCAGTTCCAAAACCAAAAAGGGATACCGCGAAGTCAACATACAGGCGGCCGAGACCCCGGCCAAACGCGTCGTCTCCGGCCCGACGAATCGCGAAGCACAGACCCGAGACATCATCGACAGACTGCGAGGCCGCGCGGACGGACGGAAGCAGGGCTGGCCGCTGGAGCGCGTCATCTGGCGCGCGGGCGAGTTGAAGCTGCGCGAGGCCGCCCCGCCGCTCGTCGAGCTGGTAGGCAGCGGCAGCCCGTTGCGTGATTACTGCATCGCGTGGGCGCTGGGGTGGTGTGGGGACGCCGAATCCGTGTCCGCCCTCGGCCGCCTCTACGCCAGCCGCTCGTCCGCGGACTTCGTCCGCCGCATCGCCGGCGAGGCGCTCTTGAAGCTGCTCGGCGAGGGGGCGCGGGCGGAGTTCAGGCTGCGGTTGTTGGAGGGCCTGCCCGAACAGTTGCGCGGCCCGGCGAAGGACGGGCCCGCCGGCCTCTTCGCCGCCGCGCTCCGTGATTACCTCGGGGGGGGCGATTACCGGCGCTTCGCCGTCCTCGACGCGCTTTACTTCATCGACAACGAGCACGTGCGCCCGGCCGTCCTCGACCTTCTGCGCCGCGCGCCGTTCGGCCCCGATTACTTCCAGCGCATCCGCCACGTCTTCAAGGCCGCCGAGTACCGCCACGACGCGGAAGCTTACGGCCTCATCGCCTACCGCTTCGAGAAAGAGAAGCCGATGTTCGGCGTCACCTACTCTCCTCTGTCGGGGAACCCGCGCTGGTCTTACGTCTCGCTGCCGGACGGCGGGTACGTACGGGAGGCGCACAAGGAGATCAAGAAGGAGGATGCGCCCATCGCCTACGGCGCGCGCACCCGCGACTTCCTGCGCCGCCGCGTGTGGCGCACGCTCCGTCGCCTGGGCGAGCTGGGCGACGCTGAAGGGTACGTGCGCATGGCGGCGGGCGTGCTGCTCCCCTTTACAGACGCGGACGCGCACGACGTGCGCGAGTCGGGCGTCTTCCAGTGGCAGACCGGCCGCACCAGCACGGCGCGCTGGGACGCTTACGCCCCGTACTGGGCCTTCAACCACATCCTCTACGCCAACAGCCCGCGCTACTTCCACAAGGAGGGCACGGGCGCGTGGCGTTGCCGCCCGTCTTACAAACCCGGCGACCCGGAACCGGCCGAGCGCGAGGAGGCTTTCCCGGAGCTGTGGGAGCGTGTGCCGGCGGGGCTTTTGCACCTCATCTCCGAGAGCGACTGCCGGCCCGTCCAGCACTTCGCCGTCAAGGCGCTCAGGGCCTGCGGGCAGTTCTGCGCCGGGCTAGACCGCGATACGCTCCTGATGATTCTCGGCCGCCCCTACGAGGTGACGGCGCACTTCGGTTACGAGCTGGCGGGCGCGCGCTACCGCGCGGCCGAGCCGGACTTTGAACTCGTCCTCGCCGTCGCCAACTCCGCGTCTTCGGAGGCGCGCGCCGCCGCGCACCGCTGGATAGACGAGGGGCGCGAACTCTTCCTGGGCGACGGCGACTTCACCCTCGCGCTGGTCACGAGCCCCCGCGCGGACACGCGCGAGTTCGCCCGGCGGCTCCTGCGTTCGACCGCCCTCCCCGAAGAGGTCGCGCGCCTCCTCGTCGTCCGCCTGATCGCACACCTGACGGGGCTCGAAGCGGCGCGGGGCGCGGAGGCGGGCGACATCGCCGCGACGCTGCTGGCCTGCTTCGCGCAGCAGTTGCGCACGCTCAGCCTCGTCGCCGTCCTCGACCTGCTCACCAACCCGCTCGCGGAGGTGCAGGAGCTGGGCGGGAACATCCTTCTGTCGCACGAGGTGAGGCCGAGCGAACTGCCGGGCGAGATCATCATCTCCCTGATCAACTCGCCGCACGAACCTTTGCGCGGCATCGGCGTCCGACTGCTCGGCGAGCTGCCGGACGAGTCCCTGCTCGAACGCGAAGAGCTGCTCGCCGCGCTCGCGCGCCACCCGCTGGCCGACCTGCGCAACGCCGTCCGCCCGGTCATCCAACGCCTGAGCCGGCAGACGGCCGCCGCCGACTTCACCCGGCGGCTCGCCCAGAGACTCCTGGCCGCCCTCCTCGCGCCCGAGACGGCCGAAGGCGTGCACCGCGGCGTCGCGCTGTTGTTGCGGGAAGATTTGAAAGGCGCGTGGGCCGACGAGGTCGAGAAGGACCTGGCGCTGCGGCTGGCGCTCGCGCCCGGCCCCGAGGCGCGCGAGTTGGGCGGATACGTCATCGAGACGAACGCACGGGCCAAGTCAGACTGGGCGCAGTCGTTCACCACGGACGAGATCGTCGAGCTGGCCGGCGCGGAGGTCTTCGCGGTACGGCAGGCCGCCCGCACGCTCTTCGACCTGCTCATCGACCGCTACCGGCAGGCCGCCAACCCCGGCGGCCACCTGGACGAGATCGCGCGGGCGGTGCGCCTGCTCGACACCGACTGGGAGGACGCGCGCGCCTTCTTCTTCGAGGTGTTCCGCACGCGGCTCGGCGCGCAGGACTTCACGCCGGGCATCCTCGTGAGCGTCTGCGACAGCGTGCGCCCCGAAGTGCAGCAGTTGGGTCGGGAGCTGGTGACGAAATATTTCAGCGAGGAGGCCGGGCAGGAGTACATGCTCAAGCTGAGCGAGCACCCGTCGGCCGAGTTGCAGCTCTTCGTCACCAACTACCTCGAACGCTACTGCGCCGGCGACCCCCAACGCCTGCGCGAGCTGTCGCACTACTTCACGAGCGTGCTCTCGCGCGTGAACAAGGCGCGGGTGGCCAAGGCGCGCGTCATCGCGTTCCTCACCTCGGAGGCGCAGAAGGGCGAGGAGGCCGCGCGCGTCGTCGCGGGGATTCTCACGCGCCAGTCGGTGACGGTCGCCGTCGGGATGAAGGCGTCCGCCATCGAGGCCATGCTCGCCATCCGCCGCGCGCACCCGGACATCCCCCTGCCGCTCGACGTTAAGCCCGCGGAGGTGCGCCGTGCTGTTTGAACACGCCTACCGCGGCAGCAGCGCCGTCGCCAGCACGGCCGACCGGACGCGGATGTCGTTCGCGCCGGACGTGACGCGCGAGCCCACGTTCTTTACGGGCAGGCTGCGTCAACGCATCGAGTTCCGCGAGGCGATCAGCGCGCTGCACGACGTGGTCGTCTCCGACCTGCGGTTCAAGCCGAAGGACAAGACCGCTTACAAGGAGTGGGCCGCGCGGCAGGAGGAGATCGACTGGCTGGCGGTCGCCGCCGAGCGCACGGAGGTCGCCGCAAAGATAAAGGAGCTTCAGGCGGAGCTTCACGGCCTCTACGCGCGCAGCTCGCACCGCATGGGGCCCTTCAACAAGGCGCGCGCCGACTACTTCAAATACCTCTACGAGAAGGAGAAGGACTTCTGGTTCGTGCTCGACCCCGTCATCACCGTCCACCCCGACGAGGTCTTCTTCGAGTGCTTCAGCCAGGACGAGTCGAGCTACGGGCGGCTGGGCGCGGGCTACGAGGTCTTCGACGAGGTCGGCGAGTTCGCCTGCGGGACGACGAACATCGACTACTCGGCGGCGCTCTACGACGAGTTCCAGAAGATACGCACCTACAAGGAGACGCGCTTCGAGATCGACCCTTCGGGGTTCGACGTGCGGACGGAGGGCGAGGCGGAGTACAGGGAGGTGAAGATCGACCTCCCCGACAGTTGGGTGCGCGGCTTCCTCCAGGTCAGCTCGGCGATGTCTTTGCCGGCGCGCACGCTCACACTGCACCCGATGGATGTCCACAACATCTGCTTCGTGCTGCGCCGTCGGCGCGAGCAGAAGGGGCCGCGCGCGATGCGCTACCACCTCACGCCGGGCGCGCCGGTGCGTGTGGTCTTCGAGCCCTGGGAGACGGAGGTCGTCTGCCCGCGCTCTACTTACGAGGGCGCGGACGCAGAGGTCGTCCGCGTCTGGGGCCGCCGCCGCCTCCACATCCTCGAACGGCTGATACCCGTGGCGCGCAAGTTCACGGTGCACCTGCTCGGCACGGGGATGCCCTCGTTCTACGTGGCCGACCTGGGCGAGATGTCTTTCACGCTGGGGCTCTCGGGTTGGACGGCGAACGACTGGGCGAGCGCGGGGAACTTCGACCTGCTGGCCCCGCGCACAGAAGTTGACGAGCTGACGAAGCGGCGCGTCTTCGACGAGCTGCGCCGCGGGTGGAGCGCGAAGCCTTCGGAGCTGGCCTCGCGCCTGAACCTAGAGCGCTCGGTCGTGCTCGGGGCGCTGGGCGCGTACGCGCAGGCGGGGCGCGCGATCTTCGACTTGAACAAGAACGTCTACCGCGCGCGCGAGCTGAGCCGCGAGCCGCTGCCCGTAGAGCGCCTGCGCTTCGCCAACCCGCGCGAGGAGAGCGCGGCGCGCTTCGTCGCGGAGCGCGCCGTCGAACAGGCCGCGGTCGGGTCGAACCCGGAAGGGCATCTGATTCTGTCGGGCGTCGTGAGGGAGAAGGAGAAGCAGTTGCGCCCCTCCCTGGCGCTCGACGCGGACGGAAGGATGGTGCGCGCCGAGTGCACCTGCAACTGGCACCGGCAGCACAAGCTCTTCCGGGGGCCGTGCGAGCACATCCTGGCGCTGCGGATGGAGGCCGCGCGCCGGCGGCAGATTTGACAATTCGGTTCGATTGCCAGGCGTAACGGCCAGGGCCAAAGCCCGCGGGCCTTGCAACCCGGACGGTGGATCGCCGTCCATGCGCAAAGCTCGGGGCACGCATCACTGGCCCGCTCTTAACTGTGCGGTGCTGGGACTACTGTGCGTTTCCCGGTGTGGCTTCCGCGAAGCGGAAGACGCACAGTAGTCCCGCCCCGCTCGAGTTGAGCGACCCAGTCCTCAGGAGTTTTCGAAGGGGACGCGGGCTTCGGCCCTGGCCGTTACGCGTGGCAATCGAACCTTCGCCTTCTAAACGGACAAGCCTATGTCCACCGAACGTCCCAAGACCCGCGAGGAACTCTACGAGCGCATCCGCCAGGGGCGGCGCGAGGAGTTCATCCTCGAAGACATGATCCGGCTCGGGTTCTGGCCCGCGCGCGGCGAGCTGCCGCACGACCCGGCGGAGGAGCTTCACCGCCGCGCCGAACTCCAGCGCGAGCTGGCCGAGCTGCGCTCCGAGAACCGCCGCCTCCACGACGAGCAGGCGCTCATCAAAGAGATGCGCAGGCGACGCCTCGAAGAGTCGCGCCGCAAGCGGCAGGAGACGAAGGAGCGGCGCGAGCGCGAGCGGCAGGAGCGCGCCGCGGCGTGGGGGCTGAGGCAGCAGGGGGAGATAGTCTACCTCGGCGAGGCGGTCTCCGGCGGGCTGAACCACACGGAGTGCGACGCGGCGCGCCTACAGAGCTACGGGCTCCCGCCGCTCGGCACCGCGGCCGAGATCGCGGCCGCGCTCGGCATCACCGTGGG
Source organism: Pyrinomonadaceae bacterium (assembly GCA_035563535.1). Classification (GTDB taxonomy): domain Bacteria; phylum Acidobacteriota; class Blastocatellia; order Pyrinomonadales; family Pyrinomonadaceae; genus QHXN01. The sequence goes on along the minus strand of DATMVD010000003.1, from coordinate 128,130 downwards.
CGAACTCCGCTTCCTCGCCTTCGACCGCAAGACCTCTTCCGTCTCGCACTACGTCAACTTTCGGGTGCCGAAGAAGACCGGGGGCCTGCGCCAGATATCGGCCCCGATGCCGCGCCTGAAGGCGGCGCAACACTGGTTGCTGCGCAACGTCCTTGAGAAGGTGGAGGCGCACGACCGCGCGCACGGCTTCCGCGCCGGGCGCTCCATCGTGACGAACGCGCTCCCGCACGTCGGCGCGGAGACGGTCGTCAACCTCGACCTGCAAGACTTCTTCCCCTCGGTCGGCTACCGGCGGGTCAAGGGGCTCTTCCGCGCGCTCGGCTACTCCGAGGCGGCGGCCACGATCTTCGGGCTGCTCTGCACGCAGCCTTCGACCGAGGAGGTGGAACTGGACGGGCGCAGGTACTTCGTCGCCACGGGCGAGCGCCACCTGCCGCAGGGCGCGCCGACCAGCCCGGCCGTCACCAACATCCTCTGCCGCCGCCTCGACCGCCGCCTGTCGAAAGTCTCCGAAGAGTTGGGCTTCGCCTACACGCGCTACGCCGACGACCTCTCCTTCTCGGCCTCCGGCGAGAGCCTGCGCCACCTGCGCGGCCTCCTCGAACGTGTGAAGGCCGTCGTCGAGCACGAAGGCTTCAGGGTGCACCCCGACAAGACGAGGGTGCTGCGGCGCTCGCGCCAGCAGGAGGTGACGGGCGTCGTCGTCAACAGCCGGCCGAACGTCTCGCGGCGGGAGCTGAAGAGGTTCCGCGCCACCCTCTACCAGATAGAGAAGGACGGCCCCGCGGGCAAGAGCTGGGGCCGCTCGCCGGACGTCATCGCCTCGCTCCAGGGCTACGCCAACTTTGTCTACATGGTGAACCCCGCCAGGGGCGCGGAGCTTCAACGGCGCGTCCGCGCCGTCGCCGAGAGGTACAACTGGGAGCCCGCCCGGGTCGAGCGCACGCCCCGCCCGAAGGGGCCAGAGCCGCCACAGCCGGCCGCCGCGCCGCCCGAACCGCAAACCGACCACGCCGCGCCCGCCCAGAAAAAGTGGTGGAAGCTCTGGTGAGTTTGTCCCCCGACGAGAGGGGCGTCACACCGCCTGCACAAAACACTTAAGGGCTACCAGGTGGTAGCCCTTAACTTATTACCTCGTAGATGGAGCCGAGGGGGATCGAACCCCTGACCTCTTGAATGCCATTCAAGCGCTCTCCCAGCTGAGCTACGGCCCCGTGTGTGCTCGCGGCACGGAAAAATAAAATAGCAGTCGGTAGGGTAAAACGCAAACGAGGCGTCCGCCGCGGCGGACGCCTCGTTTTACCTGCGGCGCAGCGCCGCGAAGAGGGCGAGGGCGGTGCCCGCTAAGAGCAGGAGGAGGCCGCCGGTAACGCGCGCCATGTTCGGCACTTCGCGGACGGTCGTGTCGGTGATGACGACCGCCGCGCTCGGCTCCACGAAGTAGGAGCGGTAGGCGAGCACGCCGCCGGCGGCCGCGAGCGCGATGCCGAAGATGAGGAGGAAGACCCGCACGAGCCTCCGCGTCTACCTGCCTTTGAAGTCGGGCTTGCGCTTCTCTAGAAACGCGCGGACGCCTTCGTCCTTGTCCTCGCTTGAGAAGGTGAGGGCGAAGAGGTCTATCTCGCGGCGCAGGCCCTCGTCGAGGCTGGAGCGGGCGGCCGTCTTGACCGCCTCCTTGGCCATGCGCAGCGCGACGGGGCTCTTCTCGGCGATGCGGTTCGCCATCTCCATCGTCTTCGCTTCGAGGTCGGCCGCGGGGACGACGAGGTTGACGAGGCCGAGGTTGTAGGCCGTCTGCGCGTCGATCATGTCGCCCGTCAGAATCAGCTCCATCGCCTTGCCCTCGCCGACGAGGCGCGTCAGTCGTTGGGTGCCGCCGCCGCCGGGGATGATGCCGAGGTTGATCTCGGGCTGGCCGAAGCGCGCGGTGTCGCCGGCGACCCGGATGTCGCAGGAGAGCGCCAACTCGCACCCGCCGCCGAGGCAGAAGCCGTTGATCATGGCGATGACGGGCTTCGGGAACGTATCGACGGCGGTGAAGAGCGAGCGCGCCGTCATCACGTCGCGCTGCGAGACGGCGGTGCGCCCCTCGAACTCGCCGATGTCCGCGCCCGCGACGAACGCCTTCTCGCCCGCGCCGGTGATGACGACGACGCGGACGCTCTCGTCCTCGCGCAGCTCGTCGAGCGCGGCCGCGCCCTCGGCGCGCGTCTGGATGTTGAGGGCGTTGAGCTTCTGCGGCCGGTTGATGGTGATGACGGCGACGCGCCCGCGCCGCTCGACCAGAAGTGTCTCGTATGAGTTAGGCATGATTTCTTTGTGCTCCCAGAGTGCTTAGGTTCAGAACCTCCATTCAAGTTTACCGCCGGGGCCGTAGAGGTATGAGTTCGGGAAGAGGCTGCTCGAAGAGAAGCCGCCGTCGCGCGCCGTCTGCCGCGGCGGTTGTAGTACCAACTGCGTCTCGTCGATGCCCTCGAAGTGGTGCAGGCGCCATTTGTACGTCACCCTTTCGAGCTGGTTGGTCTGCACCTTCTGGACGGCGCCCTCGGGGTTGCGCAGGGTCGTCTTGCTCGCCTTCGGCGAGACGGTCAGCGAGTCGCCCTCGACCGCGTAGGTGCCGCTCTCCTCGGTGGTGTAAAACTCCCTGGAGCGCACGTACCCGTGCCAGCGTTCGGACTTGAAGGCGTAGGTTCCGTCCGGCTTGAACCGGTACTGGCCTTTGTAGTAGCCCTGGTTGGTCACCACGCAGCCGCCCGCGGGGCTGCTCGCGCTGATGTCCCAGACGCCGACGACCCCGCCGGCCGCCGCGGCCGTCGCCGCGGGGGCCGCGCCCGAGCCCTCCACGGAGAGCCCGTCGCCGTTCAGGCTCACATTGCCGGCCTCGACGCCGAGCACGAGCCGCATCGAGTAGTCGGCCAGGTCTGCGAAGGTCTTCAGGTTCGCCCGGTCGTTCGCCTGCCTCGCCTCGGCGTAGCCCGTGAGTACGAAGCCCGCCATGCAGACGAGCCAGTCGTGCATCCGCTGCTTCTCGGCGTCGGCCAACTGCGCGAACGCGGGGGACTGTGACATCGTCCGTTGCAGCGAACGGTACAACTCCTCCGTCGCCGCGTCCGGCGGAAGCTCTGTCCGGTGGAAGGCCGCGACGTTGGTCGAGATGAAGAAGGTCATCGCCGCCGCGAGGTCGTTCGACTTGCCCTCCTTCGCCACCTCGGTCTCGTAACTCTGCCTGACCTGCGCGAAGACGCCGGCGAGGAGTTCGCGTTCCTCGGGGGTGCGGCCCAGGGCGTCGCCGAGCGCCTTCGGCACGCCCGAGTCGGCGGCCGGCTTGAACTTCAGCACGTCGGGGCGCGCGCGCGGCGCCGCGGCGGACGGCTTTGCGGCGTCGCTCAGGATGCTTCTTATCAAGGCCGGGTCAGGCCCTGGCCAGGTGCCGCCGACTCGCTCGCCCGCCTGCGCGGCCGCGTCCGCCCGGAGGCAGAGGCACAGGGCCGCCAACCCGACCACGCTCAAACACCCTCTTACCCTCATCGTCACCCCCGCGGTAAAGCCCGCCGTCTGTGCCCCCGGACGGCACGTCGGCGGGCGAGCGTCTGTCCACCTGAAGTAAGTGAGGGGGCCGGGCCGGAGGCGGGGAGAATCAAGCCGAAGTGGGGGGCTCGTTCTCCGTGGGCGCGCCCTGCTCGTCGGCGACCCAGGAGACGAAGAGGCGGAGCCAGTTCTCCGTGGGCTCCATGATTGCGACGCCGACGCGGGCGGTGCCGTAGATGGCGGGCGCGGTGCGCACGACGCGGGCGGTCGCCTCGATGGGCGAGCCGTCGGGGCGGTGCGCGCGCAGGTAGAGTTGGTCGCCGCGCGAGACGCGCTGGTTGAGGTGGAAGAGTGCGCCGAGCGTCGAGATGTCGTCCGTCTCGGTCGGCTCGCTCCACGCCGCCCCGTCCTCCGCCCGCCCCGACACCACGATGGGCAGCCGCAGCGCCATGCGCAGCGCGAATCGTCTCTCTTCGTTGGGTGGCCTCGTCATAATCATCAGTAGGCGGTAGGCAGATGGCAGTAGGCAGTGCGCCCCGCGTTACGTGGGCTGAAGATTATTCCCGGCGTTTCGACGGCAGGTCTTTCAACCGCCTACTGCCATCTGCCTACTGCCTACTTTTCTTCCCACTTGTAAAAGCCCTCCCCCGACTTCTTGCCGAGCTTGCCCTCGGCGACCATGCGCCGGAGGATGTCGGGGGGGCGGAAGCGCTCCGAGCCGAGTTTGGCGTGCAGGTACTCGGCGATGTGGAGGCGCACGTCGAGGCCGACCAGGTCGGTCAGACGCAGCGGGCCCATGGGGTGATTGTAGCCCAACTCCATCGCGGTATCTATATCTTTCGCCGCCGCCACGCCCTCCTCGACCATCCGCATCGCTTCGAGCCCGAGCGCCACGCCCAGGCGCGAGGAGGCGAAGCCCGGCACGTCTTTGACGACAATCGGCTCCTTCCTCATCCGCAGGGCGACGGCGCGGACGGCCTCGACCGTCTCGGGCGAGGTCTCGCGCCCGACGACGATCTCGACGAGGCGCATGATGTGGACGGGGTTGAAGAAGTGCATCCCGACGACGAGGTCGGGGCGGCGCGCGCCCTCGGCGATCTCCGAGATCGAGAGCGAGGAGGTGTTGGTGGCGAAGATGAAGTCCGCGGGGCTGAGCCGTTCGACCGCGCGGAGCGTGTCGCGCTTGAGGTCGAGCCGCTCGGGGACGGCTTCGACGAAGAGGTCGCTCTCCGAAGTCTCTTCGAGTCGGGTCGTGGCGCGGATGTTCGAGAGGGTGCGGGCGCGCTCCTCCTCTGTCACCTTGCCGCGCTCGACGCCTTTGGCGAGGTTGGACTCAATCGAGCGCAGGCCCTTCTCGACGAAGGACGCTTCGAGGTCGCGCAAGACCACTTCAAAGCCCGCGGCGGCCGCCGCCTGCGCGATGCCGTGGCCCATCGTGCCCGCGCCGAGGACGGCGACGCGGCGCACGCGCGTCTCCGCGTGCGGCGTCGAGGCCCTCTCCTCCTGCGGCGTGCTCAAAGGGTTAAGCGGGGGCCGGGCGGTCGGGGCTCCGGCTCTCTCTTAGCGGTCAAATTCGACTACTTACGGCGCGAGCAGTTATACTACAAGCGCCGAGAAAAAGGCTACCACGCCGCGCCCGCCACGGTAAGCGCGCTTACAGACGGAGACCGTATAATCAAGGACATGATGAAAGAGACCCTGCACCGCGAAGTCGTCATCGTCGGCTCCGGGCCGGCCGGCCTGACCGCGGCCATCTACGCCGCGCGCGCCGAGCTGCGCCCGCTCGTCATCCACGGCCCGCAGCCCGGCGGCCAGCTCACCATCACGACCGATGTCGAGAACTACCCCGGCTTCGCCCAGGGCATCCAGGGGCCCGAGCTGATGCAGCAGTTCGAGGAGCAGGCCAAGCGCTTCGGCACGGAGTTCCTCGTCACCTTCGTCAACAAGGTTGACCTGGGCCAGAGGCCGTTCACGCTCTGGACGGAGGAGGGGCACGAGATTAAGGCCGAGACCCTGATCGTCGCCTCGGGCGCTTCGGCCAAGTGGCTCGGCATCCCGGGCGAGGCCCCCGCGCCGGAGGGGCTGGGCGGGTTGGGGGTGAGCGCGTGCGCGACCTGCGACGGCTTCTTCTTCAAGGGCAAGCCCATCGTCGTCGTCGGCGGCGGCGACACGGCGATGGAGGAGGCGACGTTCCTGACGCGCTACGCCTCGCGCGTGACGGTCGTCCACCGGCGCGACTCCCTGCGCGCGTCGAAGATCATGCAGGACAAGGCGTTCAAGAACCCGAAGATCGACTTCATCTGGAACGCGGAGGTGAGGGAGATTGTCGGTACGCCGGAGACGGGCGTGACGGGCATCAAGCTGCAAGACAACAAGACGGGCGAGGAGTCGGAGTTCCCCTGCGAGGGCGTCTTCATCGCCATCGGCCACAAGCCGAACACGGACGTGTTCAAGGACTGGCTCGACATGGACGCGGTCGGCTACATCAAGACGGCGGGCGTCTCGATGGCGACAAACATCCCCGGCGTCTTCGCATGCGGCGACGCGCAGGACTCGGTCTACCGCCAAGCCGTCACCGCGGCGGGCACCGGCTGCATGGCCGCCATCGACGCCGAGAGGTTCTTAGACTCGCTGCCCGTGGAGACGGCCACCGGCGAGTCCGTCACCATCGAGGGCGAGGTCGTCTCGGCCGACCACGAGCAGATCACGCTGCCCGGCGGCGAGGTCATCTCCAACCACCCAGACGAGCAGCCGCCCGCCGACACCTCCCAACCCGAAGTCGTCTACGCGCGCCCGTCAACGGAGCTTTCGTCTTAAGGCCGTGAACCGTAAACTGTGAACCGCGACAGGAAGGGTCTTTCATCCCTCCTGTCACGGTTCGCGGTTTACGGTTCACGGCTTTTCAGCAGCTATAGCACTTCACGTCGGGCCAGATTTCTTTGAGGGGTCGCTTGGGTTTGCGGCAGACGAAGACGGGCAGGTTGTTCTCGTGGGGGATGGCGTAGGGGTGCGTGATGGTGGCGGCCAGTTCGACCTGGTCGAAGGACTTGCGCACGTCCCGCTCCCTTTCGCCGACGGTGATGACGCACTCGCCCGTGTAGTCGCGCGGCCCCCAGAGGAAGTAGTTCTGGTGCTTGCCGATGGCCTTCGGCAGTCCGTAACGCCCGCCGAAGAAGTCTATCGCCCCGGCCTCGCCATAGTTGCGCGCGAAGACGGCGCAGCGCCCGCGCTCTTCAGACGGGAGTGAGTTGTAGACGCGCGCCACCTCCCGCGTCATCTCCTCCCAGCCGAACATGTCCGCGTAGTGCTGCGGCAGCTCCGCGAGGCGCAGCTTCTCCGTGCGCGGCGCTTCGAGGCCGAGCGCGCGCTGGTAGCGTATGAAGGTCTCGACGGGGAGGACGGGCAGCGCGAGCGGCGCGAATAACGCACCGCCCGCGACGAGCAGCGCGACCGACGCGGGCTTGAGCAGGCGTAAGAGGGGGCGGCGCTCGGCCAGCCGTGTGAAGAAGCTTTCAATCAACACGCCGCCCGGCGCGAAGAGCACGGGGTAGACGGGCAGCAGGTAGTAGACCTTCGCCCGCAGGACGACCATCAGGACGAACATAACGACGTAGGCCCAGCCGAGCGCGCGAAAGGGTCGCCCCGCGCGCGCGAAGAGGTAGAAGCAGAGGCCCGCCGCCCAGACGGGGAAGGCGAGCGGGTGCGTCAGCAGCAACTGCCCCTTGAAGAAGTCGAGCGGCGAGACGGGCAGGTTCTGGTTCTTGTCCGCGTTGCGCAGCACCTCGACCGTGGGCCAGCCGTACTTCATCTGCCACAGGATGTTCGGCAGGAAGATGAGGAGCGCGACCGCGCCGCCGACCCAGAGCCACTTCGAGAGGAAGAACCGCCGCGCCGTGGTCAGGAGCAGACCGGCGACGACCGCGAAGCCGAAGACGAGCGTCGAGTGCTTGTTCTGAAGACCCAGCCCCATCACCACCCCGAACCAGACCCAGAGGCGCGCGTCCCCCGTCTTCAAAGCCCGCGCGACGAGGTACGCGCCCGTAGTCCAGAAGAGCGGCTCGAAGGCGTTCATCGTCAGAATGGTGTGGAGCGCGAGGAAGGCCGGGGCGACGATGACGCACACGCATGCGAGGATGACGGCGAAGCGCCGGCCGCCGAGTTCCCGCGCGAGCAGCCCCGTGACGAAGACGAGCGCCGCGCCCGCGACCGCCGGGAGGAAGCGCAGGGCGAAGAGCGAGTCGCCGAGCACGGCGCGCTGCACGCGCGCGACGACGGCGATGAGCGGGGCTTGGTCAACGTAGCCCCAGTCGAGGCGCTCGCCGCACGCGAGGTAGTACAGCTCGTCGCGGAAGTAGCCGTACCCGCCGTTGGTCAGGAAGTGCAGGAGGAGCTTGAAGGCAGAAAGGTAGAGCGCGACGGCGACTGTGCCCTTCGGGTCGAAATTCTTCAGAGCCCTCATCTCATCTCTCCGTGCGCGGGGCTTAGTGTCCGGCCTGCCACGCCTTCACCGCCTCGGACGGGTAGACGAGCAGGAGGATGTTGAGGAGGAGGCTGTCTCTTATCCAGAAGAGTAAGACGGCCTCCGTCAGCGCGAAGACGAGGATGGACTTGACCAGGCCGAGCTTGCGCGCGAGCAGCACGCCCGCGGCGCAGGCGACGACATCGCCGAGCGAGTTGACGACCGTGTCGCCGTTGTAGCCGAGCGCGGCCGTCGCCTCGCGGTAGCGGTTGATGACGTACTCGGTGTTCTCGGCTATCTCCCACAGGGCTTCGACCGCGACCGCCAGCGCCACGCGCCAGCGCCAGTTCGCGCGCGGCAGCACGAGCGCGAGCAGGCCCGCGAAGGCGAAGCCGTGCAGCACGTGCGTGAAGGAGTAAGGGTCGAAGAGCTGCTGCGAGGTCTCGGGGCTCCACGCGTCGCCGAGCCAGACGCGGAAGCGCCCGCAGTCGCAGAGCCACAGGCGGCCCTGCCAGCGCAGCGCCGCGGCCGCCGCCGCCAACACCGCGACGACGGCGAGCCACGGCCACACTCTCCTCTTCAACTCATCTCGCGCCGCAGCGTTCTCCAAGGTAGAGGGCTCCCGCAATCGTCAGGGTTTGACCGCGCGCGTGGCGACGTAGGTCGGCATGAACTCGGCGAGTCGCAGCCCTCGGTGCCGGTCTTCGTAGAGGCCGGTGATGTAGAAGCCCGCGTCGAGCTGCCCGCCGATCTGGTCTTCGAGCGTGTGGCCGAACTCGAGCGGGACGCCCTCGGCGTCGAGCCGCGCGCGCTCCTCCGCGCCGAGGCTTTCGAGGTCGGAGTAAGGGAGGCTGAACCTGACCTCAAGCCTTTCGAGGCCCTCCTCCTGCGAGCCGAAGATGTAGAAGGCCGGGCTCATGAACCCCGCGAGCAGCAGGCCGCCGCGGCGGAGCACGCGGAACGCCTCGCGCCACACGGGGCGCACCGCCGGGGCGAAGAGGTTCGAGACGGGGTGGAAGACGAGGTCGAAGCTCTCATCGGGGAAGCGCGAGAGGTCGGCCATGTCGCCCTCGAAGGTCTGTAGGTCGAGCCCCTCGCGCTCGGCCACCGCGGCGTCCTGCGCGAGCTGCGCGGGCGAGTTGTCGAGCACGGCGACGCGCGCCCCGGCCGCCGCCAGAGTCGGCCCCTGCTGCCCGCCGCCCGAGGCGAGGCAGAGGATGCGGAGGCCCGCGAGTGCTTCGGGGAACCACCCGCGCGGCACGGGCTTCTGCTCGGTGAGCAGCACCGACCACTCGCCCCGCCGCGCCGCCTCGATGACCTCCGGCCCGACGGGCCTTGTCCACTCGTTCCCCAGCCCGACCTGCCTGTCCCATGCGCGGCGTTGTTGTTCGAGAAGATTCATAAGAGAAGTAGGCAGTAGGCAGACGGCAGCAGGCAGTTGGCAGTGTATAGTTGCGAGATTGAGTTCATGTCGCGTCCGAGCCCCGGAGGGGCGGCATAAGGTAGCCAGGGGCAAGCGAAGGCGCAAGCCGGAGCGACGCCCCTGGTCACGGCGATTTTAATATCGGAGCCCTGTAAGGGCGAAAGATTCTGCCGCCCTTACAGGGCTCCCATAAATTATGTGGACGCTGACCAGGGGCGTCGCCTTTGCCGCTCGCCTGCGGCTCGCGGCTGCGGCTCGCCCCTGGCTACCTTCTGCCGCCCCTCCGGGGCTCCGGGCTGCGTCTTCGCAACCACGCTCTGACTGCCTGTTGCAACCGCGCTCCGAACTGCCTACTTCTTTTCCCCTTCCAGCTTCTTCAGCATCTGGGTCGCGTTCCTGTTCTGCGGGTTGAGTTCGAGCGAGCGGCGGTAGTTCTTGATCGCCAGCTCCTTCTCGCCGCTCTCGCGGTAGGCGTCGCCGAGGCTGTCGTAGACGTTGAAGGACTGCGGGTAGAGTTCGGCGTTGAGGGCGAAGACGGCGACCGACTCGCGCAGCTTCTTCGCGCGCAGCAGCTCGTAGCCGAGCGTGTTGAGGCGCTGCTCGGAGACGGCGGGGTTGTCGGGCTTCTCCTTCTTGATGGCCCGGTAGGCGGCGAGGGCCTCGTCCACCTTGCCCGCCTGTAGAAGCTCGTAGGGGATGGGCGCGGCGCCGGCCGGCAGCCGCGGCGCCTCCGAGGTGTTGTTGGGGCCGATGAAGCTCATCCTGGCGGGCTTGCCGTCGGCCTCGGGCGCGAAGGCGGCGCGCAGCGGCGTGTCCTGCCGGACGAAGGTCGTCTCCGAGATTGGGAACAGCTCGGCCTTCGTCCCCTGCGTCGTCTCGACGAAGAGGCGGCCCCCCTCGAACGTGACCGTGACCACGCGGTCGGGGTTGACGAGGTAGCGGCCGGCGTAAGTGGCGAGCCGCTCGGGCGCGACCGAGACCGTCTCGACCTCGGGCGGCAGGTACTCGTCCCAGCCGTACTCGCGCGCGACGGCGCGGAGGACTTCGCCCATGATCTGGCCGTTGTCCGAGTTGACCATCACGGCCGCGCCGTAGCCCTTCTCGCGGTGCATCAGGAGCATCGCGCGGAAGCCCTCGTCCGCGCCGTCGTGGCCGAAGTAGAGCTGCTGCCCGCGCTTCTGAATGAAGAAGCCGAGGCCCACGTTGTCCGAGACGAAGGGCGTCACCATCCGCTCGGCGGAAGCCTTCGAGAGCACCTTGTTCGACCTGCCTTGCAGGGAGAGCTGCACCTCGATGCCGAACTTCGCGAGGTCGGTCGGCGTCGTCCACAACCCGGCCGCGGCCATCTCCGGGTAGAGGTGGAACTTGCCGGGGACGACGCTGCCGTCCGCCTTGTGTCCCGTCGCGGCGTGGCGCGCGCGCTCGGCGGGGAGCGGCTGCTCGTAGGTGCTTTCGTCCATCCCGAGGGGCCTGAGCACGGTCTCGCGCATGATGTCGGGGAAGGGCTTGCGCTCGGTGTCGGTGAGCATGAGCTGCGCGATGGTCGTGCCGCCGCCGGAGTAGCGGAAGCGCGTGCCCGGTTCGAGGTCAACGCGGACGGGCGCGGTGTTGGCGGGCGGCGCGCCGTCGAGCACCTGCGGGACGGTCGGCACCTGCTCGCCCGCGGCGTAGCCGGGGAAGCCGTGGACGGTCAGCCCCGCCGTGTGGCTGAGGAGGTTGGCGAGCGTCACCTTCTTCTGCTTCGTGAACTCGTTCTCGGGCAGCTTCCAGGAGGTGAGCTTCGAGTTAACGTCCTCTTCGAGCGAGAGCCGTCCCTGCTCGACCTTCTTGAGCGCGGCCATCGCGGCGACGGGCTTGCTGATCGACCCGGCCTGGAAGAGCGTCCGCTCCGTCACGGGCTCGCGCGTCCCCGTGTCTTTTACGCCGTACGCCCCGGCCCACTCCACCTTGAAGTCCTTGATGACGGCGACGCTCACGCCGGGAACCTTGTGGAAGCGCATCCGCTCCTCTAGAGACCACCCGGACGCGGGCGCGCCCTTGATGAGGACGGGCGGCAGCAGGCCGCGCTCGACGCGCGCGCGGCGCGCCCCGGGCGACGCGTCCTGCGCCGCGGGGTGTGCGAGGGGGACGAACAGGGAGAGGACGAGTGAAAGTGGCAGAAAGAACCGGCGCAGTTTCATAGGGAAGCCTCTTCGGAAATATTGGGATGTTCGGGCGGCGGCAGCCGAGGAAGTCCTGCCTTCGGCCTTAGCGCTCTACGCCGGGGTCGGCGAAGATGTTCCGGCGGCTGTGCGCGAGGTGGTAGCCCTTCTCGTCCGGGCCGCCGTCGTTCACCTCCCCGCGGCGCTTGGGCTTCAGAGTAGCACGATGGAGTCGTCGGTGGGGGCGCGGCGCGGCGGCGGCGCGGAGGCCGGGGCCGGGTGGCCCGCGCGCCGCGGGCACGAGTCGCAGTATGACTCGTGGCGGCTGAGCCGGTCGTCGCAGTCGTTGCAGTCGAGCGCCTCGCCCGCGGCGCGCAGCGCGTCGAGGAGCGGCGTGAGCAGCCTCCCGCGCTCGGTCAGAGTGTACTCGACGTGCGGGGGGCTCCCCCCCAGGTCGCGCCGCTCGATGAGCGCGTCGCGCTCCATGTCGCGCAGGCGATCCATGAGCGTGCGGCTGCTGATGGGTTGGAGGCGCGAGAGCAGCTCGGTGGTGCGGCGCGGCGCGGCGGCCAGCTCCCGCACGATGAGCAGCGTCCACTTGTCGCCCACGACTTGTAGCACGCCCCACACGGGACAGCCGTCGCCCTCACGTCGTCGCATGTCCGCCGCCCTCCCTCAAGCACAGGTTCGTTACAGCGTGGGCGCGCCACTGAGGTTTGCGGTGGCGCAGGGTCTCACGTGCGCTCGGTGAAAACTCCGCCGGAGGCCGGAAGCTTAACACAAAGCGGGCGCGCGGCGCGCCGGGAATCTTGCGCCGCCGCCGGGCGCGTGCTTGCGGCCGGGCCGGGAGTGAGGCTATTCTCTCCGAGACCTCACAGGCTTCACACTTGGCACAGACCGCGACCTCATGACTTTCGTCGAACAACGTAAGCACGAGCGGGTGACGGTGGACATCCACGTCTACTGGGGCTGGACGTACGACTGCCCGTTCCACGACCGCATCATCAGCCTCAGCGAGGGCGGCTACTTCCTGCGCACCGAGCGCGGCGCGCCGCGCGGCCAGCCCGTCTTCATCAAGTTCTGGCTGCCCGAGCAGAAGACGCTCTGCGGCGAGGTGCGCTACCACCTGGAGCGCTGGGGCGTCGGCGTCGAGTTCAAAGGTCTCTCCGCCGACGAGACGGCCAAACTCGCGGCGCTGGTCGAGCACTACCGCGGCGTAGCGCCGCGATAAGGCAAAGAAAGCCGTGAGCCGTGAACCGTGAACCGTGACAAGGAGGAAGCTGTTCTTACTTGTCACGGTTCACGGTTCACGGCTCACGGCTTTCTTGCCTTTTACCTTTTGCCTTCTTTATCATCAACTCAGCCCCGGACTCCGGCCCCGAACCTCATCCGGCAACTTACAGCGCCGAACTTGTGCGGCGGCGCGAGAGGTCTTACGTCGCCGTTTATGAAGACCGAACCTTTGCGGGACGAGCCGGCCGCCGACGCGCGCGCCGGAAGCCGGCCGGTCATCCTCGTCGCCGACGACGAGCCCGTCAACCTCGCGCTCATCCGGCGCAGGCTCGAGTGGGAGCACTACCGCGTCGAGGTCGCGGAGGACGGCGGCCAGGCGGTCGAGGCCGCGCGCCGCGTGCTCCCCGACCTCATCCTCCTCGACGTGATGATGCCCGTCATGGACGGCCTGCAAGCCTGCCGCCTGCTCAAGGAAGACCCCGCGACGCGCGACATCCCCGTCATCTTCCTCTCAGCCCTCGACGACACGGACACGAAGGTGCGCGGCCTGAGCCTGGGCGCGAACGACTACGTCTCGAAGCCCTTCCGCGTCGAGGAGCTGCTGGCGCGCGTGAGCGTCGCCATCCGCCTGAAGCTGGAGCGCGACCGCCTGCGCCAGCGCGCCGAGGAGCTGCGCCGCTCGGCCGAGGCCGCGAGCGAGATGTCGATGACCGACGCGCTGACGGGACTCCTCAATCGTTACGGCCTGCACCGCGCGTTACAGCGTGAGCTTTCGGAGGCGCGGCGCTACTCGCGCCCGCTCTCGTGCCTGCTCATCGACATCGACTTCTTCAAGGCGGTCAACGACACCTACGGCCACGCGGCGGGGGACACCGCGCTCCGGCAGGCGGCGCGCGTCATCGCGGACTCCGTGCGCGGCTCGGACGTGGTCTGCCGCTACGGCGGCGAGGAGTTCCTCGTGCTCGCGCCCGAGACGGGGCTCGAAGGCGCTCGCGCGCTCGCCGAGAAGATTCGCCAGTCCTTCTCCGCGCGCCTCTTCGGCGACGCCGGGCGCGTCTTCCCGCTCACGCTCTCGGCCGGCGTCGCGCAGCTCGGCGACGCGGAGTCCGGCAACGACATGATCGCCCGCGCCGACGACGCCCTCTACCACGCCAAACAGACCGGCCGCGACCGCGTCGAGGCCGAGCAGTAGGCAGTAGGCAGATGGCAGTAGGCAGTAAAAGACTTCTTGCCTTAACTGCCTACTGCCATCTGCCTACTGCCTACTGCTTCCGGGCGCAGGATTCATCTTTCGTCGGCAGGAAAAATCCAGCGGGCGGGGCGCGCGCCGCGTCGCGTCGGCCCGCAAAGGGCGGGCGCGGCGGCGTGGCACGGTTTTAGTAAGCGTGTGCGGCCGGCTTTGTGCCGGGGAGGTTTGTGGCGTATCTTGCAGTGACCCGCCGAACCGTGGACGGGGCGGCGTGCGGAAGCTTGAAGGTGATGGAAGAGAGGTCGAAAGCGGGGGGCGCGCGCCGGAAGCTCGCGCCCGCGGGGCTCCTGTTCGCGCTGGCGGGGCTCGCGCTCTTCGCGTACTTCGTCTGGCGCGCGGGCCCGGCCGAGGTCTGGGCGAACATCAGGCAGATCGGCTGGTGGTTCGCGCCCATCGTCCTGCTCGCCGGGATGCGGTTCGCCGTGCGCGTGCGCGCCTGGACGCTCTGCTTCGAGGAGCCGCACCGGCTCGGCTTCTTCGAGGCGTTCAAGGCGTACCTCATCGGCGACGCCGCCGGCAACGTCGTGCCGCTCGGCATCGTCGTCAGCGAGCCGACGAAGGCCGCGATGGCCTCGCGCCGCGGCGTCCCCTTCGCCGCGACCTTCTCGGCCATCGCCGTCGAGAACATCTTCTACATGCTCTCGGTCGCGCTCTTCATCCTGAGCGGCGCGGCGGCCCTCCTGCTTTCCTTCCAACTGCCGAAGGTCTTGCGCTATTCGAGCTACGGCATCGTGGCGGGCGCGGGCCTGTTCATCCTGTTTGCCGCCTTCGCGCTCCGCCGCGAGTGGAGGTTCCTGAGCGCGGCCCTGCGCTGGACGGCGGCGCGGGGCTTGGGGCGGAAGGCGCTCGAGCGCAGGCTGGCGCGCGTCGGCTCGTTCGAGGAGCGCATCTACGGCTTCTACTCGCGCAACCGCGGGCGCTTCCCCGGCATACTCCTCTGCGAGGGGCTCTTCCACCTCTTCGGCGTGGCCGAAGGCTTCCTCACCATCTGGCTCATCAGCGGCGCGCGGCCGACCGCGCTCTCGGCCTTCCTCTTCGAGTCGGTCAACCGCGTCATCACGGTCGTCTTCAAGTTCGTCCCCCTGCGCGCAGGGATAGACGAGCTGGGGACGGGGAAGCTGGCCGAGGTGCTCGCCTTCGGGGTGGCCGCGGGCGTCACGCTCGCCATCGTGCGCAAGGCGCGCATGCTCTTCTGGATGGCCGCGGGCGTCACGCTCCTCCTGGCGCGCGGGCTCAGCTTACGCACCGTCGCCGCCGAGGCCGAGCGCGCGCAGGCCGCCGCCCTCGGCGAGAAGGCGCGCGCCGACGCCGTCACGGAGACGTAGGTTCTTCCAGTGCCGTTCAGAGGGTTTGGCTTGGCACGACCGATAGAGTTCGATTCCCGTGGGGCGCGTACTTTGGCGGCGAAGGCCGAGGCGCGCGGGCTGGCGGAAGCCCTTGAGCGCCACGCCGTGCTTGTGCTGTGTGTGCTGGCGGCGGTCGGGTTCGCGTTGCGCGCGGGCGGCGTGAGTCAGGTCGGGCTGGCCGAGGACGAGATCAACAAGCTCCAGGCGGTGCGCGCCTACGAGCGCGGCGACTACACGGAGAATGCCGAGCACCCGATGGTGATGAAGGCGCTAGTCTACGTCTCCGTCCGCGCGGCCGACCGTTGGAACGCGCGCGGGAGGGAAGGAGACCGCCTCCATTCACTCGACATCAGCGACGAGGCGGCCGTGCGCTTCCCCAACCTCCTCTTCGGCACGCTCACGGTCTTCCCCGTCTTCCTCCTGACGGCCGCCTTCTTCGGCCGCCGCACGGGGCTCGTCGCCGCGGCGCTGTGGGCGACGGGCGTCGGCGCCATCACCTTCAACCGCGTGGCGAAGGAGGACACGCTGCTCGTCTTCTTCATGCTCTTCGCGCTCTACTTCTACGTCCGCGCGAAGCGGGCGAGCGGGTTCGAGCCGAAGGCGAAGCGGAGGAACTACGTCCTGAGCGCGGTCTCGTGGGGGTTGATGTTCGCCTCGAAGTACTTCCCGCACTACTTCGGGCTGAACATGCTCTACCACCACCTCTTCCGCGTGCGCGAGCGCGGGAAGGGCGAGCCGCGCGGCAACACGCCGGCCCTCTTCTACGTCGTCGTCTTCGCGACGTTCCTGCTCGCCAACCCGGCGGTGCTCCTGCCTCGGACGTGGGCGTACCTGTCGGCCTATTCGAGCGAGGGGCTGCTGACGCACCACGGCTACCTGATGGGCGAGACCCTCTATTACAACGTCGTCTCGAAGGCCCCGTTCGGCGCGACGCCCGTCTACTTCTACCTGCTCTACCTCGTGACGAAGACGCCGCCGCTCGTCCTCTTCGCGTTCGCCGCGGGGCTCATCGCGCTCTGGCGGAAGAGGAGGGAGCCGGGCGCGGCCTTCCTCCTCTTCATGCTCCTCTTCTGGGTCGTGCCCTACTCGCTGATGGGCGCGAAGTGGCTGCGCTACACGCTCTCCCTGATGCCCTTCGTCTACATGACGGCGGCGGTCGGCGTAGTCTCTCTGACCCGCCTGCTGATAGAAGCGTTGAGGGCCGGGCGCAGGCCCGGGCTCGTCGCGTGGGTCGGCGCGGCGTCGCTCGCGCTCTTCGTCTGCGCGCCGGCGTGGGCCGCCGTGCGGTCGGCCCCGCACTACGCGCTCTACACGAACGCGCTCGCGCCGCGCCCGGCCGGCTACTACTTCCCGCACGACGAACTCTACGACGACGGCCTGCGCGAGGCCCTCCGCTACGTCGCAGACCACGCGCCCCGCGGCGCGACAATCGCCCACGAGACGCCCGGCGTCGTCCGCCACTACCTCGCGCGCTTCGGCCGCGGAGACCTCAACTCACAGGTCATCTCCGACCCGCGGTTCGACGTGACGAGCGCGCCCGGCCCCACTTACGCCATCCTCCAACGCGGCCGCACCTACTTCGAGAACCGCGAGGAGATGCGGCGCGTCCGCTCCGACTTCAAACCCGAGACGCAGGTGGTCGTCGAAGGCGTCATCGCCGCCGAGGTCTACTCGAAGCAGTAGGCCGTCAGTCCCCGGAGGGGACACAGATAATAGCCGGGGGTTTAAGCCGGAGCCGCGAGCCGTCGGGCGAGCGGCGGAGCGCAACCCCCGGAACGGCACGACAAAAAAATCGACCCTGGAGGGGTCGCACCCCGACGCAACGGTGCGACCCCTCCAGGGTCGGATCATTTATCCATCGCTGACCGGGTGCGGCGCACACTCCGTTCGCTTTGCCCCGGCCATTTTCTTAATCCCCTTCGGGGATTAACCGGCCGCCCGCCTACTTCTTGGCTGCCTCCGCCGGGCCTTCGGCCGCCTTGGGCGAGGGGGCCGAGCCGTTACGCGACGAGCCGTTGCGCGAAGGGTGCTCAAGCCACGTCAGGTTCGGCGCGGAGCCCTTGAGAATCCGGACGCCCTTGTCGAGCAGCGCCTTCAACTGCGCGTCTACCATCTTCTGCAACCTCTCGGCGTCGTCCGCGGCCGACCTGCCCGCGCCCTTCGCCGCGCCGCCCTTCGCCGGGGCCGCCGTCTGCGTCCCGTCGCCGTTGCCGCCGAGCGCCTCGCGCTGCGCCATCACGTCGCCGAGCCCGAGCCGCGCCATCACCCAGCCGCCGTGCGTGACGCTGTGGTCGTCGTCGGGCGAGGCGTAGTAGCCGTACATGAGGTTCCCCTGCGGGTGGACGGTCAGGAAGAAGGCCCCGGCCGCGCTCGCCGCGTGGCGCGTCGAGACCCACTCGCCGACGAAGTGCTTCATGCCCGACGCGGGGCGCGCGTAGGCCACGTAGTTGTCGTTCTTCGGGTTGCTCTTGCTCTCGATGCGGAGCATCCCGCGCGCCGGGCTGAGCTCGACCTCCTCCTCGACGTGAGGGCTGCTGTCGTCGGTCTCCTCCTGGCAGAGGACGTAGCGCGAGCGCCAGTGCCCCGACAACTCCCTGTAGGTCGGCCGCTTGAGCGCGCGGTTGATCTTCATGCAGGCCCCGCGGACGGCCGTCGCGGGCGCGTCGGCCATGCGCTTGCCGTCGTAGGAGATGAGGCTCACGCCCGCGAGGTCGGAGGGCAGCTTCATCTCGGTGCTCCGGTCGCAGACGATGAAGGTGCGCTCGCGCCCCAGCCGCCCCATGAAGAGGCCGCACTCGAAGAGCACGTTGTCGCGCGGCGACTTCCGGTTGTCGCCGCGGCTCTCGGTCACGTCGTCGGGCGTGAGGACGAGGACGGCGAAGTCGTGTCTCTCCAACTCCGTCATCAGCTCCTCCAGGTAGCCGCGCCCGAACTCGAACACGTCCTCGTCCCACATGACGGTGTCGGCGCAGCACTCCAGGCCCTCGCCGATGGCCCTGGCGACCTCCCGCCCTTCCGACGAAGAGCCGATGAATACCGAAGCTCGTGATGACATGAGGGAACCTCCTTCTGCTTGCGCGGCGTGGGCCGCGCGGGGCTGCTCGAAAGGCGCCGGGGCGACCTCGCGGCCCCGGCCCCGAGTCCTGCGCAAGCGCGCCCGGCGTTGTCTGAGTTCTCGTGAGGCCGGCAAGGGCGTCTCAAGCCGGCAAAAGGTACTCGGAAAAGATATGTGAGGCGGCGCGGGCTGTCAATGGCGCGGCCCGCTTCATTCGTCGGCCGGCGGCGGGGCCTCCTCCGGGTGGAAGGTGGCGCGGCGCTTCCAGCGGCGGTAGAGGTCGAGCGAGAGGGCGAGCCACATCCCGCTCAGGAGGTACGCGCCGAGCACGTCGCTCGGCCAGTGCGCGCCGAGGTAGACGCGCGAGAGGCCGACGAGCAGGACGGGCAGCGCGGCCAGCGCGCACGCCAGCCTGCGCGCCGTCGAGCCCTTCGGCAGCAGCGCGAAGGCGGCGAAGAAGAGGAAGCCGAAGAAGCAGACGTAGAAGACGACGTGGCCCGAGGGGAAGCTCTCGTGCGCCCACTCGCCGCTCACGCGGACGAGGTCGAGCGTCGGGCGCGGCCGGCCGATGACGTGCTTCATCAGGCGGTTGATGGCCGGCCCGCCGGCCGCGCTCACCAGCAGCCCGAAGCCCTCCGAGCGCCTCCCGCGCGCGAAGAAGAAGAGGAGCGCCGCGCCGACGATGACCCACGACGTGATGCCGTCGCCGGGGAACGACACGGCGCGCATGAACGCCAGCATGCCCGGCGGCGAGAAGGACTGGATGGCGTCCGCGACGCGCTCGTCCCAGGCGAAGTAGGCGTTGGCCTTCGCCAGCACCGCGAGCACCGCGAAGGCCGCCAGCCCGCCGAGCAAGATCACCTCCGCGCGCAACAGCCTCCGCGCCGCCGCGAGCCTGCGCAGCCAGTCCCAGCGACGCCTCACGCCCTGCTTCGGGAGTTCGTCTTCCATTACGTTATAATCCTCGCGAGACTGCTCCCGAAAATAAACGACCCGGGCGCGCGCGGCAAGCCCGCGGCGCGTCGCCCGAACAAGGGGGAACGCCTTGCTCAGAGTTGAGTACAGAGACGGGCTCTACCTGCCCGACCTCGACCTGTGGTTCGACGCCGACGGCCCGCGCGAGCGCTGCGTCATCTCGCACGCGCACTCCGACCACATCGCGGAGCATAAGGCCATCGTCGCCACGCCCGAGACGGCGCGCCTCTTCCGCCACCGGCGCGGCGAGGCCGAGGTCGAGGCCCTGCGGTACGGCGAGCGCCGCGACTTCGGCCGCTACGCCCTGACGATGTACCCGGCGGGGCACTGCCTGGGCTCGGCGCAGATACTCG
Organism: Pyrinomonadaceae bacterium; assembly: GCA_035563535.1. Lineage (GTDB taxonomy): Bacteria > Acidobacteriota > Blastocatellia > Pyrinomonadales > Pyrinomonadaceae > QHXN01. Next base: position 108,368 of record DATMVD010000003.1, on the reverse strand, counting down.
TCGAGGCCGACGGCGAGCGGCTCGTCTACACGGGCGACATCAAGCTGCGGCCCAACGTCGCGGCCGAGCAGGCGGTCGTCGTCCCCTGCGACACGCTCGTCATGGAGTCCACCTTCGGCGACCCGCAGTACCGCTTCCCGCCCGACGTGGCGACCTGCGACCGGCTCTACGCCGCCTGCGACCGCGCGCTCTCGGACGGCGCCGTGCCGGTCGTGCTGGCCTACGCCCTGGGGAAGAGTCAGGAGGCGCTGGAGCTTCTCCTGCGGCGCGGCTACCGCGTCAGCCTGCACGGCGCGGTCTACAACGTCTCGGAGATTTACCGCGAGTGCGGCGTGAAGTTCTCGGGCGAGTACGAGCGCTACGAGCGCGGCAACGTCGAGGGGCGCGTCCTCATCACGCCGCCCGGCTGCCGCCGCCAGCCGATGATCCTCAACATCCCGCGCCGCTACCTCGTCATGCTCACCGGCTGGGCCGTGAGCAGGAGCGCGCCCTACATGTACAGGGACGTGGATTTGGTGCTGCCGCTCTCCGACCACGCCGACTACGACGACCTCGTCCGCCTCGCACGCGAGTCCGGCGCGCAGCGCATCATCACCATGCACGGCGCGAAGAAGTTCGCCGGGCTGTTAAGAGAACTCGGCCTCAACGCCGAACACCTCGCGCAGCACCCCTCGCAGCAGAAGTCGGCGAGGGGCTCGACGAAGAAGGCCGCGGCCGGAGTTGAAAGGAAGCTGTTCGAGTAAAAACGCCGCTCCGCTGCGTGCCGGCTACTAACTTTTGAACTTCTCCTCGCAGATCAGTTCGACGGCGCGCTCGATGTTCTCGTCGAGGCCCATCAGGCAGCGGACGATGCGCGTGGGGAGGCGGAGGGTGACGACCTGGTACTCTTCGGTCGTCGTCTTCGGGTCGGTGAGCGCGCGGCCGAGCGCGTCCATGATGTCGCGGTAGTCTGCCGGCTTCGTGAGGTACTGCTGCACGCCGAGGCGCTCGCACTGCCGGCGTGTCTCGTCGGCCGTCTCGCCGGTGACGACGACGACGGGGACGTTGGCGTTCAGGCTCCTGATCTTCTGGAGCGCCTCGACGCCGTGCATCTCGGGCAGCGTCATGTCTAAGACGACCGCGTCCGCCCCCCTGTCCTCGAAGAGCGCGACGCCCTCCTCGCCCGTGTAAGCCTTCGAGACCGCGTAGCCCTCCTTCGAGAGCGCGCTCTCGTAGAGAGCCGCGAGGTCTTCCTGATCCTCGATCACCAGCACGCGCCGTCCGCCCATAAGGTCACACCCCCCCTTGCAAAGTTGGGCGCTTGGCACTATAGAATTGCGCCCACGCGCGAAGCAAAAACCACAGTTTCGACAAGATGTCAGGCCGCCGCCGGATTATAGCAGAAGGAAGTCATGACCCAGCCCATCGCCACAGTCCTCGTCCTCCTGCTCATCGCGCTCGTGCTCTTCGCGACCGAGAGGATACCCATCGATGTCGTCACCATCCTCCTCGTCATCGGCCTCGTCCTGACGGGGACGCTCAACGTCTCGGAGGCGTTCGCGGGCTTCGGCAACGACATCGTCATCACCATCGCCGGGCTCTTCGTGCTGACCGGGGGGCTGGTGAAGACGGGCGTGGTTGACCTCGTCGGCCGCCGCCTCCACCGCATCGCGGGCGGCAACGAGTTCAAGCTCACCGCCCTCGTCATGTTCACGGCCGCCGCCTGCGCCTCCGTGATGAAGAACACGACGACGACGGCGATGTTCGTCCCCGTCGTCCTCGGCATCGCGCAGCGCGCCAAAGTCCAGCCGTCGAAACTCTTAATGCCGCTCGCCTTCGGGGCCATCCTCGGCGGCACCTGCACCCTCATCGGCACCTCAACGAACCTCGCCGTCTCGGGCGCGCTCGCCAAGCTCGGGCAGAACCAGGAGCTTCTCCAGCGCTTCCGGATCGGTTCGGAGCCGCTCGCGCCCTTCACGATGTTCGAGCTGACGCCGGTCGGCATCGCCATCGTCGTCGTAGGGATGCTCTACATGCTCCTGCTGGGTCTGCGGCTCCTGCCCGCGCGCGGCGCGGCCGACTCGCTGGTCGAGCAGTACGGGATGCGGCAATACATCTCCGAGGTCGTCGTCGTCGAGGGCTCGCCGCTCGCGGGGAAGACTCTGGAGGAGGGGAACCTGTCGGAGATACTCGACCTGATCGTCATCGGCATCATCCGCGGGACGCAGGGGCGTCTGCCGCCGCGCGGCGAGGAGGTCTTGCGGGAGGGCGACCTGCTGCTCGTGCAGGGGCGGATGGAGGACATCCTGCGCGTCAAGGACGAAGCCGGCATCGAGATACGGCCCGACTTCGCGCTGCAGTCGCACGACCTCGAAGGGGGGGACGTGGAACTCTTCGAGGTGATGGTCTTGCGCGGCTCGGAGATGACGAACCGGACGCTGCGCAGCCTCAACTTCCGCGACCGCTACGACATGACGGTGCTCGCCATCAACCGCCACGGGATGGCCCTTCTGACGAAGCTCTCGACCGTGACGCTCCGCTTCGGCGACGTGCTGCTCGTGCAGGGGACGAAAGACAGCGTCGAGCGGCTCACCTCGGACGGCCACGTCCTCCTGCTCGAAGAAGGGAACTTGCAGGGGCAGCGCGAGCGCGCGGGCAAGCGCGTGTGGGCGGTCGGGGCCTTCCTCGTCTTCCTCTCCTTCTCCGTGCTCCACCTGCCGCAGGTGCCGCTCGCCGTCGCGGTGCTCTTCGGCGTGCTCATCCTCCTGGCCTCGCGCGCCCTGCACCTGCGCGAGGTCTACGACCTCATCGACTGGCGACTCATCGTCCTCATCGCGGGCATGATCTCTTTCGGGACGGCGATGGAGAAGACGAAGGCCGACCAGTACCTCGCCGACATCATCGTCAACAACTTCCAGGCCTACGGCGGCGTCGCCGTCCTCGCGGGCTTCTTCGCGCTGACGGTGGCGCTCACGCAGCCGATGTCGAACCAGGCGGCCGCGCTCGTCGTCCTCCCCATCGCGGTCAAGACCGCCCTCGCCCTGGGCCTCAACCCGCGCACCTTCGCCGTCGCCGTCACCTACGCCGCCTCCTGCTCGTTCCTGACGCCCCTGGAGCCGGCCTGCGTCCTCATCTACACGCCCGGCCGCTACCGCTTCCTCGACTTCGTCAAGGTCGGCTCGATCTTAACAATCGCCGTCTTCGCCATCGTCATCCTGCTCGTCCCATACTTCTGGCCTTTGAGATAGTAGGCAGTAGGCAGACGGCAGTAGGCAGTGAGAGTCATTTGACGCCGGACGCCGGGATTGCAAACCCGTTGCCGCCCAATTGTTTTTAACTGCCTGCCGCCGTCTGCCTTCTGCCTACTGCTCCCGGCCTTGCGTCCGAGGGCCTGGACTCATATAATTCGCGGGCTTTGAAAAGCGGGCCCGGGGTGAAGGGAAGTCGGCGGCCTCGCAAAATTTTAAGGCACTCCTTTAAACCGAAAACAGACGAAGATGGCCACAATCACCAACTGGAGAGAGCGGCGACGTGTCGCCAACAGAGAGCGCACGACTCCCCTTCGCACGATCGCATCCGGGCTGGCTCAGATTGCGCGCACGGCTTTGGCCGAGCCCTACCAGCTCGCCGTCGAGCGCCACGCCGTCGGGCTCAAGCGCCTGCCGCGCGAGCTGGACGGTCTGCGAATCGTCCACCTTTCCGACATCCACCACAGCCCCTTCACCGGGCGCGAGCAGGTCGAGCGCGCCGTCGAGGTCGCCAACAGCCTCCAACCCGACATCATCGCCCTGACGGGCGACTACGTCTCGCACGAGCGCGAGTACGTCCAGCCCTGCGCCGAGATGTTGGGCAAGCTCCGCGCGCGGCGCGGCGTCTACGCGTGTCTGGGGAACCACGACAACTGGGTGGACGCAGACCTCGTCACAGACCTCTTCACGCTCGCCGGCATCCGCGTGCTCAACAACGAGGGGCTGCGCTTCGAAGACCGCGGCGCCTCCTTCTGGCTCGCGGGCGTGCAGGACACTATGGTCGGCCTGGAGGATTTGCCGCTCGCGCTCGCGGGCTCTGCGGCCGACGAGATGAAGCTGCTTCTGGCGCACAACCCCGTCATCCTGCGCCGCGCCGCGCGCGCGGGCTGCGACCTCGTTCTCTCGGGCCACACGCACGGCGGCCAGGTCACCTGGCGCCCCGAGCGCTCGGCCTCGGGGCGCGTCCGCCGCCGCATCCTGCGGGGCCTGGGCCGCCGCGGCGAGACGCAGATTTACGTCACGCGCGGCCTCGGCACGGTCGTCCTGCCCGTCCGCTACGGCTGCCTGCCGGAAGTCTCTCTGCTGACGCTGCGCTGCGCGGAGTAGAAAAGTGCCGAGGACTGAGTACTGAGGACTGAGTAAAAGCTCTCGTCTTTCCACTCAGTCCTCAGTACTCAGTCCTCAGTACTTTTTCTATGGCCTCCAAAGTCGTCACCGTCCCGAACATCCTGACCGTCATCCGGATGGCGCTCATCCCCGTCTTCGTGGGCGCTCTCTACTACCAGAGGTTCGGGTGGGCGCTGGCCGTCTTCGTGGTCGCGGGCGTGACCGACGGCCTGGACGGGCTCTTCGCGCGGCGGTTTAACCAGTACTCGCCGCTCGGGCAGATTCTCGACCCCATCGCCGACAAACTCCTCCTCGTCACCTCCTTCATCACCCTCTCGATGCCCTCGATCATGGCCCCGGAGGCGCTCGTCCAGCCGCACCCGCGCCACCTGCCGGTGCCCTTCTGGGTGACGGCGGCCGTCATCAGCCGAGACGTCTTCATCATCGTCGGGGCCGCCACCATCAACGTCGTCACGGGCTTCCGGGGTTTCAAACCCTCCTGGCTGGGCAAGGCCAACACGACCATCCAGATCGTAGCCGTCGTCCTCGTCCTCATCGCCGCGAGCTTCCCGCCCTTGCGCGGCTACCTGCCGACCGTCTACACGACCGTCTTCTCCTTCGCGGTCATCTCGGGCATCCACTACGTCTTCTGGACCTCAAAACTGCTGAACGAAGACCGGCAGCAGCGCGAGTCGAACGGCTGATTCGGCTAACCCGTTAATTTAGAGCGACTTACGTCGGGCAACGCTCGGAGGGGCTTCTGCTACTAAAAGTTGACAAGAAGGGACTCAGGTATTATATTAGCGGCGCATTCAAGGTCGCCGGAGCGTCCGGGGCTTAGGTTTCAGCCCCTCCGAAGGGCGCAAAGGGCCACGGCAGGCAACTGAGCGGCGGCACGCGGCCGGGGGCCCCCGAGAAGGGGGACGCGCGGCTAGAAAATCGGGAGAGACAGAGAACATGAGCAAGATCATCGGCATCGATTTGGGCACGACCAACTCCGTCGTGGCCGTGATGGAAGGCGGCGAGCCGACCGTCATCACCAACTCCGAGGGCGGGCGGACTACGCCGTCGGTCGTGGCCTTCACCAAGGACGGCAACCGCCTGGTCGGCCAGGTCGCCAAGCGCCAGGCCGTCACCAACCCCGAGAACACCGTCTACTCGATCAAGCGCTTCATGGGGCGGCGCTTCGACGAGGTCTCGGAGGAGAAGAAGCAGGTGCCCTACGGCGTGAAGTCGGCCGGCAACGACGTGCGCATCAACGCCGGCGGCAAGGAGTGGTCGCCGCCCGAGATTTCGGCGATGGTGCTCCAGAAGCTGAAGCAGGCGGCCGAAGACTACCTCGGCCAGAAGGTCGAGAAGGCGGTCATCACGGTGCCGGCCTACTTCAACGACTCGCAACGGCAGGCGACGAAGGACGCCGGCAAGATCGCGGGCCTCGAAGTGATGCGCATCGTCAACGAGCCGACCGCCGCGGCCCTGGCCTACGGGCTCGACAAGAAGAAGGACGAGACCATCGCGGTCTTCGACTTCGGCGGCGGCACGTTCGACATCTCCATTCTCGAAGTCGGCGAGGGCGTCGTCGAGGTGAAGTCCACGAACGGCGACACGCACCTCGGCGGCGACGACATCGACGAGGCACTCATCAAGTGGATCATCGAGGAGTTCAAGAAGGATCAGGGCATCGACCTCTCGAACGACAAGATGGCCCTCCAGCGCCTGAAGGAGGCGGCCGAGAAGGCGAAGATCGAGCTCTCCTCGACGATGGAGTCGGAGATCAACCTGCCCTTCATCACGGCCGACGCCTCCGGGCCGAAGCACCTCGTGATGAAGCTGACGCGCGCGCGCTTCGAGCAGCTCATCGACCCGATCCTCAAGCGGCTGATGCCGCCCGTGGAGCAGGCGATTAAGGACGCGGGGCTTGACGCCAACAAGATCGACGAGGTCGTCCTGGTCGGCGGCTCGACGCGCATCCCGAAGGTGCAGGAGATCGTCAAGAACTTCTTCGGCAAGGAGCCGAACAAGACGGTCAACCCGGACGAGGTCGTCGCCGTCGGCGCGGCCGTGCAGGCCGGGGTGCTCTCGGGCGAGAAGACGGACATCCTGCTGCTCGACGTGACGCCGCTCAGCTTGGGCATCGAGACGCTCGGCGGGGTGAACACGATCCTCATCCCCCGAAACACGACGATTCCGACCCGTAAGAGCGAAATCTTCTCGACGGCCTCGGACAACCAGACGAGCGTGGAGGTGCACGTCCTACAGGGCGAGCGCCCGATGGCGGGCGACAACCGGACGCTCGGCAAGTTCCACCTCGTCGGGATTCCGCCCGCGCCGCGCGGCATGCCCCAGGTCGAGGTCACCTTCGACATCGACGCCAATGGCATCGTCAACGTCTCGGCGAAGGACATGGGGACGGGGCGCGAGCAGAAGATCACGATCACGGCCTCTTCGGGCCTGTCGAAGGACGAGATCGACAAGATGATGCGCGACGCCGAGTCGCACTCGGCCGAGGACGCCAAGAAGCGCGAGGAGGTCGAGGCGCGCAACCGGCTCGACGGCCTCGTCTTCCAGATCGAGAAGACCTTCAACGAGAACAAGGAGAAGCTCGACGGCGCGACCACCTCGCAGGTCGAGACGGCGATTGCCGACGCGAAGAAGGCCCTGGAGGAGGGCGGCACAGACCGCCTGAACAACGCCTTCCAGAACCTCCAGACCGCCTCGCACAAGCTGGCCGAAGCGCTCTACCAGAGCGGCGGCTCAAGCGGCGCGGCGGCGGGCGCCGAGCAGGCCAACGCGGCGGGCGCTTCCACCGGCTCGGCCGGAGGCGGGGCTGCCGGCGGCGGCGACGACAACGTCATCGACGCCGAGTACGTGGACGTGGACGAGAACAAGTAAGAAGCAGTGACAGGTGACGAGTGACGAGTGACGAGCTTTCAGAGCTTGTCTCCACTCGTCACTTGTCACTTGTCACTCGTCACTGCTTTCAAATGGCAAAAGAAGACTTCTACCAGGTTCTGGGCGTCAAGCGGGACGCGAAGGCGGACGAGATCAAGAAGGCTTACCGCCGCCTCGCGCGCAAGTACCACCCGGACGTGAACCCGGGCGACAAGGGCGCCGAGGAGCGCTTCAAGAAGATCACGGAGGCGCACGAGGTGCTCTCCGACGAGAAGAAGCGGAAGGTCTACGACCGCTTCGGGTCGTATTCCGACCAGTTGGCCGACGCCGCCGCGCGCGGCGCGGGCGGCCCCGGCGCGGGCGCGAGGGGCGGCGGCGTCCCCTTCGACTTCGCGGGCTTCGACTGGGGCAACACGACGACCTCCTCTTCCGCGGGCGGGGGCTCCTCGTTCCGCGACATCTTCTCGGAACTGTTCGGCGGCGGGAAGGCCGAGAAGGAGCCGCCGCGCCCCGTCCCGCAGAAGGGCGCGGACATCGAGATGCCGCTCGCGCTCTCGTTCGAGGAGGGCGTGACGGGCCTGACGACGAACATCACGGTCAACCGCTCCGAGCAGTGCCCGCGCTGCAACGGCGCGGGCGACACGGGCGGCAACCCCGTCACCTGCCCGACCTGCCACGGCGCGGGCCAGGTGCAGAAGGCGGGCGGGCGTCTCCGCTTCGCGCAGGAGTGCCCCGACTGCGGCGGCGCGGGGAAGCGCCGCCCGCCGTGCGCCCTGTGCAACGGCAAGGGGACTGTGCCGAAGGCCGAGACGGTGAAGGTCAGAATTCCGGCGGGCGTGGACACGGGCTCGCGCGTGAGGATTCCGGGCAAGGGCGAGGGCGGGCGGATGGGCGCGCCCGCGGGCGACCTCTTCATCATCACGAACGTCGGCAAGCACAAGCACTTCACGCGCAAGGGCGACAACATCTACGTCAAGGTGCCGGTGACTTTGCCCGAGGCGGCCCTGGGCGCGAAGATCGAGGTGCCGACCATCGAGGGCAAGGCGCAGCTCAAGATTCCTCCGGGGACGCAGTCGGGCGCGCAGTTCCGCATGCGCGAGCGCGGCATCCCCTCTCTGAGAAACCCGCAGGCGCGCGGCGACCAGTTCGTCGAAGTCCAGGTCACCTTCCCGAAGGTGATTTCGGAAGAGACCAAAGAACTCCTCCGCCGCTACGCGCAGCTCAACCCCGAGAACCCGCGCGTGGCGATGGGACTCGAATAGGCGTGAGCCGTGAACCGTAAACCGTGACAAGAAAATGCTGTCTTTCACCTGTCACGGTTTACGGTTCACGGCTCACGGTTCACAGCTATGAAGAGACGCAAGGGTGGAACCTACACGATCAGCGCGGTGGCGGCGCAGTATGAGATTCACCCGCAGACGCTGCGGCTCTACGAGCGCGAGGGGCTCCTGAAGCCTTCGCGGTCGGAGGGGAACACGCGGCTCTACACGGAGGAAGACCTGGCGCGGCTCGAAGTCATCCTGTCTCTGACGCGCGACCTCGGCGTGAACCTCGCGGGCGTCGAAATCATCCTCAACATGCGCGAGAAGATGGACGCGATGCAGCGCGAGTTTGAGCGCTTCTTCTCCTACCTGCAATCGCACGCCGAGGAGTTCACGCACCTGACGGAGCCGCCGCCGCCCGAGGCGGGCGCGCTCGTGCCGGCTTCGCGCGCCGCAACCATTCTGCGCCGCCGCCACGGCGGGGCCAATCAGCGCGGCTGAGCGGCGGGCGCCGAGGCCCCGCGCCCCGCCGGTGCAGCAGGCCGCTCCCGCGCGCTGTCCGTCACCGTCCGGCCGCGTCGCCCTGCGCGGGCGTGCCTCCCCCTAACTGGTGCTTGATGTAAGGCCAGTTCAAGGCCACGAGGAACTGGCCGAGCCGGTAGAGCTTGGCGGCGTCCTCGTCGTCGAAGTGATCGGTCAAGGTCGAAGTCCTCAGGAAGACCTCCGAGCAGTCAACGAACTCCCGCACGACGTTCCCCTGCGTCCTCCCTAAGAGCCCCGGATCGATGCCGTAGGCGACCTTGCCCCGCAACTCATTCAGCGAATCCTTCGTCGGAACGTCGGCCGCCGCGTCAGAGAGCAGCCGCAGCGCTTCACCGTCGAGCTTGGTCATCGAGCGGTCCACCATCCGGGAGACCTGCTCGTCGAGCAGGTCGCGCCGCTCCTTGTCCGAGAGCGTGGTGCTCAGCACACGCGTGTCGAGGACGGCACCGGGGCTCAGCAGCACCTTGGGCAGGTTCGAGTCCCAGGTCGTGCTGCCGACGTGGGCGTAGACGATGTCCACAGCGCGCGTTAACTCGCCGAGCGCGGTCAGGCTCTCCGCCTCGCTGAGCAGCGCGCTGGCGTCCGACGAGAGCACCAGGCTCAAGTCATCCCAGCCCTCCAACCTGTTCTGCCGGGCGTGCTCCATGATGCTCACCGCCGAGTTGTCTGTGATACCGCCATCTGCGAGCAGGAGGTCGAGCCCTTCATCCTTACCCCCTTCGCTCTTGACCGTCAGCTCCTCGCCGATGGCGTTGAAAGCTCCCGGAAATGCGCCGGAGGCGGCGACGACGCGCGCGAGCGGGATGTCGAGCCACTCGCCCGCGGGCGACAGGCGCACCGTGAGCGGCGCGCGCGGCGTAGGCCGCGTTAGCTGAACGTGCCGTGGCCCTCCCTCTCCCGGTCTCTCGGTTACCACGTAGGCGCCCGTGGTGCCGAGGGCGATCATGGAGCCCTGATTCCCGTTCACGAGGAAGGCGTCCGGCAGCCTCTCTATCTCCGCGTCGGTGAGGCCGCGGAAGATAGGCTTGTCGCTCGGGTGCTCGACGTACTTGCGTAGCAGGCCGCGCCTGTGGAATCCGTAGAGAGCCCCGCTGCGCAGGTCCGTGGCGCAGACCATGAGCTCCGGCGCGCCGGCCGCCGGCGCGCCGTCCATCTCGCCGAGCGTCGCGCCCCCGAGCAGGACCTTGTCGAGCAGGCTGGCCTGCACGTCCGAGCGCGAGAAGTCATACCACTTGAAGAGCTTGATCTCAGTGCCGGGCACCCGGAAGGGGAAGCCGAGTCGTGAGAGGTTCTGCGCGTCGGTGAGGCTGCGCGTGAGGTGGAAGCGCCCGGACATGAGGGCCCGACGCATCTCGCCCGGCGTGCCGCCGATGGCGTAGAAAGCTCCGATGATCGAGCCGCCCGAGACGGTCGAGATGTTCGTCACCGGGACGCCGAGACGTTCGAGCGCGTCGAGGACGCCCGCGTGCATCAGCACGGCGCGGTAACCGCCGCCCGAGAGCGCGAGGCCGACCCGCTTCGCCTTGTAGGGCGACTGCTCACGTCGCTCCGCGAAGCGGCCGGGCTTCGTGGGCAGCGTCCCGCCGAGCGACCACGCGTTGCCCAGCGAAGAGAGCAGCCAGAAGGAGAGCAGGAAGACGGCGCAGATGCGGAGGCCCTCGCCGCCGCTCAGCGGCCGGAACTCCTCCGTCTCGGCCGTGCCCAGCGAGAGCGAGCGAATGATCTGGTAACGCTCGTAGAGCGTCGTGGCCGCGAGCAGGCGCGGGAGGTTGCCCATCACCCAGTCGCGCGCCTCTTTCAAGACCAGCAACGGCGTCACGAACGACACGGCCAGGAGCAGGAGGTCGAGCCAGAGGTGGTAACTTCCCACCACATAGAGCCATAGGAGGGCGACCGCCAGCCCCAGGGCGGGCCATCTTCCGAATGGCACGAAGACCCTCTTCCACACGTTGACCGCGCCGACGATGACGAGCGCCAGCCCCAGCACGATGCGGAGGATGGGGACAATACTGTTGGACTGTGTGACGGCACAGATGAAGAACCAGATGAGGAGCCCCAGCGCGGCGTAGATTATCCCCACGAATATCTTCAAACCCGTACTCAGCGGCGTCTTCGCCTCGCCAGCTACATCGTCCGCCTGATGCACCGCGGGCCCGCTCGTCTCTTCGGCTAGGTCAGTCGTCCCTTGGGTCATGGTTGTGGCGTATAATTGAGAAAAGTCCGGGCATTGCCCGAACGGAGTCCGGTGCGGCGCGGGGTAGTCCCGGCACTGAGAGTTTGCGTCGTCGGAGTTGAGAAGATGCGCGGGGCGCGGCAGGGCGTCAGCACGCGTGCGGCCTAAAGAGCGCCTAGATTAGGCTGGCCCGGGCCGGTTGTCAACAAGATTCCCCGGCCGTGCCCCGGGGGCGCAGACGAATCCGCGCGGCTGAAAAGATCGTAGAGGTTGGGTGAAGGGGCGGGGCTCTGTTTTGAGGAACCCCGCCCCTTCTTTGCGGGGTGAGTTACGTAAAGCGCCCGCGCGGGAGCGCTCACATACTTAATGGCGGGGGCGGCCGAAACGTTTCAGGCCGTGCAAAAAAAGTTACAGGAGCGATTGGGCGAACGGGCGCGCCGCCGAGGTGCTACAATGCGCGCTCGCGTTAACCCCACGGGAAGGCGCACGGCCGCGGCCACGGACAAGCACACCGGGTGAGGCGCAGGCGATGACGCCCGAGCGACTTCAGCAGATCAAACTCATCTACAGGCGCGCGATGGAACTGACGCCCGCGCGGCGCGACGCGTATCTGGCCGACGCCTGCTCGGGCGACGAAGAGCTGCGGCGCGAGGTGGACGTGCTCGTCGAGACGGGAGAACATCGGGCGGCGGCGGACGCGCCCGACGCGCCCCTCAAGACGCGCCCGTCGAAGCCCCCTTCGGCGAAGTCACCTTCCGCAAAATCCTCTTCCGCGAAGCCGCCTGCGCGCAGGCGCGCGGCGCGCAAGGGCGGCGGGCAGACGCCGCTCGAAGTCGAGCCCGGCCGCACCACGCTCGGCTCGTACCGCATCCTTGAGAAGATCGGCGCGGGCGGCATGGGCACGGTCTACCTCGCGAAGGACGCGCGGCTCGGCCGCCGCGTCGCGCTGAAGCTGCTGCCCGCGCACTTCGCGCGCGACGCGGAGCTCGTCCGCCGCTTCGAGCAGGAGGCGCGCGCCGCCTCGGCCCTCAACCACCCGAACATCATCACCGTCCACGAGATCGGCGAAGAACAGGGCCGCCTCTTCATCGTCACGGAGTTCGTCGAGGGGAAGACCCTGCGCGAGCGCCTGTGGGAGGGGCGCTTCGACGTGGGCGAGGCGCTCGACGTGTGCGCGCAGGCGGCCGGCGCGCTCCAGAAGGCGCACGCCGCCGGGGTCATCCACCGCGACGTGAAGCCCGAGAACGTCATGCTCGACGAAGAGGGCCACGTCAAGGTGCTCGACTTCGGCATCGCCAAGCAGGTCGCCGCGCCCGCCTCCGTGGACACGGAGGCCCCGACGAACGCGCAGGTCAACACGGCCTCGGGCGTCGTGCTGGGCACGACCGCCTACATGTCGCCCGAGCAGGTGCGCGGGCAGGAGCTCGACGGCCGCTCGGACGTGTGGAGCCTGGGCTGCGTGCTCTACGAGATGCTGACGGGGCGCGCGCCGTTCGAGGAGAGGAACTTCGGCGACCTCGTCGTCTCCATCCTGCACGGCGACCCGCCCTCGCTGACAGACCTCGCGCCCGGAGTCCCCGCGGACGTAAACGTGCTCGTCGCGCGCGCGATGGCGAAGCGGAGGGGCGACCGCTTCTCTTCGGCGAAGGAGTTCCGCGACGAGCTGAAGCGGGTGGCGCGCCTGCTCGACCTGCGCGCGGACGCCACGCACGAAGCGCCGTCGGCGCGCACGACGCCGCCGCCCGCGACGCCGCCCGCGACGAATCAGAGAATCGAAAGTCCTCCCGCGCCCGAACCCGCGCGGGTGCCGAGCGTCGTCGGGCGCAAGTACCAGACGACCGAGCAGCGCAAGCAGTTGACCGTCCTCTTCGCGGATTTGACCGAGGGGCTGGCCTCGCTCACCGAGGGGCTCGACGCCGAGGACGTGGGCGAACTGATGTCCGCGCTGTGGCCGCTCATCGACTCGGTCGTCGAGGCGCACGGCGGCGAGGTGAACAAGCGCGTCGGCGAGTCGTTCGTCGCGGTGTGGGGCGCGCGCGAGGCGCGCGAGGACGACCCCGAGCGGGCGGTGCGCGCCGCCCTGGAGATGCAGTCGGCGCTCTTCGCCTTCGTCGATAAGGGGAAGGCGAAGGGCGAGGCGGAGGGCGAGGAGGCGCGTCTCATGCGCGCCGGCGTGAGCACGGGGCTGGTGCTGCTCGGCGAAGTCGGCGCGACCGGCGAGGTGACGGTGACGGGCGACCCCGTCCGCCTCGCGTCGCGCTTGCAGCAGGAGGCCCCCGTCGGCGGCGTCCTCATCTCGCACGACACCTACAGGCACGTCCGCGGCGTCTTCGACGTGCTGCCGCCGGGGACGCTTCACGCGGGCGGGCGCTCCGGGCCCGTCCAGTTCTACAACGTCCTGCGCGCCAAGCGCCGCGCCTTCCGCGTGCAGACGCGCGGCGTCGAGGGCGTCGAGACGAAGATGATCGGGCGCAAGGCCGAGCTGCGCCGCCTGACCGACACGCTCGAATCGGTCTTCGAGGATAAGGAGCTACAGGCCGTCACCGTGCTCGCCGACGCGGGCCTCGGCAAGTCGCGTCTGCTTTACGAGTTCAGCAACTGGGTCGAGCTGCTGCCCGACGTCTGGTACGTCTTCAACGGGCGCGCGGGCGAGTCAGACCAGGGCCTGCCCTACTCGCTGGTGCGCGACCTCTTCTCGTTCCGCTTCGAGATACAGGACAGCGACCCGCCGGAGGTGGCGCGCGAGAAGCTCGAACGCGGCATGGTCTCGATGTGCAAGGGCGTGGCGGAGTCCGAGGTGTTGATGCGCGCGCACTTCATCGGCCAGCTCATCGGCTTCGACTACTCGGCGAGCCCGCACGTCTCGGGGATCAGGGAGGACGCGCGCCAGGTGCGCGACCGCGCCTTCCGCTACGCCGCGCGGTTCTTCTCAGACCTCGCGCGCGAGCTGCCCGTCCTGCTCTACCTCGACGACATCCACTGGGCCGACGACGGCTCGCTCGACTTCGTGGACTACCTCGCGCAGCACTGCGCGCACGACCCCGTCATGCTCCTCTGCCTCGGCCGCCCCGGCCTGCTGGAGCGGCGGCCCGCGTGGGGCGAGGGGCGCGAGCGGCACACGCGCCTGACCCTGCAGCCGCTCTCGAAGAAGGAGAGCCGCCAGCTCGTCGAAGAGATTCTGCGGCACGCGCACGGCGCGCCCGCCGAGCTGCGCGAGCTGATCGTCGGCGGGGCGGAGGGGAACCCCTTCTACGTCGAAGAGCTGATCAAGATGCTCATCGACCAGCGCGTCATCGTGCCGGGCTCGGACGTGTGGAGCGTGGACGCGACGCGCCTGGGCGAGGTGCAGGTGCCGCCGACCCTGACCGGCGTGCTCCAGGCGCGCCTCGACCGGCTGACGCCGGAGGAGAAGACCGTCCTGCAACGCGCCTCGGTCATCGGGCGCGTCTTCTGGGACGACGCGGTCGAGCACCTCGGCGCGGGCGTGACCGCGCCCGTCCGCCGCGTGACGACGCGCGAGCCCTTCTCGCGCGGGCAAGTCCCCGCGGGCGACGCGATCGACGTGGCGCGCGTGCTCGAATCGCTCCGCGGCAAGGAGCTGGTCTACCGCCGCGAGGCCGCCGCCTTCGCCGGCACGCGCGAGTACACCTTCAAGCACGCGCTGCTGCGCGACGTGACCTACGAGAGCGTGCTGAAGCGCGACCGGCGCGAGTACCACCGGCGCGCGGCCGACTGGGTGATGCGCCACAGCGGCGGCCGCGTCGGCGAGTACGCCGGCCTCATCGCCGAGCACTTCGAGCGCGCGGGCGGCACGGCCGACGCCGCCGAGTGGTACGGCCGCGCCGGCCGCCAGGCGCGCGAGACCTACGCGCCCGAGACGGCCATCCGCTACTACCGCAAGGCGCTCGGCTTCCTGGCCGCGGGCGGCGGCGCCGCCACGGAGCCCGAAGACGAGCTGGCGCTCAACGCCCTGCGGATGGAGTGGTACGAGGGCCTGGGCGAAGTCCTGCGCGTGCAGGCGCGCTACTCGGAGGCGGTCGAGGCATACAGGGAGATGCGCGCCGCCGCCGAGGCTTTGCAGTCGGCGCCCGCGCAGTCGCGCGCCTGGAACGAGATCGCGCTCGTGCAGAGCAGCCAGGGCGACAACCGCGCCAGCTTCGAGAGCACGCAGCGCGCCGAGATGCTCGCGCGCGACGCGGCCGACACGAGCCCGGCGGCGGGCGTCGAGTTCGCGCGCGCGCTCAACCTACAGAGCCAGGTCTGCTCCCGCCTGGGCGACGCGCGCGCGGCGATGTTGCTGGCCGACCGCGCGCTCGCGCTCGTGGACAAGCTCGGCGACGAGGGGCGGAGGGTGCGCGCCGAGTGCCTGAAGTCTTTGGGCATGGCCTACCACATGCTGGGCCAGTTCGAGCAGGCGGAGGAGTTCAAGTCGCTCTCGCTGGGGCTCTACCGCGAGCTGGGCGACCGCCGCTACGTCGGGAACCTCTTGAACTCTCTGGGCGAGACGGCGCGGCTGCGCGGCGACTACCGGACGGCGTTCGCGCGCTACAGCGAGGCGTTACAGATAGCCCGCGAGATCGGCAACCGCAACGGCGAGATTCTCTACCTCTCGAACCTCGGCGCGGCGCGCGTCGGTCTGGGCGAGTACGAAGAGGCCGAGTCGGACCTGCGTCAGACCATCGAGATGGCGACCGCCGCCGGGTACGTGGGGCTCTCCGAGAACTACCGCTTCCTCGCCGAGGCGCTGCTCGGGCGCGGGCGGCTCGCGGAGGCGAAGGGGGCGGCGCTGCGCGCGCTCGAACTCGGGCGCGATATAGAGAACCACGAGCACCTCGCCGAGGCGTGGCGCGTGCTCGGCCTCGTCGCGTCGAACTCTAAAACGGCCGTCGAGGTCGGCGGCGAGACGCGCGACCCCGCCTCCTGCTTCTCGCAGAGCCTCTCCATCTTCGCCCGTATCCAGATGGAGGCCGAGCGAGCGCGTACGCTGCGCGACTGGGCGCGCCACGAACTCGCGCACGGCGACCCCGAGCGCGGCCGCCAGCTCCTCGCCGAGGCCCGTGACTCCTTCCGACGCCTCGACATGGGACTCGAACTCGAACGCACGCCGAGCGAGGCGTGAAGCTTCTCAAGCCGGGAGCGCGGGCATCCTGCCCGCGCTCCCGGCGGCTAGCGTTGAGACTGTTCCTTGTTGTCGCCGAGGTACTTCTCGAACCAGTCGAGGTTGGCGTGCATGGCGGCCAGGTGCATCCTGGGCTCGTTGGGGCCGTGGGGCTGGCGCGGGAGGACGAGCATGCGTGTGGGGACGCCCTGCGCCTTGAGCGCGCGGTAGAACTCGTAGCCTTGCGAGATGGGGACGCGGGCGTCCGCGTCGCCGTGCTGGATCATGGTCGGCGTCGTCACGCCTCTCACGTTGAACATCGGCGACTGCTTCCGGTAAAGCTCCGACGCCTCCCAGAACTGGCCGCCGAAGTAGTCGGGGACGAAGGCCGGGATGTCGGCCGTGCCGTTGAAGCTCATCAGGTTCGTCACGGGCGCGCCGGCCGAGGCCGCCTTGAAGCGCTTCGTCTGCGTCACGATCCAGGAGGTCATGTAGCCGCCGTAGCTCCACCCCATCACGCCCAGCCGCCCGGGGTCGGCGACGCCCATCTCGATCACCTTATCGACGCCGGTCATCAAGTCCTGAAGGGGCGCGCCGCCCCAGTCCTTGACGTTGGCGCGGCGGAACTCCACGCCGTAGCCGCTCGACCCGCGCGGGTTCGGGCGCAGGACGGCGTAGCCGCGCGCGGCGAACGTCGCAATCGGGTAGACGCCGCGCCCGCCGACGAAGGTCTGCATGAAGACGCCGGCCGGGCCGCCGTGGATGTTGAGGATGAGCGGGACTCGCCGTCCGGCCTGGTGGCCGACGGGGTAAGTCAACAGGCCCTCAATCTCCTTCCCGTCCGCGGACTTCCAGCGGATGACCTCCGTCTTTCCGACGGGCGGGAGCCGCAGGTCTGCGTTCGCGCGGCTGACCTGCACGGGCGCGAAGTCGGAGGCGGAGGCGACGTACGCCTCCTGCGGCGAGTCGGGCGTCTGCCGCACGAAGGCGAAGGCCGTCCCCGCGCGGTTGAGGCTGACGGCGGTGTAGACGGCGGGCGTCGTCTTGATCTCCTCGATGCGGTTGGCCGCCACGTCTACCGCGTAGAACTGCGTGCCCGTCCCCTTCGCCTCGCTGAAGTAGACGCGGCGGCCGTCCGCAGACCAGCCCTCGAAGCCCGGCTGGCCGTCGTAGGAGGCCGCAAGGGTCTTCGGCGGCCCGCCCGCGGCGGGGAAGATTTGGACGGTGCCGCCCTGCGTCCAGCGCGGCGGGTTGTCGCTGACTGAGACGGCGACGGACTTCCCGTCGGGCGAGAAGGAGGGGGCGGTCTCTGCGGCGGGCGTGTTGGCGAAGACCGTGACACGTCCGCTCGCCACGTCAACGACGGAGATGTCCGCGGTCGTCCAGTCGTTCGCCGCCGGCGTCTTCGTGTGGCTGAAGGCTATCACGCGGCCGTCGGGCGACCAGTCGAACTCGCCGACGTTGTAGTTCTCCGCCGTCAACCTGCGCGGCTCGCGCCTGCCCGCCGAGTCCTTCTGAACCGGGAGAAGGTAGAGCCGCGCGAACTTCGGGTTCTCGTCCACCCAGCGGAAGTCGTTCTTCGCCTTGTCGTTCCTCTCCTCCTCCTCGGTCTTCGGGTCGGCCGACGTGTAGGCGATGAAGCGGCCGTCGGGCGACCACTCGAAGCCGGCGACGCCCCCCTTCAAGTCGGTCAGAGGCTCGGCCTCGCCGCCCGAGACGCGCAGCAGGTAGAGGTTGTTCCTGTTCTCCTTACGCGTCGAGGTGAAAGCGACCCAGTTGCCGTCGGGCGACCACTTCGGGTTGGTCGAGGACTTGTCGGCGAAGGTGAGCTGGACGTTCTCCCTGCCGTCCGACGTGGCCATCCAGATCTGCGAGACGTACTCGCTGCGGTCGGGCGTCGTCACGGCGTCGCTCACCGTGTAGACGACCCGCCCGCCGTCCGGCGAGACGCGCGGCGCGGCGACGGCCCTGACCCTGATCTGCAACTCCGGCGTCCACGCCGTCTGCGCCGCCGACGCGGGGGCCAGCGACAGGAGAGCGAGCGCCGCTTTCAAAAGACTTTTCATCTTCGTTTCCTTCGGGCGGACTGGGTGTCACGAGGGTGGAGATAAGTCTGTAGAGCGTGCCGCACATCCTAACCCGCGGGCGGGCGCGAGTCTAGCGGCCTCATACACCAAACTTACACACTGTACCGTTTCGCGCCCGGCCGTCGTCGCAACGCATGCGAAGGCGGGTTGAAGAAGCGGCGCGTTTGCACGCGCGGCGCCGCGCGCGCCCGGAGGGTACGGGTGTTGCTTGAGTACCGCCGAGGCTTAATCGGAAGGCTCAAATCATACGTCCGCGAAGGGGAACGATGACGGGAGGCGAGAACGAAGTCGTCTTCGACGCCGAGGGGGTGCGCGGCACGCTCGAAGCGCCGATCAATGACGCCGGGACGGACGGCCGCGCCCGCGTGCTGCTCGCGGACGGCCGCAGGCTCCGGCTCCCGCCCGACGCGCTCGAACGGCGAGAGCACGGCACGCTCGTCTTCCGCGGGAGCTTCGAGGAACTGACGACGGCCGTCGTCGTGCCGGTCGTCGAGGAGGAGCCGCGCATCACGCGCAGGCGCACCGAGGGGCGCGAGACGCACCGCGACAGGCTGCTCGGCGAAGAGGTTTCGGTCGAGAGCGCGGGGGTGGATGACGCGCGCCCCGACGCGGAAGAGACTCAAGGGGGCGGCCGCGCAAGTCGCGCCGCCGCCAGGCACTAGTCAAACGCCCGGCCTTCATCTCTCCGGCCGGGTCTCACTCAAACATCAGACATCAGATAAAGGGGAAACTGAATGACGAAGACGATTGTCGGACTGTTCGACGAGCAACGCGAGGCGCAGCGCGCCGTGGTCGAGCTGGTCGAGAGCGGCATCCCGCGCGAGGACATCGCCGTCACCTCGCGCGACTACGCGGGCTACGACGAGGCGGACACGCGCCGCGCCGACACGCACCACGACGACGACGAGGGCGTCGGCGACAAGATCAGCAACTTCTTCTCGCGCCTCTTCGGCGACGACGACGAGTACGCGAGCCACTACTCCGAGGCCGTCGGGCGCGGCGGCACGGTCGTGACCGTGGACTGCGAGACGGACGAGCAGGCCGAACGCGCCGAGGCCATCCTCGACCGCTTCGGCGGCGACGTGGACGAGCGCGGCGAGTCGTACCGCCGGGGCGCGCACATGGCTAACGAGAGCGCCGAGACCGGGCGCGCCGGCCTGGCCGAGGGCGGCGAGGCGCGCATCCCCGTCATCGAGGAGGAACTGCGCGTCGGCAAGCGCGAGGTCGAGGGCGGCGGCGTGCGCGTCCGCACGCGCGTCGTCGAGCGGCCCGTGGAGGAGGCCGTCCGCCTGCGCGAGGAGCGCGTCAACGTCGAGCGCCGCCCCGTCAACCGCCCCGTCTCCGAGGCCGACCTGAACGCCTTCCGCGAGGGCACGTTCGAGCTGCGCGAGCGGAGCGAGGAGGCCGTGGTCGATAAGACCGCGCGCGTCGTCGAGGAGGTCGCCGTCAACAAGGAGGTCGGCGAGCGCACCGAGACCGTCCGCGACACCGTCCGCAAGACGGACGTGGACGTCGAGGAGACCGGCGGCAAGAAGGTTCGCCGCGCCACCGCCACGGGCCGCGCCGACGACATCGACCGCCGCGACATCTAAGCGGCCGTACACAAAAAAGGGGTCGGGCCGGAAGCGAGAGACTTGCTTCCGGCCCGACCCTTTTTATTTCAAATTTCTTCAAGGGTTGCTCACGGCGCCGACCGGCGTGGGCCGGGCCATGCCGCGGTTGACGAGCACCTTGACCTCGACGCGGCGGTTCTGCCTGCGCCCCTCGCGCGTCGTGTTGTCGGCGACGGCCGCCGTCTTGCCGTAGCCCATCGGCGTGATGAAGCGGCGCATCGGTATCTTGTGGTTGACGGCCAGGTACTGCACGACGGCCTCGGCGCGGCGCTGGCTGAGCTGGAAGTTGCGCGCCGCGTTGCCCGTCGCGTCGGCGTGCCCCGAGACCTCGATGACGAAGCCGCGCGAGGCGTTCGCCTTCGACGCCAGCTCGTCCAACTGACGCCGCGCCGCGGGCGAGAGCACCGCGCTGTTGAGGGCGAAGTTGACGATCGTCTCGTCCTGCACGTCGTATTCGTCGAGCGACGAGATGCGCTCGTGGGCCGAGTTGGCCGTCTCCTGCGCGGCGGCCGCCTCGCGCCGCGCCTCGTCGGCGACCGCGCTCAGCTCGTCGATCTGGCCCGAGAGCCGCAACTGATTCTCTTCGACGGGGCCGACGCGCGTCTCGGTCGTAATCGCCGCGCGCATGTCCGACTCGTTGAACCTGATCTTGTCGGCGACGAGCTGGCCCTGGCGGTCGCCGCGCCCCTCGACCTCGACGATGAGGCCGGTCAGGAGGTCGGTCACGGGGTACTTCTTCCCGCGCCTGAGGAAGCCGCCGTGCGTCCGGATGCTCGTCTCGTCGGTCAGGAGCACCTGCGTGTCCACGCGGCTCGCGTCGCGGACGACGAAGGTGTCCGCGTCGCGGCGGACGATGACGCCGCGGAACTTGACCTTGGCGCCGACGGGGACGGGGCGCGTGTTGACCTGCGTCAGCGAACGGTTGTTCCGGGCCGGCGCGCCTATCTGCGCCGAGACGGCCGTTGTCAGCGCCAGCGCGAGTCCGCAGGCCGCGGTCAGTAATCTAGTCATTCGGGTCACTCTAAAGCTCATTGTCGAACTCCATCTGTATGTAGATTGAGCGGCGGGCCGAGCCGCCGCGCGGAGAGAGAAGAGGGCGTATGCCTCGGAAATCGACCTACTTTACAGCCCGCGCCCGCACCGGGTGTTACGTTTTGATTGTCGTTTGAAGACAAGAGCGCGGCCCCGCCGGGACTACAGAAAAGTTGTATGTACACGGACGCCGCCCATAGTCTTGACCGCTAGTATTGGAGGGAGTATAAGCTGTGGCCGTTACCGACGTATTCGGCACGCCCCTATAGATTCGGTCAACCTCAAACCCTCGCCAAGTTACTCGCACCCCGACCGGAGAACAGTATGAGCATAGCGAAAGTTACTTTATACACTGGCTTCGCCGGCCTGCTGATAGCCGGTTCGTGGGCGGCGGGACTGACGGCGCGTTCTTCCCCCGCGACGGCACAGGAAGCTGCCGCCACAAAGAAACAGAAAAACCGGGTCGCCCGTTTTAAACGCTACGGGATGGGCCAGGATTTGCGGGAGCGTGCCGTCAAGGAGTCCGGCGATATAGTAGTTTTCCAAACCACGGGCATCATGTTCGACATGCCCGGACGCCCGCCTTTCATTAACCTCATCGCCTGCGACGCGGAGGCCATCGTCATCGGAAACATTAAGAGTAAGTCTTCCTCACAATTCACCGAGGACGGCGGGTTCATCTTCACCAGTTACGAACTGACGGTCGAAGAGGTCATTAAGGACGACGCGGTCGCGCCGCTTCAGCCGGGCGGCACACTCACCATCAGCCAGCCGGGCGGTGAAGTTCAGTTCAACGGCAAGACCGTGCGCGCCATCGACGAGTCCTTCAGGCCGTTCGAGGAGAACCGCCGGTACGTCTTATTCCTCCGGCGCACCCCCTCCGCGGGCCACTACGACGCATTCGGTAACAGCAGCTTCCAGTTGAACGACGACGGCGTCGCGCCGCAGGGAGAGGGGACGCTGTGGGGGCGCGTCGAGAGTAAGAAATCAGTTTTCCTCGAACAGGTGAAGCGGGCCGCGGCCAGCCCTTGCCCGTTTGAAGCGGAGGCGCTGCTGTAGTCCGGAGAGTCCCGCCACGAACAAAACTCACAGGCAAAAGCGTCGGCCGGGTTATGCACTCGCAGCAACGGTATGGCGACGGCTTGAAGGGGGAGCTCAAATGCCGAGTCGAAAAAAGCGGACATTTTTAATTACCTCATTGTTCATGGTCGCAGCCGTGACGGCGACTGCCGCCGCGTTGGGCCTTCAGGAAAGTGTGAAGTCAAAGCCTGATGACCCGAATGGCCCGACGCCCGTGCGGGAGGGGGTCAAGACCGAGAGACAGAAGCAGCACGGCAGGCTCTTCCCGTACCGGATGAGGAAACTCCGGGACTTAGCGGGGAAGCAGAGCGGCGACATCGAGGTCGTGATGCATGCCGACATCATGAGGACGGTTGATCCTAACGCCCCGAAGGTGCCGGCCATGCGGTTTGCAGTGTGCAATGCGGACGCGGTCTTTATCGGCACACTGAAGAGTAAGTCGTCTCAACTCACCGACGACGAGAGCTTTATCTTTACCGACTACGACATGGTCGTCGAACAGGTCATCAAGGATAACCCCTCCGCCCCCGCTCAGGCGGGCGCGGAACTGACCATGACTCGCGAAGGCGGGGAGATTCAACTCAACGGCCGCACCTTCCGCGCCAGGCGCGACGACTTCAAGGCCGTCGAGGTCGGGAAACGTCATCTGCTTTTCCTCCGCTACCTCCCTGAGACGGGCGCCTACCTGGCTTACCCGAACGGCAGCTTCGAGTTGGACGGCGACAAGGTCGTCGCGCTCGGCGGCACGTCACGCGAGGAGTTACTGGATAGAGGCGCGAAGAACTTGCCTACTCTCCTCGGCGAAGTGCACGCCGCGACCGCCGCCGGCTGTCAAAAACCGTAACCGCATCCGCCCGGACACGGATTGGAGGAAGTAACGTCGCCGGGCGAAGGTCGAGGACGTGCGCGGCGCGCAACTCGGGCGCTGGGCGTGGGACGTGTTCCTCGTCCGCGCGCCGTGAGAAGGTTCGTCCGCCTCCCGCCGCTTTAGAGCGCCCGCGCGTCCCGAAATTCCTCTTACCTTTCGGACGCGCGGGTGTTATAGTGCGCACCCGCCGACACGCGAGCATCAACGCCTCACCCCGCCAGGTGGCGTCTCCAAACAAAAAACCGGCCCGAGAACTGTATCAGTCCCTCGGACTTTTCCGCGCGCCCCAGACTCCACCGCCATGCCGTTCAGGGCGCGCCGGGAGAAGCACAAATGAACGGCCAAGCCCTCTGCTTCCGCGCAAGCCTCACCCACTTATGTCTCAACTCCATTCTCGTCAGCGTCACTCTCATCGCTTCTCTCTCGGTAAACGCGCCCGCGCAAGACCTGGACGAAGTCTCCTTCTCGGGTGTCGTCGCCGACTCGATGGGCGCGGTCATCCCCGGCGCGAGTGTCACGGCTCGCTTCGTCAACACCGGCTCCGAACGCGCGGCGGTGACGGATGAAGAGGGGCGCTACAGACTCTTCGAGCTTCAGCCCGGCGCGTACACGCTTCGTGCGGAGCGCGCGGGCTTCGCGGCCGAAGAGAGGAGGGAGGTCTTCACGGTCGCGGGACAGTCTTTGCGCCTCGACTTCACGCTCCGCCCGGCCGCGCTCGCCGCCGAGCAGACGGTCGTGAGCGAGGGCGACGTGCCCGCCATCGACACGACGCGCACCGTCGCGGGCGGCTCGGTCGCGCGCGAAGAGTTGGAGCGGCTGCCCCTCTTCTCGCGCTCGCCCCTCGACTACGTCTTCCTGCTCGGCGGCGTCACCGAAGAGCCGCTCTCGACGCGCGACGCGGCCGAAGACCGCGACGGCTCGGGACAGGCGCGCCGCGCAGCGGAAGCGCCCGAGGAGGCGGGCACGTTCGCGCTCGCGGGCGGCCCGGCCTACTCGAACAACGTCACCATCGACGGCCTCGACGACAACGACGACCGCGCCGCGCGCGAACGCTTCCGGCCGCCCGCGGACGCGGTCGAAGAGGTGCAGGTCGTCACCAACCAGTTCTCCGCCGAGTACGGCCGCGCCTCCGGCGGACGCGTCAACCTCCGGACGCGCTCCGGCTCGAACAGTCTCAGGGGCCGCCTCTCCTACTTCTTCAAAGACGAGTCACTGAACGCGAACACGTGGAACAACAACCGGCGCGGACTCAAACGTCTGCCCCTGCAAGAGCACCGCGCCGCCTTCTCGCTCGGCGGCCCCGTGCGCCTTCCTTTGGTCTACGACGGCCGCGCCCGCACCTTCTTCTTCGCCGCCTACGAGCGCGAGCACGTGCTCGACTCGGCGCTGATAGACGTGCTCGTGCCCGTCGGGCAGAACCCGTCCTTCCCGCTCCCGCGCCCGACCACGCTCGAAGGCCGCCGCTTCGAGCCCGAGGCCACGCCGCCCAACCCGCCGGCCGAACTCGCCCCGTTCGTCGAACGCGTCTCCACGCCTTTGCGCTCCACGTCGCTCACCGCGCGGCTCGACCACGACTACTCGGAAGGCCACAACGGCGCGTTCCTCTTCCAGCTCGGCCGCTCCGAGAACCTGCGACAGTTCGGCGGCGGCTCACGTCTCGCCGACGGACTGCAAGGGCGCAGGCGCGACACGGACGCGCTCGCCTACACCGACAACCTCGTGCTCACGCCCACGGTCGTCAACCAACTGCGCGCCCAGGTCTCGCGCCTGCGACCCTCGGTGCGCGCCTCGGGCGTGCGTCCCGTCGTGCTCATCACGATTGACGACCCGCTCTCGGCGCATTCCGGCACGCTCGTCGCGGGCTCCTCCACGTCGGGCGCGACCGACCGCGCCGAGACGCGCTTTCAACTTCAGGAGACCCTCACGCTCGTCCGCGGCCCGCACACCTTCAAGCTCGGCGCGGACTTCCAGCGCGTCCGCTCGACCTACAGAGACCTCGCCGACGCGACCGGCACCTACAGCTTCGCGAGCGCGGGCGACTTCCTCGCCTCCGCGCCCTCGCGCTTCCGCCAGCGCTTCGGCACGGAGTCCGCGCAGAGCAACCTTTACGCCGGCCTCTTCTTTCAAGCCGAGTTACACCCTACCTCTCGCCTCACGCTAACGGCCGGCCTGCGCTACGAGCGCGAGAGCGTGCTGCCCGACCGCGACAACTTCGGCCCGCGCGTCGGCCTCGCCCTCGACCCGACGGGGAAGGGGAAGACGGTCGTGCGCGCGGGCTTCGGCCTCTTCTACAACCGCGCGCTCCTGCGCACCATCGACGACTTCACGCTCGGACGCAGCGTCGTCGAGTTCGACACTAACAGCCTGCCCTCCGCGTCACGCCGCGCCTTCATCGACGCCAACCTCCGCTTCCCCCAAACGCTCACGGCCGACTCGCCGCCCGTCCGCGACTTCGGCGCGCGCCTCACGGACTTCTCGCGCCGCCTCGACCCGGACATAAAAATCCCCGAGAGCTACCAGGCCAACGTCGGCTTCGAGCGTAAGCTGGGCCGCGGCTTCGTCGTCGAAGCCAATTACACTTTCAACCGCGGCCTCCACCTCTGGCGCGAGTTCAACGCCAACGCCCCGCGACTCCCGCCGGGCTTCAAAGACTTCGCCGAGTACCTCCTCGCGCGCGACTTCGCGAACTTCCGCGACGCGTCGGGCGCGCGCCCCATCTACGGCGCTTCGACCGCGGGCGAGCTTGTGCGCTTCACGCTCGCGCCGCCCGACGCCGACAACATCACGCGCGTCGTCGAGTTCGGAATCCCCTTGACGGTCTTCAACCTGAACAGCGTCGGCTCGGCCACGACGGTTGACGCCGCGCTCGCCGCGCTCGCGGCGCTGCGACCCGACCCGTCGCGCGTGCAGGTCGAGCAGCTCGCGTCAGTCGGCAACAGTTTTTATAACGGCCTCAACCTCGAAGTGCGACGCCGCTTCAGACTCTCGGGGAAGGGCGGCGGCGGCGGCTCCCTGCGCGCGGCCTACACGCTGTCGCGTCTGATCGACGACGGCGTCGTCAACACTTCGAGCGCGCTGCGCGCCGGCGACTTCCGCGCCGAGCGCGCGCGCAGCCTGCTCGACCGGCGCCACCGCTTCGCCCTCTCGGCCGCGCTCGGCGCTCCGCGCATCCTGGGCCGCCTCGAATTCGCCTCCGTGCTCCGCCTCGCCTCGGGCGCGCCCTTCAACCTGAGCCTCGGCGGCGCCGACCGCAACCTCGACGACGTGTCCAACGACCGCCCCTCTTTCGCGGGCGACCCGCGCCTCATACGCTGGCGCAGGCCCGG
This sequence comes from Pyrinomonadaceae bacterium, assembly GCA_035563535.1. Lineage (GTDB taxonomy): Bacteria > Acidobacteriota > Blastocatellia > Pyrinomonadales > Pyrinomonadaceae > QHXN01. Next base: position 82,060 of record DATMVD010000003.1, on the reverse strand, counting down.
CGAGCCGCCCGACCCGCGCCTGCTCGGAGCCTTCAAACTCCCGACCATAGGGCGCGCCGGCGACCTCCCGCGCAACGCGGGCACGGGCCCCGCCCTCTTCGCCTTCGACGTGAGCGTCGGCCGCGAGTTCCGCCTCTCCGGGCGCGCGCGCCTGCGCCCGACGGTCGAAGTCGATAACGTTCTTAACAAGACCGTCTACACCTTCGGCGCGGAGTTCATCGACTTCAACGCGCTGCGCCCCGACGCCACGCCGGAGCAGCGCCGCGCCTTCGCCGACGCCTTCCTCGTCCCCACACGCACGACGCGGCCGCGCTCGTTGAGACTGGGATTAAGGTTGGATTTTTGAGGGTGTGAGTGATCGGGCCGCTCGTGTTATTCGTCGAGGGCTTTCTCTTCAGGAAGCGACGGCTCCCACCGGCTGAAACATCCCTCCCGGCAACGTCAGGCGAGTGGGAGTTTTGAGGCGGACAGCTACTTGGAAGGTTTGCCGAACAGCTTGTCGTCCAGCGGGATGTTGAATCTTAGTTTCGTGACGGCGAACTTGGCCGTAATGGTAGTTCCCCCGTCCTGCACCTGGCGAACGGTCATAGGTATTTTGACCCCGTTAACTTCGACGTAGTCTTCTAAGTATACCTGCATTGCGAGTGCCACGCCCTGCTGCACCGTAACGCTGTCGGTGACTACGTCCATCCGGTAGATGAGTTCTGTCCCGGCATCAAAATACATTCTGTCTGCTCTGCCGTTTTGCAAAGTAGCTTCCAGAACGACGACATCCCGCTCGCCTACCTTCTCCCTCCCTTTAACGGTAATCTTCGTGTAATGCTGCTTGATTTTTTCAACGTCCGCGTCCGCCCAGCCGGCCAGCCGTTGCTGAAGTTCGAGCTGCTGGGCGGTTACAGGTTTCGTTCCGCCGTTAGAACTGTAGAGCCACCCGTTAGTCCCGTCGAACACTTCTTTGATAACTAGCCTGCCGACCTTTTGTACAGTAAGTAATTTGCCGGGCCGCTTCTGGTACATCTCAATCTCGCCTTCCGCCTTCCGCTTGTCCTGGACCACCTCGAACGTTCCTTTTTGTTCGATGGTGCTGATCTGCTTCATGACATCCTTGCCGCCCATAGCCCTGAAATAGTTTTCCAGCAGTTGCTCCACCGTGGGTAGCGGTGATGCGTTAGCCGGTGGCTGCGCACGCCTTTTGGCTATGTCAACGAACATCCCTTCGGGATATTTAGCCAGGTAGGACTGGAAGTCTGACGGGTCCGCGCTGTTCTTGATGCTGTCCCAGTACGCGAGCTCAACGGCCGCCGGATTCGAGGGGCCGCCGGTCGCGTCCCCCCGGACGAAGTAGAAGTCGCCCGTGAGAGAAGATGACTCCCATGGAGTCTGCTTGCCCTGGGTCAGGCTGCGGACTGATACCCTCACGCGCTTGAACACATCTTCGAGGCCCAGCCCCGGAGTCCGCAGGTTCTTTAAGAACTCTTGTGTGTACAGGCCGTTTCGTTCGGTGCCGTCGCTGGCCACCGAGCCCGGCGCCGTCGAATAGGCGATCAGCGTCCCGCTCGGCGCGTCCATTTGTGCCAGCCCGCGTGACCCGGAGCGAAAGCTACGGGCGAAGGGGTTATTCCGGCACGCGTCGAGAATCATAATGTTCATTCTGTTCCTGGCGCTTTCCATTTGCGCCAGCACGAAACCGGCATCGACAGATTCGTATTCGACCTCTTCCTCGCTCTCTATTTTCGCGTCGACGGGAACCAGATAATTAACTCCCTTCACCTGCACGCCGTGGCCCGCGTAGTAGAAGAGGCCGACCCCTCCGTTCTTTATCTTCTCGCCGAAAGCCCGAATCGCCTTCTTCATGTCGGTCTGGTTTAAATCTTCCCTGTGAATCACGTCGAACCCGAGATCGCGTAGTATCTGTGCGATGTCTCGCGCGTCGTTGACCGGATTTTTCAGAGGCGCCGCCGTGTAGGCACTATTGCCTATAACCAGGGCGACACGCTGTTCCGCGGGGGCGCTCGTGAGACTCAGCTTACGCTGCTCCTGAGAATGAGAAGTGGCCGGGGTAAGTGAGAGGGCCAAGCAGCATACGAGTAGAACGATGTTCTTCATACTGTAGACTCCTGTGATAGGCGCGTGCGCCTCATATCAACCGGCCGCGACTCCCGCTCTGGTTAACGGTGTGGGTGAGGCCAGCGAAGCGTCTCGCCGGCAGGAACCTTTCAGGACGCAGGCAAGATATTCTCGCGGGCACGAGATGTCAATGGTCATAAGGCGCTATAGCAAGCGGCAACCGCCCGCGGACTCACGCGGACGACGCGGCCGCGCTTCGTTGAGGGCCGGGCTGTGGGTTGAGTTTTGAGAGGGAGTGAGGGGCGGTCTATCTGCTGCGCGGGTTGGCGCCGGTGTCTTCGGGGTGCCAGTCCACGACGGGCTGGATGGAAGGGTTGCCGACGCAGACCCAGACGTTGGCGCGCATGCCGGGGCGGAGTTTGCGCTTCGCCCTTTCGATCTTCGCCCAGTCGGACGGCTTGAAGGGCTCGGTGTTGAGGAGGAAGAAGGCCGCGGGGTCGTCCGTCCCGGGGTGTTCGAGCGTCACCTCTTCCGTCGTGTCGAAGTGGGTGTCGATGCGAAGGCGGGTGCTGCCGAGCCTGCGCTCGTACTTGACGACCACGCCGTCGTAGAGCGTGAGGTCGTTAAGGTCGCACTTGAGTCCGGGCGGCGCGGCCACACGTCCGCCGCGTGGCGGTGTCGCCTAGGTTGTAGGGCGAGTAGTTGCCGCCGGGCAGCGTCTGGTAGGGGCAGACGACGCCGTCCATCGTCGGCGCGCCCGCGTAGTCCCACGGGAAGGCGGGCGGCGGCCGTCGGCTGTGTCGGCGCGCGGGGCGCGGCGGGGGTCAGTCGCGGAGAGACGCGGAGGGTTCGGTTCGAGAACTCAAATCCCGGATTCGAGATTCGACCCCGCGACCCCGCGGTCAGTTGTTCTTCGCCTCGGACTCGAGGGGGTTGAGGGCGGCGAGCTTGGGCTGCTTGTCGGCCCCCTGTTCTTTGATCGCTTTGTTGTTCGTCGCGGCCTTCTCGCAGCGTGCGCGCGAGCGCTCGATGCGCCGCCTCATCCAGTTCGTCACGGGTCTCTCACTCCTTCGGGAGAGTGTCGAGGAAAGCTTCGACGACGCGCGGGTCGAACTGCCGGCGCGACTCCCGCCGCAACTCGGCCACGGCCTCGTCGAGGGTGCGGGGCGTGTTGTACTCGCGCTGCTCGACCATGGCGTCGAAGGTGTCCGCCACTTGGACGATGCGCGCCATCAAAGGGATGTCTTCGCCGCCGAGGCGGTGCGGGTAGCCGCGCCCGTCCCAGCGCTCGTGGTGGTGCTGCGTGCGTATGCGCAGCTCGGCCGTCAGCCCGTAGTAGGACGAGAGCAGCGCGCCGAAAGAGGGGTGCAGGTTCAGGACGAACCGCTCGAAGCGCGTCGGGCGGCGGGGGCGGCTCAGGATGAACTCGGGGACGAGCACCTTGCCGACGTCGTGCATCATCGCCGTCTGCGAGAGATGCCGGAGCCGCTTCTGGTCGAAGCCCAGGGCGACGCCGACGCGGCGCGCGAAGCGCGCGGTGCGGACGCAGTGGACGTAGGTCGAGGGGCGCGTCCGCTTCAGAAGCCCGACGAGCGCGCGCACGCCCTGGCCCTCTGCGCGGTGCTTCGACCCCTCGGCGCGCCAGCGCGCGCAGAGCCGGCGGACGGACGCGTCCCAGTCGGCGCTCACCAGCCGCAGCGTCGGCGTCAGAATCTCCGCCGACATCTCATCCTGCACCGACAAAATACTCATCAGCAAAAACCCTTTCTCCTTCGGGCGACTTCGTCGGGCCTCTTCTGCGCGCGAACGCCTCTGCCGAGGCGGCCACTTTAAATGTCTGTCGGGGGCGTGCGGACACTCTTTGATGAGCACGCGCCGTGCCATGTTTCCCGCGTGCAACAGGGGCGCGCGCGTGCGTCCGGCGGGCGCGAAAGCGGGCCCCGCGGGGGCGGAAAAAGTTAATTTACGTCCCGTCATTTAAGACGCAGGTTGAGGTATGCGGGGCGGGTGTACGCGTGCGCACGGAAGCGGTGCCGCATTTCGCCCGCGTGAATCCGCGCGGGCACACGAAATCGTGTCGGGGCTGTGCCGGATGGTCGCTGTGATAAACTCGACCGCCGGGGGGCTCGGACGTTTCACGAGATGAAAGAGCGCGAGAAGCCGAGGAGTCTTGAGGAGAGCGTCGAGGCGGCGCTGCTCGACGCAGACCTCTTCGTCAAGTACAAAGCGCCGCAGCGCGCCGTAGACCGCTTGCAGGAGGCCATCGCGCACCAGCCGCGCTCCATCGTGCTGCGCGAGAAGCTGCGCGAGGTCGCCTTCTCGCACGGCCTGCCCGAAGAGGCCGCGCGCCAGTGTCTCGTGCTCGTCAACCTATACATCGCGCGCGAGAACTTCGACTCGGCGCACGAGCGCCTGCTCGAAGCCAAGCACATCGACCCGCGGCTCAACATCGCGCCCGGTCTCGAAGCGATCCGCCGCGCGCGCCGCCCGGACCTCCAGCAGGCCGCGCCCGCGCACGCGCCGCCCGCGCCCACAGCGGCGCCGCGCCCCGTCACCTTCGCCGGCGACCTCTCGACGGTCAGCATCTTCGACGCCGTGCAGGTGCTCGAGAACTCGCGGCTGACGGGGGCGCTCGCCGTCGAAGGGCCCGCGCGGCGCGGCCGCGTCCTCTTCAACGACGGCCGCATCGTGGACGCCGAGTGCGGGGACGCGCGCGGCACGCTCGCCTTCCGCCTCCTCGTCGAAGTCACCTCCGGCGGCTTCGACTTCGCCAAGTCCGGGAACGAATTCCCCATCCGCATCCAGGCGCTCTCCAACACGAACCTCATCCTCGACACCTTGAGGCAGATGGATGAGGAGAAGAACGAAGAGCAGTAGGCGGTAGGCAGTGGGACTGAAAGAAGTCCCGAATAGAATCGGAGGCGGCGAGCTTCGTTACTCGCCGCCTCCGATTATTTCAGGATGTTTTTGTCTTTCAACTGCCTACTAATCCATCAACACCCGCGTGCGCAACGATTCCGCGACTTCGAGGGCGGCGAGGAGGCGGAGGAACTGCTGGTAGTTGCGGCTGCGCGCGCGGACGCGCTGGCGCTCAGCCTCGGAGAGGTCGAGGCGCAGGACGAGGTCGAGGAAGTCGTAGTAGTCGGCGGCGGCCGAGAGCGGCAGCTCGCGCGTGTAGGTGGTGCGCGCGGCGTCCTCGGAGGTGAAGCCGGCGAGCGCGTCGAAGAGGTGGTCGGTCGTCAGGTGCGAGCCCTGGCGCGCGAGCCTGATGGGGAGGCGCAGCTCGAAGAAGCGCAGCCCGTTCGAGGTCGTCACCGCGCGCAGAGACTTCGTGCCCTCGCCGTCGAACGGCGAGTCGTTGTCGAGCAGCACCTTCAACAGGCGCGGCCAGTCCTGCTCGTCAATCGTGTCGAGCGCGAGCTGGACGCGGTCGGCCAGGAACTTCTCGAACTGCCCTTCGACGGGGTAGGTGACGCGGCCGAGGCACCCGACGGGCTCGCCCTCGCCCGCCGCCTCCGTGGGCAGGCGCGCCGGGCAGCGGGCGCAGATGACCGTCTCGGCCTTCATGCGCTCGATCTCGTCTGCGGCGCGCTCGACGAAGCGCACCTTCTCTTCGGAAGGCGCGACGTGCTCGCCCGTCGTCAGGCGCGTGTGCAGGCTCCCCAGCCGCCCCCAGGCGCGCAGGTGCTCCTCGTCGTAGCGCGCCCGCAGCGCGCACGGGTACTCGATGGCGAACTCCAGTGACAACCTTTAAAAACTCCGTCGCGAGGTACTTCAGAGCACGAGACCTGCGCCGTGAGGCGCGCCCCGGCCCCGACGCGGCTATAATAACAGAGTCGGAAGATTGGAACAGAACCGCGAACGGTAGTGAGCGGGTCGGCGTTACGCGGCGCGGGCCTCTATCACAACACGCACCCGCTCACTACCGTCCGCGGTTCTGTTCAGGAGGAGTTAGATGGCGGCAGCGCGCGCCGAAGCGCCGGGGCCGAGGGGCTTCTGGCCGGTCGGCCACGTCGTACAGTTCCGGCGCGACCCTTTGGCGCTGCTGACGCGCGTGGCGCGCGAGTACGGCGACGTGGCGCGCTTCAGCGCCGCGACGCAGACCGTCTACCTGCTCAGCCACCCCGACCACGTCCGCGAGGTGCTCGTCACGCAGCAGGCGCGTTTCAAGAAGGGGCGCGCGCTGCAACGCGCGAAGCGCCTGCTCGGCGAAGGACTCCTGACGAGCGAGGGCGACTTCTGGCGGCGGCAGCGCCGCCTCGCGCAGCCCGCCTTCCACCGGCAGCGCGTCAACTCTTACGCCGAGACGATGGTCGCCTACGCCGAGAAGACCTCAGCGCGCTGGCGCGACGGGGAGACCATCGACGTGGCGGACGAGATGATGCGGCTCACGCTCGCCGTCGTCGGCAAGACGCTGTTCGACGCGGACGTGGAGTCGGACGCCGACGAGGTGGGCGCGGCGCTCACGGAGGTGATGGGCCTCTTCGGCTACCTGATGCTCCCGTTCTCGGAGCTGCTCGAAAGACTCCCGCTCCCGCCGCGCCGCCGCTTCGAGCGCGCACGCGCGCGGCTCGACGCAGTCCTCTACCGCATCATCGAGGAGCGCAGGCGCGAGGGGCTCGACCGCGGCGACCTGCTCTCTACTCTTCTGCACGCGTCAGACGAGGAGGGCGACCGCACGGGCATGACCGACGAGCAACTGCGCGACGAGGCGATGACCATCTTCCTCGCGGGCCACGAGACGACGGCCAACGCGCTCGCCTGGACGTGGTATCTGCTCTCTCAACACCCGGAGGCCGAGGCGAAGCTTCATAGGGAGCTTGAAGAGGTCTTAGAGGGTCGTCCGCCGACGGCCGAAGACTACCCGCGCCTGCGCTACACGGAGATGGTCGTCGCCGAGTCGATGCGGCTCTACCCCCCGGCGTGGGCGGTCGGCCGTCTCGCGCTCGAAGACCTTGAGGTAGGCGGCTACCTCATCCCGCGCGGCTCGCTCGTCCTCGTCAGCCAGTACGTCATGCACCGCGACCCGCGCTTCTGGCCCGACCCGGAAAGGTTCGACCCCGAGCGCTTCACGCCCGAGGCCAAGTCGGCGCGCCCGCAGTTCTCCTACTTCCCCTTCGGCGGCGGCCCGCGCCGCTGCATCGGCGAGGGCTTCGCCTGGATGGAGGGCGTGCTCATCCTCGCCGCGCTCGCGCGCCGCTGGCGTCTGCGCCTCGCCCCCGGCGCTGTCGTCGGCACTGAGCCCCGCATCACCCTCCGCCCCGCCAGGGGCGGCATCCGAATGAGCGTAAACCGTAAACCGTAAACCGTGACAAGTAACAGCCTGCTCTTCTCTTGTCACGGTTTACGGTTTACGGTTTACGCTTTATTCTTGTCACGGTTTACGGTTCACGGTTCACGAGTCTTTTCACGATTCACGGGAGGAGTCACGAGTTGCCGATCACGGCGGATTTCATCGAGACGTTCCGGGTCGTCTGCCCGGCCTGTAAGGGGAGGGTCGTGCTGAAGGAGGACGCGAGCGGCATCAAGTGCACAGAGTGCCGCCGCGTCTACCCCGTCCGCAACGACATCCCCGCGCTCATCGTCGAAGAGGCGACCGTCGAGGATGAAGAGCCTCGTAAGACAGACTGAGGCCAGACCCTTCGCGTCCGCCGCGGGCGTCGCGCGCGTCGGCGGCGCGGAAGAGCCGCGCCCGCTCGGGCCCGCGCGCTGGGACTGGTCGGGCGTCCGCAGCGTGCTCGTCGTGCGCCTGCGCTCGATAGGCGACACGGTGCTGGCGACGCCCTCGCTCCACGCGCTGCGCCGCTTCCTGCCCGGTGCGCGCATCGACGTGCTTCTGGAAGACTGGGTCGCGCCGCTCCTCGAAGGGTCGGACGACGTTGACAGGGTCTTGACCGTCCGCCGCAAGAGCCAGTCGTCGCGCCTCCGGGTCGCGCGGCGGTTGCGCTCGGAAGGCTACGACGTGGCCTACAACCTCCACGGCGGGAGCACGGCCGCGCTGCTCGTGCGCGCGACGGGCGCGCGCCACCGCGTCGGCTACGCGGACTACGCCTACGCCGCGCTGCACAACCACCAGGCGCCGCCTTCGGCCGCGCTGTGGGGCACGGAGAAGACGCACTCGGCCGAGCAGCAGCTCGCGCTCCTGGGGTGGACGGGCGTGCCCGTCACCGACCGCCCCGCGTCGCGCCTCGCCGTCACGCCCGCGGCCGCGGCGGTAGTCGAGCGAAGGCTTAAAGACGAGGCGAAGCTCTCTGCGGGCCAACCCTTCGCGCTCGTACACCCGGCCGCCGCCTTCGACACGAAGACGTGGGCCGCCGCCAACTTCGCGCGGGTCGTCGATCACCTCGCCTCGCGCGGTCTTCCGACAGTCGCCGTCGCCGGGCCCGGCGAAGAGGGGGTGATTGAAGATGTCCGGTCTCGTTCGTCAGCGCCGCTCGCGGGCTTCACGAACTTGAGCCTGCCGGAGCTGACAGCGCTCGCCGCGCGCGCGTCCCTCTTCCTCGGGAACGACAGCGGCGTCGCGCACGTCGCGGCGGCCGTGCGCGTGCCGCAGGTCGTCGTCTTCGGCTCGTCGAACGTCGCGCACTGGCGACCCTGGACGAGCGCGCCCGCCGAGGTCGTCCGCGAAGAGATGCCCTGCGCGCCCTGCCCCGGCTACACCTGCGCCGAGTTCGGCGCGCCCGAATGCATCCGCCGCGTCCCCGTCGAACGCGTCGTCGCGGCGGTCGAGAGAGTGCTTTCAAGAACAGTGACGAGTGACAAGTGACGAGTGACGAGGAAGACAAGCTCTGACTCGTCACTCGTCACTCGTCACTCGTCACTGCTTTTATATGAATCTGACAGCACAAAGAGCGGGCGAGGTCGTCGCCGCGATGCGCGGGCGGTCGGTGATCGTCTACGGCGACGTGATGCTGGACGAGTTCGTGTGGGGCGACGTGTCGCGCATCTCGCCGGAGGCCCCCGTGCCCGTAGTAGACATCCGGCGCGAGTCGGTGCGCCTGGGCGGCGCGGCCAACGTCTTGGCGAACCTGCGCGCCCTGGGCGTGCGCACCTCGCTCGTCGGCGTCGTCGGCGCAGACCGCGCGGGCGAGCGCTTGCGCGCCGAGCTGCGCGACGCGGGCGCCGACGTGCGCGAGGAGAACCTTCTGACGGACGTGAGCCGCCCGACCACGCTCAAGACGCGCATCATCGCGCACAACCAGTTGGTCGTGCGCGCCGACCGCGAGCGGCGCGCGCACGTGGACGGCCCCGTCGAGGAACGGCTCGTCAACGCGCTGCGCAGGCTCTTGAAGGAGGCGGACGCGCTCGTCGTCTCGGACTACGACAAGGGCGCGGTGACGCCCGCGGTGCTGGGCGAGATTCTGCCGGCGGCGGAAGCGGCGGGCGTGCCGGTGCTCGTTGACCCGAAGCTGCGGAACTTCGACGCGTACCGCCCGGCGATGCTCGTCACGCCGAACCACCACGAGGCGCTGCGCGTGACGAACGCCGAGGACGACACGGACGAAGGCATGGCGCGCGCGGCCCGCGCGATACTCACGCGGCTCGGCTGCGGCTCCGTCCTCATCACGCGGGGCGAGCGCGGGATGATGCTCCTGAGCGAGGGCGGCGAACCCGTCTACGTGCCGACGGCCGCCCGCGAGGTCTACGACGTGACGGGCGCGGGCGACACGGTCATCGCGACGCTGGCGGCCTCGCTCGCCGCGGGCGCGACGCTCGTCGAGGCGTCTGTGCTCGCCAACCACGCGGCCGGCGTCGTCGTCGGCAAACTCGGCACCGCCACCGCCACCACCGAAGAACTCCTCGCCTCCTTCCGCGAGGGTTAATCTCACACTCATCCACGCCGCACGCTTCTGCTATCATTCACGCGCGCGCCGCCACCCCGGACTCAAAGCCGCATCACGGCGGCGGCTGGCAAGGTAAGGAACCATCACATGCCGCCTCCGAAACTCTTCATCTCATACGCACATGAGGACAAGGAGTATAAGAAGCGACTCGTCGAGCACCTGGAAGGGTTGGCAGCGCAGGGCGTGATCGCGAGCTGGCACGACGGGCAACTCGTCGCCGGGCAGCAGTGGGACGACGAGATAGTCAGGAACCTCGGGGAGGCGCGCGTTATCCTCCTGCTTATTAGTTCTTCCTTCCTCCGTTCGGACTACATCTCCAGAGTCGAACTGGCGCTGGCCGGCGAGCGCTACGAAAGAGGGGAGGTCACAGTTCTCCCAGTCCTCGTCCGCAACGTACACGCGTGGGAGTCGAAGCGGCTCGGTGACCGCACCCTCGGCTCGTTCCAGGCAGTGCCGAGGAACTTCAAGTTCGTCGTGGACTGGCGGAATCGGGACGCGGCCTTCGCGGAGATCGTCGCGGAGGTCGAGAAGGCCGTGAGTGCTTTGAAGCCGCTGCCGTCGGCCGTCGGCCCGCACGCCCTCATCCCGGCCCCGCCGTCCTTCGGCTTCGTCCCGCGCGCGGGCAGGGACGGGCGCGACATCATTGAGCGTCTGCGAGAGGAACTCTCGCCGCAGAGCCGCCGGCTGGTAGCGCTGTGGGGCGCGGGCGGCGTCGGCAAGACCACGCTCGCCGCCGAGGCCGTGCGCACGATAGCCGCCGCGACGGGGCAGCGCCTTATCTGGGTGACAGCGGACGGCCGACCGAACTTCACCTTCACCACGCTGCTCGACGACATCGCTGCGCAGTTCGCCCGCACAGACCTGCGCCCGCTCCCCGCCGGGCCGAAAGAGGAGGCCGTGCGCGCCCTCCTCGCCACCGCGCCGGCGCTCCTCGTGCTCGACGACTTCGAGACCATCCCGCCGGAGGAGGAGCCCCTCTGCCTTGAATTCCTGTCGCAGAGCGCGCCGTGCTCCGCCCTCATCACCACGCGGCAGCGGGTCGAAGGCGCGCTCCTGCTGCCGCTCGATACAATGTCGGTGAGTGAGGCCGACAAGTTCATCGACCGCCTCGTCGTCCAGACGCGAGACCCAGACATCTACACGGAAAGCGTCCGTGGGCGCATCCTTGAGACGGCCGAATCCAACCCGCTCGTCGTTCAGTGGGTCGTCGGCCAGATAGACCTAGCGCAGGCCCCAGACGAGGTGCTGAACGAACTGTCGCAAGGCGAAGGCGACGCCGCGGAGAGGGTCTTCGACCGCTCCTTCAACCTCAAACAGATGGAGGACGGCGGGCGCGCCGTCCTCCTCGCCCTCTCGCTCTTCAAGCCGAGCGGCACACGCCCCATGGTCGGCGAAGTCGCGGGGATGAACCTGGGTAAGGAGAAGGATAAGAAAAGATTCAAGAGGGCGCAGCAGATACTTGCGTCGTTGCGGCTCATCAAGCAGACGGACGACGGCCAGCGCCTCGCAGTCGCGGACCTGACACGCGACGCAGTTGCGGGCCTAACGCGCGACTTTGCAAAGGCCCGCCTCTCCCGCGACCCCCGCGCCAAAACCTTCCGCCCACGCTTCGTGTCCCGCTTCGTGCGCTACGCCGAAACTCACAAAGAGCCAACGGCCGCCAACCTGAATGCACTGGAAGCTGAGAAGGACAACCTGCTCGGGGCGATGGACATAGCCTATGAGACGGGAGATTGGAACAGCGTTTCACGCATCATGTTCGCAATCGGCGAGTTCCTCTTTATTCGAGGCTACTGGGACGAGCGCATTAGGCGCGGTGAACAGGCTATGGAAGCCGCCCGTCTGAGCGTCAACGTAGAGGACACCCTGCGCCACTCGCAAAACACGGCGAGAGTTCGCATGCATCGCGGTGAATATAAGGAGGCCCGGCCGATTTTGGAACAGGCGATCGCGTACCATAAAAAAGCCGGGAACGAATCTAAGGCCAGTATTGCTTTGCTCAATCTAGGGGTGCTTGTCTTCGGGGAAGGCGATTATGAGGAGGCGCAGCGGTTGTTCGAGGAGGGCTTAGAGATAGATAAGAAACTTGGCGATCAAGGTGGGGTTGCCGACAAGCTGTACAATTTAGGCGAACTAGCTTACGTGCAAGGAGACTACGCAGAAGCACGGCGGCTCTACGAAGAGTGCCTAGAGACAAAAAAGAATTTAGGTGACCGGCAGGGTACCGCATTCTCTCTACACCAACTAGGGACACTCACCCTTGATGAAGGTAAGCTCGACGAGGCCGAAGGGTATCTGGAGCAAAGTCTGTCCATCCTCAGGGGGCTGGGCGATAAGCCGAATATCGCGGAGTGTGTTGAGAGTATAGGCAACCTGAGAGTTGCACAGGGACGTTACTTGGAGTCGGAGGCGTTGTTCGATGAGTCCTCAAGGCTGGCGGAAGCCCTGTCAGTTCCAAGTAGGATCGGGAGCTTAAAGTATTCGCGGGGGCTGCTTGCGGAGAAGCGAGGGGATGTGGCGGAGGCAAGGCGATTATTTAAAGAGGCGTTGGAGATTCTTGAGCGGCTAGATTTCTACAAGGCGGAAAAGGCGCGGAAGGCGTTGGCCCGGTTGGAAGGCTGATTCCCGAAGCGGGGCATCCTCGCTTCATTCATGCCCGACGTGCCTTGCTGAAAACCTTCTGGGCGGGTGGGTGCATCAGAGCGTCGGGTGGGGAGGTGGAAAGGGATGATGAACGGCGGCGGGCTTCTCTTCGTGCTCATTGCGGGCGCATGTGTGGCGGCGGGTGTGGCGTGCGCTTCGCGCGGGACGGCGCGCGCGGAGACGACTGTGCCGGGCGTCGCCGACGGCGGCGTGGGTTTGACGAGGGAGGAGGAGTTGAACCGGCGGCCGTTGAAGTTGCCGCTTGAGGGGGCGCGGGTCGTGGTGGAGAAGGGGGCGCGGCGTCTGAGGTTGTACGCGGGCGGGGAGTTGGTGCGCGTGCGGCGCGTGGCGCTCGGGTTCACGCCGGAGGGCGACAAGGTGAGGCAGGGCGACGGGCGGACGCCGGAGGGCGAGTTTCAGGTCTGCATGAAGAACCCGAAGAGCAGCTTCTACCTCTCGCTCGGCCTGACCTACCCGAACGCGGAGGACGCGGAGCGGGGCTTGCGCGACGGGCTCATCACGCGCGCGCAGCACAAGGGCATCACGCGGGCGCTCGCGGGCGGGCGCTGCCCCCCGTGGAACACGGCGCTCGGCGGCGAAATCTTCATACACGGCGGCGGCACCGCGAGCGACTGGACGTTCGGCTGCGTCGCTTTGGAGAACCCCGAGATCAAGGAGCTGTTCGACGCCCTCCCCGCGGGCACGCCCGTCCGCATCCTGCCTTAAGAGACAGAACCGCGAGCGGTAGCGAGCGGGTGCGTGATACGTCATACGAGCCTAAGAAGTATCACGCACCCGCTCGCTACCGCTCGCGGTTCTGTTTCATCGTTCAGTTGGTGTCCGTCACGAACACCTTCGGGTCTATCGGCTGGTCGAGGTGGACGCGGGTGAGGTTGAACTTCCAGGTGATGTCCATGGGCGCGCCCGTGGAGAAGATCGTTAAGCCGACCGTGTAGGAGCGGGGGAGCGTGAGGCCGTCCTCGGTCTTGAAGTCGGAGAAGTCTTCGACGAGGCGGTAGCGCGTCTCGCGCTGGCTGACCGACTGGTTGGGCGTCGCGCCGATGGGCGCGGGCACGGTGCGCTCGTACTCGGTGCGCAGGTGGCGGAAGTTCTCGGCGTCGAAGAAGAGCGTGACCTTGAGGTCGGAGCCCTTGCGCGGGGCGTAGCGCAGCTTGTGCGCGGGGCGGCCCGCCGCCTCGCCCTTGCCGGAGTAGGAGAGCTTGGCCTTGCGCTCTTCGAGGTGGAGGAGCGGCCAGGCGGTCGAGAGCGCGCCGCCGATGAGCCCCTCCTTGAAGACCGTCTCGTGGGCGAGGAAGAAGTGCGAGAGCGGCGAGCGCACGTTGGGGCGGATGGGGCGCGCGCTGACGCGCTCGCCGTCGAAGCCGATCCGCTCGAAGGGGTAGTCGGGCGACTCGAAGGTCGCGTTCAGGAGCACCTTGTCGCCGGTCGAGGCGATGAGCCCCCGCCCCTCGGAGATGCCGCGGCCGCCGGCCTTCGCCTCCATCAACGTCGCGCCCTGGGCGACGCGCGGGCGCTGCGGCGAGCGCGCCTCGGCCGGGCCGATGGCTTCGAGGTGTTTGGCGACGACCTCCTCGGGTTTCAACTTGTCTTCGGCCCCCGCGCGGGGCGTCGGCGTGAACGCGGCGAGCGCGGCGCAGGCGAGGGCGAGCGCGGCGAGCGTGACGCGTCGTCTCTGTTCGTGCATCGGTTCCTCCGTCTGTCTGTGGGAAGGGAGAGCTGTGTTGCGCGCAAGACGGCCGCGCGAGACCCCATTGTAGGGTCTCGCGCGGCCGTCAGTCCAATCCCCGTTCGGCCGAACCTTTAGAAGTTCAGCTTGACGGCGAACTGGAGGATGCGCGGGTCGAACGTCTGCGTGATCTGCCCGAACGTCGCGCTGTTGATGTTCTGCCTCACCATCTCCGTCGTCGCGTCGACGGGGATGAAGAAGTTCGTGTGGTTGAAGACGTTGAAGGCCTCGGCGCGGAACTCGATGTTCACGTCCTCGGTGATGGGCGTCCGCTTGATGAGCCCGAAGTCCACGTTCCAGTAGCCGGGGCCGCTGACGGGCGTCAGGCCGAGGCTGCCGGCGAAGCCCGGCTGCGGGTTGGTCAGGAACGCGTTGTTGTACGGGTTGGCGCGGACGGCCGCGATGAGCTCCGGGTCGAAGAGCAGCGGCCGCCCCGTCGTCGGGTCGAAGAAGAGGCCGGTGCGGTCTTGCAGCTCGGAGTTCGAGAGCGTCGAGTTAACGGTGTTGCGGTTCGCGCGCGAGCCGCGGTTGAGCGTCTGGAGCTGCGACGTGATCGAGATGGGGCGGCCCGACTGCGCGACGAAGATGCCCGTCAGCTTGATGCCGCCGAGCGCCTTCGACGCGAAGCCGTCCGACAGCCAGCGCTTGCCGGGGCCGAACGGCAGCTCGTAGCCGGCGTTGGCCTTGAAGACGTGCGTCAGGTCGTTGCGGCCGCGCCGCTTCTCAAGGATCGAGCCCAGCGTCATGTCCTGGTACGCCTCGAAGTTGGCCTGCCCGCCCTCGTAGTCGGTCAGGTTCTTCGACCAGGTGTAGTTGGCCTGGAAGTCGAGCCCCCCGGAGTAGCGGCGGCGCACCTCGGCCTGGAGCGCGTTGTAGGTCGAGTACGACCCGTTGCCCACGAGGTCGGCGGCGTAGGTGCTCGGGTTCGGCAGGAAGGCCGTGATCGGCACGGTGCCGAGCCCGCCGTACTCGGGGAAGAAGAACTCCTTGAACTGGATGTAGAAGTCCAGGAGCGCCGAGGGCTGGCCCGACGTGATCGGCTGCGTCGAGAAGAAGGCGAACGGGCCGAACTGCGGGAGCAGTTGGAGCGCCTGCCGGCCCGGGCACTGCGCGGCCGACGGGTTCGGGTTCCCGCCGCAGTTCGCCATGTTGAAGCGCGCGCGGTTGAAGTCTTCGAGGAAGCCGCCCGACCGGATGCGCTGCTGGTTGAGGTCGATGGCGCGCGTCAGCTTCGTCCCGCGGTTGCCGACGTAGCGCACCTCGAAGGCCGTGTTCTTCAGAATCTCGCGCTCGATGCCAATGTTCCACTGCTGGACGTAGGGCGTGCGCAGGTTCGGGTCGATGGTGAAGAGCGCCGAGACGGGGTTCTCCTCGAAGCTCAGGCGCGCGGTGCGCGGCACCTGGAAGGTCGGGGCCGCGATGGCCGACGGGTTGCTGATGCTGCCCACGACCTCGTTGTCGGTGATGGTCGTCGAGAGGCCGTCGTTGCCGAAGGCCGCGGCGTTCTGGATGGTCGTCAGGTTGTTGTCGATGACGTAGGAGATGCCGTAGCCGCCGCGGATCGAGGTCTTGCCGTCGCGGAACGGGTCCCAGGCGAAGCTGACGTTCGGGGCGAAGTTGTTGAAGTCGTTGTTGAAGAACGGGCGTCCGCCGCCCGAGGCGAAGTCCACCACGGCGTTCGGGTTGAGCAGCGACTCGGGGCCGCCTTGCGGAAGCAAGGTCAGCCCCGACACGTCCTTCGGCACCGAGATGAACTCGTAGCGCAGGCCGAGGTTGAGCGTCAGGTTCTCGCGCACGCGCCACGAGTCGCCGACGTAGGCCCCGAGGTTCCAGTTGCGGAACTTGTTCGACTGAATCTGACCGGGCACGAAGCCGCTCGTCGGGCTGGCGGCGTTGAAGGTCTGCGTGCCGCTCTCGATGGAGCCGGTCAGGATGGCGAGGATGCTCGTCGCCGTGTCGAAGTCTGTGTCGGAGATGCCGCCGGGGAAGGCCACGCTCTCAAGCGGGTTCGGCGTGGTCACGCCGTTGAAGCCGAGGAGGTACTGCGGGAGCGCGCCGAAGGCGTTGAACGGGTCGACGTGGACGAAGCGGAGGTTGCCGCCGAACTGGATGAAGTGCGAGCCCCAAGCCTTGCCCGCGTTGTCCATGAGCTCGTAGGTGGCGACGTTGCGCCCCTGCGGCAGGAAGTTCTGCTCGGGGTCGGTGAAGCCCACGGGGAACGTGACCTGGTAGGGGCGGCTCTGCTCGGCCGTGGTGAACGTCGGGTTGTTCTTGAAGAAGCCGAAGCGCAGCTCGTTGTTGAGCGTCGGGCTCGCCGTCCAGTTCCACGCGGTCGAAAGGCGCGGGCGGATCGAGCTCTGCCCGCCGCCGGGCAGGCCCGGGAAGGGCTCGCCGATGTCGTTGAACGGGTCGTTCGGCAGGTTGAAGTGGAGCTGGCTCCAGATGACCTCGAAGCGGTGGCGCTCGCTGTGGTCGTAGTCGATGCGGAAGCCCCAGAGGTGCGCGTCGCTGCCGCCGGGGCTGTTGAAGTTGAAGCCCGCGTAGTTAAGCTGGTCGCCGACCGAGAGGTCGTTCGGCAGGGGCGTCAGCCCGACGAGCTGCTGCGAGAGCGGGTTGACGTTCGTCCCCGTCAGCCCGAGCAGGTTGACGGTCTGGAGCTGGCCGTTGTCGGCGCGGGTGTAGGTGAACTGGCCCGTGCGCGCCGCCTGCGTCAGCACCGTGCGGTCGAGCTCGATGCCCGTCCGCTCGATGGTGCCCTCGTAGTAGCCGTAGAAGAAGAGCTTGTTGCGGCCGAACAGCCGGGGGCCGCCCTCGCCGAAGCGCGGCAGCAGCATCGGGCCGCCGATGTTGAAGCCGAACTGGTTGCGGATGAGCTGCGGCTTCTCGACGCCGTTGGCGTTGTTGAAGAAGGTGTTGGCGTCGAGTATGTCGTTGCGGTGGTACTCGAAGAACGAGCCGTGGAACTCGCTCGAACCGCGCGGGGTGACGAGCTTGACCTGCGCGACGCCGAGGCCGTCGCTCGGCCCCGCGTTCTGCGAGGTCAGCGTGAACTCGGCGACGCCCGGCACGCTCTGGCCGGCCGAGCCGAAGAGACTGTCCTCGCGGATGTAGGGGTCGTTGATGTTGATGCCGTCCCAGGTGATGTTGGAGAACGTGCCGCGCTGGCCGTTGATGGTGGCCGAGCGGTTGGCCGCCCCCGCGGCCACGCCGGGCTGGAGCGCGGCGAGGTCGAGCGGGTTGCGCCCGTTCAGGGGCAGGTCGTTGATCTGGCGCTGCCCGACCGTCGTCGAAAGCTCGGCGTTCGTCGTGTTGATGACAGCCTGCGCGTCGGCCGAGGTGATCGTCACCGTCTCGGTGACCTCGCCTGCGGGAAGCGTGAAGTTGACCGTGGCGGGCACGCCCACGTCAACCTTGACGCTCTGAATCTCCTGGCGCTTGAAGCCGGGCTGCTCGGCGACGACGGTGTACGTGCCGGGGCGGATGTTGGCGAAGGTGAAGCGGCCGTCGTCATTCGCCGTGCCGTTCACTTCCGTCTTCGTCGCGTTGTCGATCAGGCGGACGGTGGCGCCCGCGATGGCCGCCCCCGCCTCGTCTTTCACCGTGCCGTTGACCTCCGATGATGTCGTCTGCGCGAAGGCCGAGGCGGCGACGAGCAGGAGCACGAAGATGACCGAGGACAATCTTCTCATTTTCTTAACCTCTCCTTGTTGACACACCTCGGCCGACACGCCCGCCTCCGGGCCGGTAGCGTCCGTCAAGTGTGTGTACAGCTAAATGGATTCGTCGGCGGGGAAGGAATCTTGTTCGTCTTCCCTGATCCTAACGCGTACTCAATGGGCAATCCCCATGCCCCGCGCGCCCCCGGGCGAGTGCCCCGCCTTTCCGTCGGAGAAGGCAAACCGCGGGCGGCGGGCGTCGGAAAATTTGGAAAGAAGCTTCAAACGATCCAATAAAACAAGATTGAGGTGGCGTTCAACGTTTCGTACGCGCCGCGCCTTCGGGGGCGTCACGCTTGCCGAATCCCGCCGTTTCCTTCAGACTGCGTCCGAACCCTAAGGAGGTTAAAGCGGCACGCCGCCGAGGCGTGTGGAACAGACATGAAGCCCGCCCGTACACGGTCTCTCTTAGCGTCTCTCCTACTCTTTTCGCTTACAGCCTTCGCGCCTCCGGGCCGGGTCTTCGGCCTACAGACGCAGACGCGCGAGCGCCGCGCCGACCCGCAGACCCCCGCGGTCAAGCCGACCCCGACGCCCACGCCCGCGCGCACGCAGGCGGCCCCCGCGCGCCCCGTCCCGACCCCGACGCCCGCCGCGCCGCAGACCGCGACCCCGACTCCGACCCCAACCCCGCAGCCGACCGCGGCCGCGCCGCGGACGCTCGAAGAGCTGCGCGTGCGCATCCGCGAAGTCGTCGCGCGGCCCGAGTTCGCCGCGTCGCACGTCGCGGTCAAGGTCGCCTCGCTCGACACGGGGCGCGTCCTCTTCGAGCAGGACGCGCGCAAGTGGATGCAGCCCGCCTCGAACATGAAGCTCTTCACGGTGGCCGCCGCGCTCGACCGACTGACGCCCGACTACCGCTTCATCACGTCCGTCTACGCGCCGGCCCGCCCCGACGCCTCGGGCACGGTGCGCGGCGACCTCGTCGTCTACGGGCGCGGCGACCCCTCCTTCGCCACGCGCTTCAACCCGGAAGGGAACACCGACTACTCGCACGCCATCGACTCGCTCGCCGCCGACATCCACGCGGCCGGCGTCCGGCGCGTCGAGGGCGACCTCGTCGGCGACGAGAGCTACTTCACGGGCGCGCCCGTCCCCACGGGCTGGGAGTGGGACGACCTGCAGTGGTACTACGGCGCGGAGGTCTCGGCGCTGACGGTCAACGACAACTCGGTAGACCTCTCCGTCAGGCCCGGCGCTTCGGTGGGCGCGCCCGCGCGCATCACGCTCGGGCCTTCGACCCCGCTCGTCACCGTCATCGACCGCACGACCACGGGCGAGCGCGGCACGCCGCGCGAGCTGAGCGTCAACCGACCGCTCGGGCAGAACACCATCGAGATACGCGGACGCCTGCCCATCGACGACCGAGGCTACTCGGCGAGCCTCGCCGTCTCGCGCCCGGCGCTGCTCTTCGCCACGATGCTGCGCGCCTCGCTCGAACGGCGCGGCGTCGTCTTCACCGGACAGACGCGCACCGTGGACGCGCAGGGCCGCGCGGAGAAGCCGCTGCCCGTCTCCTCCCTGGTGGAGATCGTCGCCCGCAAGTCGCCGCCCCTCTCGGTCATCGCCGCGCAATTGCAGAAGCCGAGCCAGAATCTCTACGCGGAGCTTCTGCTGCGGACGCTGGGTAAGGTGAGCGGGGCGGCCGACCCGAAGCTTTCGAGCGAGGACGCGGGAGAGCGGGTCGTCAAAAACTTCCTGACGCAGGCGGGCATAGACCCCGGCGGGCTCGTCATGCACGACGGCTCGGGCCTCTCGCGCGCGAACCTCGTCACGGCCGACACGACGCTGCAACTGCTCGTCTACATGAACCGCCACCGCTTCGGCTCCGAGTTCCGCCTGGCGCTGCCTGTGGCGGGCGTGGACGGGACGCTGCGCAACCGCATGAAGGGCACGCCCGCACAGGGGAACGTCCGCGCGAAGACGGGGACGCTCGGGACGGCGACCTCGCTCTCCGGTTACGTCTTCAGCGCCGCGGGCGAGCGCCTGGTCTTCTCGCTGATGATCAACAACCCGCCGCGCGACGCCAACCCGCGCACCGAGTTCACAGACGCCATCGCCGTCCTGCTCGCCTCCTTCAACGGGCGCTCATGAAATAGTGGTCAGAACCACCCGCGGTAGCGGGTGGCCCTTCGCGATACGGAGCCACCCGGTAACAACGGCCCACCCGCTACCGCGGGCGGTACTGACCCGGTCGCTAAGAACACAAAATTCTATGCAATTCACCAAATTCCACGGCTACGGCAACGACTACCTCGTCTTCGAGGCGGCCGAGCTGAAAGGCGTCGGCCTGACTCCCGGCTTCGGGCGAGTCGGCGCGGGCGAGCCCTTCTTCGAGTTCGTCAGGCGCATCTGCGACCGCCACTTCGGCGCGGGCTCGGACGGCATCGCCGTGGTCGAGCCCTTAGAGGACGAGGCGGACTTCCGACTGCGCATCTTCAACCCGGACGGCGGCGAGGCCGCGATGTCCGGCAACGGCTCGCGCTGCGCCGCGGCCTACCTGCACTACGCCGGTCTCTGGTCTGAGGAGGAACTGCGCTTCTCGACGCGCGCGGGCGTCAAGCGCTACCGGCTGCGGGAGAGGATGGGCGAGGGCGCGTTCCGCTTCGAGGCGGAGATCGGGCGGCCGCGTTTCGACAGCGCCTCAATCCCCATGCTGACCGGCGACCCGCTCGCCGAGGTGCGCGAGTACCCCCTGGCGCTTCCCGGCGGCGAGACCGTCGCGGTGACGGCGCTCCAGATGTGTAACCCGAACTGCTGCGCATTCGTGGACGATCTGGAGGAGGTGGACTGGCGGCGCATCGGCCGCACCATCGAGTCGCACGCGGCCTTCCCGGAGCGCACGAACGTCGAGTTCATACGCGTCTTGGACCGCGGGCACATCGAGGCGCGCGTCTGGGAGCGCGGCGCGGGCGAGACGCTCTCTTCGGGGACGGGCGCGTCCGCGGCGGCCGTCGCCTCGATGGTCGGCGGCCACACGGACAGGCACGTCCGCGTCTCGATGCCCGGCGGCCTGCTCGAAGTCCTCTGGCGCGAGGACGGCGAGGTGCTTCTGACGGGCGAGGCAGAGGTCGTCTACCAAGGCGTTTGGCTGGGCGGCAAGACTGTTTAAAACGGCCGTTTAACGGGTTGAAAGCGCAGGGGTTTGTGCAAGCCCGTACACTGAAAAAACGCGTCCGCAAGTCCCCTTTCGGTACGGATTTTTAGGGCACATTGCAACTGGACAGACGCTAAACCCTTGTGCTACTTTCTCTTGCACGACAAGCGGGCTTTATGTTCGCTTGTCGTTCTTTTGTATCGGATTCTTTCAGCGCTCCGCAACAAGGACATAGGTTCCCCACTCCGGCTGACTCTTCAAACTCCTAGAGCCAGAGGTCGAGGACGGGAGGTCACTTACCTCCTCGCGCGCCGCTGAAGGACTTGAAATCGGTAGGAGGACCGAGAATGAGTAAACCCTTGATTGGGGGGGGCGCGGCCGCGGCCGTTCTCCTCTCATGTTCCTTGCTCTTTTTAGCACCCACTTCCATCGCAGAACCCCTCAAGCATTCCCCGCAGGAGGTTCAGCAGAAGGACGCCGTCACGGAAACTAGTAATTCCGGCGGCGAGACTACGCAGCCGACGGACGCCTTTGAGGATGGCTCCGCGGCAGGGAAGAAGGCGGAGGCGGCCCCGCTGAACGAAACGAAGGCCGCGGTTGACAAAACAGAGACGGGAGCCGAGGCGGAGACGGCGTCTCCGGCCGTGACATTTACGGCGACGGCCTACAGCCTCCGCGGGCGCACCGCGAGCGGCGCGGGCGTCCGGCGCGGCATCATCGCCGCCGACCGCCGCGTGTTGCCGCTGGGCACGCGCGTGCGGCTCGAAGCGGGCTCCTACAGCGGCGAATACGTCGTCGCCGACACGGGTGGCGCAGTGCGCGGTCGCAAGATCGACATCTGGATGCCGCACACCTCCGAGGCCATGCGCTTCGGGAGGCGCCCCGTGAAACTGACCGTCCTGACGCGCACGCGCCCGAGGACGACCGCCCCGAAGGCGGCGAAGTAAGAACAAGCGGATAAAACTTTCGATTTGAAGAGTATCGAAAGAGAGAGGGACGGCCGTCAGACGCACTGACGGCCGTCCCTCTGCTTTTCATCAAAAATTTCCACAGGTGGAAAACCCTTCGGACGCCGCCCCGGTTGCGAGCCTCGCACGCCCGCGTTTAAGATTCGTCTCACTTGAAGCCCGAAAACCAAAGTCAGCCCGCGCCCGAGCCCGCGCCGCTCGTCGAAGTCCGGCGAGGCCCCATCGTCGAGTCGCGCCACCGCGGCCACCTCGCCGCCGTGGACAGCGACGGCCGCCTCGTCGCCTCCCTCGGCGAGCCCGACACGGTCACGTACCTGCGCTCCTCCGGAAAACCCTTCCAGGCCGTTCCGCTCCTGACGAGCGGCGCGGCCGAACGCTTCGGCCTGTCGGAATCTGAAGTCGCCATCGCCTGCGGCTCGCACAGCGGCGAAGACCTGCACGCCGAGACGGTGGCGCGCATGCTCGAAAAGATCGGCCTCGACGCGGGACTGCTCAAGTGCGGCATCCACGAGCCCTTCGACCGTGCGACGGCCGAGCGCCTGCGCGCCGCCGGCGAGTCGCCGGGCGTCCTGCGCAACAACTGCTCCGGCAAGCACGCGGGAATGCTCGCCCTCTCGCTCCAACTCGGCGCGCCGCCCGAGCTTTACGACGACCCCGCGGGCCCCGTCCAGCAAGCCGTCCTCCGCGCCGTCTCGCAGTTCTCGGGCGTCAGCGCCGAGGAGATAGTTCTCGGCACGGACGGCTGCGGCGTCCCCGTCTTCGGCATGCCCGTCCGCTCGATGGCACTCATGTACGCGCGCCTCGCCGCGCCGCCCCGCGGCTTCGACGCGGAGACGCGGGCCGCCTGCGCGCGCCTCACCGCGGCCATGAACGCGTGGCCGGAGCTGGTCGGCGGGACGCACGAGCGCTTCGACACGGAGGTCATGCGCGCCGTGCGCGGCCGTCTCGTCTCGAAAATCGGCGCGGAGGGCGTCTACACCGCGGGCGTTGCGCCGTGCGAGCGCTGGCCGAAGGGGTTGGGCCTGGCCTTCAAGATCGAGGACGGGGAAGACCGACGGGCGCGCTCGACCATCGCCATAGAAGCCCTGCGACAACTCGGTGTACTGGATGAGGACGCGCAGAAAACGCTCTCCTGGTGCGCGAGTTTTCCGGTTGAGAATCATCGCGGTGATAAAGTTGGCCAAATTCGAGCCTCATTCAGCCTCAAACGTGCATAAACGTACGGTTGTAAACTATTGAAATTAACGGCTGTGTAACAGAATCGTCCGCATGTTTTATGGGGAGTATTGAATGCGGACAATTTTTGGGGCTGTTTTCCCAGAGTTCGTAACTACTTGAAAAGGCGATAAATAAAAATTTCCTGCTGTTTACAGGGGAAATTCGCCGCATGGAGTTTCTGAGGAATTGAGTAAGAGTTTGATGGCATGGTCGTTGCTGAGCCAAGGGACAGATAAAATGTAAGGGGTAAATAGAGTTATCGGGTCAGGCTCGGAGACGACTAGTGAGTGAAAGCTTTGGGGGAGGCTTTCTCTCGCTTCTTGCGGGCGACAACTCTTTGGGGGAACAGAGTGGTTGTCAGCAATAGTCGTCGAAGGCCATCAATTAGCGGGTTACTGATTCCGTTTCTGTAGGGGTTTGGGGGAGCCCCGCAGTAAGATCAGTAACCCGCATATTTGTGACCGGTTACTCTATTAACAAGAAAGCGCCGTGAGTTTCGACTCACGGCGCTTTCTTGTTTTAGCCGGAAACCTTTGAGCGTTAGACCCGCGCGCGCCCCCGCGGGCCGGGCTACTGCCTTTCAATCCTGACCGCGCCCGAGCAGGTTCGAGGCGGCGGGCGGGGTGTTCAAATCTTCGATGTTGAGCCGCACCATGCCGCCCGCGTCCGTGTAGACCTCCTGAGCGTCCCTCTGCGAGCGCCGGTGGAGGAAGACGAGGCCGCCGATGGCGCCGCCGACGCCGAGGCAGAGCAGAATCGCGAGCCCGGTCGTGACGAGCGTCGTGAGGATGACGCCGCCCATGGTCGAGGTGTAGGCGCGCGTCGCGATCTCCTCCGCGTGCGGGTTGCGGCCGAGCCAGCGCACGTCCTTCTCGTACTTCACCTGCGAGGCGAGCTTCTCGGCGGCCGCGAAGTCGGGCGCGTCGAAGACGAAGACCGAGTAGTTGCCGACGCGGCTGTAGAGCGAGGGCACGGGCCGGCCCGCGGCCTTCAACTCCTCTATCCGCTGTTTGATGGCTTTGTCGGCATCGACCGAGTGCTGCGGCGTCGCGAACTCGACGATGACGAGACGACCGCCCTCGTACTTCGCCGTGGCGGCCTCGACGCTCGAATCGAAGTCGAAGGCGTCGAGCGCCGGCTGATCCCCCACGGCCTTTTGCAGCTCGGGCAGGCTCGTGGCGTAGGCGTAACCGTCGGCCCCCTTCTTCTCCCAGTCGGGCAGGTGCATGACGAGGACGGGGACGCCGCGGGGCTCCCGGCCTTCCGGCGGGGCCTGTGCCAGAGCCCAGACCGCGCACGCCGCGAGGAGGGAGAGCGCACACAATAACTTCTTCAATTTCGATGCTCGCACGACTAAACCTTTCCCACGGACAATCTACGGCAAGCGTTTGGATGAGTTAGACGACGGCGCCGTTGTGCTTGTTCCGCTGGGGTGGATGATAAGTCCGCGGGGGCGTCTAGCGCCAGCGGCGCAGTTCGCGGAGGATTTGGTCGGCGTGGCGGCGCGGGTCTGGGATGTTGCGCAGCACGGTCGCGCCCGCGGCGTCGCTCGCGTTGTCCACGACGACGTTGCCGAAGCGGAGCAGGCGTTGCGGGACGGTCGTGGTGACGGACACGTCCTGTATGTTGCGCAGCGGGATGTTGCGCGTCGTGCGCGAGATGAAGCCCTCGTCGATCTCGATCTTCGAGTCGGTCAGGGTGTAGCGCACGGTGTTGCGCATCAGGTGCTTGTAGGCCGGCCAGAGGAGCAGCGCCAGCGCCAAAGGGATCGAGACGTAGACGGGCACGCTCACCCAGGGCTGCCACGCGAGCAGCACGACGAGCAGAATCGCCCCCAGCGCCGCCAGCACATAGCCGACCTTGACGAAGAGGAGCGTCGGGCCGACCGTAAAGATCGTCCGCTCCTCCTCGTTAGACGGCGGCCCCGCGTCGAAACGTTCGGGCGGAGTCGGGAGGGGGCGGACTTGCATTGGCTGCGCGGGGCGCGGGCGCGCGGGCGCGGCGACGCGCGTCTCTTCGCCCGCGAAGTCGGGGGCGTAGCGCGTCTCCTCGGAGCCGGCAGGCGCGCCGCAGGAGGCGCAGAAGCGCGCGCCGTCGGTCAGGCGCGTGCCGCAGACGTGGCAGTTTTCCATCTACTCCCTCACTCCCTCCTCGCAGAGTTCGCGCAAACGTTCGAGCAGCTCGACCGCGTCGTAAGGCATTCCTATCACAACCCGCGCCCCGGCGGCGAGCGCCTCCGTGCGCAGCGCTTCGCGACCCGAAGGCAGCAGCAGCAGCGCGGGCGGCGCGTCGCCGCGCGACTGCTTCGAGAGCCGCCTGAGCATCTCGACGCCGTCGAAGCCGGGCAGCTCGTAATCGACGACGAGCGCGTCGGGGCGGTCGATGCGCAGAAGGCTGAGCGCGTGCTGGCCGTCGAAGGCGGCGCGCACCTCGTAGGCGGCCGAGCGCATCAGGAGGTTGACCTGCGCCATCCGCTCCGCGTCCGAGACGACGAGCATCACGCGCCTGAGTTTCCCGCCCGCCCGCAGAACGCCCGCCGCCGCCGTCGGCGCGGGTTCGTTCCCGCCGGCCCTCATCCTCTGCGTGCGCCGCTCGGCGTCGTGCCCGGCGTCGGTGCCCGCTTCCGCGAAGCCGTAAACGACGACGCGCGCCGCGGAGTTCTCGCCCCGCGCGTCGTTCAGGGCGACCTCGGCCTGCTCGACCAGCCGCTCGACCTCCGCGCCGTGCGCGGGGAACGAGGAGACGCCGGCGAAGAGTTCTCCGCCGCGCTGTGCTTCCGCGAACTCCTCGCGCAGGCGCGAGAGCGTCGCGCGCGCCGAAGCGGCGTCCGCGCCGTGCAGGTAGACGAGCAGCGTCGCGGGGCCGTAGAAGGCCACGGCATCGACGCGCCGCAGGTTGAGCTTCAGGAAGCCGTGCGCGGCGTTGATGTTCTCGTCGCCGGCCACGACGAGCGCGAGCGAGCCGGTCGCGCCGGCGCGCGCTTCCGAAGCGACGGCGTCGAGCAGGAAGAGGAAGTTGTCGATCTCGGAGCGCTGGTCGGCGACCGCGGGGGCCGAGCGGCGGCCCGACTCCACGCGCCAGAGGAGTGAGGCGAGCCGCGCGCGCAGCTCCTCGGCCGTCGCGTCCTGCGCGAAGTAGTCGTCCGCGCCGAAGTGCTGCGCGGAGCTGCGGAGCGAGCGGCCGTCTTCGCGGAAGAGGAAGAGGACGGGCAGCGCGAAGCTCGAAGGCTCCGAACGCAGCCGCCGCGCGAGCGCGACGAGCCGCCCCTCGCCCTCGCGCTCGCCGAAGACCAGGAGGACGGCGGACGGCGGACGCGGCTCGAACTTTTCGTCGGTGCAGAACGGGATGACGGACTCGATGTCCGAGGAGTCCGCGGCGTAGCCGGCCACGGAGAGCCTCATGCGCAGCGAGTCCACCTCCGTGCCCCTGTCGGCGACGAGCAGCACTCGCCTCTGTGATCCGTCGGTCGTGGCTTCTGACATCTTTCGGCGTCGGTGGTTGAAAGTCTCGGTGCCCGGAACTCCGTCGTCGGCTCAATCATACCGCGACCGTCCCCGCGGCCAAACAGCGCGGGCGCACAGACGAAGAGGGACGGCCCTCGAGTCCGTCCCTCACGTTCGGTCTTTCGATTCCGGTCGAGTTAACTACTGGCTGACGAGGCGGAGCTTGCCGTCGGGCGTGCGGACGGTGAAGATGTGCGTCTCGTAAGCGAGCGGCGGCGGCTCCGCGGCCTTGAGCTTGGCGATCTGCGTGCGCGAGACGCGCGGGGCCAGGCGCGCCGTCGAGGGGTCGCGCATCAGCGCGTAGCGCTCCGAGATGCGGCGCACGTACTCCTGCGTCTCGCGGTAGGGCGGGACGTTGCGCCGGTACTTGAGCACCGCGCCCTCGCCCGCGTTGTACCCGGCGAGCGCCAGGCGCACGTCGCCGTCGAACATGTCGAGCAGGAAGCGCATGTACTTGACGCCGCCCTCGATGTTCTGCTGCGGGTCGAAGATGTCGCGCACGCCGAGCCGCGCGGCCGTCGCCGGCATCAACTGCATCAAGCCCCGCGCGCCCTTGTGCGAGAGCGCGAACTTTTTGAAGGAGGACTCGCGGTGCATGATCGAGTAGATGAGCAGGGGGTCTACGCCGTAACGGTTGCTCGAAGCGACGATGAAGCCGTCCACCTTGGCGTCGCCGGTCGAGAAGCCTTCGAGCGCGTTGCCCGCGGCCATCGGGAGCGGCGCGGCGGAGGGCCGCGGGGCCACAGGCTGTGCCGAAGCGGCTGCCGCGGGCATGGTTCGCGCGGTCAGCTTCAGGCGCTTGTTCGGGCGCGCGGCCGGGGCGACCTGCGCGGGCGTCTCGACGCTCACGCCGCCGGGCACGTCGAAGTTGTCGTAGCGGTAGCCGCCGGGGCCGGCTTGCTGCGCGGAGGCGGTCAGGCAGGGGAGGAAGATCAGGACGAAGGCGGCGGAAATTTTTCTCATGGCCTTGCTTATTCCGTGTGTCGGCGGGGCGCTTTGAAAGTTCGTCTGAGGGCGGGGGCACTCGCCGCGTCGTAGGCGCGCCGGACGAGCGCTCAGACAGGATAGCACACGCGGAGGAGGCCGTTCAACAAAATTCACCGTTTGTTTAACTCGAACTATTTAGGCACTTGCGGAGGGCGGCGGGGCGGTTTGCCGCCGGGTCGGGCGGCGGCGAGGGTCGAAGTCTTGACAGCGCGTGTATGATGAAAGCCGCTTTCCAAGCGGGTTAATTCTCCGGCATTCAACGCGTGCGACCGCCAGCGCACCTCACCCGAACAGGAGAAACAGATGAAAAGACTGCTGACCGCGATCTGCGCGGCGTCGCTCTGCCTTTCCGCCGCCGCCGCCCAGAACACCAACACGAACGCCCCCGCGGCCAACGCCAACACGACCAGGAAGCGCGGCCCCGTCTTCCGCGCCACGAAGGAGCAGATCAAGCAGGCGCAAGAGGTTCTCAAACAGCGCGGCTTCTACGCGGGCGACGCGACGGGGAAGCTCGACACGCCGACGCGCGACGGCCTGAAGAAGTATCAGGAGGCGGAAGGGCTCAAGGTGACTGGGACGCTCAACGCGGCGACCCTCCAGAAGATGAACGTCACGCTCACCGACAAGCAGAAGGAGTGGGTGGCCGCGCACAGCCAGAGTTAAAGGCGGAAGCCCGACCGTGAGGGAGGGCGTACGTTTCACAAAGGAGGGAGGGTGGATGAAAGACAGCGTGTCTTTCATCCACCCTCCCTTCGAGTTTGACTGACGCCCTCCCTCACGGTCGGGCTTCCGCCTCTTATGCCGTAGCGCTTTGTTGGGTGAGGAGGCGTTCAACGATCTGGTAGCTCGCCTCAAGTGCCTCGCTGAGCTTCTGGGGCTCGGGGCCGCCGCCTTCGGCCATGTCGGGCTTGCCGCCGCCGCGGCCGCCGATGATGGGCGCGAGTTCCTTGATGACCTGGCCCGCCGGGACGCGCTTCGAGAGGTCGGGAGAGGTACGCACGATGAGCGAAGCCTTGCCGTCGGCGCGACGGCCGAGCACGACGACGCCCGTCTTAATCTGCGCGAGCAGGGTGTCGGAGAGCTGGCGCAGCGCGGAGGCGTCGAGGTCGCTCGCCTCGCGCGCGAGCACGAGGACGCCGTCGGCGATCTCGCGCGCCTCCTGCCCGTTCTGCGCCTGCGCGCCCGCGCCGAGCGCGAGCTTCAGGCGCAGCTCGTCGGCCTCGCGCCGAGCCTTCTTCAACTCCTCCTGCAAGCGCGCGACCGCCGCGGGCACGTCGTTGCGCGTGGAGCGCAGCTCGCCGGAGATTTGGTCAACCAGCGCCTCGGTCTCCTGGAAGCGGTTGAAGGCGTCGCGGCCGGTGACGGCGCGGATGCGGCGCGTGCCCGAGGCGATGGACTCGTCGCTAGTGATCTTAAAGAGGCCGATGTCGCCGGTGGCGCGGACGTGCGTGCCGCCGCACAGCTCTTTGGAGAAGACGCCCTCCTCTCCGGGCACGGTCAACACACGAACCTTCTCCGCGTACTTCTCGCCGAACAGAGCCATCGCGCCGGACTGCATCGCCTGTTCGAGCGGCACGAGTTCCGTCCGCACGGGCTCGTTGCGAAGTATGTGGTAGTTGACGAGCCTCTCGATCTCCGCGATCTCGTCGCGCGTGAGAGGCTGGTAGTGCGAGAAGTCGAAGCGCAGGTAGTTGGGCGCGACGACCGAGCCGGCCTGCTTGACGTGCGTGCCGAGCACTTCGCGCAGCGCCGCGTGCATCAGGTGCGTCGCCGTGTGGTTGCGCCGCGTCGAGTCGCGCTTCTCCGCATCGACCTGAGCGGTCACTGTGGCGCCGACCTGGAGAGAGCCGCGCTCGACCTTGACCCGGTGCACGATCAGCCCGCCCGCGGGGACGGGCGGCGTGTCATTGACGACGGCGTGCGCCGCGCCGTGGTAGAGCGCGCCGGTGTCGCCGACCTGCCCGCCCGACTCAGCGTAGAAGGGTGTGCGGTCGAGGACGACTTCGCCCTCCTCGCCCTCGTTCAACTCCCCGACCTCGCCTTCGCCGCGCAGCAGCGCGAGGATTCGCGCGTTCCCGGTCTTCGTCTCGTCGTAGCCGGTGAACGTGCTCGCGCCGACGCGCTCGGCGATTTGAGCGTAGACCGGATTCGTTTTGGACGTGACCGCGGCCTGACCCTTCGCACCCGCGCCCTGAATCTCGCGCAGCGCGCGGTCGAACTGCTCGTTGTACGTGTCTTCGTCAACCGCGAAGCCGCGCTCTTCTAACCCGACGCGGATGAGGTCGCGCGGCGTGCCGAAGGTGTCGTAGAGCTTCGCAAGCTCGCGGTAGTCGGGCATCTCGCCTTCGGCCGTCGAGGCGAAGAGGGCTTCGAGCTTTTGCAGGCCGACCGTGAGCGTCGAGCCGAAGCGCTCCTCTTCGAGACGAACCATGCGGCCGATGAACTCGCGCGCCGCTTCGAGCTCGGGGTAAGCCTCGCGCATCTGTTCGACGACGAAGTCGGTGACCTGGTGGAAGAAGGGGCCGTCGAAGCCGAGCGCGTGACGCCCCTGGTAGATGGCGCGGCGCATGATCTTCCTTAAAACGTAATTGCGCCCCTCGTTGCCCGGCAGGATGTTGTCGGCGACGGAGAAGGCCGTGGCGCGCGCGTGGTCTGTGATGACGCGCATGGCGAAGCCCTCTTTAGTTTCGGGCTCGTAGTGGCGGTCTGCGACCTGCGCGACGAAATCGACGATGGGTCGCAGAAGGTCTGTCTCGTAGTTGTCCGGCGCGCCTTGCAGGACGGCCGTGAGGCGTTCGAGCCCCGCGCCCGTGTCCACCGACGGCTTCGGCAGGGGCGTGAGCGCGCCGCCGGCGTCGCGGTCGTACTGCATGAAGACGAGGTTCCAGATTTCGACCGTCGGGCTGCCGTCGGCGTTGACGTACTCGGCGCGGTTCTTCTCGGGGTCTTCGGGGTCTTCGCCGCGGTAGTAGTGAACCTCGCTGCAAGGGCCGCAGGGGCCCGTGTCGCCCATCTGCCAGAAGTTGTCCTTACGGCCGAAGCGGAGGATGCGCTCGCGCGGCGCGCCGGCCTTCTCCCAGAGCGCGGCGGCCTCCTCGTCGGCGGGCACTGCATCGTCGCCCTCGAAGACGGAGAACCAGAGGCGGCGCGGGTCGAGGCCATACTCCTCGACGAGCAGCCCCCAGGCGAAGCGGATGGCATCCTCCTTGAAGTAGTCGCCGAACGAGAAGTTGCCGAGCATCTCGAAGAAGGTGTGGTGCGTGGCGTCGCCCACGTCGTCGAGGTCGTTGTGCTTGCCGCCCGCGCGCAGGCACTTCTGCGAGCTGACGGCGCGCCTGTAGTCGCGCTGCTCGAGGCCCAGAAAGACGTCCTTGAACTGGTTCATCCCGGCGTTGGCGAAGAGCAGCGTCGGGTCGTTGGCGGGCAGCAGCGGGCTCGAAGCCACGCGCTTGTGGCCCTGCCTCTCGAAGTAGCTAAGAAACTTTTCGCGTATCTCTTTTCCGGTAATCATAAAGCAGTAGTCAGTAGTCAGTAGTCAGCAGTCAGTAGAGGCTGACCCTTCGACGGCGTGAATACCTGACGTTATCTCCTTGTCAGGGAGTTTAGCATGCGGTACGGAGGCGGGCGAAACGGGGGACAGTAGGCAGTAGGCAGACGGCAGCAGGCGGTGCGCTCCGCGCTAAGGAAGTTGAAATTTAATCTTAAGAGTTCCGCCGCAGGCTTTTTTTACTGCCTACTGCTTACTCTTCTTCTTCCGGCGCGTCGGAGGCTTCGCGCACTTTGCGGATGATGAGGTCGTAGGAGAAGCCGAGGCGTTGGAGGTGGTCGTAGAGACTTTTCGTCTCCTGGCGCGTGGTGGGGCGGCCGCGGAGGCGTATGCGCTTCTCGATGGCGCGCGCGATGAGTTCCTCTTCGGGCGTCTCCTGGTAGACGAGTTCGAGGGCGGCGTCGGCCGTCTCCTTCGAGACCTTCTTGGTTTGCAGGTCGCGGGCGAGGCGCTGGCGGCCCACGGGCTTCTGACGCACGCGGTAGGAGGCGAAGCCGAAGGCGAAGCGCTCGTCGTCGAGGTAGCCGTACTCCTTGAGTTTGTCGAGCGCGTAGGCGACGGCCGCGTCGTCCGCCCACTGTTTTTCGAGCAGGCGCTCGCGCAGTTCTTCGACCGAGCGCGGCTTGGCGGCGAGGAGTTTGACGGCCCTCTGGAGCGTGCGTTCCCGAGCCCTCTCAGCATCGACGACGCGCGGCGGGCGCTCCTTCCTCCTCTCCTCTTCGAGGTCGGCGTTAATCTGCCTGTCGGTCTTCGACGGCCGCGGCTTGTACTCCCTGCTCTTTCGCTGCATTACGATGAATACTCTATCGCAGTAGTACAGGTCAGAACCACCCGCTACCGCGGGTGGTTCTGACCTGACGCCCCGCGCGGCTTGCTTTAAGATGTCTGACGATGGACGGCATTCTCATCATCGACAAGCCGGAGGGCTGGACTTCGCACGACGTGGTGGCGCGCGCCCGACGCGTCCTGGGGGAGAAGCGCGTCGGGCACACGGGGACGCTCGACCCCTTCGCGACGGGCGTGCTCGTGCTGCTGGTGGGTCGCGCGACGCGGCTCGCGCAGTTCCTCGCGGGGGCGGAGAAGGAGTACCTGGCGACGATCCGCCTCGGCTTCAGCACGGACACGGGCGACCTGACGGGCGAGCGCCGCGAAGGCGGGGGAGCGCCGGACTGCTCGGCCCTCAGGCCCGAAGACCTTGAGGCGGCGCTCGCGCCGCTGCGCGGCGAGTTCGAGCAGGTGCCGCCGATGTACTCCGCGAAGAAGGTCGCGGGGAAGAAGCTCTACGAGCTTGCGCGCAGGGGCGAAGAGGTCGAGCGCAAGGCCGTGCCCGTCCGCGTGAGCGAGTTTGAGATTGTTGCCGGCGAAAACGAAGATTCCGTCAAGGCGAACGAAGACGGGACGTGCGACCTGCGCGCGCGCGTCGTCTGCTCGGCCGGGACTTACGTGCGCGCGCTGGCCGAGTCTTTCGGCGAGAACTTGAAGACGGGAGCGCACCTCGCCGCGCTCCGCCGCACGCGCGCGGGCGTGTTCGGGCTCGAACGCGCGGTCACGTTGGAAGAGTTGCCGCAACTCGTCGAGGAAGGGAAGGAGTTTCTTCTTCCAATCGAACTGGCGCTCCCGCAGATGCCCTCGGCGCATCTAACTGCCGAGGAGGCGCGCCGGGCGCGGCACGGCGCGGCGGTCGCTTCCGTGGGCGACTGGGAGGACGGCGCGCACGTCGCGCTCTTCGACGAGCGCGGCGCGCTGCTCGCGGTCGGGGCGTGGGACGCGCGGGCGTCCCTGTTGCGGCCGCGGGTGATGCTGGCCGTCGAAAAATAAGTGTTGACTGTGGCGGGAGGGCGCTGTGCTATACTTGGCGTCAACGGCGGTCGTCGAGAGTGACCCGGCATCAAGAGCCAAGCTTGAAAGCCTTTCCCCTTTGAAAAACAGCTCGTTGAGGAGTTGAACCGAAACTCGACGGCGCGGCGGGCCCGGTCTCGCGCGTCTCGCCCCGCACACGCGCATCGAGTGGTGTTCCTCAAGGCGGCCCGCCCCGACGGCGGTGCCGCCTGACTTTTCATTCGAGGGCGTGAGCACACACGCCGTCCCTAGCGCGCGCGAAGCCGAGTGTGAGGTTTACAGAAGGCTATGCAAGAGCAGGATGGCAGCGGCAATAAGTTCGACATTTCGGCGCGGCTCGAAGCGCTGCGCCAGGAGCAGGCGGCGCTCGCCTGGGAGGGGAGCTTCCGCGACTACTTCGAGCTGGTCACGCAGAACCAGCGCCTCGCCCAACTCTCCCACGCGCGCATCAACGACATGATCCACGCGGCCGGCGTGGAGAAGCTCAACGAGGGCACGCGCGACGAGGTGGCCCGCTACAACTTCTTCGCCTCGGAGCTGTTCGGCATCGAGGAGCCCATCGCGCGCATCGTCGAGTACTTCAAGTCGGCCGCGCAGCGCCTCGAAGTCCGCAAGCGCATCCTGCTTTTGATGGGCCCGGTGGGCGGCGGCAAGTCCACCATCGTGACGATGCTCAAGCGCGGGCTTGAGGAGTGGACGCGCACCGAGCAGGGCGCGGTCTACGCCATCAAGGACTGCCCGATGCACGAGGAGCCTCTGCACCTCATCCCCGCCGAACTCCGGCCGGAGATCGAGAAGCACTACGGCATCTACATCGAGGGCGACCTCTGCCCGCAGTGCCGCTACGCGCTCGAACACACCTACGGCGGCCGCCACGAGGACGTGCGCGTCCACCGCATCATCTTCTCCGAGAAGAACCGCGTCGGCATCGGCACCTTCGCGCCCTCAGACCCGAAGTCGCAGGACATCACGGAGCTGACCGGCTCCATCGACCTCTCGACCATCGGCGAGGTCGGCGTCGAGTCGGACCCGCGCGCCTACCGCTTCGACGGGGAACTCAACATCGCCAACCGCGGCGTGATGGAGTTCATCGAGATGCTGAAGGTGGACGAGAAGTTCCTCTACTCCCTGCTAACGCTCTCGCAGGAGCAGAACATCAAGACCGGCCGCTTCGCGATGCTCTACGCCGACGAGGTCATCCTCTCGCACACGAACGAGAACGAGTACGTCTCGTTCGCCGGCAACAAGAAGTCGGAGGCGCTGCAAGACCGCATCATCCTCGTCAAAGTCCCTTACAACCTCCGCGTCTCGCAGGAGGAGCGCATCTACGACAAGCTCCTCAAGCAGTCCGAAATCTTACGCAACGTCCACATCGCCCCGAACACCCTGAGGGTGGCCGCGATGTTCGCCGTCATGACGCGGCTCGAAGAGCCGAAGCGCGCCAACGTCGATGTCGTCAAGAAGATGAAGCTCTACGACGGCGAGGACGTGGAAGGGTACAAGTCGAAGGACGTGCGCGAACTGAAGGAGGAGGCGGTGCGCGAGGGGATGGACGGCATCTCGCCCCGCTACATCATCAACCGCCTCTCGGGCGCGCTGGTGCGCGACGGCATCACCTGCATCAACCCCATCGACGCCCTGCGCGCCATCAAGGACGGCTTCGAGCAGCACACGGGCATCAACCCGGAGCAGCGCGAGCGCTACCTGAACCTCATCTCGGCCGCGCGCAAGGAGTACGACGAGCTGGCGAAGGTCGAGGTGCAGCGCGCCTTCGTCTACTCGTTCGAGGAGATGGCGCGCACCATCTGCAACAACTACCTCGACAACGTCGAGGCGTACTGCAACAAGGAGAGGATCAAAGACCCCATTACGGAAGAGGAGATGGAGGCCGACGAGCCGCTCATGCGCTCCATCGAGGAGCAGATCGGGGTCAGCGAGAACGCCAAGAACACCTTCCGCCAGGAGATACTCATCCGCATCTCCTCCTACGCGCGCAAGGGGCGGCAGTTCGAGTACACCTCGCACGAGCGCCTGAAGGAGGCCATCGAGAAGAAGATCTTCGCCGACCTGAAGGACGTGGTGAAGATCACGACCTCGGCCAAGACGCCCGACCCCGACCAGCTCCGCCGCATCAACGAGGTCGTTGACCGCTTAGTCCGCGACGGCGGCTACTGCCCCGTCTGCGCCAACGAGCTGCTGACCTACGTCGGCACGCTGCTCTCGCGCTGACCGAGGGGAGGGCGTAGGCAAGGGAAGTGACAGTCGAATCGCCCGCGCTTCCACGTGAGGCGCGGGCGTTCTAACTTAACAAGTCCGTTAGTCGAGAGATGAACAACGACTCGCAAATCTCCGGGACGATTCAGCGCAACGACTGGTCTTTGCAGCGCAAGGGCATCATCGACCAGGAGCGGCACAAGGAGCGCGTGAAGGAGGCCGTGCGCAAGAACCTCGGCTCCATCGTCTCGAACGAGGCCATCATCCTCTCGGACGGCAAGCGCACCGTCAAAGTCCCCATCCGCTCGCTCGACGAGTACAAGTTCCGCTTCGACCACCGCAAGAAGAAGCACGTCGGCACCGGCGACGGCAAGACGCGCGTCGGCGACGTCATCGCGCGCGAGGGGCAGCCGGGCCAGGGCTCGGGGCGCGGCCAGGGGCCCGCGGGCCATGACGCGGGGGCCGAATACTACGAGGCCGAGGTGGACATCGACGAGCTGGCCGCGCTCATCTTCGAGGACCTCCAGCTCCCCTTCCTCGAAGACAAGGCGAAGAAGGCCGTCCAGTCGAAGACGACCCGCTTCAACGAAATCCGCCGCACCGGCGTCTTCTCCAACCTCGACAAGCGCCGGATGATCCTGGAGAACATCAAGCGCAACGCCCGCGAGTCGAACGAGCCGCGCTTCGGCGGCGTCCGCAAGGAGGACCTCCGCTTCAAGACCTGGGAGGAGGACAAGCGCTACGAGTCCAACGCCGTCGTCCTCGCGCTGATGGACGTTTCGGGCTCGATGGGCGAGTTCAAGAAGTACATCGCGCGGAGTTTCTTCTTCTGGATGGTGCGGTTTCTGCGGACGAAGTATGACAACGTGGAGATCGTGTTCGTGTCGCACCACACGGAGGCGAAGGAGGTCTCGGAGGAGCAGTTCTTCACGCAGGGCGAGTCGGGGGGGACGGTCGTGTCGAGCGCCTACCAGCTCGCGCTCGACATCATCAACGCGCGCTACAGGCCCGCCGACTGGAACATCTACCCGTTCCACTTCTCCGACGGCGACAACTACTACTCGGACAACGAGGAGGCCGTGCGGCTGGCCGACGAGCTGATCAGGACGTGCAACCTCTTCGGCTACGGCGAGATCGGCGAAGAGGGCGGCGGCGGTTACCGCAGAAGCTCGGGCGCGCTGCTCTCGATCTTCAACGACCGGCTGCGCCGGAAGGAGCGCTTCATCGGCGTCCGCATCGACGACAAGGAGGACGTCTACCCCGCCCTCAAACAGTTCTTCGGCCGCCGCGGCGTCGAAGCCTGAAAATTCATCCCGCAATCGCCGACCGACAACGGCGCGCCCCCGTGTCTCGAAGAGAGGCCCGGGGGCGCTCTTATTTTTCATAAAAATGGAAACGTGTCGAAAATCTTCAGGTAAATGGTGACCCGGGGCAGCGACCCTCATCCTGTAAGGTACACGGCGCGTGAAGTTTAGACGCCGGGGCGTGGGTGTACGGGCAGGTGGAATATTTCTTGCCTTACGAACGCGGCATCAGAAGCTCAGCCCGCAGCGCTTACAAAGTCTCTGCGAATTATGCCTACAGGCCCCGCGGACAAGTTCTCTTGACACCTTCTCGCACACTGCCGGGTCGCACGTGCAGCCCCGAGCGTCCCGGCACTTTTAAGGCCCGGCCCGGGTCAGAGCGGTCTCATGACCGAATCGCCGAAATCGCGTCTCCCCTTGGCCACGCCGGAACAAGACGTACCGGACACGAAAGGAGCAACCATGAACGCTCGACGCAAAGGGTTTTCGATACTCCTTAGCGCGTTGGCATTTCTCCTGGTCTTGAGCCACGCCGCCTTCGGGCAGCACATCCGCGGCTCGATTGAGGGAACTGTCAAAGACCCCAACGGCGCGGCCGTGCAGGGGGCGACGGTGACCCTCAGGAACGAGGCCACCGGCGTGGAAATCAGCGCCCAGTCGAATGAGCAGGGGCTTTTCAGCTTCCAGAACCTCGACCCCGCGACCTACACCGTCTCGGTCGAAGGGCCGGGCTTCCGCAAGCTCGTGATGAGCAACGTGAGGGTCGCCGTCGGGCAGGCGACGCCCGTCATCGCCGAACTCCAGGTCGGCGAGGCGCGCGAGGTGGTCGAGGTGGTCTCGAATTCAGCGGACGCCACCGTAGACACCACGCGCGTGACCGTGGACGGCGTGGTCACCGCGCAGCAGGTCGAGAACCTCCCGCTCAACGGGCGCAACTTCCTCGACCTGGCCCAGCAGGAGCCGGGCGTGCAGGTGCGCGACGGCGGCGACTTCGACCCGACGAAGAACCAGATGGTCGGCGTCTCGATCGGCGGGCGCAGCGGGCGCTCGACGCGCATCCAGGTGGACGGCGTGGACATCACCGACGAGACGGTGGGCACGACGACCATGAACATCTCCAACGAGTCGATCCAGGAGTTCCAGATCAGCCGCTCGACGCTCGACCCGAGCACGGACGTCACCTCCAGCGGCGCGGTCAACATCATCTCGCGCAGCGGCGGCAACGAGTACCACGGCGCGGCCTTCGGGTTCTTCCGCGACGAGCGCTTCTCCTCCGACCTGCGCCTGAACAAGACCGTCCCGACGACGGAGAAGCCGCCCTTCGACCGGCAGATCCTGGGCGGCCGCGTCGGCGGCTTCATCATCAAGGACAGGCTCTTCTGGCACGGCGAGTTCGAGAACAACAACCAGGACGGCCAGCAGTTCACCAACATCCCCGAGTTCCCCAGCTTCACCGGGGCCTTCGGCGTGCCGCTCGACGAGAGGCTCGCGGGCGGGCGCGTCGACCTCAAGGTGACGGACGCGCTCAGCGCCTTCTACCGCTTCAACCACAACTACAACTTCGGCGTGACGGGCTTCGGAGCCCGCGACCTGTCCGCCTTCGGCAACCTCAACAACACTAACTCGCACGTGGTCGGGGCCGACTACACCACGGGCCGCTGGACTCACTCCGGACGCTACAGCTACCTCAACTTCAACAACTTCATCGTGGCCGCCAACGAGGCCGCCGGCACGCCCGTGACGCTCGCCACGAGCGGCCCGCCCGTGCTCGTGCGCATCCTCAACACGCTCCAAGACGTGGGCCCGGACCTGCTGGCCCCGCAGACCACCTTCCAGGACAACAAGCAGATCAAGTACGACGGCAGCTTCACCACCGGCGCGCACACGTTCCGCTTCGGCCAGTCCTACAACCACATCGAGGAGGCGGGCTTCGCCAGCTTCTTCGGCAACGCCCCGCGCATCCGCGCCAGCTACAACGCGACGACCCGCGCGTTCGCCAACGCCAACGGCGGCGAGGGCGACCCGCTCAACTTCCCGCTCAACCAGATCGTGCTGGGCAACGGGCTGGGCTACGCCAGCGAGAAGCCGGCGCTGGGCTTCCCCTTCGGCGGCTTCATCAACCACCGCTTCGGCACCTACATCCAGGACGCCTGGAGGTGGCGGCCGAACGTGACCGTTACGCTCGGCCTGCGCTACGACTACGACAGCGGGATCTCTAACAGCGACCTGCCCCGCTCGCCGTCGCTCGCCCTCTTCAGCCCGGCGCTCGCGGGCAACATCAGGAACGACGTCAACAACTTCGCCCCGCAGGCCGGCATCGCCTGGGACATCAAGGGTGACGGCAAGAACGTGATCCGCGCCGGCGCCGGCATCTACTACGAGTCGAACATCTTCAACAACCTCTTCTTCGACCGCGCCTACAATCTCCCACCGGGGCTGGGCAACGACACGCCTCTCAAGACCTCGGGCGACCCGCTTGTGCTCCACCCCGCGACGGGCGCGTGCCTCTTCAACACGACCAACTTCCGCACGACCGTGGGCCAGTGCGACACGCCGGGCGGCGTGAACCTGTTCTCCCAGCCGCTCAGGAACGTCATCCCTGCGGTTCAGTTGATGCAGGCGACGCTCCAGGGGATCTCGTCCGGGCTAGCGGCCAACTTCCCGACGCCCGGCGTGCCGCCCCTCTTCGAGCAGGCCCTCAGCACGGACAACAACATCATCTTCAACGGCTACAAGCGGCCTTACAGCTTCATGTTCAACATCGGCTTCCAGCGGGAGCTGAGGTCGGGCCTCGTC
The DNA here is from genome assembly GCA_035563535.1 of Pyrinomonadaceae bacterium. Lineage (GTDB taxonomy): Bacteria > Acidobacteriota > Blastocatellia > Pyrinomonadales > Pyrinomonadaceae > QHXN01. The sequence goes on along the minus strand of DATMVD010000003.1, from coordinate 42,570 downwards.
CTGACCCTGGACTACGTCCATAACCGCGGCGTCAAATTCAACCAGATCGTCGATCGCAACCGGATCGGCGCGGCCGACACGCTCGACGTGAATATCGCCCGCGACGCCATCGCCGCCACCAACGACGCCTTCGGTTGCGGGGCGCTCTTCACCCAGGCGGCCATCACCTGCGCCATCAACGAGGGCGCGACCATCACCGACTACGCCGATCACGGCCTCGGCGCGGGCAGCGCGCTCGACGGCTTCGCCTTCCGGGGCAACAATCCCAACTTCCGCACGATGGGGCTCATCGAGCCGATCGGCCTGTCGCGCTACCAGGGCCTGACGACCAGCCTCCGCGGCCGGCTGCTCAGGGACTGGGGCGTGATCAGGGAGATGTCGGGCACCGTCAGCTACGCGCTCTCGCGGTTCAAGGCCACGGGCGCCGACCAGGAGTTCCTCTCGCTGTCGGGCTTCAACGACCGGCCGTCGGAGTTCTACGGCCCGGCCGCGCTCGACCGCACTCACCAGCTCTCCTTCGGCTTCTTCACGGAGCTGCCGTGGGGCATCAAGGTGAACCCGGTGACGCGCCTCGCCTCGCCCCTGTCCCAGTCGGCCTTCGTAGACTGCCACGACTGCGGCGCGGCCGAGATCTTCATGAGCGACTTCGACGGCGACGGCATCAACGAAGACCCGCTGCCGGCGATCACGCCCCGCGGCGCTTACATGCGGCAGATCAGCGGCCCGCAGGAGCTGAACGAATTCATCAGCGCCTTCAACAACCTCGTCGAGGCCGGTGAGCTGACCCCCGCGGGCCAGGCCCTCGTCAACGCCGGCCTCTTCACCACCGCACAGCTTCAGGCTTTGGGCGCGTCCTACAGCAACGGCGTCCCCGTCCCGCTCGCGCCGCCCGACGCGGTCGGCATCGACTGGTTCTTCAACACCGACGTGCGCATCTCGAAGGTGTTCACCATCCGCGAGAGGGTGAAGATTCAGCCGCTGGTCGAAATCTTCAACCTCTTCAACATCGGCAACTTCGACCCGCCGGGGAACCGGCAGACGAACCTCCTCTCGGGCCTGTCCGGTTCGATTAACGGGACGACTAAGGCGAACCGCAGCAATCGCTACGGCCTCGGCTCGGGCTCCTTCGCGCCCGGCATCCCGCGGGCCGTCCAGTTCGGCTTCCGGGTCGATTTCTAATCGACCGCGGAGGGATTGCGGGCGGCCTTCCGCGCCGCACCGGTGGGCTGGGGCCTTTGAAAGGCCCCAGCCCACGACTGTTTCCTTAGACCGCGGCCCGTCAACCACGGCGCCGCCAGGGGTTCAACTGACGTGAAGCGAATGACGCGCCTCCTCCTGCCCCTCCTCTTCCTGTCAATCGCGCACCACGTGGCCGCGGCTCAGTCAATCGGCCCTCACACGATCAAGGGCACGGTCTACGCCAAGGGCGAGAGGCCCTTGCATATCGAGGTGGTACTCGAAAACGGCACCCGGATGCCGCTGAGTCGGACGGTCGCCGACCAGGACGGCCGCTACATCTTCAGCGGGCTCGGGTTCGGCACCTACCGCGTCGTCGTCCAGCCGCTCGGCGAGTACCGCGGAGCGGCGCATGAGGTGGAAATCTTCGGCAGCCCCGACTCAGTTATCATCAAGACGGCGGACCTGAGCCTGGAGCCGAAGGGGGGCGGCGCCACTACCGCCGGGACGGCCTCCGCCTTCACGCAGGCGGTGCCCAAGCCGGCCGAAGACGAGTACAAGCTGGGCGTCAAGGCGTTCGACGCCGGCTCCGCCGAAGCCGGCGTGACCCACCTGAGGCGCGCGGTCGAGCTGTTCCCCGACTACTACCTAGCGCTCTCCCGCCTCGGGACGGAGCACACCCGCGCCGGGCAGTACGAGAAGGCCGTGCCGCTGCTGCGCCGGGCCTGTAAGGTCAACCCGACCTCGGCCGGCGCACAGATCATGCTCGGCATCTCGCTCGTCGAGCTGGGGCAGTACAAGGAGGCTCTCCCCGCGCTCACGCAAGGTAAGTCGCTCGCTCCGAAGTCCGTCAACGCCCACCTCTACCTCGGCATCGCACAGTTCGAGAGCGGCGACCTGACCTCGGCCGAAGTCAGCCTGCGTCGGGCCTACGACCTCGGTGGGCCGGCCCGCGCGGCGGTCGCGAACCTCCACCTCGCTTCCGTCCACGACCGCCAGGGCAAGCCTGCACTCGCCGCCGACGCGCTCGAGGCTTACCTGCGCGACGTGCCGAACGCCAAGAACGCCGCCACCATCCGGCAGGTCATCGAACGCCTGCGCCGGAAGGCTAAGGGTTAGCCCGCCCCGCCTCCCACTTCGCACTTGCCCTTGCGCTCGCCGCGGCGCGACAATGCCCGCATGGAAGACCGCGAGATCAAAGGTTTGGAGGCGGCGCTGGAGCGCATCTGGGAGGTCGCCCGCCGTTTCGGGCTCGACCCCTACCCCGTCCGCTTCGAGGTGGTGCCGGCGACGGTCATGTACGAGATCGGCTCCTACGCCCTGCCGGGGCGCTACTCGCACTGGACGTTCGGCAAGGCGTACCACCGCATGAAGACGATGTACGACTTCGGGCTCTCGAAGATCTACGAGGTCGTCATCAACACGAACCCCTCCTACGGCTTCCTGCTGGAGACGAACAGCCCCGTCCAGAACAAGCTCGTCATGGCGCACGTCCTCGGCCACGTGGACTTCTTCAAGAACAACGTCTACTTCTCGAAGACGAACCGCCGCATGGTCGAGACCGTCTCGGCGCACTCGGGGCGCATGGGCGAGTACGAGTTCAAGTACGGCCGCAAAACGGTCGAGCGCTTCCTCGACGCCGTCCTCTCCATCGAAGAGCACATCGACCCCAACTTCTTCATCCGCCGCGAGGCCGAGCCGGACGGGCCGGGCGCGCAGAAGAAGCAGCCGAAGACGCCCGGCCGCTACGACGACCTCTGGAACATCGGCTCCCGCGCGCCCGACCCCGAAGAGGCGGCCGACGCCGACGACCGCCCCCGCGGCGACCGCCTCCCCGAGAAAGACCTCCTCTACTACGTCATGCGCAACTCGCCCTCCCTCAAAGACTGGCAGCGCGACGTCATCGCCATGATGCACGAGGAGATGGAGTACTTCGTCCCCCAGATGCAGACCAAGACATTAAACGAAGGGTGGGCCTCGTTCTGGCACTCGCGCATCATGCGGGAGCTGGACTTGCCGGACGTGGAGCTGTTGGAGTTCGCGGAGCTGCACGCGGGGGTCGTGTCGCCGCACAAGGGTCAGCTCAACCCGTACTACCTGGGCTACAAGATTCTGGAGGACATCGAGCGGCGCTGGGACAGCCCGTCCGCGGAGGAGCGCGAGAAGTTCGGGCGCGAGCCCGGCGGCGGGCGCGCGAAGCTCTTCGAGGTGCGCGAGGTCGAGAACGACGTGTCGTTCCTGCGCAACTACCTGACCGAGGAGTTGTGCGAGGAGTTGGACCTGTTCGTCTACGAGCTGGTGGACGAAGAGGAGTGGACGGTGTCGGAGAAGCGCTGGGAGAAGGTGCGCGACCAGTTGGTCTCGAACATGACCAACTTCGGCTTCCCCTACATCGTCGTCGCCGACGGCGACTACAACAACAACCGCGAGCTGTACCTCAAGCACCTGTACGAGGGGGCCGAACTCGACGTCAACTACGCGCGCCGCGTCCTCGAACACGTCCACACGCTCTGGGGCCGCCCCGTCCACCTAGAGACCGTCATCGACGACGAGCCCGCCCGCCTCCACTACAACGGCGAGGAGCACGACGAGGACTGAGACGGGCGCGCCTCTCCCCGAAAATATCCTGTCTGGGCCGGGCGGTTTAGTTTAGAATGCCGCCCGCCGAGCCTGCCTATCACGTCCTGCAAGCCCCGCCGGCCCGGCCGGGGCCCTTTGCTTCCCGCCCCGCTCAGACTCGACTCGGAAAGGAGAGCCTAAAGACATGTCCGCACCCCCGAACTGGAGGCCGCCCCTGGAGTTCATCTGGGGCCAGTACCGCATCTGGTCGGCGACCTCGCGTGCCTACCAGTCGCAGCTTTCCTCCTGGCGAAAGCTCGTCCTGTACTTCGGCATCGCCGGGGCCATCGTCGGCACGCTCAGCGGCCAGGTGGGACTCCTCGACCTGTCCCCGGACGCTAAGAAATGGCTCACCGTCCTGCTCGCCTTCGTCAGCGCGGTGCTGCTGGCGCTGGCCACCTACTTCACGACCAAGATTCTGACCCCCGCCAACGAGGGGGCCTGGCTCCGCGCGCGCGCGGCGGCGGAGTCCTTCAAGCGGGAGGCGTACCTGCTCCTCGCGCAGGCGCCTCCCTACGACGGCCCCATCACCCCCGCGTCGCTCGCCCGGCTCAAGAGGATCATCTCCGAGGACGTGCATGACTTGGAGGAGGAGCACGTCACCCCCGACGGGCAGAGGAAGGGGATGCCGACCGCCCTGCTGTCGGCGGACGACTACATCCGCGACCGCGTCCAGCATCAGATCAAGTGGTATCGACGCAGGGCCGCCGAGCACAAGGCGTCCGCCGGCCGGATCAAGGGCCTCAGTTTGGCGCTCGGCGCGGTGGCCGTGGTGCTGGGTCTCCTGGGCCCCCATCTGAGCAGCCTGCTTAACGACGAGCAGGCCGCCAGGTGGGTGGGCGTGCCGGCCGCCTTCATCGCCGTCTTCACGACCATCACGACCTCCCTGGCGTCGTATCTCTACGCGGGGCGCTACCAGTACCTCGTCGTCAGCTACCTCGCGACGGCGCGCAAGCTCGAAGAGCGAGTCTTGGAGTGGGAGCTTTCCGGCAAGACCGACGACGAGCGGAAGCAGTTCGTGCAGGACTGCGAGGGCCTCTTCGCCGCCGAGAACAGCGGCTGGATGGCCGAGCTCTCCAGGCGCGATAGGGGGCAGGGGCCGCCTGCGCCGGAGGGCGCGACTCCGCCCGCCAATGCGCCGGGCAACGGCGGGGGCGGGGGAGAAGGCGTCGTCAAGGGGGGTGAAGTTAAAACCGCGGGAGAAGGCGTAAGGAACCCCTGAAGGGCGCGAGGGCGCGCGGCGGCCCTCAGATGGTCGGGTTCCAGGAGTTCATCCAGAGGGTGCTGGTGGACTCCTTGCGCCCGACCTTGTAGACGTTGAGGCTCGTGAGCGGCGGCGCATAGAGGTGCAGTGTCACGAGGTCCTGGCCGCTCACGTCGGGGTTGCCGAGCTGGTGTATGTCGGGCACGTCCGCGCCCGTGACGCGGCCGGGCGTCCACTCGCGCGACGACCTGTAGGCGAGCCCGCTGCCCTCCTCCATCTCGAAGAGCGTCTCCCACATCACGCCGCGCAGCACCCGCACCGCGCCGTAGGAGCCCGCGTGGTCGTGGATGGGCGTGCGCTGCCCCGGCCGCCAGCAGAGCACGAGCAGCTCCGCGTGCTCGCCCAGGTGGACGCGGTGGCGCGCGTACGTCCCCTCCTTGAAGGAGACGTAGGGGCGCAGCTCTTCCGCCGTGACCTCGACGCCCCCGAGCACCGCGCCCAACTCCTCGAACGCGGGCGGGCCGCCCATGCTTTTGAGCCGACCGACGAGTTCGGAGAGGCCGTAGCCCGACTCCTTCGGGGTCGCGTCGAGGGTCTCGGTCGAAGTCGTCTGCTCTCTACTCATAGTCTCGGCCTCGGAGAATTTTCCGCCCGGCGGCTTTCATCGAACGTGCGTCAGTCGAGCGTGCGGACGAACCCGGAGAGGTCTTTGAAGCTCTCCGCGTGGAGGTCTGCGTGGAAGCGCGCGCGGACGGCCGCGTCGAGGAAGCCCTCGCCCCCGAGCACCACGCGCGCCCCGCACGCGCGCGCCGCCGAAGAGAGCTGCGCGTAGTCGCGCGCGTTGTGCTCAAGCTCGCGCTGCAACGTCGCCGAGACGCAGACCAGCGCCGGCCGCTGCCGCTCGACGTACTCGGCCAGCGCGAAGAAGGGCGTGTGCCCGCCCAGGTTCCTCACGTCCCAGCCCGCGCCCTCCAGCACCGCCTGCGCGCAGAGCACGGGCAGCGTGTGCATCTCCTCCTCCGCCGCGCAGCAGACGGCCGCGCCCGCCTTCGCGCCCGCGCGCCTGGTCGATGCCGCCAGAGACTCGACCGCGCGCGCCGCGGTACTCGACGCCAGATGCTCCTCCGCCACCGACATCTTCTCGCCGTACCAGAGGTCGCCCACGCGGTGCAGGGAGGGGGCGACGACCTCGTCGAAGATCAAGTCCAGCCCCGCGCCGAGCATGTGCGCCTCCAGGAGGAGCGCCGTGGCCTCGCCCGCGTGGCCCCGCCTGACGGCCTGGAAGAACTGTTCGGCCGCCTGTTCGGGCTCGAACCGCTCGGACTTCGACGCGGCGGTCGCCGTGGCGACGGAAGCGCCGACGGTCGCCGCGCCCAGGCCGCGCTCGGTCTGAAAGCGCATCACCTCGGCGAGCGGGAAGCGGCGGTGGCCGCCGACGGTGCGGCTCGACTTGAGCTGCCCCGTGTCGGCCCAGCGCTTAATCGTCGCCTCGCTGACGAGCCAGACGCGCGAGAGCTGGCGCGTGGTCAGGAATTTCGTCGGTGAGTAGTTCATGAGCGATTCAAGCGTTTACAGGATACGTCCTTTCCGCGACCCTTCCAAGCCGAAAACCCGGGATTTTGACGACAACTAAAACGGCCTCACTTTGTCAAAGATTTGTGATGCGCGAATTGAGCGTTTCGTGTATCATGCAAACGTTCTTAAGTCGCTCATGTTTGGAGGCGGGGTCGCCTCCCCGACGGCCGCGAGCGCCGGACGCACACGCGGGTCGGCCGGCACACGCGCCAGGCGGCCCCGCAATTTTGAGCAATGATCTTTTTGAAGCAGAGCGTCATCCGCGCATCCCCCGAGCGCGTCTTCGGCTTTCACGAGCTGCCGGACGCGCTCAAGCGCCTGACGCCGCCCTGGGAGCCGACGCGTGTGGTGCAGGCGGCCGCCGACCTGCGCGTCGGCTCCACGGCTTTGATCGAGACGCGCCTGTTCGGGCTCGTGCCGGTGCGCTGGCTGGCGCGGCACACGGCCTACGACCCGCCGCGCATGTTCGAGGACGTGCAGGTCGAGGGGCCTTTCAAGAGTTGGCGGCACCGGCATTTCGTCGAGCCGCACGAAAAGGGTGCGTTGCTGCGGGACGAAGTCGAATACGAGACGCCGCTGGGCGCGCTCGGGCGACTCGCCGCGCCGCTCTTAGTCGAGCCGCGCCTGCGCCGACTCTTCGAGTACCGCCACCGCGTCACGCGCGAGTGGTGCGAGGGGGTGGCACAGTAGTAGCAATAGACTAAGGCATGGCAGACGTTGCGAACCGAAACGGGACAAAGGGCAGGCGCGGCCTGGTTCTAGCTGGGCTCTCGCTGGTCTTGCTCTTCGGGGTGGCGTTACTCAAAGGGCGGGCGGATTCCGGCGGGGAACTCGACTGACCAACTCATTAACTTACAACGGACGAACAGGGGGAAGGTTTACATGGCAACAGCAGCATCGAAGATGACGCAGGATACTCCTACTTTGGATACTCCTTCTTTTACCGGCAATCAAAGCATGACGGCGGGCAAGGACGTGGTCGAATCGACGCTCCGCACGATGGACGAGTCCACGAAGGGCGCGGCGGGCATCAGCCTGTTCCACATCCTGACGCTGGCCTCCATCGGAGGCTCGCTCGCGCTCTTCTTCGCGGGCAAGAAGTCGGCGGCGATCTTCGTCGGCCTCTGGCCGCCGACCTTCCAGGCTCTCAAGGCCGTGGCCGACACGAACAAAGAGAACCGGAAGTAGTCCGCCTAAGGGAAGAACAAGGGGGAAGGGAAGGCCGCGCGGGATTTGTCCCCGCGGCCTTCTCATTTTGTGGAGTCGTTATCGTCGGCGCCGCTCACTCCATCCTGAGCGCCTTGCCGACGGACTGGTCGCGGCGCACGCGCCAGATTTTGGAGTCGAGGTAGTAGTGGAGCAGCGCGTAGCCCCAGAGGAAGCCGGAGATGAGCTGCGTCAGGAAGGCTTCGTTATCCGCTCCGTGGTTAACGTACTGGCGCGGCACCTGATACCAGAGGCCGAAGAGGACGCCGAGCACGACGTAGTTGAGGAGCCTGCGGCTGATGAACTCGGCCGCGCCGTGGCGCTCGCGGCACCCGCCGTCGCGCGTGTACTTGCGGTTGTGAAACCAGACGAGCCGGTGGTACTGGAAGTTGTGGTAGATCGTCAGCATCGCGACGATGGCGATGGGCTTGTGCGGCATCGGGGTGAGCAGCACGACCCAGTGCATCGGGATCGCGGCCGCGAGCAGGAGGTACTTCGGCACATCGAGCGGCAGGCCCGAGAAGAGACGCTGCACCTGCCTCCCGACCCACGTGACCGCCGCGACGACCGTCAGCGCGAGCAGCGCCGACTCCAACGCCCCGAGCCACGCGTGCAGCCCGACGGGGACGCGCTTCAAAGCCTCCCCGTCGTGCGCGACGAACCGGACGAAGGGGTACGTGAAGGCTAACAGAAGGAAGACGCGGTCGAGGAAGTTGTCCGCGCGGTCGAGGTCTGCGTTCTTCTTCTTGTAGAGCACCATGAAGCCGTAGTGCTGCTTGACGAGGTGGTAGTAGGCCCACAGCGCCGCGAGGAAGAAGAAGAGGAAGCCGACGCCCGCCAGAACTGCCAGCGGCCCGACGGCGAAGAAGAGGAGCGACCACCAGAGGAGCTTCGCGCGCGCCCGCCGCTCCTCGCGGTCGAAGTAGGTGCGCGAGAAGGTGGCGAAGACGTGCGGCGCGTCCACCAGGATCGCCCACGCCGCCACCATCGGCACCAGAGGCACCCAGCCCCACACGTAGAGCGCGAAGAGCGCGTAGCTCGTCACGACCGACCCGATGAACCAGACGAGGTCTTCGCGCGCGCTGATGAGCCAGCGCATCGAGACCACGCGCGCAGGCGCGGCCTCCTTCAGCGTCGTCGTTGTCGTCGTCGTCGCGGACATGAAATTTAAGGGGGACGCTCGGGCTTAAAACCTCTGCGGCGCGTGGACAGGTCAGACCCGGCGCGCAATAATTCGCGAAACACTGCGGCGAGGGGGTGGGATTTTATCACGTCGGGGGAGTCGAAAGTTATGGCCGAAGACGAGAAGGGGCTCGAAAGTCTGCTCGGGCTGATGTTTCAGGCGCACCCGTGGCACGGCATCCCGCCGGGCGACGCGGCGGCCGGGGTCGTCAACGTCTACGTCGAGATCGTGCCGACCGACGCCGTCAAGTACGAGCTGGACAAGGCTTCGGGCCACCTGCGCGTAGACCGGCCGCAGCGCTTCTCCTCGTTCCCGCCGACGCTCTACGGCTTCATCCCGCAGACCTTCTGCGGCGACCGCGTGGGCGAGCTGTGCCGCGAGAGCCTCGGCAGAGACGCCGTCATCCACGGCGACGGCGACCCGATGGACATCTGCGTGCTGACGGAGCGTCCGGCCGCGCACGCCGACTTCCTCGTCCGCGCCGTCCCCGTCGGCGGCCTGCGCATGGTGGACGGCAACGAGGCCGACGACAAGATCATCGCCGTGCTTGAGAACGACGTGGCCTACGGACACATCGACGACATCAGGAATGCCCCGCAGGGGCTCGTCGATCGCCTGCAACACTACTTCCTCACCTACAAGCAACTGCCGCAGGAGTCGCCCCGCCGCGTCGAGATCGCGGACGTGTACGACCGCGAGGCCGCGCTCAAGACCATCCGCGCCAGCGTCGAAGACTACCGCGAACGCTACGGCGCGCCGGAAGAGCGCGTTAACGAACTGAAGCGTCTGCTCTTAAGTTGAGCCGTTCAGGGACGCCCGCGTTTGAGGAACTGCACGGCCGTCCAGCCCAGCAGACCGGCGAAGAAGGAGACGACGCGGAAGTACCACTGAAGGTCGGTCGTCGCCTCGCGCGTGAGGTAGAAGAAGCCCGCGAAGAAGAAGAGGCAGGCGAAGAACCACTCGGCGCGTTCGAGCCGGGTCAACTTCGGCCGGTCTTTACCCGTCGAAAGTAGTCCCATCAGGAAAACTTCTCCCGCCCGACGCGCTCCTCCGCGGCGCAGCGCGGGCAGCGGAGCGTCATGCGCTCCGCGTCGGCCCAGCTCGCGCGCGCGGTCGAAGAGAGACGCGGGCAGCCGCCCTCGGCCTCGCCCTCACGGAAGAAGCGGCCCGGGCCGTCCGCGGGCGCGGCCTCGTCTTTCACCTCCGCGCGGCAGCGCCTGCACTCCCAGCCCGTGCCGTCGTTGACGAAGTGCTCTGTCTCGGGCATGCGAAAAGGCTAGAGGCCGGAGGGCGGCAAAGTCAAATTAACCACGGAGACACAAAGACACGGCTTGGAGAACATATCTCGTCAAGCCGTGCCCCTGTGTCTCCGTGGTGAAACTTTTTCAGTCGGCAGTTACTCGCGGCGTGTGGTGCCGCGGCCGCGGTCGGGAAGCAGGCGGACGGGGACGGTGGCGCGCTGCCCCGTGCCGCGGACGACCTCGACCTGGACGATGTCGCCAAACTGGTGCTTGTCGAGGATGCGGTAGAGGTCGTTCTGGCTCTCGACCTTCTCGCCGTCGATGGCGGTGATGATGTCGCCGATGACGAGTTCGCCGTCGGGCGTCTCGGACAGGCCGCGCAGGCCGGCCGCGGCGGCCGAGCCGTTCGGGTCGAGCTGGAGGACGAGCAGCCCCTCGCTGACCGGCAGGCGGATGCCGCGCAGGTCGGAGACTGCGCGCGGGTAGAGGCCGAGCTTGGGCCGCACGACGCGCCCCTCGCGGATGAGCTGCGGCAGGATGCGCTTGGCGATGTTGACGGGGACGGCGAAGCCGACGCCGACCGAGCCGCCGCCGTCGGGCGAGAGGATCTGCGAGTTGATGCCGATCATGCGCCCCTGCGAGTCGAGCAGAGGCCCGCCCGAGTTGCCCGGGTTGATCGAGGCGTCGGTCTGGATGGCGCCCTCGATGATGCGGCCGTTGCGCGCCTCGATGGGACGTTGGAGTCCGGAGATGACGCCGGTCGTCAGCGTGCGGTCGAGGCCGAACGGGTTGCCGATGGCCAGCACCTTCTGGCCGACCACGAGCCGGTCGCTGTCGCCCATCGGGACGACCTTCAGGGCCTCGCGCGCGCCTTCGACTTTAATGACGGCGAGGTCGGTGTCGGGGTCGCGGCCGACGATTCGCGCCGGGTAGGTCTTGTCGCCGCCGAGGCTGACGGTGACCTGGTCTGCGCCCTCGATGACGTGGTGATTGGTCAGGATGTGCCCCTGCTCGTCGATGACGGAGCCGGTGCCGCCGCCGCGCCTTCCGGCGTCGAAGAAGCTGCGCGGCTCGCGCGTCGTGCTGATCGAGACGACGCCGGGCGAGATGGCGCGGAAGACCTCGATGTTGTTCTGCTCGTCGGTGGCGACCGAGGGGTCTGCGACGGCCGCGATGTTGGCGGTGGCCGCGTCGCCGTTGAAGGCCGCGGTCGGCTGTTGCAGGCGGCCGCCCCAGCGGTCGAAGCACGCGACGCCGGCCGCCGCGATGAAGGCCGAAAGGAGTGCGATGGAGAGTATCTGACGTGCCGAGACGTTATACATGGCTCTGTTCCTTGAAGGTCTCATAGATCACCCGCCCGACTGATATCGAAACTAAGATGCCGCCCCGCGCGGGCGGCGTTGCGCCCCACACAGCCCGAACCAGCCCCGGCGCGGGAGACAATGTTACTACGAAGCGGCGCGCGCGGCAGTTCACACACGCGCACCACCGTCCTGAGATTCAGGCGGTGCGGCGAAAAAGTTCCAGCGTGGCGTTCTTGAGCTTTACGAGATGAGCGCGTAGACCTTCGAGGGGAGGTGAAGGACGGCGGCGAGCGCGTCGGGCGCGTGCCAGCCGAGGGCGGAGGCGCCGGTGGCGGCGTGGACGAGCATCAGCGCGAGGTAGAGGCCGAGCACGAGGCGCAGGCCGCGCCGCGCGAGCGCGTGGTTCGAGAAGCGGTAGAGCGTGTAGGCGACGAGCCCGCCGACCAGGAGCTTGGTGAAGAGGAAGGGCGCGTTGCCGAGGTCGAGCAGGTAGGCCATCAGGCCGTTGCCCTCTGTCGCGACGCCGCCGCGCACCCACAGGATGGTGAGCTGCGCGTCGAGCCAGTTGAGAAGGAAAAGCAGAAGGCTTTTTGAAAAGGCGCTCATCGAGGATCGCTCCCTCCCTGCGGCCAACCTCGTTTAACTTTCCGCCCCTGAAACGGCCGAACCCCCAGTCCGAACGGAACTGGGGGTCGCGGCTCGCACCAACGGAGGAATGGAAAACTCTCTCTGTCTAACAACGCATAGAAAGTCTCAATGACCCGAACCTTCCAACGCCCCGCCTTCACAATTCGGTCAAGTCCGTCAAATTGAGAAGGACGTTCCGCCAGTCTGACCAGAACGGCCGGCGAACGTCACCGCCGTCGCATGAGTTTCCTGAGAAATCCGCGACGACATCCCGTGGAATGCTCTTTGAAAAGCCGAGATGCGGCGACCCCCCCGGACAGATTACTGATTCCAGCGGAGACCTGTTGAAGATGAGACGCTCACCGTTCTTAACGAACCTTGCCCTCTTCGCGGTGCTGCTCTCGCAGGCGGCGCTCGCGCCGGCCGGCGCGCAGACGCGCGGGAGGGTCTCCGGCGGGGACGCGTTCGAGGCCCTCCCGGCCTACGCGCAGGAGTTGACCGACGCCGCGCCGAGCGCCGGGAACGTCCGGGGGGATGACGGCGCGGGCCTCCGCCTCGTGATGCGCGCTCTGGCGCGCGACGGCGGCCGCAACAACCCCTTGCTCGTCACCGAAGACCTAGCGGCGGGCGGCGCGCTCGTCGAGTCGCTCGCGCGTCGCGTCGCCGCGGGCGACGTGCCCGCGGCCCTGCGCGGCAAGCGCATCTTCCGGCTCGACGCGGGGCGGCTCCTCTCGGAGTCGGGCGGCGCGGAGTTCGCGCGCAGGTTCGACGCGATGCTGCGTGAGGCCGCGCGTCACGAAGGCCGCGTCCTCCTCTTCGTCGAAAACCTCGACGGGCTGCTTTCGGCGCGCGAGGCGGCGCAGGCGCGCGCGGCGCTCGACTCGCTCGCCGCCGCGGTCGGGCGCGGCCCCGTCAGGCTGTTGGCTACGATCACGCCCGCGGCCTTCGAGCTGAGGCTCGCACAGGACGAGAGGTTCAAGGGTCGTTTCCAGGAGGTCTACCTCGACCGGCCGGAGAGCGCGCAGTCGGACGACGAAGGAGAGTCGGACGCCGCCGCGGACGCGCGGCCGGAGGCCGACGGCTTCGTCGGCGACAAGATTTCGCCCGACCTGCGTGCTGCCCTGAACGGCGCGGGCGCGTCGGGGCGCGTGCCCGTCATCCTCCAGGGCGAAGACCTGAAGGACGGGGCGCTGCGCGAGTTCCTGAAGTCGAACGGCGCTCGCGTCGGCGCCAGCTATGCGGGGCTCGGCGCGCAGTCGGTCGAAGTGCCCGCCGGCGCGGTCGAGCGGCTGGCGGAGCTGCGCGGCGTCTCGCACGTCTCGCTCGACGGCGAGGTGAGCGCGCTCGACGACGACGGCGGCCACGTCTCGCGGACGACCGGCAAGGAGGACGTGGAGGACGACGAGGAGGTCTCGCCGACCGGCGTCGTCACCTACCGCAAGCTCGACGGCAGGAGCATCGGCATCGCCGTCCTCGACTCGGGCATCTACGCCGCGCACCGCATGTTCCGCGGGCGCGACGGCCGCTCGCGCGTCGTCTACAGCAAGGACTTCACGGGCGAGAACCGCACGGACGACCCGTACGGCCACGGCACGCACGTCGCCGGCCTCGCCGCGGGCAACGGCCAGATCGCGAACGGGGCCTACGAGGGCATCGCCCCCGAGGCCAACATCATCAACCTGCGCGTGCTCAACTCGAAGGGCACGGGCAAGGTCTCGGCGCTGCTCTCGGCGCTCAACTGGCTGCTCGCCAACCGCACCCTCTACAACGTCCGCGTCGTCAACGTCAGCCTCGGCGCCTCGGCCGCCAACTCCTACCGCAACGACCCCGTCTGCCGCGCCGTGCGCAAGCTGGTGGACGTGGGCGTGGTGGTCGCAGCCGCCGCCGGCAACGACGGCAAGGACGCGAGGGGGCGGAAGGTCTACGGGCAGATACACTCGCCGGGGCACGAGCCGTCGGCCATCACGGTCGGCGCGGCCAACACCTTTGGCACCGACACGCGCGCCGACGACGGCGTCGCCTCGTACAGCTCGCGCGGGCCGACCCGCGGCTCCTACCTCGACGCGGCGGGCGTGCGCCGCTACGACAACCTCGTCAAGCCCGACCTCGTCGCCCCCGGCAACAAGCTCGTCGGCGCGCGGTCTCAGCCCAACCTCCTCGCCAGCCTGACGCCCGCGCTCAGCAGCAACGTCAGCCCGGCCCCCGACAGCAACATGATGTCGATGAGCGGCACCTCGATGGCGACGCCCGTCGTCGCCGGCTCGGCGGCGCTGCTCCTCCAGGTCAACCCGAAGCTCACGCCGAACATGGTCAAGGCGATGTTGATGTATACGGCGCAGCAGCTCCGGGGCTTCAACGCCTTCGAGCAGGGGGCGGGCCAGCTCAACCTCGCGGGCGCGGTGACGCTCGCCAAGCTCATCCGCACCGACCTCTCGGCGACGACGCGCGTCGGCACGCCCGTCTTCATGAAGTCGCCGCCCGCGCCCTACACGACCATCGCCGGCTACACCTTCCCCTGGTCGGGCGGCGTCATCGTCGGGCACACCTTCGCCACCGGCTACGGCCTCGCGCTCTACCAGAAGGTCTACGGGCTCGGCACGCTGATGAGCGACGGCATCACGACGGCCGACGGCGTGATCATGACCGACCGCGCCGCCTGGTCGAGCGGCGTCATCATGTCCGACCAGATACTGACGAGCAAGGGCGCGCTGATGAGCGACGGCGTCCACTTCTGCGCGGCGGGCGCGCTCCTCGCGGACGGCGTGCTGCTGAGCGACGGCGCCATCATGGGCGACGGGGTCATCATGGGCGACGGCGCGCTCCTGGGCGACGGCGCGCTCCTGGGCGACAGCACGAGGGCGCTGCTGGCGCTGCTCTACGGCGACCCGACGGCCGCGATGGCCGTGGTCAGGGACTCGGGCGTCGTCAACCTGAACTACTAGGGAGGAGGCCGCGTGTCAGTCGCAACCCTGATGGACGACGTGATGTCGGGCGGCCAATTCCTCCCCGAGGCGGGGCTGCCCCTCACGACCGCGGAGTTGAGTGAGGCCGAGCGCGAGGAGGTGCTCGCCTTCCTCTCGGAGCGGCCCGTCCACACCGTCTGCATGGCCGGGCTCGTCCGCGACAACGGCCTGGCGAGCCCGCACAACCGCGGCACCTTCTACGGCTGCCGCAACTCCGAGGGGCGGCTCGAAGGCGTCGCGCTCGTCGGACACCACACGCTGTGCGAGGCGCGCACCCGGCGCGCGCGGCGCGAGCTGGCCCTCGCGGCGCAGGTCTCGACCCGCACGCACCTCATCATGGGCGCGGCCGAGGAGGTCGAGGAGTTCTGGTCTACTTACGCGGACGAGGGGCAGCAGATGCGCCGCGCCTGCCGCGAGTTGCTCTTCGAGCTGACGCGCGCCGTCGATTGCGGGGCCGAGGTCGGGGGGCTGAGGTTGGCCGCCGCGGAAGACCTCGACGCCGTCGCCCCCGTCCAAGCCGGACTCTGCGAGGCCGAGAGCGGCGTCAACCCGCTGGAGGTTGACCCCGAAGGCTTCCGCGCGCGCTGCCTGCGCCGCGTCGAACAGGGGCGCACCTACGTCTTGATGTCGGAAGACGGGCGGCTGCTCTTCAAGGCCGAGATACAGTCGCACACGCCCGAGGTCGTCTACCTCGAAGGCGTCTACGTCCACCCGTCGGCGCGGGGCACGGGGCTCGGGCGCCGCTGCCTGACGCAGCTCACGCGCGGGCTGCTCCTGAAGAGCACGCGCAAAATCTGCCTGCTCGCCGACGAGGAGAACCCGGCCGCCCACGCCTTCTACCGCATGTGCGGCTTCCGCCGGCGCGGCGTCTACGACACGATCTTCCTGAGCATCGACTGAGAGGAACTAAGAACGGCAGGCGGCAGGCAGTCGGAGGCAAAGTCCTCCGACTGCCTGCCGCCTGCCGCCTACTTCTGATTCCCCTAGAGCGGGTTGCGTTTGAGTTTACTTCTACCGTTTAGAGGCGGGCTGCGGCCCGCCGCCGCGTGCCGCGATGGGACTGGCCGCGGCGGGCATAGCCCGCCTCTAAACGAAGGGTAAGGTGATGCGCAAACCGCTCTAGTTGCCGGTGCGGCGGTAGTCGGTACGGGCGCTGCGGTTCTTGGTGTCGATGGTGCGGATGCCGTCGCCGGTGCGCTCGACTTCGTAGGTGCCCCACTCGAAGCGCAGCCGGCCGTTGGAGTAGCTGCCCTGGAAGCTCACGTTCTTAGTGAGTGAGCGGGCCGTGGCCGTCCCGTCGGCGCGGATGACGAGCTCGCTCTCGCCGGTGTCGGTCGTGCCGCGGAAGGTGCCGCGCATCCAGCGCGGGACGCGCGCGTTGTCGTCATCGTCGTCGTAGCCGCCGCCCGTGCCGCTCCGGAAGACCTCGGAGCGCGAGCCGTGGGCGGCGCGCATCTCCTCGCCCGCGCGGCTCACGTCCCACTCGTCTGAGTTGTTGAAGCGTATCTTCCCGTTCTCGTACCTGCCCTCTTCGCGCGAGCCGTTGCCGTAGAGCGCCGAGACCTCGCCGTCGCTCCCGACCGTCAGCGAGACGCGCCTCTGGTTCGAGGGGCTGCGCCCCCGCCACGAGCCGACGAGCCAGCGCGGGACGCGCCGGTCGCCCCAGCCGCCGCCGCCCCCGCCGCGCCCCCAGTCGTAGGTGACGCGCTCGATGTTCCCGTTGCGGTGGTTGACGGTCGCCTCGTAGGTGAAGGAGCGCGCGTCAGAGCCGCCGGGCGCGTGGCGGCCCGCGCCGCGCACGCCGGTCTGCCTGTCCGAGACGCGCCAGGTCTGCGTGCGCGACTGGTCGAAGGTGATGTCCTCCCAGGTGCCGCCGCGCTCCTGTAGAATCTTCCCGCTCACGCCGATCTGCGCGCGCTCGATGGCGTAGCGCGTCTGCTTGTCGTTCTGCGCCCGCGCCGCGGGGGCGGCCGCGCACAGCAAAAGCGCCAGCAGCCCCGCGCCGCTCAAGAACGTCCGGCGACTCCACACGTTGTACATTTGAATCTCCTCCTCAATCGGGTCACGTCCGCAGATGTTTGCGGGGAGATGCGCGGGCGCGGCGCAGGGGCCTGCGCCGCGCCCGCGCATACGATGAAGGCCGCCCCTCCGCGGGATGGCCGTTTCAAACCTCTCGTTCGTTAATCAGCCTGAGACGGCTGCGGCAAGGTTACATGTGAAAAATCAGGGAACGTTTATTCAACTCGATGTAGCCGAACGAGTCAAACCCTTCCGCAATCCTTTCGAGGTTGGAGAGGAAGAGAACCTCCAACTCCGAGTTTCCGATGTTGCCAGTCGAGATGAGTAGCAACTTGTGAGGGCGTCGGTTGAGGATAAATGAGTTCACGAAGTCAGAATCCTTCGTGACGACGGTGTAGTGTTCGCGGGCTGAGAGTTCGTTGATAAGTGTGTCGGTTGTCCGGTTGCCGAGCGGCAGGTCGAGCGTGTGTATCGCCTCGTGCCCCACCTCTCGCAACCTCTGAACCAGGCGCCGTGGAAGTTGAGCGTCAACGAGGAACTTCATCGAGAGCGGCCTCGATTCGCTTTACCTGGCTGAGACGAGTCGCAAAGGATAGCGCCGCCAAGATATCCTCCCGTTCGAGGTCTTCGTAATCCGCCAGAATCTCTTCGGTCGTCATCCCCGAGCTGAGCAGTTCCAGAATGCTCTCCACGGGGTAACGTAGCCCGCGGACGGTGGGCTTCCCGTGGCAGATGTCAGGGTCAATCGTGATCCGTTCGGCAAGTCTCATCAAGCTTCCCTCGTCTCTCCCGCTTCAACTGGCGGCGGCCTCTTCGGCGGTGATGATGCGCAGGCGCGGCGAGTCCTGGAGGACTCGCGTGCCGGGCGGGACGGAGTGCGTGAGCCAGACGTTGCCGCCGATGACCGAGCCGCGGCCGATGACCGTGTCGCCGCCGAGGATGGTCGCGCCGGCGTAGATGACCACGTCGTCCTCGATGGTCGGGTGGCGCTTGGTGTGGCGGACGAGCTGGCCGTCGGCGTCCTTGTCGAAGGAGAAGGCCCCGAGCGTGACGCCCTGGTAGAGCTTGACGTTCGCGCCGATGACGGCCGTCCCGCCGACGACGACGCCCGTCCCGTGGTCGATGAAGAAGCCGGGGCCGACGCGCGTCCCCGGGTGGATGTCGATCCCCGTCCGGCTGTGCGCGTGCTCGGTCATGATGCGCGGGATGAGCGGCACGTCCAGGGCGTGCAGCACGTGCGCCAGGCGGTAGGTCATGATGGCGTAGAGCCCCGGGTAGCTGAAGATGATCTCGTCGTAGCAGACGGCCGCGGGGTCGCCGTCGTAGGCCGCCTTCACGTCGGTCGCCAGGACCTCGCGCACGGCGGGCAGCCGCGTGAGGAACTCTTCGGCGCGCTCGGTCGCCTGCCGCTCGGTGACGGGGCAGGCGTCTTCGAGCCGGTGGCCGTGGTTGACCGCGCGCGCGATCTGCTCGGCCAGCGTCTCGTAGAGCCACGCCGCGCGCGCCTCGACGTGCAGCCGCAGCCCCGCGCCCGTCAGCCCCTGCGCCCCCGTGTAGCCGGGGAACATCAGCTCCTGGAGCGCGTCGAGCACGGCGACGGCCGCGTCGCGCGAAGGCAGCGGCCTGCGGTCGAGGTGGTGAATCTTGACGCCGCCGCGCTCGTACGACTCGACGAGCGCGGCGGCGGCGCGGCTGACCTTCTCGTTCATAAAACAGTAGGCAGTAGGCAGTAGGCAGTAGGCAGTAGGCGCTCCGCGTCGCGTGCGTCGCCGGGCTTCACCCGAACCGTCCGCCGACCGGGATTTGAACTGCCTACTGCCATCTGCCTACTGCCTACTCGATTTCAATCCCGCGCTCCTGCGCGATGCCGCGGGCCTTCATGATGACATCGTCGTCGGGCGGCTCGGAGCCCGCCATCCAGGCCGTGACCTCGCCGACGGGGCGGCCGAGGGCGACGGCGAACTTCTCGTCGTCCGACTCGAAGCCGTTGTCGCGCAGGCGGCGCAGCAGCTCAAGGCCGCCGGCGGCGTCCGTGCCGCGGTCGTCGAGGGCGTTGTCGTTCGCCTGCTCCAATTTGTTCTCAGCTTCAGCCATTGTTCGTCGCCCCCCGCTGCTGCTGGTCTCCCTCGGTCGCGTTGTAGCCGACGTCCTGCAACTTCTTGATCAGAGTCTTCTGCTGCACGACCGTTTCGTCGAAGTTGACGACGGCGGTCTTGCCGCCGAAGTTGACCTCGGCGCTGTGGACTCCGGCCGTGTCTTCGAGCGTGTCCTTGATGAGCGCGGCGCAAGAGTCGCCGCGCATGCCCTGTATGTGTAGCTCGGCCTTCACCTCTCTACCCTCCTCGATTTTCTGTCTTGCCTCGGTTGCCACGTATTATAGCCCAAAGCGGGCGGGGGGCGGGAGGCCGCGTGGTTCCACATCCGTTCGGGGCGGGAAAGTGGACTTCAACACGGACAGCGGGACCGCGCAGTCGGGGAGCGATTTCGAGTCCACCACGGGGACGGTCTCGTTCGCGCAGGGCGAGCAGACCAAGACGATCAGCGTCACCGTCTTCCCAGACACGCAGCCCGAAGGCGACGAGGACTTCTTCGTCAACCTCTCCAACCCGCAGGGCGCGACCGTCGCCGACGGTCAGGGGCAGGGGCTCATCTTGAACGACGACCCCGGCGGCGTCATGGGGTTCAGCCAGGCAACCTACACCGTCAACGAGGGCGACGGCACCGCGACCTTCACCGTCCAGCGCACGGGCAGCCTGATCGGCACCGTGACCGTCAACTACTTCACCGGCAGCATCTCGGCCATCGCCACCCAGGACTTCGGCTCCGCCGCCGGGACGCTCACCTTCGGCCCCGGCGAGACGACGAAGACCTGCGAGGTCTTCGTCGTGGACGACGCCTTCGACGAGGCGGACGAGACCTTCAACGTCTTGCTCCAAAACCCGACCGCCAATTTCACGCCGGGGACGACGGGTACCGTCGCCGTCACCATCACGGACAACGACAGCGGGACGGGGGCCAACCCCATCGACAACAGCACGTTCTTCGTCCGCCAGCACTACCTCGACTTCCTCGGGCGCGAGCCGGACGCCGTGGGCCTCGCCTTCTGGGTGGGCGGCATCGAGTCGTGCGGCGCGGACGCGGGCTGCCGCGACGCGAAGAGGATTCACACCAGCGCGGCCTTCTTCCTCTCCATCGAGTTCCAGGAGTCGGGCTTCTACGTCATCCGAGTCCAGAGCGCCGCCTTCGGCAGGCAGTCGGAGAATGAGGGGGAGCGCGTCGGCTACACCGAGTTCATCCGCGACGCGCGGCAGGTCGGCGAGGGCGTCGTCATCGGCCAGGCGGGGGCCGAGGCGCGGCTCGACCAGAACCAGACGGCCTACGCGCTGCGGGTCGTCACAGACCCCGAGTTCATCCTGACGACTCCGATTTCGATGTCGGCCGAGGACTACGTGATCACTCTCTTCCAACGGGCGAACGTCTTCGACCCGCCCGACGCCGAGGTGCAGGAGGCGGTGGACGCCTTCGGCATGGGCGACGCGGCGGGGCGGGCGGCGGCGCTGCGCTCAATCGCCGACTCCGACTCCGTCCGCCAGCGAGAGTTCCGCTCGGCCTTCGTGCTAATGCAGTATTTCGGCTACCTGCGCCGGAACCCGACCGACCCGCCCGACGAGGACGACGGCGGCTACCAGTTCTGGCTCTCGAAGCTGCACATGTTCAACGGCGACTTCGTCAGGGCCGAGATGGTCAGGGCCTTCATCCTCTCCGACGAGTACCGCAAGAGGTTCGGTAGTTAACGGCCCCGTCCGTCAGCGAAAGCGCCCGGCCGCTCACACGGCCGGGCGCTTTCATTTGCCGGGGGCGTGGAAGCGGGTTCGCACCGGGGCTACAATGGCGGCCACGGCGGGTAAAAGTATGGACGAGCTAAAAGAGTGTCTGACGATTGCCGGGGCGCTGCGCGCGGCGGCCGAGGAGCTGCGCGCCTCGGGCTTGTCAGAGCCGCGGAGGGAAGCGGGCTCACTCCTCTCGCATTCAATCGGGCGCGACCAGGCTTTCCTCATCACGCACTCGGACGACGAGCTGACGGCCGAACAGCTCTCGGCCTTCCGCGCGGCGGTCGAGCGGCGCGCCGCGGGCGAGCCGTTCCAGTACATCACCGGGCGGCAGGAGTTCTACGGGCTTGAGTTCGAGGTGAACGGGGACGTGCTCATCCCGCGCCCCGAGACGGAGCTGCTCGTCGAGGAGGCTTTGGAACTGCTGAAGGGAACTAACGCGCCGCTGCTGTGCGACGTGGGCACGGGCTCGGGCTGCATCGCCGTGACGTTACTTCATGAACGTAAGGACGCGGGCGGCGTCGCGCTCGACGTGTCAAAGGCGGCGCTCGCGGTCGCCGCGCGCAACGCCGCGCGCCACGGCGTCGGCGAACGTCTGCGGCTGCTCGTCTCCGACTGCTTCGACGCCCTGCGTTCGGACGGACATGAAGAACTCCGTTTCGACCTCGTCGCGTCGAACCCGCCCTACGTCGCCGAGTCCGACCTCGGAGGGTTGCAGAGGGAGGTGCGCGAACACGAGCCGCGCGTCGCGCTCACGCCCGGCGGCGACGGCCTCTCCGTCATCCGCCGCCTCGTCGCCGAAGCCCCGCGCTTTCTGAAACCCGGCGGCCACCTCCTCCTGGAGATAGGCTTCAACCAGCACGAACAGGTCGGCGCGCTCATCGACCCGTCGGTCTGGACGCTGCTCGACATACACAAAGACCTGCAAGGCATCCCGCGCACCGTCGCGCTCAGGCTCGCCCGAGCCGCCGGAATAACGCGCCCGTCGAAATAAGGCAACTCGCCTCCGCCGCCCGCTCGTCTCAACGCCGCGAACGAGCCGGACTCGCGGCCGCCCCCGCTCTACGACTTCAGGCGTAACCTTCCCCCGCGCCGGCCCGGAGGTGAAACATGCCGAAGCACTTCCTTCTCGCAGTCGCCATCGCCGTCTGCGCGGCCGCCGCCGCGCACGCACAGGAGCAGCGGCCCAGGACGGTCGGCCCGACGGGACGGCCCGAAGCGCCGCCCGGCCCCGAGGAGGTCGTGCGCACGAGGACGCGCGTCGTCTTCCTCGACGCGCTGGTCAAAGACCGCAAGACGAACGAGCCCGTGCGCGGCCTCCGGCCCAAGGATTTTCAGGTGCTCGACGACGGCCGGCCCCGCCCGCTCTCCTACTTCACGCGCGAGGGCGACTCGCGACGGCCGCTCGCGCTGCTGCTCGTCGTAGACCTCTGGTCGGTGTACGGCCGCCCGCACCTCAAGAGCGAGGCGGCGCTCGGCCGCCTGAACTCCGCGCTCTCGAAACTCGCGCCGGAGGACGAGGTGGCGTTGATGACGACCTGGATCGAGGAGGGGCCGGGCGGCGAGCCCGTCCCGTCGCTCAGGATGGTCTCGGGCTTCACGCGCGACCGCGCCGGGACGGCGGCCGCCGTGCTCTCGCTCCCGCGGCTCGTCGCCGAGCAGGAGCGGCTCCTCGAAGACCTCGCAGAGAGGCGCGGGCGCTACACGGAAGACCTGCGGCTCGACATCGTCTGGCGACTGTCGGAGATCGCCGACGAGGTCATCGCGCTCACGCGGCGCTTCCCGAACTCGCGCTTCGTCGTCGTCGGCCTCATCGACGACCTCTTCGACCTGAGGAAGGGCGAGCGGGAGGAGGTGACGGAGCGCGCCCTGCGCGCGGGGATAACCTTCAACGCCCTCGTCTTCAAGAAGAGCTTCGGCACGCGGTTCTTCGTCGGCACCTTGAACAAGCTCGTCATGAAGCCGCGCGGCCTGAGCGTCCACGCGGCCGACGAGATTGCGAAGCAGACGGGCGGCGAGGTGGCGCAGGTCGGGAAGCCGCAGGACTTGACCGACGGCCTCTCGCGCTTCATCGACGACATGCTGGCGCGCTACAGCCTCGGCTTCACGCTCGCCGAGTCGGAGCCCGACGACGGACGCCTGCACGCGCTCGCGGTGAAGGTCAGGGCGCGCGACGCGCGGGGGCGGGAGCGCGGGCTGACGGTGAGGGCGCGGCGCGGTTACTACGCCTCCGCGCCCTGAAGTCCGCCGCGCGCCGGGGCGTGGCCTGCCCCCGCGCGCCGTGTTAGAATCCCGCGCGACCTGACTCCCCAAAAACTTTATGGATAAATTTCGTATTACAGGCGGCCGGCGCTTGAGCGGGCGCGTGACGGTCAGCGGGGCGAAGAACTCGGCGCTGCCGTGTCTGGCGGCGGCGATACTGACGCCCGAGACGGTGACGCTCCACAACGTCCCCTACGTGCGCGACTGCATGACGCAGCGGCGGCTGCTCGAAGACCTCGGCGCGACCGTGCTCGTGCCCGACCTACGCACGCACAAGATCACGGCCGCCAACGTCGAGGTCTTTGAAGCGCCGTACGATCTGGTGAAGACGATGCGCGCGTCGGTGCTCGCGCTCGGGCCGCTCGTGGCGCGCTTCGGCAAGGCGAAGGTGAGTCTGCCGGGCGGCTGCGCCATCGGGACGCGGCCGATTGACCTGCACCTCGAAGCCCTGAAGGTGCTCGGCGCGCAGGTCAGCTTGGAGTCGGGCAACATCGTCGCGCGCGCGCCGAAAGGGGGCCGCCTCGTCGGCGCGGACGTGAAGTTCGCAAAGGTGACCGTGACGGGCACGGAGAACCTCATGATGGCGGCGACGCTCGCGCGCGGCACGACGACCCTGCGCAACGCTGCGCGCGAGCCGGAGGTCGAAGACCTCGCAGACCTGCTCAACCGCATGGGGGCGCGCGTGCGCGGCGCGGGCACCGACACGATCACCGTCGAGGGCGTCGAAGCCCTGGGCGCGGCCGAGCACACCATCATCCCCGACCGCATCGAGACCGGCACCTTCCTCGTCGCCGCCGCCATCACCGACGGCGAGCTTGAGGTGAAGGACTGCTGCCCCGAACACCTCACGGCCGTCATCGAGCGCCTGCGCGAGGCCGGCGTGCAGATCGAAGAGGTCAACCCGACGACCCTGCACGCGCGCCGGAGCCCGAAGGGGCTCAAGGCGCGCGACGTGACCACGGAGCCTTACCCGGACTTCCCGACCGACATGCAGGCGCAGTACATGGCCCTGATGACGCAGGCCGAGGGCTCCGCGCGCGTCGTCGAGACCATCTTCGAGAACCGCTTCATGCACGCCTCCGAGATGCAGCGCATGGGCGCGCGCGTCCGGGTGGAGAGCAACAGCACGGCCGCCGTCGAAGGCCCGGCGGAGCTTTCGGGCGCGCGCGTGCAGGCATCGGACCTGCGC
This sequence comes from Pyrinomonadaceae bacterium, assembly GCA_035563535.1. GTDB lineage: Bacteria > Acidobacteriota > Blastocatellia > Pyrinomonadales > Pyrinomonadaceae > QHXN01. The sequence goes on along the minus strand of DATMVD010000003.1, from coordinate 18,172 downwards.
GCCTCGGCCTCGCTCGTCCTGGCGGGCCTCGCGGCGCGGGGCGAAACCGTCATCGAGCGCGTCTACCACATCGACCGCGGCTACGAGAAGATCGAGGCGAAGCTGCGGGCCGTCGGCGCGGAGATCGAGCGCGTGCGCGAGTCGGTCACGGCGCAACTCCCGCCGGTGGAGACGGCCACGGCATGACCGCGGATTTGACTGTCGAAGTGAGGCGGCGCGCGGCCGTCGGCAGGGAGGAGTTGCGGCGGCAAGTCCTCGCGCTCGTCCTCGCCTTCGTGCTCGTCTGGTACACGCTCGTCGTGCCCGCGGGGGCTTTCACGCCGAGCCGCCCCGTCTACGACGACGAAGGCCACGACGGCGAGGTGCGCGGCCTTAAGCCGCAGGGCGCGAAGGCCGCTTCACAGCCGGTCGAAGACCTCGACTGGCCCGAGTACATCTACCCGTAAACGGCCGCGCGCCCCGGCGCTCCGTCGCCTCTCCCCGAGCCCTTTGGCGCTTACGGCGAAACCTCTTTAGCACAGCGCCCGCAGACAGGAGTAAGCGACCTTGAGAACCAACTCTCGCAGCAGGGTCGGACTGTATGCGCTCGCCGCCGCCGCCGCGCTCTGCCTCGCGGCGAGCGGCGCGGCGCAGTCCGCCGTCGAACACCTGAACAGCCGCGAGGCTTTCGCCGCGGCGTCCCGCGGGGTTTCGACCATTACGTTCGACTCGGTGGCGCCCGCCCGTGGTTTCGCGAAGCACCGGCCGGAAGACGGGCTCAGCGTGGGCGGCGTGACTTTCCGCGCGCGGGGCGGCGCGAGGTTCGGGGCGGGGCTCATCTACGTCCTGAGCGCGGGCTACGGCGCCGGGAACCCGATGCACAACACGGGGTCGCACCCCGTGCTCGGTTGGGCGGCGCCGAACCAGCCCGGCAACGCCTCGCTCGACGCGACGCTCCCGGCGGGCACGACGGCCGTCGGCTGCGACCTCTGGACGCAGCAGCCCTACGTGGGCACGGTCGAAGTCACCGCGGCGACGGGCGACGGCCGCGAGCACACAGTCGTCGTCAACACCTTCAACCGCCCGGCAGCCGCCTTCGTCGGCTTCATCTCCGAAGTAGATATCGTCGCCGTCAGCTTCCGCCCGCCGCGGGGGCAGGTGGGGCTGTTCCTCGATAACTTCATCTACGGCCGCAGGGCCGACGGTCGCGCCGTTCGCCCGACCGCTTCGCAGAGCGGTCAGGAGTCGCCGTCAACCCTGCCCCCCGCGCCGACGACGGGGCAGGCCCCGAACGCCGCGTCGATTCAGTCTACGGTCGCCGCCGTCGTCGGGAAGAATCAGCCCGCCACAAACGAAGGCCGGACGCCCACGCAGGACGCGGGTCAGACGCCCGCGCCGAGCACATCCCAGACGCCGGCGCCGGCCGCGGGCACGGCCGAAGCGCCCGCTCAAGCGTCGTCTTCCGCGCCCGCGCGGGGCACCATCGCCTACGTGCGCGGCGGAACCGAGATACGTCTCGTCGAGGCCGACGGGACGAACGACCGCCGCCTCTGGACGCACGAGTACGCGAAGGAGGGCTCGGCCATCCACGAACTCGCGTGGCGGCCCGACGGGAAGGAGCTGGCCTTCTCCAGCAGCCACATGAACGTGGCCTCGCTCTACCACGCCGACCTCTACGCCGTCGGGGCCGACGGCAAGGGCTTCCGCAAGATCACCAACGCGCCCGACCACGGCGAGCTGGCGCGCTACCCGAAGGGCGCGGTCACCGTCACCCTTCGCAACGAGCAGCCCACCTGGAAGCAGTCGCAGGCGAGTCTGGGCACCTTCTTCGTCTACGTCGTCGGCGCGGACGAGCCGCAGGCCGTCGTCCTGCCGCCCGGCTCTTCCAGGACGCTCGTCTTCAAGTCCGTGGCCGACTTCGGCGACCACGCCCAGCCCGTCGTCGCGATGTACGGCAACTACCGCTGGTTCATCCCCGGTGTGGACGTGAAGGCCGGGCGGACGCTCACCGCGCCGGCCTTCGGCATCAGCGGCGACGGCGTCCCGCTCTTCGGCGCCTTCCGCCCGGTCTGGCGCAGCGACGGCTCGCGCCTGAGCTACCGCGACGGTCTCTGCCTGGTCACCACCGTGCCCGCGCAGCCCAAGCCCGGCGAGCTGGTCTTCGACAAGCTGTTCGGGGGCGAGCCGCCGCCCGGCGCGTGCGCGTGGGACTGGGGGCCGACGCCGGCGCTTGCCGACCAGGTCATCTACAGCGCGAACTCCGACGGCGGAGGCAGCAGCATCTACCGCGTCAGGGAGGGCGGCACGCACCCCGGCGCCAAACTCCACCCCTTCAGCGAGCTCGACCTCCAGCTCGTCTCAGACCTGCGCTGGCTGCCCGACGGCTCCGGCTTCCTCTACTCGTTCCCCGACCTCGCTTACGAGTTCGGGAACCTCTTCCGCTACGACTCCGCGACGAAGCGCGCCACGCAGTTGACGAAGTTTGAGGGCGAGTACGCGCGCGCCTTCGACGTCTCGCCCGACGGGCAGTGGGTCGTCTTCGAGCGCGCTAAGAAATGGGACGACGATAAGGACGTTGACCTGTGGCTGATGCGGACGGACGGCCGCGAAGCGCGGCTGCTCGTGCGGAACGGGCTCGCGCCTTCGTGGCGCTGAGGCGTGTTGAGGTAGAATCCAAACCCTGCGGAATCCGACCCCGAGTCGAGGACTGAGGTTCACATGGCCGAACAGACCTGCATCTTCTGCAAGATCGTGGCGGGCGGGATTCCCGCGGCTAAGATTTTCGAGGACGAGCGCGCGGTCGTCTTCCGCGACATCAACCCGCAGGCCCCCACGCACGCGCTCGTCATCCCGCGCGCGCACGTCGCATCTTTAAACGAAGCGGGCGAGGGTGACGAGGCGCTGCTCGGCCATCTGCTTCTTATTGCCGCGCGCGTCGCGCGCGAAGAGGGGCTCGGAGAGTCGGGCTACCGCACCGTCATCAACACAGGGGCCGGGGCCGGCCAGTCGGTCTTCCACATCCACGTCCACCTCCTCGGCGGCCGCTCGCTCACCTGGCCGCCGGGCTGAGGCCCTTCTCTTCTTCGGCCGCGCGCGCGTTGCTCTCTTCGGTGCGCTGCGCGCGCTCCTCCTTCAACAGCGAGGTCTCGTACTTCACGTCGCCGGCGAGCGTGTCCATGATGGCCTTGGCGAAGCCGAGGATGGCGGGGCCCAGCACGATGCCGGGGATGCCGAAGGCGTAGACGCCCGTCACGAGCCCGACCAGCATCCAGTAGAAGTTGAAGCGCTCGGCGCTGCGCGAGGCGAGCTTCGGGCGGAGGAAGAGCGAGGAGCAGACGGTCATCGCGATGCCGATGAGGAAGTAGGCCGCGGCCGCGCCGGGCCTGTTCTGGAAGACGAGCAGGAAGACGCTGACCGGGATGTAGACGGCCCACTCGCCGAGGATGGGGAAGAAGCCGATGAGGAAGGTGACGAGCGCGAGCGCCACCGCCAGCGGCACGCCGAAGACGAGGTTCATGATGAGGATGACGACGGCCTTCGCCGTCTGGTCAACCATCACCGCGAAGAGCGCGCCGCGCAGCGCGCCGCCGACGTTCTCGCCTAAGCGTTCGTAGAAGGGCAGGAAGTCGCCCGGAATCCTCAGCTTGATGTAGGCCGCGAGGCGCACGCGCTGCGTCAGCACGTAGAAAAGCGTGAAGAAGAAGACCGTGGCCGAGACGAGCAGCATCGCGGTGCGCTTCTTGAACTCCTCGATGGCCTCGCCCGAGCGGACGAGCGCCTGCCCGAAGGCGTTCTGTAAGACGGCGCGCGTGTTCTCGACGGCGACGTAATCGGAGAGCGACTGGCTGATGCCGGCGATGATCTGCTCGCGGCGCCGCTCGTCCTGCACCTCGGCGGAGTAGCCCGACATCTCGTACCAGCCGTAGCCGACCGTGGCCGCCAGCGGCACGACGATGAGCGCGATGGTGATGAGCGCGCTCCCGGCGCGCGCCCGCAGACGCCTCTCCAGCCACTCCTGCACCGGCAGCAGGTACGCCGCGGCCACCGCGCCCAGCAGCAGCGCCACCAGAACCTCGCCGAGCAGGCGCACGAAGAGGAAGAGCGCCAGCGCGGTCAGCCCCGCGTAGATGGCCGCGCGCTTGGCCTCGCCCACCGTCACGTCGCCCAGACGCTTAGACTCGCCCTCCTGAGACATAAGTGCGCGTACTTTATCACGCGGCTTGTCGCTAGAGTCTGTCTTCGCCGCTACAAATTAAAGGCGAAGTCGGGAGCCGACGCCGCCGCGCGGCCGCCGCCTGCCGCCCTCCCCGTTTGTGCGCGCGGGCGAAGACGGGTAAACTCTCCGTTTCGGTTCTCATCCTTTTTTTCGGAAGAGTCTTCAATAGAGGAGCCATGAGCAGTAAGAGAGAGACGCCCCTTGAGATTTTCCTGAACCGCCACGACGACGCGGCGTGGCGCGAGACTTTGACGACGCTGCTGCCCGCGATCCACGAGGTGGACAGGAACGCGGCGCAGGTCTGGTTTCACTTCTACCCGCTGGCGCTGCTGCGCGCCTTCCAGGCGGCGGGAGACCCCGCGCGTCTCGCGCAGGAATTGTTGATGCAGGGCAAGTGGTTTTTGAAAGACCAGCTCGACTCGTCGCACACGTTCCTCTACGGCCATCGCTTCTGGCCCGAGGTCAAGCGAGCGGTCGCGCGCCTAGCGGAGGGCGGCGAGGTGCCGCAGGGCCGCACGCTCGCAGAGGTCGTGCGCGAGGTCGCGCGCGCGGTGGCAGACGAGAGGAAGGTTGAAGAGTCTCTGACGACGGCCGTCGCCGCCGTGGGCCTGATGGCGTTGCAGCAGGTCGGGCTCGAAGAGTTCAGGCGGACGCCGGGCGAAGTCCGCATCGACCGCCGCCACCTGAAGCGCACGCCCGAGGAGGTTTTGCGCGAGCGCGCGAGGGACGAGGGGCAGGGGCTCTTCGGCTTCCTGCGGACGGCTGACCGGCGCTGGACGGTCGTGTGGGACGAGAACGCCGACGACCGCCGCTTCAAGGCCCTCGACAAGCAGGAGGTCGCCTCGGGCGCGCAAGCGGACAAGCGGCCGTGGCACGAGTCGGACCCGCGCTGCACCGTCAACGAAGGCCCCATCCCCGTGCAGTGCCGCTCGGCCTCGTGCGGGACGTGCTGGGTCGGCGTGCTCAGCGGGGCGGAGAAGCTCTCCGAGACCGAGTGGCGCGAGCGCAAGATGATGCCGCTCTTCGGCTACGTCGAGACCGACGACCCGCGGCCGCTCATCCGCCTCTCCTGCCAGGCGCGCGCCGAAGGCCCGGTCTCGGTCGTCATCCCGCCCTGGAACGGCTACTTCGGCAAGTACCTGAAGCGCCAGAGTGAAGACGCGGCGGAAGAGGCGGGCGAGGCGGTCGCGAGTTCGTGATGGCGCAGTCTAAGTCAGAGGCCGCGGGGCAGGGGCCGCCCCTCATGCGCAGGGACGCGCGGGGCCGCGTGGAGCCCGCGTCGCTGGCCGCCGTCATCCAGTGGTTCCTCGACTACGACGAGCGCGTCGCGGTCGTGCGCTTCCCGGCGGTCGAGGCGCTCTTCCAGTGGCGGCAGGCCGAGGAACTGAAGGGGCGCGAAGACTCTTTCGGCTTCAACCGCGCGGAGGACAGGCTCGCCGTCGGCGTCATGCAGGCGCTCGTCGAGCACGACACGGAGCCGGGGCTGCACGGCTGGATCAGAGAGCTGCTCGCGGCGCTCGAAGACGCGCGGCAGACGAACGAGTCGATAGCCGAAGCCTACGGCCTGAAGCCCTCGGAGGACTCTTCGGTCGTCCACGAGGCGGAGAAGATTCCTTCGCGGCGCGAGCGGGACATCTATCTGAACTGCTGCTGGCTTGAGACGCTGTGTACGGCCGAGGCGCGCGTGCTCGGCTGGGCGTACCATGGGCTCTACGGCAGGGCTTTTCACCCCGATAATTTTTAGCGGACAATTTTTTAGAGGTAATCATTCGATGTCGCAAGAGAGACCCAGTTACACGAACAACTCGCAGACGGTCGTCGTGGACGCCGACACCTTCGAGTTCGAGACGCTCGAAGAGTCGAACGGCCACGCGACGGTCGTCCGCTTCCACATAGAGAACCCGGACGTGCGCCCGGGCGACGTGCTGCTCGTGCTCTCGGGCAGCGACATACACTTCCACGGCATGATCGGCATGATCGAGGACGGCCGCGGCGTCGCCACCGACCGCCGCGGCTCGCTCCTCCCCGCGACGGTGCAGTAGGCGGGAAGAGTAGGCAGTAGACAGTAGTCAGTAGTCGGTAGGAATACGAAACGGCGCGCCCGGTTATAAAGCCGGGCGCGCCGCGTTGTCTTTCTACTGACTACTGACTACTGACTACTGCCTACTCTCCTTCAACTTCCCTTCAGGTGCGTCTCGAAGAACTTCACGATGGAGACGGCCGAGCGGATGCGGTTCGGCGTCTTGCGCCAGCCGTGCCCCTCATCGGGGAAGAGGACGTACTCGACGGGGACGCCCCGCTTCTTTAAGTTCTCCACCACCTGCTCGGCCTCGACGACGGGGACGTTCGTGTCGTTCGCGCCGTGCAGCACGATGGTCGGCGCGCGCACGCGCTCGACGCGGTGGATGGGCGAGAGCCGCCGCAGCATCTCGGCCTCCTTCTCGGGGTCGCCGTACTCGACCTTCGAGATGGCCGCCATCCACGGCTGCGTGTGCTTGAAGAAGGTCTCGAAGTTGACGACGCCGAAGAGGTTCGCGCCCGCGGCGAACAGCTCCGGGTACTCCGTCAGGCCCGCCATCACCATGTAGCCGCCGTAGGAGCCGCCCATGATGCCGACGCGCTTCGGGTCGGCGACGCCCGCCGAGACGACGTAGTCCACGCTCGCCTTGATGTCTTTGACGCCGTTCTCCCTGAGCGCCCCGTTGTCGAGGTTGACGAAGCGCTTGCCGAAGCCCGAAGAGCCGCGCACGTTCGGCGCGAAGACCGCGATGCCGCGCGACAGCAGCGCCTGGTACGTCGAGTTGAAGCCGGGCCGCTCCTGCCCCTCGGGGCCGCCGTGGAAGCTGAGCACGACGGGGCCGGGGCCTTTCGCGCCCGCGGGCCGGTAGAGCCAGCCCGAAAGCTCCAAGCCGTCGTGCGCCTTGTAGCGGACGAGTTCCGGGCGCACGAGCTTCGCGAGGTCTACGCCCGCGTGCGGGCTCCTCGTCAACTGCGTGAACTGCTTCGCCTGCATGTCGAACATCCAGATGTCCGCGGGCGCCGACGCCCCCGACAGCACCAGCGCCAGCCGCCGCCCGTCCTTCGAGAATTCGAGCCGGCCCAGAATCTCTGCGGGCAGTTTCGGCCCGGGCGTCGTCTTCCCACTCGCCGTGTCGTAGAAGGAGAGCTCGCTCCGCCCCGCGACGTTCCAGACGAGCGCCGCGGTCGTCCGCTCCTCGTTCATCACGAAGTCGGAGAGTTCCGCGTCGTCGCGCGCCGCCAGCACCTCGACGGGGCCGGGCCGCCCGGCCCCGTCGAGCCGCACGCGCGCGAAGGCGACGAGGTCTCTGTCCTTGTTCGAGCCGAGGTAGACGGTGCGCCCGTCCGCCGAGAAGAGCCCGCTGCCGAACTGGCCCGGCCCCTCGTGCGGCGTCAGCAGCGTCTCTTTGCCGTCGGAGAGGTTAAGGAGGTAGAGGTTGTTGTCGCCGCGGTTGAGCAGTCGGCTGACCACGGCGTGTTTGCCGTCACGACTCACGTCCTCGATCCTGCCCACGCCCTTATTCTCCGCGACCATGCGCGACTGCCCCGTCGCCACGTCCAGCAGGTAAAAGTCGGTCGAGGCCGGGTCGCGGCGGTTCGAGGAGAAGAAGATGTGGCGGCCGTCCGGAGTCCAGTCGCCGAGGAAGTTGTTCTCCTTGCCGCCCTCGGTCAGGCGGCGCAGCCCGCTCCCGTCCGGGCGCACGACGTAAATCTGCTCGTTCAGGCCGCCGCCCGGCGCGACGTTGAAGGCGAGCCAGTCGCCCGCGGGCGACCAGCGCACGAAGCCGACGGGGTCGTCGAAGGCCGTGACGAGCACGGGGTAGCCGCCCGCCGCCGGCATCGTCCAGACCTGCGGCAGGCCCGACAGGTTCGTGACGAAGGCGAGCTGCCGGCCGTCGGGCGAGAAGCTCGGCGTGTTGGCGAAACCGACCTTCGCCATCATCGCCACCGTCCGCGCGAGTTCGTCGTCGTTGCGCGCCCGCACGACGTGCGCGGGGAAGAGGGCCGAGAGTAGCAGCGCCGCGAGCGTCGCGGCGAAGGCCGTGCGGCGCGCGGCGCGGGCGTCGGACTGTGCGTGTCTGTGTCTCATCGAATCTCTCCTAAAGGCTCGGACGGAAGGCGGCCGGGGAAGCTGCTTTTATAGCAAGAGCCGTGGGGTGTCAACCCCCGCGCCCGGGTTCGGGCCGCCGCGCGAAAAGTTGTTGACATCGGTGCGCGGCGGGAGTAGGCTTCACCGCGCTAAGCCGCCAGCGTCCCCAGTCCCAGTCACTTGCCCGACCTCCCACCGAGGGGCTCCACCGGCTAAAACTTCACGGGCTACGTAACACCTTCTTTGCTCCCGCGCGCGCGGCCCCGAAGGCGCGCGGGCGGCGAACTTCCTTCCAGGGCGAACACACGGGCGATAAACCAGAGACGCGGCGATCCTCTCAAACGCCGCGCCCCGCAACGCACCTTCCCGAGGGGGCCTCCCGCGCCCCCACATCGCCAGAGGAGAGACCGATATGAAAATCCTGAAACTGTCCGTCGTGACGGCCGTCGTCCTGGCGCTGGCGCTCGCCTCCGCTTCGAGGTCCACGGTCGAGAGCCAGTCGATGGAGGAGTCGGCCGGGGGCGAGAGCCACTCGATACAGGAGGCTCCGACCACCGACCTGAACATCCTCACCGACGACCTCTTCAACGGGCTCGGGGCGCGCGGCACGCCCATCGACGAGTGCGTCGGCGGGCCGCCCGTCCCTAACCGCTCTTTCGAGGATAACAAGTTCATCTTCGAGGAGCGCGAGACGGTAGACGACGGCCTCGGGCCGACCTACAACGACGTGGGGTGCGCCTCGTGCCACCAGAGCCCCGAGACCGGCGGCATCAGCCAGACCAACGAGCTGCGCGCCGGGCACCTCAACTCGTCGGGCGTGTTCACCAACCCGCCCGGCGGGCAGTCGCTCATCCAACTGCGCGCCATCGCCGCGCCCATCCAGGAGCGGCTCGACAACGCGCCGCTCGAAAACATCCGCACCTTCCGGACGAGTCTTAACGTCATCGGCGACGGCTTCGTCGAGGCCATCGCGAACTCCACACTCACCGCCATCCGCAACGCGCAGCCCGCCGAGTTCCGCGGCACCATCATCAACGTGCCCGTCGTCGAGGCGAACGGCGCTTTGCGCGTCGGGCGCTTCGGCTGGAAGAACCAGCACGCGAGCCTCGTCTCGTTCTCCGGCGACGCCTACCTGAACGAGATGGGCATCACCAACCCGTTCGACGGCAACGGCGGCACGGTCGAGAACAACTCGCTCGGCAAGTCGGTCGCGGCCTTCGACACGGTGGCCGACCCCGAGGACGACGGCGCGGACGTGGAAGCCTTCGCCAACTTCATGAGGGCGACGCGCGCGCCCGGCCGCGGCACGCTCACGGCCGCCGCGCAGACCGGCCAGACGCTCTTTACGCAAATCAACTGCTCGGTCTGCCACACGCCGTCGATCGTCACGGCCCCGGCGGGCACCGTCATCAACGGCGGGGCGTTCACCGTCCCGGCGGTCTTGGGCGACGAGCGCATCCGCCCGTTCAGCGACTTCCTGCTGCACAACATCGGCACCGGCGACGGCATCGTCCAGAACGGCGGGGCCGCCACCCGCAACATGGTGCGCACCCCGCCGCTCTGGGGCGTGCGCATGCGCCCGCTGCTGATGCACGACGGGCTCTCGTTCACCTTCAACGAGGCGATCCAGCGCCACGCGGGGCAGGCCACCTCGTCGCGCAACGCCTTTAACGCGCTGACCGCCGACCAGAAGAACGCCGTCATCGCGTTCCTCAAGTCGCTGTGAGTAGCTTGAGTTAAAGTCACGGACGGGGGCCGTCGTCTCTGGCCGGGGCGGCCCCCGTCCTTCCCGATTGAATCTCATAGAGGATAAAAGGATGTCGAGCAGAACCTTCACGCCAGCACTCATCTTGTGCCTCGCCGCGGCGTGCGCGCTCTCGGCCGCCTGCGGCGGTTCGACGCCGCGACGCCGGGCCGCCACGGCCGAAGCGCCCCCGCCCGCCGAAGCGCCCGCGCCGGAGGCGAACGTGCTTCCCGCGGCGGGTGAGGTCGCCGCCCGTAAGCTTCCACCGCCCGGCGTTGCGGAGGTGCGCGGGGCCGTCGAACGCATCTTCAAGGGCGCGGTGAAGATTGACTCCGTGCCCTCCTTCGCCGTCGGCGACTTCAACGGCGACGACTCGCAAGACCTCGCCGTCGCGGTCAGCCCCTCTCCCGGCAGGCTCGGAGAGATGAACGACGAGCTGGCCGCCTGGATTATCAAAGACCCGTTCGCGCCCCCGCCCGACGGCTCCTCTTCTTACGGCGCGGCGCGTCGGCGCGCCCTCGTCGAAGAGGACGACACGCTGCTCGCGGTCATCCACGGCTACGGCGCGGAAGGCTGGCGCGACCCGCAGGCGACGCAGACCTTTGTGCTGAAGGACGCCGCGGGCCAGGTCGTGAAGGCCCGCGCGCGGAAGGTCGCGCTCGCGTCCGCGCACGAGTCCAGACTGCCGAGGCTGCTCGGCGACGTGATCGACGAGACGGTCGGGGGGCGCGCGGGCTTCATCTACTACGACGGCGCGCACTACGCCTGGCACGACCCGCGCGGCTACAGGAAGCCGCCGCCCCTGCGCGTCGTCCACGGCGGGATGGTCAAGGCCGCGCAGCAGTGAAAGCGACGAGGAGGGGGAGGTGAAGAGAATGAGGCTCGACAGAACACGCGCGCTCGCGTGCGCGCTCGTCGCCGCGCTGGCGGCGACGTACGGCTTCGGCGGCACGCTCGCGCAGTCCGGGGCGGAACCCACGGCGGCCGAGTTCATCTCCGCCGCCGAGCTGAAGGAGAAGCTCTCGAAGGGCGAGCCGGTGACTCTGATCGACCTGCGCTCGGCCGACGTTTACGCTTCGAGCGACGGCAAGATCACGGGCGCGCTCCACATCAAGGAGCGCCGGCTCCGCGCGCGTCTGTCACTGCCGCCGCTGCGCGACCTCCCGCGCGACGCGTTGGTCGTCACTTACTGCGCCTGCCCCGACGACGAGGCGGCCGTCCGCGCCGCGCAGACGCTCTCGGCCGCGGGCTTCAAGCGCGTCCGGGTTCTCAAGGGAGGCTGGCGCGCCTGGCTCGACGCCCGCGGCCAGGTCGAGTCGAAGCCGCGCGGGGTGTGAGGACAGTAGGCAGTAGGCAGATGGCAGTTCATCCCCGCAGGGGACGAAGATAATAGCCGGGGGCAGAGCGAGCGAAGTGAGCGCCGCCCCCGGTAGACGGCGATAAAAATTTCCGACCCCGAAGGGGTCGCACCTTTGTGACGTGGTGCGACCCTTTCGGGGTCGGGATTATTTTGTCTCGCATACCGGGGGTGGCGCTCACTTCGCTCGCTCTGCCCCCGGCTATTATCTTCGTCCCCTGCGGGGACTAACTGCCTACTGCCATCGGCCTACTGCCTGCTACTCCGTGACCGTGAACTTGATGTCGCGGGCGCTCTCGGCGAGCTTCTGGTCGGAGGCGTTGTAGGCTTCGAGCTGGACGCGGTACTCGCCTTTGGGGAGCGGCTTGTCGGCGGGGAAGGTCGTCGCCTCGACGCGCTGTCCGATGTAGGGCGAGGTGATCGACGAGTCCGAGGGGTAGAGGCTGAGCTTGTAGTAGGCCGCTTCGGGGTACTCCTGCCACTTCAGCTCCAACCCTCCGGCGCTCACCTTCGAGCCCGCCTTCGGGCTGAGCAGTTTCAAGTCCGACTTGAACAAATGCGTGGGGCGCACGAAGAGCGTCTGGTCGGCCTTCACGTCGTACTTGGCCGAGGTGAGCCCGGCGACGCCGGTCGTGGCGAAGATGTAGCTGTCCGTGTCGAAGACGCGCGCCATCAGCCCCTCGTAGGTCGCGGGCGGGACGTCCTTGACGACGTAGTCGCCGTCGGCGTCCGACTTCGCCGTGTGGGTCTTGCCCGAGCAGCCGCCGAAGAACTGGTTGAACTTCTCGCAGAGCTTGACCTCGATGCCCTCGACGGGCCTGCCATTGTAGAGCACCTTGCCCTGGACGTTGCCGGTGCCGGGCGCGGGCTTGACCTTCTCGACGCCGGTCACGGGCTCGGCCGCCCCCGAAGAGCCCGCGGGGGTGGCGCTCGCGCGCGGCGCGTTGGCGTTGGCCGTTGTGTTCGACGCGGGCTCGCTCCCGAGCCTTCCGACGCCGCCGCACGCGAGCGACAGGAGCGCGGCGGAGCCTGCGCAGACCAGCAGCAGTTTGAAGAGTTTCATGGTCGTCGTTAGCCTCTCAGTTGACGGGGAAGGGGACGGGGCGTGATTCGGAACGGGCTCACCCGTCGCGGTGGACGGTGTCGGGCGAGAAGGCGGGCAGGCAGACGGCGACGTACTCGGCGCCCTCCTCCTCGGGCGTGCTGTACTGCACCCACTCGCCGCGCCGCGTGATGACGGCCTGCCCGGCGCGCACGTCCAGCGTCCCGCCCTCGGTCTTCACCCGCAGCATCCCGCGCAGGACGACGGTGTACTCGTCGAACTCGGGGCGCTGGCCGGGCTCCTCCCAGCCGCCGGGGCTGCGCATCCGCGCGACGCTCACTTCGTGGCTGCCGCTGTTCAAGCGGCCGACGTACTCCTCGATGATCTTCGGCTTGTTGCCCGCGGCCTCGACGACCGACGGCGCTTCGATGAACTCGGGCACTAACTCTCTCCTCAACACAGGTCAGAACCACCCGCGGTAGCGGGTGGCTCTTGATTAACCGGATGCTGCATCTGACAAAGGGCCACCCGCTACCGCGGGCGGTTCTGACCGCTATCAGCGGGGCGGCGCAGGGAAGCGGCGCAGAGATTAACACGAAAGGCGTGAGGCGTCGAAGCGTTTTTGTCAGGCCGGGTCGCCGCCGCCCTCGGGCGCGGCCGTGCCTACGGCGCGCGCGGCGTCGGGCTTGCGCAGGGTGAAGACGGTGCCGCCGCCTTCGCGGCGCGACCAGGCGGCCTCGGCCTCGATGAGCGAGGCGCGGGCGCGGATGCCGGCCAGCCCCCGCCCCTTCGGCTCGCGCTTGTGGTCGGCGTCGAAGCCGCGGCCGTCGTCGGAGAGTTGGAGGACGAAGTCGCCCGCGTCGTCGAGGTGGACGCTTAAGGAGACGTGCCCGGCGTCGGCGTGGCGGCAGACGTTGCTGACGGCCTCCTGCACGATGCGGTAGACCTGCATCTGCACGCCCGGCGCGAGCGCGAGTCTTTCTTCCAGGTGTTCGTCGCAGAGGAAGTCGTAGGTGAAGCGGCGCGCGGCGGGCTGCTGCGCGCAGGCGGTGGCGACGGCCCATTCGAGCGCCGCGGCGAAGCCGACGTTCTCGAGCACGGACGGCGAGAGGTCTTCGCAGATGCGGCGCACCTCCTGCGAGATGGACTCGATCTCGGCGCGCAGGCGCGGCGCGTCCGTGACCGTCGCCGTCGCCGAGAGGAGGGAGCCCGGCGGCGTCGCCGTCCCCGGCGGCGGCTGCATCTCGTCGGCGAGCAGGAGGAGGCGGCGCAGGTCTGCGAGCGTCTGGTCGTGCAGGTCGCGCGCGATGCGGCGGCGCTCGGCCTCGGCCTCGCTGGCGAGTTGGAGGCGCGCGGCGGCGAGCTGGTGGTTGGCCTCCTGCAACTCCCCGCGGCTGCGCGCGACGCGCCGGTGTTGCAGCAGCGCCCAGACGAGCGCGGCCGAAGCGATGGCGAGCAGCACCGAGAGCGCGACGATGGTGCGTGGGAAGGGCGCGCGCGCCACCTCGAAGTTGAGCTTCAGCGTGTCGGAGGCGACGAGGTCTAAGGTGTAGGCGCGCGCCGTGACGGTGTAGGCCCCGGCCGCGAGCGACTCGGTCTGGAACTGCGAGTCGCGCGAGAGCTTCTGCTTGATGACCTGCCCCTTCTCGTCGCGCAGCGTGAAGGCGTAGAGGAACTGCTCGGGGAACGTCCGGCTGGCCGCGGCCGCCACGTCGAGCGCGAGGCCGTTCTGCGGGTACTGCAAGCGGAGCGCGCCGCCCCGCAACTCCTCGGGCTGGATGGCGCGCGAGGAGGTGACGCGCATGAGCCTCAAGACCGGCGCGAGCGTCCCCGGCTCGTAGCGCACGAGCCCGCGCGTCGTGCCGACGAGGAGCGTCTCGGCCGCCCCGTCCCTCTCGCGCAGCACGGCGAAGGCGTTGTCGGTCGGGAGCCCCTGCTCCGTGCCGAGGCGCGAGGCGACGGGGCCGAACTGTTCGTCCAGCGTGACGCGCAACAGCCCCACGCCCGCCGTCACGCACCACGCCTGCGGCGCGCCGCCGCCCTCGGTGGCGACGACCGAGCGCGCGTCCACGCCGCCGGCCAGCGCGACGAACCTGCCGTTGGGGCCGAGCGCGTAGAGGCCGCGCGAGGTGGCGAGCCAGAGCCACCCCTCGGCGTAGGAGACGCCCCAGACCGTGCTCTTCCCGAGCGGCGCGAGCGCGGGCTCGGCCTTGACCGTCGCGCCGTCGAAGTAGAAGACGCCCGCGTTGGCCGTCCCGACCCAGAGGCGTCCGCGCGACTCGTCGGCGTAGAGGCTGACGACCTCGCGGCCGCGCTCGTCCTGGCCCGCGCGGGGCCAGACCAGCTCGCGGCGGCCCGGGCCGAGGAAGCGTTCGAGCCCGCGCCCGTAGGAGGCGACGTAGACGCCGCCCGCGAAGCGCGCGATGGCGCGCACGCTGCCGCTCAGGGCGGGCTCCGCGACCTTCTTCGTCTGCGCCGCCTCCGCGCCCTTCTCGCCCGACCCCGCCTCCTCCCTCGTCCCGTCCCCGCCCTTGCTTACGCCCTTGCCCTTTTCATCCGGCGCGGCCCCGACACTTCCGGGTTGCTTCTCGCTTCCGTCAACTCGGCCCTCACCTCCGGCCGGGGGCTTCTGCTCGGGTGCTTCGGCCGGCCTCTTATCGACGTTGTCTTCGGCCTTCTCCTCCGGGGCGAGACGCACGGGCGACCTCTCTTTGAGACCTTCCGTTTGCAGGCCGACGAAGAGCCCGGCGTTCGTGCCGACGAGCAGAAGGCCGTGGTGATTCTCCGCGACCGCGTAGACGGTCTTGCCCGCGACCTCCTCGACCTCGTGCCACGCGCCGCCCGACGCGTCGTCGCGCGCGAAGAGCCCGCGGCTCGTCCCCGCCAGCAGCCGCCCCGAAGGCGTGCGGTAGAGCGTGCGGATGAAGTTCGACTCCGACACCTCCGACAACTGCTCGACGCGCACGCCGCGCGGGTCGTAGCGGCAGACGCCGCGCGGCGTGCCGAACCAGACGACGCCCTCGCGGTCTACGAAGACGGCGTTGACCGTGTCGGAGCGGAGCCCCCCGGCCGTCCCCGCGAACGTGAAGCGCTCGACGACGCGGCCGTCCCGCAGGCGGAAGACGCCGCGCGCCTCCGTCCCCGCGTACAGCTCGCCGTCCGGCGCGGCCGCGAGCGCCGTCACCTTGCCCGTCGCCACACCCGCGACCTTCGACGGGCGCAGCGCGACTTCATTTTTATCCCTCGTGACTTCAACCTTGAAGAGGCCGCTGTCCGCGGCCGAAGTCTTCGCGCCGAAGAAGAGCGCGCCCGCGGAGTCGCGCGCCAGCGCCTCGACGTAGAAGGCGCGCGGCTTCGCCGCGACCTCCTTCGCCTCGCCCGGCAGCCCCGCCGCGACCGGCTTCATGGTCATAAGACCGCGACCCCGCGTGCCGGCGACGACCGTCCCCTCCAGCAGCAGGACGCTCGACACCTCAATCGGCTGGAGCTTACCCGTCGCGGCGGTCAGTTGCGTGGCGACCTGATTGGCATACATCCGGCCGTTCGGTTCGAGCACGCAGCCGTAGACGAGCCCGTCCGCGGTCGAGAGCAGCGCGCGGCCGGGCCCGTCCGCGGAGACGGCGAGCACGGTCTTGCCGCGCGTCTCCTCGACGCGGCGGAACTCCTGCGAGCCGGGCGGGCGCACGAAGGCCCCGCCGTCCGCGCCGACCCACAGCGCGCCGTCCGGCCCGACGGCGAGCGCGCGCACGCGCGGGCCCGCCAGCCCCTCGCTCGTCACCGACTGCACGCGCCGCCCGTCGTAACGCGCGAGCCCCGCGTCCGTGCCGAACCACATCACCCCTTCGGCGTCCTGCGCCACCGCGCGCACCTGATCCGACGGCAGGCCGTGGAAGAGCGTCACCGCGCCCCAGCGGTGGAGCGAAGCGGGCTCGTTCTGCGCGAGAGAGTAGGCGGTGGGCAGAGGAAGAGTAGACAGTAGACAGTAGACAGTAGACAGTAGGCAGAAAGAAAACAGGAGGCCGAGTCGCGTGGCCCCCCGCCTTCCGACTATCCCTTTTCGCCTGCCTGCTGTCATCCCACCTACTGACTACTGACTACTGACTACTTCCCCCTTCACTTATGTTCTTCGAGCGTGAAGCGCTTGCGGTCGCGTTCGATCCAGTTTTCGAGGTCGGCGGCGGCCTTCTCCAGCTCGTCGGAGTTGATGAGGCCGCGGCGCAGCGCCTCGAAGAAGGCGCGCGTGCGCATGTTGTAAGCGAGCTTGTCGTAGGCTTCGTGCGGCGTGCCCTCGGAGGTCGAGACGAAGAGTTTTTCGTAGAGCGTGGCGAGCCGGCTCTCGACGCCGCGCAGGCTGAGGGCGCACTTGCGCGCGATGGCCCAGTTCGACAGGCCGAGCGCGAGGTAGTAGAGCGCCTCGGCCTCGAACTCGGTGAGGAGCGGCCGCTTGAAGGAGTCTTTGAAGGCCGGGTCGATCATGTCGGCCCCGTCCTCCAAGACCGCGGCGACGAAGCGGAGGAAGCGCGACTCGGGGTTGTTCTTGTGGATGAAGCCGTAGGCCGGCTGCGGCTCGACGGCGCGGACGAGCTTGCGAATCTCGTTGATGTAAATCTCGTGCGGGAACTGCGTCCAGAAGATGATGCGCGCCGAGGGGAACTCCCTCCACACGGCGCGCGCCGCCTTGACGCCCGACAGCCCCGGCATCTGGATGTCGAAGACGCACAGCTCGGGCCGCTCTTTGAGGGCGAGCCGCAAAGCCTCCTCGCCGTCGCCGGCCTCGACCACGGGCGCGTGCGCGGCGAACTCGCGCTCCAGAAGCTCGCGCAGGTAACGACGCTGCGCCACGTTGTCTTCGGCGATCAGGATGGACATGGTTGGTGGCGGAATGCGGATTTCGGATTGCTGATTCGAGGCTTCGAATTCGGAAGCCCGAACCCGGGACGGTCGCGGCCGGCGCGACAGATTCTAACAGAACCTCCGACCCCTAACATCTAGCACCCGGCCCGCGCCCGCGGAATGTGGTTAGCCACACACGCGCGTGTTGGGAGAGACACGGGTCGTCGGTGCGCGCGCCCGCGGGCGCGGGTGTTGGCGTCCGCGTCGCCGCCTCCGCGTCGCGCGACGATAATGCGCGCTCGGAGGGGGCCGGGGCGCTTCGCAGTTCGGCCCCGTCGCCCCTCCCTCGTGCCCACGGAGCGGGGCGCGCACTGGGGAGGGCGCGCCCCGCGTTAATCTCGAAAGATGCGCGGAAGGATGCAGACGAAGCGGCTGGCGGCGCGACTGCTGATGGCGGCGGCGCTGGCGGCCGTCGTCTCTTTGGGCGCGGCGGCGTGGCGCCGCTCGTCGGCGCCCCGCGCGTGGGGGCCGACCGAGGTGCCCGTCGCCTTCTGGGCTTGGCGCGACCACGCGCCCGCGCAAGGCGACGTTGACCGCGCGGCCGAGGCGACGGGCGCGCGCGCCCTCTTCCTGCGCTCCGGCCAACTCGGCCTCGCGGGCGGGCGCGTCGAGCGCGTCCGCGCCGTCGAGGGGAAGTTCCCGCGCGGCGTCGAACTGCATCTCGTTTACAACGCGACGCCGGGGCTGCTCGCCGCGTTCGAGAGGGTCGAAGAGGGCGCGCTGGCGGGCGCGGCCGTCGAGACCTTCGCGGCCGACGCGGCGCGGGCCGCGCGCGACGGGGCGCAGGTCTCGGGGCTGCAACTCGACCTCGACGTGCCGACGCGGCTGCTCGC
>DATMVD010000002.1:0-64685 GCA_035563535.1 Pyrinomonadaceae bacterium | reverse complement strand
TGCTCGAACAGCACGTCCACTTCGAGGAGGGGACGACCGTCCACGAGGCCGCGCTCGCCGCCTTCGAGAACCTCCAGTCCATCGAGCACGAGATGCACCAGCTCGAACACCGGATGGCCGAGGCCGGAGACGACCTCGACCGCGTGCTCGAACGCTACAGCGAGCTCCAGCACGAGTTCGAGCGACTCGGCGGCTTCGAGTACGCGGCCCGCGCCGAGGCCATCCTCCAGGGCCTCGGCTTCGAGCGCGAGACGTGGTCGATGGAGACGGCGGTGCTCTCCGGCGGCCAGAAGAACCGCCTCGGCCTCGCGCGCCTCCTGCTCGCCGAGCCCGACGTGCTCCTCCTCGACGAGCCGACGAACCACCTCGACGTGGCGGCCGTCGAGTGGCTCGAAGAGTTCCTCGCCTCCTACAGGTCGGCCTACATCATCATCAGCCACGACCGCTACTTCCTCGACCGCGCCTGCACGCGCATCGTCGAGATTGAGCACGGGCGGGCGGCGAGCTACCAGGGCAACTACTCGCACTTCGTCGTCGAGCGCGAGGAGCGGCGCGAGATCGCGCAGCGCGCCTACGAGAATCAACAGCAGCTCATCGCCAAGACCGAGGAGTTCATCCGCCGCAACCTCGCCGGCCAGAAGACCAAGCAGGCCAAGTCGCGCCGCACGATGCTCGCCCGCCTCGAGCGCGTCGAGGCCGTCCGCCCCGACGCGCCGCAGGGTAACTTCCAGTTGCAGAAGGTCGAGCGCGCCGGCACCTACGTCCTGACCGTCAAAGACGCCGCCGTCGGTTACCCGGGAAAGCTTCTGGCCTCGGACATCGAGTTCGTCCTCAAGCGCGGCGAGTGTCTCGGCATCATCGGGCCGAACGGCTCGGGCAAGACGACCTTCCTGAAGACCGTGCTCGGCAAGCTCCCCCAGCTCGCGGGCGAGATTCGCTGGGGCACGAACGTCACGGTCGGCTACTACGCGCAGCAGCTCGACGACCTCGACGACCGCAACGAGATCATCATGGAGCTGCGCCGTGTCGCGCCCTCGACGGCGACCGCGGGCGAGCTGCGCGGCTTCCTCGCGCGCTTCCTCTTCACGGGCGACGACGTGTACAAGCAGGTGCGCGACCTCTCGGGCGGGGAGAAGGGGAGACTTGCCTTAGCGAAGCTCATCTACTCGAACGTCAACGTGCTCGTGCTCGACGAGCCGACGAACCACCTCGACATCCCCTCGCGCGAGGCGCTGGAGGAGGCGCTCGACGCCTACGAGGGCACCATCCTCACCATCAGCCACGACCGCTACTTCCTCGACCGCGTCGCCACGCAGATACTCGCGCTCGACGGCGAGGGCGGGGCCGAGTACCACGACGGCGACTACACCGAGTACCACGACTGGAAGGCCGCGCGCCGCGCGGGCGAGGCGGCGAAGGCTGTCGTAGAGAAAGCTCCCGAACCGACCCCGGCGCGCGGAGAGGCGCAGCGTCCGGCGCAGTCTCAACCGAAGCAGCGGGCGGGGAAGGAGTCGAAGAAGAAGGGCGCGGCGCGCGACCCGCAAACGGTCGAGGACGAGATCGCCGCGGCCGAGCAGCGCGTGACCGCGCTCGCCGAAGAGTTGGCGAAGCCCGAGACCGCCCGCGACCCCTCGCGCCTCGCGCGCGTCAACGAGGACTACCAGAAGGCCGAGGCCCGCCTGCGCGAACTCTACGAAGAGTGGGAGCGCGCGGCTGCCGAGGGCGCGAGCGCGTAGAGTAAATTAGCCGCAGAGACACGGGGGCGCAGCTTGAAGAGGATTACTCAACAAGCTGCGCCCCCGTGTCTCTGCGGCTATAGCTGTTCGCGAATGCGTGTGACGGTTTAGAGGCGGGCTGCGCCCGCCGTCCCGGGCCGCGAGTCTCGGGACGGCGGGCGCAGCCCGCCTCTAAACCGAGGGCGAAACGGCCGCACTCACACGCTACCCGATATAATTCTTGAGCCTTTAAGGCAAGGTGAAGACGTAGTTGATCGTGCCCTTGACCCTGACGGGCCGGCCCGAGAGCAGCGCGGGCGTGAAGCGCGCCTGGCGTGCGGCCTGCAACGCCGCGTGTAGCAGGAACGTGTGGCCCGAGACGGCGCGCGCCTCGACGACCTTGCCCTGCTCGTCGATGGTCACCTCGACGACGACCTTACCCTGCGCGCCGGAGTTCCTGGCGGCGGACGGGTAGACGGGCGCGGGCAGGCGGAGTGCCTTGCCGTTGAGCACGCCGCCCGAGAGCGGGGCCTTCGGGGCTTCGCCGCCCCCCGGCTTCGACGCCTCGGCGGGTCGCGCTTCGGCCGCCGACTTCATCCCATCCGAAGCCTTCTCCGGGCGCGGCGCGGGTTCGCCCGCGGGCTTCGGTTGGGTCGCGGGGGCGCTCGCCGTCTCGGCGGGCTTGTTCGACACCGCCTCGAACAGGCTGTTCCCGGCCACGCGCTCTGACGCCGCGGGCGACGTGGGCTCCGCGGCGGGCGGAGTCGCGGCCGGCGACTTCGAGGCGAGCGCGGGCGCGGAGACCGTCACCGTGAACGTCGGCACGGAGTCGGCGGCGACGACACTTCGCCTCGCGGCCTCTTCGGTGTCGGGGCCGTCCGGCCCGAGCCTGCCGCGCGCGGGCGCGGACGTGGGGCGCGCCGCCGGTTTTTGCGCGGCGGTCACGACCGGCTCACGCTTGGAAGAGGGCGTGGTGTCCGCGGCGCGCCTCTGCGGGACTGTGCTCAGGTCGGACTGTGCGTTGTTCACGCGCGTGCTCGCGGACTGTGCGCGGCCGTCGGGCGTCTGCGCCTGCGCGGCGTCGGGGTAGAAGCCCTTGCGCGCGCGCACGCGCGCCGTCGGGCGCGACTTCACGCGGAGGCTGATGAAGCGGAAGTATTTGTCCTTGCGGTCATCCTGCGGGTAGTAGCTCAGAAGGTACTGCTGCGAGAGGTCGAGCGAAATCTGCGTGAAGACCGCGTCAAGCTCTTCGACGGCGCGCGGCACGAAGACCGCCCCGCCCGTCTGCTCCGTGAGGCGGTACATGCGCTGCTCCGAGACGGGGTCGTGCAGGTTCGGGTCTTCGACCTGCCGCGTCTGCACGACGTAGACCTGGCACTCCGCGTGGAGCGCCTTGTTGACGGCGTCGTCGAAGCTCACCTCGCTCACGGTGTCTGCGCCGTCCGAGACGATGACGAGCACCTTGCGGCCGGGGAGCGGGCGCATGTACTCGGACGCCTGCGCCACGGCCTCGAAGAGGGCGGTGGCCCCTTCGGGCGCGCCGAACTTCTCGATGGTGCGGACGAGCCTCGGCACGTCGTTGGTCAGACCCTGGGAGAGGATCGGGATGTTCGAGATGGAGTAGACGGCGGCGCGGTCGATGGGTCGTATGACGCGTTGGAAGAAGCGGACGGCGGCCTGCTTCTCGAACTCGCGCGCGGCCGAGAGGCTGTAGCTGTTGTCGAAGAGCAGCGCGACGTGGACGGGCGTCTCCGAGCGCGTCAGCTCGCCGATGGTCTTGACCTCGCCGTCGATCTTCAGCTCGAAGTCCTCGACCTTCAAATCCGTGATCGCGCGCCCGAAGGCGTCCACCACGGACGCGGGGATGATGACGAGGTTCGAGTCCACGCGCACGACCTCGTCCTCGTCAACCTCCTCGGGCGCTTGGGCCGGCGACGGCTGCGCGTTGACGGCAGGCGTCGGGGCGGGCTGCGGCTGCGCGTTGGCGGACGGGGCCGGGGCGGGCTGCGGCGTCGGCGCGGGAGTCTCCTGCGGCGCGGCCGTCCGGCGCGGGCGGACGTAGGGCGTGGCCTGGGGCTTCGGGTTCGGCTCCAACTCCTGCGCCGCGGCGGACTGCGGAGAGAGGCCGAGGGCGAGCGAGGCGCAGACGAAGAGGAGGAAGAGGCATGCGCGTCGCCGCAACGCGGTGCGTGAAGTCTGCGGCGGCCGAGGGTTCTTCGGAGGCAAGGCTTTCTGGTTCTCCCGGTTCAAAGGCTCGCGGGGCGGCTGAAGTCTCTTGGGCGCTCGGGGCGCTCGAAAACTTCCGTTAAAAGAGTTGACGGGGATGGGCAGCCCGGCGACGCCCGCACCTTCTGGAAAGGGCCAATCGGCGCGTGATTCCGAACCCGCTGACCGGGGCCCGGACGCCGCCTATGCTAACACTTCCCGGCCGCTTCCTCTAGTTTTACGCCCGAAGGATTTCGCCCGCCCCGGCACCCGGACGCGCTTGACAGGCATCTAAGCCTCTTGTTAACTTAGCCTTCCGCTTTTTTGGAAGCGCTGTTTGTAAGGCTTTGTAGGCACGTAGCTCAGGGGTAGAGCACTACCTTGACACGGTAGGGGTCCGCGGTTCAAATCCGCGCGTGCCTACCATTCAAACTTTCGACAGGGAGCCCCGTAAGTCCCTTGCCCGGAACGATGACGCGAACGCGAACTACGTTTCGATTTTAGTTGACGCTGGCCGGCCCGCCACGGGCCACGAAGGCCGCGCGGCGAGGGCGCTTCTGTCGAATCCGATCTGGTTAGTCAATCCCTAACGGGGACGACACATTTAGTTCACCCTTCTCCGCGCAGCCGGGTGCCGGCGCGTAGGGCTTTCGGCCCGCGTGACTCCGAGGCGGCGGGCCGCCCGGGTCTTCATCCGAAGCTCCGGCCGGAGCGGAAAGGGGTTGTGAGTGATGAGCGAGATAAGCGTACAGCTTGAGGGCGGACGTGAGGCTGTGGTGCCGGCGGGCGCGACCGTCGCGGAGGCCATCAAGGCCGCCGACCGCGACGCAGCGAAGCAGGCGCTCGCCGCGCGCGTCAACGGCCGCGAGGTTGACCTGACCTACCGCCTCGACGCGTCGGCGGCGGGGAACGGCGACGCCGTAAAGGTCGAGCCCGTCCTGCCCGGCACGCTGGAGGGCCTCGACGTTATCCGCCACTCGACCGCGCACCTTTTGGCGGCGGCCGTGCTCGACCTCTTCCCCGGAACCAAGCTCGGCATCGGCCCGGCGCTCCTGGAAGACCCGCGCTACGGCTTCTTCTACGACGTCATCGCGCCGCGGCAGTTGACGGAGGAAGACCTGCCCGTCATCGAGAAGCGCATGCGCGAACTCGCCAAGCGCAACCTCGCGTACCGCCGCGACGAGATTCCCAAGCCCGACGCCCTGAAGGTCTTCGGCGAGCGGGAAGAGCCTCTGAAGTGCGAGCTGATCGAGGAGAAGGCCGGCGACGTGGTGAGCGTCTACTACATCGACGGCTCGCCCTTCCTCGACTTCTGCCTCGGCCCGCACGTGCCGAACACGAACAAGCTGAAGGCGTTCAAGCTCCTCTCGCTCTCGGGCGCATACTGGAAGGGCGACGCCGAGCGCGAGCAGATGCAGCGCATCTACGGGACGGCCTTCGCCACGCAGGAAGAACTCGACGCCTGGGTCAAGCAAAGGGAAGAGGCCGAGCGGCGTGACCACCGCCGCATCGGAAGGGAGTTAGACCTCTTCTCGATTCAAGACCAGTACGGGCAGGGCCTCGTCTTCTGGCACCCGAAGGGCGCGGTCATCCGCAAGGCGATGGAGGACTACCTCTACGAGGAGCTGAACGGCCGCGGCTACACCTTCGTCTACACGCCGCACATCGCCAAGCGCGACCTGTGGGTGACGAGCGGCCACGACCAATCTTACGGCGACTCGATGTTCTCGCCCGTCAAGCTCGAAGACGTGGAGTTCCGCCTGAAGCCGATGAACTGCCCGTTCCACATCGGCATCTACAAGTCGCAGCAGCGCTCGTACCGCGACCTGCCGCAGCGCTACGCCGAGATGGGCACGGTCTACCGCGCGGAGCTGTCGGGCACGCTCCACGGGTTGATGAGGGTGCGCGGGTTCACCGTGGACGACGCGCACCTCTTCTGCACGCCCGAGCAGGTGCGCAGGGAGATCGGCGACTGCATCGACTTCGTCGTGGACGTGTTCAAGACCTTCGGCTTCGAGAAGGTGAAGTTCGAGCTGTCGGTCAAGGGCGACGACACCTCGAAGAACTGGCTCGGCCCGGAGGAGGGCTGGGCGCACGCCGAGAAGGAGCTGGCCGCCGCGCTCGACGAGCGCGGGGTGCCGTACGAGCGCGTCGAGGGCGAGGCGGCCTTCTACGGCCCGAAGATCGACTTCAAGATCGAGGACGCCATCGGCCGCCTCTGGCAGTTGGGAACCGTGCAGTGGGACTTCAACCTGCCGGAGCGCTTCGGGCTCGAATACGTCGGCGAGGACAACAAGCCGCACCAGCCCGTGATGGTGCACCGCGCCCTGTTCGGCTCCATCGAGAGGTTCTTCGGGATTCTCATCGAGCAGTACGCCGGGGCGTTCCCCGTGTGGCTCGCGCCGGTGCAGGTGGCGGTGCTCCCGATCACCGACCGCGCCAACGACTACGTCGAGCAGGTCGCCCGCGACTTAAGACGGGCGGGCCTCCGGGTCGAGACCAACACGCGCGGCGACAAGATCGGCGCGAAGATCCGCAACGCGCAGTTGCAGAAGATTCCTTTCATGCTCGTCTGCGGCGACCGCGAGGTGGAAGAGGGCAGGGTCGCCGTCCGCGAGCGCTCGCGGGGCGACATCGGCGCGATGTCGCTCGAAGAGTTCAGGGAGATGGCCGTGCGCCTCGTCCGCACGCGCGCCCTGGTGAACGAATAGTGCTGAGGACTGAGGACTGAGTGGGAAGAAGTTTTAAACTCAGTCCTCGGCATTCAGTACTCTGACTTAGGAGGTGTAGGTATTCCTTCATTTCGAGGCCGCGGGCAGCGCCCGGACAACCGCCGCGCCCCCGCCACGCGTATTAACGACAGGATTCGCGTCCCCCAGGTGCGCGTCATCGCGGAGAACGGCGACCAGCTCGGCATCATGAACACGCGCGAGGCCGTGCAGCTCGCGCGCTCGCAGGGGCTCGACCTCGTCGAGGTCGCGGCGACGGCCGACCCGCCCGTCTGCCGCATCATCGACTACGGCAAGTTCACCTACGAGGCGAAGAAGAAGGCGAGCGAGGCGAAGAAGAAGCAGGTCATCATCACGGTGAAGGAGGTCAAGTTCCGGCCCGGCACCGACGACCACGACTACAACTTCAAGATGAAGCACGCCCGCGACTGGCTCACCGAGGGCGACAAGGTCAAGGCCACCATCTTCTTCCGCGGCC
The DNA here is from genome assembly GCA_035563535.1 of Pyrinomonadaceae bacterium. Taxonomy (GTDB): domain Bacteria; phylum Acidobacteriota; class Blastocatellia; order Pyrinomonadales; family Pyrinomonadaceae; genus QHXN01. The sequence continues at coordinate 57,558 of DATMVD010000002.1, read as the reverse complement.
GCGAGATCACGCACCGCGAGCTGGGCGCGGAACTGCTCCAGCGGCTCGAACAGGACCTCGCCGAGGTGGGCGAGGTCGAGCAGCGCCCCAAGATGGAGGGCAACCAGATGTTTCTAATCTTCGCCCCCAAGCGGCACAAGTCGCCCAAGCAGCAGCAGGGGCCGAAGACCGAGGGCGGCGTCACGCAAGGCCCGCCCGTCCCGGAAGGCACCGGCGGGATGGTGCAGTCATAGGAGCGGTCAGCGTTCAGCACTCAGCTTACAGCTTTTACCCGCCGCGGCGGGCGAGTGTTGAGGACAAGGCTGGCCGGTGAAGTAAGAATAAAGCTGAGAGCTGAAAGCCGAGTGCTGACAGCTTCGGAGGTAATCATGCCGAAACTTAAGACACACAAGGGCGCGGCGAAGCGTTTCCGCACGACCGCGACGGGCAAGGTCAAGCGCGGCCACTCGCACGCGCGCCACATCCTGACGAAGAAGACGGCCAAGCGGAAGCGCGCGCTCGACATCGACGTGCTCGTCTCCGAGGCCGACGAGGTGCGCATCGAGCGCATGCTGCCCTACGGGCGTAAATAAAGGAATGGTTCATTGATTCGATGAAGCAATGAGACGTTGAATCAATCACGGAGGTATTAGTCATGCCTAGGGCAAAACGTGGGAACAAGCGCACGGAGAAGCGCAAGAAGATACTCGATTTAGCGAAGGGCTACCGCGGGACGAAGTCGAAGCTGTACCGCTCGGCGAAGGAGTCGGTCGAGCGGGGCCTGAAGTTCGCCTACACCGGCCGCAAGCTGAAGAAGCGCGACTTCCGCAGCCTGTGGATCGTCCGCATCGGCGCGGCCGCGCGCGTCAACGGGCTGAACTACTCGCAGTTCATGCACGGCCTCTCCCTGGCCGGCATCGAGCTCGACCGCAAGGCGCTCGCCGACCTCGCGGCCAACTCGCCCGACGCCTTCGCGGAACTCGCCGGGCAGGCGCGCACCGCCATCGAGAACCGGCCGCAGGCCGCGGCTTGAGTTGACAGTGAAGACTATGAGAGGACTCTTGTATGAGTTCCGAAGCGGTTGACTACGACGCACAAGTTGCGTCCGTGCGTGAAGCGTTCGAGCGAGAGTTCGGACGCTTCGCTCGCTTTCGCACGCACGAAGGGACGGAAGGGCTCTCGCTCGACGAGGCCGAGGCCCTCTCGCGCGAGGTGAAGGAGCTTGCCACGCGCCACACGGCGAAGAAGAGCGCGGTCGCGCAGTTGATGAAGCTGGTCGGGCGCGTCCCGGCCGAGGAGCGCGCGCGCTTCGGGCAGGTCGTCCAGCAGCTCGACAAAGACATCCGGGGCGCCCTCGGCGACGTCGGGGTCGCGCTCGCCGGCAGGATTAGCCTGCTCAAGACGGAGCGCGAGCGCGTGGACGTGACGCTGCCGGGCCGCAGGCCGCGGCGCGGCCACCTGCACCCGATCACGCTCCTGCGCCAGCGCATCGAGGACATCTTCGTCTCGATGGGCTACGCGGTCGAGGACGGCCCCGAGGTCGAGACCGACTTCTACAACTTCACCGCGCTGAACATCCCCGAGCTGCACCCGGCGCGCTCGCCGCAGGACACGTTCTACACGACCGACGGCCTGAGCCTTCGCTCGCAAACGTCCACGGTGCAGATTCACGCGATGCAGAGGCGGCGGCCGCCCCTGCGCGTCGTGGCCCCCGGGCGCGTCTTCCGGCGCGACACCCCGGACGCGACGCACAACCCGATGTTCTTCCAGGTCGAAGGGCTCCTGGTTGACCGCGGCATCCACATGGGGCATCTGAAGGGGACGCTCACGGAGTTCGTCCGCCGCCTCTTCGGCCCCGCGACGCGGACGCGCTTCCGCCCGTCCTACTTCCCGTTCACCGAGCCGAGCATGGAGGCCGACTACTCCTGCTTCAAGTGCGGGGGTGCGGGCTGCCGCCTCTGCAAGGGCTCCGGCTGGATCGAGCTGGGCGGGTCGGGGATGGTGCACCCGAACGTCCTGCGCGCCGTGGACATCGACCCCGAAGAGTTCTCCGGCTTCGCCTTCGGCCTCGGCATCGACCGCATGTGCGGCCTGATGTACGAGCTCGACGACATCCGCCTCCTCTTCGAGAACGACGTGCGCTTCCTTGAACAGTTTTAAGGCAGTGACGAGTGACAGGTGACGGGTGACGAGCAGCGGGCTCTTAACTCGTCACTTGTCACTCGTCACTCGTCACTGCTTTTCTTATGGACATCAGCTACAACTGGCTTCGTGAATTGACCGGCGTCGAGTTGCCTCCGCGTGAGTTGGCGGAGCGCCTGACGATGGCGGGGCTCGCGGTGGACGCGGTGAAGGAGTCGGGCGACGACTCGGTGCTTGAGTTCGACCTGACCTCGAACCGCCCGGACTGCCTTTCGCACCTCGGCATCGCGCGCGAGGCGGCGGCGCTGGCCGGGGGGAGTGTGAAGCTCCCCGACCTGACGGCCAAGAGCGTCGGCGGGAGGGCGGAGCAGTTCACGGCGGTCGAGATCGAAGACCCGCGGCTCTGCCCCCGCTACGCCGCGCGCGTGGTGCGCGGGGTGAAGATCGGGCCGTCGCCCGAGTGGCTCGTCGAACGCCTGCAGGCCATCGGGCAGCGCCCCATCAACAACGTCGCGGACATCACCAACTTCGTGATGCACGAGATGGGCCAGCCCCTGCACGCCTTCGACCTGGCGAAGCTGGCCGAGTTCCGCATCGTCGTCCGCCGCGCGCGGGCGGGCGAGAAGTTGAAGACGCTGGACGGCGTCGAGCGCGAGCTGGACGGGGAGATGCTCGTAATCGCCGACGCCGCGCGCGCCGTGGCCGTCGCGGGCGTGATGGGCGGCGAGGAGACGGAGATTTCCGGCGAGACGGCGGACGTGCTCGTCGAGAGCGCCTACTTCGACCCGCAGTCGGTGCGCCGCACGTCGAAGCTGCTCGGCCTCCAGACCGAAGCCTCTTACCGCTTCGAGCGCGGCGTGGACTACGAGGGCGTGCGCCGCGCGCAGGACAGGTGCGTCGCGCTCATCTGCGAGCTGGCCGGCGGCACCGCGACCGAGGACGCGATTGACGTTTACCCCCTGAGGCTCGCGCCGCCGACCGTCCGCCTGCGCCTGCGCCGCGTCGAAGAGCTGACGGGCCTGAACGTCCCCGCCGAAGAGAGCCTGCGCATCCTCCGCTCGCTCGGCTTCGAGCCGGTCGGCCGCGGCGCGGGCGGCGGCAACGGGCACGGGTCGGTTGAAAGTCCCGGGGAACAAACGTCCGCCTCGGGCTCGGAGGGCGAGGGGCTCTTCTTCGGCGTGCCGACGTGGCGGACGGACGTGCGGATCGAGGAAGACCTGGTCGAAGAGGTCGCGCGCGTCTACGGGTACGACAAGATCGGCGAGGCGCTGCCGCCGTCGCCTGTGACGGGCGAGTACCTCCTGGGCGACCGCCGTCGGCGCGCGGCGCGGCAGGTGCTCACCGCCGCGGGCTTCAACGAGGCCGTCAGCATCAGCTTCATCGAAGAGTCTTCGGGCGTTACGGAGGCGGGCGAGGGCCGCATGGAGCTTGTGCCCGGCCTGCGACAGGTTGAGGGCGAGGGCGCGTGGGTCACGCTGAAGAATCCGATCATCGAGGGCGCGCGCCTGATGCGCCCCAGCCTCGTGCCCGGCCTGCTCGAAGCCACGCGCCACAACTTCAACCACGGCACGCGCGACGTGCGCCTCTTCGAGACCGGCCGCGTCTTCGCCGCGAGCGGAGCGCAGGGGGCGGGGGGCGAGTCGAGGCCGAACGAGGTCGAGGCTTTCGCCTTACTCGCGACGGGCGAGGCGCTCGAAGAGGGGAGGGCCGCGGGACGCCCCGTAGACCTCTTCGACCTGAAGGGCGCGCTCGAAGCGGCGGCGGACGCGATGCGCGTGGGCGAGCTTGAGTTCGAGCCGGCTTCGGTCGGCCACCTGCGCGAGGGGCAGGCAGCGCGCGTGCTGCTCGGCGGCGCGGAGGTCGGCAGCCTCGGCCGCCTCTCCGAAGAGCTGGTCGCTCGCTACAAGTTCCGCCAGCCGGTCTACGTCGCGGAGGTGAGTCTGACGGCGCTGCTCGCTACGGGCGAAAGGCCCGCGCGCTACACGCCGCTGCCGCGCTTCCCCGGCGTCGCGCGCGACGTGTCGCTCGTCGCAGACCGCCGCGCCGGCTACGGCGAGATGCGCCGCCGCGTACTCTCGCTCGGGATAGAAGAGGTTCGCGGCGTAGCGCTCGTGGACGTGTATGAGGGCGCGAACATGCCGGAAGGGAAGCGCTCGTTGACGCTGCGCGTCGAGTACCGCGCCGACGACCGCACGCTCCGCGACGAGGAGGTTGACGCCATGCACGCCCGCGTCGTCGCCGCCCTCGAAGAGGGCTTCGGCGCGCAGCTCAGAGCTTAAAGGTCAGAGGCCGGAGGCCGGAGGTCAGTTAAAAGCCGTCTTCAACTGACCTCCCACCTCCGACCTCTGACCTCTACTTTTAACTCTTGCGCTCTCGCGCGACCCGGCGCATAATCGCTCGGCAGTCACGAGGCCGCAGCCGCACGGAGAAGTGAAAGATGGTCGGATTGACCGGACTTGAAAAGTTCTCTCACCTCGAAGACAAAATTTACCGCACCATCGAGTTGACCAAGACGCTCCGCCAGGAGAAGGAAGGGCTGGAGCGCGAGCTGGCCTCGGTGCGCCGCGAGCTGGGCGCGCTGCTGGACGAGAAGGACAGGCTCGAAGGGCAGGTCGAGCGCCTGCTCTCCGAGCGCGACACCATCCGCACCAAGGTCGAGGCGATGCTCGACGCCATCGCGGTGCTCGACCCCGAGGCCGTCGAGGTCATGCGCAGGTAGCAGCCCCAAGGTTTAACTCATGAGCGCCATCAAGAACCCGGCGGAGGGCACGCCGACCATCCGGGTCGAAATCTACAACCAGACCTACAACATCCGCTCGGACGGCGACAGCGAGTACGTCATCGGCCTGGCGGAGTTCGTCGACCGCCGCATGCGCGAAATCTCCTCGGGCACGCTGACGGTGGACTCGCTCAAGGTCGCCATCCTCGCCGCGCTCCACATCGCCGACGAGCTGCACCGCCTCAAGCGCCTCCACGAGCAGACCGACCAGCAGCTCGCCGCCCGCAGCGCCGAGTGCGCCGAGATGCTCGACCGCGTCCTCAAGCCCCGCAACCTCTCCGACCAGCCGAGCCCCAGCAGCATCACCATCTCTTAGCAGACGACGCCGGCCCGGAAGCCCGCGCCCGCGCGCTTTTGTCAAGCGTGCCGGGCCTACTTTCCCGCGCACATTTTCTGACGCGACCCGCCGCGCTGTGCTAGTATCTCGGCAGGCTGAGGGTGTCGGTTCTGCGCGGCCCGCCACCGATTTACGTTGGTTGAGCCTACGTCGTAAAATAGGGAGACCGACGCCGTCGCCAGTGCGCTCCCTCACTGTAGGGATGCGCCGGAGGCGACGGCTTCTGGCCGCAAGGTCAAGGTCACCCACCTGCTAGCACGCAGGTTCAATTACGACTTCGGAGCGGCCGCCGCGGTTCGCCCCCGGCCCTTCTCTTTAGTGACGAGTGACAGGTGAAGAGTGACGAGCAGGAAGTTGTTAACTCGTCACCCGTCACCTGTCACTCGTCACTGCTTTTGAGCCGATGAGAATCCTATTGATCGGAGACGTGGTGGCGCGACCCGGAAGGGTGGCGGTGCTGGAGCGCATCCAGGACCTGCGCGAGCAGCACTCGGTAGACCTCGCCGTGATGAACGCCGAGAACGTCTCGGGCGGCTTCTCCGTCACGCCGCAGCACGCCGAACAGCTCTTCGCCGCGGGCATCGACGTGATGACCTCCGGCAACCACATCTTCGACAAGCGCGAGGCCGCCGCCTACGTCGCGCGCCAGCCGCGCCTGCTCCGGCCCGCCAACTACCCCGACGCCGCGCCCGGCTCCGGGGTCTGGACGGGCGAGGTGCGCGGGACGCGCGTCGCCGTCCTCAACCTGATGGGGCGCGTCTACATGCCGCCGACGCACGACAGCCCCTTCGACGCCGCCGACCGGGTGCTTTCGAGGTTGGAGCCGCAGGTGAAGGTGCGGCTCGTGGACATGCACGCCGAGGCGACCTCGGAGAAGGTCGCGATGGCCTGGCACCTTGCCGGGCGCGTCTCGGCCGTCGTCGGCACGCACACGCACGTGCAGACGGCCGACGAGCGCATCCTGCCCGGCGGCACGGCCTTCATCACAGACCTCGGGATGACCGGAAGTTATTCGGGCTGCATCGGCATGGACAGGGAGGGAGCCATCGCGCGCTTCCTCAACCCCGCCGCCCCCCGCGCCGAACACTCCAAAGGCGACGTGCGCATCTGCGCCGCCCTCATCGACGTGGACGACGCGACGGGTCGCGCCCGCGAAATCTCGCGCATCAACCTGCCGCACGAATCGTGAAGAGCAGTAGGCAGTAGGCAGACGGCAGTAGGCAGTTCGGAGCCCCGCAGGGGCGGCATAAGGTAGCCAGGGGCGAGCCAAAGACGCGAGCCGCAGGCGAGCGGCGCAGGCGAAGCCCCTGGGACACGTCGAAAAAATAATCGCGCCCCGGAGGGGCGCGGGGACGCGTGATGATGACGACGCCCCCGCGCCCCTCCGGGGCGCGATATATATTTTCTATGTCTCCCAGGGGCTTCGCTCAGGCTTGCGCCTTCGCTGGCCCCTGGCTACCTTCTGCCGCCCCTCCGGGGCTCCGTAACTGCCTACTGCCTACTATTCGCTATCAGGCGACGGCGCGAGCGGCGGGGAGCTGAGGGCGAGGCGGTAGCTCTCGGGGAGCGAGATGACGCGGTTGTTGGCGTCGGTGACGACGTGGCCGGTCTCGCCCTCGGCGATGATGCGGCCGTCCGCGGCGTTGAGGATTTCGTAGCCGAAGCGCACCGAGCGGCGGCGCAGCTCCGTGATGTGGGTGCGGACGATCAGCTCGTCGTCGTAGCGCGCGGGGGCCTTGTAGCGGCAGTAACTTTCGGCCACGACGAGGAAGGCGTGGTCGTTCTCCTCCATGTCCTTGTAGGCGAAGCCGCGCGCGCGGCAGAACTCGGTGCGCCCGATCTCGAACCAGACGAGGTAGTTCGCGTGGTACACTACGCCCATCCGGTCGGTCTCCGCGTAGCGGACGCGGATGGTCGTCTCGTGCCAGTCGTCGAAGAGGGCGTCGGCCTCGATGGGTTGCATCGTCGTCAAGGGTTGCGAGAGCGTTCCGGTTTCAGCGGACTATAAAAGCGAAGGGTTCGTGATGTCAAAGAGAATCAGGGCGGGGAAGTGGGCCGCCGCCGCGGTCGCCTGTGCGGGCGCGGCCCTGTGGTGCGCGGGGGCGGCGGCGCAGAAGGCCAAGTCCGTTGCCGTCAACCCGAAGACGGCCGCCGTGCGCGAGGCCACGACGGAGGTCTTGCGCGAGACGAGCGAGCTGCGCAAGCTCCCCGTGCTCCGGCAGGTGCGCAGCGGCGCACAGTCGCGCGCCGAGATCGAGCAGATGCTCATCCGCAACCTCAACGAGAACGCGACGCCCGAGGAGACCACGGCCGCCGAGACCTCGATGAAGAAGTTCGGGCTCGCGCCCGCGGACTTCCAGCTCCGCCCCTTCCTCGTCAAGCTGCTGACGGAGCAGGTCGCGGGCTACTACGACCCGAAGTCGCAGGAGTTCTACCTCGCCGACTGGATCGACCTCGACGGCCAGCGCCCCGTGATGGCGCACGAGCTGACGCACGCGCTGCAAGACCAGCACTTCAACCTCCGCCGCTTCGAGGACTGGCCCAAGCACGACTCCGACGCCGAGCTGGCCGCGCACGCGCTCGTCGAGGGCGACGCCTCGTACCTGATGATGCAGTACGTGGCGCGCGACCCGGCGCGCCAGCTCGCCTTCCTCAAGTCGATGATGTCGGGCGGCGCGACCTCCAGCGAGCAGATCGAGAAGGCGCCGCGCGTCCTGCGCGAGCAGATGCTCTTCCCCTACCTGCAAGGGATGATCTGGGCCGCGCAGGTCTACAAGCAGGGCGGCTGGGAGGCGGTCTCGGCCGCCTACAAGAACCTGCCGAAGTCGTCCGAGCAGATACTGCATCAGGAGAAGTACGCCGCGAACGAAGCGCCGCAGAGGGTCGCGTTGCGCGACCTTTCGCCGTCGCTCGGGCGGGGGTGGCGGATGGCCGACAACGACGTGTGGGGCGAGTGGGGCTTCTACCTCCTGCTCGACGAGTTCTTGCAGTCGGTGGACGTGTCGAAGCGCGCGGCCGCCGGCTGGGGCGGCGACCGCTTCGCGCTCTTCGTCGGCCCGCGGAAGACGGACGTGGCCGTCGCGCTCAAGAGCGTCTGGGACACCGAGGCGGACGCGCGAGAGTTCTACGACGCCTACGCGCGGCGCACGACGAAGCGCTACGGCGTCGAGCCGTCGGAGGTCGCGGCCGCCGACCGCCAGGTCTGGAGGACGCAGGAGGGCGCGGTCGTCGTCGAGCGGCAGGGGCTCGCCGTTCTGGTCGTCGAAGGCGTGCCGGACGGCGTGGACGCGAAGGCGCTGGCGAAGAGTTTGTAGCCCCGAGAGGGAGATGAACCCCCGCGCGCCCGACACGCCGTCCGCCGTCCTCGACTTCCCCGACGACTGCCCCGAGGGCGCGCGCGCTTACTTCACAAATCCCGTAGAGGTCATCTCCGCGCACACACACGAAGAGGTGCGCCCCGCGCTCAAGCGCGTCGAGCGCGCCGCGGCCGAGGGACTTTACGCGGTCGGCTTCGTCGCCTACGAGGCCGCCCCCGCGTTCGACCGCGCGCTCGTCGTGAAGGGGCGCGCGGGCGACCTGCCGCTGCTCTGGTTCGGCCTCTTCGAGCGACCCTCCGAAGTCGAGACCGCCGGCGGCGTGTTCCGTGTCTCCGGGTGGTCGCCCTCGATCACGCGCGGCGAATACGAGCGCAACGTCGAGGCGGTGCGCGACGGGATCGCGCGCGGCGACACCTATCAGGTCAACTACACCTTAAGACTGCGCGCGCGTTTCGAGGGCGAAGACTTCGCCTTCTACGAGCGGCTGCGCGCGGCGCAGCGCACGCGCTTCGGCGCGTACCTGAACGCCGGCCGCTTCCGCGTGCTCTCGGCCTCGCCCGAGCTGTTCTTCCGCCGCAGGGGTCGCCGCGTCGAGACGCGGCCGATGAAGGGGACGGCCGCGCGCGGCCGCTGGAAGGAGGAGGACGAGGCGGCGTCAGCGCGGCTCGTGGCGTCGGAGAAGGAGCGGGCGGAGAACCTGATGATCGTTGACCTGCTGCGCAACGACCTCGGCCGCGTCGCGGAGACGGGCACGGTCGAGGTCGAAGAGCTCTTCCGGGTCGAGCGCTACCCGACGGTCTGGCAGATGACCTCCACGGTCGCGGCGACGCTGCGCGAGGGCGTGACGCTGGACGAGCTGTTCGCCGCCCTCTTCCCCTGCGGTTCGGTCACGGGCGCGCCGAAGGTGAGCACGTCGCGCTTCATCGCCGCGCTCGAAGACTCGCCGCGCGGCGTCTACTGCGGCGCGGTCGGGTTCGTCGCGCCCGGCGGGGGCGCGGCCTTCAACGTCGCCATCAGGACGGTCGTCGTCGATAAGGAGACGGGCGAGGCCGTCTACGGCGTGGGCGGCGGCGTGACGTGGGACTCGACGCCCGGTGGCGAGTACGCGGAGGCGCGCGCGAAGGCGAGGCTGTTGGCCGAAGACGCGCCCGACTTCGAGCTGCTCGAAACGATGCGGCTCGACGGGTCGGGCTTCCACCTCCTCGAAGAGCACCTCGCGCGGCTCGAAGCCTCGGCGGAGTATTTCGACATCCCGCTCGACACGGCCGACGCGCGTGAGGCGCTCGCGCGCCTTGCCGCGGAGTACGACGGCACCCCGCGCCGCGTGCGCCTGCTCGTCTCAAACGACGGGCGCGCGCGGGTCGAGAGCCATCCGCTCGACGAGCTGCCGCCCGGCCCGCTGCGTGTCGCGCTGGCCGTCACGCCTGTGAAGAAATCCGACCGCTTCCTCTGCCACAAGACGACCAACCGCGCGCACTACGAGGCGCGCCGCGCGGAGGCGACCGGCGTCTTCGACGTGCTGCTCTGGAACGAGGAGGGCGAGCTGACCGAGTTCACGAACGGCAACGTCGTCGTCGAGCTGGAAGGGAAGCGTTGGACTCCGCCACGCGCGTGCGGCCTGCTCGCGGGGACGTTCCGCGAGTCGCTCCTGCGCAGGGGCGAGGTCGGAGAGCGCGTGCTGACGAGGGACGACCTCGCGCGCGCCGCGCGCGTCTGGTTCGTCAACGGCGTGCGCGGGTGGGTGGAAGTCTCCCTCCGATTACCCAAAAATCCGGCTTATCCCAATGATAAAAACTTTTAGCTTTCCTTATTGACCGCTCCTCATTAGAATACGCGGCCAGTTCGCACAAAGGGCCGTATTACGACCGCCGCCAGCGCGGCCGCTTAGTCTTACCGACATTTACAGCTTAACCACGGAGAACGAGATGAATAGACGGAGTCTGTCCGCACTAGCCTTGACCGCCGCTTTGCTTCTGGCGTTCGCCGCCGCGACGACCCGCGCGCAGGGCAGCGCGTCGCGCGTGACCGGCGTCGTCACAGACCCCTCGGGCGCGGTCGTTCCTGGCGCGACCGTGACCCTGACGAACGATGCCACCAAGGTCTCCTTCACGACCGAGAGCACCTCGACGGGGCAGTACGTCTTCGAGTCGGTGCAGGTCGGCGTCTACACCGTCGAGGTCGAGAAGTCGGGCTTCAAGAAGTTCTCCGCGCCCGGCAACCAGGTCAACGTCAACCAGCCGGCGACCGTGGACGTGAATCTGGAGGTCGGCAACATCGCCGACGTGGTGACGGTGGAAGGGGCGGCCGAGCTGGTGCAGACGAGCAGCTCGGGCAACTTCGGCAACACCGTCGAGCAGCGCTCGCTCGAAGCGCTGCCTATCGTCGGCGAGCGCGGCCGCAACCCCCTCCAGTTCATCTCGCTCCAGCCCGGCGTCATCGGCAACGGGCGGGCGGGCACGGGCGGCAACACAGGCGGCAACGTCCACGTCCACGGCGCGCGCGACCGCGCCTTCAACTTCACGCTCGACGGCATCGACATCAACGAGTCGTCGGCGGGCGGCTCGAACTCCACGCCGCTGCGCCCCAACCCCGACTCCATCTCGCAGTTCCAGGTCGTGACCGGCAACTTCACGGCCGAGCTGGGCCGCTCCTCCGGCGCGCAGGTCTCGCTCGTCACGCGCTCGGGGACGGACGAGTTCCACGGCACGCTCTTCGAGCTCTACCGCACGCCGCGCTTCAACGCCAACGAGTACGAGAACAACCTGAACGGCCGGTCGAAGGGGCAGTTCGTGCAGCACATCTTCGGCGGCAGCATCGGCGGCCCCGTCCTCCTGCCCGGCTACAACGGCCGCGAGCGCAAGACCTACTTCTTTACCAACCTCCAGATGCTGCGCGCCACGCAGGGCATCCTCCAGACGCGCACCGTCTACACGGCGCAGGCGCGGCAGGGGCTCTTCCGCTACCGCATCGGCGCGGCCAACGCCCCGGCCGGCACGGCGAACCCTTCGGTGGACGCGGCAGGCAACGTGCTGCCGGGCGTCACGCTCGGCACCTATAACATTCCGGCGATGGACCCGCTCTGCAACACGCAGCCCACCAACTGCGGCCTCGACCCGACGACACAGGCGCTCATCGCGGCGACGCCCCTGCCGAACAACTTCTCCGTCGGCGACGGCCTCAACACCGCCGGCTTCAGCTTCAACGCCCCGCAGGTCGAGAAGCAGTACGACTTCGTCACCAAGATCGACCACGCCTTCAACGACCGCAACACCTTCTACGTCCGCTACGCGCAGGGGAAGCAGGACACGTTCGGCGACAACGCCAACTCCGGCACGCGCTCGTTCCCCGACAGCCCCTTCAACTTCGTGGACACGAACCGCAACCCGAAGAACCTGGCGGTCAACTACCGCTGGACGCCCTCGGGGACGGTGACCAACGAGTTCGTCGTCGGCTTCAACAAGTTCGCCTTCACCTTCGGCAACCCCGACCCGAACCCCGTGCCCTACATCCTCAACCTCCCGCGCGACCCCTTCAACTTCGCGCCGCCCATCAGCAACGAGCGCAAGATCAGGACGCTCCAGCTGGTGGACAACATCAGCTTCATCAAGGGCGCACACACCTTCCGCGGCGGGACGAACATCCGGCTGCAGTCGCACGACGACATCCGCAGCACGGTCGGCGGCGGCGTCGGCACGATCACCACCCTGAGCACCAACCTGCAGGTCAACTTCTCGCGCACGGCGAACGCGCCGCCCACCTCCGGCGCCTTCAACTTCAACCTGCCGACGGCGGGCGCCGGCTCGATCAACAACACCGACCGCAACAACCTCCAGTCCGCCATCAACGACTTGCTCGGGCGCTACGGCACCGTCGGCCAGGCGTTCGTCGCCGCGGACGGCACGACCTTCGCGCCCGCGGGTACGCTCTTCCTCTTCGTCTCGAAGTATAACGAGTACGACTTCTACATCCAGGACACCTGGAAGGTGCGTCCCAACCTGACCTTCGACTATGGCCTGCGGTGGGAGCCGAAGATGTCGCCGCGCGCCGGCGACGGTAACGCCATTCTCCGCCCCGACCGCCCCGTCCGCCTGGGCGAGGCGCCGACCGACCAGCTCAAATTCGTCGAGGGCAAGCTCTTCGACGACGACTGGAACAACTTCGCGCCCACGGTCGGCTTCGCCTGGGACCCGTGGAGCGACGGCCGGACTTCGATCCGCGCCAACTACCGCCTCGCCTACGACCGCATGAACACGTTCCTCGCGTCGTCGGCCATCTTCCCGAACACGCCCGGGAACACGCTCGGTTGTGGCGAGGCGAACTGCGCCACCGTACCCGCGAACGAGAACCGCCGCCTCCGCTTCGGCCTGCCCACGCTCGCGCCGACGGCCAGCCCCTCGACGCTGCGCCAGCCCGCGGCCTTCTCGACCGGGACGCTGACGGTCTTCGACCCCTCGACGCGCTTCCCGAAGACCAACCAGTGGGGCGTGAGCCTGCAGCGCGAGCTGGGGAGCGACTTCGTCTTCGAGGCCAACTACGTCGGGCGCAAGGGCGTCGGCCTCTTCGGCGCCTACGACGTGAACCAGGTCAATGTCTTCGCATCGGACCCGCGCTGCTCGGGCGAGCGCTTCGTCGACGCCTTCAACACGCTGCGGGGCAGCACGACGGCGACGAGCTGCCTGGCCAACCTGCTCTTCACGGGCAGCACGACGAACAACGCCGGCTCGGGCACCTTCCGCACGACCTTCGCGTCTGAGCTGACCCAGGGCTCGGTCGCCTCGGCGGCGCTCCTGATGTCGCAGCGCGTCTCGGGCGGCGTGCGCACCATCGCGCAGGCGGGTAACGTCGGCACCGCCTTCTTCCAGCCCTACCCGCAGTTCACCGGCGCCGTCAACGTCATCGACAGCAACGACTACTCGCGCTACAACGGCCTCGAACTCCAGGTCAGCCGCCGCAAGCGCAACGGCCTGCTGATGCAGCTCGCCTACACGCTGGCGAAGTCGATGGACACGCGCTCGTTCGACCCGGCGTTCACGGTCGCGGCGCGCACCACCTCGGCGACGAACGCCTCGCCCTCGGCGCAGAACACGCCGCTCGACATCCGCGACCGCAGCCTGAACTACGGGCGGTCTGATTTCGACCGCCGTCACGCCTTGCAAGGCTACCTCGTCTACGACCTGCCGTTCGGCCGCGGCCAGCGCTTCCTCGGAGACGTGAACGGCTTCGTCAACCAGTTGGTCGGCGGCTGGGAGATCGCCAACGCGCTCATCTGGCAGAGCGGGCGTGCGTTCACGGTCTACTCCGGCGCCTTCACCGTCAGCAACGTCGTGCTCTCGACGGCGAACTGCAACGGGTGCACGGCCGACATGGGGGGCGTCGTGCAGAACGCCGGCACCAACTTCATCTTCACGCCCGAGCAGCGCGCCCTGTTCTCGACGCCCGCGCCGGGCGAGCAGGGCAACACGCCGCGCAACTTCTTCACGGGCCCGCCGTTCTTCAACCTCGACATGACCGTCCGCAAGCGGTTCCGCATTACGGAGTCGAAGAACCTTGAGTTCCGCGCCGACATCAACAACCTGACCAACACCCCCTCGTTCGAGTTCCCGATCAGCTCGACGAGCGGCATCGGCGTCCCGTCCGACGTGACCAACCCCGCCGCGTTCAACCAGGTCTTCGGCCGCATCCGCGACAGCGTCAACAGCAACTCGCGCCGCATCCAGCTCGGCGTCAAGTTCAACTTCTAACCGTTCGGGTAGAAGCCCCTTCCTTCGCGCCTTCGCGTGAGACTCGTCTCACGCGAAGGCGCGAAGGCGCTAAGCCTTCCGCCCGCCGGAAAGCGACGGCCTTTTCCCAAAATTTATCTTTATTCCACTGATAAAATCTTTTAGCTTTGATTATTAGTCCCGCCTTCATTAGAATGAACGTCCTAGCTCGCGCAGCAAGTTGGTCTTCCGACCTATCCGATTTAAAGGTTTCAGGCTGAGTCTTTCGACGCGACCCGGGGAGGCTTCCCCAGTCGCGTGCGCCGCGCGCCCGGAAGAAGGGAGGCGGCCGACCCCGCCCGACGAAGTATGAAGCTCGCCAAAGGCTTGCGCCCCACACTGCTCCTGCTCGCACTCCTGCTGGTCTCGGTGTGCGCGTCCGCCGGCTGGCGGCGCGCGGCCGTGGCGGACGGGAAGCCGTTCGACCTCGTCATCAACAACGCGCGCGTCGTTGACGGCTCGGGCAACCCCTGGTTCCGCGCCGACGTTGCAATTAAGGGCGGGCGCATCGCGCGCGTCGGGCGCGTCGCCGCGTCCGAGGGCGCGCGCGCCATCGACGCGGGCGGGAAGATACTCGCCCCCGGCTTCATCGACGTGCACACGCACGCCGAGGACATCTACGAACTGCCCGACGCCGAGAACTTCGTGCGCATGGGCGTGACGACGCTCGTGACGGGCAACTGCGGCGGCTCGGTCGTGGACGTGGGCCAGTTCCTCGGTCGCGTGAAGGAGACCCCGCTCGCCGTCAACCTCGCGACGCTCGTCGGGCACAACTCCGTGCGCCGCGAGGTCTTCGGGCTGGCGAACCGCGCGCCCACCCCCGAGGAGTTGGAGCGCATGAAGGCGCTCGTCGAGCAGGCGATGCGCGACGGGGCGGTCGGGCTCTCGACGGGCCTCATCTACGTCCCCGGCACCTACGCGAAGACCGACGAGGTGCTCGAACTCGCGCGCGTCGCCGCCAGGCACGGCGGCGTCTACGCCACCCACATGCGCAACGAGGGGCTGAGGGTCGAGGAGGCCATCCGCGAGAGCATCGAGATCGGCGAGAAGGCGGGCCTGCCCGTCGAAATCTCACACTTCAAGGTCAGCGCCAAGAAGCTCTGGGGCCGCAGCGACGCGACGCTCGGGCTCGTGCGCGAGGCGCGCGGGCGCGGCCTCGCCGTGACGGTTGACCAGTACGTCTACACGGCCAGCTCCACCTCGCTCGACTCCCGCCTGCCCGACTGGGTGCTCGAAGGCGGGCGCGAGGAGGGGCGCAAGCGCGTCGCCGACCCCGAACAGCACAAGCGCATCGTGCGCGAGATGAAGGAGGGCCTGAAGCGGGGCGGGCACAAGGACTACTCCTTCGCGATGGTGGCGAGCCACGGCGCCAGGCCCGAGTACAACGGCAAGTCCATCGCCGAGATCACGCGGCTGGCGCGCGGCAAGAAGGACGTTGAGAGCCAGATCGAGCAGATTCTTGAGATGTACTCGGCGGGCGGCGCGCAGATGGTCTACCACTCGATGAGCGAGGAGGACGTGCGGCGCATCCTGCGCGAGCCGTTCACGATGGTCGCGTCCGACTCGGGCGTGCGCCGCTTCGGCGAGGGCGTGCCGCACCCGCGCGGCTACGGCAATAACGCGCGCGTGCTCGGCACTTACGTCCGCGACCTGCGGCTCGTCACGCTCGAAGACGCCGTCCGCAAGATGACCTCCTTGCCCGCGCAGACCTTCGGCCTCCGCGACCGCGGGCTCGTCCGCGAGGGGATGGCCGCCGACCTCGTCGTCTTCGACGAGGCGAAGGTCGCAGACCCCTCGACCTTCGAGAGCCCGCACCGGTACGCCGAGGGCTTCTCTTACGTGGTCGTGGGCGGCGCGGTCGTGCTCGACGACGGGCGCATGACGGGCGCGCGCCCGGGCGCGGCGCTACGCCACGCGGCCGGGCCGGCCGCGGCCCGCTGAAAGAGACCAGTCCAGGGGGCTTGAGCCTGATCCAGTTTGATCGAGTTGTCAGCTACAGGAGAGGAACTACCGTCATGAATAAAAATCTGAGGAGCGGACTGCGGGGGGCCTTGGTGCTCCTGGCCGTCTGTTTAGCCTTCGCCGCCCCCGCGCGCGCGCAGGTGGCCGAGACCGCCGCGCAGGTCGGCGGGCAGGTGACCGACGCGGCCGGCGCGGCCGTGGCCGGCGCGACCGTCGTCGTCCGCAACACCGCGACCGGTGAGGAGCGCCGCGCGCAGACCAGCGAGGACGGCATCTACGCCGTCCCGCAGCTCAGCCCCGGGAGCTACGTCGTCACCGTCGAGCAGGCCGGCTTCAAGAGGACCGAGGTCAGCATCGTCCTGAACGCGGCCGACCGCCGCCCGCTCGACATCCTGCTGGAGGCGGGCAACGTCAGCGAAACCGTCCTGGTGACGAGCGAGCAGACCCTGACGCAGGACAGCCCGACGGGCCAGGCGCTCATCTCGGGCACGCAGGTCGTCGAGCTGCCGCTCAAGGATCGCAACTTCATCCGCCTCGTCGAGGCGGGCATCCCCGGCATCACCTCCGACCTCGACGACGCCGACAACTTCGGCCTGACGAGCCGCGCCAGCATCTCGATTAACGGCATGCGACGCAACGCCGTCAACTACTTCGTGGACGGCGTCTCGAACACCGACGTGGGCTCGAACATCACGCTGCTCTCGACGCCGACCGTGGACTCGATCCAGGAGTTCAAGGTGCTCTCGTCGAACTACACGGCCGAGATCGGCCGCTCGGGCGGCGGGGCCATCACGGTCGTCACGCGCGGCGGGACGAACGAGTACCACGGCTCGCTCTACGAGTTCAACCGCAACAACAAGTTCAGCGCCAACACCTTCTTCAACAACCGCATCCCGCGGCTCCCCAACGGCGAGGTCTCGCCGACGGCCCAGGTGCCGAAGCTGCGCTACAACAACTTCGGCGGCACCCTCGGCGGCCCGCTGCCGTTCCTCAACTTCGGCGAGGGCGGCCGGTGGTGGGACAGCGGGAAGAACAAGACCTTCTTCTTCTTCTCCGAGGAGCAGCGGCGCATCTCGCGCGGCACGACCGAGTCGAGCGCCACCGTCCCGAACGCGGCGCTGCGCGGCGGCGACCTCTCGGCGCTCCTGGGCCTGCCGCTCTTCCGCAGCACCTCCGCCGCCACCCCGGCCTGCACCACCCCGGGGACGGGGACGTGCACGACGACGCCGTTCACGGCCGTGGACACGGCGGGCAACACCGTCCAGTTGCGCCAGAACCAGGTCTTCCGCCGGTCGGACAACCGCCCCTACGCCAACAACGTCATCCCGGCCTCCGACATCGACCCGCGCTCGCTGGCGCTGCTCGCCGCCTACCCGCAGCCCAACACGGGCACGTTCGGCTTCACCTTCTCGCCCGTCAACGTCAGCGACACGCGGCAGGAGACGCTGCGCATCGACCGCGTCATCAACGACAACCACCGCGTCTTCGGGCGCTACACGCACGACCTCGGGCGCACGGCCGAGTCCTTCGGCCTCTTCGGCCCGTTCTGCACGCTGCCCGGCTTCTGCAACACCGACACGGAGGTCCCGGGGCAGGTGCTGGCCTTCTCCTGGAACGGCGTCTTCTCGTCCACCTTCGTCAACGAGGCGACGTTTAACTACTCGGCGAACCGCATCACGTCGCTGCTCGCCGGCAACGCCCAGCGCGCGAACTTCCCCGGCACCGAGCAGATCGCGGAGGCGTTCTCCGGCAACCCGACCGGCATCGTCCCGACCATCACCGGCAACGGCTTCAACACCATCGGCGCGGCGCAGGACTACTTCGTCAAGTACGACAACAAGGTCGTCCGTGACGTGGCGACCTGGACGCGCGGCAACCACGTCGTCAAGTTCGGCGGCGAGGCCTCGTGGGAGAAGAAGGTCGAGAACGGCCGCAACGCCGCGCAGGGCAGCTTCGCCTTCAGCGCCATCCAGTCGCAGGGGCTCACCGGCGCGGTCGTCATCAACGGGACGGGCAGCTCCTTCGGCTCGTTCCTCCTCGGGCGCGCCAACAGCTACTCGGAGGCCGAGCGCGACATCTTCGTCAACGTCCTCTTCGGCCGGCGCGAGGCGTTCTTCCAGGACACCTGGAAGGTGCGGCCGAACGTCACGCTCGACCTCGGCGTGCGCTACCAGTTCTTCACGCCGCCGATCGACGAGAACAACCAGCTCTCCAGCTTCGACACGAGCCGCTACAAGCGCTCGGACATCGTCTGCACGACGGCCGCCTGCACGGCCTTCAGCGCCGCCAGCCCCAACCCGCTGACGGGCATCTACATCGCCGGCAAGGACTCGCCCTTCGGCCGCGCCATCAACAAGGCGGACAAGAATAACTTCAGCCCGCGCGTCGGCCTCGCCTACTCGCCGCAGTTCGAGTCGGGGCTCGGCCGCCTGCTCTTCGGCGCGCCGAACAAGTCGGTCGTCCGCCTCGGCTACGGCTTCTACTACGACCAGCCGCTCGTCGGCATCTTCGAGCTGCCGGGCCTCGTCAACGTGCCCTTCGTCATCAGCGCGAGCTACACCTCGACGACGGCCGACGTCATCACCTTCTCCAACCCGACCGCCGGCACTACGGCCTCGACCATCCCCGTCCGCTCGCTCCAGGCCATCGCGCCCGACTTCACGACGCCCGAGACCTCGCAGTGGTCGCTCGGCATCCAGCGCGAGATCTTCCAGAACGCGGTCATCGACCTCTCCTACGTCGGCACGAAGGGCGACCACCTGATCCGCCGGCGCAACATCAACTTCCAGCTCCCGGCCGACATCGTGCAGGTCGGCACGGCCAACGCCGGCCAGGTGCGCCCCTTCGTCGGCTACGGCGCCATCACCTACTACGAGACGAGCGCCAAGTCGCGCTACCACGGCCTGCTCTCGTCCTTCAACTACCGCTTCGGCAACGGCTTCACGGTCACGGCGGCCTACACCTTCAGCAAGAACATGACCGACTCGACCAACGACCGCGACGCCGTGGACGACCCGCAGAACTCGTTCAACCTGCGCCCCGAGTACGCCGAGGCGCGCACCTCGCGCCCGCACGTCTTCAGCGCCTCTTACGTCTACGAGATTCCGTTCTTCCGCAACGACAGCAGCGCCTGGAAGCGCGTGCTCCTCGGCGGCTACCAGATCGCGGGCATCACCAACCTGGAGTCGGG
This sequence comes from Pyrinomonadaceae bacterium, assembly GCA_035563535.1. Lineage (GTDB taxonomy): Bacteria > Acidobacteriota > Blastocatellia > Pyrinomonadales > Pyrinomonadaceae > QHXN01. Next base: position 38,093 of record DATMVD010000002.1, on the reverse strand, counting down.
GGCCCCCGTGCCGCGCGTCACCATCAGCGACACGCTCTCGGGCCAGCGCGGGCTCTACCCGAACGTCGTCTCCGACCCGAACGGCGGGCTCGCCGGGACGCGGGACGCCTCCGGGCTCCCGTACATCTTCGACCCGACCGCCTTCACGCCGGCCCCGAACGGCACCTTCGGCAACGCAGCGCGCGCCTTCGCACGCCTGCCCGGCCGCAACCAGACGAACCTCTCGCTGGCGAAGAACATCTACTTCAACACCGAGAAGAAGCGCTACCTGCAACTGCGCGCGGAGAGCTTCAACGTCTTCAACCACACGCAGTTCACGCTCATCGGCACGACCTACACGACCACGCTCCCCGACATCAAGACGGGCACGCTGGGCCGGCCGACCAGCACGCGCCTCCCGCGCGAGTTCCAGTTCGGCGCGAAGTTCTACTTCTAACCGGCGCTAAACGGACGATGCCCGCGACCAGACCCTCCGGGGGCGGCGCGGGCATCGCCGCGTCCGGTGGCCATGGCGGTCAGAACCGCCCGCGGTAGCGGGTGGGTCTCGGTTGACCGGCAGCACCGTGTAACCAAGGCCCACCCGCTACCGCGGGCGGTTCTGACCGCTATATGCACGGCGCGGTCTATGCTTAAATGCGAGGCATGACGGAGAGACTTCTGCTCAAGCCCGCGCGCGTCGTGCTGCCCGAACGCGTGGCCGAGGGCGCGTCCGTGCTCGTCGAAGGCGGGCGCATCACGCGCGTCGGCGGGGACGATTCCGCGTCAGGCGCGCGCGTCCTTAACCTCGAAGGGCTGACGCTCTACCCCGGCTTCATAGACGTTCACATCCACGGCTCGGTCGGCGTTGACACCCTGGAGGCGTGCCGCGAAGACCTGAGCCGCGTCGCGCTCTTCCTCGCGCGCGAGGGCGTGACCGCGTGGCTCCCGACGCTCGTCCCCGCGCCGGACGAAGATTACAGGCGCGCCGTCGCGGCCGTGGAAGAACTGATGCGCGCAGAGGACGCGTCGGAACCCGCGGCGCGCGCCGTCGGCCTGCATTACGAAGGCCCGTTCGTCAACGAGCGCCAGTGCGGCGCGCTCCGCACGGCCTACTTCAAAACGTTCGCCCGCGGCGACGAGCTGGACGGGCTGCCGACCCTCAACGTCGAAGGCGCGGCGCACATGATCACGCTCGCGCCGGAGGTCGAGGGCGGCACCGCGCTGGTCTCCGAACTCGTGAGGCGGGGCTGGGTCGTCTCCATCGGCCACACGCGCGCGGACATCGAAACCCTTGAGGCGGCGCGCGCGGCCGGCGCGCGACACATGACGCACTTCCTCAACGCGATGCCGCCGCTCCACCACCGCGAGCCGGGGCCCGTCGGCTGGGGGCTCCTCCGGGACGACGTGACGGTTGACCTCATCGCCGACGGCGTCCACAGCGACCCGCTCATGCTGAGCCTCGTCCTGCGCTGCAAGACGCCGGGGCGCGTCTCGCTCATCAGCGACGCCGTCGCGCCCGCCGGGCTCGGCGACGGCGAGTACAAGGTCTGGGGCGAGACCATCGCGGTCGAACGGGGGCGCACGCGCAACGAGCGCGGGAGCATCGCCGGCTCCGTCATCTCCATGCTCGACGCCGCGCGCCGCGTGCGCGCGCTCGGCCTCTCCGAGGCGGAACTCGCGCGCGTCGCCTCGCTCAACCCCGCCCGACTCCTGCGCCTCGACGACGCCCGCGGCTCAATCGAGGAAGGGAAGCGCGCGGACTTGACCGCGCTCGACGACTCGGGCCGGGTTCGACTGACGCTCGTCGGCGGCCGCGTCGCCTTCGGCGAAAGCGATAGCGGTCAGTACCGCCCGCGGTAGCGGGTGGGCCTTTGAGACACGGCTCTGCCGATTAACAAAGGGCCACCCGCTACCGCGGGCGGTACTGACCCGGTTGCCTTCGACGTTTTCAATCTTTCTTCTTCTTCAAACCCTTCGCGCGGCTCATCTGCTCGCGCAGCCGCGCGACGCGCCCCGGCAGCACGGCGCCCATCCCCTTCGGCCCCGGCGAGTTGATCCACTCCATCATCGCCGAGACGAAAAGCTCCTTCAGGTAGGCGAACGAGAAGCCGTCCGTGAGCCCGACCACCTCCGCTAGGGCCCGCTCGCCGACGCGCATCTCCGCCTGGAGCGCGTCGTTCCAGCGCCGCGCGTACCGCAGACGCTCGGCGGCCGCGGGCAGCTCGAAGTAGAACTTGCGGTCGAAGCGGCTCGGCCGGTCGAGGATCGAAGGGTCGAGCCGCTCCGGGTGGTTGGTCGTCGCCACCACGACGACGCCCACGTTTGAAGCGAACCCGTCGAGCTCGTTCAGGAAGAATGAGCGGTTCTTGTCCGTGATGAGCGAGTCGATGTCTTCGAGCACCACCAGGCACGGCCGGTTGTGGCGCGCGCGCGCGAACACCCTCCTGATGCAGGCGTTCTCGCCGTCGCACGCCTCGAGGCTCTTGACGTAGAGGCACGGCACGTCCAGGCTGTTGACCAACGCCTTGACGGCGTGCGTCTTGCCGTTGCCGGGCGGGCCGATGAGGAGCACGCCGCGCTTCCAGGGCACGCCGTAACGCTCGTAGGTCTCGCGCGCCGCGAAGAAGCGCGGGAGGTCGTTGCGCAACTCCTCTTCGAGCGCGGGGGGCAGCACGAGGTCGTCGAAGCTCGCCGCCTTGATCGAGTCGAAAAGCTCCTCGCTCTTCTCCCAGTAACCGCCGTCGAAGACGAGAATCTCGCCGCGCACCTCCGCGCCCCACTCGCAGACCGCCCGGTAGAACTCCTCCGCGGCCTCGCGCGTGTCGGCGACGATCCAGTGGAAGCGCGAGCGGTAGCCGCTCTCCGTCCAGGTGACGAAGACGACTTCGAGGAGCCGCCCCTGCCACAGGACGTTGAACCACGCGTTCTGCGCCTCCTGTTCAAGCGGGCGGCCGGCCCCGCGCCAGAGCGTGGAGAACTGCCCGTGCGTGTCGCGCTCGCAGACTATCGTACACAGCCCCGCGCGCGCGTACTTCTCAAGCTCGAAGAGGTCGCTCTCGCCCTCGACGACCGCCTTGCCCCGGAACAGCTCGCCGAGCCTTTCGCTCACGGAGTAGGCGATGTAATCCGTCGGGTTGCAGAGCGCCTCGCTGATGAAATTCTTCTGAGCCATACTCTGTAAAACGTCCGGCTTGAACGAGCGGGCCGGACAGCCGCGAATCGTCGGGACGAGGGCACGCGGACTCCGGCGGAGGTTTCAGACCTGCCGCGAAGGCCGGGTGCCGGTTGCCTGGAAGTGGCTGGATACACTCGGAGGGCGCGACCGAAAGGCGGCCGCGTCGGCGTTAACAAAAGCGGTGATTCGGGGTGAAAAGCATGGCCGTCAACTACTTTGCTCTATAAAGTTATGCCCACGATAGCGCGGTCTTCGCGCGCAGTCAACAGAAAAGTTCACGCGCGCCCGTCCGATTCCGAGCGGCGGTAGGACTCGTCGAGCAGCTCGACGGGGTGGACGACGCGGAGCTTCATCCCGGCGAGCCGCGCGCCCGCGGCGAGCTGCATGTGGCAGCCGGGGTTCCCCGTGGCGAGCAGCCCGACGCCGGTCTCCCGGACGTGCTTCAGCTTCTCCGCGAGCACGCGCGAAGAGAGTTCCGCCTCAAGCAGGTTGTAGACGCCCGCGCCGCCGCAGCACACGTCCGCGCCTTCGAGCGGGACAAGCTTCAGCCCGCCGACCCGCCCGAGCATTTTTAAAGGCTCGGCCAGCGCCTTCTGCCCGTGGATCAGGTGGCACGAGGCGTCGTACGTCGCGGCAGTCTCATCGCCCGCCGACTCAACACGCTTAATCCCCGTCGCCTCCAACTGCTGGCTCACGTCGCGCACGCGAGCGCTGAAGTCCCTCGCGCGCGCGGCGAACTCGGGGTCGTCCGCGAGCAGGTGCCTGTAGGAGGCGAGCATCGCGCCGCAGCCGCCCGCGTTGGTGACGACCGGCGCGCCGCCTTCCGTCTCGAACGCCTCGACGTTGCGCCGCGCGAGCCGCCGCGCCCCTTCGAGGTCGCCCGCGTGCGCGTGCAGAGCCCCGCAGCAGACCTGCCCGCGCGGGGCCCTGACGCCGCACCCGTTCGCCGCCAGCACGCGCGCCGTCGCGCGGTTCACGCGCGCGAACAGCCCCTCCGTCACGCAGCCCTCGAAGAGCAGAGCGCCCGCGCTTTCGACGGGAGGCGACCCGGCCCCCTCGCGCAGGACGGGGCGCGAGCCGTCGAGCAGCGCGAGCGCGAGTTCGAGGCGCGCGGGCAGCAGCCGCGTCAGCCTCGCCGAGAGAAGCAGGTGCGGCAGTCGCGAGTCTCGCAGCAGTCGCGCGAGCGCGAAGGCAAGGCGCAGGCGCGCGGGATGCGACCAGACGTGTCGCAGCGCTAACCGGAGCGCGCGCGAAGTCCAACCTTCCCTGCGCCCGCCGGCCGCGATGTCAGCCCGCGCCACTTCGAGCAACTGCCCGTACTCGACGCCGGCCGGGCAAGCGCTCTCGCACGCGCGGCAGCCCAGGCAGCGGTCGATGTGCCGCGCGAACGTGTCGGATTCGAGCGCCAGCCGCCCCTCCTTGACCGCGCGCATCAGGTAGATGCGCCCGCGCGGCCCGTCGTTCTCGTCGCCCGTCTGCACGTAGGTCGGGCACGCCTCAAGGCACAGCCCGCAGTGCACGCACGCGAGCAGCTTCCCCTCCTCCGCCGCGAGCGCGCCCGCCAACTGTGTCGAGTGTTCTGACATACCTGTTATAAACAGTACCGCGAGCGGTAGCGAGCGGGTCGCAGTTACATCATGCGGGCCACCCGCGAAGCACGCACCCGCTCGCTACCGCTCGCGGTACTGTCCGAAGAGACCCGGCGAGAAGGTGTCTGACGGGTCGAGCCGCTCCTTCAAACGCTTCATCAGGAAGGCGGACGACTCGGTCAAACCCCACGCGCCGAGTTGCTGCTTGAGACCGTCGGGCGCGCGCTCGACGACGAGCGAGCCGCCCGCGGCCCGCGCCGCCTCGCGCATCCCGCGCAGAGCAGACGAAGCCCTTTCGTCCTCCTGAGCGTCGCCGAAGACGCGCAGCCGCCCGTCGCCCGCGCCCGCGTGCCAGCGCAGGCCGCGGCCGTGGTCGCCTTCGAGCCGCGCCAGCACGGTGCCGAGCGCGGACGGAAGGACGGACGCGCGCCAGACGAGCGCGCCGCCTGCCCGCCGACCGGTTGACGAAAGTCGTGTCCAGAGTCCGTCGTCATCTTCGACCCGCTCGGCCGCGCCTTCCGCCAACTCGGCCGCGCGCGCGAGTTGATACTCGACCGCGCCCTCAGTTCCGGCGAAGCGCGCGAGCATGACAAAGGCGTCGTCATCAATCCCGCAGACCTCTTCGGCCAGCGGCGGCGAGAGCAGTTCGACGGCGACGGGAAGCAGTTGCGAGCCGTTGAGCGCGCGGGCAGCTTCCAGGAGAGGCCCGAGCTCATTCGAGCGCGTGAGGAGCGTCGCCTCGCGCCGCGGGCGCGGGCGCAGCCGGAAGGTGATTTCGAGGATGACGCCGAGCGTGCCGTGGCTGCCCGTGAAGAGCTTGCAGAGGTCGTAGCCGGCGACGTTCTTGACGACGCGCCCGCCGGCCCGAATCCCGCGCCCGCCCGCCAGCGCCACCCGCATCCCGAGCACGTGCGAGCGCGGCGCGCCGTAGCCGAGGGCCTGCGCCCCGGCCGCGCCCGTCGCCACCACGCCGCCGAGCGTCGCGACTTCAGCGCCCGGCGGGTCGAGCGGGAGCCACTGACCCGCGCGCCCGACCTCGCGGTTGAAGTCGGCGAGCGTCAGACCCGCCTCGGCCGTCGCCACGAGGTCTGCGGGCTCGTGCTCGACGAGGCGCGACATGCGCGTCGTCTTCAAGACGACGTTCGCCGACTCGCGCGCCTCGCCCGCGTCGAGCCATGTGCACGCGCCGGCGGGCGCGACCGTCCAGCGCTCGCTCTCCGCGAGGCGCAAGACCTCGCAGACCTCATCGAACGTCGAAGGCCCGACGACGAGCGCGCTCGTGTTGTCGCCCGTCGTCAAGACCCCGACGTGCTCCTGACCCACCAGACCGGCGAGCGCCGTCGAAGCGTCGAGCGCCCCGCGCGTCGTCCTCGCAAAGACCCGCGGAGCGGCATCGACGGACACGCCTTCAACCTTCGACCGCGCCGACTTGCCGTTAGACCCTTTGCCTTCGGCCGTCCCGCGCGCGGCCGTTTTCACTTCGGCGACGGCGCGCGCCTCGCCGCAGCCCTTGAGCACGGGGATGATCTTGCCGGGGTTGCAGAGCCCCGAAGGGTCGAAGGCGGCGCGCACGTCGAGCATCGCGCGCATGTCGTCGTCGGAGAAGACGAGCGGCAGGTAGTCGCTCTTGTCCAGGCCGACGCCGTGCTCGCCGGTGATGGTGCCGCCGGCGCGCACGCACGTCTCCATGATCTCTCGGCCCGCCTCGTGGACGCGCTCGACCTGCGCCGCGTCGCGCGAGTCGAAGCAGACGAGCGGGTGGAGGTTGCCGTCGCCCGCGTGGAAGACGTTGGCGACGCGCAGGCCGTGGCGCGCGCCTATCCGGTAGGTCGCGGCGAGCACTTCGGGCAGGCGCGAGCGCGGGACGACCGCGTCCTGTATGAGTATGTCGGGCGTGATGCGACCCATCGCGCCGAAGGCCCCCTTGCGCGCGGCCCACAGCCGCTTGCGCTCCGCCTCGTCCGCGGCGAGCCGCACCGAGCGCGCGCCGTTCTCGACGCAGATGGAGCGGACGCGCTCGACCTCCTCGTCCATCCCCGCTTCGAGCCCGTCGAGCTCGACGAGCAGCGCGGCCTCCGCGTCCAGCGGCATCCCCGCGGCGAAGACGCTCGCCTCGACCGCGCGGATGGTCGCGCCGTCAACCATCTCAAGCCCCGCCGGGATGATCCCCTGTGCGATGACGGCCGAGACGGCGCGGCTCGCGTCGTCGATGCGCGCGAAGTCGGCGAGCAGCGTCCGCACCGAAGGCGGAACCGGGGTCAGGCGCACGGTCACCTCCGTCACGACGCCGAACGTGCCCTCGCTCCCGACGAAGAGGCCGAGCAGGTCATAGCCCGGAGCCTCCGCGCCCGCGCCGCCAAGCTCGACGACGCGCCCTTCCGGTAAGACGACGCGCGCGCCGACGACGTGGTCGGTCGTCGTGCCGTACTTCAGGCAGTGTATGCCGCCCGCGTTCTCGCCGACGTTGCCGCCGACCGTGCAGGAACCCTGGCTCGAAGGGTCGGGCACGTAATAGAGGCCGTGGCGCGCGACCGCCCGCGAGACGTGCGCGTTGACGACCCCCGCCTGGACGACGGCCAGACGGTTCTCCACGTCAACCTTCAGCACCCGCCGCATCCGCGCCAGCTCAATACAGACGCCGCCGCCCACCGCCAGCGCCCCGCCCGACAGGCCCGTCCCCGCCCCCCTCGGCACCAAAGGCACGCGCTCGCGCGAGAGCAGCTTTAAGACCTCCGCGACCTCCCCGGTCGAAGCAGGGAAGACGACCGCCCGCGGCCTGTGCCGGTAGTGCGTCAGCCCGTCGCACTCGTAGACGAGCAGCTCTTCCGGGTCAGAGATGACCTGCTCGGGCTTCAGCAGCGCACGCAAATTTTCGACGAGCTTGTCCACGGCAGTCTTCAGTCGGTGCGTCGGAAAATCTTTACCGGAAGGCGACGGCTGAATGATACACTACGCGTCCGTCGTCCGAGTAACACTGCGCGTTCGGCCGCCTCCAACAGACACAGGAATGAACCGTTGATGAGAGCAGCAGTTGCTTCCGTCCTTGCCTCCTGTCTCATGTCAGCCTTCTTCAACCCGCCGCCGGCCGAGGCACAGAAGTTTGAGGCCGACCTCGTCGTCGTCAACGCGCGCGTGCGCACGCTGGACGCGGCGCGCCCGGCGGCCGAGGGCCTCGCCGTCTACGGCAGACGCATCACGGCCGTCGGCACCAACGCCGAGGTGCGCGCGCTGGCCGGGCCGAAGACGCGCGTCGTGGACGCGAAGGGCGCGCTCGTGCTGCCGGGCTTCAACGACGCGCACGTGCACTTCCTTTCGGGCGGGTTCCAGTTGTCGAGCGTCGATCTGCGCGACGCCCCGACGCCGCAGGAGTTCGCCGAGCGCATCCGGCGCTTCGCGGAGAGGCTGCCGAAGGGCAGGTGGATAACCGGCGGCGACTGGGATCACGAGCGGTGGGCGGGCGCGCCTCTGCCGACCAAAGAGTTGATCGACGCGTTCACGCCCGACCGCGCGGTCTTCGTCAGCCGCCTGGACGGCCACATGGCGCTCGCCAACAGCTACGCGCTCAAGCTCGCGGGCGTCACGCGCGAGACGCCCGACCCGCCCGGCGGACTCGTCGTGCGCGACCCGAAGACGGGCGAGCCGACCGGCGTCTTGAAGGACGCCGCGATGAGTTACGTCTGGAAGGTCGCTCCGGAGTCGAGTTTCGAGGAGAAGCTTGAGGCCGCGCGCGCCGCGACCAGCCACGCCGCGAGCCTCGGCGTGACGAGCGTGCAGGACATGTCGGCGGGCGACGACGTGGGCGTCTACCAGACACTGCTCGAACGCGGAGAGTTGAAGACGCGCGTCTACGCCGTCTCGCCGCTGCCCGACTGGCAGAGGCTCTCGCGCGTGGGCGTGCGCCGCGCCTTCGGCGGCGACATGCTCCGCATCGGCGGACTCAAAGGTTTCTCCGACGGGAGCCTCGGCTCGACCACCGCGCTCTTCTTCGAGCCCTACCTCGACGCGCCGAGCACGAGCGGTTTGGGGAGCGGCCTTGCCGAAGGGGAGATGCAGAAGTTTGTCGAAGGCGCCGACCGCGCGGGTTTGCAGGTCTTGATTCACGCCATCGGCGACAGGGCCAACGACGCCATCCTCACCATCTACGAGCAGGTCGAGAAGCAGAACGGCGCGCGCGACCGGCGCTTCCGCATCGAGCACGCGCAGCACCTGCGCCCGCAGGACATCCCTCGCTTCGGCCGCGACAAAGTCGTCGCGTCGATGCAGCCCTACCACTGCATCGACGACGGCCGCTGGGCCGAGAAGCGCATCGGGCGCGAGCGGGCGAAGGGGACTTACGCCTTCCGCTCGCTGCTCGACGCGGGCGCGGTGCTCGCCTTCGGCTCCGACTGGTCGGTCGCGCCGCTCGACCCCGTCCTCGGGATATACGCCGCGGCCACGCGCCGCACGCTCGACGGCAAGAACCCGTCGGGCTGGGTGCCCGAGCAGAAGATCACGGTGGAAGAGGCCGTCCGCGCCTACACCGTCGGCTCCGCCTTCGCCGAGTTCGCCGAGAACGTCAAAGGCACCATCACGCCCGGCAAACTCGCCGACCTCGTCATCCTCGACCGCGACATTTTCAACATCGACCCGGCGGAGATCGAGAAGGTGAAGGTGCGGATGACCGTCATGGACGGCCGCGTCGTCTACGAGAAAAAGCCGTGAACCGTGAACCGTAAACCGTGACAAGATAAGAACTGCTTTTTCACCCGTCACGGTTCACGGTTCACGGTTCACGGCTTTTTCCTGTCACGGTTTACGGTTCACCGTTCACGGCCTTTTCGTTTCAGCCAGAAGGCGGCGTAGACGGCAAGGCCGAAGGCCACCGTGATGCCGGCGTCGCGCGCCTCGCGGCCGGTGCTCTGCGAGAGCAGCCAGACGCAGAGGATCAGCGCGGCGACGGCGACGCCGGCCCCGAAGGGCGCGCGGAAGTGCGCGGGCGGCGCGTCCGCGCGGCGGCGCAGGACTGGGAGCGCCAGGCACGTCGCGGCGTAGGCGAGCAGGCGGGCGATGGTGCTGAGCGTCAACGCGCTCAGCACGGAACTCCAGAGCGTCAGCCCGAGCAGGAGCGCGCCCGTGAGCAGGATGGAGACGTGCGGGGTGCGGAATCGCGCGTGCGTGTTGGAGAGAGCGCGGGGCAGCTCGCCGTGCTCGGACATGGCGAAGGGCAGGCGCGAGGTCGTCAGCACGCCCGCGTTGAGGTTGCCGATGATGGAGACGACCGCGCCCGCCACGATGAGCGACGCGCCGGCCGGCCCAAGGAAGGCTCGGCCCGCGTCGGCGACGGGCCGCTCCGAAGCGCCGAGCCCCGGCAGCGTGCCGACGCACACGGCCTGAATCGAGATGTAGAAGACGGCGACCACGGCGACCGCGATGAGGATGGCTATGGGCAGTTCGCGCCGCGGATCCCGGACTTCGCCGGTCGGCACGCTCGCGTTCTCGAATCCCGTGAAGGCGTAGACGAGCAGCATGACGGCGGTCGAGAAAGAGCCCGCGCCGGGCAGCTCCCCCGCCTGAAAGTTCGCCGGGCTGATGAAGAAGAACCCGACGGCGGCGAAGACGAGGAGCGGCACGAGCTTCCCGACGGCGAACAGGTTGCTCACGGCCGCGGCGTCGCGCACACCGACGTAGTTGACGGCCGTCAGCGCGACCATGACGGCGGTGATGACGGCCGCGCGCCAGAGGCCGGTGGTCGCCTCCGGCCAGAAGTAGCCGAGGTAGACGACCAGCAGGTTGCAGTTGGCCGCCGACGAGGTGAGGCGCGCGAGCCAGAACATCCAGCCGACCTGAAAGCCCGCGGCCGGGCCGAACGTCTCGCGGGCGTAGAGGTACGGGCCGCCGGTCTCCTTGAAGCGGCTGCCGACCTCCGCGAAGCAGAGGATGATGAGCGCGATGACGAGCGCGCAGACGACGAAGGCCAGGAGGCTGTACGGCCCGATGAGCGCGTAGGCCCTCGCCGGGAGGACGAAGATGCCCGCGCCCACCATGCTGTTGATGATGAGCGCGACGAGGTCCCACCTGCGTATCCCTCGGACCAGCCCGGCTTCGTTCGTCTCGGCCATGCGCGCGCGTCCGCCTTTCGAGTCCCGCCTGAGTCTTTGAGCACGCGGGAGTATACCAGTCATTGAGAAGGGATGAAGCCTTGATGAAGAGGAAGACTTACGCGGCGGCGCTCGCGCTCGGCCTTTCGCTCTGCGCCGCGCTCTCGCCCGCGGCGGCGCAGGATAAGGCAAAGGTTGTCGAGCCGGTGTCGTCAGCGCGTTTGCAGAGGGTCGTGGACGACGCGGCGCGCGCGGCGCTCGAACGGTTCAAGGAGAAGGGGCTCGCGGAGAAGCACCTTGCGGTCACGCTCATCGACCTGACCGACCCTGCGCGGCCCGAGCGCGGGAGCTTCCGCGGCGCGGAGCCGATCTACCCGGCGAGCGTCGTGAAGCTCTTCTACCTCGCGGCGGCGCACCGCTGGGCGGAGGACGGGCGGCTGAAGGAGTCGGAGGAGTTCACGCGCGCGCTGCGCGACATGATCGTCGATTCGTCGAACGACGCGACGCATTTCGTGATGGACGCGCTGTCGGGCGTCTCGAACGGCGCGGAGCTTTCGCCCGAAGAGTTGAAGGCGTGGGCGGAGAAGCGGAACGTCGTCAACCGCTACTTCGCCGCGCTCGGCTACACGGTGGGCCCGGGCGGCATCAACGTCAACCAGAAGCCGTGGTGCGAAGGCCCTTACGGGCGCGAGCGGCAGTTCCTCGGGCCGAAGTTCGAGAACCGCAACAAACTGACGACGGACGCCACCGCCCGCCTGGTCTTTGAGATCGTCAACGGCCGCGCCGTCACACCCGAGCGCAGCCGGAAGATGCTCGAACTGATGAAGCGCGACTTCGCGGGCAAGTCCGAAGACCCCGACGACCAGGCGCACGGCTTCACCGGAATCGCGCTCGGGCCGGGCACGCGCCTCTGGTCGAAGGCGGGCTGGACGAGCACCTCGCGCCACGACGCCGCCTACCTTGAGCTGCCCGACGGCCGCCGCCTCGTCCTCGTCGTCTTCACCACCGACTTCGCCAAAGAGCGCGACATCATCCCGACGGTTGCGCGCGAAGTAATAAAGGCCGTGAACGGTAAACCGTAAACCGTGACAAGAGGAAGAACCCGTCTTCTCTTGTCACGGTTTACGGTTTACCGTTCACGCGTCTTATGGCTTTTGCGCTAAGACGAGGCTCTTCGTCCAGCCGATGGGCTCGAAGGGGGGGAAGCGGTGGTGTTCGAGGACGCGGAAGTAGCGGCGGGTCTCGGCTTCGACCTCGTCGGGCGGGTGCGCCTTGAAGCGGAACATGACTTCGAGGAGGAGCGTCAGCGGCGAGGGGCGGACGGGGACGAAGAGGAGGTGGCCGCCGGGCGCGAGCACGCGCGCCAACTCCCCCAGCCCCTCGCGCAGCGGCAGGTATTCGAGCACGCCGCTCGTCAGCACTAAATCAAAAGTCTCGTCGGCGAAGGGGAGCGAGAGCGCGTTCGACTGCGCGAAGGTGACCCGGCGGCGGGGCAACCGCGGGAGCTTCTGCGCCGCCTTGCGCGCCGTCTGGAGCGAGCGCAGAGAGAGGTCGATGGAGGCGACCTCCGCCGGCCGCTCGTGCACGCGGAGGAACGCGAGCGTGAGCAGCCCCGTCCCGCAACCCGCGTCGAGCACGCGCGCCCCCGCCGACAGCGGCAGGGGGTTCTCGCGCAGGTAGCGCTCGACCGAACGGCCGTAGCCGTTGACCCGGAACATCAGGTCGTAGAGGTTCGTGAAGCGGTCGTAGATCGAGACCGGGTCGTCGGGCAGCCGGGTGGTTGTCGCCTCGCGCAGGCTCATGCGTCTCCTCTGGTCTCGTCCTGAATGTCCGGGGGCTGCACTCGCCAAAGTATTCCGGGCGGGTTCGCAAAAGTTAACACAAGTGTCAGGTTTTTCTAAGCGCCGGTTTCCGCTGGCGGAGGCGCAGGTGTTACCATGTCCGCACCAGGAGGCGGCCCCGGCTCGCCCTCTAAAATATTTCCCGGACGGTAGCTACCTGAATGAGTCGCAACCCCAAGAACGCTCCCGCGAAGTCGAAGAGCGCGCTCCCCTTCGTCATCATCGGCGCCGTGCTCGTCGCCGTCACCGCCGCCGTGGTGCTGATGTCGCGCCCCTCGACCAGCAACAGCAGCACGCCCGCGCAGGGCACGAGCGCGACCCCGACGCAGAGGATGCCGGCGCAGCCCGGCGCGCCCAACCCCTACTCGCGCGGCTCCGACACGGCGCGCATCACGCTCGAAGAGTTCAGCGACTTCCAGTGCCCCGCGTGCGGCGGCATTGAGCCGGCCCTGCGCCGCGTGATGCAGGACTACGAAAGCCGGGGCGTCCGCCTCATCTTCCGCAACTACCCGCTCCAGATGCACAAGTACGCCTTCATCGCGTCGCGCGCGGCCGAGGCCGCCGGCTTGCAGGGCAAGTTCTGGGAGATGCACGACCTCATCTACGACAACCAGAAGGAGTGGAGCGACTCGATGGAGCCGCGCGTGCAGTTCGACTCCTACGCGACCCGGCTCGGTCTCGACGTGAAGCGGTTCAAGGCCGACATGGAGCGGCAGGACCTGGCCGAGCGGATCAAGGCCGACATGATGCGCGGCACCTCGCTCGGCGTGAGGGGCACGCCGACCATCTTCCTCAACGGGCGCGAGCTTGTGCCCGGCCAGCTCGTCACGGAGGACATCCTCCGGCGAGAGATCGAGGCGGCGCTCGCGCAGGGGAAGTGAAGAATGAGGACTGAGGACTGAGGACTGAGTTACAAGGCCCGCTCTTCCACTCAGTCCTCAGTACTCAGTCCTCAGCACTTAAGAAGACGATGAGCAGCGAAGTGATTCAAGAGGAGGCGGGGGTGCGCGGGCGCGGGTGGGACGCGGCGGTCGCGCTGGTCGCGCTCGTCGGCCTGGCGGACGCCGTCTACCTGACGGTCGAGCACCTGACGGGGCGGAGCGTCCGCTGCATGGTCGTCTCCGGCTGCGACGAGGTCTTGCAGAGCAGTTACGCGACCATCGCGGCGGGCGTCCCCGTCGCGGCCGTCGGGGCGGCCGCCTACTTCACCGCCTTCAGCCTGGCGACGCTCGCCGCCTACGGCTACGACGGCGCGCGGAGGCTGCTCGCGCCGCTCGTCGCCGTCATGTTCCTCGCCACGCTCTGGTTCCTTTACCTACAAGCCTTCGTCATCCGCGCCTTTTGCACCTACTGCCTCATCTCGGCGGCCGTCACCACCACGCTCACGCTCCTCGTCCTCGCGCGGAAACTAACAGGTCAGAACCGCCTGCGGTAGCCGGCGGCCCTTTATTAATCGCTTGCAGCGGGTAACGAAGGGCCGCCCGCTACCGCAGGCGGTTCTGACCGCTATATGCAAGAAATCCCATCCCCCGCCGTTCCTCCCGTGTAGAAGTCTGACCAGAGGAGGGGAGCTTTATGTTCAGGGCGCGTGCGATCTCGTTGGTCGGTTCGCTCTTGCTGTTTTTCGGGGCGGTGCCGGCCGCGGCGCAGGGGCGGCGCGTGGTGCGGCCGCAGTACGGCTCGTTCGGCGTGGAGGTGCTGGTCGGCGGCGGGCCGCTCGACGTTATTTACGGGCGCGGGCGGCGCTACGTCGAAGCGCGCGAGGGGGCGGAGTACGAGCTGCTCCTGCGCAACCCACTGCCCGTGCGCGTGGCCGTCGCGCTCTCGGTGGACGGCCTCAACACCATCGACGCGCGGCGCGCCTCCGCCTGGGATTCGAGCAAGTGGGTCATCGAGCCCTACGGCACCATCCGCATCTCGGGCTGGCAGATGAGTTCGAGCCGCGCGCGCCGCTTCTACTTCACCACCGAGCGCGACTCCTACGCCGCGCGCCTGGGCCGGGCCTCAGACCTCGGCGTCATCACCGCCGTCTTCTTCCGCGAGAGCACGCCGCGCCCCTACCCAGTCACGCCGCCCCCCTACCACGAGCCCCACCCGCGCGAACAGTCCCGCGCGCGCGACGGGGAGGAGATGCGCTCGCAGAACGACGCGAGTAAGTCGAGGGGTTCCGGCGGCGCGACCGCGGCGAGGCCGCGTTACGACGACGACGGCTACGCGGCGACCGGCATCGGCCGCTCGGTCGGCCACGACGTGACCTGGATACAGATGGCGCTCGAACGCACCCCCGCGGCCGAGGTGACCGTCCGCTACGAGTACCGCGACGCGCTCGTCCGCCTCGGGCTGCTGCCGCGGCAGTGGCGCGACGACGACTCGCTCCAAAGGCGCGAACGCGCCCGCGGCTTCGAGGAGCCGCGCTACAGCCCCGAGCCGCCGCCTCGTCGGTACTGAGGCGGATGAAGTGAACGGGGAATGGGCGTCGGAAAAGTTCGGGAACGTCGCGGCGCAGCGGGCGTCTAAGGTGGCATACCCGCCGCCGTAGGAGGTCTGATGCCGACTTACACGAACCCGCTCGAACACGTGAGAGTCGCCGCGCCGTGCCCGGCCGACTGGTCGAAGATGGTCGGCGACGAGCGCGTGCGCTACTGCAACAGGTGCAGCCTGCACGTCTACAACCTCTCGGGAATGACGCAGCGCGAGGCCGAGGCGCTCGTCACGAGTTCCGAAGGCCGCTTGTGCGTGCGCTACTACCGGCGCGCCGACGGCACCGTCCTGACGCGCAACTGCCCCGTCGGACTGAGCGCGCTCAAGCGCCGCGCCGCGCACGCCGCGACCGCGACGTTGACGGCCGTGCTCGGCTTCTTCGCAGGTCTCGGGCTCAACTTCGGCGTCGAGCGCGCCGTCGCGCCCGAAATGATGGAAGAGTCGGCCGTGCCCGCTCCCTACATTCCCGAACCGGACATGCCGGTCGGCCACGCGGCGCAGACGTACGAGCAGGGCGAGGCGAAGCTCGATGAAATCCCCTTCATGGGCGTGATGGTGCGCGAAGTCCGCTCGGTGGAGAGGTTGAAGGAGGGCGCGCGGGAGTTCGTGCAGCGCGAAAGGTGACGGCGGTTGTTCGGCGTGAAGTTAAGGGGCCTCGGGTTCGGAAGGTTGAACCCGAGGCCCCTCTCTTTAACTAACGTCGCGGCTTGAGGTCTTCGGTGTAGAGGATTTTGTAGGCGCGGTAGTTCGCCATGACGCGGTTGACGTAGTCCTTCGACTCGTTGAAGCCGACTTCGGACGTAAAGATGCCGGGGTCTTTGTGCACGGCGCGGACGACCCAGCGCGCGACGTTGTCCTCGCCGCCGTTGTAGGAGGCGGCGACGGCCTCCGGAAGGTCCGGGAACATCCGGAACAACTCGCCGAGGTATGCCGTGCCGAGCGGGATGTTGACCTCGGGCTTGAAGAGGTCGTCTTCGGTCACGTTGCGGAGGTTGACCGACGGCGCATACTTGGCCGCCTGGTCGGGCGTCATCTGGAGGAGCCCGCGCGCGCCCGCGGCCGACTTGGCGCGCGGCCTGAAGCTGCTCTCCTGCTTCATGACGGAGAGCACGAAGCGCGGGTCGAGCTTCTGCTGCTTCGACGCGCGCACCAGCGCGTCCGCGTACGGGGCGGGGAAGTCGCCCGCCGCACGCCTGACCTCCGCCGCCACGCGCGTCTCGCGCACCGCGGCCGCCGACTTCGCCTCACCCCCGAGATTCTGCAAACGCGCGTTCGCCATCCAGCCGTAGTAGGAACTCGCCGAGTCCGCTATCCCGAGATAAGCCCTGACGGCCTGCTCCTTCTGACCTGACATCTCAAGGCTGAAGGCGCGCAGGTATGCGACCTCGGACGGCGTCGTGTTCGACGCTTTCGGGAGCGGCATGCGGCTCAACTCTTCGCTCGTGCGCGCGGCCGCGTCCCAGTCGCGCAGGGCGACGGCCATGCGCAGTCGCGCGAAGAGCGCGGCCACGTCCGAGGCCGTGCCGCGGAAGCGCGTGCGCGTGCGGTCTATCCAGGGCAGGGCCTCTTCGTGGCGTCCCGCCTCGCGGAGCGAGTCGATGATGTTGAGGTATGCGTTCTCGATGCGCTCGCCGTTGGGGAAGCGCTCGACGTACTCGGCGTAGCGCGCGGCGGCGTCGCCGGGCCGGTTGAGGCGCAGCAGGGTCGCCGCGACGTAGTAGAAGCCGTCGCGCCCGCCGACCGTCGTCGGGTACTTCTCGCCGAGCTGTCGGAAGACGGGCAGCGCCTCCTCGTAGCGCCGCTCCTGGAAGAGCGTGCGGCCGATGCCGAAGTGCGCGGCCGGGACGTTGCCGTCCGACGGGTAGCGCTCGATGAGTGCGCGCCAGTGCGCGCGCGCCTCCTCGAAGGCGCGGTTGGAGTGGTAGATGGCCGCGCGCCGCATGTGCTCGGACGGGGTGAGCTGTGGGGCGCCTGAGCCGCCCGCGCGCGCCGACTCGTCGGCGCGGCGGACGTTGTTGAGCGCATCCTCGGTCTGGTCTTCGGGCGCGAGCGTGAAAGGCTCGGCCTCGGAGAGCAGCGGCGCGTCGGGCGAGCTGAAGGCGGCGTTGTTCGCGTTGCCGTTCGCGGCCGGCTCGAC
The DNA here is from genome assembly GCA_035563535.1 of Pyrinomonadaceae bacterium. Taxonomy (GTDB): domain Bacteria; phylum Acidobacteriota; class Blastocatellia; order Pyrinomonadales; family Pyrinomonadaceae; genus QHXN01. The sequence goes on along the minus strand of DATMVD010000002.1, from coordinate 20,814 downwards.
GCGCGCGCAGGAGAGCGCGAGCAGGAGCGTGGCCGCGCAGAGCGAAACCTGTTGGATGAAGAGTGCCATTCTCAACCTTCGACCAAGACCCTTGGATGACGTTCGATGAAAGTGGGCGGTGCGAAAACCGGCGCGCCCTTCGTCACTCGCTGTCTTCGATGATCTCATAGGTCGTCACGATCTCGACGCCGGGCCTGAGCGTCGCGGCGACGCTGCAATACTTCGTCTCGGACAGCTCGACGGCCTGCGCGACCGACCTTTCCGAAACGCCCCTGCCGGTCACGACGTGCCGCACCTCCATGCGCGTGTAGGCGCGCGGGTGCTCTTCGCGGCGCGCGCCGCTCACCTCGACGCGGTAGCCGGTCACCGGCTCGCGCTTCTTCTTCAAAATCGAGACCACGTCAACGGCCGTGCAGCCGCCGAGCGCGAGCAGGAGCATCTCCATCGGCGTCGCGGCGCTGCCGCGCTCGTGATCCGTCTCGATCACCTGCGAGTGCCCGCCCGGCGAAATCCCTATGAAGAGGCCGTCGCCCGCCGAGTGGATGACCGCCTTCGCCCCGCCGTTGTCCATAAGTTTTGAGCCTCCGCGCGGCAAGCATAACACGCAACCCAGGAGCGCGGGACACCCTACAGCCCGCCATGAGCGCGGGAGCGCGAATGCGATGAGGCGGTATCACTCGACGCTTGAGTGATACCGCCTCTCAGCTAAGCGTGCTTTGGCACGCTTCGGCGGGCAGGGATGCCCGCGCTCCCGGCGAAAGGGTTGTACGTTACCCGAACATCGGCGTCAGCATCAGTACAGGAAAGCGGCCGAAATGTTGCCTATTCGTTGTAACCGTGTGCGCGCTTAGGGGCACGGCGGTTGCTTGAGTACAGGGCAGGTGAATCCTTGCTCGAAGCGTATGTCTCGACGATTTCCGACGCTTCTCCCCGTACATCTGTGGAGCAGGAGGGATTGCTGTCTTTGACGGCCCGCCGCGCCTAAATTTCTAACACAAGGAATCGTGAACCAACGTTTGGAGGGAAGAGCGATGAACAGAATCAGACAGACGATCTCCGCGGCGCTCGTCTTCGCGATGCTCAGCCTCGGGCTGGCCTCGGCGCAGGCGCAGACGCAGCGCCCGTATCGCATCAGCGACCGGCAGGTCGAGAACGCCCTGCGGCGCGTCGAAACGGACGCCGACCGCTTCCGTTCGAGCTTCTCGGCCGCGCTCGACCGCAGCCGCTGGAACGGGACGAGCACCGAAGACCAACTCAACAGCTACATCCAGAACTTCGAGACGGCGACTGACACGCTGCGCTCGCGCTTCAACGCGCGCACGTCCGTCGCCGCCGACGTGGAGAACGTGTTGAGCCAGGCCGCGTTCATCAACGAATTCATGATGCGCAACCGGCTCGACATGCAGGCGATGAACGACTGGACGACGCTGCGCGCCGACCTCGACGCCCTGGCCCGCGCCTACAACGTGACGTGGGACTGGACGCGGCAGGCGGCCGGCACGCCCTACGGCAACGACTACGGTAACCCCGCCACCGGCCGCACGCCGGCGGGCGTCGCCTACCGCATCAACGACCGCCAGCTCGACGCGATCATCCGCCGCATCGAGAACGGGGCCGACCGCTTCCGCACCAGCATGGGCAACGCCCTCGACCGCAGCCGCTACGACGGCACGCGCGCCGAGGACAACATCAACCAGTTCATGCGCGACTTCGAGACCGCGACCGACCAGCTCCGCTCGCGCTTCAACTCGCGCAACTCCGCCGCCTCGGACGTCGAGAACGTCCTGCGGCAGGCCACCTACATCGACGACTTCATGAACCGCCAGACGCTCTCGATGAGGGCCGAGAACGACTGGACGACGCTCAGGGGCGATCTGAACCAACTCGCCTCCGCCTACAGCGTGGCGTGGAACTGGGACGTGCGCTCGCTCCCGGCCTACGGCAACACGACGGCCGACGCGAACGTCCTCGGCGACCAGCGCCGCGGCGGCGGCGTCCGCGCCGCGAACCGTTTGACCGGCACGTTCCGGCTCGACACTTCGCAGAGCGACAACGCGACGACCGTGGCCGAGAACGCGGTGCGCAACCTGCCCATGGGCGAGCGCACGCGCGTGCGCGAACAGTTGATGCGCAGGCTCGAATCGCCCGAGATGCTCGCCATCGAGCGCAACGGCAACAACGTGACCATCGCCAGCTCGCGCGCGCCGCAGACGACATTTACGGCTAACGCGGGCGAGTCGCGCGAGCAGTTGCCGAACGGCTCCTACTCGCGCGTCAGCTCGACGATTCAGGGCGACCGCATGATCGTCCGCTCGACCGGCAACCGCGAGACCGACTTCACGGTGACGTTCGACCCGATTGAGGGCGGGCGCCGCCTGCGCGTCACGCGCGAAATCTGGAACGACCGCCTGGGCGTGAACCCCATCGTCGTCCAGAACGTCTACGAGCGCACGTCGGACGTGGCCGAGTGGAACGTCTACAACGGGACGACGCCCGGCTACAACACAGGCTCCGCCTCGACGGCCGCGGGCGACTTCATCGTCCCCGCCGGGCAGGTGCTGACGGCGAGGCTCGACACAGACCTCTCGACCCGCACGGCGCAGTCGGGCGACCGCTTCACGATGACCGTGACCTCGCCCGCGCAGTTCGAGGGCGCGGTCATCGAGGGCCACGTGGCGAGCGCGAGCCGCTCGGGCCGCGTCACGGGGCGCTCCGACCTGTCGCTCAACTTCGACACGATCCGCTACCAGGGCCGGACGTACCAGTTCGCGGGCTTCATCGACAGCGTCCGCGCGCAGAACGGCTCGACGGTGCAGGTCGATAACGAGGGCACGGTGCGCGACGACGACAGCCGCGGCACCGAGACCGCGCAGCGCGCGGCCATCGGCACGGCCGTCGGGGCCATCATCGGGGCCATCGCGGGCGGCGGCAAGGGCGCAGCCATCGGCGCCGTCCTCGGCGCGGGGGCCGGGGCGGGCTCCGTCTACGTCCAGGGCCGCGAAGACCTCGAACTGCTGAGCGGCAGCGAGGTGACCATCCGCGCCAGCGCGCCGAACAGATAAGGCGCACAAACAGTACCGCGAGCGGTAGCGAGCGGGTCGGTGTTACATCATGAGTTCTTCTGATGTAACACCGACCCGCTCGCTACCGCTCGCGGTACTGTGTTAGTATTCGTCAGCCCGCAACCTCTCGGTCTTGAATAACTATCTGGAACCGTCGGGGCACGAACCCGCGTGGGAAGTGTCCAGGTGCAGGCGCGTGGTGAGACGATGGCCGCTATCCTGATCGTTGACGACGAAGACGTGGTGCGCGACGTGCTCTACGACCTCTTCTCGGAGGATCACATGTGCCACGCCGCGGCCACGGCCGAGCAGGCGCTCGCCTACCTCGGCGAGCAGACCTACGACGCGGTCCTGACGGACATCTCGATGCCGGGCCTGAGCGGCGTCGAACTCCTCGGCCACCTCCGGCGCGAGCAGCCCGACACGCCCGTCATCGTCGTCTCCGGCATCGGCGACCGCGATCACGCCGAGGGGCTCATGCGCCTCGGGGCCTTCGACTTCATCCTCAAACCCTTCAGCCTCGAAGCCGTCGAGCAGAGCGTCGCCCGCGCCCTCGAAAAGAGCCGCGCCCGCAACCCGCGACGCCGCTAATCCTTCACCGAAATCTGATCCGTCATCACCTTGACGAGAACCTTGCGCCCGTCGGTCGCGACGAGGTGCACGTCGTCCGCGTCGAAGCGGAGCGGCTCCGAGCCGGAGGCGAGCGCCTCGACGTCGAAGGTGAGCAAGGTGCCCGCGCCGCTCAGCGGCGAGGTCGGCGGCGCGACGCTGACGAGGAGGAGCCCCTCGGGCGTCAGCGTGTGCGTGACGCGCGCGCCGTCGGGGGCGGAGAGCGTGCCCGCGCCGACCGCGCGCAGCGCGAGCACGCGCGGGTCGAGCCAGAAGCTCAGGGCGAGCAGGCCGAGCGGCGCGTCCGTCTTGAGCAGGACTTTGAGCTGACGCCGCTCGCCCACGCGCAGGGGGCTCGGCTCCGACATCAGGCGGAGCGAGGCGGCGCTCGTCGCGGTCGCCTCGGCGCGGTCGGTCAGGGGCTTCTCGGTGATGACCGAGACCGGCACGGCGGCCGGCGCTTCTGAAGTTAAGGGGGCGTTCCTCGCGGCCGCCGGGGAAGCGTTGAGCGCCGCGGGCCTGGGCTTGGCCGTCGCCTGCTGCGCGAACGAGAAGAGCGAGTTGCCGGGTACGAGCTTCGCACTCCCCGCCGGACGGGTCGGCTCGCCGTCGGAAGGCGAGGCGGGCGGGGCGCTGTTCATCAGCTCCTTCGGCGCGGGGATGAAGGTCGGCTCGGCGTCGGGCTCGGCCTTAACGACGGGCGGCGCTGCTTGAAGCGAAGCGGGCCTGGCGGTCGCCGCCGGCTCGGCGTGGGCGGGTGGCAGCTCGACGCTGGCGTGCGTCGGGAGCGCGCGCGCGGCGGCCAACTGCTCCTCGCGCACGAGCTCCGTCATCATCGCTTCGAGCGTGCCCGCGGTCGGCGTCTGGAGCGTCCCCGAGGGGTGCATCTGCTCGTCTTCAGGGTTCACCGACGAGGCGCGCATGACGTGCGGCGTGACGGCGATGACGATGTCCGTCTGCGTGTCCTCGCGCCGCGGCGCGGTGAAGAGTTGGCCGAGCACGGGCACGAGGCCGAGCACGGGCAGCCCCTGGCGGCCGCGCGACTGCTGGTTCTGCGCCACCGAGGCGATCATCATCGTGCGGTTGTTCTGGATGCGCGCCGTGCCCTCGATGTTCCGCTCGGTGAAGGTCGGCGTCAGGGCGGCCGCTCCCGCCGTCCGCGTCACGTCGTTCGACTTGATCGACATCTTCACCTGCACGTCGAGGTTGGGGAAGACCTGCGGCGTGAACTCTAAGGTGAGCCCCGTCTTCTCGTACTGGATGACGGGGTAGCCGTTGCCGCCGAACAGGCCCTGCGTCGCGCCCTGCTGCGCGCCGTTGCCGTCGCCGGTCGAGACCGAGCCGTAGGGCGTGACCGAGGCGGTCTGGACGGGCACGCGCTGGCCGATGTGCGCCGTGGACTTCTCGCCGTCGAAGGCGTGCACCTGCGTGGAGGCGACGAGCCGCGTGTTGTTGCGGCGCTGCAAGGCAGAGAGCGCCGTGGGCGGGACGATGAAGGCCGCGCCCAGCGCCGTCGGGAGCGCCGAGAGAGCCTGGGTCACGACTTCACGGCTGCCGCCGAAGACGTTCAGGCCCTTCTGTATGCCGCCGAGGTTGGCGAGCGTGTCGCCGGTGCCGATCTGGTTGCCGAACTGCATCAGGTCTTCGCGCGAGACCTCGAAGATGTTCACGTCCATCACGACCTCGGCGCGCTCCTTGTCGATGGAGCGCAGAAGGTCTGCGACGAGGCGGACGTTCTCGGGAGTGTCGCGGACGGTGATGGAGTTCGTCGCCTTGTTGGCGGTGATGACCGGCTGGCGGCCCGCCTGCGGCGGGATGGAGGCCGTAATCAGCGCCTTGGCGTCGTTCGGGTCTACGTTGTAGAGGTAGAAGGTGCGCAGGACGAGCTGCTGGTACTGCGGGCGCTTGAGCTGGTCGGCGACGACGATGGTGCGCGCCGAGAGCTTCTGGAAGAAGAGACCTTGAGTTAAGAAGACGTAGTCGAGCGCCTGCGCGGCCGTCACGTCGATGAGGTCAACGGTGACTTCGCGCCTGGGGAAGTCGCGGTCGAAGACGACGTTGAGCCTGATCTGGCGCGCGAGGTAGCGGACGAACTTTTCGAGGTCGCCGCTGTACTGGATCGACTGCAACTGCTCGTTGCGCGCCGCCGGGAGCGTGTCGTCGGCGCGGCCGTTCGCCTCGTAGGCGGTGGGGCGCAGACGCGCCGAGGACTGCGGCGCGGGCGCGGGGCGTCGGGTCTCTTCCTTCTCGGTCTTCGCGGTCTGGAGTTTGAAAGCGCGCTCCATCATCGAGCGCGCCAGCTCGTTCGCGGGGTCGTAGCCGTAGGCGCGGCGGAAGGCGTTGTAGGCCCCGAGGTAGTCGCCGCGCTCCAGGAGCGTCGCGCCCTGCTGCGAGAACTGCTGCGAGGCGTTGAAGAGCGCGCGGCGTAGGTGGAGCTGGTACTCGCTGTTCGAGGGCTCGGCCGCGGCGGCGAGCGAGAACTCCTCGGCCGCCTTCTCCCACTGCTGCGCCGCCTCGTGCCGCAAACCCTCCTTGTAGTTCTTCTGCCCCTTGCCCGACCAGGCGAAAGCGCTCGGCGCGAGCAGGCAGAGTGTGAGCAGGCTTGAGACGAGGCGAAGAGTTGCGCGCCGCGTGGGTCGTTCTGTTATGCTGCCGGCCAAGTTGCACCTCCGGAAATCGGCGTGGCCTTTGGAGACTGAAGGGAAGGAGTCGGTTCGTGAGCGCCGGCGCGAAAACGGGTCGCGCCGCGCGCGGGTCGGAGCCGAAAAGGGGCGAAAAACTCTCAATTCTGCTCAAAAATTCGAGCAGACATTATTGATTAAACAAGGTTAGCTGCTGATTGTCAAGGTTGGTCGACGATTTTCTGGAAAATGTTGAAGGCACTTCCAGAAGAGGTTGAACTGTTCCGCGACCGCGTGTGGCGGCGCGAGCCGGAGGCGCGGGTCGAGACGGCCGTGGAGGCGGAGAAGCTGGTCGAGGCGGCGGGCTTCTGCGCGACGATGACCGACTCGCGGCGGCCGGGGCCTTCGCTCTACGTGGCGGTCTGCGGGCGGCGCGACGCGCACATGCCGCGCAACGTGCAGAAGGACCCGGAGAGCAGCCTGACCTGGGTCTTGAAGGACGAGCTGATGCGGCGCGGGCGCGTCTACTACGCCAAGCTGACGAAGAACCGCTCGACCTTCGTCGCGCGCCGCCTCGTCCCGCACTTCAACGCGCTCTGGGGCGTGGCGCGCCGCTCGGAAGCGTCCGCGCTCTCGGCCGAGGCGCGCGCGGTGTTGAAGGTGCTGCGCAGGGAGTGGGAGATGGCGACCGGCGACCTGCGCGAGGCGTCGAAGGTGACAGACCGCCCGCGCTTCACGCGCGCCCTCGAAGAGTTGCAGCGGACGCTCAAGGTCATCCCGCAGGAAGTCCTCTACGAGCCCTGGTTCACGTACATCTGGGCGTTGAGTGAAGGCCGCTTCGCCGACGAGCTGTCGAAGAAGGTGGGCAGGGAAGAGGCCCTGCGCGAGGTGGCGCGCGCCTACCTCGAAGGCGCGGGCATGACCCTGCGCGGCGAGCTGGCGAAGGTGACCGGCCTCTCCCGCCCCGACGCCGGCAAGGGCAACCACGCGCTTGTGAAAGAGGGTTTCGCCGTCCGCGTCGAAGAGGGCGTCTATCGCTTAGCGGATTTTGAGAAGAGGCTTGAGCGTCTCTGACTTTGATTTGAAATTTTTAGACGCCGGGGCGGGGCTCGGGCGGGTCTGGGAGTTGGCGCAGCTCCTGTTCGATCTCTTCGAGCGCCTGCTGGCTCTCGCGGACGGAGTCGAGGGCGAGGGGGCGGTTGTCGCGGACGGAGCCGAGGCGCTTGAGGGCGAGTTCGGTCTCGGCCTGGCTGGCGTCGCGGCTGGCGACCGATTCGATGAGTTGGAGGCGCGCGTCCATCTCGCGGGCGTGCTCGTCGGCCTCGCGGCGGACGCGTTCGAGGCGTTCGCGGTCTCGCCTCAAATCTTCTTCGACCTCGGCCCGGCCCTTCGCCTGTAACCCCGAGAGGCTTTGCAGGCGGCGTTCGACCTGCTCGGCGTCGGTGCGCGCGCGAGAGAGAACGCGGGCGGCCGTCAGGCGCGCGGCGAGCGTCTCGCGGTAGGCGTCGGCGAGCAGAGGGTTGCGCGCATCCATCTCTCGAAGCGTATTCTGCTGTTCTTTCGACAACTCAGACTCGAAGAGGGAAAGCTCGTCGGCGGTCACGCCGTCGGCGGCGAGGCGTTCGCGCAGGCGCTTCTCCCAGAAGCGCCTGTACATGACGACGACGAAGGCCGCGACCAGCCCGAAGACCGCGAAGATGCCGAAGGTGGAGAAGGCGACTATTAGCTCCTCGCCCGGGTTCTGCGTCGCGTTCAGGTAGCGCAGGAAGAAGTAGGCCGGCACCGGCAGCGTTACCAGCAGGAAGGCGAGCAGCGGCGACCAGCGCAGCGCCCACGCCTTCAGACGGTCTACGGAAGTGAGTTTGTCACCCTTCTCAGCCAAAACCCGCCCCCTCGCCGAACCGCCCGAGCGGTTTTCGGCATCAAATCTCAGACACTCCGCGCCGGGAACTCTTTACGGCACGACCCCGATACGTTTCGCACGCCCGAAAAGCTATAATAGCAGAGCCTCGCGTGAGGCGAAGGCAGGCCCGAGGAGGGGCGATGAGGAGACCGTACAGAAACATAGCCGCCGCACTGTCCTTGCTGCTCGCGTGGGCGGCTTCGGGCTCGGAGGCGCGCGCGCAGAAGAAGGACGGCGGCAACGGCGGGCGCATCGAGGTGCGGCGCGACGTGCGCACGGTGACCATCCCCGTGACGCTGCGCCTGCCCGGGCGAGCGCCGCAGACCGAGTTGATCAACCTCGAAGAACTGCAAGTCTTCGAGGACGGCGAGCGCCAGGAGATTCTGGCCATTCGGGGCGAGGGGAAGTCGCCTCTCAACCTGGCCGTGCTCATCCAGGACGACCTCGTCTCGACGGTGAGCAACGAGATTCGGGGGATCGCCGCCTTCGTGCGCAACCTCCCGCCGGGCTCGCGCGTCATGGTCGCGTACCTGAGTTCGGGGTCGCTGCGCGTCAGGCAGAGGTTCACGAACGACCTCGAACGCGCGGCGAAGTCTCTGCGCATCCCGCTCTCTTCGACGGCCGCCTCGCCCTACAACCCCTTCTCGCTGACGAGGGACGCCGTCAAGCGCTTCGAGTCGCAGGCCGTCGGCCGCCGCGCCGTGCTGGTCGTGAGCGACGGCATCGACCTCTCGCGCGGCCTGACGAACTCCTCGCCCGGGCAGGGCCTCGACCTGCAACGCCTGATCAACGAGGCGCAGAGGCTCGGCGTCGCCGTCTACACGATGTACGCGCCGAGCGTGGGGGGCGGCGACTCTCTGCTCGTCGCCAACGGCCAGGGCTCGCTCCAGCGCCTGTCGGAAGAGACGGGCGGGCGCGCCTTCTTCCAGGGCACGGGCGCGCCGGTCAGCCTCGACCAGTACCTGCGCGAGCTGGACACGCTGCTCTCGCGCCAGTTCGCCCTGACCTACCTCTCGACCCACCCCGACAGGGGCTTCCACAGGGTGCGCGTCGTCGCCAACACAGGCGACGCCGAAATCTTCTACCCGAAGGGCTACACGAATCAGAAGTAGTGCCGACTTGCGAGGCAGTTTGAGGCCCTGATAAATACCCCGCGGCCCGCCGTCAGCCGCGGCGGCCGTTCCCCCCGGCGGCCGCGGCGTCAGAGGCCCACGGGTGCAGTGGAACCGCGGCCCGCTGCGTCTCGTGCCCGCCCCCCGCCGCGTCGTGACCGTTCATCACTTGCCTGTAGAAGTCCGCGAGCAGCGGCATGACGGCGTCCGCCGCAAAGAGCCGCCGGTACTTCTCGCGCGCGGCCGCCCCCATCGACCTGCGCAGCCCGGGGTCGGAGGCGAGCCGGGTGATCGCCGCCCCCAGCGCCGCGGGGTCGCCGGGCGGGATCAGAATCCCTACGTCCTCCGTGACGAAGTCGGGGACGCCCCCCACGGCCGTCGCCACCACGGGCCTCGCGTGCGCCATCGCCTCGATGAGACCGTTGGGCGTCCCTTCGCTCAGTGAAGGGAGGACGAACACGTCTATGCCGCGCATGAAGCGGCTCCTCTCTTCCAGCGTGCGGTAAGTCCCCGTCAGCCGCGCCTTCTCCTCCAGACCCAGCCCGCGCAAGGCCGAGACGACCTGCTGGCGCTGCGACCCGTCGCCGGCGATAATCAACTCGACCCGCCCGCCCGTGCGGTGCGCGATGTGGAAGCCCTCGACGAGTTGGAGCGGCCCCTTCAGATGTTCGAGCCGCGCGGCGAAGCCGAAACGCACGGCGTCGCCCGGCGGCCGGGACGCGTCGGAGTCCTGTTCTGCCGACGCGTCGGGCGCGATGAGCGGGAGCACGCGCGGGCGGCGTATCTGCGGCAGGGCACGCTCCATCTGGCGCGCGACGCGGGGCGCGAGCGCCGTCACCTCGGCGCAGAGCGGCAGCACCGACGCGAAGCGTTCGTACTCTTCCTCGAAGCCGGGCGGGTGGAAGGGCATGCCGACCTCTTGGTAGACGACCGGGACGCCGGCCGCGTGCGCGGCGCGGATGATGAGGGCGGCTCCCGCGTCGGGCGTGATGACGTGGACGACGTCCGGGCGGCGGCGCGCGAAGTGCTCGCGGAGCGCCTCTTCGTAGCGCCGCAGGAGTACGTGGGCGAACCTGCGTGAGGAGTCACGCAGCAGCCTGCGCCCCGGGGAGAAGGCGCTCATCGCGCCGAGCACGAGCCTGCGCCCTAACGTGAAGGACGCGCCGAACCCGTGCGAGGCGACCGCGGAGAGCGGCACGCCCGCCGCACGCAGGCGCGCGACCAGCGGGTCGCCGTCCGACGGCGGCTGCACCAGCAGGACGGCCGCCCCGTGCCCGGCCGCCTTCAGCTCCACCGCGTAGTTGACGGCGATCTCGTCGGCGCCGCTGATCGGCCCGGCGAACCTGTTCTTACAGATGAGTATGTCCATGACTGCCGTGCGATTGCTCGACGGAAAGGTATCATAAACCGGCGGCCGCGGCCTTAGTTACAGCACCGAAGAACGCGATAAACTACAATGCCGAGAGGGTAAGGTTCGAGCCGCCGCCGGCCTCCCGACGAACAGTTCATGCCGCGAGTCAGCGTGATCATCCCGACCTATAACCGCCCCGGGCTTCTGCCCCGCGCCGTCGAAAGCGCGCGGCGGGCGGGGGAGGACGTAGAAGTCATCGTGGTCGATGACGCGTCCGTGGACGAGACCGCCGAGGTGTGCAGGTCACTGCCGGGTATCAAGTACCTGCGGCTCGAAAGGAACCAGGGGGTGGCCGGCGCGCGCAACGTCGGCCTCCTCGCCAGTTCGGCAGACTTCATCGCCTTCCTCGACGACGACGACCTCCGCCTCCCGGGGACGCTCGACTCCCAACTGAGGGAGTTCGAGCGCGACCCGGGCCTGGGCTTCGTCTGCGGCCCCGTGCTGTGCGCGGGCCAGGGGGGGGAACTCACGGGCGAAGTCTCGGCGCCGAAGCACCCGGGCGGGGACATGTTCTGGGAGTTGTTGAACCTCGACTTCCCGGTCTTCCCTCTGACCCTGGTCATGCGCAAGGAGTGTCTCTTCCGCGTCGGCCTCTTCGAGAGGGACATCCCCGGCATCGACGACTGGGACCTGCTGGTGCGCGTCGCCGAAGTCTACAGGGGGGCGGTCGTGACCGAGCCGGTCGGCGTCTACAGGCTGGCGACGCCCACTTCGGGGCAGGGCACGTCTGCGCTGCGGTCGCACCTGAAGCTGGTGGCGCGCGGGCAGGTCGGGCTTCTGGACTTGCCGCGGGTGGCGGCGGCCGGCCGGGCCGCGCGCCGGGCCGCGCGACGAAACGCCCTGAACAACATTTCTGATATATTACTTTGGAACGTCTACACGTGGCTGCCGCGCGGGGCGTACCGCTACGCCTCCTCGTGTCTGCTGACGGCGCTGCGCCTCAACCCTCGCGGGGTGCTGCGCCCGGCGGCCTTCGCAAAGGGTTTGAGAAAGCTTTTGAAGAGAGTGGACAGTAGCCAGTAGCCGGTAGAAAACCTTATCTATCACGAACCCTGCGGCTGTCACCCTCACCTTACGCAAAGCGGAGCCTACTGACTACTGTCTACTGTCTACCGTCTATTGAAAGAGCGTGCCGAAAGTCAGCGTCATCATCGCCACACATAACAGACCTCAGCTCCTCCCGCGCGCCGTCGAGAGCGCGCGGAGGGCCGGCTCGGACGTGGAGATCGTCGTCGTGGACGACGCCTCGACCGACGAGACCGCCGAGGTCTGCCGCCGGCTCGAAGTCGGGCGCTACGTGCGCGCCGACCGGCGGCAGGGCGTGGCCGGCGCGCGCAACCTGGGCCTGCTGGCGAGTACGGCGGAGTTCGTCAGCTTCCTCGACGACGACGACGTGCGCCTCGCGGGGACGTTGGACGAGCAGGCGCAGGTTTTAGAGTCGGCACCCGAAGCGGGCCTCGTCTACGGGCAGGCGCTCATTGGCGACCAGGACTGCACGCCGACGGGCGAACTCTACCCGGAGCCGTGCCCACGCGGCGAACTCTTCTGGGGGCTTCTGGAGAGGAACTTTATCCCGTGCGGCTCCGCCCTCTTCCGCAAATCCTGTCTTCGGCGGGTCGGGCTGCTCGACAAAAGAAGCGCGGGCGTGGACGACTGGGACTTGTGGGTGCGCATCGCCGAGCTCTACCCGGTCGAGGCCGTGGAGCGCCCCGCCATCGTCTGGCGGCAGTCAACCGCCGACTCCGGCCAGGGCAGCTCGCGGACGGTCGAGCTGATCTCGCTCAGCCTGAGTCTGCTCCGGCGGCGCTGGCTGTCGTTGCCGCGCGCGCGCGCCGGCGGGGCGCGCGCGCGGCGGCGCGCGTGGCGCGGGTTCTCGGACAACGTGGCCGAGCACATCCTCTGGGAGGCGGCGACCTCGCCGCTCGGGGGGGAATTCAGGGCGGCGGCGAGGGCGGCGACGGTCGCACTGCGGCTGCACCCGCTGAGCCCCTTGAAGGCGGCGCGGGCGTGGGCGCGCTTCTCGATGCTGCGTCTGATGACGGCGGAGGCGCTGGGCGGCGAGGGGCTGTCGGGGGCCAAGGCGCGTCTGAAGTTGGCTCGTTCGCGGGGGAAGTAGCACATGCCCGTCTGCATCGGGGGAGCGCACCGCTCCGGCACCTCGATGGTCGCCAACCTCCTGCGCCTGTGCGGACTGCACCTCGGGCCGGAGTCGGACATGCTGCCCCCCGCCGACGACAACCCCGAAGGCTTCTGGGAGAACGCCAACTTCCGGAGTCTCAACGACGAAATCCTCAACGCGCTCGGCGGGACGTTCGACGCACCGCCCCCTCTGCCGGACGGCTGGCAGGGGCGCGAACTGTTCGACCCTTTGAGGGAGAAGGCCCGCGCCCTCCTGCGCGAGTTGGGCGGGCACGAGCCCGCGGGCTGGAAAGACCCGCGCAACAGCCTGACGCTGCCTTTCTGGTCGGGCCTCGTCCCGCGTCTGAAGGTCGTCATCTGCGTGCGGCACCCGCTCGACGTGGCGCGCTCCGAGCGCCGCCGCTGGGAGAGGCTCTACGCGCTCAGGCGGCCGGGAGTCGCCTCGCTCCCGCTCTACCTCGCCGCGTGGAAGGTCTACGACCGCGCCGCGGGCGCGCTCTCCATACGGCCGCGGCTCGTCCCCTCCTACGAGCGCTGCTTCGCCCTGTGGGAGATTTACAACCGGGAGGCCCTCGCCGGCGTGCGCCGGGAAGACCGGCTGGTGACGCACTACGACACCTACTTCGTCAACCCCCGCGCGGAACTGCGCCGGGTTCTGAACTTTCTCGACATGCGCGCGAGCGACGAACAGGTCGAGCGGGGCTGCGCCGCCGTCCTGCCCGAGCTGCGCCACAACCGCGCGGCCGCGCGGCAGCCTGACGGGCCGCGCGTCCCGCGCGCGGCGGCCGACCTCTACGCGCGCCTGTGCGCGGAGGCCGGCTTCGGGCAGGCCGCGGCCGAAAGAGGTTGAGAGGGGAGACGACGACGCACGGAAGGCCACCGGGCGGCCGGGTTGAATCTCTACGGCTACGTCGCCCGCGGCTTGCCGGGAAAGAGTGCGCGAATCGCTCTCGTCAGCGACCGCAGCCGCCGCGGCGGGTTGACCTCTCCCGCCGCCGACTCGTCGAAAAAGCAGTGGCGGGTGCGCGGGTTCGACACGTCGAGTTGATCGTCCGAGACGTACCTGTTCATCTCGGCCTGAGACGGCAGCCTGATCATGTCCGGCCTTAATTTGGCGCGCCAGCCGTGCCACCCTTTGCGCACCTCCGCCGGATCATAATGCTTGAGCGCGTACTTCCGGAGGGCGTGCGGCACGCTCAAAAACTGGTAGTGCCGCATGGGCAGCGTCTGGGGATACAAGCGCAGTCCCGGGAAGTTCACCAGGTGCCCCCCCGACCAGGCAAGCCCCACCGGGACCGGCTGTCGCTTCCAGGCCCGAATCAGGTTCGGGAAGGCCGGCATGAACGGGTAATACCACCGCATGGTCTCGACGAACTGCGGGTGGTCATGCTCGGGCGACTCGACGGTGGGGATGAAAGTGCACTGCACGAAGTTCACGGCGTTATAGCCCTGCGCCTCGACTTCCGCGAGAATTTCGGCGAGGGTGGTTCCGGGTCGCGGCGACGGGAAAATCTCGTCGGCGTCTACGTGCATGAACCAGTCGGCTTCGATGGCGGCGGCGAGCTGCTCTTTCCGTCTGAGGATTGACGACCACCTGTACACCCCGTCGCGGGGAAAGTTCTCGACGCCGAGCAGGCCGCGGCCGAGGTAGCGGCGTGCGATGGCGACCGTCCGATCCGTGGAGTCGTTGTCAATCAGGTACGCCTGGATGCCCTGGCGGAAGAGGTTCTCCAGGCAGGGGGCGATGAACCGCTCCTCGTTGTAAGTCGCCAGAATTGCCGCCACTCGCATATTCGTGCCGCGCGGGAGGGCCCGGGCCCTCCCGCGCCCTCAGCCTTTAAGAGTGCAGGATCGTCTCGAACATACTTCGGTAGTTCTCGGCCTGACGCCTCCAATCCCAGGCCCGAATTGAGGCGAGCATGTTTCGGCTCAATTCGGTCCGCAGGGAAGGGTCGTCGCGCAGTTGGGTGACTTTGGCCGCGATGTCGGAAACGTTCCGCTCGACGAACAGGCCGTTGACGCCGTGCCGCACTAACTCGGGCATGTTGCCGACGCGCGTCGTCACGACGGGTACGCCGCAGGCGGCCGCCTCCAGGCAGGGATTCGGCGTCCCCTCACTGCGGCTGGCGCAGAGGTAGACGTCTATCGAGTGGTAGAATTCGAGCATCTCGTCGGGGCTCCGCCATCTCTTCTCGCGTGCCGCCGCGACCAGTCGGGCCCCCCTCACCGAGCGCACGGCCGGTACAATCAAATCATTGAAGCCGCGGTGCGCGGGGCCCTGGTTGGAAAGACTGCCTGCCCACCCGACGCGCACCCCGGGTCTCCCGGCCCGCCCGCCCGCCGCAATTACCGACGCCTTTTTGACGAGGCTGCTGATCGAACTCAGCGGTGCCTTCAACTTTGCTCGAAAACCATTCCGCGTTTCCCGACGGAAAGTCTCGGGCTGAGCTGAAGGAGTCGATTCGCGCGGGGGGCGGTAGAAGTCTGTGTCAACCCCGTTCGGCGTGTGGAAAACCGGCACCTCCATCAGCGGCTGAAGCTCATGATAGAGGAGCAGATTGTTGGCGAATACACCGCGGGCCATCTGACGTAACGTGGCCAGCGCCGGGCCGCGCCGCTCGCCCTCAAGCTCGAAATGCGAGCAGACGCCGACCAGCAGTTTGCGGCGGTTGCGCGTGAAAGCAGTTTCGAGGTGCTTCAGGCTGCCGAACTGCATCCAGAAGTAGACCAGTATCAAATCGGCGCTGTCGAGGTCGGCTTCGGTGAGTTCAGAATGGAATCGTTTGAGGATTTGATATTCGCCGCCCAACACCCGCTGAAGGCTGCGCGTTTTGTGATCGTGCGCCCAGTTCGGCGCGCCCACAACAACGAGCACCTGAGGGCCTGGGGGTTTCGTCATCTGATTGATAATAACAAACAGCCCCTCCCTTCAGAAGCGGGCCGAGGTCTTGCGCCGAAGAGAGATAAAGAGAGCGCGGCTCTCATCGACAACCGACGAGAGCCGCGCCGTTCTTCGTCTTAACTTTTGCCTTAGCGCGCCTGGGCGTCGGCGGTCTGCCAGCGGCCGGGGGAGGGGGCGAGCAGGCTCTGCAACTCGCGGAGCGATTCGAGGTGGTTGTTCGTCAGTTGGAGCTGCGCGCCGCCGAGCTGCACGGCGGCGCTGCGCGAAAGAGTGAGCGCGGCGAGGTCCGCGTAGGAGAGCGTCAGGCGCACGGCGTCGCCGCCGCCGGGCCGCGAGCGGAGGCTCGCGTTCTGCGTGAACGGGCGCGCCCGGCCGTCGAGCACGAGCGAGACCCCGCCGACGTCGCGCGGCTGCGCCGAGGGCGCCGTCGTGTAGAGGACGAGTTCGAGAGCGGGCGTGCCCGGCCGCTTCGTGCTCTGGTGCATGAAGGAGGCCGCGAGGTAGAAAAGCTCCGCGCCGCCGGCTATCGCGCGCGGGTGCTGGAGCGACGTGCGCATGCCGCCGGCGCGCGAGTCGAAGGACGTGACGATCTCGCCGTCGTGCTTGAAGGGCGACGGCGGCGGCTTCGGGCAGAGGCGCTTCTGGGGGAAGGCCGTGGCGGCGAACAGGGTCAGCAGGGTGGCGGATAGTAGAAGTCGGGAAACAACTTGGCGCATTGGGGGTACCTTTGTGCTCCTGGTAAAAGGCCGGGTTGACGACCCGCAAGTCCACGAGGGATGAGCGTCCCGCCCGCCGTCGGCAGACCGGCGGAGAGACAGCATTCGGACATCTGCGGTCGATGCATCAAGGTTTAAGTCTGAATAAAAAGGACGGGAAGAACTTACCCGCTCCGTCGGGAAGAGCGTCGCCGGGGCTGGCAGCGGGAGACTAACATCAAACGCGAACTTTGCCAAGACCCGGCCGCCTAAAGCTGTCCCGGGCGCGGCTCGCGGCTGCTCGTCCGTCCTTCGGAATTCGACTGCGGGAGAGTCGGTGCGGTGAGAGGGCAAGTGCGCGCCCGCGAATCAGGGCGCACTTCGACTATAGAACACGGGCGCGCGACTTGTCATTGCTTTTTTTCGCCAAACGCGTTGCGGCGCACGGGAAGAGTTTTCGCCACGGAGACACAGAGGCACAGCTTTATCTCCAAGCTGTGCCTCTGTGTCTCCGTGGTTAATTCGACCTTCAGAACTTGTAGCGGTAGCGCAGCGTGATGCCGCGGCCCGCGCCGTCCACGCCCCAACTGATGCCGCGGTACTGCTTGTCGGCGATGTTCTCGAAGTCGAAGAAGACCTCCGAGCGCCGGCCGAAGCGCAGCGCGCCGCGCACGCCGACCAGGCCGTAGCCGGGCAGGTATGCGAAGACGGGGACGGCCGTGTCGTTGTTGACGACCGTGACGCCGTTGATGGTCGCGCCGACGGGCAGGAGGCGGTTCTGCACCTGCGCCAACGTCTCGCCCGTCGAGACGAGAACGCCTCCGGCCGAGCCGCAGCCCGCATTCCCCGGCGTCGTCACGCCGCGCACGCACGCGCCGCGCCGGAAGAAGTTCTGTATCTGCGCGCGCGAACGCGCCGCGCCCGTCCGCCGGTCGGCGAGGTCGAGCGACGAGAGGCGGTTCTGCCGCGCGGCGAGGCTCGCGTAGGGCTCGACGTAGAAGCGCGACCCGCCGCGCGGTTGGTAACGCAGCGAGACGAACGCGGTCGCGGGCGGGACGCCGCCCTCGACGTTCGGCGGCAGGCCGTTGAGCAGGCTGTAGGCGCGGACGTGCGTGAAGTTGCCGCGGGCCGTGAAGTCGCGCGCGAGGCGCGCGTCCGCCGCGAACTCGACGCCGTTGAAGCGCGCGTCGTCGTAGTTGACGCGCACGAGCACCGGGCTCGTCGCGGCGGCGACGAAGACGAGGCCGTTGGCGTCCTGCCTGACGATCTGCTCGCTCCCTAAGAACTGCCCGACCGCGCCCTGCGGCAGCACGAGCGCCTGGTCGAAGTAGGCGTCCGAGAGCTTGTTCGTAAAACCGGTCAGCTCCGCGCGGAAGCGCGCGTGCGTGTAGCGGAGGGAGAGGTCGAAGCTGTCGCTCTTCTCCGGCCCGAGCGGCGTCACGGGGATGCCGGACGAGACGGCGTCCGCCCCGGCCGTCGTGCCGACGAAGCCGCCGAGCGCGGCGGCCGTCGCGGCGTCAACCTCGAAGCCGTTGCCGACGAGACCGATGATGCCGAGGTCGGTCGTGTTCGGGGCGCGGAAGCCCCGCGCGTACTTCGCGGCGATGTCGAAGCCTTTGCCCACGTTGACGACCGCGCCGACGCGACCCGAGAGGGCGTCGAAGCGCTGGCTGTCGTCGGGGAAGAGCGGGCGGCCGCCCACGACCGGCGCGTTCGCCGCGCGCGACTCGTAGGAGGCGACGCTGTAGCGCAGCGCGCCGCTCAGGTGGAGGCGCTCGGGCACGGCCGTCCACACGTCCTGCGCGAAGACGCCGTAAGAAAGATACCGCGCGCCGTTCGGGATGCGCGGCCGCGAGGGGGTCACCGCCCTCGTCACGGGGTTGGTCGTGAAGGCCGGCGCGCTGACAAGGTCGCGGTACACGTCCGCGCCGAGCGTGAGCGTGTTCCGCTCGCCGAGCCGCCTGTTGACGTGGAAGTTGAAGCCGAGGACGTTGGTGCGCTCGCGCTGGTTGGTGATGTCGCCGGCGGGGTTGCCCTGGCCGCCCTGGTTGACGCGCTCCTCGCGCTGCCCGTTGTAGGAGAAGGTGAACTGCGCGTCGTCGAAGGGGCCGAGGCTCTGTCTGACGAGCCGCGCGTAGAAGAGGTCAACCATGATGTTGCGCAGGTCTGCGACGAGGTTGCCGTCACCGCCCGCGAGCTGGTCGTAGCGCCGCCCGCCGTCCTGTTGGTTGCGCGAGTAGCTGAAGAGAACCTGCGTACTCTCGTCGAGGTTGACGTTGGTGCGCAGCAGGCCGCCGTACTGCGTGAAGGCCGTGTCGGGCAGCCGCTCGCCCAGCACGTCCGAGGGGATGCCGAGGAAGCGCGTCACGGCCGCGTGCGTGTCGAGCCCCGCGCCCGGCCGCAGGCGGTTGATGCGCCGCGCGTTCAGGTTGAGCAGCAGGCCGTAGCGTCGTGTGCCGTAGGTCAGAAGCTGACTACCGCCGAAGCCGTTCGTCGGCGAGGTGTAGAAGACGTTCGCGTTGCCGTGCCACTCGCTGTCCTTGCCGCCGTACACGGGAGCGTGCGAGATGAAGTTGACGACGCCGCCCAACACGTCCGAGCCGTACTGCGAGCTGTTCGGCCCGCGCAGGATTTCGACCGCCTCAAGGCTCGAAGGCTCTATCAGGCTGAAGAAGGTGCCGACGCCGCCGCGCTGCGCGCTCGTCGTGTAGCGCACGCCGTCAACGTAGACGCCGACGTTGCGGCCGGTCATCCCGCGCACGAAGACGGCGCTCAAACTCGGGCTCGTCCGTTGCAGGTTAACGCCCTGCTCCTCGTCCACCACCTGCGCTACGACTTCCGGCGCGCGCTGGATGAGTTCCTCCTCGTTGATGACGTTGAGGGGCTGCGCGGTGCTGCGCGCGTCAGCGACCAGCCCGGCCTCGGCCGTTACCGTCACCTGCTCGGCCAGAGACTCGACCTCAAGCTTCACGTCGAGCGTGGAAGACTTGCCAGCCGAGACCTCGACCGGCACGCGGAGGCTGTTGAAGTCTTTGCGCGCGACGCGCAAGACGTACGTCCCCGGCGCGACCGATTCGAGACGGAAGCGCCCCTCCACGTCCGTCTCGCCCGCGGCGACCAGAGCCTGGCGCGCGTCCATGAGGTAGACGCGCGCGCCCGCGAGCGCGCCGCCCGCCGCGTCAGTGACCGTGCCCTCGACCGCGCCCTGCGACGACTGCCGCGCCGCGGCCGGAGGCATCCACGCGCACAGGAGCGTCGCGCACAGAAGGACTCTCAAAAGGCTTACTCTCATGCTCTCCGATCCCCCGTCGTGATGGACGTGGCATGCGCCCGCGCCGGCCGGACGAACGTCGTGAGTTTGACAGTGAACTTAAACGCTCGCGGCCTACTACTACCAGCCGTCGTAGTCGTGACGGCCGGGCGTTCGACCCGTTTTCGGGGGAGGGGAGGAGGCGCGGGGGCCTTCTAAGGCAGACCTTAACGCAGGTGCTCGACGACCTGTTCGATGGCGAGGTGCGTGGCCTTCAGGACTTCCGTCCGTGTGAACAGGAACGCGCCGGCCGCGAAGAGGCAGACGCAGAGCGCCGCCGCCAACGGCGAGCGAGCGCGCAGGCCCGCGCGGATGCCGCGGGCGTCGGACGCGAGCCGCAGGAGGTTGCGCACGCGACGCGAGGTGCCGTCGTCGCCGTCGCCGAGCAGGTGCGCGCCGGCGGGCAGGGCGGGGCGCGCGCCGCGCGGGATGAGCTTCGAGATTTTGACGATGGCCGAGGCGAGGTCGAGCGCGGCCTCCGCGCCCGCGGCGGCGGCGTACTCGTCGGCCGCCATCTCCGACTCGCGCTGCCACTCGCGGCGGAGCGAGCGCCCGAGCGGCGCACGCAGCAGCGCGTCCTCGCCCGCCTGGAGCAGCGCGCGCTTCAGGTTGTCGCGCCCCTCGACGTGCCCGCGCTCGTGTGCGAGCGCCGCGGCGAGTTCCTCCGGCGTGAGCGCGTCGAAGACCTGCGCCGCGACGAACAGCCGGGGCCGCAGCACGCCTATGACCGCGATGACGGGAAAGCTGTGCCGTATGCTGAAGGCCGGAACCCGCGCGCCCTCGACCTCGAAGGGTTCGGCGTGGCGCATCCAGTCGCGCGTGATCCTCCGCGTCGCGGCCCACGTCCGCGCGACGCGCCAGGCGGCCAGGAGCACCCCGGCCGCAGACACGCATGCGATTGCCAGCAGCTTGACGCCGGCTTCCTCGCCGCTGTCGTGTGGTTCGTAAAGAAGGTAGGAAGGGATTATGAGGGCGAAGGCAAGCGCGGCGGCCGCGGCCGGCGGCGACACGCGCAGCGCGAACAGTAGCCGCGCCCGCGAGCCCGCGCCC
>DATMVD010000001.1:0-104760 GCA_035563535.1 Pyrinomonadaceae bacterium | reverse complement strand
CAATGACGGTCGGGGCTTCTAGTTTTATCTTAATTTTGATTGGTTGGGTCTTCCTTTGGATAGGGCTGTGGTCAGGGTCATTGAAAGTTAAGTAACCGGAGGCGCAGCCTAACAACGGCATGCACCCGACGCCCCATCACGGTGCCTCTCATGTTCGTTGTGTGGGGGCGCGGGTGATGCCGGGCATTAATCCTCCCCTTCGTCTTCACGTTCCCAGTCTTTGGCGCGTTCGACGGCGCGGAGCCAGCGGCGGTGGAGGCGTTCGCGCTCGGCCTCCGGCATCTGGGGCTCGTAGCGGCGCGCGATGCGGAGGCGCTCGGCGATCTCCCGGCGGTCTTGCCAGAGGCCGGCGGCGAGGCCGGCGAGGTAGGCCGCGCCCGCGGCCGTCGTCTCCGTGACTTCGGGCACCCCCACGGGGACGCCGAGGATGTCCGCCTGGAACTGCATGAGGAACCCGTTGCAGACCGCGCCGCCGTCAACGCGCAAGTCTTTGAGCGAGACGCCGGAGTCGCGCCCCATCGCCGCGGCCACGTCGCGCGTCTGGTAGCACATGGCCTCAAGCGCCGCGCGCGCCAGATGCGCGCGGGTCGTGCCGCGCGTCAGGCCGACCACGCAGCCGCGCGCGTAGGCGTCCCAGTGCGGCGCGCCCATGCCCGCCAGGGCGGGGACGAAGTAGACGCCCTCGTTCGAGTCGAGCGAGCGCGCGAGCGCCTCCGTCTCGTCCGCGCTCTTAATAATTCCGAGCCCGTCGCGGAGCCACTGCACGGCCGCGCCCGTGACGAAGATCGAGCCTTCGAGCGCGTACTCCGCCGCCTCGCCCTCCAACTGCCAAGCGACCGTCGTCAGAAGCCCCGCGCGGCTTGCGACCGGTTCGGCCCCCGTGTTCATCAGAAGGAAGGAGCCCGTGCCGTACGTGTTCTTCGCCGCGCCCGGCTCGAAGCAGCCCTGCCCGAAGAGCGCGGCCTGCTGGTCGCCCGCGAGCCCCGCGACGGGGACGCGCGCGCCGAAGAAGGACGAAGGGTCTGTGTGGCCGTAGACGAAGGACGAGGGCCGGACTTCGGGGAGCGCGGCGCGCGGCACGTCGAAGAGCGCGAGCAGCTCGTCGTCCCACGCGAGACTGTTGATGTCGAAGAGCAGCGTGCGCGAGGCGTTCGAGGGGTCTGTGACGTGCGCCCGCCCGCCCGTCAGCTTCCAGACGAGCCACGAGTCAACCGTGCCGAAGGCGACTTCGCCGCGCGCGGCGCGCCCGCGCAGGCCCTCCGTGTTGTCGAGCAGCCAGCGCAGCTTCGTGCCGGAGAAGTAAGGGTCGAGCACCAGCCCCGTCCTGGCGCGTATCAAATCTTCCAGCCCGCGCGCCTTCAGCTCGTCGCACAGGCGGGCGGTGCGCCTGTCCTGCCAGACGACGGCGCGCGCTACGGGGCGGGAGGTGGCACGCTCCCACGCGACGACCGTCTCGCGCTGGTTCGTGATGCCGACGGCGCGCAAGTCTCGCGCCTCGACGCCCGACGCTTTCAGCGCGTCGGACACGGCCCCGAGGCTCACGCGCCAGATTTCCTCCGCGTCGTGCTCGACCCAGCCGGGGCGCGGGTAGTGCTGCGTAAACTCCGAGTAGCCGCGGCCGCGCACGCGGCAATCCTGGTCGAAGACGAGTACGGTCGTCCCCGTCGTCCCCTGGTCAATCGAGAGCACGAATCCGTCCATCCACACCTCCCGCCGCAACTTTGTCCGCCGCCCGCGAAAGTGTAATATACGCGCACGCGTTTTCGGACAAGGGCTGCACAGGTAACCTCATCCGTCACGGGAAACACAAGTATTCGGAGAGACAGGATTCCACCATGAAAGACCACAACGACTTTTTTGACGAGATGATCGACGTTGACGACGAGGCCGACAACGAGCCGGCCGAGTTCCTCGAAGAGGAGGAAGAGTACGAGTTCGACGACGAGGAGGAGGAAGAGGACGGCGAGGAGGACGACGCGACGGTCGTCCGCACGGCCGTCCTCCAGAAGAACGACATGCTGGCGCTGCTCTCTCTGAAGGCCGCGCCCGACGGCGGCCAGCTCGTCCGCTACGACCCGCGCCAGAACCTTCCGTCCCTGCGCCGCTACGAGACCGAGGAGGAGGCGCGCAGGTGGTACGCGCGCAGCCTCGCCACGAGCCGTAAGAACGGCTGGTCGGTCGTCTACGACGGCGCGCCGCTCATCGGCTAGGGGGCGGGGGCCAGAGGTCGGAGGCTAGTTAGGAGGTGGTTCCTGACTAGCCTCTTCTCTTTTCCGTTAACGTCGGAGGCACGATGATTCTCATCACGGGAGCGACGGGGACGACCGGACGCGAGGTCATAGCGGAACTGCGCAGGCTCGGCGCGGAGGGCGTGCGCGCGCTCGTGCGCGACCCCGCGCGCGCGGACTTCATCCGCGAGGCGGGCTTCGAGGCGGTCGCGGGCGACTTCGAGAGGCCCGAGACCCTCGGCGCGGCGCTCGAAGGCGTCGAGCGCGCGCTGCTCCTGACGCCGCCGACGCCCGACACGGTCAAACACCACCGTGAGTTCGTCGTGGCCGCGGCCGAAGCGGGCGTCCGCCACGTCGTCAAGCTCTCGGCCATCGGCGCGGACGCCGACGCGCCCGAAGGCTTCGGCAAGTGGCACGGGCAGTCGGAGAATCTCCTGAAGACCTCGGGGCTGAGGTGGACGATGCTGAGGCCGAACTTCTTCATGCAGAACCTGCTCGGGCAGGCGCGGCAGATCGCCGCGACGGGCCACATCTACCAGCCTTTGGGCAACGCGCGCGCCAGCTTCATCGACGCGCGCGACATCGCCGCGGTCGCCGCGCGCGCGCTGACCGAAGACGGGCACGAGGATCAGACCTACACGCTGACCGGCCCCGAGGCTTTGTCCTATCACGACATCGCGGCGAAGCTCTCGGAGGCGACCGGCCGAACCATCGACTACGTCCCCGTCTCGCCCGAACAGTTCCGCGCGGGCGCGGTCGGCGCGGGGCTGCCCGAGTGGCTCGTCTCCGCGCTCGAACGGCTCAACGAACTCTTCGCCTCCGGCGCGGCCGCCGCCGTGACCGACGACGTGCGCCGCGTCGGCCGCAAAGAGCTCACGACCTTCGACCAGTTCGCGCGCGACTACGCGGAGGCATTCAAGGGCGAGTGAGGGGGCGACGATGAAGGCGATAAGGATTCATGAGTTCGGCGGGCCTGACGTGTTGAAGTTGGAGGACGTGCCGGAGCCGTCGCCTTCGGCGGGGCAGGTGCTCGTGCGGCTCAGGGCGGCGGGCGTGAACCCCGTGGACACGTACATCAGGAGCGGGGTGCACGCCGTGAAGCCCGCGCTGCCTTACACGCCGGGGCTCGACGCGGCGGGCGAGGTCGAGGCCGTCGGCGACGGCGTCACACGCTTCACCGCGGGGCAGAGGGTCTACACGGCGGGGAGCCTGACCGGCACTTACGCCGAGCTGACTCTGTGCGAAGAGTCGCAGTGCCACCCCCTGCCCGAGCGCGTCACGTTCGCGCAGGGCGCGGGCGTGAACACCCCTTACGCGACCGCCTACCGCGCCCTCTTCCAGCGCGCGAAGGCACGGCCGGGCGAGACGGTCTTCGTGCACGGGGCGAGCGGCGGCGTCGGCACGGCGGCCGTGCAGCTCGCGCGCGCGGCGGGCTTGCGCGTCCTGGGCACGGCCGGGACGGAGGAGGGGCGCAGGCTCGCGTCCGAGCAGGGGGCGCACGAGGTGCTCGACCACCGCGCGCCGGACTACCTCGAACGGCTCGGGCGTCTGACGGGCGGGCGCGGCGCGGACGTGATTCTTGAGATGCTGGCGAACGTCAACCTCGACAAAGACCTCGGCGTGCTGGCGAAGGGCGGGCGCGTGGTCGTCATCGGCTCGCGCGGCACGGTCGAGATCAACCCGCGGCAGGCGATGACGCGCGACGCTACGATATTGGGTATGACGCTCTTCAACATCACGCCGCAGGAGACGGCGAGCATCCACGCGGCGCTCGGCGCGGGGCTCGAAGCCGGGACGCTCAGCCCCGTGGTCGGGCGCGAGCTGCCGCTCTCGGAGGCCGCGCGCGCGCACGAAGAGGTCTTGAAGCCCGGCGCTTACGGCAAGATAGTTCTGATACCTTAAACTCTCAGGCGTAGGCCGCACCCCGCGTTTAGCCTTACGCCTTTCGACAACCCGCCCCGCGACAGCGGCGCTGCTCACCCTCACAGTTGAGCCTCCGCCGCGTTACCCCGACGTGTGAACTCTATGAAGCTGACCTGTCCTCACTGCGGAGAGAAGAACATCGACGGGACTGTGTGCCCTGCGTGCGGCCAGAGCTTGGGCGGCGGTAGGCCCGCGCGGCGGGCGCGCGAGTACGACAGCTATGCGGTCGGGAGGCGCGTGCTCAGGCTCGCGCCGGTGTGGCTGCTTCTGATGGCCGCGGCCGTCCTGCTCTTCTTCAGTTGGGCGAGCAGGCGCGGC
Organism: Pyrinomonadaceae bacterium; assembly: GCA_035563535.1. GTDB lineage: Bacteria > Acidobacteriota > Blastocatellia > Pyrinomonadales > Pyrinomonadaceae > QHXN01. The sequence continues at coordinate 100,291 of DATMVD010000001.1, read as the reverse complement.
GCGTCCGAGGACGAGGCGTTCAGGAACGAGGCGACGAACCAGAGCCGGCCGGCGGCGACGCCGGAAGTCGCGCGCGCGGCCGCCTCACCTTTGAAGCATTCGCCGACTCCCGCCGCGACGGTCGAGGTGAGGGACGAGTCAGGTTCATACTCCGTGCAGGTCGGGGCGTTTGCCGAACTGTCGCAGGCGAACGAGCAGGTGTCGCGGATGAGGGCGGCGGGGTTCGAGGCGCGCGTGGTCGAGGCGCCGGACGCGACGCGGCTCCGCTTCCAGGTGCGCAGCGGCCTCTACCCGACGCGCGAGGAGGCCGCGCGCCTCGCCTCCGAACTGCGCGCGCGCGGCGTCGCCGGCGAGACGGTCGTCATCGAGCCGAAACAGTACCGCGAGCGGTAGCGAGCGGGTGCGGGTTACTCCCTACGAACCTATGGAGTAACCCGCACCCGCTCGCTACCGCTCGCGGTACTGTTAAAGCCGCTATGCGACGAAGACGCGCTTGCCTTGCGTCTGCGGGTTGAGGGCGCGCGCCGGGGAGGTGAGCGCGCCGTAGGTCTCGGCGATGATCTTCTCGGCGCCGTCGGCGTTGACCGGCTTCGAGAAGAAGTAGCCCTGCCCGTTCTCGCACCCGAGCTTCTGTAGGATCACCAACTGCTCGTTCGTCTCGACGCCCTCGGCCACCACGTCCATCCCTAAGTTCTGCGCGAGCACGACGATGGTGCGGACGATCTCGACGTTCTCGTTGTTCTCCGACATGCGCGTGACGAAGGAGCGGTCGATCTTCAGGGTGTCGATGGGGAAGCGGTGCAGGTAGCTCAGGGAGGAGTAGCCCGTCCCGAAGTCGTCGATGGCGAGCTTGACGCCGAGGCCGCGGAGCTGGCGCAGCATCTCGGTCGCCGTGTCCACGTTCTCCATGACGACCGACTCGGTGATCTCGAGCTTCACCGACTGCGGCTTGACGCCCGTCTCCTGGAGGATCATGGCGAAGGTCGAGATGAGCGTCGCCTGCGTGAACTGCTTGGAGGAGAGGTTGACCGTGACGAAGAGCGGCTCCTGGAGGGGGAAGCACTTCTGCCACTGGTGCATCTGCCGGCACGCCTCGCGCATGACCCACTCGCCGAGCGGGACGATCATGCCCGTCTCCTCGGCCACCGGGATGAAGTCCATCGGCGAGATGAAGCCGCGCTCCGGGTGCTGCCAGCGCACCAGAGCCTCGAAGCCGCGCAACTGGAAGTTTTCGAGCGCGACGATGGGCTGGTAGTGGAGGATGAACTCCTCGCGCTCCAGCGCGCGCCGCATGTCGGTCTCCATCTGCAAGAGGTTGATGGCGCGCGCGTGCATCGCCTTGTCGAAGATTTCGTAGCGCGCTTTGCCCATAGACTTCGCGCGGTACATGGCGGTGTCGGCGTCGCGCAGGATGTCCTCGGCGCGCTCGTAGCCGGTAGCCGAGGGCGCGATGCCCATGCTGACGGTCGTGAAGACCTCGCGGCCGCTGAGGGTGAAGGGGACCGACAGCTCCTTCTGCACGCGCTCGGCGACCTGCACGGACTCGGTCTCGTCGGTGATGTCCTCGACGAGCACGGTGAACTCGTCGCCGCCGAGTCGGGCCACGGTGTCGCCGGGCCGGAGGTTCTTCTTCAGGCGGTCGGCGATGCCGACGAGGAGCTGGTCGCCGATGGTGTGCCCGAGCGAGTCGTTGATGACCTTGAAGCGGTCGAGGTCGAGGTAGAGGACGGCGAACTTCGTCGTGGCGTTGCGGCGCGAGCGGGCGATGGCGAGCTTGAGGTGATCCATGAAGAGCGCGCGGTTCGGGAGCCCCGTCAGCGCGTCGTGGAAGGCGTCGTGGTGGAGCTGCTGCTCGGCCAGCTTGCGGTCGGTGATGTCCTGAATCTGGAAGATGAGGTGGACGCTCTTCGAGTACTGGTCGCGCACGAGCGAGACGCTCCAGTGCACCCAGACCTCGTGCCCCGACTTGTGGATGTAGCGCTTCTCCATCTGCGAAGCCGCCACCTTGCCCTTGAGCAGTTGGCCGATGTTCGAGAGCGCGGTCGGCAGGTCGTCGGGGTGCGTGACGGAGAGGAAGTCCGTCAGCAGCAGCTCGTCCTCGGCGTACCCGAGGATGTGGCACAAGGAGCGGTTGACCTGGAGCCAGCGCCCCTCGGTCGAGACGAGCGCCATGCCGATGGCCGCGTAGTCGAAGGCCGAGCGGAAGCGGTCGGCCTCGGGCAGCTTGTGCTGCGAGGTCTCCGGCGCGGGGGCCTCGCGCCCGGCGCTCAGCTTCGCGCGCAGCGCCGTCGCCACGAGGCACGCGAGCGCGCCGGCCGCGACCGAAATCTCCACCCCCGCGAAGCGCACGCCGAGGGCGCAGGCCGCGGCCGCCGCCAGCGCCGCGGCGTTCCCGACCACCTGCCAGAAGAAGAGGCGCGCGCCGTCCTTCCACGCCGAGAGGTTCATGCGGTACGAGCCGCCGAAGGCCGCCACGCCCGCGTTGACGAAGGAGAGCACGAGCACCGCCGCGCACGCCCCGTTCAGCATGGAAGGGGCGAACCCGCCCGCGGTCAGCTCGCCCAGCGGCCCGGCCGTCAGCCTCAACGTCCAGGCGGCGAGCGTGGCCGCGACCGCCGCCGTGCCCGCGCGGAAGCCGACCGCCCACCAGCCGCGCCCGCCCGGCAGCGCGCAGCAGAACGCGACCAGCGCCGCGAGGATGACGCCGACCTCGCCCTCGAAGAGCAGCATCGAGAGCAGGGCGAACCCTTCGGCGAAGGGGAAGTGCCAGCCGTCCGCCGGGCGCGAGTCGAAGCGCGCCGAGACCTGCACGGCCAGGAGCGCCAGCAGCAGGACGGGGAAGCCGAGCTGCCCGAACGGCAGCCAGAAGACGGCCGCGAGCAGTGCGACGCCGCCCAGGACGACGACCGCGTTGACGAACTGCTGTGGGAAACGCTGCCCTTCGTTGATCTCTATGGTCATGACTGTAAAGAGAGATACCCGTCTGTTCTGAGAGAGGGGGGAACTTTGTCTGTAGCCGGGCGGGGCGGCGCGGCTGCCGCCCCGGGGAGTCAAACAGGGTGCCAGAAGGTGGCCGGGGCCGCTCTCCTTAAATTGCCGGGCAAAAGCCGTTTAGGTCTGCCGCGACGCGGTGCGGCGGTCTGGTCTTCGGTCAGCGTGACGGGCACGGGGCGAGCAATCTGACGGCTTCTTTAAATGCCCTGTCCAGATTGCTGATGTGATGTGAGTCGGCGGCAAGTGCGGAGAACCCGCGCGGGCACAGAACGCCCAAAATCATCCTAGCACACGGGTTGAGGGTTTGAGGAGAGGTTTTTTTACTTTGGGCCGCGGCGCTCGGAGGGGGCGGCACTGAGTGACGGACGCGCCGCGGTGCGGGGGCTCGTCGCCGTCAGGGGCGGGTTTTCCTCCGCGGGGACGGCTTCGGGCGCGGCTTCAGTTTTTTATTCACCTCCGTCATCTGCCCCTCCGCCACCGAACACACCTCCTCCACGGGCTCGAAGCCTTCCAGTGAGAGGCGCACGCGGTAGTTGCCCGGCGAGGGGTAGAGGATATTCTCCGTGATGCCGGAGGGGGTGCCGTCCAGCTCAATCTTGGCCCCCGCGGGCGTCGAACGGATGACGAGCGTGCCGAGCCGCGTGACGTAACTGGTGAGTAGTTCGATGGTCAGCCTCTCGTCCGGGCGCAGCCTGCCGACGCGTAGCTGTTTCCAGCCCGCCAGCGTGTAGGCTTGGGCCGTGATCCCGCCCTGCCCCCTCCGACCGAAGACGTGCTTGATGCCCGGCAGCGCGTATTCGATCACCTCCATATCGTCGTAGATAGTGTCGGACGAAACCTCGGGGCGCTCCCGCATGATCTCTTCCCCGTACAACTCCATCGGCGTCCTCACGCGCGGAGAAGCCGTCCTGCGCGGAGAAGTCCTAGGGGGGCGCGGCGGCACACGCTTGTAACGGGGCGAGCCGCCCTGCGAATCGGCGGCCGGCGGCGCGGACAGGAGGAGGGTGAGTGTGAAGACGAGGGCCAGACTTTTTTTCATCTCCCGCCTCCTTTGAGCTGGTGCGCGCTGAAGAACGTCATCAGGGCGAGCGCCGCGCCGGCGACGAAGTAGAGGAGCTGGTAGTTGAAGAGGAAGTTGATGTTTTCGTTAGACACGTCGGGGATGCGCCCCAACTCCGGGTGCTCGCCCGCAAGCGCGTAGAGGTAGGAGATTTCGTTCAGGTACAGCGCGTGGGAGACGAACGACAAAAGGAGCAGCAGCCCCGTGCAAAGGAACATGATAAGTTCCGGGGCCCCGGTGAGCACGAAGCCCGCCTCACCGTCCTTCGCGATGAGGAGCCCGGCCACGGCGGCCGTGATGAGCAGCGTCACCTGAAACAAGTTCGTCGAGAGCGTGAGCCGGGCCTGTATGCCGCCGTCCGTCAGGTCGTTGTAGGGCTTGCCGGGGATCAGCACTCTCTCGGTCTGCGTGACGTACTGGCTCATGAACGTGGACGTGGTGAGATACCGGGTGACCGTGCGGGAGGTGATGTAGAGGAACACGCTCGCGCAAATGAGAGCTAGGAGCCAACGTAAAGTCTTCCTCATGTGAAGTTCTCCGGTAAATGCGGCCCGAGGTATGCCCAGAGCGAGTAATGAGAAACAGGCGCAGCCTATCCACGGGGCGCGCCTGTGTCAAGGTTTTCCGGAGGGTCCGAACGCCTCACCGTCCGCCGGCGGTCTGCCACGCATAGTAGAGGCCGAACAGGACGCTGGCCGTCCCCGCGAGCAGGCGGACGGGCGTGTCCACGCGCCGGAAGCGTCGGGCCGTGAGGACGAAGGGCAGGCCGACGAGCGTGCTCATCAAAAGCATCCCGCCGATAGAGCCCACGCCGAAGACGAGCAGGTAGGCGAACCCGACGAGCCTCGACCCGCCGCGCATAACCACCTCGCCCAGCACGAACAGGGTCAGCGCGGCCGACCCCGCCAGCCCGTGCACCGCGCCGACCGCGACGGGCCGCCAGCCCCAGAGGCCCTTGTGCCACGCGTGCGAGACCGCGTGCGCGTCCGCCGCCCCGTGCGCGTCGCCGCGCCCGTGGAAGTGCAGGTGCGTGTGCGTCCGCCCGCCGTGCGTGTGCGCGTGGACGTGCACGTCGCGCCGGCCGCGCAGCACCAGGTAGAGGATGCGCGTGCCGAGCAGCACGATCATCAGCGCGACCGCGAGTTCGAGCCCCGCCGCGACGCCTTCGGGTATCCGCACGCGCAGAGCGATCAGCGCCGCGCCCGCGACGAAGAGCGACGCGGTGTGCCCGAGCCCCCACAGCGCCCCGACCGCGGCCGAGCGCCACACAGAGCGGTGCTCGCTGACGACGGTCGAGACGGCCACCAGATGGTCGGCCTCGGTCGCGTGCTTGAGCCCGAGCACGAAGCCGAGGCCGAGAAGGGGGAGGGCTGAGTCCATGCGGACATCTTATACTCTGCCCCTACCCAAAGTAAGTACGGGCGGCGCCGTCCTCAAATCCAGAGACTGAAATCGTCTCAAACTGACCGGCGCGGGCTCTTCAGCCTGACCGGTCGCCTGACCGACCGCCATCGCTCAAAACGAGTTTCCCGGCAAAAACGAAGGTTCGAGGAGGGGAGCGCCCGGGCACGCCCGTTGCTAAAGTCGTGGGGGTGCGTTCGACTGCGTCGCGTCAACCCCCGTGCAGACGGAGAGCCTCATGCACGCAGTGGGCTTCGGGAAACGGGGCCGCGCCGCGCTACTTGCCCCCGCTCACACGCGCCGCGCGGGCCTCAGACGCAAACACGAGCCTCACCCTGTATCCCGGGAGCGCTCACCGGGAAAGAGGGTGTTCGATGGAGTCCCCAGAGACACAGCCGCACCGCCACACGCAGACCTACTTCCGACTGCTGATCGCCGCGGGGGGCGCGGCGCTCGCCTACGCGCTCTGGCGTCTGCCGGTCGCGCAGTTAGACCTCCACTTCCTGCTGCTCTGCGCCCTCACACTCTGCGTCGGCTCGCGCATCACGGTCAAGATTCCGCGCCTCAGCTCGCACGTCTCCGTCTCCGACACGTTCGTCCTGCTCGCCGTGCTGCTCTGCGGCGGCGAGGCGGCCGTGCTGCTCGCGGCGCTCGACGGCTTCGGCACGACGCTGCGGCTGTCGCGCCGCCCCGCCACCTACCTCGCGAACATGGCCGTCACCGCGCTCTCGACCTTCGTGACGGTCTGCGTGCTGCGGCTCTGCTTCGGCCCCGTCGAGCGGCTCGCGGCGGGCGAGACGGCCGTCTTCGTGACGGCCGTCTGCGTGATGGCGGTCGTGCAGTACGCGGTCAACTCCTCGCTCGTCGCCGCCGGGATGGCGCTCAAGACGGGGCAGGGGCTCTGGGTGACGTGGCGCAGGCACTACCTCTGGACTTCGATCACCTACTTCGTCGGCGCGGCGGCCGCCGGGATCATCGTCAAGCTCGTCGGCGTCGCGGGCTTCACCGCCTTCGTCGTCGCCACGCCGATGATCGCCATCGTCTACCTGACCTACCAGACCTACCTCAAGAACATCGAGACGGTCGAGCGCCACGTCGCCGCGCTCAAGGAGAGCGAGGAGCGCTTCCGCTCGGCCTTCGACTACGCGGCCATCGGCATGGCGCTCGTCTCGTCGGAGGGGCGCTGGCTCCAGGTCAACCGCAGCTTGTGTGACATCCTCGGGTACGCCGAGGACGAGCTGCTCGGGATGACCTTCCAGCAGATCACGCACCCGGACGAGCTGGCGTCGGTCAGCTCGCACGTGGGCCAGATGCTCGAAGGGCGGCTCCCGACCTGCCAGACTGAGAAGCGCTACATCCACAAGGACGGCCACGTCGTCTGGATTTACCTGAGCATCTCGCGCGTCGGCGGCGGCCCGAGCGCCGGCTCGCGCCTCATCTTCCAGGTGCAGGACATCACAGACCGCAAGCAGGCCGAGCGCCAGCTCCTGCACGACGCCTTCCACGACGCGCTGACGGGGCTCTCGAACCGCGCGCTCTTCATCGACCGCCTCAAGCTCGCGCTCGCGCGCCACAAACGGCTCGGCGCAGACCACTTCGCCGTGCTCTTCCTCGACCTCGACCGCTTCAAGGTCATCAACGACAGCCTGGGCCACGCCATCGGCGACCAGCTCCTCGTCGGCATCGCCCGACGCCTGGAGACCTGCCTGCGCCCCGGCGACACGGTCGCCCGCCTCGGCGGCGACGAGTTCACCATCCTGCTCGAAGGCGTGACGGACACGCACGAGGTCACCTCAATCGCGCAGCGCATCCAGAAGGAGCTGGCGCTGCCGTTCAACCTCGGCGGCCACGAGGTCTTCACGACGGCGAGCATCGGGATCGCGCCCTCGACCACCGGCTACGAGCGCCCCGACGACATCCTCCGCGACGCCGACACGGCCATGTACCGCGCGAAGTCCCTGGGCAAGTCGCGCTACGAAATCTTCGACAAGGAGATGCACACGCGCGCCGTCAACCTCCTGCACCTGGAGACTGACCTGCGGCGCGCGCTCGACCGCCGCGAGTTTACCGTCTACTACCAGCCCATCGTCGCGCTTGAGACGGGCGTGGTGCAGGGCTTCGAGGCGCTTTTGCGCTGGCGCCACCCCGTCCACGGCTTCATCTCGCCGGCCGAGTTCATCCCCGTGGCGGAGGAGACGGGGCTCATCATCCCGGTCGGCCGCTGGGCGCTCGAAGAGGCTTGCCGCCAGATGCGCGAGTGGCAGGCGCAGTTCCCGCGCGCCGCCGAGATGTACGTCAGCGTCAACCTCTCGGGCCGCCAGTTCGCCAACCCCGAGCTGTGCGAGCAGATCAGGGAGGCGCTTGAGACGACGGGCCTCAAGCCCGGGAGCCTGAAGCTGGAGATCACCGAGTCGGTCGTGATGGAGAACATTGAGAAGACCATCGAGATGCTGCGGCAGTTGCGCGCGCTCGGCGTCGAGTCGAGCATCGACGACTTCGGGACGGGCTACTCCTCTTTAAGCTACCTGCACCACTTCCCCTCGACGACGCTCAAGGTTGACCGCACCTTCATCAGCCGCATGGGCGGTGAGGGCGAGAACGGCGAGATCGTCCGCACGATTCTTTTGCTCGCGCGCAACCTCGGGATGCGCGTCGTCGCGGAGGGCGTCGAGACCGAGGCGCAGCTCGCGCAGCTCCGCGCGCTCTCCTGCGACTACGGCCAGGGCTACCTCTTCTCCAAGGCGGTCAACGCCGCGGCCATCGGCCGCCTCCTCTCCGAAGCCTCGCCCGAGTCTCTGAAAGAAGCCAACTCCCAGGGGCTCGCCGGCCTCCGCATGCTGGTCGCATAAAAACAAGTAGACAGTAGACAGTAGTCAGTAGCCAGTAGGAGACCGTGTCTTTCTACTGGCTACTGACTACTGTCTACTGTCTACTTGTTTTCTTCCCTTCGGCCGTCGGTCGCGGCGGGGTGTTTCGGGGTCGGGCCCCGCCGCGCCCGTCCGCGGGTCAGGCGGTCGGCTCGGGGGAAGTCGTGGGAGTGACGGCGGCGGCGCGGGCGGCCCCGTTGCCCGCGGGCGCGGGCGTCTGCGCGGGCTTGGCCGCGGGCGGCTTGGGCTGTGTCGCGGCGGTGGCGGGGCGGGTCGCTTCGGCCTTGGTCGCTTCGGCCTTCGGCGTCACGGCGGCCTCGGGCTTGGGCTGCGTCTGCATGCGGCAACCGCCCTCGAAGATGGCCCCGTCTTCGATGACGAGCGCGGGCGTCTGGATGTTGCCGTAGACGCGCGCTGAGCGGCCGAACTCGACGCGCCCCGTCGCGGTGATGTCGCCCCTGACGGTGCCGTTGATCTTGGCGGAGGCGACCTCGATGTTCGCCTCGACCACGCCGCCCGCGCTCACGATGAGCGAGCCCTTCTCGGAGCGCACGCGCCCCGTGAAGCGGCCGTCGATGCGGAGCATGCCTTTGAACTCCGCGTCGCCCGTGACGGACGTGCCCGCGCCGACGAAGCCGCTGACCACGCCCTCGCGCAGGTCGCGCGCGAGCGCCTCCGACTCCGTGACCGCGCGCGGCGCGGAAGGCGTCGCGGCCGCGGGCGTCGGCGCGGTGCGCGCGGGCTGCTCGGAGCCGCCCGCCGCGGGCTGCGGTTGATATGGATAAGCTTGCGCGGGCGGGGGCGGCAGCGGCTGCGTCGGGGCAGACGGGGCCTGCGCGGCCGCGGGTTCGTTGGACTCGGCTTTAGGGGAACGTCCCATCCTTAACATCGAAATTATTCCTCCATCCACAGGGGTCGGTTCTCGGCGCGCGGCGGCCGCGGGCACAGAGCGGCCCGGCACACGCGTGCGCCTTACGGCGTCGGCTTCAGGTTGTTAAGAGAGCTTCAAAACGAGGCAAGAACACTCGGGAAGAGCAAGGCCATCATATGCCCCGCGCGCCGCCGCTTCGTTGCGATGAGATTATCTTTCGGTTGCGGCACGCGCGGGTTATGATGCCCGCGACCCTTTGATAATAAATAAGGCGGTGCTTCAGACTTGAACGTCATCGAGACGGAGCGGTTATCCTTGCGCGAGGTGTCAGAGGAGGACGCGGCGTTCATGCTCGAACTCTTAAACGACGCCGACTTTATACGCTTCATCGCCGACCGCGGCGTGCGGACGCAGGAGGACGCCGCCCGCTACATCGGCGAGCGTTTCGCCGAGAGCTACAGGCAGCACGGCTTCGGCCTCTGGCTGGTCGAAACTAAAGACGAGAGCATACCGGTCGGCATCTGCGGGCTTCTGAAGAGGGGCGAGCCGGTGCCCGGCGTCGAGGTCGGCTACGCCTTCCTCCCCTCGTTCCGCTCGCGCGGGTACGCGTTCGAGGCGGCCTCGGCCGCTAAAGCTTACGCGCGCGACGTGCTCGGACTGCCGCGCCTCTACGCCGTCGTGAACCCCGACAACGCCGTCTCCATCCGCGTGCTCGAAAAACTCGGCATGAAGTTCGAGCGGCCGGTCCGTCTCTCGGGTGAAGAGTCTGACATCAACCTCTTCTCGACCGACCTATAGCGGTCAGTACCACCCGCGGTAGCGGGTGGGCCTCTGCGACACGGCCCGCCCGATCTGCTAAGGCCCCCGCTACCGCGGGGGGTACTGACCCGGTCGCACCCGACGCGTGAGAACTGTGAAGATGAGAAAACCGCTGCTCGTATCTTTCACCCTCCTGTTCTTCTTTATTAACTTTCAGACCACAAACGCGCAGGGGAAGTTCGTGACGACGCGGGGCAGGGAGTTCGTCGCGCCCGGCGGGAGGCCGCTCTTTCTGAAGGGCATCAACCTCGGCAACTGGCTCTTGCCCGAGGGCTACATGTTCAAGTTCAAGACGGCCGGCTCGCCGCGCCTCATCTCGACCGTGCTCAACCAGCTCGTCGGCGAGGAGGAGGCCCGCCGCTTCTGGAAGGCGTTCCGCGACCACTACGTCACGGCCGAGGACATCCGCTTCATCAAACAGGCGGGGTTCAACTCCGTCCGCGTGCCCTTCAACTACCGCCTCTTCGTCGTCGAAGGCGAGCCCGCGCGGCTCGAGGGCGTCGGCTACGAGATGCTCGACCGCGTCGTCGGCTGGTGCAGGCGCGAGGGGCTCTACGTCGTCCTCGACATGCACGGCGCGCCCGGCGGCCAGACCGGCGACAACATCGACGACAGTTGGGGCTACCCCTTCCTCTTCGAGAGCGCCGAGGCGCAGGAGCTGACAATCAACATCTGGCGCAAACTCGCGGCGCGCTACGCGGACGAGCCGACCGTCATCGGCTACGACCTGCTCAACGAGCCCATCGCGCATTACTTCGACGCCGCGCACTTCAACCCGAAGCTCGAACCCCTCTACAAAAGAATCGTCAAGGCCGTCCGGGAGGTGGACAGGAACCACGTCATCTTCCTCGGCGGCGCGCAGTGGGACACGAACTTCAAGGTCTTCGGCCCGCCGTTCGACGACCGTGTGGCCTACACGTTCCACAAATACTGGATGGAGGTGAAGCAGGAGGCCGTGCAGGAGTACGTTGACTTCTCGCAGAAGTACGACGTGCCCCTCTACATGGGCGAGTCGGGCGAGAACACGGACGAGTGGATCGCCTCCTTCCGCGACCTGCTTGAGCGCAACCGCATCGGCTGGTGCTTCTGGCCCTACAAGAAGCTCGACGCGACCTCCTGCGTCGCCTCCGTCGGAAGGCCCGCCGACTGGGACGCGGTCGCCGCCTTCGCCGACCACCCGCGCACGACCTTCGAGGACGTGCGGAAGAATCGCCCGCCGAAGGAGAAGGTCGAGCGAGCGCTCGCAGACTATCTCGAAGGGATAAAGTTCAAGAACTGCGAGGTCAACGAAGGCTACCTGAAGGCGCTCGGGCTGCGCTGAGGCGGGGACGGTTTTGTCCCGGCGTGATTAGAATGACTAATGCGCGCGATTGAAATAAGTACGGCGAGACATAACACCTTTGACACACACGGTTCGTACGATACTTCAGGCGGGCGACTCTGTCTCCCGCCGCATGTTATCGAAAACGGATCGTGTAAGGAGAAAGTTATGTCAACCAGAAGCCGGTTCCGCCGTATGGCGGGCGAGCTGCTCGCACACTATCTGAAGCACCAGAGTTGGAAGGCGCACGAAGGATTGTTCATGCCGTTGTCGTTCGAGTCGGAGGAGCCCGCGGCGTCCGTCGCCGTCGAACAGGGCGCGCGCCGTCTGAGTCGTTCGCTGCGCCAACTGGCCGGCGTCGAGCTGTCGGCTTCGGAAGCGCGCGCCGTCTGGCCGAGCGTGCTCGAACACAAGTGGTACCTGGGCGAGCGCCTGGGCCGCGACGTGGGCCTGCGGGTCGCGGCCGTGGACTTCTTCGAGAACGTCCACCCGGCCCCGCGGCGCGCGCCCGGACGCGCCCGCGGCGGCGGCCTCCCGCCACGCCTGCCGATGATGATGCCCCTCGGGCAGAGGTCTTAGGGCACTCGTCCTAACAAGCGCGATTGTTCTAATACACGCGCAACCGTTTAGAGGCGGGCAGAGCCCGCCTCTAAACGTTCGGTACAATTATTAAACGGTCGCCAGCTAGTCACGCGGACTCGAAAAAAGTTCTTGTGCCCGGCCGCGCCCATTTGCTAAGTTCGATATGGCTCTCGCCGGGAGGGTTCCCCTTAGCCCGCCCGCTTCTCCGTCAGAAAGGCCGCCAGGCCGCTTCCCCTTAGCCCTTCATGCCGCACCGGCAGCGCGAGCAAGCGTCACCCCAGAGCAAGCTGGAATAAGACTGTCCATCTTCCTTCCGAAGGAGGTTGCCCCATGCAGCCCCAGCTCCTTTCGATTTTAGAGAACATCCGGCACGACCCGACGCGCGAGTTCGTCCGCGGCGTCTTTGAAGACCTGCGCCGCCTCCTCGGCTACCTCGACGGCGTGAGGGAGGCCGTGGCCTCGGAAGCCGCGGCCGACCAGGCGCACTTTATCTTCGAGGTCGTGCGCTGCGAGGCGCTGGCGACGGCTGGCGGCCTCGACTACTTCTGCGCCTGCCTCGAAGCGCCCGACGAGCTGTCGGAAGAGCTGGAGCGCGTGAGCTTCGCCGTGCGCCACGAACTGCGCGCCGTCTTCGAGCGCCTGCTGCCCGCCGCCCAAGTCGCCGAGGCCGAGGGGGCGCGCACGCTCCTCTCCGACGCGCACGACCTCCTGCGCAACTGCTTCGAGCAGTCCACGGTCTCGGTCGCGCGCGCATTCGACCCGGGCGTGGACGCCGCCGACATCTTCGAGGACATCCGCGCCAAGCGCGACAACTCGCTGCGGCTCTACGAAGACCTCGACGCCCTCCTGCGCAGCGCGCGCTTCGCCGAGTGGCACGGCGAGGCGGAGGCGCTCGTCAACTTCTCCGAGCGGCTCGAACTCTTCCGCGCCGGCAGCCTGCGCCACCTCATGCAGAAGGATCAGGAGACCTGCCGGGACTTCATCGACGGCCTGACCCTGCCCATGCTCAGCAACCGACGCTCGTTCCGGCTCTACCTCCACCGCTTCACCTGCTACCTCGAAATCCTCCTCAAGCACGTCTCGATGCGCTCCGTCCTCGCCGACACGGCGCTCAGCGCCGCCGCCTGACCGGCCGCCCTAACAGTGGCAGTCCACGGCCACGACCAGACAGTCCGCGTAACGCCGCAGCAACTCCTTAACCTCGCCCTCCCAACGGCGCGCACCCTTCTGCTCGCAGTCAAGCCACGCGCCCCCCGGCGTCACGACCGCGTACGGCACCAACCCCTCCGGCACCTCCGACGCCGCGCGGACGTTGTTCTCGTCCCTCACCACATCTAGTCCATACCTCTTCTGAAACTCACCCGGCGTCAAGCCGTACTCCGCCCCCGCCCCGAACAACTGCCCATCATAACGCCCCCCGATCACATACCCGTCGCACTTCGCCCGCGCCCCGCCCGCCGCGTACACGCCCTCCGCCGCGAAGTACGGCCCTATCAACTCCCGCACCTTATGCGCTATGTTCGACTCCTCGCGCGCGACGAAAACGAAAGTTAGGAAGTGACTCATGAACCTGCTCCGGTTTCTTGAATTGTCCGTGCGTCTATTGTAGGTTGAGCCCAACAGCCCTCAAATAGTTGCCCGAACATTGTGCCCACGTCCGGAGGAGCCGCATGGAAGCACCGTTCAAGCAGGGCAACGTCAGCGAGTCCGTCGTCATTTCACACTACCTCAAGGCCGGGTTCATCGTTTCGACGCCGTTCGGCGTGGGCGCGCCTTATGACCTCGTGGTTGACACCGGTCCGGCGTTATTCCGCGCGCAGGTTAAGACGGGGAGGCTGCGGAACGGAGTGGTCGAGTTCGAGACCAGGCGGACGCGGAGCAGAACCACACGGAGCCGTTATGAAGAGAACGATGCGGACTACTTCGTCATCTACTGTCCGCAGTTGGATACCGTCTACGCGATGAAAACGCGGGAGGGCGTCTTCGGAAAGCTCAGGGTGTGGCCGACCAAGAACAACCAGCGGATGTTCGTGAAGTGGGCTGAAGACTATCTATTTGAGAGGCATGTCGAAGCGTTGAAGGCCGCCGCACCCTAACCGCGTCGGCCTCACAATCCGGACAAAATTATAGTGCACCCGGTAGGATTCGAACCTACAACCCAACGGTTAAAAGCCGTTTGCGCTACCATTGCGCCACGGGTGCACACGCCTTGTCGGCCCTGACTTGCGAGTGATTATAGTCTCGGAGAAATAATTGTTCAATCGTGAGGCGAGATGACTGTGAGGGGTGCCTTCACTCGTCGGGCGGTTGTTCCTGATGGTGGCGGGTGAGGGCGCGGAGGGTGGCGGAGTCTTTGTCGGTGAGGCCGGAGAACTCGACGCCGAAGCCCACGTCGCGGAGGTAGTAGAGCACCTCGCCGCGCACCTCCCACCACTCGTGCTCGGGCAGGGGGATGCGGATGTAGATCGTCTTGCCGAAGAGCGGCTGGATGGCTTCGGTCTGGAGGAGGCAGCCGCCGCGGCTGAGGGATGTGATCTTGCCGTGGTGCTCGTAGCGCGGCGTGAGCCCCCATTCGATGGGGAGGTCTAGCGCCACGCGGCCGGCTTTTCTGCGCCCTCGCTTCAAGGGGTTCGCGCCCTCACTTTCAGGGTTCGAGCCAGCGCGCGAGCGCCGAGTCGCGGACGAGGATCGTCTGGCTGCGCTCGGGGCCGGTGGAGACGAGGCCGACGGGGACGCCGATCTGCGAGGAGATGAACTCGACGTAGTCGCGCGCGGCGCCGGGAAGCTCGTCCAACTCCGTGACGCCCTCGGTCGAGGCGCGCCAGCCGGGCAGCGTCTCGTAGACGGGCTCGACCTCGCGCAACTCCTGCGAGACGGCGGGGAAGGACTCGCACGGCCGTCCGCCGCGGCGGTAGCCGACGCAGACCTTGATCTCGTCGAGCGCGTCGAGGATGTCGAGCTTGGTCAGGGCGACGGCGTCGAAGCCGTTGATTTCGGCGGCGTAGCGCGTGGCGAAGGCGTCGAACCAGCCGCAGCGGCGGGGCCTCCCCGTCGAGACGCCGTACTCGTGGCCGCGCTCGCGGATGAGTTGGCCGATTTCCTCTTCGCCTTCGAGCATCTCGGTGGGGAAGGGGCCCTCGCCGACGCGCGTCGAGTAGGTGCGGACGATGCCGAGCACGCCGCCTATTCTCTGCGGCGCGAGGCCGAGCCCCGCGCAGACGCCGCCCGAGGTCGTGGAGGAAGAGGTGACGAACGGGTACGTGCCGTGGTCAACGTCGAGGAGCGTGGCCTGCGCGCCCTCGACGAGGACGCTCTGGCCCTCGCGGACGGCGCGGTTGATGAAGTGGGTGGTGTCGGTGACGAACGCCTGCATGCGCTCGGCGAGCGGGGCGATCTCTTTGAAGACCTCGTCGGGCTTCAGCTCCGTGCCGCGGTACTCGCGGATGATGAGGTTGGCGTCGGCGATGTTGCGCTCGATGCGCGAGCGTAAGACCTCGGGGTTCATCGCGTCGGCGACGCGGATGCCGCGGCGGCCGGCCTTGTCCTCGTAGGCGGGGCCGATGCCGCGCAGAGTCGTCCCGACCTTCTCGTTCCCCAGGCGCTCCTCGCTGGTGTGGTCGAGGGCGCGGTGGTAGGGGAGGATCAGGTGCGCGCGCGAGCTGACCTTGACGCGGTCGGGCGTGACCTGTAGGCCCTGCGCGGTGAGGCGGTCGGCCTCGGCGAAGAAGGCGATGGGGTCGATGACCATGCCGTTGCCGAGCACGCAGGTCTTGCCCGGGTGGATGATGCCCGAGGGGATGAGGTGCAGCGCGTAAGACTTGTCGCCGACCTTGACGGAGTGGCCGGCGTTGTGGCCGCCCTGGTAGCGCGCGACCACGTCGAAGCGCTCGGCCAGCAGATCGACGATCTTGCCCTTGCCCTCGTCGCCCCACTGCGCGCCTATTACAACGATGACTTTAGACATAAGAAAAGGGTTTTGGGTTTTGGGTGTTAGGCGTTGGGTGAAGACAAGCTGGTCTTACCAGCACCCAACACCTAACACCCAAAACCCACTTTAGCTCGCTCGTTCCAGCTTGATCGGCTTCTCGATGAAGTAGAAGCTGCACGTGCCGCGCACCTCCGCGAGGTCGCGCTGGTCGATGGGGAAGAGGCGGCACTGCGAGGGGCGATCTTCGTAGATGCCGCAGGTCGTCGTGCCGTCGCCGTGCTTCTTGAGGAAGGGGCACTTGAAGAGTATCTCGCAGCACGCGCCGCAGCGGTTGCAGTCGCCGCGCCGCAAGGAAAGAGACTCGACGACTTCGTCGCGCTTGAAGCGGATGCGGACGAAGCGGCGGAGCTTGCCGTGCGCCTGGCGCGCACGGAACTTGGCGTCCGCGACGGCCTCGGCGCGCTTCGCGGCGAGCCGCTCCTCGAACGAACGGCGCTGCCGTGCGGCGCGGCTGGCTGTGGTCGGTCTCATCTCTCGCGGCTGACTCCGGCGAACGCGCGGGCGGCGCGCGCGTTCCTCCCCACGGGGGGCGGTACGCCCGCGCCGCTCCTCAGGCTCAGGCGCTGGCCGCGCCGCTCTGCACGTGCTTGTCGATCATGCGCGAGATGGCCTCCTTCGAGGTCGCCCCGACGACGCGCTCCTCCTCCTTGCCGTTCTTGAAGAGGATGAGCGTCGGGATGCCCTTGATGCCGTAGCGCTGCGAAACCGCCGGGTTGTCGTCCACGTTGAGCTTGACGACCGAGGCGCTCCCTTGGAAGTTCTGCGCGACGGCCTCCACGGTCGGCGCGAGCATCCGGCAGGGCGCGCACCACGGGGCCCAGAAGTCCACCAGCACCGGCTTGTCCGAGTTGAGCACGGCCGACTCGAAGTTGCTGTCGTTCACGTCGCTGACGTAGTCACTCATGATTTCAAATCTCCTCCGACTGCTTTTAACCGCTGTTGACTAAAACACCCGCTTGCTACAGGTCGAACAGCGCGTGGTAGAGCCTGACGTACTTGCGCGCCGCCGCGCCCCAGGAGTTGTCCACGCGCATCCCGTTCAACTGTATCCGCCGCCACGCGTCCTTCCGCGTGTACCAGTAGAGCGCCTCGCGCACCTTGTCGAGGAGCGCGTGCGCGTTGTAGGGGACGAACTTGAATCCCGTGCCCGTGCCCGCCGCCGGGTCGAACTGCTCGACCGTGTCGTCCAGGCCGCCCGTCGCGCGCACCACCGGCACCGTCCCGTAGCGCATCGAGTACATCTGGTTCAGCCCGCAGGGCTCGTAGAGCGAGGGCATCAGGAAGATGTCCGCGCCCGCCTCGATCTGGTGCGCCAGGGGCTCGTTGAAGCCGCGGTAGATGCCGACGCCGCCGGGGAACGAGTCCTTGAGCCGCTGGAAGAAGCCCTCGTACTCGGCATCGCCCGAGCCGAGCGAGACGAAGAACGCGCCCTCCTGAAGCATCTCCCACGCGGCGTCCTTAATCAGGTCGAAGCCCTTCTGCGCGACCAGGCGCGAGATGGAGGCGATGACGGGCCTGTCCAACTCCTCCGGCAGCCCGAAGCGGCGCAGGAGGTCGGCCTTGCACTCGGCTTTGCCCGAGAGGTCTTCGGCCGAGTAGTGCGCCGGCAGGTGCGGGTCGGTCGCCGGGTCCCACACGTCGTAATCGACGCCGTTGGTGATGCCGACGAGCCGGTCGCGCCGCTGCCGCATCAGCCAGTCGAGCCCGTAGCCCTGCTCCGGCCCCTGTATCTCGAAGGAGTAGCGCGGGCTCACCGTCGAGACGGCGTCCGCGGTCATCAGCCCCGCCTTCAAAGACGAGGCCGCGCCGTTCGACATGAAGACGTTCGACTCTTCGCCGACGCGGAAGCCGAGCCGGTACAGGTCGCCGGGGTCGAAGATGCCCTGGTAGGCGAGGTTGTGGATCGACATCAGCGTCCGCGTCTGCCCGAGGAACCCGCCGTACGGCCGCCCCGCCCACAGCCACGTCAGGGCGAAGCCGCACGGCCAGTCGTTCCCGTGCACCACGTCGGGCGCTTGACCCAGCCGGCCCAGCAGCGAGAGCGCCGCGCGGCTGAAGAAGCCGAAGCGGTAGTGGTCGTCCGCGAAGCCGTAGACCTTGCCGCGCCCGAAATACTCCGGCGCGTCTATCAAAAAGGCAGGCGCGCCCGCCGCACGCGACAGGTAGACCGAGACCCTGCGGCGGCGGCCGAGCCAGTCCACTTCGAGGTTGTCAAAGACCCTCTCGTCTATCAGCTCGCGCGAGGTCGTGTCGTAGAGCGGGTGGATGAGGCACGCGTCCACGCCCTCGCCCACGAGCGCCTTCGGGAGCGCGCCGGCCACGTCCCCGAGCCCGCCGGTCTTGGCGAAAGGCACCGCCTCGGACGAGAGAAACGCGACGCGCACTTATCCCCTTAACCACACCGCGCCCACGAAAGGCACGAGTCCTTGTAAGCGAACTTAACTGCTAAATCAGGGGATAATATCGCGAAGCCGCGTCGGGTTTGTCAAATAAAGCCGTGAACCGTAAACCGTAAACCGTGACAAGTGGCTCGCGTCTTGTCACGGTTTACGGTTTACGGTTCACGCGCTTTAGCTCTGCATCGAGGCGAGGAACTCGGCGTTGTTCTTGGTCTTGCCGAGGCGCTCTAAGACGACCTCCATCTGCTCGACGGGCGAGAGGGGGTTCAGCACCCGGCGCATGACCCAGATGCGGTTGAGGTCTTCCTTCGAGATGAGCAGCTCTTCCTTACGCGTGCCCGACCGCTGGAGGTCGATGGCCGGGAAGAGGCGCTTGTCGCTGAGGCGGCGGTCGAGGTGAATCTCGCTGTTGCCCGTGCCCTTGAACTCCTCGAAGATGACGTCGTCCATGCGCGAGCCGGTGTCGATGAGCGCGGTCGCGATGATGGTCAAGGAGCCGCCCTCCTCGATGTTGCGCGCCGCGCCGAAGAAGCGCTTCGGCCGCTGCAAGGCGTTGGCGTCGATACCGCCCGAGAGAATCTTGCCCGACGGCGGGACGACGGCGTTGTGCGCGCGCGCGAGGCGCGTCAAGCTGTCGAGCAGGATGACCACGTCGCGCTTGTGCTCGACGAGGCGCTTGGCCTTCTCGATGACCATGTCGGCGACCTGCACGTGGCGGGTCGGCGGCTCGTCGAAGGTCGAGGAGATGACCTCGCCCTGCACCGAGCGCTGCATGTCCGTGACCTCCTCGGGGCGCTCGTCGATGAGCAGGACGATGAGCGTGACCTCGGGGTGGTTCTGCGAGACGGAGTTGGCGATGGCCTGGAGCATCATCGTCTTACCCGTCCGGGGCGGGGCGACGATCAGTCCGCGCTGACCCTTGCCGAGCGGCGTGACGAGGTCGACGACGCGGCCGACGATGTTCTCGCCCGCGGTCTCCATCCGCAACTGCTCGTCCGGGTAGAGCGGCGTCAGGTTGTCGAAGAAGACCTTGTCGCGCGACTCGCCCGGGGCCTCGAAGTTGATGGCCTCGACCTTGATGAGCGCGAAGTAGCGCTCGCCCTCCTTGGGCGGGCGAATCTGGCCGGAGACGGTGTCGCCGGTGCGCAGGTCGAACTTGCGGATCTGCGACGGCGAGACGTAGATGTCGTCGGGGCCGGGCAGGTAGTTGTACTCGGGCGCGCGCAGGAAGCCGAAGCCGTCGGGCAGCGTTTCGAGCACGCCCTCGCTGAAGATGAGGCCGCTCTTCTCGGTCTGCGCCGCGAGGACTTTGAAGATCAGCTCCTGCTTGCGCATCCCCGTCGCGCCGGGCACGTCGAGGTCTTTGGCGATCTGCGTCAGCTTGGAGATGGACATCTCCTTGAGCGTGGCGAGGTTGAAGGTGTCGCCGTCGCCGCGGAAGTTCGCGGCCTCCTCGGCGTCCCCGTCCACCTCGGGCAGGTCCACGTCGGGCATCGGCTCGACGGCGGCCGCGGCCCTGTTACCTGTGTCCCTCTCGGACGCGCCGTTGGCGCTCGACCTGCTGCTTGTGCGTGTGCGTGTTGTGCGTTCTCGTGACATCTCGGTTGTTCTCTTCGTCGCGCAAACTTTATACGGTCTGCGCGCCCTCTGATCCGCCTCGCGCGCCGGCGCTCGCGGAAAAGCGGAGCCGGCGCCGTTGCGGCGTTGCCTTTAGAATCTGGTCAAAATTATTGCCGATTGTATGTCGGGAATGATGCCTATCGGTGCACCCCGTGGGGCGCGCTTGAGGTGCGCGGCCTCTGCCTTCCAAATGGGTTAGCGGGAATTCCGTGCGCCGTTTAGATGCCCGGCCGACCCGCGCGGTTGCGCTCAATTCCTTCCGCTCGCTCCGACGCTCAAGGGGGGGATTGTGGTGAGGCGGCCAAAGCCTCTTCGATGGCACGCCAGACGCGTTCGCGCCCGTGCCCGGTGGTGGAGGAGTACGCGATCAACTCCCCGCCTGCGCCACTTCCCACGGCGTCCAGCACTTTGCGGGCGCGCGCGAGGTTTTTTCGCGACTCGTTGTGCGAGAGCTTATCGGATTTGGTGGCGACCGTCAGGAACGGCCTCCCGTTCGCGAGTAGCCATTCGCGGAGCTGCAAATCCAATGTCGTGGGTTCGTGGCGCGAGTCTACGATCTGAATTGATAGCACAAGCGAGTCGCGGTTGGCAAGGTAATCGGCGACCAACTTCCCCCAGGACTCGCGCACGTCGCGCGGGACGCGCGCGAAACCGTACCCCGGCAAATCCACGAAGTAGAACCGTTCATTAATCAGGAAGAAGTTCAAAGCCTGCGTCCGCCCCGGCGTCGAGGAGGTGCGCGCCAGACCTTTGACCCCGAGCAGCGAGTTGATCATGGAAGATTTGCCCACGTTCGAGCGCCCCATGAAGGCCACCTCCGGCCGGCGGTCGCGCGGCCACTGCGACTCCTCGAACGCGCTCTTGACGAACTTCGCACTCGTGACTTTCATAAGACGCGTAAACCGTGAACCGTAAACCGTGACAAGATAAGAACCCCACGCCGTGACCTTTCGCTCACTTGTCACGGTTTACGGTTCACGGTTCACGGCTCTTAAGCGTTCGCCGCGTCGGCCTCGGCCCTTTCCGCGGAGGCGGCGGCGCGGGCTTCGGCGACGCGCTTCGCCATCTCGCGGACGCGGGCGAGGCGCACCTCGGCGTGGGGCATGGCGAGCACGGCGCGTTCGAGGTGCTGCAAGTAGGTCGGGTTCCCCACCGCCCGAATCTCTTCGAGGAACGGCTGCATCTTGGCGAAGACGAAGACCTGCTCGCCGGTCGCGTCGTTGAACATCTCGGCGTCGATGGCGCCGTGGTTGACGAAGGAGCAGGCCATGTCCCAGTAGGTCGTCACCATCCGGAGGTAGCCGCCGTGCTCGCCTACCGACGTCCGCAGGATGTGCTCGGCCGACTCGGGGTTGAACGAAAAGAACCAGTTGCGCGCCTCGCGCATGACCGCCTCGCGGCGCAGGTCGTAGAGCTTCAGGATAAGCTCGGCGCTCTTCACTTTGTCCGTCATAAAGGGTTTGTCTCCTCGGGAAGAGTCGGAAGTAAAGCGAAAGCTGCTGGCGGGTCTTAAGCGCGGAGCGGCAGCGGGGACGTGAGCCGATGTCGCTCGGCCTGCCTTCGGAGCTGCCTGCTGGTTTGAGACGCCGGGAAGGCGAACTGTACATGCGGCGGGCGCGGGCTGTCAACCGCTTCGGTAAAACTCCTAGCGCCTTCGCGCCCGCGCGTGAGATTGAAATCTCACGCGCGGGCGCGAAGGCGCTAAGTGGTGCGGGCCGGATTTCAGTCGGCGAGCGTCTGCGCGCCGCCGGCCGAGGGCTGCTCGGTCGTCCAGACGGGAGGGGCCGGCTCGTGGGAGTCCGCGCCCGCGTCGGTCGGGCAGGCGTCTTCGAGCGCGAGCGACAAGACCTCGTCGATGGTCTCGACGAGTTGGATGGTCATGTCGGCGCGCACCTCCTCGGGCACCTCCTCCAGGTCCTTCTCGTTCTCCTTCGGGATGAGCACCGTCGAGACGCCGACGCGGTGCGCCGCGAGCAGCTTCTCCTTGACGCCGCCGACGGGCAGCACCCGCCCGCGCAGCGTGATCTCGCCCGTCATCGCCACGTCGCGGCGGACGGGGACGCGCGCCAGCGCCGAGGCCATCGCCGTCGCCAGCGTGACGCCCGCCGAGGGGCCGTCCTTCGGGATCGCGCCCTCGGGGATGTGGACGTGCAGGTCGCGCTTGCGGATGAATTCGAGGTTCATCCCCAGGCGCTCGGCGCGCGACTTGACGCAGGTGAGCGCGGCCTGCGCCGACTCCTGCATCACCTCGCCGAGCTTGCCCGTCAGGGTGACCCCGCCGCGCCCGTTCGTCAGCGTCGCCTCGATCTGGAGGACTTCGCCGCCGACCTCCGTCCACGCGAGGCCCAGCGCGAGCCCGACCTCCGACGTGGCGGCCATGTCGGCCTGGCGGAAGCGGACGGGGCCGAGCATCTCACGGACGGACTCGGGGCTAATCGTCATCTTGAAGCTCTCGCCCTTCGCCTCGGCGACGAGCCTGCGCGCGACCTTGCGGCAACACGAGCCGATCTCGCGCTCGAGGTTGCGGACGCCCGCCTCGCGCGTGTAGTGGCGGATGATTTCGAGGACGCCCTCGTCCGTGAACTCGACCTGCTCGGCGCTCAGCCCCGCGCCCTCGGCCTGCTTGCGGACGAGGTGGCGCTTGGCGATCTCGAGCTTCTCGCGCTCGGTGTAGCCGGAGAGTCGCAGAATCTCAAGGCGGTCTTGCAGCGGCGGCGGGATCGTGTGGAGCACGTTCGCCGTCGCGATGAAGAAGACCTTCGAGAGGTCGTACTCGACATCGAGGTAATGATCCTGGAAGGTCGAGTTCTGCTCCGGGTCGAGCACTTCCAATAACGCCGCCGACGGGTCGCCGCGGAAGTCCGCGCCGAGCTTGTCCACCTCGTCGAGGAGGATGCAGGGGTTGACCGTCCCGGCCTTCTTCATCATCTGGATGATCTGGCCGGGCAGCGCGCCGATGTAGGTGCGGCGGTGTCCGCGAATCTCCGCCTCGTCGCGCACGCCGCCCAGGGAGAGCCGGACGAACTTGCGACCCGTCGCGCGCGCGATGGACTTGCCCAGGCTCGTCTTGCCGACGCCCGGCGGGCCGACGAAGCAGAGGATGGAGCCCTTCGGGCTCTTCACCAACTGCCGGACGGCGAGGTGTTCGAGGATGCGGTCTTTGATCTTCTCGAGCCCGTAGTGGTCTTCGTTCAAGACCTCCTCGGCCTTCGTGATGTCGCGGATCTCCTTCGACTTCTGCTTCCAGGGCACGCTCAGCAGCCAGTCGATGTAGGTGCGCGAGACCGTCCCTTCGGCCGACATCGGCGGCATGGCTTCGAGGCGGTGCAGCTCTTGGAGGGCCTTCTCCTTCGCCTCCTCCGACATGCCGGCCTCTTCGATGCGCTTGCGCAGCTCCTCCATCTCGGCCTTCTCGTCCTTGCGGCCGAGCTCCTTGTGGATGGCCTTGATCTGCTCGTTGAGGTAGTACTCCTTCTGCGCCTTCTCCATCTGCCGCTTGACGCGCGCCTGGATGGTGCGGTCGAGCTGGCGCTTGTCCACCTCGACTTCGAGCAGTTCGACGAGGCGTTGCAGGCGGCCGAAGGTCGAGAAGATTTCCAGGAGGCCCTGCTTGTCCTCGACCGAGATTTTGAGCTGCGAGGCCAGGGCGTCGGCGAGGTGCGAGGGGTCAGTGTTCCTGAGCGCCGTCTGCAGGGCGTCGGTCTGCATCTCGGGCGCGAGGCGGACGTGCTGCTCGACGAGCTGGCCGACCCTCTGCATCAAGGCGTCGATGCGCGGGCCCGTCTCGGGCGCGGAGGGCGCGCGGCGGACGGTCGCGGTGAACGCGCCGTTGTCGTTCTCGATGCGGATGGTGGTGGCGCGCTCGCGCCCCTCGACGACGACCTTGGTCTGGCCGTTCTCCTGCCGCTGCGCCTGGAGGATGCGGGCGACGGTGCCGACCGTGTAAATCTGGTCGGGGTTGGGCTCGTCGATGGAGGCGTCGTGCTGGGTGGCGAGGAAGATCGTGCGGTCGGTGGCGAGCGCGTCTTCGAGCGCGCGCACCGAGCCGGGCCGGCCGATCTTGAAGGCGACCTTGGTGAAAGGGAAGATCACGACATCGCGGATGGGCACCATCGGCAGCCGCACGATATCGACGGGTGTGCGATCAGAATATTCTTCCATAAATCAAAAGTGCTTCAGCAGAACCTTAGAGGGCACAAAGGGCGAGCCTCACGAATCCGCTCGCCCCACCGCTGCAGGCTTTAATTCTAAATCATTTCGCGCGCCCTTGCCACCGGGCTTTGGAAAAAAGGAGGGAAGCAGACGGTGGGCGGATGGCAGCAGGCAGCGGTGGCCGTCCGCGGGCGGGCGGGCGGCGGCTAGTCAACGAATGAGCCCCGGGCCGGGCGACTGTTCGCCCGGCCCGGGGCTGAAAGGCGGGGCGACCGGCTACTGGCCGAACCTCTGCCGGTATTCGATGGACGAGATGAACGCCTTGACCATCTCGGCGCGGCGGAAGTCGCCGCCGAACTCGTTCATCTTGTCGAGCCAGAACTGGAAGCCCGGCTCGTCCGGGTCGCGGCGCAGGTAGCCGAAGTACTGGGTCAGCACGAAGGCCCGGTTGAACTCGCTGGCGGCGAAGGTCGCGTCCTCGACCACCGAGCGTAGCGCCTGCGCCCGCGTCACCGTCCCGCCGTCCAGCGCCGCGACCAGCGCGTCACGCTCGGAGGTCGAGAGCGCGCCCCCGGAGTTGGCGTTCAGGGCGTCCACGTACTGCGCGTTCGTGAGCGAGCCGTAGAGCGCGGCGAACTGCGGGCGCGCGGCGAAGGCGTCGAAGTAGTCCCGCTTGTTCGCTTCGAGCACGGCCTCGTAGCCCGTCTGCCCGACCACGACGCCGCGCCCGATCTCCTGCGTGTCGGGCAGGAACTCGCCGAGCAGCACGCGCCGGTTGAAGGCCGCCCGGTAAGCGCGCTCGACGATGAAGCCCGTCTGCTGGAACTCGATGGCGAGGAAGAAGGCCGCGCTGGTCTCGATGCGCTTCACCTCGCGGCACTGCAAGTCCTCGCCGCACGAGTCGATGCCGCCCTCCCAGAAGGCGAGGCCCTCGGCGTCCGCCTGCCGGTTGAGGAAGTCGTGGTAGTGCTGGCCGACGAAGGTCTCGGTGTCGTCAATCGCGTTCGTCGAAGGCTCCGACGCGTCGTCGATGATGATGACGGTGGTCGAGGCCTGGCTGCCGAGCCCGCCGCCGCCGGTCGGCTGCGAGAGCGTGACCGTCAGCGTCTCCGTGCCCTCGACGTACGAGTCCTCGCTGATGAGGATGGGGATGGTCTTGCTCGTCTCACCGGGGGCGAACTCCAGCGTGCCCGCCGCGAAGGTGTAGTCGGAGCGGTCGGAGGCCGAGCCGTTCGCGGTCGAGTAGGCGACCGTCATCGCGCCCGACGTGTCGCCCGTGCGGTTGACCGTCACGAGAACCTCGGTGACGGCCTCGGTGCCGGCGTAGCTCGCGGCGCCGAAGGCGAAGGAGGCCGTCGGCGGCACGTCGTCGTCGGTGATCGTAGCCTGGCCCTGGGCGTCGGCGATGGCGGCGCCCGTCGGGTTCGAGAGGTTGACGAAGAACGTCTCGTTGGCCTCCGGCGCGACGTCGCCGTTGACCGGGACGCTGATGGTGCGGCTCGTCACCCCCGGCCCGAACGTGACCGTGCCGGAGACGGGCTCGTAGTCAACGCCGGCGTTGGCCGTCCCGCTGGAGGTGATGTACTGCGCGGTGATGGTGAAGTTCCTGGGGGCCGAGAGCGTCACGGTGAAGACGGCGAGCGTCCCCGTGTTGCCTTCGACCACCGTCACGTCGTCCACCGAGAGCGTGGCCGCGCCCGGCGGGATCGTGCTGTCGTTATCGACGATGGTGACGCCGGCGGTGCTGGGCGTCCCCAGCGCGGCCCCGCCCACCGGCCCGCTCAGGATGACGTTGAACTGCTCGGTGGACTCGACCAGGGCGTCTTCGAGGATCGGGACGGCGAAGGTCTGCGTGGTCTCGCCGGGGCCGAAGGTGAGCGTCCCCGTGACGGGCGTGTAGTCCTGGCCGGGCGTGGCGCCGAAGGCCGGCGCGGTGGAGTAGTTGACCATGACGGTCCCGGAACTGCCGCCCGTGCGGTTGACCGTCACGATGAGCGAGCCGTCGTCCTCGTCCACGGTGTAACTGGACGCGTCCAGTTGCAGGACGCCGAGGTTGCCGGGCGCCACGGCGATGTCGCGCACCACGTCGGGGAAGCCGATGGAGCTACAGCACGATATGATCGAGCCGGTGTTCAGGTTGACTCGGAAGAAGCTGTTCGAGCCGCCCTGCGGGGTGTGCGTGCCGTAGGCCGAGTTGTCCGGCGCGATGTCGAAGCCGACCCGCTGAGTCAGGTTGACGTTTAGCGGGCCGACGGTGTTGAGCGTCCCGTTGTTCGGCGGGTTCTGGGTGACGAGCATGTCCTGCCCGGCTTCGAGGACGTAGAGGGTGGTTCCGGTCGCCGGGTCGGTGTCCGGGTTGGTGTAGGCCGCGGCGACGGCGCTGGGGTCACGCCCGACGTTCGGGTCGTCGGCGGCGTAAGCTATCGTGCCGTCGGTAATGACGAGGCCGTTGTCGGGGTTAATCCGAAGGTTCTGGTCGGAGTCGGAGACGACGCGGATGCGGTCGGCCACCGGGTTGAAGTCGAACCCGAACTCCGTGCCCGACAGCCCCGCGAAGGGGTCGGACCCGTCCGAGGGGTCGGGGGCGAGCGGGGCGACGAAGGTGGCGGCTCCGGTCACGGTGTCCAGCGTGTAGAGCCGGCCCGCGCTGCCCAGGGCGTAGAGCTGCCCCGTGGCGGGCCGCACGTCTATGTTGAGGACGCTCTCGCCGGGTTGCAGGCCGGTGATCGGCACCGAGTAGTCTATGGTTCCGGGGTTGGTGCTTCTGAAGGAGAAGAGCCGGTTGCTGAGGCTCACGCCGAAGACGGTCACGGCCGTCGGGGACGGCGTGGGCGTCGGCGACCCCTCTGTGATCGTGACGGTCGCCGTCCGCGGCGTGTCGAGGGTGACGGGCTCGGGGCCGCTCGGGTTGGTGAGCGACACGGTGAAGGTCTCGGCGTCCTCCGCGACCGGGTTGTTCACGATTGAGATCGAGAACAGGTTCACGGTCTCCCCCGGGTCGAAGAAGACGGACTGGGTGGTCTGGCTGTAGTCGAACGGGGCGATGGCCGTCCCGTCGCTCGTGGTGACGGTGACCGAGGCCGAGGTCGAGGTGTCGCCGAAGCGGAAGATCGAGAACGTGACCGTGCCTGCCGTCTCGTCCACGACGTAGTTAGCCGCGTTGAGGCGGAAGAAGCTGGCGGCCTGGACGGCGATGTCCCGCATGCGGCTGCCGCCCCCGATGACGTTCGGGGTGGCGGTCGCGGTGGCGCCGCAGCAACTGCCAAGGGAGACGGAGGCGAGGAGGGAGGCCGACGGGTTGGCGGCGTTGGTGTAGGCCAGCAGCCCGAAGCTGTTGCCGGGGGCGATGTCGAACCCCGAGACCGCCGCGATGTCGCCGATGAAGAGGCTGCTCAACGTCGTCAGCGTCCCCGCGTTCGGGTTCTGGATCACCAGGGCGTCGTTGAAAGTGTCGATGTCGTAGAGGGTGGTCGTGGTGGCGCCGGGGAAGTTATTGCTGTACGCGGCGGCGGTGACGGCGGGGTTGTCACCCGCGTTCGAGTCGCCCGCCGCGAAGGCCAGCGGCGCGTCGGTGGTGACGAGGCCGTTGTCGGGGTTGACGCGCAGGTTCTGTTCCGCTTCCGAGACGACGCGGATGCGATCGGCCACCGGGTCGAAGTCGAAGCCGAACTCCGTGCCGGAGAGCCCCGCGAAGGGGGCGGAGGAGTCGGCCGGGTCGGCGGCGAGTTGGGCGACGAGCGTGGCGGCGCCGGTGACGGTGTCGAGCGTGTAGAGCCGGCCCGAATTCCCCAGAGCGTAGAGCTGCCGGTTGGCCGGGCGGAAGTCAATGCCCATAATGCTCTCGCCGGGTTGCAGGCCGGTGATCGCTACCTGCAATTCGAGGGTGCCGGGCGCGGTGCTCCTGAACCGAATCAACTGGTTGGCGACATTCACTCCGTAGAGCGTGGCGGCCGAGACCTCGGCCGCGCATACGAACAGCAGGATACACAGGGGGATTAGTTTTCGTTTCATGGGGGCTTCCTTTTCGTCCGATTTGCTGAGGCAGACACATTCGTTCGCCGGCGCGCCTGCGGGAAGGCGCGCACGAGCGTAGGGAGAACTCACGGCCAGAGAGCCTTGACGTTTAGAGCGTGAAGCGTGCGTTACGTACGGTCAACGACGCGACGGTCGGGTGTCGCGAGATTATTGCAGTGACGGGTGCTGTGTGTAAACCGATTCCGTCGTGCGGTGCCCGCCGGGATGGGCGGGCACCTCCTTCTTCGCGCCGGGAGCGCCTCAGGCGGCCTCGTCCACGCCGGTGAGTATTTCGCCGGGGACGGCGCGGCGGCGCTCGACCATCTCACGGGTGATGGCGAACTCCTTGACGCGCTTCTGGCTGGGCAGGGTGTACATGGCGTCGAGCAGAAGCTCCTCCATGATCATCATCAGGCCGCGCGCGCCGACCTTCCGCTCGACCGCCTGGTGCGCGATGGCCTTCAAGGCGTCGTCCGTGAAGCGGAGCTTGACGTTGTCGTACTCGAACTTCTTCTGGTACTGCTTGATGAGCGCGTTCTTCGGCTCGGTCAGGATGCGCATGAGCGCCGCCTCGTCCAGCTCGTGCAGCACGCCCGTGACGGGGAGGCGGCCGACGAACTCGGGGATGAGGCCGTACTTGACGAGGTCTTCGGGCTGCACGGCCGAGAACGCCTCGGAGTAGCGGCCCGACGAAGACTTGATCTGCGCCTGGAAGCCGAGCGACTTGTTGCGCATCCGCCGCTCGACGACCTTCTCCAGCCCGACGAACGCGCCGCCGCAGATGAAGAGGATGTTGGTCGTGTCTACGGGGAAGAACTCCTGGTGCGGGTGCTTGCGCCCGCCCTGCGGCGGGACGTTGGCGACCGTGCCTTCGAGAATCTTC
This sequence comes from Pyrinomonadaceae bacterium, assembly GCA_035563535.1. Taxonomy (GTDB): domain Bacteria; phylum Acidobacteriota; class Blastocatellia; order Pyrinomonadales; family Pyrinomonadaceae; genus QHXN01. Next base: position 71,320 of record DATMVD010000001.1, on the reverse strand, counting down.
AGGAGCGCCTGCTGGACGCCCTCGCCCGACACGTCGCGCGTGATGGAGGGGTTCTCGTCCTTGCGGCAGATCTTATCGACCTCGTCGATGTAGATGATGCCCTGCTGCGCGCGCTCCACGTCGCCGTTGGCGGCCTGCAACAGTTTGAGGATGATGTTCTCCACGTCCTCGCCGACGTAGCCCGCCTCGGTGAGCGTCGTCGCGTCCACGATGGTGAAGGGGACCGAGAGCATCCGCGCGAGCGTCTGCGCGAGCAAGGTCTTGCCCGTGCCGGTCGGGCCGATGAGGAGGATGTTCGACTTCTGTATCTCCACATCGCTCCGGCGGCGCGCCAGTTCTATCCGCTTGTAGTGCTGGTAGACGGCGACGGCGAGGCGCTTCTTCGTCTCCTCCTGCCCGATGACGTACTCGTCGAGGAAGGACTTGATCTCGGCCGGCTTGGGGAGCGGGGGGCGGGACGCGACGGCCTCGGCCTGCTGGTCGTCGGTGATGATCTCGTTGCAGATGTCGATGCACTCGTTGCAGATGTACACCGTGGGGCCGGCGATCAACTTCTTGACTTCGTTCTGCGACTTGCCGCAGAAGGAGCAGCGCAACGTGTCGTCAGTTCGGCGTACCATAAAAGTTTCGAGGGCGAACTACTCTTCCTGTGTGAAACCTGAGGGGTTCAGGGCGCAACGGCTGATGCGAAGCGCCGCAAGTCTTCTAGACGATTACGAGGGGGATGTCAACGCCCGGCGCGCCGGGCGCGCGGCCGGACTCCGCATTCGTTAATGTATCACAGAACGGGCGCGGGCGCGCACCGCAGAAACGTCTCGGGTGGAAGGCGGCGGCGCGCACTGCATACGCCGAGTCCGTGTCCGGAAGTACGGCGGGCGGGAGACGGCGAGAGCCTCCCGCCCGCGCCTCTGTCAAAGAGTCCGCGCGGGGCGTGTGCGCGGACTCCGCCAACGCTTACTGGCGGTGCGTAATGACCTCGTCGATGAGGCCGTACTCCTTGGCCTGCGTCGCCGACATGATGCGGTCGCGCTCCACGTCGCGCTCGACCTGCTCGAAGGGCTGGCCCGTGTGCTTGGCGATGATGTTGGAGGTCAGCTCGCGCATGCGGATGATCTCCTCGGCCTGAATCTTGATGTCGCTGGCCTGCCCGCCGATGCCGCCCGCGATGGAGGGCTGGTGGATGAGGATGCGCGAGTTGGGCAGCGCGAACCGCTTGCCCTTCGCGCCCGAGGTCAGCAGCAGCGCGCCCATCGAGGCGCACTGGCCCAGGCAGATCGTCACCACGTCCGGGCGGATGAACTGCATCGTGTCGTAGATCGCCATGCCGGCCGTGATCGACCCGCCGGGCGAGTTGATGTAAAGGTTGATGTCCTTCTCCGGGTCTTCCGCCTCGAGGAAGAGCAACTGCGCGATGATGAGGTTCGCGACCGTGTCGTCGATCGGCGTGCCGAGGAAGACGATGTTGTCGCGCAGGAGGCGCGAGTAGACGTCCGAGTAGCGCTCGCCGCGCGGCGTCTGCTCGAAGACCGTCGGGTTGGGAATGTACTGACGACTCATCTTTGAACTCCCGTACTGCTTCTCTCTCAAAATAGAACCGGAGACCTGAAACTCCAAACTCGCATTTGAAATTTCAACTCTCCGGGTTGTGAACTCGTGCTCCGGCGGCAAGTCTGAAGCCTCAACTGCCTTCGGCCCCCGCCGCCTGCCCGCCTTCGGCCGCCGCCTCTTCGGGCCGGTCTTCCGCGGGCTCTTCGCGCCACTCCTCTTCGCGCACCCGCGCGTGTTGGACGAGGAAGTCGAGCGCCTTGCGGTTGCGCAATCTGTCGTGGATGCTACGTTCGCCCCCCTGCTTTGTCAAGGCGGCTCGCACCTGCTCAACCGACTGCCGTTGGGCCTCGGCGATGGACTCGATTTCGGCGTCGATCTCCTCCTGCGTGACCTCGATATTCTCCGCGTCGGCGACGCGTTCGAGCAGCATCGAGCCGCGCACGTCGTCGCCCGCGCGGTCGCGGACGAGGTCGCGCATCGCCTCCCAGTTGATCTCCTGCGAGCGCGGGTCAGCGCCGCGCGCGATCATGTCGCGGATCATGGATTGGAGTATCTGGTTCGCCTGGTAGGAGACGATGGTCTCGGGCACCTCGAAGCGGTGGCGCTCGATGAGCTGGCCGAGGACTTCGTCGCGCAGGCGGTGTTCGGACTCGTGCTCGGCCGACTTCGCCAGGTTCTCGCGGACGCGCGCGCGCAACTGCTCGACCGTCTCGACCTCCTCCTCGCCGAGGCTCTTGACCCAGTCGTCGTCGAGCGCGGGCACCTCCTTGCGGCGGACGGCCGTGACGGTCGCGGTGTACTCGATGGTCTTGCCGGCCAGGCCCCGGCGCCTGTCGTCGTCCTGCCGGCCGCCGGGGCCGAAGTCTTCGGGGTACTTGACCGTGAAGGTCTTGACCTCGTCGGGCTGGACGCCCGCCATGTTCTCGTTGAACTCGGGGAGCACGCCGGGGCCGCCGACGACGATGTCCACGTCCGAGACGTTGATGTCCTCTTCCTCCTGCGGCTCGACGTAGCGGCCCTGGAAGTCCACGGTGACGGTGTCGCCCTCCTGCGCGGGGCGGTCTTCGACGGGCTGGAGCGAGGCGGAGGCTTCGCGCAGGTTCTCGATGACGCGCTCGATCTCCTCGTCGGTCACGGGGCGCGTGCGGCGCGCGGCCTCTATCCCGCGGTACTCGCCCAGGGCGACGTCCGGCATCACCTCGACGTGCGCGTGGAGCGTGATCGACTCCTGCCCGAGCTTGTCGAGGTTCTCGTTGTCGAGGTGCACGTCGGGCTGGCCGATGACTTGGAGGCCGCTCTCCTCGATGGCCCGCTCGACGGCCTCGGGCACGAGCCGCTTGAGCACGTCGCCCTGGATGTCCTTCTTATAGCGCGTGCGCACGACCCCGACGGGCGCGTGCCCCTTGCGGAAGCCGGGCACCGTCACGGCGCGCGCGTACTCCTGCGTCACCCGCTCGAACTCCGCCCGCACGTCCGCGGCCTCGATCTCGATCTTAATCTCCTTGCGCGTCGGGGAGACTTCGACAACTTCAGTCTTCATAAACACGAATCCCGCCGACTCTCCTCAAAGCCCGAAGGCGCTGAGAGCGCGGGCGTCCTTCCTTAATTGATCTCACTCTTAATGAATCCCAATGCGAAAGGGGGGACTCGAACCCCCACGCCTTGCGGCGCCAGATCCTAAGTCTGGTGCGTCTACCAGTTCCGCCACTTTCGCGCGCGTCTGACGAACGGTTGAGATTAAAAGATTGGGGGGCGAAAAGTCTAGCAGCGCGGTCATAGCGGTCAGTACCGCCCGCGGTAGCGGGTGGGCCTTTGTAAACCGAACCTGCCGTATCACAAAGGCCCACCCGCTACCGCGGGCGGTACTGACCTGTTTGATTAAAGATTCGGGCTCCGCGGGAACTTTAAGAACGGGAGGCGGGTGCCGCGGACGATTGTCTGGTCGGCGCGGATGGCGGCGGGGGGCTCGAAGCCGTTGGCCCCGGCCGCCGCGATGAGGTCGTCCTGGTCTACGCCGTCGCCGCTGATGCCGATGGCCCCGACCAGCTCGCCGTTCTTGTAGAGCGGCACGCTGCCCGGGAAGATTTGGATGCCGTTCGGGATGTTCGGTATCGAGGAGCAGCGCACGTCCGCGCCGCCGACGGCCGCGAGCAGGTTCGTGCGGATGAGGTCGAGCTGCAACCCGTCGTTGAAGACGCTCCACTCCGTTATCTCGCGGCTGAAGGGGCCGGCCGGGTTCGGGTTGAGGCCGTCCGGGTAGAAGGGGCGCGCGAGGAAGCCCACGGCGCGGTCGGAGAAGGCGACCGCCCCGTCGAGCCTCAGCCCGTCGGCCGCCGCGCGGTCAACGTAGCTGCCGAAGCCCGCGCCCCGCAAAAGCGTCGCCGCGTTCCGGTTCGAGAAGAAGGCCGCGGTGCGCGCCTTCTGCACGGACACGTCGAAGCCGAAGACCGGCGCGTCGGTCGTGCGGAAGATGCCGAGCACCGTCCCGTCAACGTCAACCACCGCGATGGTCACGCGCGCGGCGCTCCCAAGGGGCTGACGTATCGCGGCGCGCGTGATGTCCGCCTGCTGCGCCGCCTGGTTGACGATGCGCTGCACGTCCGCGGCCGTCAGGGCGTTCGCAGACCCCGACGTGCTGCCGGCGAAGGGGAAGAAGCGCGTGTCGGCCGCGCCGCTCACCCCGCCCGTGGTCGCGGCCACGAACTCGGAGGGCTGCGCGGCGGCGACGGGCGAGAGCAGCGTCCCCGACAGAGACGCGAAGGGAGTTGTCGAAGGCCGGGGCGCGTCCGCGTCCGTGACGTTCAGGTAGGCGAGGCGGACGCCGCCCGCGATGATGTTGTCGCCGCGGATGAGGTCGGGCGGCTGGAAGCCCCTCTGCGCGGCGACGGCGATCAGCTCTTCAAAAGGCTTGTCGAAGTCGGTCGGGTCTTTGTCTAGAGAGTAGAGGCCGTCGCCTTCGACGCCGACGCCGCCGACCGAGACGCCGTTCTTGTAGAGCGGCGCGCTGCCCGGGTCGGCCGAGAGCCCGAGCGGGAGCGCGGGCTTCTTGATGTCGCTGCAAGGCAGTTGCGAGAACTGCACGCCGAAGAGCGGCCCCGACGGCTGGAACGCCGTGCCCGGCGGGAAGTGCTCCTGAATGATGAAGCTCGCCGTGCGCGTCGTGAACGCGTTCCCCTGCGTGCTGAAGACGCTGGCCGTGCCCGCCTTCGACACGGCCGCGAGGTTTGAAGGAACGTCGAGCCCCTCCAACCCCTGCCCGCTCAGGCCGCCGCCGCTGATGCGCGTCGTCGTCGGCGCGCCCGTCATGCGGAAGACGCCGAGCGGGTTCCCTTCGCGGTCAGTCACGGCGATGGTCACGTTGCGGCCGAGCGCCGAGGCGGCCGAGGCGGCCTGCGCGATGACGGTCTGCACCTCCGCGGTCGTGAGGTTGCCGGCGGTGACTGGGTTTGTGTTCGGCGTCGGCGTCGGCGCTGGTGTGGCGGGCGTCGGCACGGAGCCGGGGTCGTCGGGCGGGCCTCCGCCGACGTGCCCGAGGCCGACGCGCACGCGGTTGCTCGGCGCGCCCTTGTAGGTGACGCGCACGAGCACGTCGCCCGCGTCCGCCGCGAGCTGTTCGTTGAGGCGGACGACGATTGAGGTCATCCACTCCTGACCCGGCACCGGGCCGACGTGCTCGACCGCGAGCGCGTACCTCTGGCGCGAGGCGTCCTCCGCGTCGGCCGTAACCGCCGTCGCGTCCTCACCCGGCGCGAGGTGCAGGTTCATCGCGAAGAGCATCACGCGCGTCCGTCCGTCCGCGCCGAAGCGGACGGGCGCGGTCGGCGCGAAGGGCTCGGGGACGCGCGTCGAGGCTTCGACCGCGACGGCGCGCGTCGAGCCGGCCTGGCTGACGAGCACGGGGCTCGCGGACTGCGCGCGACTGCGCCGCGCGGGCGCAGTCCACAGCGCCGCGAAGCAGGGGAGCAGCACCGCCGCGAAGAGCAGCGCACGTCTCGCTCTCGAAGTGTCGGAGGCTTTCATCGTCCGGGTTTAAAGGCACGCGCGCGTGACAGCCGCGTGGCCGACAATGTATCACCTCGCGGTTTTGAGTCAAGATACTTTTCCTTAAAGATAAATTCTGTTGTCGGCCGGACGTGGCCGTGCTAAAAGAAAGCCGCCCCTCGTCACTTTTGATTCAGACGCAAAGATGACTCCCTTCGTCCCCCGGATTCTGTTGACCGTGTGCGCAGCGTTGCTGCTCGGCGCGTCCGCGGCCCTCGCGCAGGAGCGCGGGCGTCTGACGGGCCGCGTCCTCGACTCGCCCGGCACGATGCCGAAGGGCGTCGAGGGCGTCACGGTCGTCGCGGTCAACCAGGTCAGCGCGCGCACGTACCGGGCGCGGACGAAAGGCGACGGGTCTTACTCGCTCAGCCTCCCCGCGGGCGCGTACCGCGTGCGTCTGGAAGCGCCCTTCAAGGCGAGCTTCGACAGCAAGGTCAAGTACGGCCCCTTCGCCCTCGCGCGCGGCGACCGCGTAGAGAACATCGGCGTCGAGCCGGGGCGCGACACGGCGCTCGACATCGTCCTCGCGCCGAAGGACGGCAGCCCCGCGCCTTCCGCCCCTCCCGCGGGCGAGGGGGACGAGGGAGAGCCGACCGGTTACGCGGGTTCTTCAAGTGTAGCGACCGAAGCGCCGACCGCGCCCGACCGCGTGCCCGTGCGCGACCGCTGGCGCGTGGGCTTCCCCGAGTACGAGCGCTACGGCAACGTCTCCCGAGGCCGCGACATCCCCTTCCGCACCGGGAGCGCGCTCAACCCTTACGACCAGTCCGTCCTCAAAGGCGACTACCCCATCTTCGGCCAGCACGTCTTCATGGTTCTCTCGGCGACGAGCTTTACGGCCGTCCAGCAGCAGCGCACGCCGATCCCGTCTAACCCTTCGAGCGCGCGCCCCGGCTCCGCCGAAGCCTTCGGCAAGCCCGAGGTGCTCGCCTTCAACCAGGTCTTCCAGCTCTCCTTCGAGATGTTCAGTGGCGACACGACCTTCAAGCCGCGCCAGTGGGCGCTCAAGTTCTCGCCCACCTTCAGCGTCCCGAACTACGTCCGCGCGCGCGAGCAGGGCGTCTTGAACATCGACCCCCGCCGCGGCACGACCCGCACCGACTGGCACTTCTCCTTCGAGGAAGCCTTCGCCGAGGTGAAGCTCGAAGACGTGAACGCCAACTACGACGCGATCTCGATTCGTGCAGGCATCCAGCCGTTCGTCTCCGACTTCCGCGGCTTCATCTACACCGACAACAACCTCGGCGCGCGCGTCTTCGGCGCTTTCAAAAATAATCGCTACCAGTTCAACCTCGCGTACTTCGCGCAGCTTGAGAAGGACACCAACAGCAACCTGAACCGCTTCGACCGGCGGCGGCAGAACGTCTACGTCGCGAACCTCTTCCGGCAGGACACCTTCGCCAAGGGCTACACGGCGCAGGCGAGTTTTCATTTCAACGACGACCGCGCAGGCGTCGAGTACGACCGCAACGGCTTCCAAGTCCGCCCCGCGGTCGTCGGCGACGCGCGGCCCCATTCGGTCAGGGTCGGCTACTTCGGCCTCTCGGGCGACGGACACCTGGGCCGCATCAACCTGACGAACTCTTACTACTTCGCGCTCGGAACGGACTCGCACAACCCCATCGCGGGCAGGAAGACGCGGGTCAAGGCGCACATGGCCGCGGCCGAGGCGTCGATCGATTACGACTACCAGCGCTTCCGCGCCTCCTTCTTCTTCGCCTCGGGCGACGACAACCCGACCGACGACCGCGCGAACGGCTTCGACGCGATTCTCGACGACCCGAACTTCGTCGGCGGCCAGTTCTCCTTCTGGAACCGCGTCGGCATCCCGCTCGTCGGCACGGGCGTGGGGCTCGTGCAGCCTCTGAGCCTGCTGCCGAGCCTTCGCAGCAGCAAGACGCAGGGGCAGGCGAACCACGTCAACCCCGGCATCCTCATTGGCAACCTCGGGTACGACATCGAGCTGACGCAGCGCATCAAGGCCATCTTCAACTTCAACCACCTGCGCTTCCACCGCACCGAGCCGCTCGAATACCTCCTGTTCCAGAACCGCATCCGCCACGACATCGGGCAGGACTTCAGCGTCGGCGTCGCGTACCGCCCGCGGCTCATCAACAACGTCACGCTCAACTTCGGCGCGTCGATGCTCAAACCGGGGCGCGGCTTCCGCGACATCTACACCGACCGGTCGCGCAACTGCCCGCCCAACGTCGCGAGCTTCTGCACGCCCGACGACACGGTCATCAACCCGTCGAAGCCGCTCTACGCGCTCTTCGGCACGCTCCGCTTCAACTTCTGAACAGCCATGCGTCGGCTCAGCACGGTAGAGAGGTTCAAGGTCATTCTCGTCTGCGCGACTCTCGTCGCGCTCGGCCTCATCGCCTCGGGCGGCGTGCGCTCCTCCGCCCGTGCAGGAAAGCAAGCGCCCGCGCAAACAACGCCGACCCCGGCTCCTTCGCCTTCGCCCGAAGCGCCGAAGGTCGAGGGCTGCCTCAGTTGCCACGCGGGGAGCGAGCCGATGCACGCCACGCGCGACGGCAAGCTCAAGGACGACGGCACCGACCGCCTCAACCTGACCTGCACCGCCTGCCACGGCGGCAACCCTTTCCCGAAGATTGACGGCAAGCTCCGCCACGGCGACGCCGAGTTCGACAGGGTGATGCGGGCCGCGCACGTCGCGCCGAAGTACCCGGAGCGCTGGGCGGGGAAGGACGGGAAGTATTCGAGCGCCAACCCCGAGCGCACCAACGCCCTGCTCGCCGCGGAGAGCCGCGAGTTCGTGCGCTTCGTCAACCCGGGCGACTTCCGCGTCGCGGAGCTGACCTGCTCCTCCACGGGCTGCCACACGGCGGAGGTCGCCGCCGCGCGCAACAGCATGATGCGCCACGGCGGGATGCTCTGGGGCGCGGCGCTCTACAACAACGGCGGCTTCCCCCTGAAGGACACGCGCTTCGGCGAGAGCTACAGCCCCGAGTCGGGCGCGCCCGAGCGGATGATTCAACTCCCCGCGCCTTCGCCCGCGACGCGCACCTGGATGGGCGCGCTCTCCTACCTCGACCCTCTGCCGCGCTGGGAGATTTCGCAGCCGGGCAACATCCTCCGCGTCTTCGAGCGCGGCGGGCGCGGACGCTCCGAAGTCGGACTGCCCGAGCGCGAGAGCGACCCCGGCCGCCCCGACAAGGGTCTCTCGGCGCGCGGCATGGGCACGCTCAACCGAACAGACCCGGTCTATTTAGGATTACAGAAGACGCGACTCTTAGACCCGACGCTCAACTTCCTCGGCACGAACGACCACCCGGGCGACTACCGCTCGTCGGGCTGCACGGCCTGCCACGTCGTCTACGCCAACGACCGCTCGCTCGTCCATTCGGGGCCGGAGTGGGCGCGCTTCGGCAACCGCGGCACGACCGCGACCGAAGACGAGCAGTTGAAGGATAAAAGGGACGAGCCCGGCCACCCCGTCAAACACCAGTTCACCAACCGCATCCCGACCTCGCAGTGCATGACCTGCCACATGCACCCCGGCAACAACATGGTCGCCACCTACCTCGGCCTGCTCTGGTGGGACAACGAGACGGACGCGCGCGCCGCCGGCATGTACCCGTCCAGGCAGCGCGGCATCTCGGCCGAGGAGGAGTACAGGAAATTAGACCGCAACCCCGAAGGCGCGTCGGTGCGCGGCAACTGGTCTGACCCGGACTTCCTACAGAAGACGGGCACGCCCGAGTTCAACTCGAAACTGGCGCGCACGCAGTTCGCGGACTTTCACGGTCACGGCTGGATGTACCGCGCCGTCTTCAAGCGCGACCGCGAGGGGAACATGCTCGACTCTGCGGGCTCGCGCGTGAGTGACGTGACGCCCGACAAACTCGCGCGGGCGGTCTCCTACCGCGACGACTCAAGCGACAAGACGACACCACCGCCCGCTGGCGTCCCGGTTCATTTAAAGGACATTCACTTAGAGAAGGGGATGCACTGCGTTGACTGCCACTTCCGGCAGGACGCGCACGGCAACGGCGTCCTCTACAACGAGCCGCGCGCGGCGATTGAGATCGACTGCATCGACTGCCACGGCACAGTGAAAGAACCCGCGAAGCTCACCGCCTCCGGCCCCGCCGCGGGCTTCAACCTGACAGACCCCGCGGACGGCCAGAGCACGAAGGACGGCAACTACGTTAAGGGTCAGGGCCGCAACCTCGTCCGCGACCTCAAGACCCCCTTCACGCGCACGAGCGGCGGGAGGCAAGTCCCCATCCCCGTCTTCGAGCGCATCTCAAGCGACCGCGACCGGCAGGATTCGACGGGCAAGACCGTCCGACTTCACGCCGGCGACATCGTGCAGAACTCGATGGTCGAGCAGGGCCGCTGGTGGCGCGTCAAGCAGACGGCCTACACCGTGACGCAGACGAAGGGGCACGAGCAGGACTACAACTGGCGCTCGGCCTACGCCAAGACCGTCCGCATCGACGAGAACAGACAAGAGGTCTGGGGCGACGTGCCCGCCGACGAATCGAAGCTCGCGCACGAGAACTCGCAGATGAGCTGCTACACCTGCCACTCCTCTTGGATGACGAGCTGCTTCGGCTGCCACCTCTCGATGCGCGCCAACGCCAAGATGCCCAACCGCCACTTCGAGGGCGAGACCTCGCGCAACTTCACGACCTACAACTTCCAGGTCTTAAGAGACGACGTGTTCATGCTCGGCCGCGACGGCACGGTGACGGGGAACCGCGTCGCGCCCGCCGCGTCGCGCTCGGCCGTGCTCGTCAGCTCGCAGAACCAGAACCGCGAGTGGATTTATTCGCAGCAGCAGACCATCTCGGCCGAAGGTTTTTCCGGCCAGTCCTTCGCCACGCACGTCCCGCACACCGTTAGGACGACCGAGACGAAGGGCTGCGCCGACTGCCACGTCTCGCGCCGGGGCGACAACAACGCTTGGATGGCGCAGTTGCTCATGCAGGGGACGAACTTCGTCAACTTCATGGGGCGCTACGTCTACGTCGCCGCCGAGCACTCGCTCGAAGTCGTCCCCGTCACCGAGCGCGAAGAGCCGCAGGCCGTCTACGGCAGCACCCTGCACGAGGTCGCCTACCCCGACGACTTCAAGCGGTTCGTCGCCGACGGCCGCGAGTTGAAAACCTTCTACGAGCACAAGGGCAACCCAGAGGTGCTCGGCGTGCAGTTGCGCGGCGAGTACGCCTACGTCGCCGCGGGCGAGGGCGGCCTGCGCGTCTACGACGTGGCGCAGATAGACCACAAGGGTTTTTCCGAGCGCATCACGACCGCGCCCGTCTCGCGCTTCGGGCAGAAGTTTTGGGTGAAGACGAAGTACGCGACGGCCGTCGCCTCGCCGACGACCCTGGGCGTTGACCCCGCGCGCTGGCGCGTGACCGCCGACGGGCGGATGGTCTCGCCGGCCGAGGCGAAGACGATGTGGGACGCCTGGCAGAGGCTCCCTCTGAAGGAGCGCGAAGGGAAGCCCGCGCCGCTCGTCAACGAGGAGCAGCCGATACACCCCCTGTACGCGTACCTCTACGTGGTGGATAAAGAGGAGGGGTTGATACTCGTCAACGCGGCGACGCTTCTGGACGGCGACCCGCTCAACAACTACCTGAAGCGCGCGACGCTCAACGTCGAAGGGCGGCAGGCCGACCACTTCAACCCCGGCGGCGTGCTGACGGACGCGAACAGCATCACCATCGCGGGCACGTTCGCCTACGTGACGACGCCCGGCGGCCTCGTCATCATCGACATTGATGAGCCGACCTCGCCGCGCGTCGTCAAGGCCATCGGCGCGCCCGCGCTCCGGCAGCCGCACGCCGTCGCCGTTCAGTTCCGCTACGGCTTCGTCGTGGACGATGAGGGGCTCAAGGTCATCGACCTCACGCTCACGCCGCCCGACCCCTGCCGCGGCCCCGTCGCCGCCCCCTGCAAGCCTCTCCCGCGCGGCGAGGTCGTACAGGGCGCGACCGTCCCGCTCAAGCACGCCCACGACGTGTACGTCGCGCGCACCTACGCCTACGTGGCGAACGGGGCCGAAGGGCTTGCCATCATCGACGTGACGCGCCCCGAAGCGCCGCGCCTCCACTTGAAGTTCGACGCCGAGGGGCGGCTCGACGACGTGCACCAGGTGAAGGTGGCGATGACGAACGCGAGCCTCTTCGCCTACGTCGCCGACGGGAAGAACGGGCTGCGCATCCTGCAACTGACCTCGCCCGAGACGATGCCGACCTACGGCGGCTTCAGCCCCGCGCCCGAGCCGCGCCTCATCGCCACCTTCAAGACGAAGGGGCCGGCGCTCGCCGTCTCCAAGGGGCTCGACCGCGACCGCGCCGCCGACGAGAGCGGCAACCAACTCGCCGTCTTCGGCCGCCGCGGCGCGCGCCCCTTCACGCTCGCCGAGACGCAGCGCCTCTACCTCCTCGACGGGCGACTGCGCACCGTCCTCGACGACGAAGAGTTGAAGACCCCGCCGCCCCGCACACGCGATCCTTTGAAATAAATGAGCGCGCCTTAACACCGCTCCGCGGCGGAATTACGCACAGCCTTCGATAAATCGAGCATTTTCAACACCAAGCGAACTCGTCCCGACACCGCGGGAAAGTGTTTCGGTGCCGCCGGAACCCGTTCCGGTGCGACGGGAAGCCGTTCCGGTCACGCCGGAAACGGTTCCGACGCCGCGGGAAGACGTTCCGGTGTCACGGGAAACGGTTCCGACGCCACGGGAAACGGTTCCGGTGGCGCGGAAAAGCGTTCCGACGTGGCGGGAAATGGTTCCGACGCCGCCGGAACGTGTTCCGATGTCGCGGGAAATGGTTCCGATGAGGCGGGAAGTCGTTCCAATGAGGCGGGAAACCGTTCCGGTGAGGCCGGAAACCGTTCCGGTGAGGCGGGAGGCTGTTGAGATGAGGCGGAAAATGGTGCAGGCGATGCCGACCCGCCGCCGACGCGGCAGGTCAGCCGACAGGTTCCGACGCTCCGGCGGGCTCGAAGACGTGGTCGCGTGTGTCCTGCTCGACGCGCAGCAGCGGCCAGATGTCCACCTTCAGCTCTTCGGCGTAGTGGAGCAGCGGCGGCAGCGGGGGCGTCGAGAGGCCGAGCGCTTCGAGCATGGAGGAGTCGAAGTCGCCGACCTCGGCCGCGCGCAGGGGCCAGGGCGCGTGGTGGATGCGGCAGCGGTAGAGTTGCTCGTCGGAGACCGAGTAGAGGCAGTAGCGCTCCGTGAGGAAGAATTCGAGCGACTCGGGGTCGGCCGCCGGCAGGCCCCCGCCGATTGTCCAGCTCCCGCGGAAGGCGGCGGGCGGCGCGTCCTTCTGTATGCGGGAGGAGGAGTAGTCAATCGAGTCGCCCCGCTGGCGCAGGCTCATCTCGGCCTGGTGGTAGGGGAGGTAGAAGAAGCGGCGCGCGCCCCAGGTCGCCACCGCGCTGTCGATGTCGAGCGAGTGGAACCAGACGCCCGGCACGCCTTGGTGGTGGACGTAGGTGCGCACGTTCAGTTCGAGGAAGTCGTTGAGGCCCGGCACGGGCGGCGCGAACGAGGCGCGGACGCCCCACATGCGAAAAGGGACGACGCCGACCCACGCCTGCCCGTCGAACGTGTCGATGGAGAGCTGCGGCGGGACGAGCGGCCGGAGCGCGCTGACCGGCACCGGCCAGTGCATGAAGAGGAGCTTGCCCCACCACTGCCGCATCAGCGGCAGACCCGGCGGGCGGCGTCGGATGGAGAGTCGGTCGAGGGTTCTCGCGGTCATGCACGGTCGAGGGCGGCGTGCGCGCCGCGCTCTTCGGAGGTGTGGTTTGACAACGTGTCCGGCCGAGTCGAATAATGCCCGGGCGTCCCACGTCCCGGCGACCGCGGCGCTTTAACTCGAACGCTTTTTTATCATCAAATCCCGTCCGTGAACAGCGCCCGTTGGTTTTCATCCAGATGAGACTCCTCGCAGCCTTAACCCTCCTGCTCGCGCTCCTGCTCGGCGCGGGCGCGGCGCAGGTCAGGCGCGGCGGCGGCAAGAAGACATCCGCCCCGCCGAAGCCCGCGTCCAAGGTCTCGAAGCCGCCCGCGGCGGAGAAGTCGGCCAGGCCCGAGTCGGGGCGCACGGTCGTCTGCATCGACCCCGGCCACCCTTCGGAGGTCGCCAGCGGCCGGAACGTGCAGAACGGGACGAACGAGACGTACGTCGCCTGGGTCGTCGCCACGAAGCTGCGCGAGGCGCTGTTGGCGCGCGGCTACGAGGTCGTCCTGACGAAGTCGGCGGAGGAGGAGCTGGTCAGGAACAAAGACCGCGCGCTCATCGCCAACCGCGCGCGCGCCGACTTGATGATCCGCCTCCACTGCGACGCGAGCACCGAGCGCGGCTTCGCCGTCTACTACCCCGACCGGCAGGGGAAGGCTAAGGACGGGACGGTCGGCCCCTCGCGGGCCGTGATAGAGGGGAGCCGCCGCGCGGCCGAGGCCATCCACGCCGGGCTGGCCGAGGGCCTGAAGGGCGCGCTCGAAGACAACGGCGTGCGCACCGACTACCAGACGAAGGTCGGGCGCGACCAGGGCGGCGCGCTGACCGGCTCGATCTTCTCTGAAGTCCCGGTGGTGACGATTGAGATGGTCGTACTCTCAGACCCCGGCGACGCCGAGTTCATCAAGTCCGAGGACGGGCAGCGGCGCATGGCCGACGCCATCGCCGACGGCGTCGCGCGCTTCGCCGCCCCCGTCAAGAACGTTTCTTCCGAGAGGAAGCCGTAAAGCCCCCTAACTCAACCAGACAGGACGCGCAAAGGAGCGTTCCCCCTTTATGAAGAGAATCCCTGACAGACTCAGACGGACGGCGGCGGCCCTGGCCCTCGTCGTCCTCTCCGCCGGGTTCGCCGCGGCGCAGGACTTGGACGCGAGCACCGAGATGTACAAGAAGCTCGAAGCCCTCGACCTGTCGAAGCAGGCGCTCACGCGCGAGCAGGTCGAGGCGCTCGACCTGTACGACCTGATGAGGCTGCGCGGCGTCGTCTTCGGCCGCCGCGGCCGCATCTTCAAAGACCGCGACATCCAGGGCTTCCTGAAGGAGCAGCCCTGGTACAAGCCGAACCCCAACTTCAGCAACTCGATGCTGAACGCGACCGAGCGCGCCAACCTCGACCTGATTAGAGAACAGGAGGCCCTCAAGCACGACCAGATCATGCCGGGCGACCTGCGCTGGTGGCAGACGCGCGAGATGACCGAGGAGAAGCTCGGCCTGCACTCCGCGGCCGAGTGGCAGGTCCTGCGCGCGGAGGTCGAGGCCGTCCGCGGCAAGCGCTTCGAGAACGACCCCTGGCTCCAGAGCTACTTCGAGGATCGCTACTGGTACAAGGCCGACCCCGCTTACGACGCGCGCCAGCTCACGGCCGTCGAGCGCAAGAACCTCGCCGCCATCGACGAGGCGCAGCGCAAGCAGCGCAAGGCCGCCATCTCGCCCGGCGACATGGAGCACTTCGAGAACCGCCTCGTCACCGAGGCGATGCTCAAGGGCCTGAGCCTCCACGAGCTGCGCCTGCTGCGCAACGAAATCTACGCGCGGCGCGGCCGCCAGTTCCGCACCGAGTGGCTCTCGCAGTACTTCTGGAGCCAGCCCTGGTACGAGGCGCGCGAGGACAACAAGGAGCCCGCACTCTCCGAGACCGAGCAGAAGAACATCCAGACCATCGTCGCCTACGAGGGCAAGCTCAAGGAGTCCCTGAGCACGACGCCGGTCACCGAGGCGCTTTTGGAAGGCATGTTCCTCGAAGACGCGCGCAAGCTGCGCAACGAGATTTACGCGCGCCACGGCAAGGTCTTCAAAGACCGCTGGCTCCAGAGCTACTTCAAGAGCTTCGACTGGTACAGGCCCAACCCGAAGTACACGGACGCCGCGCTCACCCAGGTCGAGCGCCAGAACGCCGCCGCCATCGCGGCCTACGAGAAGAAGGCGACGAGCGTGCTCGACGCCGTCGAGGGTTGATAAGGCCAAACTCAGTCCCGCGTGACGGGACACACAAACTGAACTAAAGTGACAAGCGACGAGTGACAAGTGACAAGTTAAGACAAGCTCTTACTCGTCACTTGTCACTCGTCACTTGTCACTGTCTTTATGAACTGTCCGAACTGTCAACAGCCTTTGCGCGAGGGGGCGCAGTTCTGCACGCACTGCGGGGCGCGCACCGCCGACGTGTGGGGCGGGGGGGCGCCCGCGTCCGCGCCGTCGGCCGAGACGAGCGAGGGCGGGGCGCCGACTGAAGTTTTAGCGGCGGGCGACTCGCTCCTGGGGCGCGTGCTCGACGGGAAGTACGAGATCGTCTCGCCGCTCGGCTCGGGCGGGATGGGCGCGGTCTACCGCGCGCGCCGCGTCCACATCGGCGACGAGGTCGCCCTCAAGGTCCTGCACTCGCGCCTCACGGGCGACGAGAAGCTGGTCGAGCGCTTCCGGCGCGAGGCGCGCGCCGCCGCGCAGCTCCACCACCCGAACGTCGTCACCATCCACGACTACGGCGAGGCGCGCGGCCCCGAAGGCTTCGCCTACATCGTCATGGAGCTGGTGCGCGGCGAATCCCTGCGCGACACCCTCAAGCGCGAGGGCCGGCTCGCCCCCGCGCGCGCCGTCTCGCTGATGCGCGACGTGTGCGCGGGCGTGGCCGCCGCCCACCGGCGCGGCATCGTCCACCGCGACCTCAAGCCCGACAACATCATCGTCACGCCGCCCGACGAAGACCGAGACGCCGAGGGCATCAAGGTCGTGGACTTCGGCATCGCCAAGCTGCGCGACATGGCCGCCGAGGGCTCGACGCTCACCGAGGCCGGCATGATGGTCGGCACGCTCTTCTACATGTCGCCCGAGCAGTGCAAGGGCGAGCCCCTGGATTCGCGCGCCGACGTGTACTCCCTGGGCGCGATGCTCCACGAGATGCTCGCGGGCACGCCGCCCTTCACCGCCTCGAACATCACGAGCCTCATCTTCAAGCACGTCGGCGAGCCGCCGCCGCCGCTGCCGGAAGACCTGCCCGTCCCCGCGGCGCTGCGCGCGGCCGTGTTGCGCGCCCTCTCGAAAGCGCCGGACGCGCGGCCGCGCGACGCCTCCGAGTTCGCGCGCGAGATACAGTCGGCGATGTCGGCGCCGGCGGCCCGGACGACCGCGCCGGCCGCGGACACGACGCCCACGGCGGAGCCCTTCTTCCCCGCGACGGCGCACCCCGTGCCCGTGACGCCTTCGAGCCCGCCGCGGCCGGGCGCGCGCACGTCCGCGCAGGACGAGGCGACGGTCGTCCAGGACCCGGCCCGCACGTCCCGGCCTTTGCCCGCGCAGCCGACGCGCCACCCGCCGCGGCCGCAGGCGCACGCCGCGCCGCCGCCGCGCCCCTCGCGCAAGGGCTACGTGGTCGGCCTGCTCTTCGTCTTCTTCGTCGTGGTGAGCGCGCTGGGGGCGTTGGGCGTCTTCCTCTACATGCAGCGCGGGAGGGGCACGACCGCCAACGTCAACGCGCGCCCGAGCCCGACGCCCGCGCGCGCCACCCCGACCCCCAGCCCGACGCCCACGCCGCTCCCCGACCTCGTGCAGGTCACGGAGTTGAAGATTCTCGGCGGCTCTCTGCTCTCGGCCGCAGACCTCTCGGGCGTGCCGGCGGCCTACCACGGGCGGCTGCGCAACACGGTCTACGCGCGCCACGGCCGCACCTTCTCCGACGGCGACCTGCGCGCCTACTTCCAGTCGCGCTACTGGTACAAGCCCGACCCCAAGTACGACGAAGACCAGCTCACGACCAACGACCGCGCCAACATAGACCTCCTCAAGGCGTTCGAGGAGAACGACGGCCGGGCGCCGCGCGGCGACCCCGACCGCGTCAGGAGGGACGTTAGGGACGCGCTCGAAGAGTGGGCCGAGTCCACACGCGAGCGCGACCTCGACAAGCACATGAGCCGCTACGGCGACATGCTTGAGACCTACTACAAGCGGCAGAACGTCGGCTCCTCGCAGGTGCGCAACGACCGCAACAGCGCCTTCACGCGCTACGACCGGATGGACGTGCGGCTCTCGAACATCGAGGTCACGCCCGACCCGACGGGGCTGCGCGCCACGGCCGCCTTCGACAAGACCTGGGAGTTCGACTCGCCCGACAAGAGCACGAAGGGCTCGGTGCGCCAGCAGATCACACTCGTCAAGGCCGGCGGCCGCTGGCTCATCTACGGCGAGAAGGACT
The DNA here is from genome assembly GCA_035563535.1 of Pyrinomonadaceae bacterium. Lineage (GTDB taxonomy): Bacteria > Acidobacteriota > Blastocatellia > Pyrinomonadales > Pyrinomonadaceae > QHXN01. The sequence continues at coordinate 53,533 of DATMVD010000001.1, read as the reverse complement.
TGCAGGTCTACTACACCGACAGCCAGGACTACTAAAGAGCCGTGAACCGTGAACCGTAAACCGTGACAAGATTAGAGCAGGCTTTCTCTCGTCACGGTTTACGGTTCACGGTTCACGCTCTTATTTCTTATGAGACTTATCGTCACCGAGAAGCCTTCGATGGGGCGGGACGTGGCCGCGGCGTTGGGGGCGACGCGGCGGGGCGAGGGCTTCATCTCGGGCGAGTCGGAGATCGTGACGTGGTGCGTCGGGCACCTCGTCGAGCTGGACGACCCGCAGGCTTACGACCCGCGCTTCGAGCGGTGGCGCGTGGAAGACCTGCCCATCCTCCCCGCAGAGTTCAAGTACCACCCTTCCGAACGCACGCTCGAACAGTTCAACGTCATCCGGGCGCTGCTCGGGCGCGCGGACGTCGTGTCGGTCGTCAACGCGGCCGACGCGGGGCGCGAGGGCGAGCTGATCTTCGACCTCGTCTACACGCTGGCGGGCTGCCGCAAGCCGGTCGAGCGACTGTGGATTTCGTCGCTCACGCGCGAGGCGATTCAGGAGGGTTTTCGGAACCTGAAGCCGGCCGACGAGTACCGGGGCTTGCGCGACTCGGCGCACGCGCGGCAGCGCGCCGACTGGCTCGTCGGCATCAACGCCACGCGCGCGCAGACGGTGCGCGCACGCCGCGCCGGGCACGAGGGCGTCTTCTCTTTGGGCCGCGTCCAGACGCCGACGCTCGCCCTCATAGTCGAGCGCGACCGCGAGATTGCGGAGTTCGTCCCCACGGACTACTTCGAGGTCGTCGCGGACTTCCGCGCGCCGGGCGGCGAGTACCGCGGCCGCTGGTTCGGCAAAGACGGGAGTCGGTTTGATAAAAGGGAAGACGCCGAGGCGGTCGTCCAAAAAGTTCAAGGGAAGTCGGGCGCGGTTCAGTCGGTCGAGAAGAAGGCCGCGCGCGAGAAGCCGCCCCTGCTCCACGACCTGACCTCCTTGCAGCGCGCCGCTAACGTCCGCTACGCCTTCACGGCGGCGAAGACGTTGGAGCTGGCCCAGTCGCTCTACGAGAAGAAGTTCATCACCTACCCGCGCACCTCTTCGCGCCACCTGTCTAAAGCGGTCGCGGACGAGATAGAGGCGCACGTCCGCGCCGCACGGGTCGGCCCTTACGCCCCGTTCATCGAGAAGATTCTCGCCGGTGGAAAGCCGAAGCTCACCAGCCGACACGTTGACGACAAGAAGGTCACGGATCACCACGCCGTCATCCCGACCAAGCAGCAGATCAAGCCGGACGCGCTCTCGCCCGACGAGAAGCGCATCTACGACCTCGTCGCGCGCCGCTTCCTCGCCGCCTTCTACCCGGACGCGGAGATCGAGCGCACGACGGTCGTCACCGAAGTCGAGGGCGAGCGCTTCATCACGCGCGGGACGGTCGTCTTGAAGGCGGGCTGGCGCGAGGTCGAGCCGCCCGGACGCGGCGGCGCTAAGGGCGCGGAGGAGGGCGCGAAGAAGCCGGGCGAGGAGGAGGAGGAGGAGTCGGCGGAGCTGCCCACCCTCAAGGCGAAAGACCCGGCCGAGGTCTTAAACGCCGAGGCGCAGGCGAAGCAGACGAAGGCCCCGCCGCGCTACTCGGAGTCGGCGTTGCTGGGCGCGATGGAGACGGCGGGGAAGAAGGTCGAGGACGAGGAGCTGCGCCTCGCGATGAAGGAGGCCGGGCTCGGGACTCCCGCCACGCGCGCCTCCATCATCGAGACGCTGCTCAAGCGCGAGTACGTCACGCGCGAGAAGAAGTCGCTCGTGGCGACGGCGAAGGGCGCGGCCCTCATCAAGATGCTGCCGAGCCCCCTGCTCAAGTCGGCCGAGCTGACCGGGCGTTGGGAGCAGAAGCTCTCGCGCATGGCGCGGCGCGAGTACGAGCTGGACTCCTTCATGGTCGAGGTGCGCGCGATGGTCACCGAGCTGGTCGCGCAGATCGCGGGCTCCGAGGTCGAGCGCCCGTCCGCGTCTTCGGCCAACGCGCGACAAATGCCGCGGCCCGAGGGCGCGCCCGACTGCCCGAAGTGTAAGAGGGAGTCGCGCGAAGGGTTCCTGATAGAGCGCGAGGGCGCGGCGGGAAAGTTCCTCGCGTGCTCGGCGGGGCGCGAGGCGTGCGGCTACCTGAGCGACGCGCCGAAGAACGCGAAGCAGCGCAAGGCCCTCGCCCAGACCTCCTGCCAGACCTGCGGCGGCGCGATGCGCCTGCGCCTCCCGAAAGAGAAGGGCAAGCGCGCCTTCCTCTCCTGCGTGCGCTACCCCGACTGCCGCGGCGCGCGCTGGTTCGACGAGAAGGGCGCTTTGGAAGAGCCGCGCCCCGAGCCCGAACAGGGCCCGCCCTGCCTCCTCTGCAAGACGCCCATGCTCAAGCGCGGCCCCACCTCCGCCGGCAGCTACTTCTGGTCCTGCCCGCGCTGGCGCAGCGACGGGTCGGGGTGCAACGCCAAGCCCGTCTGGATCAACGAGCGCGCGGGCTGAGCCGCCTACTCTTTCGGCGGCCCGCCGCGCCCGGCCGGGCGCGTCCACTTGAGGAGCCAGCCTCCGCGCAACTCGTCCTCCGAGCCGAAGATGAAGACGCCGCCGGGCAGCAGTTCGAGGCCCTCTATCTTCCGCTTGAACGTCCGCACCAGCGGATAGTCTTCGTACTGCCTGAAGCGGACGGGCGTCTGCGAGGCGTCCAGCGCCCCGAGCTTGTAGACGGCGGAGACGAACGGGCCGACCGTGTCGTTGGGGTCGTGGGCGGCCGCGGCCCAGACCTGACCCTCCTCGTCAATCTTCAGGTCGGAGATGTGCCGCGTGTGCGAGTCCTGCGGCGGCGGGTACTGAACCGCGACGGTCGTCCAGCCCCAGCCGGTGACTATCTCTTCAGGGCGCTTCGTCCCGCCGCCCGTCATCTTTTCGAGGTCGAGCAGGCCGTAGTAGAGGAGCCCCTTCAGTTCGCCCGCGCCGCGGTAGCCCCAGGCGATGACCGTCTGCCCCCCCTTAAGCCTCTGCACGCTCAAGCCCTCGATCTGCCCCTGCTTCTGAAGGTCGGGCAGCGTGAAGCTCTGCCCCCTTGTCACCGACTCGCCCGACACCGTCAGCGGGAAGGCGCGACCCCCGCTGGTGACGGCGAGGAAGAGCTTCGGCCGACCGGGCACGGAGGTGACCGCTTCGAGGTCGTTGGGCTGTTCGCTCCCGTCGGGCCAGTCGAGGGGCCGGTAGTTCACCCCGCCCGCGGACTTGGGGTCGAGCGTCACGACGCCCAGGTGATGCCCGTCTTCGCCGCTGTCGGGCTTCACGTCGTGGACGACGAGGAGCTTGACGACGCCGCCCGCGGGCGGCTCCAGCAGGGCCACGCCGCTGACGCCGCACTTCCCGCCGTTCCTCTCCTCCTCGTCGGGCTTGAAGAAGTTACCGCACAGCGCGCCGCCCCTGTCGTGCACCTTGACGAAGTCGGCATCCGCGCGCAGAGGGTCTTGCGCGCGGGCCGGCGCGGGGCCGACGGCCCGACCGCCGCCGCGCGTGTGGGCGCCGGCGCACAGCGCCAACGCCGTCAGAAATAGAAACGCAGCTCTTCTCATCCTTCTGCTTCCTCTCACAGTTCCGGCGGAACGAGCAGCGAGGCCGCGGCCGACGACTCGTCCGCTTAAATCCGTCATCACTCTCCCGCTTTCATCTGTTGCCCGAGCGACCGTGTGCGCGCATGCTCAAGGCTGTACTGGGCGAGCGCGAGTGGCTCGACGCTCTCGGCGGAGCGCAGGTGGTTGAGGAGTCTCTCGCGGCGCGCGCGCTCAGCCTCGTCCCCGCCAGCCGAATCGATGAGGAGGCGCAATTCCTCTTCCGTCTCCGCCCTCGTCTGGTTCTTGAGGCAGAGGAGCGCGAGGCCGGCGAGCTGGAAGCGGTCGAAGGCTTCGAGCAGGAAGTCGCGCAGCGCGGGGCTGTGGCGGAGGTGGAACCTGATGGTCTGCTCGACGCCGCGGACGGGGTACTGCGGGAAGGCCGCCGAGTGGATGATGGCGGAGGCGAAGGTGTTCAAAAGCAGCTCGGCCATCGCCTTCACCTCGTCGGCGCTCGCCGCGTCGCCCTCGGCCCAGGCGCGGTTGTCGTAGAAGTACGGGCGCAGGTACGGCCGCTCGACGAAGATCTTGAGGTGGTCGGAGGTCTCGGACATGGCGCGCTGCACGAGTTGAATCTCGGGCTGCTGCCGGGCGTTCTCCAGTTGCCGCCGGGCCGTGTCGAGCTGCTCGCGGGCGGCGCGCAACTGCCTGACGAAGACGGAAAAATTCAGGAGGCCCGTCACCACCAGCAGGAGCGTCCCGCCGAAGGTGAGCAGGGAGATCAACGTTTCGTTACTCACTCAGTCACACCCCGCCGACTTTTTAAGGTACAGCATACGCCCCGGCACACGGCCGCGGAAGAGAGGCTGCGGCCGTTAGCGATATAGGTCAGAACCGCCCGCGGTGGCGGGTGGCCCTTCGCGATACGGAGCTGCCGTTTGCTAAGGGCCACCCGCTACCGCGGGCGGTTCTGACCTGTTTTGCTTTTAAGGGTTGACCGCCGCGTGGAGCGAGCGCCAGGAACGGTGGAGGAGTTCGTCAATCCTGCGCCAGTCCTCTTCGGTGACGCCGCCCTGTTCGGCTTTGGTGTCGCGTATCTCCATCGCCGCGGCGCGGAGGCGCGCGTGCTCGGCGAAGCGCTCGGCGGGGAGGCGGAAGATTTCGGCCTGGAGGTCTGCGAGGGCGCGGTCGAGGTCGCCGGGCGCGTGGCGTCGGCGCTCGCGGTGGACGATCCACCATTCGAGTTCGAGGCGCGCGGCGCGCCTCACGTCGAAGTCCGTGTCGGAGACGGCGCGGATGGACTGGTAGAAGCTGACGAGGTCGGGCAGCGCGCGCTCGTAGTCCGGGCGGCCCTTGCCGTCCTTGAATACGAAGGCGGCCTTGGCGGCGCGGTAGGCGACGGCGTTCGAGCGCAGCAGCGGCAGGCGGTACTGCGTGCGCAGAAGCTCCGCCAGCTCGTTGAAGAGCTTGACGCGCCGGCGCGAGTAGTAGGAGCGCCACATCGCCGTCTCAAGCCGCGCCACCTCGTCCGCGTCGAACTCACGCAGCGAAGTGCGCCGCGGCGCGTAGAGGTCGTAGGCCGCCCACGCGAGCAGGACGACGACGAGAACCGCGCCGTACTTAAGCCAACGCCCGCGGCGGCGCGGCTTTTGAACTGTTGTGACTTCGCCGGTCGTCGTAGCGGTCGCCATCGTCTTCTCTCCTGGTTCAGCGTTTCTTCACCCGCCAGAGTTCAAAGCTTTCGTTGTCGAAGCCTTTGAGCCGTGCTTCCGACGGCTCGGCCGCGAGGCCGCTCGCGGGGTCTGCGAGCATCTCCAAAACCTCCGGGTCGCGGCGCACGTCCGCGGTGATAACGCAGTCCTCGCCGGTCGAGAGCGGTTCGAGGCGCGCGGCGATGTTGACGTTCGAGCCGAAGTAGTCGAGCCGCTCGTTGAGCGTGACGGCGATGCAGGGGCCGGCGTGCAGCCCCGCCTTGACCGTGAGCGGGCGGGCGCCCTCGGGCGGCGCGGCGAGCGCCGACTGCGCGTTGATGATGGCGCGCAGCGCGGGCGCGGGGCGCGGGAAGACGGCCATGATGGCGTCGCCCAGCGTCTTCACGATGGAGCCGCCCTCGCGTGCGATCTCTTCGCGCAGCACGTCGAAGTGGCTCATCACCGCGCCGAAGGCCACGGCGTCGCCGATCTCGCGGTAGAGGCGCGTCGAGTTGCGCAGGTCTGTGAAGAGGATGGCCATCTGCCCGACGTTGATCCGGTCGCCGGGGCGCAAAGCCTCCACGGCGAACAGGTCGCGGAAGAGTTGGAGTGCCGTGACCTCCGCGGCGGTCGCCGCCTGCCCGCCCCACGCCTCGCGCTCGATGCGGAAGAGACGCTCGCCGTCGGCGTCGTTCACGAACGTGATGACCGGGTGCGTCGAGACCGTCAACTCCTCTTCAACGTCCGTCCCGTCGGCGTCCAGCGTTAACTCTTCCGAACCCGAAGCCGAGACGAGGAGCGTGCGCGCGCCTTCCTTCGTGTCCGTGCGGAGGCGGTGGCGGCCCTCTTCGAGGAGCGGGGCGACCGCGCGCGTCTCGCCCGCGGGGACGAGTTGCTGGACGACGACGTGCGGCGTGACCTGCGGGCCGCCGACGCAGAAGTCGCGCTCCTCGACGCGGCGTACCGAAGGGTTCGGGCGGAAGACGACCTCGACCGAGCGGTCGAAGGCGACGGTGAAGTCCACGCGGCAGGAGTCGCAGTGCTGTTCGGCGCGCACGTCCCGGAGCGACCCGGCCGTCTGCCGCGCGCCGCGGCAGACCGGGCAGAGCAGCTCCCAGCGCAGGTCGAGCAGACCCGCGCGCGTCGCACGCAGACACAGCTCAAGCACCTCGCGGCGCGGCGCGCCCCACGCGTCCGCGAGCGCGTAGGGGCGCAGCCGCGCGAGCGTCAACTCGTCCGCCGACTCGACCGTCTCGCAGAGCCGCGCGGCGAGACGCGCGTCCGCGCCTTCGTTGACCAACTTGTCGCGCAGCGAGCCGAGCAGCGTGCGTTCGCTCGCGCCGAGTCCGGCCGCGCGGCCTCCGACGACGCCCCGCGACTCTTCGTCGAGGGCGAGCCGGTCGTAGCGCCGGAAGACCTCGGCGAACCTGCGCGCGCTAACGCGGCCGACCTGAAAGGGGATGACGGCGCGGCCGAGCGCGCCGCGGGGCGTGATGCGCACGTCGTAGACGAGGCGCGTGCCGCCGCCCTCGCGCTCCGAAAGTTCGGCCGCGACGCGCATCTCGGCGACGGGCCCCGAGCGGTAGCGCCGCGCCACGCCGAAGCGGAAGGGGCGCACCCACTCGAAAGGCTCCTCCTCCCACTCGACCCCGAGGCCGAGCTTCTTCAGGCGTAGGCGGCGGCGGCCGACGCCCCCGTCCGCCTCCACAGAGCCTTGCGCGGAAACGTCGGGCAGGCCGGCGTCGCGGTTGAAGCGGTTCGTGTCGGAGACGAGCGGCCAGAGCGCCTGCGGGCTCGCTCGCAGGTCGTACTCCCAGCGGTAGTGGAACTCTCTCTCGCTCACGCCGCCCCGCTTGATGAAAGGAAGGTGTCGCGCCGCGCCTTTGAAGGAGGGGCCGGCGCTCGTCGGCGCAACATTCTTGACGCCGCGGCGCGGCGCGTCAACAAGTTTCTCCGCCACGCGTTAAACTACGCGGCCCCGCGCGCGCGCGGATTTTTGCGTCGGGTAAGAGAGAAAAGTTGATGACAGCGGCGACCGCATTTGCTACAAGAGGATGTAGCTGTACAAAGACCAGGCGATAAGGAGAAAAGGGAATGGCTTCCAAGAAGTCCTCGAAGAAGTCGTCAAAGAAGGACGACAAGGAGACCTCGAAGAAGGGCGGCGCGAAGGGCTCTTCGGGTAAGGGCGGTTCCAAGGGCGGCGCGAAGAAGGGCGGCGGTGGCGGCGGAGGCTCGAAGAAGGGAGGCGCTAAAGGCGGCGCCAAGGGCGGTGCGAAGAAGGGGGGCGCTAAGAAAGGCGGCGCGTCCAAAGGCGGGGCCAAGAAGGGCGGAGCCAAGAAGGGCGGCGGCGCGTCCAAGGGCGGAGCGAAGAAAGGCGGAGGCGCTAAGAAGGGCGGGGCCAAGAAGGGTGGAGCCAAGAAAGGCGGCTCGAAGAAGGGCGGCGGGCGCTCGATTCTCGACCAGGCCAAAGAGGTCGCGGGCGACATCCTCGTCGGCGCGGGCGTCGGCGCGCTGATCGGCGCGGTCAAGGGCGGCGTCGAACAGATTGACGAGAAGGCTGAGGCCGCCGAGAACGAACTCAAGAAAACCGAAGAACAGGGCGGCGGCAAGAAGTAATAGGCGCGTGAACCGTGAACCGTAAACCGTGACAGGAAGAAGGCTGTCTTCTTCCTGTCACGGTTTACGGTTCACGCCTTTTCACTCCTTCCGGCGTTTGAAGAAGAGGGCGGTGGGGGCGCTGGCGCCGGGGCGCGGGTCGAGGCGTATGTCGAGCGGGCCTTCGCCGACCAGCTCCCAGCCGTCAGTGCCGAGCTTCGCGATGGCCTTCGCGTAAGGGGTGCCGCCCGGCCCACTCTCGATCGACTCAATCTTCATCCCCTCATCCCTGAAGTAAGTAATCCAGAAGACGAGGCGGGGCGTGGTCACACCCTGCTGCTTCACGACCGCGCAGTACTCGTACTGGGCCTCGCGCCGCGGCTCGGCCGCCGCGCGCGCCGCGGGCGGGGCCGCGAAGGCCGCGTAGAGCGCGTGCCCCGCGAGGCCAGCCGCCAGCGACAGGACGACGGTCAAAAGGTAGTGCCTTCTGTTCATTCTCACTCTCCTTAAAAGAATGCCGGCGCCGGGTCGCGCCTCGAAGTCGGATGCGAGCAAGAGGGACGGGAAGGGAGCTGAAGGCGTACACGCCCGGAGCACACGCTCAGAGGCGCGTCGTGTTCCCCTTATCTCGCGCGAGCAGCTTGGTCATGAGGTTACGCAGGCGGTCAAAGTCGATGGGCTTGGTCAGGTAGCCGTTGAAGCCCGCGTCGAAGGCCGCCTGGCGGAAGCCGTCGGTGTCGAAGGCCGTGAGCGCGACGACGGGGACGGTCTGTAGCTCGGCCTCCTCGCGGATGCGGCGCGTGGCGGCGAGCCCGTCCTGCTGCGGCATGGCGATGTCCATCAGGATGAGGTCGGGGCGCGCCAGCTTCGCCACGTTGAGCGCGTCGGCCCCGTTCGTCGCCGTGACGACGCGGTAGCCGAGGTCCTGGAGCGAGAGGCTGATGAGGATGAGGTTGTCGCTCATGTCGTCCACGACCAGGACGGTCTGGCCGGTCTCGTTCTTCTGAGGCGATTCGACGGTCATGCCGTGCATTATCCTCCACTCGCGTGAAAACCCAAACCCTCGAACGCACAGGAAAAAAGTGAGGCCCGGCTGCGCTCTCCCCTTCACAGCCGGGCCCCGACTTTGTGGTTGCCGGCGCAACGGCACCGTAACCAGTCTCGTTTGCGAGACGCCATTAAGCTAAACAACCCGCGTGCCACGTCGCCGATGAGTGAATGTAGATGAAGCCCGTCGGGTTTCCGGCAGTTTTCTTTCTGTAGGGGAGGCGCGTTCAAACTCTGCGTCTCAGACGGGTGACGAAATGGTTCACGCCCTTAACCATATCGGCAATCTCGAATGCGTGAACCGTAAACCGTAAACCGTGACAGGTAAGAGCTGCTTTTTCTCTTGTCACGGTTCACGGTTTACGGTTCACGGCTTTTCAGAGCATGTACGTCCAACTCTGCTCGCCGTTCATCAGGACGACGATGCGGACGCCCGCGGCCTTGAGCGAGCCGCGCAGGCGGCCGTTGCCGAGGAGTTGGACGCCCGCCTCGCGCGTCAGCGTCGCGCCCGTCAGAGAGAGAGTCGCGCTCTGCGCGTTGCCGCTCAGCGCCGCGTGCACTCTGTGGCCGCGCGAAGCGAGGTCGCGCGTCACCTCCGCGACCGTGTCGGCGCGCGTGGGGGCGGGGGCCTTCGGCGGCTGCGGCGCGGGCTGCGCGTTCGGCTGGGGCGTGGCGGCGGCGGCTGCGGGCGCTCCCGGCGCGGGCTGTGTGGCGTTACCGGCGGGCTGCGGCGCCGGCTGCCAACTCGTCGCGGAGTTTCCAGGCGGCGCGGCCGAGGCCGCGGGCTGACCCGGCTGCCCGGAGAAGTTGCCGAGCAGCGCCGCGCGCGGCTGGTTCGTAGAGCCGCCCTGCGTCTGCTCCGCCAGGCGCGCCTCCGCCGGCTGCTTCTCTGTGGGTGTGTTCGTCGGGAGGAGCGCTTGCGGCTGCGCGGACTCCTCGGCCGTCTGCCGCGCCTGTTCTGGCGCGGCAGCGGGTCTCAACTCCGCCCTGTAGGTTTCGTACGTGATGCCGCCGATCATCCAGAGGCAGACGAAGGTCGCGACCCCCGCCACCATCCACACGGTCGAGACGTGCAGGCGACCGACCACGGGGATGTCATAGAAGACGCGCACGGCGCGCATCCGCCCGTGGCCGCGCGCCCGCCTGCGGTCGGAGACATAAATAAAGGTCAGAACCCCGAGGATGCCCAGAGGCCCGCAGACCGCCCCCAGAAGAAGCCCCGGCAGAAAGCTCCGCCCGCGCTCCCTGAGCATCCAGCCCGTTATCAGGCCGGGCACCACCGCCCAGAAGAAGATGAGCAGAGCCGTTATCACCTATTTTCTCCCTGGGAATCCCGCCTGTTCCGGCGGGAAAGACTGACCGCCCTCTTTTATCACAAACTCACACAATTTTTTGAGCGGATTTCACGCCCGGACGTTCGCCCGTCAAATTTTGCAGCAATACCAGGTCAGAACCGCCCGCGGTAGCGGGTGGCCCTTGATTATCCGAACGCCCCGTATCTCCACGGGCCACCCGCTACCGCGGGTGGTTCTGACCTTTTTCTCGAACGTCCGAGCTTTTTGCTCGGAGGCCCGAGCTTTTTTCTCGAAGCTCCGAGCTTTTTGTTCGGGACTCCGAGCACTTCTGCTCGGACTTCGAGGCTTTTTGCTCGGAGGCCCGAGCTTTTTTCTCGGAGCTTCGAGCTTTTTTCTCGGAAATCCGAGTTATTTTGCTCGAACCTCCGAGCTTTTTGCTCGAACCTCCACCCTTTTTGCTCGGGAGTTCGAGCTTTTTTCTCGGAAGTCCGAGCTTTTTTCTTGAACCTCCGAGCTTTTTTCTCGGAGGTTCGAGCTTTTTTCTCGAACGTCGAGGCTTTTTGCTCGGAGGTCGAGGCTTTTTGCTCGGGAGTCCGAGCTTTTTTCTCGGAGGTCGAGCCTCCAGGACGAAACCTCCGAGCTTTTCCCCTCATCTTTATGGCTCCGAGGCTCAACGTCGGGACAATTTGACTTTTCGACCCTTCCGGGCGGGTGGGGGGCGGAACCGTGGGGCGTGGAAAGCGTCTAGTTTACAGGGGAAAACGGCCAAACCGCGCCGACGGCTGGAATATATGTCTAAATTATGCTATTTCTTCGGTTAGGGCTACGGATTTGGCGCCGCGCAAACGAACCGGCGCGTTGTCTGCCGCATCACAGGGGCGTGTCCGTGTTTGAACCTCCCTTAAAGCTTTGGCCGTGGGCGGCGGCCGAGAGTACAACCGGAAAAGAGTGTCAAACATCTAATGTCCCTCGCATCAATGACTTAATTGTGTGCGGGGTGGGGCGGCCGACGGCGTAAGGGTGGGAAACATAAATGTCCGAAGCCACGTATGAGACGCTTTCCGCGGCTAAAGCGTCTGACGGGGGGGCGACGATTTGAGCGAGAAGATGAAGAAGCAGGGGCTAGACTTGTTGGAGACGGGCGGCGAGAAGTTCTACGAAGGTTACGGCGAGGTCGTCTCGGGCGACCCCGTCGCAGACCGCGACATCGACGACGTTCTGCAGAAGCTCGAAGCGGCCACCATCGGGGCGGTCGAGTCGGACGAGGAACTGATTTCGGAGGTCGCCTCCCTCGCCACGGACGTGGAGGAGGAGGGGACGCTCGACGAGGTTGACGACCTCGACCTCTCGGCGGGCGAGGACGAGAAGTCGGCCGACCCCGTCCGCGTCTACCTGCGCCAGATGGGCACCGTGCCGCTTTTGACGCGCGAGCAGGAGGTCTCCATCTCGCAGCGCATCGAGCGCGGCCAGATCAAGACGCACAAGGCCATCTCGCGCTCGCCCATCGCCGTCAAGGAGCTCATCCGCATCGGCGAGGAGCTGCACTCCGGCCACCTCTCCATCCGCGACGTGGTCAACTTCTCCGACCAGGCCGACGTGTCCGAGGCGGAGGACAAGGCCGACGAGTATTTGCAGTGGACGCTCGAAGGCGTCGAGAACATCCGCAAGCACTTCAAGGAGGGCCTGAAGGAGTGGGAGAAGCTGGCCGCCGAGCAGAAGCTGACGCGCGGCAAGCCGACGAAGAAGCTCCTGCGCCTCAAGCGCAAGGTGGCGCGCACGCGCCTCGAAATCTCGCAGGAGATTAAGAACCTCAACCTGAAGGAGTCGGCGCGCCTGCGCCTGATCGACGCCATCGCCGCCGCGCACAAAGAGGTGCGCTCGGCCGAGCGCGAGATCAAGAAGCTGTCGGACAAGCTTGAGAATAAGCGCATCAAGCCCGACGCCGAGAAGGAGTACAAGCGCCAGCTCCTCGCGGCCAAGCGCCGCCTCAAGAAGACCGAGGAGGAGCACTCGATCTCGGTCGTCGAGATCAAGCGCACGCACCAGGCCATCGTCGCCGGCGAGGCCGAGACGCAGGAGGCCAAGCGCGAGCTGACCGAGGCGAACCTGCGCCTCGTCGTCTCCATCGCGAAGAAGTACACGAACCGCGGCCTCCAGTTCCTCGACCTGATCCAGGAGGGGAACATCGGTTTGATGAAGGCGGTCGATAAGTTCGAGTGGCGGCGCGGCTACAAGTTCTCGACCTACGCGACGTGGTGGATCCGGCAGGCGGTGACGCGCGCCATCGCCGACCAGGCGCGCACCATCCGCATCCCCGTCCACATGATCGAGACCATCAACAAGCTCATCCGCACCAGCCGCGCGCTCGTGCAGGAGCTGGGCCGCGAGCCGACGACCGAAGAGATCGCGGCGAAGGTGGACATGCCGGTGCCGAAGGTACGCAGCGTCTTCAAGCTGGCGCAGCAGCCCATCTCTCTGGAGACGCCGATTGGTGAGGAGGAGGACTCGCACCTCGGCGACTTCATCGAGGACAAGTCGCGTGTGAGCCCGGCCGACTCGGTCGTGACGACGAACCTGCGGCAGGTGACCGACGCGGTGCTGGCGACGCTCTCGCCGCGCGAGGAGGTCGTCATCAAGCTCCGCTACGGGCTCGGGCCCGCGGGCGAGGAGCACACGCTCGAAGAGGTCGGCAAGAACTTCGACGTGACGCGCGAGCGCATCCGCCAGATTGAGGCGAAGGCCCTGCGCAAGCTCCGCCACCCGTCGCGCGCGCGCCTGCTCAAGGCGTTCACCGACAGCTTGCAGTAGGCGGCGAACTCAAACGACAGTCAGAGGCTTGCTCGCCCTCTCCACTTGAGGGGGAAACGGGGCAAGCCTCTTAACCTTTTGCGCGCGAGCTTGACGGGGGCGGGATAAACGTACATCCTTCCCGGGTCGTCTCCAATTAATAAAGGCCAACTCGTCAGGATGGAAGACAGGATCGACTCCATGTCGGCGTTCGAGCGCGTCAAGCTGGCGCGCCACCTCGAACGCCCGTACACGCTGGACTTCGTCGAACGCCTCTTCGAGGACTTCGTCGAGGTCAAGGGCGACCGGCGCTACGCCGAAGACCCGGCCATCGTCTGCGGCTTCGCGCGCTACCGCGGCGTCCCCGTAGGCGTCGTCGGCCAGCAGAAGGGGCGCGACGCCAAGCAGCGCCGCTACCGCAACTTCGGCATGACCAAGCCCGAGGGCTACCGCAAGGCGCTCCGGCTGATGCAGCTCGCCGACAAGTTCGGCCGCCCCGTCGTCACCTTCATCGACACGCAGGGCGCGTACCCCGGCATCGACGCCGAGGAGCGCGGGCAGGCCGAGGCCATCGCCCGCAACCTCTTCGAGATGTCGCGGCTGCGCGTGCCGGTCGTCGGCGTCGTCATCGGCGAGGGCGGCTCGGGCGGCGCGCTCGCCATCGGCGTCGCCGACCAGGTCTTGATGCTTGAGAACGCCGTCTACTCCGTCATCACCCCCGAGGGCTGCGCCGCGATTCTCTTCAAAGACAGCGCGCAGGCTCCGCGCGCCGCCGAGTTCCTGCGCCTGACCGCGCCGGAACTCTACAAGGCCGGCATCGTGGATTTGGTCATCCCCGAGCCCGCGGGCGGCGCGCAGAATGACCACGACGGGGCGGCGCGCCTGCTCGACGCGGCGCTCTGGGAGAGCCTGCGGCAGACCTCGGCGCTCGCCCCGGCCGAGCGGCTCGCGAAGCGTTACAAGAAGCTCCGCGCCCTCGGGAGATGGGAGACGTTGAAGCAGTAGGCAGCAGGCAGATGGCAGCAGGTGGTTGAAGTCTTCTTGTCTTAACTGCCCACTGCCAGCTGCCTACTGCCTACTGCCCTATTTCCCATTTGCGCCGAATTAATGGATAATCGAAGAAAATTAATAAAGGATTAGATAAAGAAGTGACTGTAGCCGAAGTGGATAAACCACAAGAGTCCGATTTCGACCTGGCGAAGAAGGCAGCGGGGGGCGACGGGAAGGCTTTCGAGGAGCTGTACCGCCGGCACTACCGGCGCGTCTACGCGCTGACCCTGCGCATGATGGGTAACCCCACCGAGGCCGAGGACATGACGCAGGACGTCTTCCTCCAGCTCTACAACAAGATCGGGATGTTCCGCGGCGAGTCGGCCTTCACCACCTGGCTCCACCGCATGACGGTCAACCAGGTCTTGATGCACTTCCGCAAGAAGAGCACCCGCTCCGAACTCCTCACGGATGAGGGCGAGACGCCCATCCAGATCGTCAAGGGGACGGAGAACCCGGGGACGATGCCCGTCATCGACCGCATCTCTCTGGAGAAGGCTTTGCAGCAGCTCCCGCCCGGCTACCGGACGGTCTTCGTCCTCCACGACGTGGAGGGGTACGAGCACTACGAGATTTCCAACATGCTCGGGATCGCCGAGGGCACCTCGAAGTCGCAATTACACAAGGCGAGGCTCAAGCTGAGGCAATTAATCCGGGAGCAAGCCGCATCTAAGTAATCTTCCGGGGCTCGCCCGGGAGGCCGGAATCTACTTTCCACCCCAAAGGAACGGCCTGAAATGGATTGCGCCAGAAGTATCGAACTGCTCAGCGATTACGACGCCGGCCTGCTCGGCGACAACGACAGGCTCTTCGTGGTGACTCACCTGAGCACCTGCGCCGACTGCGACGGCGTCTTCCAGGACTTGAAGCTCATCGTCCAGACCGCGCTCGCCATGCGCAGCGAGAACGGCATCGCCTACCCGGACGAGGAGGCCCTCTGGCAGCGCCTGAGCGCCAACCGCGTCGTCCACTAACGTACGGCCTCCGGACTTCAGCCGCGGGCGACGGGGGGCTTCAACCCCCGTCGCCCGACGCGAGCATTTCCCGCGCCTCGGCTAAAACCTTCCGCTCGCCTTTAAACGCCAGCACCCCTTCGGCCTCCCCGATCTCGAACCAGCGCGCCTCGTTCACCTCGTCGTCGTGCCCCGACACGTCGCCCGAGACGTAGCGCATCAGGTAGAAGTGCACGAACTTGTGGAAGCGCACGCGCCGCGCGCCGCCCTTCGAGAAGTACCAGTACTCGACCCTCTCAAGCTCCGCGACGATCTCGCACGCGAGCCCCGTCTCCTCCGAGACCTCGCGCAGCGCGGCCTCCGAAGGCGTCTCGCCGCGCCCGACCAGGCCTTTAGGCAACTGCCAGCGCGCGGGCTCGCCCACGGAGATTAAGGCGACTTCCGTCCTCTCCCCGCGCCGGCGGTAGACGACCCCGCCCGCCGAAGTTTGCTCCTTCGTCTCGAAAGTGCTCATGTCGCCGAAGAGCTTACGGCAGAAACACGAAAGGCGCGAGGTGTTCGGGGAGGGAAACTCCCTTGCTCCTTCGCGCCTCCGTGGCTTGAGGGGGTGAGGGGACGTTGGCTGCGTCAGGCAGCCTTGCGGCGCGGGGCGCGCGCCGCGGCGGGCTTGAGGCCCAGACGCTCCCGAAGCCCCGCGCAGGCGTCCAGCTCCGCCGCCGGGATGCAGCGGACGCAGACCCACTTGCCGTCCGAGTTGCGCATGTGCAGCGTCTCGGACGCCGTGCGGCAGGCTTCACACTTGAAAGTCTTGCTGCTCATCTTCGACTCCCGAAATTTTCTACGCGACGCGCGACATCTGCCGCCGCGGGTCGTACTCGAACCTGAGGTACTGCCGCGCGATGAACTTCAGCACGGCCGCGACGTGCTTGCACTCGTAGCCGGGCTCGGCGTTGCCGCGGAAGATGAAGTCGGCGCAGGTGCAGGCCAGCGCGCGCGTCTCCGGGTCGCGGAAGAGGTGGTAGCCGCGCTCGACGCCCGACTCCGACTGCGCGATCCAGCCGTAGGGCTCGGCCTCGAAGACCTTGACCCTCGCGGCGCGCGCCGAACGCTGCTCGGCCGGGGTGAACTGCTCGACCTTCGGGCCCCGCTTTTTCTCCGTCGTTTTCATGAGGACGATTGTAGCACAAAAACGGCGACAATGAAACACCGTTTCGCGCATGAAACAAAATAATTTTGGGGCGCGAGGCCGTTTCGTTTAGCCCGCGGCTGGCTTGACCATTGTCGGGGCGGTCTCTAGGATGAGTGGAATATGAGTAATGAGCCGAGGGGAGCGGGGGTGGCCGAGCCGCCCGCGGAGGCGGAGGGCGGGCGCGTGCGTGCCCGCGCCGCGGGGGGCGACGGCCGCGACGGCGCGGGCGCGCAGCCCGCGGCGCAGAGGAAGCCGGGGCCGCCGCACAGCGTCCTGCGCGAATACTTCGAGTCGCTGGTCGTGACGGCCGTGATGGCGCTCTTCGGGATGACCTTCGTCGTGCAGGCGGTGAAGGTGCCTACGGGGTCGATGCAGAACACGATCAACATCGGTGACCACCTGCTCGTCAACAAGTTCATCTTCGCCCCGGGGCCGCCGCTCCCGTTCCTGCCGCAGCGCGAGATACGCCGCGGCGACATCATCGTCTTCAAGTATCCCGGCAAGTACCAGGGCGAGGCGCGCTTCCGCGAGAGCGGCATCGACGACACGGCGCCGAACAACCTCCCCTACAAGACGAACTACGTCAAGCGCGTCATCGGCCTGCCAGGCGACCGCGTCGAGTTGCGCGACACGCAGGTCTTCATCAACGGCCAGCCGCTCGAAGAGCACATCATACCGGCGCACAACCCGCCGCCGAACGACCCCGGCACGCCCGAGGACGAGAACGGCGCGCCTCTAACGTTTGAAGGGTCGCCGCCGCCCGCCCCGCCCGACTCGGCCTACAGCGTCTACGTCGAGCCGCAGCTCCACGCGGCGCCGCGGCGGGTGACCGAGGGCGAGAAGTTCGACGTGCCCGAGGGGCACTACTTCGTCATGGGCGACAACCGCGACAACAGCCAGGACAGCCGCTTCTGGGGCTACGTCCCGCGCGGCGCCATCATCGGCCGCGCGATGTTCGTCTACTGGTCTTTCGACGAGAGCGCCCCGCGCAGCGACGCCCCGGCCCCCGTCAGCTACGTCATCGACTTCTTCCGCAACACGCGCTGGGCGCGGACGGGCACGCTCGTCAAGTAAACTCTCAGTCGCCGGGAGACACGCACTAACGCGAAAGAGGCGGGCCGGGGGCCCGCCTCTTTCGCGTTCGACAATAACGTGAAGCCGCTACGGCACGACGCGGATGTCGCCGGCCGCGTTGTCCACGTCGGCGTAGACGTAGGAGGAGAGGGGGTAGCTGTGCGTGCCGAAGCTCTCGTCGCGCGGCATCTGGTAGCCCACGTCGCCCTTCCGCTCGAAGTCGGTCGCCCACCAGCGGAGGCCGACGCCGGGGTCTTCCTTCCACTCGGCGTCCGAGGGAATCCAGCGCCGGTCGATCGGCTTGTAGATGCCCCAGGTCAGCCCGTCGGGGCGGCGCGGGTCCTGGCCGTTGTCTATGACGGTGAGCAGCACGCGCTGCCCGATGAACGCCTGGTTGCTGGAGGTGGTGATGGTGCCGCTCAGGATGGCCTGGTTCTCGGTCACGACCAGCCCGTCCACGTCGGCCTTGATGTTGTAGCCGGCGAACCTGCCCTTCTCGCCCGTGCCGTCCACGTCCAGGATCGTGTAGACGGCCTCGTCCGAGAGGTAGATGGAGCCGGTGGCCTTGCCGGTGCCGTCCCCTTCCGCGCTGAACTCGACGTACTTCAGTTCCTTCTCTCCCGGCAGCGTGAACTGGTAGTTGCCTGCGGCCGCGGCCGCGCGGGTCGTCTGCGCCGCGGCGAAGACCATTAGGGACAGCGCCAAGAGCGAGGTAAAGCGTAAAGTCCTCATCGAAAAACTCCTTCTTACGTCAAACAAACATTTTCGAGGGTGGTAAGGCCATCCGGGCCTCCCTGATTTTCAATCCCGTCCTCGACCCCGGCGCGCACTCTACAGGGGGCGCGCGCCGCAGTCATGAGGGTTTCGTAAAGGTTTGGTAAGGGGGCAGCGCACGGGGCGAAGGGAGAAGGCGGCTCGCCCCGACCGGGCGGGGGCCCGGCCGCGCAGTTTGAAGGCCGTGGGCGGCGATGCCAAGGGAAAATTTCACGCCAAAAAGCTCCTTCTGACTTCAGTCGAAGGGGGGGAGCGGGCAAGAGTGCGGCGTACTTTACCCTTAAATCCCTCCGGCGTCCAGCCCTCGGCGTGCGGTCGCCCCCGACGCCCGCGCAAGATACCCCGCGCCGCCCCGGAAATCTTTAGCGATTCATGAATTTAATCTGAAAGAGTTCTGAAGGCGCGGGAGGGCCGCCCGTGCGGCCTCGTGGACAACTCTTGAGGAAATCGTGACGGTTTCGCCTTCCGGGGTGGTGAAACTGCGGCCACACTTTCGGGAGCGGAGGGTTTCGGGGGATGCTCAAGTCACTGAGCCTGGGCGGACTGGCCTGGAAGGAGCTGGCGAAGCGCGTCTACGCCGAGGTGATGGACGACGACGTGCTGGGGCGCTCGGCGCAGCTCTCCTACTACTTCCTGCTGGCGCTCTTCCCGGCGCTGCTCTTCCTCACGTCGCTGCTCGGCTACATGGCGGGCGAGGACAGCCAGCTCCGGCAGGGGCTCTTCGACTACCTCGCCGCGGTGCTGCCCGGCGAGGCGTCGAAGCTCGTCTCGCAGACCGTGACCGACGTGACGCAGTCGAGCGGCGGCGGCAAGCTCTCCTTCGGCATCCTGGCGACGCTCTGGGCGGCGTCGAACGGCATGGGGGCCATCAGCGAGTCTTTGAACGCGGCCTACGACCTGAAGGAGTCGCGGCCGTGGTGGAAGGTGCGGCTGACGGCCATCGGGCTGACGCTGGCGCTGACGCTGCTCATCGTGACGGCGCTGGTGCTCATACTCTACGGGCACGACATCGCCGACGCGGTCTCGGTCAAGCTGGGGCTGGGGTCGGCGTTCGCGACCGCCTGGAAGGTCTTGCAGTGGCCGCTGGTGCTCGTCTTCGTGCTGCTGGCCTTCGCGCTCATCTACTACTTCGGGCCGGACTCACACGCCCAGGACTGGAAGTGGATCACGCCGGGCGCGATCGTCGGCGTCTTGCTCTGGCTGCTCATCTCGTTCGGGTTCAAGACCTACCTCGAATTCTTCAACTCCTACAGCGCGACCTACGGCTCGCTCGGCGCGGTCATCATCCTGATGCTCTGGTTCTACTTCACGGGCACGGCGATCCTCGTCGGCGGCGAGATCAACTCCGAGATCGAGAACGAGATGGCCCGGCAGGGCGCGGCCGACGCCAAGGAGAAGGGCGAGAAGGCCCCCGACCAGAAGGAGCGGGGCGGGGCCGCGCGCGTCGCCGAAGGCCGCCGCGGCGAGGCCCGCCTGGTCGGGGAGGAACAGACCGCATCGACCTCATCTTCGCTCGAAGAGCGGCCGCGCGCGCGCCCCGCCCGCGGCCGCGTCAGGCGCGTCCACGCGGACGACGAAGGCTTCAGCCTCGGCAAGGCCGCCATCGTCGCCGCCGCCTGGGCCCTCGCGAAGGTCGGCATCCGCACGACGAACAAGACGAACCGCTAGCGTTTGCCCATCACCTGATCCGTCGTTCAGAGGCGGGCTGCGGCCCGCCGGCCAGAATTTTCGTCTGGGCCGGCGGGCCGCAGCCCGCTTCTGAACGATTGTATGGAGACTTAAACTCCGGCCGTGGCGACGAGGAGGAGGATGACCTTCCGGATGCCTTTGTAGAGCGGCTCGATCTCGCAGTTCTCCGTGAGCGCGTGCGAGTTGTTGCAAGGGCCCGCGCCGGTCGAGATGGCGGGGATGCCGGCGAGCAGCGCGACGTTGCCGTTGTTCGAGCCCGAGAGCGTAATCGAAGGCTTGAAGCCCATCGCGTAGTGCACGGCCTCGGCCGTCTTCACCAGCGTCGATTCGCGGTGGCCCGGTATCTGTGCCGCGGGCGTCGAAGAGATTAGCTCCGTCCTCGCGGTCATCCGCTCGCGCTCGGCCTCCTCTTTAACTATCGCCGCGATCTTCTTCTCAAGGTCGGCGATGACCTCGTTGCTCGTCGAGCGCAAATCCACCGTGAACCAGGCGTCGGCGGCCTTGGCGTTGACGACCTCCGCGCCGCCGAGCATCCCTATGTTGAGGTTGGAGGAGATGCCCTGCGGGAGCTGTAGCTGGTAGATGCGCTCGATGGCGCGCGCAGCGGGCAGCGTCGCCGAGTAGGGCGGGGTGGACGAGCGCGTGTGGCCGCCCGGGCCGATGAAGTGGTGCTTGTACCAGTTGATGCCGATGCCGCCGTAGGTGAAGCCCTCGTAGCCGCCGTCGAGCGCGATGTACTGGTCGATGCGCCCCTTGTTCGCCTTGACGAACTCCTCGACGCCGCGGAAGCTCGTCTCCTCCTCGACGGTGAAGAGGAAGATGAGGTCGCCCTTCGTCTTCAGGTTCGCCGCGTCCAGCGCGCGCACGGCCGCGAGCATCGCCTCGACGTTGCGCGTGTCGTCGCCGACGCCCGGCGCGTAGACGCGCCCGTCGCGCACCTCCGCCTTGATCTTCAGGCCCTCCTGAAAGACCGTGTCCATGTGCGCGTCCACGACGACCGTGGGGCCGCCGCCCGTCCCCTTGCGCGTGGCGACGACGTTGCCGGTCGCGTCGCGGCTCACCTGAAGCGACCTGTAGCCGCGCAGGAGATTCTCGATGAAGGCGGCGCGCTCGGCCTCCTTGCCCGAGGGGGCGTTGATTTCGGTAATCGCAATCCACTCTTTCAGGATGGCGTCTCGGTTGCGCTCGACGTGCGCGAAGGCCGCGCGCACATCCGGCCGGGCGAGCAGCGCCTTCACACGGTCGTCGTACGGCTGGCCCGCGCCGTCCTGCGCGGGCGCGGCGGCGGCGCAGCAGAGCGTCAGGCAGAGCGCGAGCAGGGAAGAGCTGGGCGTGCGTTTTGTCCTCATAAAAGTTAACCGCGTCGGAGCTGCTTGATCTTGGGGGCGAGCATGTGGAAGGGGACGTGCTCGGCCTGGCGACCGGTGCGGCGCAGCAGCTCGACCATGCGGAGCGCGCCGTCGGCGTTGCGCGTGTGGACGATGATGGTCGCGGCGGCGAGCCGCGCGGGCGTCTCGGCGAGCCAGCGCGCGACGGCGTAGCCACTCCGCTCGTCGTCGAACCCCTCCGCGTAGTAGTGCTCGGGCAGGAGGTCGTGGTCGAGGAAGATGATGTCGTAGTGGTTCGCCGAGAGCAGCTCGACGGCGCGCGCCGCCGATTCGGCCACGTCGAGCCGGTCGCCCTTGAACTGTCGGTTGAACCAGTCGTGGCGCAGGGTGTCGTCGTCGAGGAGGAAGACGCGTAAGGGGCGGCGGCCGCGCGACGCCCCGAGCCCCATCTTGTTCAGAAGCCCCTGAATGATACTCATGCTCGGACGGAAATATATCACACGCCCCCCGCGGGCACTTGAACGCGGGGGCCGAGTCGTGGCATTTTGCTTTGTAGCCCCGCTGTGCAGCGACTGATGGCAAAATGTCCCTACTGCGCCAGGCCCCTCCGGATGGGGGGCCTCAAGTGTAAAGCCTGCCGCCGCTTCGTGCTGGGGCGCTGGCACATCACCCTTCTCATAGTGGTGGCTGTCGTGGCCGTCATCGGCCTGCTCGAAGTCCTTAATTACCTGACGCCGCCCCCTATAAAAAAGTAGTCCCGCCCGGCCCCGACCGGCGCGCGGGACGGAAAGGCCCCCGACGATGAAGACGAGTACCCGACTGCCTGTCTTTGCCCTCTCGCTCTGTGTCTGCTCCCTGCTGGTGTGCGCGCGGGCGGGCGCGCGGCGCGTGCCCGCGGCGCAGGGCGGCGGCGCGGTCGTCCTCGCCGTCTCGAAGTACGAGGCGACCGTGACGGCTGAGCCGGTCGTCATCTACCGGAACGGCGCGTACGCCGCCCCGCCCATCGACGAGGAGAAGGGGACGAACGCCTTCGCGAAAGAGTACTTCAAGCCGGGGCGCAAGTTCCGCATCCTCTCGGGCGGGGGCGAGGCGGGCGCGCTGAGCATCATCAAGTACATGGAGCCGGGCTGCGTCGGGCTGGTCGCGGAGGCGACGGCCGAGACTTCGGCGCGGCTCGGCGGGCGCGTGAAGGTGCTCGCCACAGACTCGCAGGCGCTCGGGCGCGGAGCCCCCTCGCGCCGCGCCCCTACGGAGGCGGAGCGCGCGCGCGCCGTCGAGCTGGCCCGCGCCTCCTACGCGAAGAACGGCGTCGGCGCTGCGCTCGCCTCGAAGATGGAGGTCGTGAACCTGACGGCGACCGACCTCGACCGCGACGGCCGCTCCGAGCTGGTCGGCAGCTTCCTCGCCGGCAAGAACGACGTGGGCTCCACGTCATACACGCTCTTCCTCATCATGGAGCCCGCGGCGGGCGACGCCTTCAAGACGGCCTGGGAGTGGTTCCACAAGGGCTCCGAGGACAGCTACGAGGACCGGCACTTCGTCGATCAGTTGGACTTCGACGGCGACGGCGTGGGCGAGGTCATCGCCATGGGCGGCTACTATGAGAGCAACGACTACGTCATCTACAAGAGGCAGCAGGGGCGCTGGCGTCCCGTCTACAAGGGCGGCGGCGGGGGCTGTTGAGGCTCTGTCTCTCTGCTTCCGACGGCGCGAACGGTTTTCCACACTGTGGAAATTCTCGAACGCACCGAACCGTCTTGCAAACGAAAGTTTGAGTGCTATAATCCGCGCGACCTCGGCCGCGGGGGTTCACCAATCTCTTGCCCCGGAGAAGGTTCGCGCCGGGCGCTTACACCCCGCCGCGCGGCCTGAGAATCGAGAAGGAACGTCGAAGTCTCCCGGATGCCTTCGGACAACCGCAAAAAGATCCCGCCGCTCTTCGCCGTCCCCGAGAGGGACGAGACCGTCGAAGACTCTCCCGCGCCGGAGGGGCCGAAGCCGGCGCGCCGGAAGAGGGGCGATTCGCCCGCGGCCTGCCAGAAGTGCTTCGGCACCGGCTACGAAGTCGTCCCCGACAGGGGCGCGCGCCGCTGCGAGTGCCGCACGCAGGACACGCGCGGCAAGCTGCTCGAGCAGGCGCGCATCCCGCGCCGCTACCGCGAGCCCGCGCCCCCGCGCCGCGAGGCCTGTACGCTCCAGAACTACTACCCCGCGCCCAACAACGGCTCGCAGCTCAAAGCCTTCAACTACGCCTTCCGCCTCGTGCGCGAGTACCCGGCGGTCGAGCGCGGCCTGCTGCTGATGGGCCCCGTAGGCGTCGGCAAGACGCACCTCGCAGTCGCCATCCTCCACGGCCTAATCGAGAAGGGCGTGCCGTGCCTGTTCTACGAGTTCGGCTCGCTGCTCAAACAGATTCAGGACTCGTACAACAAGGTCTCGAACACCTCCGAGATGAGCGTGCTCTCGCCGGTCTACCAGGCCGAGGTGCTGGTCTTGGACGAGTTGGGCGCGTCGAAGCCGACCGACTGGGTCAGGGACACGATGATGCAGATCATCGGCAAGCGCTACAACGACAAGAAGCTCACCGTCTTCACGACCAACTACATGGACGCCCGCCGCAACCCTTCGGAGGAGACGCTCGAAGACCGCGTCGGCGTCCGCCTCCGCTCCCGCCTCTACGAGATGTGCCGCACCGTCGAGCTCGACGGCGACGACTACCGCAAACAGCTCGACGCGGGCAAGGTCTAGCCCCCTTCGGCGCGCACCTTTTCCCTTGCTTTATTCTCCATTCGGGTTTACACCTGACGCTGTCAGGCGCGGGCGTCGTCCGCGCCGCCGGCCGGCGTGAGGCTTAACAAAAGCTCGACGGAGATTGACCATGCGGACTTTGGCACAGAGACCGGACGCGGCCCGTTGGGATGCGCCTGCCGGGTCTCTGGCGCGCGGCTGGCGGCCGCCGGTCAGGCTCCGGGCGAAGTTGCGTGTGAACGCCGCGGGGGACGCGTCCGAACAGGAAGCGGATCGGGTCGCGGAGCAGGTGACGCGGACGCCGGACTCGCAGGCCGTCCGGCGCAAGTGCGCCTGTGAAGGGGGCGGGGCTTGCGAGGGGTGCGGGCGGAAGGAGCCGCTGGTGCGGCGTCAGGCGACCGCCGGCGCGGGCGGCGTGGAGGCCCCGGGGATTGTGAGTGAGGTGCTCGGCTCACACGGCCGGCCCCTGGACGCCGCCGCGCGGGACTTCATGGAGCCGCGCTTCGGCCACGACTTCAGCCGCGTGCGCGTACACACCGACGCGCGTGCGGCGGAGTCCGCGCGGGCCGTTGACGCCCTGGCTTATACCGTCGGGGAGCACGTGGTCTTCGACCAGGGGCAGTACCGGCCGGGCACGCCGGAGGGGCGGAGGCTGCTGGCGCACGAGCTGGCGCACGTCGCGCAGGGCGGCGGCGGCAGCCTCCGGCGCAAGGGCAAGACGGCGGCGGACGTGCCCCAGTTGAAGTTCGAGCCCGCGGTCAACACGCCGCCCTGCGCGTGCGTCGTCTTCATTCACCACGACGAGCGGAAGGCGAGGAGGACGGCGCGGCTGTTGCACACCAACTGCCGTTACAACCTCGCGATGGTGGAGGATCCCGCCTCTCTGAAGGCCAGGGGCATCGAGGTGCCCAAGCACGGCGAGAAGGACCCGAACTCGCTCTTCCCGCCCGATGTCGTCAGCGAGTGCATGGACGACGAGACGACGTGCCGCGACTTCGTGAAGGACAAGGCGGGCTCGAAGACGAAGGAGGAAATCCTCGGCTTCGCGCAGCGCCAGTATTTCCTCGCGATCAAGGACTGCTCGGACGACTTCAAACTCCCCGTCGTCAGCCTGCACAACAACGCGCTCGGCGACACCTCGACCTACCGCTCCAAGATGAGCAAGAAGGGCGTCGCCAACCTGAAGCTCGACGTGGACAAGCGCAAGAAGGAGACCGGCGCCGACGTGCTCGACACCATCCGCGTGCTGATTAAGGAGAAGTTCGGTGAGGCCGGCGTGGCGGAGACGCTCGACACGCCGAAGACGACCAACATCTTCCGCTGGTGCATGAGCGACGACATCAAGCGGTGTCACGCCGGAGACCCCGAACACCCCGACAACGTGGTCTGGGTGACGAACCCCGAAGACTTCGAGAAGTTGAAGGCGACCGACACCAACGTCGTCTTGGAGACGCACGAGCCGAAGGGGACCGCCAGCGAGTCGGCGGGCGACCTCTCCACCATGTTCGTGACGCTCGCGCTGCGGCTGGGCGACGAGTTGGGCAAGAAGGCCGACATCGCGTTGGACGTCGTCGGGCAGGAGTTTCTGGATGCGGCGTACGAGGTGCTCCGCCTGCTCCTGCTTCTCGAACCCAAACCCGAGGACACGGCGGCCAAGGCGAAAAGGCGCCAGGAGCTCAACGACGCGCTGAAGGTAATGGGCCTGCTGCTGGAGAAGCTCCAGAAACTCCGCTACGTCAACATCGAGACCGAAGGGAAGGGGTGGGGCAAGGAGTCGCAGCGGGTCGCCAACTACCGCGCGATAGCCTCGGTGCTGACCGCCCTCGGCATGCCCTGCTGCGACGTCGAGGGGAAGGGCGACGCCGCCGTGGAGGCCGGGCTGAAGGGCGCCGACGACTAAAAGAATTTCAGATTTGAGATCGATTCAGCCGTACAGACGCCCGCCCCTTCGCCTGCGAGGTCTCAAGACCCAACCGCCACCTCAAAACCCTTCCCAACCTCCCGGCGCTTTCGCTATCCTTCCCACGCCGCACGCCTCAGGAGGAGAAGCATGGCCGACGATTTCCGCTACGACGTTTTCATCAGCCACAGCTCCAAAGACAAGGCGGTCGTCCGCCCCCTCGCCGAACGCCTCCGCGCCGACGGCCTCCGCGTCTGGTACGACGACTGGGAACTCCAACCCGGCGACCACGTCTTCTCAAAGATCGAAGAGGGCCTCGAACACTCCCGCATCCTCCTCCTCTGCATGTCCGCCCACGCCTTCGGCTCCGACTGGGCGCAACTCGAAAGCCAAACCTTCCGCTTCCGCGACCCCCTCAACCAACAACGCCGCTTCATCCCCCTCCGCCTCGACGCCACCTCCCTCAAAGGCTCCCTCGCCCAATTCTCCTACATCAACTACCTCCCCCGAGCCCGCAAACAGTCCTACCCCAAACTCCTCGAAGCCTGCCGTCCACCTGCGAGCGCCGTGCACGCGAAAGCGCAAGTTAACTACGGGCAGTTTGAGGAAAAGGCTATCCAGCTTGACGACGCAGTGAGTATCCATGCCTGCGACTTCAGTTCGGATGGAGGGCGTGCCCTCTCCGGTTCAGGTGATAGAACCGTGCGGGTGTGGGACGCGGAGACGGGACGCTGCCTGCGCGTCCTCTAAGGGCACGAGAGTACTGTGATGAGCGTAGCGTGGAGCGCCGACCAACGCCACGCAATTTCCAGCTCTTTAGACAACACCGTGCGGATGTGGGACGTGGAGGCGGGACGCTGCCTGCGCGTGCTTGAAGGGCACACGAGTGCCGTCTATAAGGCCGTGTGGGCCTTTGATGGCCGACGCGCCTTATCAGGTTCCGCAGACGCGACTGTGAGGGTATGGGACGTGGAGGCGGGGCTCTGCCTGCACGTGCTTGAGGGGCACACGAGTGTCATCGTGTCCTTGGAGTGGAACGCTGATGGACGTGCTGTCTCAGTAGACGCTGAGGGTGGCTTGCGAATATGGGATTTGTCAAGATTTGTCAGCGAAGCACGAGATACTAAAGCTGTTGTCTTGGACGTTCAGCCCTCGTCGGAGCAGGTGCAGTACACGAATGCGAAGGTGTTGTTGGTGGGGGAGAGTGGGGCGGGGAAGACGGGGTTGTCGAAGCGGCTGGCGTTGAATGATTGGGAGCCGAGTGATTCGACGGTGGGGGCGTGGGCGACGCATTGGAAGTTGGATGTTGACGCGAAGGATGGGTTGGAGCGGGAGATTTGGTTGTGGGACTTCGGGGGGCAGGCTGACCAGAGGTTGATTCATCAGTTGTACATGGACGAGACGGCGCTGGCGGTGCTGGTGTTCGACGGGCAGAAGGAGGATTTGTTCGAGACGCTGGGGCAGTGGGACAGGGACTTGACGCGCGCGTCGAGTAAGGCGTTCACGAAGCTGCTGGTGGCTGGAAGGGTAGACGCGGGTGGGCTGCGCGTGAGCAAGAGCAAGGTGGAGGAGTTCGCGAAGGAACGCGGCTACGTGAAGTTCCTCGAAACTAGCGCCAAGCAGAACGTGCGTTGCGAGGAGCTTAAGAAAGCAATCCTCGAAGGCATCCGCTGGGAGAACATCCCTTGGCGCTCGTCGCCGCTCATCTTCAAGCGGCTGAAGGAGGAGATCGTCCGGCTCAAGGACGAGGGGCGTGTGCTGTTGCGCTTTAACGAGTTGCGCGAGACGTTGCAACTGCGCATGTCGGGCGAGTCCACGCGCTTCACGGACGAGGAGTTGAAGGCCGTTATCGGGTTGCTGGCCGGGCCGGGCGTGGTGTGGGAGCTGAAGTTCGGCAGTTGGGTGCTGCTTCAGCCCGAGCGCATCAACGCCTACGCGCAGGCCGTGATTCAGACAATACGAGAAGATAAGTACGAGCGCGGCTGCATCCCCGAGGAGCGCGTGCTGAACGGCGAGCTGAACTATCAGTCTTCGATGGGGCGGCTCGAAGCGGACGAGGAGCGGTTCGTCCTGCTCGCCATGCACCAGACGTTGGTGAAGCGCGGGCTGTGCCTGCGCGAGGACGCGGACGAGGGGCCTTTGCTCGTCTTCCCCAGCTACTACCGCCGCGAGCGCCCCGAGTTGACGGGCCACCCGGCGGTGCTCGTCAGCTACCGCTTCAACGGCTTCCTCGACGACATCTACGCCACGCTCGTCGTGCGCCTGCACCACACGAAGTCCTTCGAGGCCGACGAGCTGTGGCGCTACGCCGCAGACTTCAAGTCGCTCTCGCAGGGGCGTCGGCTCGGCGTCAAGCTCACGCGCCGCGGCGAGGGCGCGGGCGAGCTGGAAGTCTACTTCGACCCCGACATCCCCGTGGCCGAGAAGATGATCTTCAGCCGCTACGTCCACGAGCACCTTTTGAAGAAGGGGAACGAGGTGGTGCGCCTGCGCCACTACGTCTGCCCACACTGCAAGACCCCTGTGCGCGACCGCGAGACGGCGATGAAGCGTCTGGAGGAGAAGGGCAAGCAGTCGAACATCCTCTGCGTGAACTGCGAGAAGCGCGTGCCTCTGTGGGACGACCTCGAAGAGCGCTTCGCCGCGCCGGAAGTCCACCGGCACGTGCTCGAGCTGGACGAGCAGGCGCAGTTCGTCCTAGACAACGCGGACAGGGAGCGCACGCTGGTGGGCGAAGTCATTTCGACGGTCTCGCTCGCCGGCCAAATCTCCCGCGAGTTCACGGTGAGCGACAACGGCATCGACATGGAGATCGAGTTTAAGGACGATGAAGGCGAGGCCACCGGGCGCAAGCTCTACCTGCAACTGAAGTCGGGCGACTCCTACCTCAGGAAGCGGAAACGCGACGGCGCGGAGGTCTTCACCGTCAAGGAGGAGCGCTGGGCGCGCTACTGGATGGCGCAGGCGTTCCCCGTGCTGCTCGTCGTCCGCAACTCGGAGGGCGAGGTGCGCTGGATGGAGGTGCGCGACTGGCTGAAGCGCGCGAGCGACGACGGAAGGAAGGCCGTCAGGCAGATCGTCTTCGAGGGCGAGCGCTTCGACGTGATGAGCGTCCGCCGCTGGCGGGACAGGGCGCTCGGCCGCGTCGAAGCCTGAACGCCCTCGCCCGCCACGCCCTCAGCGCTTCAGCTCGCGTGTGAGCCGCTTTCTGGCCTTCTCCATCTCCTCCTTATCCTCCCCCTTGATCGCGGGGTAGCGGAGCTTCAGCGCGCGGAGCCTGCGCGCCATCAGGTCGGCCACCGCCAGCGCCGTGAACCAGCGGTGGTCGGCCGGGATGATGTGCCACGGCGCCGCCTTCGTGCTCGTCCGGGCCAGCATCTCTTCGTGGGCCTTGACGTGCTCGTCCCACAGCCCTCGGTTCTCCAGGTCGGCGGGCGAGAACTTCCACCTCTTCTCCGCCTCCTCGGTTCGCTCCAGCAGCCGCTCGGCCTGTTTCTCCTTCGAGAGGTTCAGGAACAGTTTCAGGATGACGACGCCGTTGTCGGTGAGGTACTGCTCGAAATTGTTGATCTCGGTCATCCGGCGCTTCCAGATGTCCCCGGCCCTGCTGCGCGGGGGCAGGCTCTGCTCGTCGAGGCGCTCCGGGCGCACGCGCGGGGAGATGACCTCCTCGTAGTAGGAGCGGTTGAAGAAGGTGATGCGGCCGCGCTCCGGCACGCCCAGGTGGAACCGCCAAAGGTAGTCGTGCTTGTTCTCGATCTCGGACGGCTTCTTGAAATTCTGCGCCGTGCAGCCCTGCGGGTCGAGCCCCGCGGCTATCGCCTTGATCGTGCCGTCCTTGCCGGAGCCGTCTATGGACTGGAAGATGACGAGCAGCGCGTGCGACTCCTGCGCCATCAGCTTGTCTTGCAGCCGCGCCATCTCTTCGCAGTCAGTCCGGAGCTTCTCGCGCGCATGTTCTTCGTCGGCGAACCCCCCGGTGTAGGCGGAGTCGAAATTTTTCAGCCTCGGACGGCTGCCCGGCCTGACGGTAAACTCATTCTGTCTGAACACGTCTCTCACACACCCTCCTTGGTCTTCCGCAAACGTCGTCATTTCGGGGGGAACCCTGGCGCTTGAATAATGCTTGCAACTCGCGCGCGCGGGCAAGCGCGGCCGCGCCTTAAGGATTATGAGTGGAAGAGGGGCGGGGCCGTTAAAGGCTCCCGCCCCCTCGCGCGTCGGTTAAAAACTCGGGGTCTTTGCGGGCGGGCCGGCGGCTCAGGCGGCCGGCGGCGCGTCGAAGCTCACGCCCTGATAGATTTCGCTCATGGGGAGGGCGCAGCCGAGCGAGCCGAGCTTCGGCGTCGAGTCGAGATCGTTCGCCTCGGTGTGAATTCAGTTCCCGTCGTCCTGCTTGAAGAGGCGCGTGACGTGCGGGCGGTGCTGCGCGACGAGCAGGTACTCGCGCAACGTCGGGATGGAGTTGTAGTGAGTAAACTTGTCGCCGCGGTCGTAGGCTTCGGTCGAAGGAGAAAGCACTTCGACAATTAACTGCGGATTGACGAGTGCGTCAACGCCCCCAATCTCCTCGAACTTCGCCTCTCCGCACAGCGCCGAAACATCTCCATAGCGGTAGGGCGGCGCGGTCGGCACTTTGATTCGTATGTCAGACGAGAAGACTCGACACTTCGATGAGTCAAGTTTCGCGCTGAGGTGTACGATGCAGTTAATCAGAATACGGTCGTGAGCCTGGCTCCCGCCGCTCATGCAGAAGACTTCGCCGTCCCGGAACTCAAGGCGCTCTTCCGAAGTCCGGTCGAGTTCCAGGTACTCCTCCAGCGTGTAGCGCCGTTCGGGGTTCGCTGCCATGTGTGTGTTCCTTTCCACGGCGCACCTAAAGTACGACGGCGGCTCGCGGTTTTCAAATGTTCCGGCGGGCGTGTCGGCGCGCGGCGGCGGGTTCGTGGCGGGTTGGTTGGCGTGTATAATGCCACGAAATTACGCGCGCAGGAAGGAACTGTCGCCGGAGTCCGGCAGCCCACAGTCAGATGCCCAGACGCACAGACATCCGCAAAATCTTGATCATCGGCTCCGGCCCCATCGTCATCGGCCAGGCGTGCGAGTTCGACTACTCGGGGACGCAGGCGTGCAAGGCGCTGCGCGCCGAGGGCTTCGAGGTCGTGCTCGTCAACTCGAACCCGGCCACCATCATGACCGACCCGGAGTTCGCCGACCGCACCTACGTCGAGCCGCTCACGGTCGAGTCGGCCACCTCCATCATCCGCCGCGAGCGACCCGACGCGCTGCTCCCCACCGTGGGCGGCCAGACCGCGCTCAACCTCGCGATGGCGCTCGACGAGGCCGGGGTCTTGAAGGAGTTCGGCGTCGAGATGATCGGCGCGAAGCGCGAGGCCATCCGCGTCGCCGAAGACCGCGAGCTGTTCAAGCGGGCGATGGAGGAGGAGGGCCTGCCCATGCCCCGCGGCGGCTTCGCGCACACCTGGGCCGAGGCCGAGAAGATCGTCGAAGAGACCGGCTACCCCGCGATCATCCGCCCCAGCTTCACGCTCGGCGGCACGGGCGGCGGCACGGCCTACAACCCGGAGGAGTTCGAGGAGATCGTCCGCGGCGGCCTCGCCGCGTCGCCCGTCAGCCAGGTGTTGATTGAAGAGTCGATCCTCGGCTGGAAGGAGTTCGAGCTGGAGGTGATGCGCGACCTCGCCGACAACGTCGTCATCATCTGCTCCATCGAGAACTTCGACCCGATGGGCGTCCACACCGGCGACTCCATCACGGTCGCGCCCGCGCAGACGCTGACCGATGTCGAGTACCAACGCCTGCGCGACATGTCCATCCGCATCATCCGCAAGGTCGGTGTCGAGACCGGCGGCTCCAACATACAGTTCGCCGTCAGCCCCGAGGACGGCGAGGTGCGCGTCATCGAGATGAACCCGCGCGTCTCGCGCTCCTCCGCGCTGGCGTCGAAGGCCACCGGCTTCCCCATCGCGAAGATCGCCGCCAAGCTCGCCGTCGGCTACACGCTCGACGAAATAAATAACGACATCACGAAGAAGACGCCCGCGTCGTTTGAGCCGACGATCGACTACGTCGTCGCCAAGATTCCGAAGTGGAACTTCGAGAAGTTCCGCGACACGGAGGACGTGCTGGGGACGCAGATGAAGTCGGTCGGCGAGGTGATGGCCATCGGCCGCACGTTCAAGGAGGCGCTCTTCAAGGGCCTGCGCTCGCTCGAAGCCGTCAAGCCCCTGCGCCTGCGCGACGTGCCGGCGGACGAGCTTCAGCGCAAGCTCGCGCGCCCCAACTCGCAGCGCTTCTCTTACGTGACCTACGCGCTCCAACAGGGCGTGCCGATTCAGGAGATATACCGCCTCTCGCGCATCGACCCCTGGTTCCTCGAACAGCTCAACCAGGTGATGGAGATTCAGAAGGGCGTCGAGGGGCGTAAGCTCGAAGAGATTCCTGAGGAGACTCTGAGGGAGTTTAAGGAGGCGGCGCTCTCCGACCGTCGCCTCGCCTACCTGACGGGCCGGACGGAGCTTGAGGTCAGAGATTATCGAAAGAAGCTCGGCCTCACGCCCGTCTACAAGCGCGTGGACACCTGCGGCGCGGAGTTCGAGTCCTACACGCCCTACCTCTACTCGACCTACGAGGAGGAGGACGAGGCCGCGCCCACCGAGCGCCGCAAGATCATGATCCTCGGCTCGGGGCCGAACCGCATCGGGCAGGGCATCGAGTTCGACTACTGCTGCTGCCACGCCTCCTTCGCGCTGCGCGACGCCGGGTTCGAGACCATCATGGTCAACTGCAACCCCGAGACGGTCTCGACCGACTACGACACCTCCGACCGCCTCTACTTCGAGCCGCTCACGTTCGAGGACGTGATGAACATCGTGGACGTCGAAAGGCCCGAAGGCATCATCGTCCAGTTCGGCGGCCAGACGCCCCTGAACCTCGCCGTGCGCCTCTCGGAGGCGGGCGCGCCCATCATCGGCACCTCGCCCGACTCCATCGACCTCGCCGAAGACCGGAAGCGCTTCGGGGCGCTTCTCAACAAGCTCGGCATCCCGCAGCCGGAGAACGGCACGGCCACCTCCTTCGAGGAGGCGAAGGAGTGCGCCGAGCGCATCGGCTACCCCGTCATGGTGCGCCCCTCGTTCGTCCTCGGCGGGCGCGCGATGGCGATTGTCTACGACGAGCGGAGCCTCGACGAGTACATGCGCACGGCCGTGGACGCCTCGCCCGAGAAGCCCGTGCTCATCGACAAGTTCCTTGAGCGCGCCGCCGAGTTCGACGTGGACGCGCTCGCCGACGAGGAGACCTGCGTCGTCGCCGGGATGCAGGAGCACATCGAGGAGGCCGGGATTCATTCGGGCGACTCTTCGTCGGTGCTGCCGCCGTTCAAGATAGCGGAGGAGCACCTCGACACGATGCGCCACTACACGCGCACGCTGGCGCGCGAGCTGAAGGTGCGCGGCCTCATCAACATCCAGTTCGCCATCAAGGACGACCGCGTCTACGTGCTCGAAGTGAACCCGCGCGCGTCGCGCACCGTGCCGTTCGTGGCGAAGGCGACGGGCGTGCCCCTGGCGCGCATCGCGGCGCTCGTGATGGCGGGCCGCCCGCTCGCGTCCTTCGGGCTGCCCGAAGACCTGACGAAGAGGCTCGACCGCTTCTACATCAAGTCGCCGGTCTTCCCGTTCAAGAAGTTCCCGGGCGTAGACCCCGTCCTGAGCCCCGAGATGCACTCGACCGGCGAGGTGATGGGGGTCGGGCGCACCTTCGGCGAGGCGTACGCGAAGGCGATGATCAGCTCGGGGCTCGAACTCCCGACCGAGGGCACGGCCTTCATCAGCGTCAACGACATCGACAAGGGGCTGTCCGCGCTGCTCGCGCGCCGCCTCACGCGCCTCGGCTTCAAGCTGATGGCGACGGTCGGGACGGCCGCGCGCCTGCGCGAGGTGGGCCTCGAAGCCGAGACGGTCTTCAAGGTCAACGAGGGCCGCCCGAACATCGCCGACAAGATACGGAGCGGCGAGGTCGCGCTCGTCATCAACACGCCACTGGGGCGCGCCTCGCACTTCGACGAGCAGGCCATCCGCCGCGCCGCGCTCCAGTTCAACGTCCCCTGCGTCACCACGATGACCGGCGCGCAGGCCATCGTCGAGGCCATCGCCTCGCGCAAAGAGACCGACGCCTTCCAGGTCTACTCGCTCCAGGAGCTGCACGCGCAGGCGCTCACCGCCGGCTGACGTATGCCTCTCGGGCTATTCAATTAACCACAGAGACACAGAGACACGGCTTGAAGACTTCATATCTTCAAGCCGTGTCTCTGTGTCTCTGTGGTTAAACTTACTCTTACGCTCTGACGCTCTCGCAAGTCGGCGCGGGCGACGTGGAGGCCGCGCGGGCGGGCCGCGGGGCGAGGCCGAGCGCCTGGGCGAGCACGCGCAGCGACACGCGCGGGTGGAAGAGCGAGGGGGGCGTCTTGAGCATGTGCATGTTTTCGAGGAAGACGCGGCGCACGGCCTCGTCGCGCGTCGCCAGCCGCACGACCGAATCCATGTAGCGGTGCATCAGGCGCGTCGCCACGTTCGGCGAGCCGCCCTCGACCCCCCGGTAGCGGAAATCCTCGCCGGTCGCCAGGAGCCACGGCGCGGCGTTCGCCTTCGCCAGACGCCTCTGGAAGCGGCGCGCGAGTCCGGTCAACTCGCCGCCCGCGTAGCGCCGCCTCTGCTCGCGCAGAGTCTCGTCGAGCGCGAGCGCGCCGACCGCCGCCGCCGTCATGCCCTGGCCGTAGACCGGGTTGAAGGCGCAGGCCGCGTCGCCCGTGACGAGGAAGTTGTCGGGCTGTCTACTCAGCCGTTCGTAGTGGCGGCGGCGGTTCTCGGTCGCGCGGTGGCCGCGGACGGGCGTGAGCGGCTCGGCCCGCCGGATGGCGTCGTAGATGACCGGGCTCGCGAGGCTGCGCGCGAACTCCAGGAAGCCCTCCTCGTCGGCGGGCGGGTAGTCGCGGTCGCCGCCGATGAGCGTCACGAGCCAGCGCCCGCCCTCCACGGGGAGCATAATGCCGCCGCGCGTCTGCGCGGGCGGGGCGAGCTGCACGTACGCGCCCTTCCAGTCCGCGGCCGCACCGTTGGGCACGCGGTAGAGGCGGCTGGCGTAACCGAGGAAGCCGTTGACGACCGTCTCCTCCGGGGCCTCGTACCCCAGCTCTTCGAGCCAGCGCGGCGCGCGCGAGCCGCGCCCCGTCGCGTCCACGACGAGGTCTGCGCGCAGCTCTTCTTCAATGTTACTGCCCGAAAGGCGTGTGCGAACTTGCCCTCCACACACGCCTACGCCGCCCCGGGCGCCGGGCAGAAGTCGTAAAATCTCCGTCCCTTCCAGGACGCGCACGCGCGGGTCGTACCCCAGGCGGCGGCGCACGTGCAGGTCGAGGAGCGGGCGCGTGAGGCCGATGACCTTCAGGTCGGAGGGGAAGCGCGTGCCCCAGCCCGCGGGCGTCAGCCACGCCACCTCGCCCGCCGTGTCCACCCAGTGCGCGCCGTCCGCGACGAGTTCGTCGAGCAGCCCGGGGAAGAGTTCTTCGATGACCTGCTGGCCGCGCCGCATCAGCGCGTGGACGTGGCTCGCCTGCGGCACGCCCTTGCGCACGGAAGTGTCCGAAGGGTACGCGTCGCGCTCGACGACGGTGACGCGCGCGAAGTGTGCGGCGAGCACGCGCGCCGCGAGCAGCCCGGCGAGGCTCCCGCCGAGCACGACGGCGTGCCCGCCGGCCTTCGTCGAATCGCCGCCCGCGTCAATGACTCCCTGAAAGCTCATCCGTAAATCCCCCGACCTTTTTCCTGTCCGGCGTGCGCGGACTTCGGGTAGAATGGCGGCAGAAGGTTCCGCCCCAAAACCCTTTGTCCCTTTGACAGCGCGCAGAATAGCCGAGGCGGGCGCGCGCGGTCTTTAGGGGCTTCTGAGATTTTTCTGAAAGAGTTCTGAAAGAGACCGGAGCGCGAGGCCGATGCCGTCGAACACGGGAGGGCACACGTACATCTTCGGCCCCTTCGTCGCGGACACGCGCGAGGGGGTGCTTTTGCGCGAGGGCCGCCCCGTGCAGCTCACGCCGAAGGCGTTCGAGACGCTGGTCGCGCTCGTCGAGCGCAGCGGCCACTGCATCGGGAAGGACGAGCTGATGCGGCGCGTCTGGCCCGACAGCTTCGTCGAGGAGAACAACCTCTCGCAGAACATCTCGCAGCTCCGCCGCGCCCTGCACACCGAAGACGCCGCCCGCTACATCGAGACCGTCCCGCGCCGCGGCTACCGCTTCAACGCGGCCGTCGAAGTGAAGGAGGAGGCCCCGGCCGCCGCCGCCGAGGAGAGGGGGAAGGGCGCGGCCGTCCTGCCTTCGGGCCGGGTCGAAGTCTTCGCGCGCGCCGCGGAGTTGAAGGAAGAGGAGGGCGCGTCCGAGTTCCCGCCGGAGCTGATGCGCGTGCCCGAGACGCGCTACGCACTGAGCGGCGACGTGAACATCGCCTACCAGACGCTCGGCGACGCGCCGCTCGACCTCGTCTTCGTCATGGGCTGGGTCTCGCACCTCGAATACTTCTGGCGCGAGCCCTCGGTGGCGCGCTTCCTCCGCAGGCTGGCGACCTTCTCCCGCCTCATCCTCTTCGACAAGCGTGGGACGGGGCTCTCAGACCGCGTCCCACTCGACCAACTGCCCACGCTCGAACAGCGGATGGACGACGTGCGCGCCGTGCTCGAAGCGGTCGGCTCGGAGCGCGCCGCCATCATCGGCATCTCGGAGGGCGGGCCGCTCTCGGCCCTCTTCGCCGCGACCTACCCGGAGCGCACCAGCGCGCTCGTCATGATCGGCACCTACGCCAAGCGCGTGCGCGGCGAGGACTACCCTTGGGGGCCGACGCGGGAGGAGCGCGAGCACTTCTTCCAGGAGATAAGAGAGCACTGGGGCGGGCCCGTCGGCATCGATGAGCGCGTGCCCTCGCGCGCCAACGACCCGGCCTTCCGCGAGTGGTGGGCCGAGTACCTGCGGATGGGCGCAAGCCCGGGCGCGGCCGCGGCGCTCACGCGGATGAACGCCGAGGTGGACGTGCGCCACGTCCTCACGACGGTGCGCGTGCCCACCCTCGTCATACACAACCGCGGCGACCTCTGCCTGAAGGTCGAGGAGGGGCGCTACGTCGCCTCGCGCATCCCCGGCGCGCGCTTCGTCGAGCTGCCCGGCCGCGACCACCTGCCCTTCTTTGAAGACCAGGAGACGGTGCTCAACGAGATCGAAGAGTTCCTCACCGGCGCGCGCCACGTGCGCGAGCCCGACCGCGTCCTCGCCACGCTGCTCTACGTCAACGTCTTAGACGGGCGTGCCGCCGCGCACTGCTCGCGCCAGTGGCGCGACCTCGTCTCGCGCTTCCGCGCGCACGTCTCCAAAGAGATCAAGTGGTTCCGAGGCCGCGAAGTTGACATGGAAGGCTCGGGCCCGCTCGCCGTCTTCGACGGCCCCGCCCGCGCCATCCGCTGCGCCTGCGCCGTCAAAGAGTACGCCGCGCGCCTCCACATAGAGGTGCGCGCAGGGCTCCACACGGGCGAGTGCGACCTGCTGGAGGGTGGGCGCGTCGGCGGCCTCGCCGTCGAGATCGGACGGGCCGTGCGGGCGCGCGCGCGCGCGGGCGAGGTGCTCGTCTCGCACACGGTCAAAGACCTCGTCGCCGGCTCCGGCATCGCCTTCGAGGAGCGCGGCGCGCACACCTTCCCGGGCCTGCCCGGCGACTGGCGACTCTTCCGCGTCGAGCGCGGCGCGTGCGGGTAGGAGATGTCTATGACGGTTGAGATTCGCGCGGCCGTGTTGACGGTGAGCGACCGCAGCGCGCGCGGCGAGCGCGAGGACGAGTCGGGGCCGGCGCTCGCCGAGCTTCTGCGCGAGGCGGGCGCGACCGTCGTCACCCGGGAGGTCGTCTCCGACGAGTTGGAACCGCTCACGGGGAGGCTGCGCGA
The DNA here is from genome assembly GCA_035563535.1 of Pyrinomonadaceae bacterium. Classification (GTDB taxonomy): domain Bacteria; phylum Acidobacteriota; class Blastocatellia; order Pyrinomonadales; family Pyrinomonadaceae; genus QHXN01. The sequence goes on along the minus strand of DATMVD010000001.1, from coordinate 15,853 downwards.
ACTCGCAGACCGCGTTGATGTCAACCTCGTCGTGACGACCGGCGGGACGGGCCTCGGCCCGCGCGACAACACCCCCGAGGCCACCCGCGCCGTCGTCGAGAGGGAAGTGCCCGGCATCCCCGAGGCGATGCGCGCCGAGACCCTCAGACAGACCCCGACCGCCGTGCTCTCCCGCGCCGCCTGCGGCACGCGCTCCGGCGCGCTCCTCGTCAACCTGCCGGGCTCGCCGAAGGGTGTGCGCGAATGCTTCGCCGTCATCCGCCCCGTCCTCGCACACGCCGTCTCGCAGCTCGCAGGCCACGACCACGAAAAGCAGTAGACAGTAGTCAGTAGACAGTAGCCAGTAGAAGAACCTTCTTCCTACTGGCTACTGTCTACTGACTACTGTCTACTCCTCCTTCTCAGAAAGCTTTTGACAACGTGGGACGCGCGGCCTAGAATCCGGCTAGTTCTTCACGTCGCCGCACGCACTTAGCGCACCAACCGAAGGCGAGACGAGAGATGCTGAGCGCTTTCCTACTGCAAGCGAACACGACCGTCGGGGCGGACGCCGCGGGCGGGCCGCTGACCGCCTACTGGCCCGTGATGATCTTCCTCGCGGTGGCGGCCGTCTTCCCCGTACTGCCCGTGGTCTTGGGCCGCTTCGTGCGGCCGAACCTCTACGGCAAGGCGAAGATGCGCCCGTACGAGTGCGGCATCGACCCCGTGACCGAGGCGCACGACCGCTTCACCGTGCGCTACTACATCGTGGCGATGCTCTTCCTCATCTTCGACGTGGAGACCATCTTCCTCCTGCCCTGGGCCATCATCTTCATGGGCGACGAGTTCTCCTTCACCAAGTTCGCCCTGATCGAGATGTTCGTCTTCATCGGCATCCTCGTCGTCGGCTACTACTACGCCTGGCGCAAGGGCGCTTTAGAGTGGGCTTAACATGGCGGAACATCAAGAAGGCATCGTACTGACGACGGTTGATAGCATCTTCAACGCGCTGCGGCGGAACGTGGCCGCGCCGGTGATGGGGGCGAAGCCCGTGCGGGGCCTGGTCAACTGGGGGCGGAAGTCCGCCCTGTGGCCGATGACGTTCGGGCTGGCCTGCTGCGCCATCGAGATGATCGCGGCCGGCTCGTCGCGCTTCGACATCGACCGCTTCGGCGCGGGCGTCTTCCGACCCTCCCCGCGCCAGAGCGACCTCATCATCGTCGCAGGCACCGTGACCTTGAAGATGGGGCCGGTCGTCCGCCGCGTCTACGACCAGATGCCCGAGCCGAAGTGGGCCATCGCGATGGGCGCGTGCGCCTCGACGGGCGGGCCGTTCGACTCCTACTCCACCATGCAGGGCGTTGACCGCGTCATCCCCGTGGATGTCTACATCCCGGGCTGCCCGCCGCGCCCCGAGGCGCTGCTCTACGGCCTCATGTGCCTGCAAGAGATCATCATGCGCGAGTCCCCCTCGGCCTACATCTTCGAGTCCGACGGCTCAGTCCACCGCCGCCGCGAACTCCCCGAAGACGACGAAGAGACCCTCGCCGACATCGCCCCCCTCGACGCCGAAGCCGCCGAGGTCGTCGCCGAAGTCAGGAACTGAGCCTAGCTCCTCGTGCCCATATCGCGTCCGCCGCGGCGCAAAGTTAAAGCCGACACGTGAACCGTGTCGGCTTTAACTTTGCGCCGCGGCCTTTTCTTTCGAGTCACTTTCGGGAAGGCTTTTTCATGGCAGTCCACGTAGGGTTGCTTGGGGCCCCGAGCACCTTACCCTCCATGCGCTCGCCGTCAAACGTCGCCTCCCGCCTGAGGCCGTCGGGCAGGCCGTCGATAAGGACATAGTTATTGCTCTGGAGCCACGCGGCGGTGGAGAGGCCCGACCGGCGCTCCGAAGGGGTCACGGCCAGCTTGCCGTTCGGCAGAAACTCGTAGACTACTTTAATCGGTTTGCCGGAGCCGGGGGTGACCTCCGCCAACTCCCACCTGGTTCCGCCGAGTGTCTTCGCGCTGGTCGCGGGATCTCTCTTAATCGCGAGCCACGTCCATTCAACTTGCCCCTTCGAGTAGGCGCGCCCCTCTATCCTGCCGTCGCCTACGACGCCCTCGTATTCGACATACTTACCGCCCGTCTGCATCGTGAGGCTGTTGCCTTTCAACTCCCAGGAGCCGTCGGGGGAGAAGCCCGTGGAATAGTCCGCGGGGAGGTGCGGGCTGCGCCAACCGTCTGGCGCGACTTCGTAGAAGTCCTTAAAGAACAGCTTGCCGCCCTCACGGAATTCGTAGACGTAGACGAATCCTGTTGACGCGCGCGCCACCCACTGGGTGCCCGCTAGGTTAAGGCCGGCCGCGGTGGCGGGGGGCCGCGGCGCGTCTTCGACCGCCGGGGAAGACGGGGAGACGTGTGGGGCCGCGGCCACGTCGGCCGCACCCGGGCCGACAACGGACACGATCAAGTCGTCGGCCTTGTAGCCTTCGATGACGGCGAACGGCCTCTGAAGCCTGCCCGAACCGAGGTCTATGCCGACGCGCTTCGGGACGACCGTCTGGACGTACTCCACCAGCCGCGCGAGCGTAACCTCGCCGCGCTCGTTGGAGGCCGCGCCCTTCAGCCCCTCGACCAGTGCCCACGAGAAGTAGCCCTGCTTCTTCTCGCCGTACTCGTAGGCGCGGTACCCGACGGCGGTGGCATAGAGCGTGGCGAAAGCCTGCACCTCGCGGTTGCGCACGTCGAAGTTGAAGCCGCGCGTGTATGCTTCGGTCAGAGGGTTCGGCGCGTCGGCGCGGCCGCCGGGGTCGTTGCGGCAGGCGTCGAGCAGGACGAGCACCTGACCGACGCCGGTCGCACGGATGCGCTCATGCATGCGGGAGACGCTGACCGCCGTCTCCTCAAGGAATGTCACGTCGTCTGTGATCTGTGCGTCCGACGGCAAGAGGTAGGCGTGCCCCCCGCGCTCGATCCCATGGCCTGAGAAGGAGACGAGGAGCAGGCCGTCCTTCGGCACCACGGAAGCGAGGTTCGAGAGCCTGCGGAGGATGTTGACGCGCGTCGGCTGCCGCTCCTCGGGCTGATCGGTCGTCATGAGGACGATCTGATCCGCGGGGAAGCCTGCATAGCGCCTGAGCGCGTCGGCCAGCGCACGGGCGTCATTGGCCGCGCCACGCAACGAGCCGATCTGGCCGTCCTTGTAGTCGTCCACGCCGATGACGAGCGCCCAACGCTTCGCGCCCGATGGCAGCTCCGAGATGTCGCCGGCCCGGCCGAGCTTAACGCCCTTTTGCGGCGCGGCGGGCCGCGCGTCCTGACCGGCGGCGCGGGCGGGAAATGAGAGCGGAAGAAGGGCGTATGCCAGAGCGAGGGCCACGAAGGCGCTGGTGCGTGAGTGTGCTCTTTTCATTGCTACACCTTGGCGAGAAGTGAACCAGTGAGATACGGAGGGAGAAGGGAAACGTCCCCACCCCGGCTGACGAGCGAGCGGCAAGGTATCTCCAACCGCGGGGTAAGTCAACCTTTTGTCTCACGCTACAGCCCCGCGAGGTGGCGCGTGTCGTTGAGGGCCTTGATGCGGATGAGGCCGCCGTGTTCGATGGAGAAGCGTGTGACGCCGCAGTTGGAGGATGAGAGCCAGACGGGTTTGAGGTGCGGGGCGTCGAGCGCGCCCATCAGGTGGAGGGCGAGGATGCAGATGGTGCCGGTGTGCGAGAAGAGGGCGAGGGTGCCGCCGCGGTGCTCTTCGACGGCGCGGTCGAGCAGGGCGGCGGCGCGGTCGAGGAGCTGGCGGTAGCTCTCGCCGCCCGCGAGCACGCGCTCGAAGTCGCGGCGGAGGAGCGAGGCGTACTCTTCGGGGTGGGCGGCGGCCGCCTCCTCGAAGGTCAGGCCCTCCATCAGCCCGACGCTGCGCTCGCGCAGCGCCGCCGTCCGCCTGACCTCCAAACCGGTCGCGCGCGCGAGGGGCTCGGCCGTCTGGACGGCGCGCAAAAGGTCGCTCGAATAGATGGCGGTCACGCGCTCTTTGGCGAGTGCGCGCGCGGTCGCCTCGGCCTGCCTGTGCCCGAGCTCGCTCAGGGGCGTCGGCGTGTGGCCGCCGAAGCGGCGCTCGGCGTTGCCGCGCGACTCGCCGTGCCGTATGAGAAGGACGCGCGTCGTCTCCGTCATGCTCATTTGCGCGCGGGCGGGAGGCTCGACTCGTCAACCTTCTTCCCGGCCAGCCCGGCGATGAACTGCACGTAGACGGCGATGGGCGGGAGGCCGATCTCGCGGCGGCGCTCGTCGAGGCGGGCGGGGTCTTGCGTCGGCTGGAGCGCGAGCTTGTCGCCGTCGAACCTGAAGTTGGTGCCGTAGAGCTGCGACTTGCCCTCGTGGCCGAGCACGTCGTCGGCGAGCATCGCGAAGTCGTCGGGCGGAATCTCCCCGCGGCGGGCCGCGCGCTCGACGTGGGGCAGCGCGCGCCTCATGAGTTCGACCGAGGGGCTGTGAACCAGCATCGTGATGAAGGCGCGCGTCCCGCCGACGCCGACCATCTCGACGCCGGGGAAGCCGTGCCGGTCGAGGATTTCGGACAGGCGCTTCGTGGTGGCCTCGTCGCGCTCCTTCACCGCGCGCGCCTCGGCCTCGGTCGGCCCTCTCCCCTCGAACTGGAAGGCGCGCACCGCCTGGTCTTCCTTAACCATTCGCAGAATCTCGCGCCTCAACTCCTCATTCTTGACGGGGCCGGGGCGCTCCGCCCATTGGGCCAGGCGGCGCACCTCGCTGTGCTCTTCCTGCGCGCGCGCAGGCTGCGCGGGGCAGACGAGCGCGGCCAGGAGGAGCAGGGCGGCGAGGGCGGTGTGCTTCATGGCAGAGTCAACCTAAGCGGCGACCGTCTCGGCCTTGAGCTTCTCGGCCTGGTAGTGCGTGACGAGGGCGTCGATGATCTCGTCGAGCTGCCCCTCCATGACGAGGTCGAGCTGGTGGATGGTGAGCTGGATGCGGTGATCCGAGACGCGGTTCTCCTTGAAGTTGTAGGTGCGTATCTTCTCGGAGCGGTCGCCGCTGCCGACCATCTGGCGGCGCTCGCTGGCCTGCGCCTCGTGCTGCTTCTGCTCTTCGAGTTCCTGGAGGCGCGCGCGCAGGACGCGCATCGCCTTCTCGCGGTTCTTGATCTGCGACTTCTCGTCCTGCATCGAGACGACGGTGCCCGTCGGCATGTGCGTGATGCGCACGGCCGAGTAGGTTGTGTTGACCGACTGGCCGCCCGGCCCCGACGAGCAGAAGGTGTCGATGCGGAGGTCGTTCGGGTTGATCTTCACGTCAACCTCTTCGGCCTCGGGGAGCACGGCGACGGTGACGGCCGAGGTGTGGATGCGCCCCGAGGTCTCGGTCTGCGGCACGCGCTGGACGCGGTGGACGCCCGACTCGTGCTTGAGCTTCGAGTAGACCTTATCGCCGGAGATCGAGGCGACGGCCTCCTTGATGCCGCCGATGCCGGACTCGGACTGGTCGAGAATCTCCATCTTCCAGCCCTGGCGCTCGGCGTAGCGGCCGTACATACGCAGCATCTCGTTGGCGAAGAGCGTCGCCTCGTCGCCGCCCGTGCCGGCGCGGATTTCGAGGATGACGTTCTTCTCGTCGTTCGGGTCGCGCGGCAGCAGCAGGACGCGGAGGTCTTCCTCGACCTTCCCGAGCCTCTCTTCGAGCGTCGCCACCTCCGCCCGCGCGAGCTCGCGCATCTCCTCGTCCTCCTCCACGTCGAAAAGCTCCTTCGCCCCCGACAGGTCGGACTTGAGCTGCTTCCACTCGCGGTACTTCGTGACCATCTCGCCCAGGGAGCGGTGCTGCTTGTTGAGCTTCGCGTAGTTCGCCGGGTCGGAGTAGACCTCGGGCTGCGAGAGTTCCTCCGTCAGCGCCTCGTACCGGGCTTCGATCTGTTCGAGTTTGTCTAGCATGGCTGTTTACGATAAAGGCGCGGGCACGGGCCCCTGCGGCTTAGGCTCAAGCTTGAGCGACTCTTTGAGCGCGACGATGGCGACTTCGAGCTGCTGGTCGTCGGGCTCCTTGGTCGTGATGTTCTGGAGCCAGACGCCGGGGAGGGTGATGAACTTGAAGACGGCGCCGCCCTCCTTCTTCGCCGAGAGCCGGATGATCTCGTAGCTCAGGCCGGCGACGATGGGGATGAACGCGACGCGCACCGCGATGTTGTAGGCGAACGAGCTGAAGGAGACGACCGAGAAGAGCACGATGGAGACGAGCATGACGACCATCAGGAAGCTCGTCCCGCAGCGCGGGTGCTGGCGCGGCTGGACGCGCGCGTTCTCGACCGAGAGGGGGAGGCCCGACTCCCAGTTGAAGACCGTCTTGTGCTCCGCGCCGTGGTACTCGAAGACGCGCCGGATATCCTTCGAGAGCGAGAAGCTCGAAATCATCAGGATGAAGAGCGCCATCCGGATGAGGCCGTCGATGAGGTTGAAGGCGACGTTCGGCTTGACGGGCTTCAGGTAGCCGCGCACGCCGTCGTAGGCGCGCGCGTACCAGGGCGCGTCCGCCGCCGCCGGGGCCGCGGCCCGCGCGCCTTCGGTTTGTGTAGCCGGGTCGGCCGTCTGCGTCACGGCGGCGGGCTCCTGCGTCACGCCGCGGTCGGCCCAGCCCATGCCGATGAAGAGCGCGTTGGTCAGGACGAGCGGCGCGACGACGAAGAGCAGCACGTTGAAGACGAGCGCGAAGGCGATGGAGCCGAAGGCCGCGGCCGAGCCGCGCTTCAGCTCGTCCTCCGGCCTCTTCTTCGTCGGGACGGGGAAGAGGCCGGGGACGCCGCCCGTGATCCCCGCGAAGTCGCCCTCGCCCTCGACGACCGCCGGGGTGAGCGCGACCTCGACCTCCTTGGCCTCCGCCTCCTCCTGGAAGGCTTCGGCGGCCGAGTAGTTGAGCGCCTTGATGCCGAGCGCCATCGACTGCACGAGCACGGCCGCGCCGCGCAGCACCGGCCACCTCAGCGCGGGGTACTTGTCGCTCCACTTCGGCAGGGCGGCGCCCGTGTGGACGATGGTGCCGTCGGGGCGGCGCACCGCGATGGCGTACGCGGAGGGCGTGCGCATCATCACGCCCTCGATGACGGCCTGGCCGCCGACAATCAGGTCTTTTTCGCTGGCGCTCATGTTCACTCCGTGAAGTAAATCGTGAATAGTAAATGGTAAATGGTTGGCGAAGCTCCGGCGCGAACCGCCTGTTAGTAAACTACCATTTACTATTCACCGTTTACCATTAACCAAAGAGAGACGCCGACCTCGGCGTTGGCGGCGCTTCTTTCCTCCGGGGAGATAGAGGTCGGCCGCGGGCGCGGAAGGTCGGCGTCCGGGTTCGGGCAGCTAATACTGGCGGCGTCGAATGGGTGTCATGGACGCGGGCCGTCGAGGGCTTCAGGCGTTGGCGGTCTCGGTCGGGGCCGCGGGGGCCTCGGTCTTCTTGCCGTAGCGCTTGTTGAAGCGGTCGACGCGGCCGGCCGTGTCAATCAGCTTCTGCTTGCCCGTGAAGAACGGGTGACACTCCGAGCAGATTTCGATGTTGAGATCGTCCTTCTTCGTCGAGCGCGTCTGGAAGTTGTTGCCGCAGGCGCAGTGGACGTTGATCTCGTGGTAGGCGGGATGAATTCCTTGCTTCATTTCTCTTTCCTCTCAGATAGCGGGCCCCGGGCGGCCTCGGACAAAGCCTCATCTTACCGGCGCTCGTCGCGCATCGTCAAGTTGTGCAAGGACTTGGATGCGCGAGTCGCCCCGCCGATTGCCCGCGCTCCGGGGCGCGTGCCGGGTCTGTTGACACGCGTCCGAACCGCGTGTTACAAACCCTGTCGAACACACCTTTGAAGCTTTTCCGTTAGAGTACCTTGAAAGCTATACAAGCCGCACTCATGCACGAGTAGGGACGCGAGTTGTTCCCCGAGCTACGTCCTTACAAGGGAGTCGAACCTCTAGGACGCGATGACGGACGAACCGAAAAATCCTCCGGAATCCCCCGACACCTCACCTGAAAGCGACGAAACACGCCGCGCGTCAGATACGTCCACGGCGGCAGACGCCGGAGAACTTCCCCCCCCGCCCGACGCAGAGCAGCCCCGACCCACGCCCGAGAGTCAGGCGGCGCTGACCGGCAAAGCGCCCTCGGGCAGTTCCACCTCAGGCACGACCGTCCCCGCCGACTCAGGCGAAGCAGAGAAGAGTCAGCCCCCTCCGTCGAAGCCGAAACCCGCAGCCCCGCCCGCGAACGAAACCCCCGAAGAGAAGAAGGCGCGCCTCGAACGCATCATCGCCGAGGCCAAGGCCAAGAAGGAGGCCGCCGCCGCGGCCGCGCAGGCTGAAGCGGGAGGGGAAGCGCCGCCGCCCGGCGGCAAGTCGCCCGAAGTCGGCGACCCTCTGAAGAGCCCCTCGCAGGCAGACCTCGAACGCGCCGCCAAGATCGCGGAGGCTAAGGCGCGCGCCGCGGCCTTAAAGGAGGCCGCGGCCGCCAAGACGCCCGCCGCCGCACCGGGCGCGGAGAAGCCCGCCGCCGCGGCCAAGCCCGCCGCACCGGCCGTCGCGGGCGTGCCGAAGCCCCCCGTCAAGAAGAAGGACGAAGGGCCGAAGCCGGTCGAGTCGCCCGACCATCCCTTGTTCAAGCGCCTGCGCGAGCGCTTCGGCGACGCAGTCGAGGGCGCTTTCACCTTCGTCAATCAGCTCTCGATTCACGTCAGGGCCGACTCGATAGTCGAAGTCTGCAAGGCGCTGCGCGACGACGCGGAGACGCCCTTCGACTACCTCTCCGACCTGACCTGCGTCCACTGGCCCGAGCGCGAGGACGCGCCGTTCGAGGTCGTCTACAACCTCTACTCGATCTCGAAGAACGTGCGCGTGCGCTTGAAGGCCGGCGCGGGCGAGGCGGGAATCGACAGCGTCACCTCCGTCTGGCCCTCCGCCAACTGGATGGAGCGCGAGGCGTACGACCTGTTCGGCGTCACCTTCAACAACCACCCGGACCTCCGCCGCCTCCTGCTCCCGAAGGACTGGGACGGGCATCCGTTAAGAAAAGACTACCCGCTGGAGTTCATGGAGAACGAGTGGACGACGCGCCACCTGCCGGAGTTCACCGAAGTCCAGCGCGAGCAGCTCGCGCAGCGGCGCGCCTACGGCCTCGAAATTCTCCAGACGCCCGACGAGCGGCGCATCCGCGAAATCTTCCGCGACGGGCGCGACCCGCTGCCGAAGGAGCACAAGTAGACGCCATGCACCCGAAAGACCTCGCCGCCAAGTACGAAGTGAAGGTCTTCGACAGCCCCTCGGCCGCCGAAGCCGCGGGCTTCCGCCTCGGCCGGCGCATGAGCCCGCGCAACGTCTGGAACCGCGACTCCGCCGCCTCCGCCATCCTCTTCGACCTGCTCGGCAAAAAGAAGAAGGGCGAAGTCTCCGAGGTCGCGCTCGTCCTCGAAGTCAACGCGGTCGCGGGAGCGTTTAAGGAAGTAAATAGTGAATAGTAAGTGGTGAATAGATAAACCCTGTTCTGACCATTCACCATTTACTATTCACCATTCACCAGTTATGCACCAAGTTGAATTAGCGACGACGCAGGAGACCTTACTCGACAACCCCGAGATGGTCTTGAACATGGGGCCGCAGCACCCTTCGACCCACGGCGTGCTGCGCGTCGTCCTGCGCCTGGACGGCGAGACCGTCATCGACCTCGACTGCGACATCGGCTTCCTCCACCGCGGGATGGAGAAGATCGCCGAGAACCGCCTCTACCCGATGATCGCGCCCTACTGGGACCGGCTCGACTACATCGCCGCCGTCTCCAACGGCCTCGTCTGGGTCGAGACCGTCGAGCAGATGATGGGGCTCGAAGTCCCGCCGCGCGCCCACTACATCCGCGTCATCCTCACGGAGCTGAACCGCATCTCCTCGCACCTGCTCTGGCTCGCCACGCACGCGCTCGACATCGGGGCCTTCACCGTGCTTCTGCACGCGCTGCGCGAGCGCGAGGAGATTCTGAAGATCTTCGAGCAGCAGTTCGGCGCGCGCCTCACCTGCCACGCTTGGCGCATCGGCGGGATGCCGAACGACGCCTACGAAGGTTTTACCGAGGACGTGCGGCAGTTCGTAGATAACTTCCCGAAGCGCATCGACGAGTACGAGACGCTGCTCTCCGAGAACCGCATCTGGCTCGGCCGCACCGTCGGCATCGGGGTGATTTCGGCCGCCGACGCCATCGCCATCGGCCTCTCCGGCCCCGCCCTGCGCGGCTCGGGCGTGGCGTGGGACATACGCAAAAGCCGCCCTTACGCCGCCTACGCAGACCTCGACTTCGACGTGCCCGTCGGCGAGAACGGCGACACCTACGACCGCTACCTCGTCCGGCTCGAAGAGATGCGGCAGTCGCGCCGCATCGTCCAGCAGGCCCTGAAGCAGATGCCCGACGGCCCCGTCAACGCCAAGATTCCGAAGGTCATCAAGCCGCCCGCGGGCGACTACTACCACTCCATCGAAGGCCCGAAGGGCGAGATCGGCTGTTACCTGGTCTCGGACGGCACGAGCCGCCCCTACCGCGTCCGCGTCCGCCCGCCGTGCCTCATCAACCTCCAGGCGCTGCGGCAGATGTGCGTCGGCCACCTCGTCGCCGACGTGGTCGCCATCATCGGCACGCTCGACATCGTGTTGGGGGAGATAGACCGTTAGGTGTTGGGTGTTGGGTGTTGGTTAAAGCCAAAACCCAAAACCTAAAACCCAGAACCCACTGATGAACATCATCAGGCTGGCAGTCCAGAAGATGACGCGCGAGGCTTTCGCGCCGTACGGCGTGCTGCTCGACCGGCGCGGCTCCATCGACGTTGACATCGGGATGGGCGTGCCCAGCATCACGGGCGCGACGGCCGACCCGCGCCCCTTCAAGTTCGACTTCATGGCGCGCCACAAGCACACGATGCAGGTCTTCTCGCCGCTCGCCGGCTCGCAGGCCGTCATCTGCGTCGCGCCCGCGGGCCTGGACTCGCCCGACCCCGACAAGGTCGTCGCCTTCCTCGTCGAGGGCCGGCTCCCTTACGCGTACTTCCGCGGCACCTGGCACACGCCGCCCTTCGCCACCGGCGAGTGGTACTCCTACCTCGTCGTAGACCGCAAGGGCACGCTCGACGAAGACCTCGAGCTGGTGGACATGCGCGTCGCCCGCGGCTGCACCTTCGAGATCGATCTGTGAGCTGAAAGCCGAAAGCTTCAAAGCCATGTTCGCACTCTTCGCACCGCCCAGTTTCCTGAACGACCTCCTGCTGAAGGTCTTCGACGAGCAGGAGACGTTGAACTACGTCGTCTGGCCGTTCATCCAGATCGGCGCGGTCATCACGCTGGTCGCCGTGTGGGCGCTCTACGCGAGCTACCTGGAGCGGAAGATTTCCGCCTTCATGCAGGCGCGCCTCGGGCCGATGCGCGTCGGCAAGTGGGGCCTGTTGCAGCCCATCGCCGACGCCGTCAAGCTCCTCACGAAGGAAGACCTCGTGCCGGAGAAGGCCGACCCCTACATCTTCCGCTACGCGCCCTACATCTCGGTGGCGGCGACGTTCATCACCTTCTCGGTCGTGCCGTTCGCGCCGGACTGGGGCGTCATCACGGACGTGAACATCGGGCTGCTCTTCGTGCTCTCGATCTCCTCGGTCGGGGTGCTGGCGCTCATCCTCGCCGGGTGGTCTTCCAACTCGAAGTACGCGCTGCTCGGGGGCCTGCGCTCCTCGGCGCAGATGGTCTCGTACGAGGTCGCGATGGGCCTCTCGCTCGTCGGCGCGCTGATGTTCGCGCGGACGCTTAGCTTGTCGGGCATCACCGCGGCGCAGTCGTCCGACTCGGTCTGGTTCATCCTCTACCAGCCGCTCGCCTTCGTCATCTTCCTCATCAGCGGGATCGCCGAGAACAACCGCGCGCCCTTCGACCTGCCCGAGGCCGAGTCCGAGCTGGTCGCGGGCTTCCACACGGAGTACTCGGGGATGCGCTGGTCGCTCTTCTTCATGGCCGAGTACGCGGCGATGGTGGTGGTGGCGGCCGTGGCGACGACCGTCTTCCTGGGCGGCTGGTACTTCCCCGGCGTCCACAGGCTCGCGGGCGGCAGCAACAACCTGTACGTCTTCCTGAGCCTCGTCGTCTTCGTCGTGAAGATGGCGGTGCTGCTCTACCTCTACTTCTGGCTGCGCTGGACGTTCCCGCGCTACCGCTACGACCAGTTGATGGACCTGGGGTGGAAGTGGATGATCCCGGCCTCGCTCCTGAACATCGTCTGGACGAGCCTGACGGTCTTCGTGCTCCAGGCGCTCGACGGCGGGCGGCTCGACACGGTCGAGTCGCTCGACGGGGGCGTCAACCTGTCGGGGCAGGGCAAGGGCGTGGCCGTCCTCATGGGCTTCGCGGGGCTCTTCATCGCGGCCCTCTTCCTCGCGTACCTGAACCGCCGCTCGCGCGACTTCAACCTCAAGAAGCAGCGACGGCAGATCAAGCTCGTGGACGTGCCGAAGGGCACTCCGGCGGTCGCGACGACGGCCGCGGCGACCGAGAACGCGTAAACGTCAAGGGGTTTTTGGAGAGGTCATATGCCTTTAGTGAAGGTTCCGAGGCCGACGTTGGGCGAGAAGCTGAAGCGCTTCTTCCTGGCCGACATGTTCAAGGGGATGTGGCTGACGCTGAAGTACAACGTCGGCGCGCTGACGGACAAGGACGCGGTCAAGGGGTTCGGCATCTACACCGAGCAGTACCCCAGCGTCCGGCCGCAGGTCGCGCCGCGCTTCCACGGCGCGCCGCGCCTGAACATGGACCCGGAGACGCACGAGTCCCTGTGCATCGCCTGCAACCTCTGCGCGCTGGCCTGCCCCGAGGACTGCATCGACGTGATCCCCATGGACATCGAGGTCATGGTGGCGGGCAAGCCGCGCAAGAAGAAGGTGCTCGACGAGTTCATCTTCGACACCTCGCGCTGCATGTTCTGCGCGCTCTGCCAGGAGGCGTGCCCCACGGCCTGCCTGGAGTTGACGCAGGAGTTCGAGCTCGCCACCTACTCGCGCGCCGGTTTCGTCTGGAACCGCGAGATGCTCGAGCAGGGGCGCGAGTCGCGGAAGTTCGAGGCGTAAACGCCGTAAACCGTGAACCGTAAACCGTGACAAGATAAAACCGGTCATTACGGTCACAGTTCTTCAACTTGTCACAGTTTACGGTTCACGGTTCACGCTCCCGTCACGGTTTACGGTTCACGGTTCACGCTTATGGTCTTACAGGGCTGGGAAAGCGTCTTCTTCTGGGTCTTCGCGCTCGCCACGCTGGTGGCGGGGCTGCTGACGGTGATGGCGCGCAACGCCGTGCACTCGGCGCTGTTCCTCATCTCGGCGCTCGTCTCGGTGGCGGCGCTCTTCGTGCTGCTCGGCGCGGAGTTCATCGCGGGCGTGCAGATTCTGGTCTACGTCGGCGGCGTGATGGTCTTGTTCCTGTTCGTCATCATGCTCGTCAACGTCTCGGCCGAGGAGCGCGGGGGCGAGGAGCTGTTCAACCGCACGGGGCAGGTGACGGCCGCCGTCTGCTTCGTCGCGCTGCTCGTCCTCGGCTTCTTCTACGCCATCAACCACTCGGCCGCGCGCTTCGCCCCCGACCCCGAAGCGGCCGTCTCGCGCACCGACCGGGAGGCCGCGCGCCTGCGCCCCGCCGAGACCGGCGTCTCGAAGATCTCCGAGGACACGCAGCGCGTCGGCGCGAGCCTCTACCGCTACGGCGCGCTCCCCTTCGAGATCGCGAGCCTCCTGCTGCTGGTCGCCATCGTCGGCTCGGTCTTGCTGGCGCGCACGTCGAAGCAGGAGCTGGCGCACGACGACGTAGACCCGCAGGTCATCCCGGAGCTTTCGGCCGCGGGCGAGCTGACCCCGGCCGAGATCGAGGCCGCCTCGCGCGCGCGGGCCGGCGACGCCTAAACAGAGTCAAGCCTATGAATAGCCTGTTCACATCGGCGCTCGTGCTCTTGCAAGGGGGCGTCCTCGACAACTTCGAGCAAAGCATCAAACACCCCGACCTCTCGAAGTTCCTCATCATCGGGGCGCTGCTCTTCAGCATCGGCGTGGCGGGCGTGCTGACGCGCCGCAACATCATCGTCATCTTCATGTCGATTGAGCTGATCCTGAACGCGGCGAACCTCAACTTCATCGCCTTCTCGCGCTACCTGCAAGAGCAGGGGAGCCTCAACGCCGTCGCGGGCCAGGTCTTCACGGTCTTCATCATCGTCGTCGCCGCCGCCGAGGCGGCCATCGGCCTCGGCCTCGTCATCGCGCTCTACCGCAACCGCGAGACGATCTTCGTGGACAAGATTGACCTGCTCAAGTGGTAAATAGTGAATAGTGAATGGTGAATAGATGAAACCGGTTCTGACCATTCACCATTTACTATTCACCATTCACTAAAACTTATGCACAGATACATCTGGCTCGTCCCCCTCCTGCCTCTGCTCGGCGCGGCCGTCAACGGGCTGTTGGGCCGCCGGTTCCGCTTCTCGGAGCGGGTCGTCGGCGCGATAGGCGTCGGGTCGGTGGCGCTGGCGTTCCTCATCAGCCTCGCGGCCGTCGTCTCTTACGGCGCGAATGTGTGGCCGAAGCCCTACGTGACGAGCGAGGACGGGGCGTTCTCCTACACGTGGATTCCGGGCGGCGCGGTCGAGCTGACGCAGGGGGAGGCTGAGCGCCTACAAGCCTTGCAGAACGAGAGGAGGGAGGCCGGCCAACGCCTCCTGTCGGAAGGGGAGACGAGGGGTAGGGAAGCGCCGGGGGCGGTGCTCGACGTGGAGTGGAGTTATCAGCTCGATGCGCTCTCCGCGATCTTCATGCTCGTCATCACGGGCGTGGGGCTGTGCATCTTCGTCTTCGCGACGGGGTACATGCACGGCGACAAGGGGTTCTACCGCTTCTTCGCCTACCTCGGCCTCTTCATGTTCTCGATGCTCGTGCTGGTCATGGGCTCGAACTTCATGATGATGTTCGTCGGGTGGGAGGGCGTCGGCCTCTGCTCGTACCTGCTCATCGGCTACTACTTCGACCGGCGGGAGGCGGGCGACGCCTCGCGCAAGGCGTTCATCACGAACCGCATCGGCGACTTCGGCTTCGCGCTCGCCGTCTTCGGCGTCATCGCCACCTTCGGCACGACGCAGTACACCGACGTCTTCGAGCAGGCGCGCACCTTCCCCGTCGAGACGCTCGGCGGGGCCGTCACCTGGGGCGTCATGTCGTGGATCGCGCTCGGCCTCTTCGTCGGCGCGTGCGGCAAGTCGGCGCAGATACCCCTCTACGTGTGGCTGCCGGACGCGATGGCGGGCCCGACGCCCGTCTCGGCCCTCATCCACGCGGCGACGATGGTGACGGCCGGGCTCTACATGCTGACGCGGTGCAACGTCATCTTCCAGCACTCGCAGGGGATGATGACGGTCGTGGCGGTCGTCGGGGCCCTGACCGCGCTCTTCGCGGCGACCATCGGCATCACGCAGAACGACATCAAGAAAGTCCTGGCCTACTCCACGGTCTCGCAGCTCGGCTTCATGTTCCTCGCCTGCGGCGTGGGCGCGTTCGTCATCGGCATCTTCCACGTGATGACGCACGCCTTCTTCAAGGCGCTCATGTTCCTCGGCGCGGGGTCGGTCATCCACGCCATGCACCACGAGCAGGACATGCGGAGGATGGGGGGCTTGCGGAAGTACATGCCGAAGACGTATTGGACGTTCTTCGCGGGCTGGCTCGCCATCTGCGGCATCATCCCTTTCTCGGGCTTCTGGTCGAAGGACGAGATTCTCTGGAACGCGGCCTCGACGACCTACATCCCGTTCGGCTGGGCGTTCTGGCTCGTCGCGACGCTGGCCGCCGTCTGCACGGCCTTCTAC